>NZ_JBIRQF010000001.1:1147648-1215643 GCF_044333065.1 Streptomyces sp. NPDC021115
GCCTTTACCCTCCCCCACCCTGGGTCATGGGCCACGGTTTGGTTGGGCCGTTGGAATTCGGGGGGGCCCCCCCCGGCCCCCCCCCCCCCCCCCCCCCCAGCATCCGGTAGGTGTCGGCCCGCTCCGCGTAAGCCCAAGCCCAGTCGGGACTCATCTCCAACGTCTGCGCGAAGTCCGCCAACGCGCTGTCGTAGCTGCCCATGGCGTGGTGGACCTGGGCGCGGGTGCCCACCGTCCACGCGATCTCATCGTCGAGGTCCAGGGAGCGGGTGAGGTCAGCCAGGGCTTCCTCGTAGTGTCCGAGCAGGCGATGTGCCTCGCCGCGCTGGGCAAGGGCCCAGGGGAAGTCGGGAACCAGTTCCACGGCCCGGTCGAGGCTTTCCAGCGCCTGCTCGTAACGCCCCATGGCGAGGTACGCTTCCCCGCGGGTCGCACGGGCACTTTCGAAATCGGGGTTCAGGTCCAGCGCTCGCGCCGCGTCAGCCAGAGCCTCTTCCGGCTCGCCCAATCCCGATCGGGCCAGGCCGCGCAGCGCCAAGGCCATGGCCAGGGCCTGCTCATCGGGCGCGACCTCATCCATCAGGAGCGTCACGTTCTCGACCGCGTCGCTTCTCGAGGACTCCGTGAGAAGGCGCGCGCCCCATGCGCGTACGGGGTCGCTGTCCGCGTCCTGCCCCGCCTCCACGAGCATCCGCGTCCAGCGGCGCTCCCAAGACCGCGACGCGTGGTGCAGGTATTCGCCCAAATATGCCCGCAACTCCTCGCGCAGGGTCTCCTCCGGGGCTGCGCACAGCCGGTGGTAGCCCTCCTCAAGCCGGTAGTCCAGCCAGCGCTCGTGCTCCCACCTCTCATCGTCTTGGAGCGTCTCCTCGATCTCCCGCTGCAATCGGGCGAAGGCATCGGCCAGGCGGAGATGCCGGGCACGCCATCCCTGGGGTGACTGGTTGCGCTGGAGGCGCAGCATGGCTGCCCGAACGACTTCGTGGTACCGACAGCGGCCGGAGCGGTCGTTGACGAACGGGAGAGAACGAAGCCAGCCGTAGAGCCCGGTCACCTCTTCCTCGGCCAAGGCCGCGTAGATGTCCGCGTCCAACTGCCGGGGCAGGGCCGCGGCGAGCGCCGCCGAGCGGTGCGTTTCGTCGCTCACCCATTTCAGGAAGCGCTCGACGGCGGTACCGCTTGGATCGCCTACCGCCTCCGGTGTGTCGGGCTGCGCCTCGGCCAGCATGGACACCAGGACGGGCAGCCCTCCGGTGAGGCGGAGCACGACTTCCACCACCTGCTCGTCGACCACGCCCCTGGCCGAGAGGAGCTGCCGGGCCTCGGCCTCCGTGAAGGGGGCCAGCGGGATGTCCGCGATGAGGTCGGCGTAGTCGGCCCAACAGTGCGGATCGAGCGTCCCCTGCCCCGCCAGCGTCACCACGGTGTTGGCCGGAAGCGAACCGTAGCGGCCCTCGATCATCACGTCACAGAGCCAGGTGTCGAGCAACGGGCCGGTGCGTTCATACGTATCGAAGAACCATGCCACCCAGGGCACCGACGCCGACGCCTCGGCCACGTCGTTCAGGAAGACGGGGGTGAGCGCGTCCAGGGGTGACATCACCAGGTCCACATCGTCGTGGCTGCGGAAGCGAGCGCTCAGTTTGGCCCGTGCCCGGTCGGCCACCTGCGCGATCCGCTCCGGCTCCGCCGCCCCGGCGAAGGCCCCGACGCCCGGAACCATCCCCAGTCCCACCAGCCCCGCCCGGGCGACGAATGCGCTCGACGCCGAGGCCGGGGCTTCGCCTGCCCCGCCCTCCTCCACCGCCGAGTCGGCCTCGTGCCGTCGCTGTCGGTACGTCGCCAACAGCTTGTCGAACGACTTCAGCGGATGTCCCTGCCGGGCGAACTGAGCGCTGATGGCTGCCATGACTTCGGGGACGGTGTTCAGGGACTCGTCCACGTACGCGATGAGCGCCCGGTGCTCGCGCGCGGTGTTCTCCAACTGCCGCATCAGCGTCGTCTTGCCGACGCCGGCGTCCCCGCGCACATGGAAGACGAAGCGGTGCGCCTCGTCCTCGGGCGGTACCGCGAAGTTCTCCCGGTACGCGGCCATCTCCTGGCGCCGCCCCACGAACCGGCGTCGCTGCCGGATCAGACCCGCATCATCGGCCGCTGCGCTCCCACAGCTCCCCTTCCCCCATGAGCAGGGTAGCCGTGACCAACGACATCGGGTCCGGAAAACGCACACACGGCCGGCGGTACAGCGGGCGTTGCGTCCTGCCCTACCGTTCGCCGGTCAGCCGCTTGAACAGGTGCACATCCGCATGGCCTCCGGGGATACCGAGAGTCCTACCGGTCTCGGCATAGCCATGGCGCTCGTAGAAGCCGGGGGCCTGGAACGTGAACATCGACTGCCACGATCCTGAGCGCCTCGCGGCCTTCTGGTGCGCGGTCCTGGACTTCAAGGTGATCGACCGGAGCGAGGGCAAGGTCGAGATCGGCTCATGGGAGCCGACCGTCGAGGAGGTCCGGGCGCGCCAGATGCCGCCCACCCTGCTGTTCATCCGGGTGCCCGAGGGCAAGACCGTGAAGAACCGGCTCCACCTCGACATCAGTCCGATCGACAGCAGTACCGACGACGAGGTGGCCAGGCTGCTCGGCCTTGGCGCCACCAAGGTGGACGTGGGCCAGGGTCCCGGCCGGAGCTGGGTGGTCATGGCCGACCCTGAGGGCAACGAGTTCGACGTCCTGCGCACCCTGGCACCGCCGGTCTAGACGATCGCTGCCCGGGGTTGGTGAGCCAGGTGGCGAGGGAGTCCACATCTGGCGGCATAACCGCACTTTGGGCTCCCTCACCTCATGCGCACAGCCGATCCCTTGGAATCGACCACCTAGGGCTTCTCTCCCAGGGCGGTACGCAGCCAGTCGAGGGAGCCTTGGTTCAGAAGTTCGTCGGCGAGGCGCCGTCCGGTCTCCGTCACCAGTCGGGCACGGCTGTTGTCGATCCAGCGCTGGGCGTTCTCGTACCCCTGGGACAGGTACTCGATCCCCTGGAGGAGGCATTCGAGCTTGTCCGCGTCGCGCGCGCAGATCGCTTCGGGTGACTCCTTGGCCTCGTACTCGGCGACCCATCCCCGCACGGCGGACGCCAGGGTTTCCGGCATGCCAGCGGTCTGGTCGGCTGTCACCGCCTGCGGGTCGGCGGCGGCCGCGTACTTCTTGCCCAGGTAGTTGACGTCTCCGGTCCGCGTCTCCTGCGAGTCGTGCCATACCGCCATCAGCGCGGCTCGGGCGGGATCGGCGCCCTCCAGTTGCGCGATGACCGAAGCGATGAGGGAGGTGCGCCACGCGTGCTCGGCGACGCTCTCCGGGTCTCGCACCCCGGCCATCCACCAGCCGGTCCGCCGGGCCTGCTTCAGCGTTCCGGCCTCGAACAGGAAGCGGGCCACCGCCTGAAGATCGTCAGCCACCTGCATCTCCTCTCACGCCTCGGCGAGGCGGATCGCGTACCGGATGCTCTCAAGTTCTCGGCGCGCGGGTACGGAAATCTCCCGGCTATCCAACATCACCGGCAGCCGTTCCCGGAGGGCGATCGCGGCGCTTCCCGAACGCACCAGTCCGGGCTTCGCGGTGAGCAACGCCCAGAGGGTGTGGACGTTCAGGTCGACGTATCCGTGATGCGGCGCCAGTCCTTGCGCAAGGTGCCTCAGAAGCCGCACCCCGGCCCAGTTGCCGAGGCTCCGAGAGGCGATGAAGTGGTCGGACAGTTCGACGTGCTGTGTTTCGCCGATCCAGTACGCCCAATAGTTCAGGTTGGCCACCTCGCTGACATCGTCCTCGCCCAATGTGGCGCTGATGAAGTGGCGCATACGCTCCCGGTCGCCTTGGCGTGCTGCGACGGCCGCCACGGAACGTTCGTTGAGCCAGCGGCTCAGCCAATCAGCGGGCCGTGTACTGCGCTGCTGACGCACAAGCCAATCGCCGGTGTTCGAACAGTCGTCGTATCCAGAGAGGTAGAGCGATTGGCGACGGAGGAGGAAGCTCTCGTCGCCACGGGCCTCCTCAGCCATACGCCGCACCTGCGCGAAGAAGCGCTCGCGGTCTCCCATGGACAGCTCCGGTCCTGAGGGAACGGGCCCTCGGCGCTGACGGGGCGGGTCAGGGAGTTCCCGGATGGAGGTCGGCGCCTGTCCCGTGAGCGGCCACGTCAGCACCTCCACCAAGTCGCGCTGCATGACCCAGGCACCAAGTGGGTTCTCCTGAAGGGAGGCCTCGCCGTCGAGTACACCCGCCAGCAAGACGTCTGCCTGCATGGCACGCTCGAAGGCCAGCAGAAGCTGTGGGGACGCGCCCATCTGCATCAGCCGATGACGGTGACCGAGCATCTGTCCGACGGGCACCGCTGTCAGTGGCCGCCGCCCGCACTCCCACCCCGCGATCGTGTCGAGCGAGACCCGGAACCGCTCGGCGAGTGCGTCCTGGGTGAGATTCAGTTGTTCCCTTATCAGGCGAAAAACGTACCCGGAAACGATGCCCCTGCGGGCGCGATCGCGCCTTCCCTGACTGCGAGTCAGGGAAGGTGGGTCAGCCTTCGCCATGAGTCCCCCTAGCCGGGTCGTCGCCTCGCCATCATCCCGTACTCTCGGTCCCTTTGTGCTCAATGCGTTGATTCATAGCGTCATGACCAGCGAATTACTCGCCGATTGGACCGAGAGAACCAGGGACATTCACATGGACACGAGCAGCAGGCCGTGGACGCCCCCAAGCGGCAGCGACATCACCGTCCTACCGACCGGCAGATGGTGGGACGCCGTCCGCGCGTCCGCCGCTGTCGGGGAGCGCGCCTTACGGCTGCTCGGGCACGAGTCGGGTGCCGTCATCCAGGACCGGCACGGTCCGTTGTACTGGCTGGTGCGGCCGGGGACGGCGGAGGGGTGGGATGTGCCGGGCGTGCGGGTGCTTGGTACGGGCGCGGACGCTTCGAGCTTCATCGGGGTGCCGCCAGCGCATCGGACCACCCGGCCCGGCACGCTTGGCGCATCCCGATCGGGCCCGATCGCTACCTCACCGATGCCGCGATGCTGCGGGGCGCGCTGGCGCTGGCCGCCATCGCAGAGCTTGGTTCGGGCGAGGTGGCGCGGCGGTGATTCAGGTCTGTCACCGCTGCCAGCGGCCGACCGCCGAGCCGGTCGTCGTCGCGGTAGGCCACGGCGCGAGTGGAGGCGGACATACCGTTTACGCCTGCCCCGCGCACGCTTCCAGCTTTCCGGCACCGCCGGACCCGCTCGCGGAGATCGACAGCCTGCGTCGTACACGCCCAGCCGGCGGCCGGGTCAGTCCGTGACGCCCAGGCGGAGGTGTTCCACGTGATGGAGGGCCTGGTCGAGGAGTTCCGCGACGTGGTTGTCGTGGAGGGAGTAGACGACGGAGCGGCCCTGGCGGGTGCCGGTGACCAGGCCGAGGTTGCGGAGCAGGCGTAGCTGGTGGGAGCAGGCGGACTGCTGCATGCCGACGGCTTCGGCGAGTTCGGTGGCCGGGCAGGGGCCCTCGCGGAGGCGGGCCAGGATCAGCAGGCGTGAGGGGGTGGCGAGGGCCTGGAGGGTGGCGGCGACCGTCTGGGCGTTCTCGGGGGTGAGGCGGGCGCGCGGGGCGGCGGCGTCGCCGGCGGGGGTTTGTGCTCCATGGCCCATGGGCTCATCCTACGGACCGGCCGATGCATGAATACTTGTTCACATGTTGGTGGTAACGTCTGCGGCCATGACGTCCACGCTCACCACCCGGTCCGCGCCGGCGACGGCCCGGCCCGCCGCCGTACCCCGCCGTCGTACGCGCGTACTCGCCCTGCCGGAGGCCCGCTGGGCGCTTTCGGCGCTCGTGCTGTTCCTGGTCGCGCTGGCCGCGCAGCTGCTCGGCGCGCCCGGGTGGGTGTGGGGGCCGCTGTACGGGGCGGTGTACGTCACCGGGGGCTGGGAGCCGGGGCTGGAGGGGTTGAAGGCGCTCAAGGAGCGCACGTTGGACGTGGATCTGCTGATGGTCGTCGCGGCGCTCGGCGCGGCGGCGATCGGGCAGGTGCTGGACGGCGCGCTGCTGATCGTCATCTTCGCGACCTCCGGCGCGCTGGAGGCCGTCGCCACCGCGCGGACCGCCGACTCGGTGCGCGGGCTGCTGGACCTGGCCCCCGCGACCGCCACCCGGCTGCTGCCCGAAGGGGGCGAGGAGACGGTGGGCGTCGACGCGCTGGCGGTCGGGGACACCGTCCTGGTCCGGCCCGGGGAGCGGGTCGGGGCCGACGGGCGGGTGGTGGACGGGGAGAGCGACGTCGACCAGGCCACCATCACGGGCGAGCCGCTGCCGGTCGCCAAGGCGGCCGGGGACGAGGTGTTCGCCGGGACCGTCAACGGCACCGGTGCGCTGCGGGTACGGGTCGTACGGGACCCGTCGGACTCGGTGATCGCCCGCATCGTACGGATGGTCCAGGAGGCGTCGGAGACCAAGGCGCCCACCCAGCTGTTCATCGAGCGGGTCGAACAGCGGTACTCGCTGGTGATGGTGGCCGCCACGCTCGCCCTGTTCGCGGTCCCGCTCGCGCTCGGCGCGGCGCTTCAGCCGACGCTGCTGCGGGCGATGACGTTCATGATCGTCGCGTCACCGTGCGCGGTCGTGCTGGCCACCATGCCGCCGCTGCTGTCCGCCATCGCCAACGCCGGGCGCCATGGCGTGCTGGTGAAGTCGGCGGTCGTCATGGAGCGGCTGGGGCAGGTGGACGCCGTCGCGCTGGACAAGACCGGCACGCTCACCGAGGGCACGCCCCGGGTGACCGAGGTGCGCCCGCTGCCCGGTGCGGGGCTGGACGAGGACGCGCTGCTGCGGCTGGCGGCCGCGGCGGAGCGGCCGAGCGAACACCCCCTGGGCCGGGCCGTCGTGGACGCGGCGACGGGCCGCGGGATCCGGGTGCCGGACGCCGAGGGGTTCGGCTCCGCGCCCGGGCTCGGCGTCTCCGCGACCGTCGAGGGGCGCGAGGTGCGGGTGGGGGCGCCCGCGCGGCTGCTCCCCGACCCGTGCGGCGTCGTCGCCGAGGTGGAGGCGGACGGGCGCACCGCCGTCGCCGTCCTCGTGGACGGCCGCGCGGCCGGAATCCTCGGCCTCGCCGACCGGCTCCGCCCGGACGCGGCGGAAGCGGTCGACAGCCTCGCGGCGCTGACCGGCTCCCGGCCCGCGCTGCTCACCGGCGACAACCGGCGCGCCGCCGACCGTCTCGCCGCCGAGACCGGCATCGACGACGTACGCGCCGGGCTGCTGCCGCAGGACAAGGTGGCCGCCGTACGGGAGCTGGCCGACGCCGGGCGCCGCGTCATGGTCGTCGGGGACGGCGTCAACGACGCCCCCGCCCTGGCCGCCGCCCACACCGGCGTCGCGATGGGCAGGGCGGGCTCCGACCTGGCCCTGGAGACGGCCGACGCGGTCGTCGTACGGGACGAACTGGCCGCCCTGCCCGCCGTCGTACGGCTCTCCCGCACCGCCCGGCGGCTGGTCGTCCAGAACCTGGTCATCGCCGGGGCCTGCATCACCGCGCTGGTCGTCTGGGACCTGGCCGGGCAGCTGCCGCTGCCGCTCGGGGTCGCCGGACACGAGGGCTCCACGGTCCTGGTCGGCCTCAACGGGCTGCGGCTGCTGCGCGAATCCGCCTGGCGGAAGGGCTCAGTCGCCGAGCACCGGTAGCAGCTCCGGAAGGTGGCCGTCCGAGGCGAGGGCGGCGGTCTGCCGCTCCTCCGGGACGTCCCCGTACGTCGTCGTCCGGGGGCGGGCCGGGCGGCCCGCCAGGTCGGCGATGCCGATGAGGTCCTGGATGGAGCGGTAGGAGCCGTACGAGGAGCCCGCCATGCGGGAGATGGTCTCCTCCATGAGCGTGCCGCCCAGGTCGTTGGCGCCGGAGCGCAGCATCTCCGCCGCGCCCTCGGTGCCGAGCTTGACCCAGCTGGTCTGGATGTTGGGGATGTGCGGGTGGAGGAGGACGCGCGCCATGGCCGTCACGGCGCGGTTGTCGCGGGTGGTGGGGCCGGGGCGGGCGATACCGGCGAGGTAGACGGGGGCGTTGGTGTGGATGAAGGGGAGGGTGACGAACTCGGTGAAGCCGCCCGTCTCCTGCTGGATCTCCGCCAGCAGCCGCAGATGGCCCAGCCAGTGGCGCGGCTGGTCGACATGGCCGTACATCATGGTCGAGGACGAGCGGATGCCCAGCTCGTGCGCGGTCTTGATGACCTCCACCCAGGTCGCCGTCGGCAGCTTGCCCTTGGTGAGGATCCAGCGCACCTCGTCGTCGAGGATCTCGGCCGCCGTACCCGGGATGGTGTCGAGGCCCGCGTCGCGCGCCGCCGTCAGCCATTCCCGGATGGACATCCCCGTGCGGCTGGCGCCGTTGACGACCTCCATGGGTGAGAACGCGTGGACGTGCATCCCGGGGACGCGCTCCTTCACGGCCCGGGCGACGTCGAAGTACGCCGTACCGGGCAGGTCCGGGTGGATGCCGCCCTGCATGCACACCTCCACCGCGCCCACGTCCCACGCCTGCTGGGCGCGGTCGGCGACCTGGTCGAGGGAGAGGGTGTACGCGTCGGCGTCGGTGCGGCGCTGCGCGAAGGCGCAGAAGCGGCAGCCGGTGTAGCAGACGTTGGTGAAGTTGATGTTGCGAGTGACGATGTACGTGACGTCGTCGCCGACGGCCGCGCGCCGCAGGTCGTCGGCGATGCCGCACAGGGCGTCCAGCGCGGGCCCGTCGGCGTGCAGGAGGGCCAGCGCCTCGGGGTCGGTGAGCTTCGTCGGGTCGTCGGCGGCCTGCGACAGGGCGGCCTTCACGTCCGCGTCGATACGGGAGGGGGCCATGCCGGGGGCGGCGGCCTCGCGCAGCGCCTCCCAGTCGCCGTACACCTCGTCGAAGTCGTCGCGCCGGTCGCCGGTGCGGCCCTCGGTGTCGATCGTGCGGTGCAGATCGGTGCGGCCGGACCCGGTCGCGGTGAACCCCTCGTCGGGCTCCTGCCAGGGCAGCCCGGCGGGCTTGGCGTCCGGGCGGGCGAGGCCCGTCTCCGGGTCGGCCAGCGCGCGCACGTGCGGCAGCAGCCGCGGGTCCAGCCACGGCTCGCCGCGGGTCACGAACTCGGGGTAGACGGCGAGCCGTTCGCGAAGCTCGAACCCGGCGGCCGCGGAGCGTTCCGCCAGCTCGTCCACCTGGGGCCAGGGGCGCTCGGGGTTGACGTGGTCCGGGGTGAGCGGGGAGACGCCGCCCCAGTCGTCGACACCAGCGCCGATCAGCCGCTCGTACTCCGCGTCGACCAGGTTCGGCGGCGCCTGGATGCAGCCGGAGGGGCCGAGGATGTGCCGGGCGACCGCGACGGTGGCGACCAGGTCGTCCAGCTCGGCGTCCGGCATGCCGCGCATCGCCGTGTCCGGCTTGGCGCGGAAGTTCTGGACGATGACTTCCTGGATGCCGTGGTACGAGCGGGCCACCCGGCGCAGCGCGAACAGCGAATCGGCGCGCTCCTCGTACGTCTCCCCGATGCCGATCAGCAGCCCGCTGGTGAACGGGACGGAGCTGCGGCCCGCGTCCTCCAGAACGCGCAGCCGGACGGCCGGTTCCTTGTCCGGCGAGCCGTAGTGCGGGCCGCCGGGCTCGCTCCACAGCCGCTCGGACGTGGTCTCCAGCATCATGCCCATGGAGGGCGCGACGGGCTTGAGGCGCTGGAAGTCCGTCCAGGTCATGACGCCGGGGTTGAGGTGCGGCAGCAGCCCGGTCTCCTCCAGGATGCGGATCGCCATGGCCCGTACGTACGCGATGGTGTCGTCGTACCCCTCGGCCTCCAGCCACTCCCGCGCCTCGGGCCAGCGGTCCTCGGGGCGGTCGCCGAGCGTGATCAGCGCTTCCTTGCAGCCCATCTCGGCGCCGCGGCGGGCGATGTCCAGCACCTCGTCGGGGGACATGAACATCCCGTGGCCCTCGCGGCGCAGCTTGCCGGGGACGGTCGCGAACGTGCAGTAGTGACACTTGTCGCGACACAGCCGGGTGAGCGGGATGAAGACGCTCCGCGAGTACGTGATGACCCCGGGGCGGCCCGCGGCCTCCAGACCGGCGTCCCGCACGCGCGCGGCGGACGCGGCCAGGTCGCTCAGGTCGTCCCCGCGCGCCTGGAGCAGCACCGCCGCCTCGGCGGTGTCCAGCGCCACGCCCTCGCGGGCGCGCTTGAGCGCACGGCGCATCGCGTTGGCCGTGGGGGGCGTCGGTCCATTTCCCTGCGCGCTCGTGGTCATCCTCCGAGCATACGAGTGGGGTCCGTCACCGCCAGACCGTCCGGGCCTGCGGTTTTGTGGGTCTGATCACGACAATTCGGCGCCGGTGCCGGGAATATCCATGCGGGCTACAGACACCCCGGCTACAGGTACCGCGCGCAGGCGTCCAGGGTGTGCAGGATCTCCGTCTCGTCCCCGGGCGGGAGCTGCACGACGACCTCCTCGATGCCGAGGTCGGCGTAGTGGGCGAGCTTGCCGGGCGAGGGGCGCACCGCGTACGGCACGACCTCCAGCGCCGCCGGGTCGCGCCCCGCGTCCGCCCAGACGCGGCGCAGTTCTGGAAGGCTCTCCGTAAGACCGCCGCCGCCGATCGGCAGCCAGCCGTCCGCGTACGCGGCGATGTGCGCGAACAGCTTCGGCCCGGCCGCCCCGCCGATCAGGGTGCGCGGCCCGGTGAGCGGATCGCCGGACGGGCGCTCCCGGATCACCGGTTTGGGGTACGCGAGGCTCGCCCGTACTGACGCGTACGGGCCCTGATGGGCCGTGGGCTCCTCCGTCCACAGGGCGCGCATCAGCGCCATCCGGTCGCGGACCAGCTCGCGGCGCTCCGCCCAGACGGTGCCGTGGTCGGCGGCCTCCTCGACGTTCCAGCCGTAGCCGATGCCGAAGGTGAAGCGCCCGCCGGACAGGAAGTCCAGGGTGGCCACGCTCTTCGCGAGGACGACCGGATCGTGCTGGGCGACGAGGCAGATGCCGGTGCCGAGCGCCAGCCGCTCGGTGACGGCGGCCGCCTGGCCGAGCGCCACGAACGGGTCGAGGGTGCGGCCGTACGGGCGCGGCAGCGGCTCGCCCATGGGGGCGGGGGTGTCGCGGCTGACCGGGATGTGGGTGTGCTCGGGCAGATACAGCCCGGCGAATCCGCGCTGCTCCAGCTCGCGCCCGAGCCAGGCGGGGCGGACGGTCTCGTCGGTGAGGAAGACGGTGGTCGCGATGCGCATGAAGGGGCCGCTCCTGCCGCCGGGGGTTGAGGGGACGTATGTTCCCTCACCGCCACGAGGTTATCCACAGGGCTTTCCGCGGATGTCATCGACGCGTACAACGGTTTGACTGCTCTCCCGCCAAATGGCGAGAGATCCCTGGCTCAGGCTGCCTTCCGGACCGGCGGCCCGGGAGGTCTTACGCCCTCGACACCAGCCGGGTTCAGACCAGCCCGGACGAGCATCACATGGGCGGAGTTCTTGTCCCCGGGGGACACGGCTCCGCACGCGAGGCAGGTGTAGGTACGTTCCGAGAGAGGTAGTGCGTGCTTGGTTCTCGCTCCGCACCGCGCACAGTCCATGGTGGTGTGCGCAGGGTGCACCAGCCGGATGTCCCGCTGGTGCTTGCGGCCCATTCAGTCCACACCCAGCACCAAGCCGGTCCGGGGAAGCGGCTCGACCTGGGCGGGAACGACGAACGACGCGTACCAATGGCCAACGCTGTCCCTATAGACGCGCACGCTCGACGGATCGGCCGGAAGCTCGCGCGACCACACGACCGTCAGCACGATGCCGCCCGCCAGGTGCAGGCGCCCGTCCTTCAAGCGGAAGCCACGCCGGGTGTAGTTCAGGGTCGGGCCACAGTCCCGCTTCTTCTTCCAGCGGGGCATCCCCGCCCGCCGGTGCACGGGGAGCCGGTCCTTGATGTTCTTCAGCGCCTTCGCGCGGGACTCGCCGAAGTCTCGGATGAGCTGCTGCTGAGGAACCGAGGAGCCCTCCCGGAGCCAGGGTGTGATGCGGCGGGCCTCGGTCAGCATCTTGTCGAGCGCGGCCGGTCCGCACTTCTCCCCGCCCTGGTGGGCCCTCTTCGAGCGGGCCACGCACTCGTTCCACACCCATCGGCACCGGCCCCACTCCGCCTCAAGCGCCACACGGGCGCTGGCGGACACGCGAAGCCGGAAGGTCCACCGGGCATACCCGATGTCCTCGCCGGTCTTCACTTCCGCAGTCACAATCGCCAATCTAAACGGGAGGTACGACAGTTGAGAGTTCCTGGCCTGTGCGGCCTGCCCCGGCACTGGGCACGGTGGACACCGAATGGCCGCAACGACGATTCGGCCACACCGGCCCAGCTCCGCAGGAGTCCCATTCCTCCCTGGCCTGAAGGCCAGGGCATCTTCGGAGAAACCAGGTGACGCGGGTGACACGACGGCAGGTAGGACAACTGGGGGCAGGCCTGCAGCGACGGGACGTACTCAGACTCTCCACGCTCGCGGGCGCGGCGGGGATGCTCACGCTCGACCCGGTGTCCTTCGCGCAGGCCGACGCGGGGGACGGCAGAGACGAGAAGGCGCGCACGATCACCGGTCATCTGCCCACCGGCTCCCCGGACTTCGTCTATCTGCCGGTGGAGGTGCCGTCCGGGGTCCGCGAGATCGCGGTCTCTTATTCGTACGACAAACCGGCCGTCCCCGCGGGCACGCAGGGGAACGCGTGCGACATCGGCATCTTCGACGAGCGCGGTACGGAGCTGGGCGGGCGCGGCTTCCGCGGCTGGTCCGGCGGCGCGCGTACGGAGTTCGCGATCAGCGCCGCGGAGGCCACCCCCGGATACCTCGCCGGGCCGGTGCGGGCGGGCACCTGGCATGTCGTCCTCGGCCCGTACACGGTCGCCCCGCAAGGCCTGGACTACAAGGTCACCGTCACCCTGCGGTTCGGCCCTCCCGGCACGACGCCGAAGCCGGTGTACCCGCCGCAGCGGGCCAAGGGGCGCGGCCGGGCCTGGTACCGGGGCGACTCCCATCTGCACACCGTGCACTCCGACGGCAAGCGCACCCCGGCCGAGCTGGCCGCCGCCGCCCGCGCCGCCGGGCTCGACTTCATCACCACGACCGAGCACAACACCACCTCCGCCCACGGTGCGTTCGAGGGCCTGTGGGGCGACGACCTGCTGATCATCACCGGTGAGGAGATCACCACCCGGAACGGTCATGTGGTGGCCCTCGGCATCGCCCCGGGCACCTTCATCGACTGGCGCTACCGCGCCCGGGACAACCGCTTCGGCCAGTTCGCGCGCAAAATCCGGCAGGCGGGCGGCCTGGTGATCCCCGCCCATCCGCACGGCACCTGCGTCGGCTGCAACTGGAAGTTCGGCTTCAACGAGGCCGACGCGGTCGAGGTGTGGAACGCCGACTTCGGCCCGGACGACGAGGCGACCGTCCTGGAGTGGGACAACACCCTGGTCGCCGCCGCCCGCGGGGACGGCCGCTGGCTGCCCGCCGTCGGCAACAGCGACTCCCACCGCGAGCCCGCGCCCGTCGGCCTCCCCCAGACCGTCGTCCTCGCCGACGACCTGTCGCGCACCGCCCTCCAGGACGGCATCCGCTCCGGCCGCTGCTGGATCGCCGAGTCGTCCACGGTCGACCTCGCCTTCGAGGCGGTGGACGGCCGCGGCCACCACGCCGGAATCGCCGACCGGCTGGCGGTCGCCCCCGACACCGAGGTGACGGTCCGTCTGAAGGTCACGGGCGCGGGCCCGGGCCGCCAGGTCCGCCTCATCACCGACCAGGGCCCGCTGTACGCCACCGCCCTCCCCGACTCCGGCTCCGGCACGGTGGAGTGGAAGACCACGCCCTCCTACGCGGCCTACGTACGCGCCGAGATACGCCACCCGGCGGCGGACGGCGGCGCGTCGGGCGTACCGGGCCCGATGGTCGCCCTGACCAACCCGATCTGGCTGGGCGAGCGGTAGAGCGGGCCCGCGGAGCCCGCGGCATCAGTCCACAGCGCCATCGCGACCGGAGGTGAGTCCGGCGAGGAGCTGCAGACCTTCGGCGCTGGGTGAGCCGGGGTCCGCGTGGTAGATCACGAGGAGCTGCTGTGCTTCCGGTCTGAGCAGCTTCTCGTACCGCAGGTCGAGCGTGCCGACCTGCGGGTGGTCGAACCGGGTGTGGCCGGTGGCGCGGCGGCGCACGTCCCGCTTGGCCCACAGGGTGCGGAAGCGTTGGCTGGCGACGGTGAGTTCTCCGATGGTCGCGAGCAGGTCGGGATCGGCGTCGTCCAGGCTGAGCACGGCGCGAAGGCCGGAGACGGCCTTCGCGGTCATGTCGTCCCACTGGGGGTAGAGGCTGCGCATCTCCGGTTCGAGGAACGCGGCACGCAGCGGGTTGTGCCCGACGGCGAAGAACGGGCAGAGGGCCACGGCGAGGGGGTTCGCGGCGACGACCCGTCCGTCGGGTCCCTGGGCGTAGGCGGGGGTGAGCGGCCAACCGTCGAGCAGGGGCTGAAGGGTGGCATCGCTGCCCTGTCGGCGCGGCCGCCGGCGGCGGGCCGCGGGCGCGGGGTGCGCGAGGCGGTGCAGGTAGACGATGGCGTCGTCGTCGAGCTGAAGGGCGCTGGCCAGGCTGTCGAGGATCTCGTCCGAGGGGTGCTGGTTGCGCCCCTGTTCCAGCCGCAGGTAGTACTCGGGGCTGATACCGGCGAGGTACGCGACTTCCTCGCGGCGCAGCCCGGGGACGCGGCGGCGAACGCCCGCGGGAAGGCCGGCCTGCTCCGGGCTGAGCTGCTCCCGCCGCGCTCGCAGAAAGCCGCCGAGGGTGTCGGCCATGGGCTGCATCCTTCGACGTTAGCCGGTGAGCAGGCCGAGCCGGATCAGGCTGTCGGCGGTGGCGACGACGCTCTGCTCGTTCGAGCGCGGGGTCCAGGCGAGGTGTTCGCGTGCTTTGGCGTTGCTGGCCCGCCGGACCACGCCCAGCTGCGGAATCGTCTCGCGCAGCTGCGGGGTGACCACGGCCAGCAGTCTCAGCAGCCATGCCGGTGCGGCACGGGTGGGAGCCTTCGCCGCGGACTCGCCGAGCCGGGAGCGCAGCGCCAGGGCGATGTCATGGAAGGAGAGGGGCTCTCCGGCCACTGCCAGATACCGCTGCCCGGCGGCCGCCGGCGCGGTCATGGCCTTGATGTGGAGGTCGGCGACGTCCCGGACGTCGACGGTGTTGGTCCAGATCGGCGGGGCGGCGCGCAGGGAGCCGTTGAGCATGGCGGTGATGATGCGGACCGAGCTGGAGTAGTCCGGGCCGAGGACCGGCCCGAATATCCCGACCGGGTTGATCACGGTCAATTCCATCCCCGGTGCCTGGTCGGTGATGAAGTCCCACGCCGCGCGCTCGGCGAGGGTCTTGGACTTGACGTACGGGGTGACTCCCGGCCCGTCGGGGTTGGTCCAGTCCGCTTCGGTGAAGACGCGGTGGGTCGAGCCGTGGCCGTAGCCGACGGCGGCGAACGACGAGGTGAGCACCACCCGCCCCACCCCGGCGTCCCGGGCCGCGCGCAGTACCCGCAGCGCCCCGTCGCGGGCGGGCCCGATCAGGTCGTTCTCGTCCTTCGGGGCCGCGCCGGGAAACGGTGAGGCGATGTGCAGGACGTAGTCGGCACCCGATGCCGCTTCGTCCCACCCGGCGTCGGAGGTCAAATCGGCCTCGACGTAGATGACCTGATCCCGGCCCGGCGCCCCGGCCGCGTCGAGCATCGTGGCGACGTCGGGTCGCCGCGCCAGGGACCGCAGGGTGGTGGTGACCGAGTGCCCGGACACCAAGAGCCGCGCGATCGTGTGGGAGGCCAGGAAGCCGGTGCCGCCGGTGACGAGTATGTGTGCCATGGCCCAAGGGTCGTCGTCACCGTCGGCCCGCTCCAGACACCGCCGACCCTAGTACCCGCAGGGACAGGAACAGGGATCGTGCTGCGCGGCACTCCCACCGACTCTCCTAGTGGGAGGACTTCCTCGGCCACTTCGAGCGCCGCAAGCTCTCCGTCGGCACCTGCGCCCGCGCCTACGGAACCGCTGAACGCTCGCTCCTGCCGTCTCCCGGTCTCCCCCGCCGCCCCCGTCCGCCCCCGGCCGACAGGGCCGACCTGGTGGGAGGCATGAACCGGCGCTCGTGTCGATCCCCCCAGGGTGGGACAACGCTTCGCGCCAAAGTGCTGCCTCCCGAGGAGCTCCTGCCTCCGCCCCACAAGGAGATAGGAGTTGAAACACTCACTTACTGACCTATTTGAGATCAGTACAGGCGTTCTCCTGGCTTATCAGCTCATCTCATTGCGAAGGATGACGGCTACTACCGGATTCGGGAAAGGGTGTGCTCGACATGGCGGACTGGGTGAAGGTCGCGGGCGGTCTCAGTGCCATCTCGGTGGGGTCCAGGACGACGGTGTGGGGTGTGAACGCGGCAAGCGCCATCTACCGGTACACCAACTACGACGCCAACCCGTGGATCAACATCCCCGGGGGATTGAGCGACATCGGTGCCGCGGCAGACGGCACCGTGTGGGGGGTCAACAGCGGCAACCAGATCTACCGGTACATCGGAGACCAGGGGACCACCAACTGGGTGGGCATCAACGGGAGCCTGGTCCGCATCGACGCGGGCTCCCGGACGAACGTGTGGGGGGTGGACTCCGCCGGCGCCATCTACCGCTACACCAACAACGACGCCAACCCGTGGATCAAGATCTCTGGCGTCGCCACCGACATCGGCGCGGGCGCCGACGGCACCGTGTGGTGCGTCAACAGCGGCAACCAGATCTACCGATACATCGGGGACCAGGACAGCTCGGCCGCGTGGAAGGGCGTCCCCGGCAGCCTCAAGCGCATCGCGGTGGGCTCCCGGACGAACGTGTGGGGCATCGACCCCGCCGGAAGCATCTACCGGTACACCAACAACGACGCCAGCGGCACCAACCCGTGGATCAAGATCCCCGGCGTCGCCACCGACATCGGCGCGGGCGCCGACGGCACCGTGTGGCACGTCAACAGCGCCGGCGACATCTACCGGTACACCGGCGACCAGCCGAGCTGATTCCGGCTCCGTGCGAGCCCCTTGCCGGGACGGGCCGGGGGCCCGCACGGATGGCTTGGCCAGTACGCCGTGTACTTCAACTGCTCAACCCGGGCGCCGACGTCGAAACCTCAGCGGTTCAGAGAAGGTCACAGCCCCGTCCCTAAGCGCCCAAGATGATCCGGGCGGCGACCGGAAGGTGGTCGCTGCCGGTGGCGGGCAGGGTGCGGAGGTGGCCGACCGTCGCCGAGCGCGCCATCACCTGGTCGATCCGGGCCAGCGGGAAACCGGCGGGGAAGCTGAACGCGAAGCCCCGCTCCGCCACGTTCATCCGGGAGGTCAGCGGGGACAGCCCACGGTCCTCGACCGTGCCGTTGAGGTCGCCCATAAGGATCACCGTCTTCCGCTGCTCGGCGGCGATGGCCTCGCCCAGCAGCCCGGCGCTCTCGTCGCGCCGGGAGGACGCGAGGCCGCTCGCCCCGACGCGCACCGAGGGCAGGTGCGCGACGTACGCCGCGACCTCACCGCGCGGCGTACGGACCCCGGCCCGCAGCCCGCGTCGCCAGTCCTCCGTGATCTCCCGGGGCTTGATGTCCAACGGCCGCACATCGGTGAGCCGGTGCTTCGACCACAGCCCGACCGTGCCCCGCACGGCGTGGTACGGGTACTCCGGCGCGAGGGTCTTCTCGTACGCCGGTAGCGCCTTGGGCACCAGCTCCTCCAGCGCGATGAGATCGGGCCCGGCGTCGGCCAGGGAGCGGGCCGTACCCGCCGGGTCGTCGTTCTCGTCGCTGACGTTGTGCTGCACCACGAGCAGGTCGCTTTCCGTCTCCCCGGGCAGGAGCAGCCCGCCGAAGAGGTACGTCCACGCCGCCACCGGCAGCAGCGGGGCCACCAGCGCGGTGGCCGAACGACGCAGCAGCGCCAGGCCCAGCAGCACGACGACCACCAGGCCGAGCCACGGCAGGAACGCCTCCAGCAGACTGCCCAGCCGCCCCACGGAGTTGGGCACCGCCCGGTGGAACGCCAACAACCCGGCCGTCAGCACGGCCAGCCCGGCGAGCACCCGCCCCCGCGTCCAGACGGACCGCCCCTCGCCCGTCCCCCACCGCCGCACCCGCCGCAGCATTTCCGCCTTCACCGTCCACCGCTTCCCATCCGTCCGGGCCCACTCCCGGAGACGATCACGCGGGCGAATCGGTTTCTGGCGGGCTCAGGCGAACTGATTGGTGTCGAAGAGCTGGTTGATGTGGCCGCCGAGTGCGGACCAGTGCTGTCCGGAGAGTTCGGCGGCGGCGCGGGCGTCGCCGGTGGCGCAGACCTCGATGAGCTGGTCGTGGTGCTCGATGGTGTTGCGACCGCCCAGCAGCGTGGAGAACTTGCGGTAGAGGATGCGATGGATCTGGGGGTGGACCTGTTCGACGATCCGGCTGAGCACGGGGTTGTCCGCGGCCGTGATGGGGACGGCGTGGAAGCAGTCGTCGGCGGCGAGCGCGGCGTCGGTGTCGTTGTCGGCGACGGCGCGTTCGAAGGCCCGGTTGGCCTCGCGCATGTGCTTCAGGTCCTGCTCGGTCATGACCGGCACGGCGGTCTCTATGGCGAGATGGTCGAGGGCGCGCAGGACCGCGAGGGTCTTTTCGACGTCGCGGCGGTTGAGGGTGGTGATGCGGGTGTAGACGCCCGGTTTGGCCTCGACCAGTCCGATGTCGGCGAGCCGGGCGAGTGCCTCGCGCACCGGGGTGCGGCTGAGCCCGAGGCGCTCGGCGAGTTCGCTGTCCTTGACCTTCTCCCCCGGGACCAGTTCGCCGCGCACGATGGAGTCGCGCAGACGGTGGAAGACCTCGTCGCTGAGGAGGCGGCGGGAGACAGGGCTGTCCAGTGACATATTGCGTACAATACATCGCTTCCTGTCCGGGTCGGCTGCCTCATGCCGCGCGGGTCCGGCGGACGAGGGCTCTGGCCAGGATGGCGGCGGGGTCGATGAGGGGGACGTCGACGGCGTCGGAGGGAAGGCCGAGGGGGATCTCGGTGCATCCTGCGATGATCGCCTGCGCGCCCCGTGCGGTCAGCCGCCATGCTGCCCGGGTCAGGGACGCGGTGGCGGTGGCGAGGGTGCCCGCTTTCACGGCGCGGATGGCGGCCATGACCTCGCCGTCCTGGTCGGCGTCGTCGGGCAGCACGAGGCGGATGCCGTAGCGGTCGAGCCATTCCTGGTACAGGCCCGCACGGACGGTGCCGGTGGTGGCCAACAGCCCCGCCGTACGGACGGCCGGTCGCAGGGTGGTGAGGTGGTCGGCCACCTCACCGATCATGTGGATGATCGGCAGGCCGACGTGGTCGGCGATGCGGGGGACGAAGGCGTGGGCGGTGTTGCAGGGGATGGCGATGACGGTGGCACCGGCCTCGCGCAGGACGCGGCTGCCGTTGAGGAGCCAGGGGGTGGGGTCGGGGCCGTTGCCGAGGAGCGCCTCGGTGCGGTCCGGGATGGTGGGGTCGGACCAGATGACCGCCCTGAGGTGGTCCTGGTCGCTGCGGCCCGGCGTCATCGACACCAGCTTGGCGTAGAAGTCGGCGGTGGCCGCCGGACCCATGCCGCCGAGGATGCCGATGATCTCCGTTGTGCCGACCGGGTTGGTCACCGTGCGCCGTCCTTCCGGAGGGCCTGGGCGAACTGCGGTGCGAGGCCGGTGTCGTCGGTCCCGGTGGCGTCGGCGGCGGCCTCGCGCCGTCCGTGTTTGGCCTCCCGTCGCTTCTCGGAACTGTCCACGACGGCGGCGGCGAGTGCGTTGCCGATGACGTTCACGCCGGTGCGGGCCATGTCGACGATGAAGTCCACGCCGAGCAGCAGGGCGATGCCCTCGGCGGGCAGTCCGATGCTGTTGCCGGCCGCGATGAGGACGACGACGGAGGCGGAGGCCACGCCCGCCATCCCCTTGGAGAGGAGCACCAGCACACCGACCATGACGAGCAGGGCGGGCAGGGAAGTGTCGGCGCCGTAGGCGTTGGCGATGAAGACCAGGCCCGCGGCCTGGTACAGGACGGAGCCGTCGGTGTTGAACGAGTAGCCCAGGGGGACGACGAACGAGGTCGTCGACCGGTTGAGGCCGAAGTCCTCCAGCTTGCCCATGAGCGGAGCCAGCACGGATTCGGAGCTGCGGGTGACGAAGGCTATGCCTGCCAGGTTGGCGATCGATTTCAGCAGCGCGATGTAGCGGATGCGGTAGATCGCGGCGATGAGGGGGAACAGCACGCCGATCACGATGACCAGGCCCGCGTAGACGACGGCGATGAATCCCATGAGGCTGCGCAGGTTGCCGAAGCCGTAGTGGGCGACGTCGTACGAGAGGAAGCCGAGCACGCCCACGGGGGCGACGCGGATGACGTACCCGACGACCTTGAACATCACCGTCGCGACGGAGTCCAGCACCGTGGCGAAGGGAGCCGCCTTCTCGCCGATGGCGGCCATGGCCACGCCCACCAGCAGGGCGAAGACGATCGCGCCGAGCAGGTTGCCCTCGCTGAAGGCGGCGAAGATGTTCTTCGGAACCGCGTGCAGGATCAGCTCGTGGAAGTCGATCCCCTGGTCCAGGCTTTCCAGGTCCTTGGGGTCGGCGGTCCCGACGGGGGCGCCCTTGCCGATGCCGGTGAACTTCGCGAGGCCCACGGCGATCAGCAGGACGACGGTGGTGACCAGCTCGAAGTAGAGGATGGCCTTCCCCGCGATCCGGCCGACCTTCTTGACCGACTCCATGCGGGCGATGCCCAGCACGATGAGCGGGAAGACCAGGGGCAGGACGACGACCTGCACCAGGTTCAGGAAGATGTCGCCGAGGATCTTCATCTGCTCGCCGACGGTCGGCGCCAGGGCCCCGATGAGGGCTCCCAGCCCGACGGCGATGATCGACTGCACGCCGATCGGCATCCGCAGACATCGCCGCAGAAGCCCCGGTGGGGGTCCGGAATCCGTGTTTGTGCTGGTGGTTCGCGTAGGCGGTGCGTTCATCGGCGCTCCAATATATTGCGCTCTGCGTATTGGGCGGTAAGACTGCGCCCCCTGGCGGCGGCCTGTCAAGGGGTGGCGCGCAGGTGACTCCCCGGGCTCCCGATTGGCCGCCGGGCGGATCACCGTCGACAAGTTCTTCGCGGGCCCCGGGACCTCGGCGGACAGCGGTTTGCTGCTCGTACCGACGAGCCTGGGCTGGCCGCACCTGATGGTCCTGCGACGCCACGGGTGGCAGCCGGTGCTGCACTACCCGGCGAACTCCCCGGAACTCGTCGCCCCGGCCTCGGTGGAGCAGCTGGCCCTGCGGATGGCCGCGCTGTCCCACCCGGTGCGCATGCAGCTGTGCCGCAGCCTTGCCCGCAGCGCGTTCACCACCAGCGAGCTGGCCCAGGCACACGGCATGACCGCTCCGGAGATATCCCGCCACGTGAGCACCCTGAAGAAGGCGGGCCTGATCACCACCCGGCGTCGAAGCCGGTATGTGTACCACCAGCTCGACGTCAGGGTGGTGGCCCGGCTGAGCAGCGAGTTCCTGGAGGCAATCCTGCGCTAGGAATTGGGAAGGGCTCCCGTTTCGGCACGGTGCCGCCGCCTGACCTTCATGTCCGTGCCCTTGGGCAGATTGCCCGCTCGGCGGGACTCGGCCCTCTGCCTGCCCAGCGCCACGCGGATCGTGCAGCCCCGCACCGGCACCGGCTCCAGGGTGGGTATCGGCACCGCTGTTCCCCCGTCAGGACCGACACGCGGGTGCGTACTCCGCATGCGGCACCGCTCGCTCCCAGACCGCCTCGAAGGCGGAGCCGTCTTGGCCTCGGATGACGGAGTCGGCGTCGGGTCGGGAGCGGAGGTCGCCCTCGTGGATCCACAGCCGGGCGCCGAACGCGTCGGCGTACTGGCGGCCGAAGGCGATGCGACGGACGACGTTTCCTGGCGAAGCCTAAGGGACAGCGGCCCCATGGGTGATCGGATCGTTATCCGCGAGTGTGAGGAGCACACCATGACGGCGACAGTGACCGTGGACTTCTGGTTCGATCCGGCCTGCCCCTACACCTGGCTCACCTCGCGGTGGGTGGTGGAGGCGGCCACGGTCCGGCCCCTGGACGTGCGTTGGCGCGTCATGAGCCTGGCGGTGCTCAACGAGGGCCGTGACGACGATCCCGAAGGGGACCCCGAGGGCTACCTGTGGGTGCCCGTACGCATCTGCGCCGCCGTCCTGCGGCAGTACGGTCAGAAAGCGCTGGGCGCGTTCTACGCCGCCCTCTGGGCCGATCGCGGCGACGGCGGCGCCCGGCAGTGGATCAACGATCCCGAAGTGGCGCTGGCCGACGCCGGGCTGCCCCCGGAGCTTGTCGAGGCCGGGTCGTGCGGCGTCCACGACGACGCGGTGCGCGCTTCCCACGCCGAGGGCATCGCCGCCCTCGGCCCCCATGTCGGCACCCCGGTCGTCGCCGTCCAGGACCCGCGCGGTGACGACGGCGCCCGGATCGCCTTCTTCGGGCCGGTGCTGTCCCGGGTCCCCCGGGGCGAGGACGCCGGACGGCTCTGGGACGCGACCCTGGTGGTGGCGGGCGCCCCCGGCTTCCACGAACTCAAGGGCGCACCGGCCGACCCGTCCCCCGACGTGCGCGGCTGGACCGGTCGGCCGTGAGGCGGCCGCCGTCCACCACGTGGTTACTCCGGCCGCTTGATCCACTCGCTGTTGCCCAGTGGGTAGTCGTAGCCGGGGCGGCCGGTGTCGGCGCTGGTGCGGAACGGGGTGCCGTTGTTGTCGATGTGCACGGTGCCGTGGCGGTCGCCGCTGGACCAGGTCAGGGCGAGGTCCCACCGGACGTCGTGCGCCGTGGTGCGGGCGGTGACGTAGAAGACCTCCGGGTCGGACTCACTGACCTTGTACGGGAAGTCGCGCTGGCCGTTCTTGCCGGTGACGGTGGGGCTGCCGTTGTCGAGGTCGACGTCGAACGACTTGGTGCCCACGCCGCCCCCGCAGCCGACGCCCATCGAGTAGTCGTTCCAGGCGAGCGGGGCACCCTTCGAGACGACGCGTACGTGCAGCGCCTCCAGGACGACGGTGTCCTTCCCGGTGCCCTGCACGGTGAGGGCGACGCGCTGCTCCCCCGAGGAGACCGCGCCGTACGCGACCGCCCAGCGGGGCGCGTCCTGTTCGGCGGCGGGCGGGCCGACCTTTTCGGGCTCGCGGTCGACGAGGAAGTGCTGGCTGCACGGGCTGTCGTAGACGTAGGGGCGGGTGGCGACGTTGAACGGTATGCCGCCGCCCGTGCGCTCGGCGGCGCCCTCGCCTCCTCGGGGGCCCTCGCTGCCGTGGGCGGCGGACTCCCGCGCCGGGGCGGAGGGTTCGCCGGTCTTCGCGCTCCGGGACGGGGCCGGGGAGGAGGGCGAGGAGGTCGATGGGGAGGGGCGCTTGCCGTTGCCCCGGGCGGTGGTTCCGGGTGCGGTGGTCGGGGCGGTGGTATCGCCCGCCCTCCGGTATCCGCCGTGGTGTCCGGAGGACGGCAGGGTCGTGGCGAGCGCGAGGGCTGCCAGAACGGCGCCCGTGACGGCGGAGGCGATGAGCGCGGTGCGGCGCCGACCGTGCCGCGCGCGTGCGGCTTTGACGGGCGCGGGCGGGAGGGCGCCATCGGCGGCCGGTTCGTCGGGGCTGGCCGGGGGTTCGGGGAGTTCGCCGACGGCTGACGACGGCTCGGGCGGGGTGTGGCCCGGGGCGGGGCCGGGCGCGGGTTCGTCGGGCGTCGGTTCATCGCGCGGCGGTTCGCCGGGCGCCGGTTCATCGGACGTCGATTCATCGCGCGGCGGTTCGCCGGGCGCCGGTTCATCGGACGTCGATTCATCGCGCGGCGGTTCATCGGGCACCGGCCCCTTACGGCCTCGCGCCGCGTCCGCCAGGATCCACCGCCGGTGCAGCTCGACCAGTTCCTCGGGGGTCGCCCGGCACACCCGGGCGAGCCGCTCGGCCGGTGCGTAGTCGGGCGGCACCGCGCTGCCCTTGCAGTAACGATGCAGGGTGGACGTGCTCATGTGTAATCGCTTGGCGAGCGCGCCGTAGCTCAGCCCCGCGCGTTCCTTGAACCCCCGCAGCAGCTGCGCGAACGCCTCCGCGTCGGTCCCGGTCGCCCCTGACACTCGTTCCTCCCCTTACCCGTACGGCCTGGCGCGTCCCATGCCCGCGTCCCAAGCCCCTTGCCTTCCCCCTGGTCACAGCCCGTTTTCGCGTTCCAGTGTCCCAAACTGCCCGGCTTTCCTGGCGGTTGGGACGGATCACCCCACAAGCTCCGGTCATCCAAGCACCACATCGAACGCACCACCGAAAGGACACCCCCACATGTCGAGCATCGGTAAGTCCCGCGCCCGCGTCGTGACCGCGGCCGCGACCGTCGCGGTCGCCGCCTTCTCCCTGACCGCGTTCAGCGCCCATGGATCGAGCGCCCGCGCCGAGGGCGCGGTGGCGTCACAGGGCAAGACGGCCAAGGCGGCCGTCACGTGCCAGGGTTCCAACACCAAGACGACCGCGGCTCCCCTGGCCCGCCCCCTCAATCACATGCTGCTCACGGTCACCAACACCGGCAGCTCGCCCTGCTACCTCTACGGCTACCCGTCCGTCCAGTTCGGCGAGGCCCAGTCGGAGCCGCCGGTCATCGAGGCGTCCAAGCCGCAGGCCGTCGTCACGCTCGCCCCGAAGGAGTCCGGCTACGCCTCCGTGAACCTGTCGACCGCCGACGGCAGCGGTTCGAACGGCACGACGGAGAAGAGCCTCACGGTCTACTTCCAGGACCGCGCCGGTGGGAGCCTCTCCTCGGCCGCCCACCCGTCGCTGCCCGCCAAGGGCGTCTACATCGACGACTCCATCAAGGTCTCGTACTGGCAGCAGGAGCTGGACGACGCCATCATCTGGTAGCACCGGGCGGAGGGGGGCGGTAGGCCGCGCGGACGCGGCGGCCGCCGTCCACGACCAGGTCCGTGCCGGTGATCCAGGACGCCTCGTCGGAGACCAGCCAGCGGACGGCGCTCGCCACGTCGTCCGGCTCGCCGATGCGGGCCAGGGGGAAGGTGGCGGCGAGGGAGGGTTCGTCGGGCTGCCACATGAAGCGGGCCATCTCGGTGCGGATCAGCCCCGGGGAGACCGCGTTGACGCGGACGCCGGGGGCCAGTTCGGCGGCGAGCTGGCGGGTGAGGCGGAGCAGGGCGGTCTTGCTGGCCCCGTAGGCGCCGACGCCGGGGCCCACGTTGTGGGTGCCCTCGGTGCAGATGTTGACGACCGCGCCGCCGTGGTCGCGCATCCAGGCTCGCCAGGCCGCCTGGGTCAGGCGCAGCGGGGCCTCCACGTTGACGGTGAAGGCCCGGCGCCAGGCGAGCGGATCGGCGTCGATGAGCGGGCCGAGGGGCGCGTTGGTCGCGGCGTTGTTGACGAGGATGTCGAGGCGGCCGAAGGCCGACAGGGTGCGGGCGACGGCCTCGTCGAGGTGGTCCGGGTCCGCTACGTCGCCGGTGCAGGCGAGGGCGTCAGGGCCCAGCTCACGTACAGCGGCCGCAAGTTCGGCGGCGCCCCGTGCCGTCACGCACACCGCCGCCCCGTCCGCCGCCAGCGCCTTCGCCACCGCCAGACCGATACCGCGCGAGGCGCCCGTGACCAGGGCGGCGCGCCGCACCAGCTCAGCCCCGCGTCGGCACGCTGTGGGTGTCGCGGCCCGAGCGCAGCACCTTGCCCGGGATCGCGCCGGTGATCTCGTCGTCGCGGATCGTCTCGACGCCGCCGACCCGGACGCTCACGACGCCCTCCGCGCGGGAGTCCAGGCGGGGGCTGTCGCCGGGGAGGTCGTGCACCAGCTTCGCCTGACCCGCGTCGATCCGGTCGGGGTCGAAGAGGACGAGGTCGGCGTGGTAGCCCTCGGCGATACGGCCGCGCTCGCGCAGGCCGAACAGCCGGGCCGGGTCGTCGGTGAGCATCCGGACGGCCCGCTCCAGCCCCACCAGCTTCCGGCCGCGCAGGCAGTCGCCGATGAAGCGGGTGGTGTACGGGGCGCCGCACATGCGGTCCAGATGGGCTCCGGCGTCGGAGCCGCCCAGCATGACGTCCTCGTGGTCCCAGGTCTGCCGCCGCAGTTCCCAGCTGGCCGGGTCGTTGTCGGTCGGCATCGGCCACAGGACCGTGCGCATCTCGTCGGCGGCGCAGATCTCCACCAGGGTGTGGAAGGCGTCCTGGCCGCGCTCGGCGGCGATGTCGCGGACGACGCGGCCGGTGAGTCCGGCGTTGGTGTCGCTGTACGTATCGCCGATGACGTACCGCTCGAAGTCGGCGAGCCGCCGGAAGACCCCGGCCTCGGGGCTGGTCGCGCGACGCAGCATCTCCGTCCGTACGGCCGGGTCGCGGAGCCGCGCGATGCGCTCGGGGATGGGCAGGCCGAGGATGTCTCCCCACCCGGGGATGAGGTTGAGCGCGCAGAACGTGCCCAGGGACATGTTCATGGGGGTGAGGATGGGCATGGTGAGGGCGACGATGCGGCCGCCCGCCTTACGGGCCCGTTCGCTGGCTTCGAGCTGGCGCGGCACGCGCTGGGGCACGGCGGCGTCGATGGTGAGGACGTTCCAGTTGAGGGGGCGTCCGGCGGCGGCGCTCATCTCCACCAGCAGGTCGATCTCCTCGTCCGCGAACCGGTCGAGACAGCCCGCCACGATGGCCTCGATCTGGGTGCCCTCGTGCTCGCCGACGGCCCGGGACAGGGCCAGCAGCTCCTCGGGCCCTGCGTGCCGGGAGGCGACGGGCTGTCCGTCGCCGTCGGCGTGGGTGGAGGACTGGGTGGTGGACAGCCCCCAGGCGCCCGCGTCCATCGCCTCGTGGAGGAGCCGCAGCATCTGCTCCAGCTGCGCGGGCGTGGGCCGGCCGCCGATCGCGTCGGCACCCATGACATGGCGGCGCAGCGCGCAGTGCCCCACCATGAAGCCCGCGTTGACGGCGATGCGCCCCTCCAGGGCGTCGAGGTAGTCGCCGAAGCTGTGCCAGTTCCAGGGCGCGCCCTCCTCCAGGGCGACGAGCGACATGCCCTCGACCCGGCTCATCATCCGCCGCGTGTAGTCGGCGTCGCCGGGGCGTTCTGGGTTGAGCGGGGCGAGGGTGAAGCCGCAGTTGCCGCCCGCGATGGTGGTGACGCCGTGGTTCATGGAGGGGGTGGCGTACGGGTCCCAGAAGAGCTGGGCGTCGTAGTGGGTGTGGGGGTCGACGAAGCCGGGGGTGAGGACGAGCCCGGTGGCGTCCTCGGTGGTGCGGGCCGATTCGCCGACGGTGTCCGGCTCGCCGAAGGTGACGATCCGGCCGTCGCGCAGGCCGACATCGGCGACGTACGAGGGGGCGCCCGTGCCGTCCACGACGGTCGCGCCCTTGATGAGGTGGTCGAGCACGGGTGGGGTCCCTTCTGGCGTCAGCCGTTATCTGTATGACATCAGCTGATATCTGTCAGCTGTCATCCGTTCGCCGTCATCCGTTCGCCGTCATCCGTTCGCCGTCATCCGTTCGCCGTCATCCGTTCGCCGTCATCCGTTCGCTGTCCGGCGGAAGCGGGTCGTGCGGTGCACCGGGTCGGTGTCGATCTTCGGGATGACGTGCTCGCCGATGAGCTTGATGGTGTTCATCGTGTCCTCGTAGCCGATCCCGATCGGCAGCCCGAAGGAGAGCTGGTCGGCCCCGGCCTGTTCCCACCGCTTGCACTGCCGGAAGACCTCGTCCGGGTCGCCGCAGATCATCAGCTCCTCCGCGATGAGCAGTTCGATGATCTCCTCGGTGTAGTCGGGGAGGAGTTCGGGCCACTCCGGGATGCCGTCCGGGCGGGGGAAGGTGTCGTGGTAGCGGAAGAGGAGGGACTGGAGGTAGTTGAGACCGCCGCCGAGCGCGATCTCGACCGCCTTGGCGTGGGTCTCGGCGCAGATCGCCGTCGAGGTCACCATGACGTTGTCGTTGACGAAGCCGCCGACCGGATCGGCGTCCTTGACCGCGTTCTTGTAGGAGTCGAGGACCCACTCCATGTCGGAGACCTTCTGGATGGAGAAGCCGAGGACACCGAGGCCCTTGCGGCCCGCCATCGCGTACGAGGACGGGGAGCCCGCCGCGTACCACATGGCCGGGTGGCCGGGCCCGTACGGCTTGGGCAGCACCTTGCGCGGGGGGAGCGACCAGTGCGCGCCCTGGAAGCCCGGGTACTCGTCGGTGAGCCACATCTTGGCGAACTCGCCGATGGTCTCTTCCCAGATCTCCTTGGTGTGGTTCATGTCGGTGACGCCCGGGATGAACCCCAGGATCTCGTGGCTGCCAGCCCCGCGCCCCGAGCCGAACTCGAAGCGGCCGCCGGAGAGGTGGTCGAGCATGGCCACCTTCTCGGCCACCTTCACCGGGTGGTTGACCTGCGGCAGCGGGTTGAAGATGCCGGAGCCGAGGTGGATGCGCTCGGTGGCGTGGGCGAGATAGCCGAGGAAGACGTCGTTCGCCGAGAGGTGGGAGTACTCCTCCAGGAAGTGGTGCTCGGAGGCCCACGCGTATTTGAAGCCGGACCGGTCGGCCTGGATGACGTACTCGGTCTCCTCGATGAGGGCGTGGTGCTCGGCCTCGGGGTCGGCACGGCGTCGGCGCTCCGGCACGTATCCCTGTACGAACAGTCCGAATTCCAAGGGGGTCACCGCCTCCGGTTCAAATAATCTGACGTACCGTCAGATTCGAATCCGACCATGGCATCGGGAGGGTGGACCGTCAAGGCCCAGGCTTCAGAAGAGGCCCAGGCTTCAGAAGACCGAGACACCGCTCAGCCAGCCCCCGTCCACGACGAGCGGCTGGCCGGTGATGTACGAGGAGTCATCCGAGGTGAGGAAGAGCGCCAGGCGGGCGACCTCCTCGGGGCGGCCGATGCGGCCCATCGGGACCAGCTTGCGGTAGAGGCCGTCGACCGCCTCCGACGCCTCGGTCACATCCGCCGGGTCCGCCGCCGGGTCGAGCCGGGCGGGATTGCTCATGGGGGTGTCGACCGCGCCGGGGCACACCGCGTTGACCCGGATGCCCTTGCCCGCCAGTTCCATCGCGGCGACCCGGGTCATCCCGACGATGGCCGCCTTGGTGGCCGCGTACGAGGTCAGCAGGGCCATGCCGGAGAGGGCGACGTACGAGGCGGTGTTGACGATCGTGCCGCCGCCCGCCGCCGCCAGCTCCGGGGCGACCGTGCGCATGCCGAGGAACGCGCCGACCTGGTTGACCTGGACGACGGACAGGTACTCCTCCAGCGGGGTGCTGGTCAGCTCGTTGAAGCGGAGGATGCCCGCGTTGTTGACCAGCCCGTCGACCTTGCCGAAGGCGTCCTTGGCGAACGCCACGGCCGCCGCCCAGTCGTCCTCGCTGCGCACATCGAGATGGACGTACGCGGCGGACTCCCCCAGCTCCTTGGCGACGGCCCCGCCCTGGTCGTCCAGCACGTCAGCGAGCACGACCTTCGCGCCCTCGGCGGCGAACAGCCGCGCCTCCTGCTCGCCCTGCCCGCGCGCCGCGCCCGTGACGATCACGACGCGTCCGTCCAGCTTGCCCATGGCGATCTCCTCAAGGGTCGGATCAAGGGTTCAAGTGCGGGGCGACATCGGCCGCGAAGGCCGCCATCTGGTCGGTGAGCTCGGCGCGGCTCCGGCTGCGGAACCGCACCTGAATCTGGTCCACGCCCATCTCCGCGTACGCGCGCAGGGACTCGGCCAGCCGCTCCGGCTTCCCGGTGAGCGTGCGCCGCCCCACGCGCCAGGACGGCTCGCCCACGTACAGCGGCTCGGCGATGGCGCCGATCTCGGCGGGCTCCTCGGCGCCCGCCGCCTCGCGCAGCGCGCGCAGCCGGGCGATCTGGGCGGGGAGCCGGTCCCGCGGGTCGCCCTGCGGCAGCCAGCCGTCGCCGCGTACGGCGGCCCGGCGCAGCGCGGCGGGCGAGGAGCCGCCCACCCACAGCGGGGGGCGCGGCGTCTGGGCGGGGCGCGGGGCCTGGCCGAGGTCGCGATACGCGAAGCGCTCACCGTGGAAGTCGGCGAACTCCTCGGGACCCAGCGCCGCCTTCAGCGCGTCGACCGTCTCGTCGAGCAGCGGCCCGCGCGCGTCGAAGTCCACGCCGAGCGCGTCGAACTCCTCGCGTACGTGCCCGGCGCCGACCCCGAGGATCAGCCGCCCGCCGCAGAGGTGGTCGAGCGTCGCGTACTGCTTGGCGGTGAGCAGGGGGTGCCGTAGCGCGGCGACGGCGACATGGCTGAGCAGCCGCACCCGCTCGGTGGCGGCGGCCAGGTAGCCGAGGGTGGCGACCGGGTCGTACCAGACGGTGCCCATCGCGTCGGCCAGCCGCCGCGGGATCGCGACGTGGTCGCAGACGGCGACGTAGGCGAAGCCGGAGCGGTCGGCGGCGCGGGCGACGGCCACGAGGTCGGCGGGACCCGCGGCCGCCTCCCACGGCTCGGCGTAGAGGGTGCTCTGTGACTGGATCGGCAGCTGCATGCCGTAGCTCAACCGGCCCCGGGGCAGGACGCGCATGCCGGGCCTCCTTAGGCGGTGGACCGCCATGGTGATACCTGACGGCCCATCAGACAAGGGCCGGTGTTAGCGTACGGTCGACGTCGGCCCCAGGCCACGCCCGCCCCTCCCCCTTCTGAGGGCAGACATGAGGACACTTGATGATCGAGACGGTGTTCCGGTGCGACGAGATCCCCCAGGCGGACCGGTTCGACTACTGGCGCGAGCAGATGACGCACCTCATCGCGCCCATGGAGATGAGCAGCGACCACACCCGTGACTTCCAGGGCGAGGCACGCGTCCTGGAACTCGGCCCCGCCCATGTGTGGCCCACGAAGTTCCGGCCGATGCGCTTCCGGCGGACGCCGAAGCTCATCCGGCAGTCGGATCCCGAGCTGTACCACTTCTCCTTCCTCCTGCAGGGGAACCTGCAGGTCTCCCAGGCCCGCCAGGAAACCGCGTACGGCCGCGACGGACTGTACGTCGTCGACACCTCACGGCCATACGACTGCGTGGCGTACGGCGACCCCCCGATCGGTGTGGGCCTGGAGATACCGAAGGCGCTGATCCCCCTCCCCTACGACCGGGTCGACCCGCTGCTCGCCCGCCCCATCCCCGGACACGAGGGGATCGGCGCCCTGCTGGGCGGGTTCCTCACCCGGCTGGCCTCGGACGACGGCGCGTACCGCCCCGCCGACGGTCCGCGCCTGGGGACCGTGCTGATCGACCTCGCGTCCACTCTGCTCGCCCACGCCATCGAGGCCGAGGACGCCCTGCCGCCCGAGACCCACCGGCACACCCTGACCCTGCGCGTGCAGAACTTCATCCGGCGGAACCTGCACGACCCGGAGCTGACCCCGGCCGCCATCGCCGCAGCGCACCACATCTCCGTCGGCTATCTGCACCGGCTCTTCCGGGCGCAGGACACCACCGTCTCCCGGTGGATCCGGCAGCAGCGACTGGACCGCGCCCGGCGGGACCTCGCCGACCCCGGGATGTCCGCCGCCCCGGTCCACGAACTCGCCTCGCGCCGGGGCTTCGCCCATCCCGCCGTCTTCAGCCGCGCATTCCGCGCCGCGTACGGCATGCCGCCGAGCGACTACCGGCAGCTGGCACTCAGGTCCCGTGCACCGGACGCACCCCCGTAGCGTCCGGCACACGCGGAACCCGGCCCGCACTTCGCCGGACGGGCGGGGCGCCACACCCACAACTCTGCTGGATCGCCCTGCGGGTGTCATTGACGAGCAGTGCCCTCTTCCTTGCCCCTGAGTGAACTCGCCCCCGACCGAACGGCACATCCGTCCGCGGCCCGGGGCTCAGGCCCCCGGCCCAGCCCACAGCCCCTCGGGTGTCAGCCCCAGCAGCTCGATCGCGTTGCCGCGGACGATCCGTTCCACCACGTCCGGCGCCAGGTGGCCCATCTGCGCCTCGCCGACCTCCCGGGACTTCGGCCAGGTCGAGTCGGAGTGCGGGTAGTCCGTCTCGTACAGCACGTTGCCCACTCCGATCGCGTCGAGGTTCCGCAGCCCGAAGGCGTCGTCGAAGAAGCAGCCATAGACATGCCCGGCGAACAGCTCGGACGGCGGCCGCAGCACCTTGTCGGCGACGCCGCCCCAGCCGCGGTTCTCCTCCCAGACCACGTCGGCGCGCTCCAGGATGTACGGGATCCAGCCGATCTGGCCCTCCGCGTACATGATCTTGAGGTTCGGGAAGCGTTCGAATATGCCGCTCATCAGCCAGTCGACCATCGAGAAGCAGCAGTTGGCGAAGGTGATGGTGGAACCGACCGCCGGGGGCGCGTCGGCGGAGGTGGACGGCATGCGGGAGGACGAGCCGATGTGCATGGCGATGACCGTGCCGGTCTCGTCGCACGCCGCGAAGAAGGGGTCCCAGGCGTCGGTGTGGACCGACGGCAGCCCGAGGTTCGGCGGGATCTCCGAGAAGCAGACGGCGCGCACCCCGCGCGCGGCGTTGCGCCGTACCTCGGCGGCGGCCAGCTCCGCGTCCCACAGCGGGATGATGATCAGCGGAATGAGGCGCCCCCGCGCCTCGGGACCGCACCACTCCTCCACCATCCAGTCGTTGTACGCGCGCACCCCGAGCAGCCCCAGCTCGCGGTCGCCCGCCTCGGTGAAGGTCTGCCCGCAGAAGCGGGGGAAGGTCGGGAAGCACAGCGCGGACTGGACGTGGTTGACGTCCATGTCGGCGAGCCGGTCCGGCACCGCGTACGACCCGGGCCGCATCTGCTCGTACGTGATGGCCTCCAGCCGGACCTCGTCGCGGGCGCAGCCGACGGCGGTGTCGAGCCGGGTCAGCGGCCGGTGCAGATCCTCGTACACCCACCAGTCGGCGATCGGCCCGTCGTCGCCCGGCGCGCCCATCTTCGGGGCGAACTTGCCGCCGACGAAGGTCATCTCCTTCAGCGGCGCCCGGACGATGCGCGGACCGATGTCGCGGTACTTCGACGGGAGGCGGTCCCGCCAGACGTGAGGGGGCTCAACCGTGTGGTCGTCCACCGAGATGATCTTCGGGAAGCTCTCCATGCCGTTCACGGTAGCGCCGATCTGACGGAGTGTCAGTTATGACGACGGCTTCTCCACGGGTTCACCGCGCGTTGGCCGCGGCCTCCCCCGCGCCCGTGGAATGACCCCTTCCGCCGCACTGGTCGCGCCACGCACCATGAGCACTTCGGCCAACTATGGCGGGGTTGTGGAGGACGCGGGGGCCCTACTGACGCGGAAGGCGTTGACAAGGCAAACTGGCCCGTGCGACTGGGAGGACAGGCGAGGGGGAGACCATGGACGGCGAAAGGGAGCGGGTGCCCGGACAGCACTTGTACTTCACCGTGCTGGGCCCCGTCCGGGCCTGGCGGGGCGAGGAGCAGATCAGCACCGGTTCGCCGCAGCAGCGGGCCCTGCTCGCCGCGCTGCTGCTGCGCGGCGGGCGCACCGCGACCGCCCCCGAGCTGGTCGACGGCCTGTGGGGCACCGAACCGCCGGAGGCGGCGATCGCCGCCCTGCGCACGTACGCCTCGCGACTGCGCAAGGCGTTCGGACCGGACTCCGAGATACTGGTGAGCGAATCGGGCGGCTACGCGATCCGGATCGGCCTGGCCGCCCTGGACACGGACGTGGCCGAGCAGTTGACGGCCGAGGCGGAGAAGGCGCAGCACTCCGGGGACCGCACCCGGGCGCGCGACCTGTTCAACAAGGTGCTCGACCTGTGGGACGGCGAACCGCTGGCCGGAGTGCCAGGACCGTACGCGGAGACCCAGCGCACCCGGCTGGACGAGTGGTACCGCTCGCTGATCGAGACCCGGCTCGACCTCGACCTGGAGCTGGGCCACCACTCCGAGGCGGTCTCCGAACTCACCGCGCTGACCGCCTCGTACCCGCTGCGCGAGCGGCTGCGCGAGCTGCTGATGCTGGCGCTGTACCGCAGCGGGCGGCAGGCCGAGGCGCTGGCCGTCTACGCCGACACCCGGCGGCTGCTCGCCGACGAACTGGGCGTCGACCCGCGCCCCGAGCTGTCCACGCTGCACCAGAAGATCCTGGAGGCCGACGCGGAGCTGGCGGTCTCCGCGCACGCCGCCGAGGAGCCGAGCGGCGCCGCCGCGACCTTCGTACGGCCCGCGCAGCTGCCCGCGACGGTCTCGGACTTCACCGGGCGGGCCCCGTTCATCAAGGAGCTGAGCGACCAACTCGCCACCGCCGAAGGGCGTGTCATGGCCGTGTCAGCGGTCGCGGGCATCGGCGGCGTCGGCAAGACCACCCTGGCCGTGCACGTCGCGCACGCCGCGCGCCACCAGTTCCCGGACGGCCAGCTCTACGTCGACCTCCAGGGCTCGGGCCCCCTGGTCGCCGACCCCGGCGCCGTACTGGGCTCCTTCCTGCGCGCCCTGGGCACCGCCGACAACGCCATCCCCGACGGCGTCGAGGAGCGCGCCGCGCTCTTCCGCTCCCTGCTGGACGGCCGCCGCGTGCTGACCCTGCTGGACAACGCCCGCGACGCCGCCCAGGTGCGGCCCCTGCTGCCCGGCACCCCGGGCTGCGCGGCGCTGATCACCAGCCGCCACCGGATGGTCGACCTGGAGAGCGCCCACCTGGTCGACCTCGACGTGATGAGCCCCGACGAGGCGCTGGTCCTCTTCACTCGCATCGTCGGCGAGGAGCGGGTCGGCTCCGAGCGCGACGCCGCGATGGACGTCGTCGCGGCCTGTGGGTTCCTGCCGCTGGCCATCCGCATCGCCGCCTCCCGCCTCGCCTCCCGCCGCACCTGGACCGTCTCCGCGCTGGCGCGCAAGCTCGGCGACGAGCGGCGGCGGCTGGACGAGCTGCGAGCGGGTGACCTCGCGGTCAAGGCGACCTTCGAGCTCGGCTACGGCCAGCTCGAACCGCAACAGGCCCGCGCCTTCCGTCTGCTGGGCCTGGCCGACGGCCCCGACATCTCGCTCGCCGCGGCGGCCGCCGTGCTCGACATGGATGTCGACGACGCGGAGGACCTGCTGGAGAGCCTGGTCGACACCTCGCTCCTGGAGTCCGCCTCCCCCGGCCGCTACCGCTTCCACGACCTGGTGCGCCTCTACGCGCGTGCATGCGCGGAGCGGGACGAGATGCCGCCCGCCGAGCGCGACGCCGCGCTGTCGCGGCTGCTGGACTTCTACCTGGCGTCCGCCGCCCGGGTCTTCGCCCTGGCGCGGCCAGGGGACCGGCTGGTGGACCACCTGGAGCCGACGCGGTACCCGGGGCTGGACTTCACCGACCGTTCGACCGCGCTCGACTGGCTGTACTCCGAGGCGAACAGCCTGCTGGCCTGCATCCAGCAGCTCGCGGCGGGCACGACCCTGCGGCGCTCGGCCGATCTACTGCTGGCCACCAAGGACCTGGGCGAGTCCGGCGCCAACTCCCGGCAGTACGAGCTGGCGGCGGAAGCCGTCCGGGACGCCGCCATGGCCGCGAACGACCCGCGCGCGGAGGGCCGCGCACGCATGACGCTGACCCACAGCTACCAGATGAGCAGCAGGTTCGGTCAGGCCGACGCGGAGGCGCAGCGTGCCGCCCGCCTGGCCGTCGCCGCCGAGGACCCGGTACCCGGGTGCGAGGCACCGAACGACCGCGGGATCATCGCGCTCTACGAGAAGCGCTACGAGGACGCCGAGAAGCAGTTCCGCCTGGCCCTCGAAGCCTTCCGGGCCGACGACAACCTGCCCGGTGTCGCGGGCGCCCTGTGCAACATCTCCCGGGCCCACGCGGCCATGGGTCTCTCCGAGAGCGCTGTCGATCTGGCCGCGGAAGGCACCGAGATCCTGAGCAGCCTGGGGCTCGCCCTGCGGGTCGCCAATGGCAAGTTCGCCCTGGGCCTGGCATTGCACCAGGCCGAGCGGTACGCCGAAGCGATCGACCAGTTGACCCAGGCGCTGGAGCTGTTCCGCAACAACCGGCAGCGCCTGTGGGAGGGATCCACCCACGCCCGGCTCGCCGAGGTGCACCTCTCGGCGCACCGCCCGGCCGAGGCCGCCACGCACGCGGAGCAGGCCCTCGCGCTGCGCTTCGTGGGCGGCGAATGGCGGCGCGCCACGGTACTGACCGCCCTGGGCAAGGCGCTGGACCAGCTCGGCCAGACCGACCGGGCGCGCGCGTGCTGGCGCGAGGCGCTGGCCGTCCACGAGCGGCTGGGCCTGCCGGAAGCGGACGAGGTGCGGAACCTGTTGAAGCCCGCAGCCGCAGCGTAGCGGGCTTACAGCTGACCGTTCATCAATCGTTTATCGCCGGGCGGCACTCTTATTGCAGTCGATCCGTCCCCGCGGGGGGCAGGCGGATCGATGTCAGACCCCGCCCATACGGTGAGGAGCTCTGGAGGCATCCGTCCGGCGACCCACGGGGGAGTCGCCGGGCGGTTGTCATTGCCCTGCCATAACTGCCCTGAAGGAGTCGATCCTGATGAGTCAGGACAAGAAGCCCAGTTCCGACGCCTACCGCCCGATGGACAACTACCCGGACTCGACGCGCACCCTGACGCAGGACAACTACCCGGATTCTCCGTCGTCCGCCGCGGCACAGGACAACTACCCGGACTCGACGCGCGTCCTGAAGCAGGACAACTACCCCGACTCCCCGTCCCCGGTCACGGCGGACGACAACTACCCGGACTCGCCGTCACCCGCTTCCGCGGACGCCGGGTCCGTGGAAGCAAAGCAGTAGAGACACGTCACCACAGTCCCATCGGGGCCCTGAGAAATGACGGGGGCCGGCCACGGCGGCTCGGAGGGGAAGCCGCCGCGGCCGGTCCCCGCAGTGGATGCGACCGAAACGGTCGCAGTCGCGCCATTCACCGGCAGCTTCAAGCCAGTGGATCGAACATATGCCCTATGCCATCTGTCCTGGGTATAAGTACTGAATTCATGCCCCCATGGAGGAGTTAAGATGACCCGCTCTAAGAAGGCTCTCATCACCTGCGCGTTCGCTGCCGCCCTCGCGGCCGGAGCTGCCTCTCCGGCGCTGGCGGATTCCTACCCGGATGTAGCTACGGATTCCGTGGCCACGGGTTTCACCACGCAGGACTCCTACCCTGACAGCCCTGCCCCCGCAGCGCCCTCCGGCCTGACGAGCGACGCCGGGCGCTGAAGCGCCACCGCGGAGACACTCGGGCGTGGGGCCGAGCCATCGCGGCTCGGCCCCACGCCGTCGTTTCAGGCCGTACGCCCCCGTAAGGCTCGCTTGAGCACCTTGCCGCTCGCGTTGCGCGGCAGTTCGGGGACGAACTCCACGTGGCGCGGGACCTTGTAGTTGGCCATCTCGCGGCGGGACCAGGCGATCAGGCCGTCGGCGGTCAGGGTGGCGGACGGGCGGCGGACCACGAAGACCTTGGCCACCTCGCCGAGGCGGGCGTCCGGGACGCCGACGACGGCGACGTCGGCGACATCGGGGTGGCGGGCGAGGAGTTGCTCGATCTCGGCGGGATAGGCGTTGAAGCCACCGACGATGAACATGTCCTTGATCCGGTCGGTGATCCGCAGATTGCCGTCCGCGTCGAGGACGCCGATGTCGCCCGTCCGCAGCCAGCCGTCCGGGGTGATGGCACGGGCGGTGGCGACCGGGTCCTCGAAGTAGCCGCGCATCACGTGGTGGCCGCGGACCCAGACCTCGCCGGGGGTGCCAGGTGGGCGCGGGGTGCCCTGGGGACTCACGACCCTGACCTCGGTGTCCGGGATGGCGCGGCCCGAGGTCGCGGCGATGGTCTCCGGCGGATCGCCCCGGCGGCACATGGTGACGGTGCCGGACGCCTCGGTCAGGCCGTACGCCGTCAGCACGGTGGCGACGCGCAGTTCGGAGCGCAGCCGCTCCACCAGCTCCAGCGGGACGACGGCGGCGCCGGTGACGACCAGGCGCAGCGTGGACAGGTCGTGGGCATCGCGCGCCGGGTGGTCCAGGATCGCCTGGTGGAGGGTGGGCGGGCCGGGCAGCACGCTGATGCGTTCGGCGGCGATGCGGGTGAGCGCGGTGTCCACGTCGAAGACCGGCTGCGGCACCATCGTCGCGCCGCGCATCAGGCACGCGATGATGCCCGCCTTGTAGCCGAAGGTGTGGAAGAACGGGTTGACGATGAGATAGCGGTCGCCGTGCGCCAGCCCCGTCACCTCGCTCCAGGTGTCGTAGACCCGCAAGGTCTGCGCATGGGTGATGACCGCGCCCTTGGGGTCGCCCGTGGTGCCGGAGGTGAAGGTGATGTCGGAGGGGTCGGCCGGGCGTACGGAGTCGGCCCGGGCCCGTACGGCGTCCGGCGCCACCGGCTCGCCCGCCGCCAGGAAGTCCTTCCAGGTGCGGAAGTCCTCGGGTGCGTCCCCGGCGAGGACGATCACCTGGCGCAGATAGGGCAGCCCCGGCAGCGGCACGCCCTGCCCCGGCCCCCGCTCCGCCGCCCGGCGCAGCGACGCCACGTAGGAGGCGCCGAGGAAGGTGCCGGTGATGAAGAGGTGGGTGGCCCGGGTGCGCCGGAGGACGTACGCCGCTTCGGCGCCCTTGAAGCGGGTGTTGACCGGGACGAGCACGCCGCCCGCGGTGACCGCGCCGAGGGCGGCCACGATCCAGTCGGTGGTGTTGGGCGCCCAGATGGCGACGCGGTCGCCCCGCTCGACGCCGGAGGCGACGCACGCGGCGGCGGCGCGTTCGATACGGGCGCCGAGTTCGGCGTAGGAGATCCGGGCGCGGCCTTCGACGACGGCCTCCGTCGCGTCACCGTAGTCCCGCGCCGCGGCCCGTATCAGCGCCGGGATGGTCTGCCACTCCATGAGACGCCTCCAGCACAGCGGATCCCACTAGCTGACTGACCGTCAGATTAGCGGTAGCCTTCCCCGCTGTCAGCACCGGTGACCGCGACGTACGGAGGTGGCCATGGGCCTGAAGGACGCGACGGCGATCGTCGGCATCGGCCAGACCGCGTTCGCCAAACGCCTCCCCGAATCCGAAAAGGCCCTCGCCTGCCGGGCGATCCTGGCCGCGCTCGACGACGCCGGAATCGCCCCCTCCGAGGTGGACGCGTTCGCCTCGTACACCATGGAGGAGACCGACGAGGTCGAGGTCGCCAAGGCGATCGGCGCGGGCGACGTCACCTTCTTCAGCAAGGTCGGCTACGGGGGCGGCGGTTCCTGCGCGACCGTCGCGCATCTGGCCGCCGCGATCGCCACCGGACAGGCGGGCGTCGGCGTGGCCTGGCGCTCCCGCAAGCGCGGCAGCGGGCCCCGGCCCTGGACCAACACCCGCGTCCAGCTGCCCACCCCCGCCCAGTGGACCCGGCCGTACGGACTGCTGCGGCCTGCCGACGAGATCGGGCTGCTCGCGCGGCGCTACATGCACGAATACGGCGCCACCCGCGACCACTTCTTCAACGTCGCGCTGGCCTGCCGCAACCGCGCCAACCAGAACCCCGCCGCGATGATGTACGAACGGCCCCTGACCCGCGAGATGTACATGACCGCCCGCTGGATCAGCGAACCGCTGTGCCTGTTCGACAACTGCCTGGAGACGGACGGCGCGCTGGCCTGCGTCATCGTCTCCGCCGAGCGGGCGCGCGACTGCGCCCGCCGGCCGGTGTACGTCCACTCCGCCGCCCAGGGGCTGCCCGCACAGCACCACGGGATGGTCAACTACTGGAACGAGGACCCGCTCACAGGACCCGCCTGGACCGCCGCCCGCCACCTGTGGAAAACCGCCGACTTCGGCCCGCAGGACGTGGACGTGGCGCAGATCTACGACGCGTTCACCCCGCTGATCCCGCTGTCCCTGGAGGGCTATGGCTTCTGCGGGCGCGGCGAGGGCGCCGCGTTCACGGAGGGCGGCGCGCTGGAGCTGGGCGGGCGGCTGCCGCTCAACACCGGCGGCGGCGGGCTGAGCGAGGCGTACGTCCACGGCTTCAACCTCATCACCGAGGGCGTCAGACAGCTGCGCGGCACCAGCACCGCCCAGGTCCCCGACGCCGCGACCTGCCTGGTCACGGCGGGCGAGGGGGTCCCCACATCGGCCCTGCTGCTGAGGAGTTGACGACCGATGACCACGCGGCCAGAACCGGAACTGCTGCATCCCGTGCCCGACGAGGACGGCGCGCCCTTCTTCGACTGGGCCGCCCGCGGCGAGCTGCGCGTCCAGACCTGCACCGGCTGCCAGGAGCCGCGCTTCCCGCCCCGCCCCTGCTGCCCGCACTGCCAGTCCTTCGACAGCCTGTGGGCGAAGACCAGCGGGCGTGGCCGGATCTGGTCGTACGTCCTACCGCATCCGCCGCTGCTGCCCGCCTACGCGGCGCAGGCCCCGTACAACGTGACCCTCGTGGAACTGGCCGAGGCCCCCCGCATCCGGCTGGTGGGCAACCTGGTCGAGTCCGCTGACGCCGCGCTGGACTCCGTCGACCCGGCGCGGATACGGATCGGGGCGCCCGTGCGGGCCGTCTTCCACCGGATGCCGGACGGGCCCACCGTGGTGCGCTGGCTGCTGGAGCGGCCATGACGGCGGGGACGGTCGTCACCGAGACAGGGGGCGACGGGGTCGCGGTCGTCACCCTGGACCGGCCCGAGCGCCACAACGCCATCGATCTGGCGACCGCCGCCGAACTGGCCGCCGTGTGGCGGCGGCTGCGCGGGGACGACGCGGTGCGGGCCGTGGTGCTGACCGGGGCGGGCGAGCGGGCGTTCTGCACCGGGGTCGACCGCTCGGTCACGGTCCCGCAGCCGTCGTCCCCGTACGCGATGGACGATCCGCTGCGGGACATCGGCCCCAAGGCGAACGACCTGTGGAAGCCGGTCGTGGCGGCCGTGGGCGGAATGGCCTGCGGCGGGGCGTTCTATCTGCTGGGCGAGGCCGAGTTCATCGTCGCCGACGAGACCGCGACCTTCTTCGACCCGCACACCTCCTACGGGATGGTCAGCGCGTACGAGGCCGTCTACATGGCGCAGCGCATGCCTGCCGGAGAGGTCGCGCGGATGGCGCTGATGGGGACGGCCGAACGGGTCTCGGCGCGCCGGGCGTACGAGACGGGGCTGGTCAGCGAGGTGGTGCCGCGGGGCGAGGCGGTGGCGGCCGCGGTACGGGCCGCCGCCGTCATCGCCTCGCACCCGACGGAGGCGGTGCAGGGCACCGTACGGGCGCTGTGGGCGGCGAAGGAGGCGGCGCTGACGCAGGCGCTCGCCCGGGCCCCACAGCTGATCGCCCTGGGGAACCTGCCGCCGGACGCCCAGGCCGCGCTGTTCGCGGCCCGCACGCCCGGCTTCCGTACCCGCTGAGGCCGTCGTGCGTCAGCTGCTGGTGGGCGACTTGCTGGCCAGGCTGATCTGGCAGGTGTACTGGGTGCGCTTGGTGATGGTGTAGCTCGCGGCGGCGGTGAACGTCTCGCTCTGGCCGGGCAGTACGGTCACGTCCTGGCTGTCGTAGCCGAGCAGCCCCTCGTCCGCGTAGTCGTTCCACTTGGTGCTGACCGAGTAGCGGAAGCTGCGGGTGGTGTCGGTGTTGGTGACCGTGATGTCGTACTTGAACTGGCTGGTCGACTGGTCGTAGCGGCAGTTGGTGCCGCTCGTCTCGCTGGTCGCGTCCGGGTTGTAGGTGGGCGGCGCGGAGTAGGAGTAGGTGTCCGACGGCGTCGGGGCGCCGTAGGACGGCAGGTCCGAGGGGCCGCTCGGCAGATCGGTGGGGATGTCGCTGGACAGTCCGCTGGGGCCGGACGCGGGCTCGTCGCCGCCGCCGGTACCGCCGGAGACGAATCCGTTGTCGCCGCCTCCCAGGCCGTGGCTCTTCTTCTTTCCGCACGCGGTGAGCGATCCGGTGAGCACGAGAAGTCCGACCAGGGCGACGGCAGGCAGGCGCAAGGAACGGCGTTGCATGGAATTACCCCCGTGGAAAAGCTGCAATCAAGCCAACCTGCGATCGGTTGACAAGTGCACGCCACCCTAGCAACGCCGCCCGCTACCCCAAAGTCACATGGCAGGCCACGCGCCCTTTGGGTACACAGCCGTTACGGACGCGGGACGAGGCGGCCGCTCACGAGCGGGGCGCGGGGCGGGACTGGCCGGTGCCCTTCACCGCGTCCAGCGCGTACACACAGCGGTCCTTGCTGCACGCGTACACCACGCCGCCCGCCGCCACCGGCGAGCCGGTGATCTCGCCGCCCGTGGCCAGCTTCCAGCGGAGCTGGCCGCCCGCCGCGTCGACCGTGTAGAGGCAGTGGTCGGCCGAGCCGAAGTGGACGCGGCCGTCGGCGACGACCGGGGAGCCGATGACCTCGCCGCCCGCCGCGAAGCGCCACTTGGGGGTGCCGGTGACCGCGTCGAGCGTGTAGAGCGCGCTGCCGCTGCCCAGGTGGACGGAGCCGTCGGCCACCAGGACCGGTTCGACCGAGCCGCGCGCCTCGGTGGCGATGCGCCAGCGGTCGCGGCCGTTGGCGGCGTCGAGGGCGTAGACCGTGCCCAGGTAGTCGGCGATGTAGACACCGCCGCCGGTCACCGCGGGCCCCGGCGCGTACGCCGGGGCGCTCAGGAAGACGGCGGGCGCCTCGAAACGCCACCGCACATCCCCGCGGGCGATGTCGATCGCCAGCACCCGGGTACCGGCCGAGACGTACGCGACGCCGTCGGGCGCGGGGAGCAGCCGCAGCGGCACACCGCCGCAGGAGGCCGTGTCGCCGACCGGGTACGACCAGCGCTCCGCGCCCGTACGCGCCTCCAGGGCGCGCAGCCGCGCGTCCTGCCACACGAAGACCGTGCCGTCGTGCACGACCGGACCGGACTCGGGCGTCTCGAAGTCCGTCTGGACGCCCTGCGTCTCCCACAACAGCTCGCCGTTGGCCGCCTCCCACGCCTGTACGCCGCCGCCGCGGGTGCCGGTGACGACCGTGCCGCGGTCGACCTTGAGCGAGTAGACCCAGCCGTCCGTGGACAGCCGCCACCGCTCGGAGCCGTCCGACGCGTCCAGCGCGTACAGGGTGGGGCCGTCGGAGGCGTGGATGCGGCCGGCCTCCACGGCCATCGCCCAGGCCACGTCGCGGGTCTTGAACTGCCGCCGCCCGGTGCCCACATCCAGCGCGTGCACCTCGAACGACGTCACGTAGAGCAGGTCCCCGGCGACGGCCGGGGTACCCCACACGTCGTTCGACATGCGGAACCGCCAGGGGCGCCAGCGGCCGTGGCCCGCCGCTCCTGGCGGCTCGGTGCCCTCGGCGGACGGCGAGTGGGTGGGCGACGCGACGGCGCCCGCGGCACCGGCCTCGCCCCCGCCGATCCCGCCGGTGGTCATCCCGGTCGGCGGCCGCACCCAGCCCGTGGCCGGGCCGGTGTCGTGCCGCTGCTGCGGGTCGCGCGCGTCGGCGGCGCGCAGCCCGGGGCCGATGGCCACCTGGGAGTTGTGCAGCCGGACCGGCCCGTCGGTCCCGCCGGTCACCGGGGCGGGCGCGGGCGCCGGGGCGCCCCCTGACAGCGCGGGCGGCGCGGAGGGGGCGGCGGATGCGGACGGGCCGGGCGAGGACGGCTGCGCGGGCGGCGCGGCGTGCCGCCCGGGGCCGATGGCGCTCAGCGCGTTCGACGGGCCGCCCGCGTCGGGCGCCCGCAGGCCCCCGCGCGGATCAGCGCCCACCGGCTCCCAGGCGCCCGCTCCGGCGGGCGCGCCGTGCCGCCCGCCGCCGCGCCCGTCGGCCCCGGCGGGGGCGTACGAGGGCGGTGTGGGCGGCCGCTCGGGCGGCAGCGGCACGGACGGCCGGTCCCCGGCCCCGCCGCCCCCGGAGGGGCGGGAGGAGCCGGACGCGGGCCGCGCGGAGCGGGCCACGTGGTTGCGGCCGCTGCGCTTGCGCTCGATGAGCGCGACCGCGCCGCCCGGCAGCCACGCCGAGGCCGTACCGCTGTCGTCGGCGTTGGAGGCGAACAGATGCGGGGCGAGCTGCGACTGGAGGTCGGCCGGGGACGGCCGCCGGTCGGCTTCCATCTGCATGCACGACTCGATGAGTGGCCGCAGCTCGTCCGGCAGCCCGGTCAGGTCAGGGCCCTCGCGCAGCAGCATGAACACGGTCTCGACCGGGTTCGCGCCGTGGAAGGGGGCGTGCCCGGTGGCCGCGAAGGTCAGGGTGGAGCCGAGCGAGAAGATGTCGCTGGCGCCGGTCACGCTGCGCGAGTCGCGCGCCTGCTCGGGCGACATGTAGGCGGGCGTGCCCACAGCGACGTTGGTCATCGTCAGCCGGGTGTTGGAGACGCCCGAGGCGATACCGAAGTCGATCACTCGCGGGCCGTCCTCGACGACCAGCACGTTCGACGGCTTCAGATCCCGGTGGACCAGGCCAGCGCCGTGGATCGACTGGAGCGCCTCGGCGACCCCGGCCGCCAGCCAGCGCACCGCCTGGGCGGGCATCGGCCCGCACTCGTTGATGATCTCCTCAAGGGAGGGCGCGGGGACGTAGGCCGTGGCGAGCCAGGGCACCGCGGCGCGCGGATCGGCGTCCACGACCGCGGCCGTGTAGAAGCCGCTGACCGCGCGGGCCGCCTCCACCTCGCGGGTGAAACGGACGCGGAACAGCTGGTCCTCGGCCAGCTCGGTCCGGACCGTCTTGATCGCGACCCGTCGGCCGGACGCCGAACGTGCCAGATAGACGAGCCCCATGCCGCCCGCGCCAAGCCGGCCCAGCACCTCGAAGGGACCGATCCGCCTCGGATCGTGCTGCGTCAGCTGCTCCACCACTTGCCTGCCACCTCCCCGTGGGGGCCCCAAAAAATACAGCCCCGTGCAGCGTCTCACCGACAAACCAACCGGCGGCACGCATCCTGCATTCTCTCTGGCGAAGGCGGCGGTTGCGAACCCGGGGGCAATTCGTCGTGTCATCGGGCGATACGGAGCCGGAGCCCATCCGGTTCGACCGTCCGGCCGCCGGACCGCTCTCAGCCCTGCCCCGCCCTGTTCTCCCTTGCTCCCGACTCCGCCGATGAGGTGTCGATCACCGCGAAAACCGCGCCCTGATTGTCCGCAAGGACCGCGAAACGCCCGCACGGCGTATCTTCGGGCCCCTTGAGAACCCGCCCGCCCAGCCTGTGGGCCGTACGGGACGCATGATCGCAGTCCGCCACCACAAAGTACGTCAGGAAGTGCGCGGGCAGTTCGGCCGGGGGCCCCTCGCCGATCACGACCCGCCCGGCGACGGCGTGACCGGGGCCCGCGGGCTCGCCGCGCGGCGACCACAGCAGCGTCTCGGCGGGGCGCTTCGGCCCGGGCGCGGCCCCGGCTTCCCCGGGCGCGGCCGGGGCCGCCCCGTACCCGAAGACCGTCCGGTAGAAGGCGTCCACCACCCGCGGCTCCCTGGTGTGCACCTCGGTCCAGCCGTAGCTCCCGGGCTCGCCCCGGCGGGCGAAGCCGGGGTGGCTGCCGGTCTGCCAGAGCCCGAAGACCGCGCCGCCCGGGTCGGCGGCCGTCGCCATGACGCCCAGGTCGTCGATCCACCGGGGCGCGACGATCACCCGGCCGCCCGCTTCGCGGATCCGGGCGGTGGCCGCGGCGGCGTCCGCGGTGGCGAGGTAGACGTTCCAGACGGTGGGCATCCGGCCGTCGGACTTGGGGACCAGCGCCGCGACATCCTCCCCGCCGAGCCGGGCCCAGGTGTACGGGCGGTAGCCCGCGGTGCCCTCGGTGAAGGTCCAGCCGAACAGCTCCCCGTAGAAGCGGCGGCCCGCCGCGAGGTCGGGCAGCATCGCGTCCACCCAGCACGGCACGCCTTCCGCGCACTCGACCATGACCCGAGTCCTCCCGCGTACTCCCGATCGCGGCCTTTACCGCATTTGCCACGCTAACGGGGGATCGTCCCGGGTGCCCGCTCCGGAAGTCGAAATATTTGGCCAATCCTTGGCCGACAAGACCAGGTCCGGACCGGGTCATCCACGCTTCTTATCCACAGGCTGTTGATAACACGATTCACCCGCTTGGCTGAGCGGTAATTGACGCCTTGACGACGTGCGCGAGGTCATCGGATGGGGCCGGAATCAGCCATTCCAGGCCGCCGATGAGGGCGCACAAACCCTCTCATCCCGCACGAACCCCATTTGCACGCAGTCGAATCGCGCATCGATCACCCCTCGGTAAGCTGACGGCATGACAGGACAAGTACGCACCGTCGACGGTCGGGTGGCCGGTCGTCGCGGGCAGGCGACGCGGCAGAAGCTGCTCGACTGCCTCGGCGAGATGCTCAGCACATCCCCGTACCGAGACGTCAAAGTCATCGATGTCGCCCGTAAGGCAGGCACCTCACCGGCGACGTTCTACCAGTACTTCCCCGATGTGGAGGGCGCCGTCCTCGAGATCGCCGAGGAGATGGCGAAGGAGGGCGCGGGCCTGACCGACCTGGTCGCCGAACGCACCTGGGCGGGCAAGTCCGGCGCCGCGGCGGCCGACGAGCTGGTCGACGGCTTTCTCTCCTTCTGGCGCAAACACGACGCCATCCTGCGCGTGGTCGACCTCGGCGCGGCCGAGGGAGACAAGCGGTTCTACAAGATCCGCATGAAGATCCTCAATTCCGTCACCAATTCGCTGACGGACGCCATCAAGGAACTCCAGTCCAAGGGCCGGTACGACAAGGACGTCCAGCCGGCGGCCGTGGCGGGCTCGCTCGTCGCGATGCTGGCGGCGGTCTCCGCCCATCAGAAGGGGTTCCAGAGCTGGGGCGTCAAGCAGGCCGACCTGAAGCCGAGCCTGGCGCTGCTCGTCCACCTGGGGATCACCGGCCGCAAGCCGCCGAAGTAGCGCGCGGCGCTCACCCCCGGCGCCCGCGCGCCCGTACGCGCCCCCGCGCACATCAGCGCGCCGACGCCCCGGCCGGGCCCGGGTGGGCGGGCCAGCACGTCCTGTCATGTCACGGCGGACCACTCGACCCGAGTGGTCCGCCGCGGCCGTTTTCGCACGGGGTCCCGGCGTATGCGGCTCGGCCCCGGCCGTTAGGCCCTGTCCGGCGGATCTTCGCGGGCCCGCGACGCCTGGTACGGCACCTCGCCGCGTTGTCGGGATCGTCCGAGTACGACCCGGTACGAGGACGACCCTCCGCCTTGCGATGCACCGCACCAGACACCGCGGGCTGATCCACGAAGATCCGCCGGACAGGACCTAAGGGCCGCGGCCCTTTACCGGCCCGGATCGGCGACCGGCCCCGGGGCCTCCTCCAGGCGGAAGAGCCGGATGCGGCGTTCCACGCGCGACTGGTAGCGCTCGTACGGCGGCCAGAAGGCCACCACCGCCGCCCACGCCCGCTCCCGCTCCGCCCCCTCCAGCAGCCGGGCCCGTACCGGGATGTCGCGGCCCCGCCAGCTGATCTCCGCGTCCGGGTGCCGCAGCAGATTGGCGGTCCAGGCCGGGTGGCCGGGGCGGCCGAAGTTGCTGCCGACCAGGAGCCAGCCGCCGTCCTCCTCCGGCATGCAGGCCAGCGGCGTACGGCGGGGCAGCCCGGACTTCGCGCCGCGCGCCGTGAGGACCACCGCGGGCAGCATCCGCGCGCTCGGCAGCACCCGGCCCCGGGTCAGCCGGTGGACGGCCCGGTCGAAGGCCGGGACGACGCGCGGGGCGAGCCGCGCGAAGGCGCGCCCCGAGGACATCCTCTGCACGAGCCGCGTCATCCGCGCCCCCGGCGGCATCAGACCGTCACCGCCGCGGCGGCGGCCGGGGCGAACAGCCCGTCCCGGTCGGCCGCCCGCGCCCGCAGCCGGTGGGCGGGGCCGAACAGCAGCTCGTCGGAGGCGGCCCGCTTGAGGTACAGATGCGCGTCGTGCTCCCAGGTGATGCCGATACCGCCGTGCAGCTGCACGGCCTCCCCCGCGGCCGCCCGCTGGGCCTCCAGCGCGGACGCCAGCGCCAGCGGGCCCGCGACCGGGCCTTGCGGCCCGTCCGCCGCCCACGCCGCGTAGTACGCCGCCGAGCGGGCCGCCTGCACCGCCACGTACACATCGGCCAGCCGGTGCTTGACCGCCTGGAAGGAGCCGATCGGGCGGCCGAACTGCTCCCGCGTGCGTACGTGGCCGAGCGTACGGGCCAGGGCCGCGTCGGCCGCGCCCACCGCCTCGGCCGCGAGGGCGGCCGCCGCCGGGCCGCCGAGCCCGGCCAGCGCGCCCGCCACATCCGCGCCGTCCTCGCCCAGCAGCTCGGCGGGGGCGTCGCGCAGCTCGATACGGGCCTGCGACCGGGTCTCGTCCAGCGCGGTCAGCCGGGTGCGGACCAGCCCGGCCGCCCCCGCCCGCACGGCGAACACCAGGGTGCGGCCGCGCGCATAGCCCCCGGTGCGGGCGGCCACCAGCAGCAGCCGCGCGCTGTGCCCGTCGAGCACCTGCTCCACCTGCCCGTACAGCCGCCAGCCGCCTCCCCCCGCCCGGGCCTGCACGCCGCCCGCGCGGCCGCCGCCCGCCCAGTCCGCTTCGTCGCGGCCGTCAGCCTCCCCGTCGGTGTCCCGGTCGAGGCCCAGCGCCCGGGACAGCGCCCGGCCCGGCACCGCGAGCGCCGCCGTCAGCTCGCCGCCCGCGATCGGCGGCAGCAGCTCGGCGCGCTGCGCGTCGGTCCCCAGGGCGGCGATCAGCGGCGCGGCGAGCACGGCGGTGGCCAGCAGCGGCGAGGGCAGCAGGGCGCGCCCGGCCTCCTCGCAGGCCAGCGCCAGCTCGACCGTCCCGCAGCCGACGCCGCCGTACGCCGCGGGCAGGGCGAGACCGGGGAGGCCCAGCCGCCGCGCGAGCGAGCCCCACAGCGCCTCGTCGTATCCGGCCTCGGTGCGCACCGCGGCCTTGACCTCGTCGCCGCCGCACCGCCCCCGCAGCAGCTCGCGCAGGGTGCGCCGGATCTCCTCCTGCTCCTCGCTCAGCGCGGCATCCATCGGACCAGCACCTCCCGTTCCTGACGACCAGTCATACTAACCCCAGATCTGATGTACCGTCAGATCCATGACGCCTGCCCCTCGTAAGGTCGCCGTCGTCGGCGTCGCCCTCGCCGACTGCGGCCGCGTCGACGGCCCCACCCCCTACGCCCTGCACGCCCAGGCCGCCCGCCGCGCGCTCGCCGACTCCGGTCTCGACCGCTCGGTGGTGGACGGCTTCGCCTCGGCGGGGCTCGGCACCCTGGCGCCCGTGGAGGTGGCCGAGTACCTGGGGCTGCGGCCCCGCTGGACCGACTCGACCGCCGTCGGCGGCGCCACCTGGGAGGTCATGGCGGCGCACGCGGCGGACGCCATCGCCGCCGGGCACGCCCGCGCCGTCCTCCTCGTCTACGGCTCGACCGCCCGCGCCGACATCCGGGCGGGCCGCCGCACCGCGAACCTCTCCTTCGGGGCGCGCGGACCGCTTCAGTTCGAGGTGGCGTACGGCCACACCCTCGTCGCCAAGTACGCGATGGCCGCGCGCCGCCATATGCACGAGTACGGCACCACACTCGAACAGCTCGCGGACATCGCCGTACAGGCGCGCGCCAATGCCGCGCACAACCCGGACGCGATGTTCCGCGAACCGATCACCGTCGACGACGTGCTGAGCGGGCCGATGATCGCCGACCCCTTCACCAAGCTGCACTGCTGCATCCGCTCGGACGGCGGCTGCGCGGTGCTGCTGGCGGCCGAGGACCTGGTGGCGGACACGGCCAAGGCCCCGGTGTGGGTGCTGGGCTCGGGCACCGCCCTCTCCCACTCCGCCATGTCGGAGTGGGACGACTTCACCGTCTCCCCCGCCGCGGCCTCCGGTCGCGACGCCTTCGCGCGGGCGGGGGTGCGGCCGTCGGACATCGATGTGGCGGAGCTGTACGACGCGTTCACCTATATGACGCTGGTGACCTTGGAGGACCTGGGCTTCTGCGCCAAGGGCGAGGGCGGCGCGTTCGCCTCCGGCGGGCGGCTGACGCTCGGCGGCGCGCTGCCGGTCAACACCGACGGCGGCGGCCTGTCCGCCTGCCACCCCGGGATGCGCGGGCTGTTCCTGCTGGTCGAGGCGGTACGGCAGCTGCGCGGCGAGGCGGGGGAACGGCAGGTGCGCAAGGCGGGTGGGCGGCTGCCGGAACTGGCCGTGGCGTCGGGCACGGGCGGCTGGTTCTGCTCCTCCGGCACGGTCGTGCTCGGCCGCGGCTGACCCGGCGGCCCCGCGACCGCTTGCCCGGACCGGCGCCGGGTGATCGGATGGGGACCCGATGAGCGACGTACACGGCCACACGGCCGACGACACGGCCGATGACGCGTCCGACGACCAGGGTTTCCGGGAGCTGCTGCGCGGCCTGCGCGTGCCGCACGCGGACCCGCTGCCCGTATTCGATCCGGCGCACGCCCCGGACGCGCCGCTTCCGCTGTTCCGGCGGTGGCTGCGCGAGGCCGCCGAGGGCGGCGAACCGGGCCCGCACACGATGATGCTCGCCACCGCCGGAGCGGACGGCCGCCCGTCCGTGCGCACGGTGATGCTGCACGACGCCGACGCCCACGGCTGGCACTTCGGCACCCATCGCACCAGCCGCAAGGGCCGCGAGCTGGCGATGCGCCCGTACGCGTCGCTGGGCTTCCACTGGATGCGCACCGGACGCCAGGTCCGGATCAGCGGGCTCGTCACGGAGGCCGGGCCCGAGGAGAGCGCGGCGGATCTGCGCGGCCGCTCCCCCGCCGCGCTGGCCGCGGCGCTGGCCGGGGCGGGACGGCAGAGCGCGGTGCTCGGTTCCCCGGAGGAGCTGGAGCGGGCCTTCGAGGACGCGTACGAACGGGCCGGACGCGAACCGGACGCCACCAGCCCCAGCTGGACCCTGTACGTCGTGGAGCCGGACGAGGTGGAGTTCTACCAGGAGGAGCCGCGGCGCCGGCACGTACGCCTCCGCTACCGCCGCGCCCCGGAGGAACGCGGCGGCTGGCGGCGCGAGTTGCTCTGGCCGTAAGGCCGCGTGGCGTTACGGAACCAGCCGCACCGGCAGCGACCGTTGGCCGTTGACGATGACCGACGGGGAGCGCTCCGGCGACGCGTCCGGGTCGGCGAGCCGCAGATCCGGGAAGCGGGCGAAGAGTTCCCGCAGCGCGACGGTGGTCTCCAGACGGGCGAGCGCGGAGCCCGGGCAGCTGTGCGGGCCGTGGCCGAACGAGGTGTGCCGGGGGCGGCGGGTGACGTCGAACCGGTCGGCGTCCGCGCCGTGCTGGGTACGGTCGCGGCCCATCCCGCCGTACGAGATCACCACGCCCTCCCCCGCGCGGACGAGGGTCCCGGCGACCTCGATGTCCTCGGTGGCGAAGCGGAACAGGAAGTTCAGCGCCGGGGCATCCAGCCTCAGGCTCTCCTCGACCACGTCGTCCCAGCTGTAGCGGCCGGTGTCGACGAGTTCGCGCTGCGCGGGGTCGCCCAGCAGCGATCGCACGGCGTTCACGATCGCGTGGACGCTGGTCTCGTGCCCGGCCGTGATCATGACCTGGATGGTGGCGATCAGCTCCTCGACAGCCGCCTCCGACGGCTCCTCACCCAGCTCCGACAGCAGCGCGCTGGTGAGGTCCGCGCCGGGCTCGTCGCGCTTGAGGCGGACGAGCTCGGCGATGTAGCCATACAGCCCCTGAATGGTCTCGAGGACGGTCTCGGGCGCGGCCTTGTCGTCGAAGAAGCTGTCGTACAGCTTCCGCAGCGGCCCGTGCCATTCCGTCGGCATGCCGAACAGCTCGCCGACCACGGTGATGGGCAGCGGGAACGCGAACGTGTCCTTCAGGTCCACCACCCCGCCTGAGCCCTCGGCCGCGGCGGCCTCCGCCGTGCGGTCGAGCAGGGCTCGGGTGATCTCCTCGACCCGGCCGCGCAGCGCCTCCACCCGCTGCGGGGTGAACTCCCGGGCGACCGGGCGGCGCAGCCGCCGGTGCTCGGCGCCGTCCGTGCTGACCAGGGAGGGCCCCAGGTCGACCAGGCCGATCAGCGGCCAGTCCGCGGGGATCTCACCGCGCTTCCAGGCGCCCCACTGGTTGATGTCCTTCACGAAGCGGCCGTCGCGCATCACCTCGCGGGCGGGCGCGTCATGGGTGACTGCCCAGGCGCGCACGCCGCCCGGCAGCTCCACCCGGGCCACGGGCCCCGCGGCGTATAAGAGTTCGCTCTCCTCCGCGGACGTACGGACCGTCGGATCGAGCAGCACGAGCCGGTCCTCCGTCGGTCCCAGATCCTCTGTCAGTCCCAACCGAAGCCTCCGGTGTATGAGTGGGCGGGCGTATAGGTGACGGGCAGCGAGGTCAGACCGCGCAGCCACGGCGAGGGGCGCCAGCGCAGCGCGTCCGCGGGCACGGCCAGCTCCACGTCCGGCAGGTGCTCCAGCAGCGTCTCGACGGCGGTGTGGGCGACGACCTCGGCGATCCACTGGCCCGCGTAGGGGCACCGGTGCTCGCCGTGGCTGTACGACATGTAGGCGTTGTGCCCCTCCGGCCCGGCCGCCGCCCCGGCCGTCCCCGCCTGCGGACGGATATAGGGGTCGGTGTTGGCCCCCGCGAGCCCGAGCAGCACCAGGTCCCCGGCCGGGATGCGGGTCGCGCCGAGGACGGTGTCCTGGGTGGTGAAGCGGCCCGCGAAGATCTGCACCGGGGTGTGGTCGCGCAGCACCTGGTGCATGGCCTGGCGGACCGAGCGGCGGCCGCCGCCCATGTCGGCCGCGTAGTCGTGGTCGGTGAGCAGCAGCCACAGGGTCATGCCGATCCAGTCCGTACAGGGCTGGTGCCCGGCGAGTGTGAGGACCATCAGGTCCTCCACCACCTCCTGGTCGGTGAGACCGGCGCGGTCGGCGAGCATCCGGGAGGTCGCGTCCGGACCGGGGTGCACGCGCTTGCGGGCCACCAGCCGCTCCATGGTGTCGCGCACCTCGATCTGCCCGCGCAGGGCGTCGGGACCGCCGTCGACCATGTCGTTGATCGACCGCACCAGGGCGACGCCCTCGTCGTCGGACAGTCCGAGGACGCGGCTGAGGGCGAGCACCGGCAGCGGATGGGCGTAGTCGGCGATCAGATCGGCCTCGCTGCCCTCGCTCAGCTTCTCGATCAGGACCTGCGCGAACGACTGGGTGGCGTCCTGCATCTGATTGAGATCGACCGCTTCGAGGGCGGACCCGACCGCTCCGGCGCGCCTGCGGTGATCGTCGCCCTCCCGGTACAGCAGCGATCCGTTGTCCTCGACCATGGGGCGCAGCGGCCAGTCCGGCGGGATCTGCGGCCACAGCTTCCAGCGGTCCGAAGCGCGCCCGAACACCTTGGTGTTCTCGGTGACGCGCAGCAGCTCGCGGTAGCCGATGACCAGCCAGGCGGGGACGCCGCCGGGCAGCAGCACGGGGGCGACCGGCCCGCAGGTGTTCCGCAGCTCCCGGTACACCTCGTCGGGCGTCTCCTGGAAGCGCGGGCCGAACAGCTCGACGGCGCCCCGGTGGGAGGCGGGCGGTTCGACGACGGACAGCTCCTCGGCAGGGCCGGGTGCGCCGCTTAAGCCCGGGTCGACGGGCGTGCCGGGTTCGTCGGACGGTTCGGACGGTTCGGACGGTGAGGTCGGCTGGGTCACGTAGCGGCCTCCTGGGCGGCGGACAGGGTGTGGAGATGGTCGAGCAGCGCCACCAGGACGTCCCTGCCCGAGGTGTGGGAGCGGGCGTCGCAGGCGACCAGCGGTATCCCGTCCGCGAGGTCGAGTGCGGCGCGGATGGCGTCCAAGGTGTGGTCCGGACTGTCGTCGAAGCGGTTGTGGGCGACGACGAACGGCATCCCCTTGCGCTCCAGGTGGTCGATGACGGGGAACGAGTCCGCCAGCCGCCGGGTGTCCACGAGCACCACCGCGCCCCAGGCGCCGAGGAACAGGTTGTCCCACAGGAACCGGAAGCGGTTCTGCCCGGGGGCGCCGAACAGATACGTCACGATCCGCTCGGTGACGCTGATCCGGCCGAAGTCGAAGGCGACCGTGGTGGCCGACTTGCCCTCCACCCCGGCCACGTCGTCGATCCCCAGGCCCTTCTCGGTCATCACGGCCTCGGTCGTCAGCGGGTCGATCTCGCTGACGGCCCGGACGAAGGTCGTCTTGCCGACGCCGAAGCCGCCGGAGATCACGATCTTCACCGCTTCCCGGGCCGCATCGCTCAAAGGGACGTCGACATCGACCGAGGGAACCTCGGCGTCAACAGTCGCCTCGACCGTCTCAGAGATTTTTGAGTGCAACGAGAACCTCTCGGACCAGGCCGGTGTCGGGCAGACGGGGCCGCGCCGGGGCGGCCGCCACGCCCCGCGGGGCCGACCGCCCGCCGCCACCGGCCCCGCTGCTGGGATGGCGGACCGAGATCCGGCCCTGGGCGAGCAGATCGGACAGCAGGATCGCGACGACGCCCACGGGCATGCGCAACCGCGCGGAGACCTCCACCAGCGCCATCGGATGGCGGCACAGCCGCAGGATCTGCACCGCCTCCGGGGCCATGCCCGGGGCCGGTTCGGACTCGCTGACGATCAGTGACACCAGATCGAACTCCGTATACGCGCGGCTACGTCCCCCCGTCGCGGCGAACAGCCGGTCCGGCTGTTCATGGACGTCCCAGCGCATCATGCCGACGCGCCGCCCTCCTCCCCGGGCACGCGCTGCGGCGAGGTGAGGTACGCGAGGAGGCCGTCGACCAGGACGGACATGCTGTTGCCGACGATCCCGGGATCGGCGTCCTCCCGGGCGAGCACCGCGAGATGGGCGCCCTCGCCCGCCTCGACGGTCATCAGCAGCCCGCCGCCGACCGCGACCAGGGAGTGCTCCACGCTGCCGGTGCCGTCGCCGAACTTGCTGGACACCGTTCTGGCCAGGCTCTGGATCCCGGAGGCGATGGCGGCCAGCGTCTCGGCCTCCGAGCGGGTCAGATCGGAGGAGTGGGTGATGACGAGTCCGTCGTTGGACACCGCGAGGGCATGGCGCGCCCCCGGGGTCTTCGCCAGCAGGGCGTCGAGCTTCCAGTCGAGATCATGCGGGTTCATGAGGTCGTGCCTTCCGAGCGTGATGTCGTGCGAGTGCGGTCCTGCTTGACGGCGGTGTGGAACGAACCGAACCGGTTCCCCGCCTCTGCGGGCTTCTTCCGTACGGGAGAAGGTGGCGGCGTCACCGGCTCGGCATCGCGCCCGGTGCCGGTCTCGACCTGCTTGCGCCGACGCCTCGGCAGCCCCTCGGGGGTGAGCGAACGGCCCCCGTCCCCTTCTTCCTCCGGCCGCGACGACGGTCGGCGGGTGGGCAGCGGGGGCGCGGCGGCGCGGCGGACCGGGCTGTGAGCGGCCGGTGCGTGATCGGCCGGTGCATCGTGCTCGGGGGCGTGGTGCTCGGGGGCGTGGTGGTCGGCGCGGGGCTCGGTGAGCAGCTGCTGAGGGATCAGTACGGTGACCGCCGTACCGCCCGTCGCGGACGACTGATAGCTGACGCGCAGCCCGAACTTACGGGCGATCATGCCCACCACCAGCAGCCCCTGCCGGGTGCCGGACAGCTTCAGCATGCTCGACGGATCGTCGGTGACCGCCTGCTGCGCCCGGGCGAGCATGTCGGGCTGCATGGCGAGGCCGCTGTCCGCGATCTCGACGGCGAGCCCGCGCGGGACCTCCTGGACGTAGACGTTCACGACGGTGGAGGGCGGGGAGAAGCTCACGGCGTTGTCGATCAGCTCGGCGAGGAGCGTGATCACCTTCTCGGCGGCGGCGCCGACCACGGCCTGTTCGCTGGAGCAGCGGATCTCCACCCGCTCCAGCCCCTCGATACGGGAGGTCGCGGCGCGCAGCACCCGCCAGATGACGATGGGCCTCGGCCAGTGCTTGCCGGACAGCGCGCCGGTGAGGACGGCGATGCGGTCGGCCATCCGGCCGGTCTGCGAGGTGGTGCTGTCCAGCTGGAACAGGTCGTCGAGGGCGTCGGCCTCGTAGCGGTCCTGCATCTCCCGCAGCCGGGCGAGGTTCCCCGCGACCAGGGCTTGGAGGCGACCGGCGATGCTGCGGAACGCGGCCACCATCTCGGTGCGCCTGCCCCGCTCCCGGGACAGCTCACCGCCCACGGTCTCCAGCAGGGTGCGCAGCGGCCCGCCGGCGGGCCGCTCGATCCCGGCCAGGGCCTGATCCGCCGGGACCCGGCCGCGCAGCTGCTCGACGAGAGCGGGTAACGCGGTGCCGACGGCGTGGTCGAGGTCCCGTTCGACGGCGGCGGCCCGCTGCTCAGCGGCGGCGGCCCGCTCCTCGGACGCGGTGGACCGCTGCTCCGCGTCGGCGGCCCGGCGCTCGGCGCCGGCGGCCAGGCCCCTCAGCTCGCGGATCTCGGCTTCGGCGCGGGCGAGGGCCGCGCCGCGGTGGGCCGCCGCCGCGACAGCGGCGCACACCAGCACCCCGGCCACGGCCGCGCACCCGATGACCGCGGGTCTCGCCGCGTCGGGCGCGGCCGCAGCCGTCGCCCACCCGGCGATGCCGAGCACGGGGACCGTCATCAGGAGGCCGAGAAGGGCCCGCTTCGTGGGGGAGTTCCACTGGCGGGCACTCGACCGTTCACGCTGATCGAGATGTATCGGAGTCATCGATTCCTCGCGGCCGCGGTGGGTGAAGCAGGCAACAGCCGCCGGGCGCCTCGGGTCTGGCTCGGAAGAGTAAGTCCTCGGTAAAAGGCGGAAGTTAGGCGGTCAGTCTAGGCATCTGACCAAGCCTTTGTTCAAGATTGATCATCGAATTTATTCGATGACGGATGAGAATGGGCCTCATCCTTCGGGCACCGGACGGAAGACCGGAACGATCGGGGCACCCTCCCCGAGCGCGCGGAAGGCGACCCGCAGCCGCATCCCGGCGCGCAGCCCGTCCGCGGGGTGGTCGACGACCCGGGTCATCATCCGCGGCCCTTCGGCGAGATCCACGACGGCGGCGGTGTACGGGACCTGGTCGCCGAAGGGCGGGAGGTCGTTGCGGTGCACCTCGGACCACGTATAGAGGGTGGCGGCGCCGCTGGCCTCCTCCCAGGCGACGTCCTCGCTCCAGCAGCGCGGGCAGAACTCGCGCGGGTAGTGGTGGGCCCGGCCGCAGTCGGCGCAGCGCCGGATCAGCAGCCGCCCCTGGGCGGCGGCGTCCCAGTAGGGGCGGGCGAAGGGGTCGGGCTCCGGCAGGTCGAAGCGGGGCGCCGCGGGGGCGCCGGAGGCGTCGGGACCGCTCATGCGCAACCCTTCCTTCGGGACCGCCGAATCTGACGGCACATCAGTTTCGGCCGTCGAGCCGGGCGGACGCAAGGGCGGGGCGAACGCAAGGCGCGGGCGGACGCAAGGGTCGGGCGGGACGGGAGGCAGACCGGCGCGCGCCCCCGTGACCGATCCGCAACCGATTCGGAATTCCTTTGACCGAAACCCGTCAAGCAGCGGACTACGCTCGCCACCATGGCCGACAGTCTCCCTGCGAGATCCCCTGCACCCGTCTATGTGATCGGCGGCGGACCGGGCGGGCTCGCCACCGCCGCCGCGCTCGGCGCGCGCGGCATCCACGCCGTGGTCCTGGAGAAGTCCGATACGGTCGCCGCCTCCTGGCGGGGCCACTACGACCGGCTGCATCTGCACACCACACGCCGCCTCTCCGCACTGCCCGGGCTGCCGATGCCGCGCGCGTTCGGGCGCTGGGTCGCCCGGGACGACGTGGTGCGCTATCTGGAGCGGTACGCGCAGCACCACCGGCTGGAGATCGCCACGGGTGTGGAGGTGTCCCGCGTCGACCGGGCCGACGACGACACCGGCTGGGTACTGCGGGCCGGTGGCGGGCGCGAGCTGTTCTCGCCGGTGACCGTGGTCGCGACCGGCTACAACCACACCCCGCGGCTGCCGGACTGGCCGGGCCGGGACACCTACACCGGCGAACTCCTGCACGCCCACCGCTACCGCAACGCCCGCCCCTACGAGGGCCGGGACGTGCTGGTGATCGGGGTCGGCAACACCGGCGCGGAGATCGCGGTCGACCTGGTCGAGGGCGGCGCGGCGCGGGTGCGGCTGGCGGTCCGTACCGCGCCGCACATCCTGCGCCGCTCGACGGCGGGCTGGCCCGCGCAGCGCACCGGCATCCTGGTGCGGCGGCTGCCGCGGGTCGCGGTGGACCGGGCGGCGCGGGTGATGTGCCGCCTGACCATGCCGGATCTGTCCGCGCAGGGGCTGCCGTGGCCGGAGACCGGGCTGTACACCCGGGTGCGGCAGGGCGCGATCCCGGTGCAGGACGTGGGACTGGTCGACGCGGTGCGGACCGGGCGGGTGGAGGTGGTGCCCGCGGTCGAGTCGCTGGACCAGGACAAGGTGGTACTGGCCGACGGCTCGCGCATCGGCCCGGAGGCGGTGATCGCGGCGACCGGCTACCGGCGCGGCCTGGAGGACCTGGTCGGACACCTGGGCGTGCTGGACGGCCGCGGGCATCCGCTCACCCACGGCAGGCGCACCCCGCGCACCGCGCCCGGCCTGTACTTCACGGGCTATACGAACCCGATCAGCGGCATGCTGCGGGAGCTGGCCCTGGACGCGCGGAAGATCGCCGCGGTGGTGTCCCGCACGACGGCTTGATTTCGCCGCCCGCGCGGCGGCGTGAGGACGCCGCCGGGCGGGCACTCTCTTGTTGCCGTCGCGCCGTACCGCCGGTAACGGCACGCGTCACCCTGCGTGTTCTCCGCGCACCGAGCATTCCTGACAGCCCGTCAGCTCTGTAGCCTGACTACTCAGTAATGTGACTGGGCGTCAGTTACCTGGTTATTGGCCAACGAGCAGGAGTGGCGGATACCCAATGCTTGGATCGACACACGGCAGCCTCACCACCAACTCCCGTCACGCCCGCGCCGTCGCCTGCGGGCGGCCCCCCGGCCCCGCCGTCCAGGTCCATCAGCGCACCTCGGCCCTCGACGACGAGGATCTGGACGTCAGCGGGCGGCCGCTGCGCTCCGACGTCCCCGACCTCGACCGCTTCTTCCGCCCCCGGTCGGTGGCCCTCATCGGCGCGTCCGACACCGAAGGCCGCCCGGGCACCGGCATCACCCGGCAGCTCCTCGCCTGGGCGACACGTGTCGGCGCCCGGCTGCACCCCGTGCACCCCTCCCGTCCGGCCGTATTCGACCTCCCCTGCGTCCCGTCCGTCGCCGAGCTGCCCGAACCCGTCGACCTCGCCGTCCTCCTCGTGCGCGACCCCCTTCCGGTCATCGAGGAACTGGGCCAGGCCAAGGTCGCGTTCGCCGTCGTCTTCGCCTCCGGCTTCGCCGAGACCGGCGCCGAGGGCGCCGCCGCCCAGGCCCGGCTGGCCGCGGCGGCCCGCCGCGCCGGGCTGCGGCTGCTGGGCCCCAACACCAACCTCAACGCCTTCGAGGAGTTCCGCGACGACCTCGAAGGACCCGCCATCGCCCTCATCACCCAGTCAGGCCACCAGGGCCGCCCCGTCTACACCCTCCAGGAACTGGGCATCCGGCTCAGCCACTGGGCGCCCACCGGCAACGAGGCCGATCTGGAGAGCGCCGACTTCCTCTCGTACTTCACCACCCGGCCCGAGGTCGGCGCGATCGCCCTGTACGCGGAGGGGCTGAAGGACGGCCGCGGCTTCCTCCTCGCCGCCGACCGGGCCGCCCGCGCCAAGGTGCCCGTCGTCGCCGTCAAGGTCGGCCGCACCGAGACCGGCGCCCGCACCGCCGCCTCCCACACCGGCAAGCTGACCGGCGCGGACACGGTCGTGGACGCGGCCATGCGCCAGTTCGGCGTGATCCGGGTGGACGGCCTGGACGAACTCCAGGACACGGCCGCGCTGCTCGCCCGCGCCAAGCCCCCGTGCGCCGAGGGCGTGGTGGTGTATTCGATCTCCGGGGGCACCGGAGCCCATGTCGCCGACCTCGCCACCGCGGCCGGGCTCCCGATGCCCACCCTCTCCGCCGAGAAGCAGGCCGAACTCCACCAGTGGATACCCGGCGACCTCGGCGTCGCCAACCCGGTCGACAACGGCGGCCACCCGGTCGGCGACTGGCGCGGACGCAAGATCATCGACGCGATCCTCGCCGACCCGGCCGTGGGCGTGCTGATCTGCCCCATCACCGGCCCCTTCCCGCCGATGAGCGACAAGCTCGCCCAGGACCTGGTGGACGCCGCGGAACACACCGACAAGCTCGTGTGCGTGGTGTGGGGCTCGCCCGTCGGCACCGAGGACGCCTACCGCACCACCCTGCTCGGCTCCTCCCGCGTCGCCACCTTCCGCACCGTCGGCAACTGTCTCACCGCCGTCCGCGCCTATCTGGGCCACCACCGCTTCACCGCTTCCTACCGCTCCCCCTTCGAGGACGCCCCGCGCACCCCCTCCCCCTCGATGCGCAAGGCGAGCGGTCTGCTCCGCCCCGGCCAACGCCTCAGCGAACACGCCGCGAAGCAGCTGCTGCGCGCCTACGGCATCCGCGTGCCGCGCGAACAGCTCGTCACCAGCGCCGCCGCGGCCGTCCGCGCCGCCGGGCTGGTCGGCTACCCCGTCGTCATGAAGGCGTCCGCGCCCCGGCTCGCCCACAAGACCGAACTCGGCCTGGTCCGGCTCGGCCTGACCTCCGCCAGCCAGGTCCGCGACACCTACCGCGAACTCACCGACATCGCCCGCTACGAGGGCGTCGAACTCGACGGCGTCCTGGTGTGCCAGATGGTCGAGCGCGGCGTGGAGATGGTCGTCGGCGTCACCCACGACAGCCTCTTCGGGCCCACCGTGACCGTCGGCCTCGGCGGCGTGCTGGTCGAGGTGCTGCGCGACACCGCCGTCCGCGTCCCCCCGTTCGGCGAGGACCAGGCCCGCGCCATGCTCGCCGAACTCCGCGGCCACGCCCTCCTCGACGGCGTCCGCGGCGCGCCCCCGTCCGATGTGGACGCCCTCGTCGAGGTCGTGCTGCGGGTGCAGCGCATGGCCCTGGAACTCGGCGACCAGCTCGCCGAACTCGACGTCAACCCCCTGATGGTGCTGCCCCGCGGCCAAGGCGCGGTGGCCCTCGACGCGCTGGCGATCTGCCGCTGAACGCACGCGGCGCGGCCACGGCACACGGCGCGCCCACAGCCAGAGGACCGCCCACAGCCCGAGGAGCCTCCCCATGACGTCCCCCTCCCCCGAAGAACCCACTCCCGATCCCGCCCCCGCTCCCACGCCCGAAGACGTGCTCGATTCCGTTGTACGGCACGCCACTGACAACGGGGTCGCCTGGATCACCCTCGACCGCCCCAAGGCCCTCAACGCCCTCACCCCCGACCAGCGGGAACGCCTGATTCTGCGGCTCGATCAAGCTTCCGCCGACCCGGCCGTGCGGGCCGTCGTGCTCACCGCCACCGGCAAGGGCTTCTGCGCCGGCGCCGATCTGCGCGGCACCCCCTCCGCCCCGGCCGCCGAGCGGATCGCGGGCGACGTCGCGCGGCTGATCCGCGGCGGGGCGCAGCGGCTCATCACCGCCGTGCTCGACTGCGAGAAGCCCGTCATCGCCGCCGTCAACGGCACCGCCGCCGGGCTCGGCGCCCATCTCGCGCTCGCCTGCGATCTGGTCCTGGCCGCCGAATCGGCCACCTTCACCGAAGTCTTCGTACGCCGCGGACTCGTCCCCGACGGCGGCGGCGCCTACCTCCTCCCCCGGCTGATCGGCCCCCAGCGGGCGAAGGAACTGCTGTTCTTCGGCGACGCGCTGCCCGCCGCCGAGGCCGAACGGCTGGGCCTGGTCAACCGCGTCGTACCGGACGGCGAACTCGCCGCGACCGCCCGCGCCTGGGCCGACCGCCTCGCCGCGGGCCCCACCCGCGCCCTCGCGGCCACCAAGGCGCTGGTCAACGCCTCGCTGGAGTCCGGCCGGGCGGCCGCGTTCGCCGCCGAGGCGGCCGCGCAGGAGACCAACATGACCACGGCCGACGCGAACGAGGGCGTACGGGCCTTCGTGGAACGCCGCACCCCGGTGTACCGGGGCCGCTGAACGGGCCGCCCCAAGGGCCCCGGACGCCGGGACACCGGGACACCGGGACAACAAGGAGACGACGAGGAGATCCGAGAACCATGATGGGACATGCCGGAATGGCCGCCACTGCCGTCCGCTATCTGCGCTCGGCCGGTTCACCCACCACCGCCGGGCCACCGCCCCCGGCTCTGCCCGGCGCACGCCGAGCGCTGCGCGCCGTACAGGAGGACGAGCGCCCGCCCCTGTCCCCGGCCGAATTCCGCCGGGTCCTGGGCCACTTCGCCAGCGGCGTCACCGTGGTCGCGACCACCGACGAGGGGGGCCCGACCGGCTTCGCCTGCCAGTCGTTCACCTCGCTGTCCCTCGACCCGCCGCTGATCGCCTTCATGGTCGCCCGTACGTCCACCACCTGGCCCCGCATCGCCCGCAGCGGCGTCTTCTGCGTCAGCATCCTGGGCGCGGCCCAGGCCGGGCTGTGCCGGTCCTTCGCGGTCAGCTCCGCCGACCGCCCGGACAAGTTCGCCGGAGTCCCCTACACCCCGTGCCCGGTCACCGGCTCGCCCCGGCTCACCGGCGCCCCGGCCTGGATCGACTGCACCGTTCACACGGTGCACACCGGCGGCGACCATCTGGTGGTGGTGGGCCGGGTGTGCGCCCTGGACACCGACGAACAGGCGGCGGCCGAAGGGCCCCTGCTCTTCCACCGCGGCGCGTTCACGGAGCTGGCGCCGGGGCGGTAGCGGCACCGCGCCGGATGATCAGCGCCATCAGCGCCGCCACGGCGCACAGCCCGCCCGCGCCGTACCAGACCAGGTCTTGACGTGCTCCCTGGCCTGAAGTCCAGGGATTCCGGCCTGAGTCGTCTGACCCTTCCGGGGGCTTCCTGCTTCAACGCGCTGTGCCGGGACTTTCGTCCTGGTCTTACCGGCGCTCCACGAGGCGTTTGGCGTCTCCGCCCGTCCGGCGGCGACGATTCGGCGTCCTTCGAACAGGACGTTGCGGGACGCGTTGTGGTCGCGGTCGTGCACCGTGCCGCACTCGCGGCACGTCCACTGCCGGACATGCAGGGGCTTGGGGCCGTCCCGGAATCCGCAGACCGAGCAGACCTGAGAAGAGGGGAAGGCCCGGTCCACCTTGGCGAAGGTGCGGCCGTGCTTGACCGCCTTGTACTCCAGCATGGCGACGAACGCGGACCATCCCGCGTCGTGCACGGATTTGGCGAGCCGGGTGCGGCCGAGGCCGGACACCGCGAGGTCCTCCACGTACACCGCTTGGTTGTCGCGAATGATCTGAGTGGATGCCTTGTGGTGCCAGTCCCGGCGCCGGTCCGCCACGCGCGCGTGCTGGCGTGCGACCTTGATGCGAGCCTTGGCCCGGTTCTTCGATCCTTTGGCCTTGCGGGACAGCTCCCGCTGAAGGCGCCCCAGCTTCTTCTCCGCCCGGCGCAGGAAGCGGGGGCTGTGGATCTTGCTGCCGTCGGACAGGACGGCGAAGGCGGACAAGCCCAGGTCGATCCCGGTATCGGTCTCCAGGGCGGGGAGGATGTCCGGCTCGGTGTCCACCACGAAGCTGAGAAAGTACCGGCCGCAGCTGTCCTTGGTGACGGTCAGGGACGTCGGCGCGGCCGGAAGCCGGCGGGACCACGTGACCTTGAGGTCGCCGACCTTGGCCACATATACCGTGCCGTTGTCCTGGAGGGCGAAGGCGTTGGTGTTCAGGCGGATCGACTGCCGGGTGTCTTTCTTCGACTTGAACCGGGGTGGTCCGACCTTGCGGCCTGGCCGCTTGCCCTTGAGGCTGTCGAAGAAGTTCTTGAAGGCGGCATCCAGGTCCCGCAGGGACTGTTGCAGGACGACCGCCGAGACGTCGGCGAGCCAGGAGCGTTCGGCAGTGTGCTTGGCCTGGGTGATGCGAAGCCGGGAAAGATCGGCCGACTTCACATACGGCAGTCCTGCCGCGTGTGCTTCCCTCCGGTCGCGCAGGCAGTCGTTCCACACCACGCGGGCGCACCCGAACGCCTTCGCCAGTGCGCGGCGCTGGGTAGCGTCCGGGTAGGCCCGGTAGTTATAGCGGAGCTGCACATCCAAGATCCTACGACAATCGGCCCCATAGGGGGACAGAACGACTACAGGCGTGGCAGACATGTTGTTTCGGTGATGCAAGTGCACTTGGCCTTTGTGACGAAGTACCGGCGCGGGGTGTTCGACGACGAGATGCTGACGCGCTGCGAAGAGATCACGTGCAAGGTCTGCGAGGACTTCGAAGCGGAGCTGAAGGAGTTCAACGGCGAACGCGATCACGTCCACCTCCTGGTGCACTACCCACCCAAGGTCGCCGTCTCGAAACTGGCCAACAGTCTCAAGGGCGTCCTCGCTCGCCGGATACGTCAGGAGTTCACCGGCCGGACCAACCGCGCCATCATGCACGAACACCTGTGGTCGCCCTCGTACTTCTCCGCATCGTGCGGCGGAGCACCGTTGGCAATCGTCCGCCAGTACATAGAGCAGCAAAAACGTCCGCGCTAACGCGCACGCCAGAGCAGCCTTGAGAGGCATTCATCCCCGGCGTGAACACCGGGGCTTTCTGCAAGAGTCCCGGTAACTGCCGAACGCCTCCCGCACCATCCCTCCGACGAACGCCACCACCGCGTCATCCAGCAGCAGCGGCAGGACCATCAGGGACAGCCCCCGCAGCGCGTAGTAGACGGCCAGCAGCCGCCGCGCGACGCGTCCACACCTTCACCCGCCGCTTCCGCGAGGAGGTCGGCATCAGCCCCGGCCAGTGGCTGACGCGGCAGCGGGTGGAGCGGGCCAGGCATCTGCTGGAGGACACGGATCTGTCGGTGGACCAGGTCGCGCGGGACGCGGGCTTCGGTACGCCCGCCTCGATGCGGCAGCACCTCCAGGCCGCGCTCGGGGTGTCCCCCACCGCGTACCGGCGCACCTTCCGGGCGTCCGCCTCGGCCGAAGGCCCCGTTCAGAACGTGAGCACGGCCCGCGCCACCCGGCCGCCGCGGGCGTCGTCCAGGGCCACGGCGAACTCCTCCACCGGGTAGACGCGGGTGACGAGTTCGTCCAGCAGCAGCCTGCCCCGCCGGTACAGCTCCGCGTACCGGGCGATGTCGCGCTGCGGGCGCGAGGACCCGTAGCGGCAGCCCAGGATGGACTTGTCCAGATAGAGGGAGGAGACCAGGAAGGCCGCCTCGGCGTCCGCGGGCGGGACCCCGAGCAGCACCGCCTGGCCGTGCCGGTCGAGGAGGTCGACGGCCTGCCGGATGAGGCGGGTGGAGCCGACGCATTCGAAGGCGTGGTCGGCGCCGGTGGGCAGGATCTCCCGTACTTCGTCGGCCGTCCCCGCGAAGTGCGTGGCGCCGAAGCGCCGGGCCAGCGGCTCCTTGGCCGGGTTGTTGTCGACGGCGACGATCGTGGTCGCCCCGGCGATCCGGGCCCCTTGGAGGACGTTGAGCCCGATGCCTCCGGTGCCGATGACGACGACCGACTCGCCGTGGTCCACCCGCGCCCGGTTGAGGACGGCGCCGACGCCGGTGAGGACGCCGCAGCCGATGAGGGCGGCGGAGGTGAACGGGATCTCGTCCGGGATCTTCACCGCCTGGACGGCCGTGACCAGCGTGCGCTGCGCGAAGGCCGAGTTGGAGGCGAAGTTGAACAGCCGCTCACCCCTTCCCCCGCCGCCTCCGGCGCCGCTTTCCCCGCCGTTTCCCGCGCCGTTCGCGCGGCGGAACGGGCGGCCCGGCCTGCCGATCGCGGCGCGGCACATGGTGGGGCGGCCGCGGTCGCAGTCGGCGCAGGTGCCGCAGTTGGCGAGGGTGGAGAGGGCGACATGGTCACCGGGGGCGACATGGGTGACGCCGGACCCCACCGCCTCGACCACACCCGCGCCCTCGTGGCCGAGCACCACCGGCACCGGAAACGGAATGGTGCCGTCGATGACGGACAGATCGCTGTGGCACAGCCCGGCGGCGGCAACGGCCACCAGCACCTCGCCCGGGCCCGGGTCGCGCACCTCCAGGTCCTCGACCACCCGGGGCCCCTTGCCGTCGAACACGACGCCTCTCATGGCTGATCCCCCCCATCTCTTGGGGCCGGGCCCCTCAGGAGGCCCAGACCACCGACTGGAGTTCGCTGTACGCGTGCAGCCCGAACGAGCCGCCGTCGCGGCCGACACCGCTGTGCTTGAAGCCGCCGAACGGGGTCTCGGGGTGGCGCTGGACCGTGTTGATGCCGACGTTGCCGCTGCGCAGCCGGGCGGCCAGCGCCCAGGCGCGGCCCGCGTCGGCGCTGAAGACGTAGTCGTACAGGCCGAACGAGGTGCCGTTGGCGATCCGCACCGCCTCGTCCTCGTCGTCGAAGGGCAGGGCCACGACGACCGGGCCGAACAGCTCCTCACGGGCCACGGTCATGCCGGGGTCGGCGTCGGCGACGAGGGCGGGCGCGACGTAGAAGCCGGGCTTGACGGCGGGCCGTTCACCGCCGGTGACGATGCGGGCGCCCTGCTCACGGGCCCCGGCCAGGTACGCCTCGACCCGATCGCGCTGGGCGGCGGAGATCAGCGGACCCACGATCGTGGAGTTATCCACAGGGTCCCCCACGGTCAGTGACTTTGCGTAATCTGTGAGTGCGGCGACCACCCGCTCGTACAGCGATCGATGTACGAGCACCCGAGTCGGCGCCGTGCAGATCTGCCCGCTGTGGAAGGAGAAGGTCGAACCGACCGCCCCGATCGCCGACGCGATGACTCGCTTGTCGGCGTCCCCAAGGACGATGGCCGCGCCCTTGCCCCCCAGTTCCATCAGGGTGCGCTTCATCGAGTGGCCTGCGGATTCGGCGATCTTCTTCCCCACGGCGGTGGATCCGGTGAAGCTGACCATGTCGACACCGGGGTGCGCGACCAGCGCCTCGCCCGCGGCCGCGCGCGAGCCGGTGACGACATTGAAGACACCGTCAGGGAGCCCGGCCTCGGTCAGCAGCGGGCCGAGTTCGAGACAGGCCAGCGGGTCCTGCGGGGCCGGTTTGGCGACGACCGTATTGCCCATGGCGAGCGCCGGGGCGACCTTGCCCGCGAGATTGGCGAGGGGGAAGTTGTAGGAGGTGATACAGGCGACGACACCCACCGGACGGCGTACCGCCGCCGCGCCGATCAGCCCGCCGGGCGCCAGCGGGCTGGCGGCGACCGGCTGCGGGGCGAGCGGGACGGTGTCCGGTTCCATGGCGCCGCGCGCGTAGCGGCGGAAGCGGTCGGCCGCGGGGGGCACTTGGAGGGCCGCGGTCACCCGCAGCGTCGCGCCGGTCTCGGCCTGGACGAGGGGCACCAGGCCGGGGGCGCGCTCGGCGAGCAGGTCGGCCGCGCGGTCCAGTACGGCGGCGCGCTCCCGGGGGGCGGTGCGCGACCAGTCGTCGTACGCGGCCCGCGCGGCCCGCACCGCGGCGTCGACATCGGCCCCGTCGGCCTCCGGCGCCCGGCCGACGGTCTCCTCGGTGGCCGGGTTGACGATCGCGTAATGCCCGGCCCCGGGCGCCCGCCAGGAGCCGCCGATCCAGTGCCCGTACGTCTTCATCGGCGCTCCGTAAGTTGTTGGGCGGCCCGGGAGGGCCGGGTGTGGCTGATCGGTTCTTGCCTGCAGTGGCTTCCAAGGAGTGGCCGCCCGGTCCTCCGGGGCGCCCTGGCTGCTGATTGAGATGTGCGCGCCTTGTGCGGTCGCTGATTACGGAGATGACAGCGGGGTGTTCCTCGGGCCGACGGCATGCTGTTGGGCACGAGGAGGGGCGCGTGGGCAAGGAACGGGACCGGGTCTGGGTCGGAATCGACGCGGGCAAGGGACACCACTGGGCGGCGGTGGTCGACGAGACTGGAGCCACCTTGTGGTCGAAGAAGATCGACAACGATGAGTCGGCGATCCTGGCCACGCTCGGTGCGATCCTGGACCTGGCCGACGAGGTCCACTGGGCGGTGGACATCTCTGGCACGTCCTCCGCGCTGCTGCTGGCCCTGCTCGCGGCGCACGGCCAGCAGGCGGTCTA
>NZ_JBIRQF010000002.1:0-1065691 GCF_044333065.1 Streptomyces sp. NPDC021115
CCGCTACGAGAAGACCGCGACCATCTACCTGGCCGGACTCCACATCGCGGGCATCTTCCTTTGGTCAGCACGCTGATCCAAACGAAACTGCCTAGGCGTCCGTACACTCAGGTCATCGTTACATCAACATCGGGGGGACTGATGTTCCGACAAGCGGCGCCGGGCAGCCCGGCGCGGACGCGCCGACTGTGCGCGTGGGCGCTCGATTTCGTCGTCATCGGGGCGGTGGCCGTGCTGCTCGGCTGGTTCACCTTCCACCGCATCAGTGCCGAGGCGACCGACGTCACGAGCCTGGCCGGGACGAGCGCGTGGAAGGTCATCACCTCGGACGGCGACCTGGTGGGGGCGGGCCAGGGCGTCGGGGAGTCCCTGTGGCGCTTCGCGGTGAACTCCGTCTGGCAGGCCTTCGGGGCGCTGTTCCTGTTCGCCTTCGCCTATCACTTCCTTTCGCTCGCCCTGCTGAGCCGCACCCCGGGGCAGGCGTTGACGGCCCTGTCCGTCGTGCGGCGCGTTGACGGCGCCCGGCCCGGGCGGGGCCAGGCGGCCGTGCGCGCGACGGTGATCACCTTGGCCGATGTCGGCTGGTACGGGCTGGCCTGTTGCCTGCTGGCCGGGGGCGAGGTCGTGCTCTCCGTGCTGTGCTGGATCATCGCCGTGGCGTTCTTCGCCTGCAACGCGGGGCTGGCGCTGGTGGGCTCCCGAAGGTCGCTGGCCGACCGCCTGGCCGGGGTCACGGTCACCAGTACGTGGCGCCTCCCCGCCGCGCTCACCCGGATCGGCGGCGCGGTGCGGCAGCGCCAGTCGCTGGACGGACCCGCTTGACGCCGATCAGGGTGCGGTAGCGGGGGCGGGCGGCGAAGGCGCTCAGGGGCCATACGGCGGGGCGTCCCGCCTCGGCGCACAGGTGGAGGACCCGGTCGGGGGCGGCCCAGACGCCCACGTGGGCGCCGTACGCGTCGCCGGCGGCGTTGAAGAGCAGCAGGTCGAGGGGGCGGCGGGCCGCCGTGACGCGGGTCGTCGCCGCCGTGTCGGCCCACAGGTCGCTGGAGCGCAGGGCGGGCGGCTCCAGGCCGTAGTGGCGCAGCACCGCGTACGCGAACAGCTGGCAGTTCGCGCCCTCGGCGAGGTCCGGGCGCTCGGCGACCGCCGCGGAGCCGGGGAAGCGCGCGCCGACGTACGGGACGGACCAGAAGCGGTCCGGCAGCCGTGCGGCGAGGTCAGCGGTCATGGACCCATCCTGTCGTGCCGGGGGCGGGCCCGGAACCCGCGTTTCCGGCCCTGTCTTCAACAAAGTGTTGACGTCTTCGGGGGAAGCTCCTAGCTTTCGGGTGTGACTACCAGCGCTCCACCGGGCCTGGCCCGGTTCAACGCGGCGGGCCCGACGGACGTGGCCGCGCTGCTGTACGAGGTGTGCACCAGCCGGGCCTGGGGCGCGGCGGTGGCCGCCGGGCGGCCGTACCGCCACGTGGAGGCGGTGCTGGCGGCGTCCGACGCGGCCATGGCCGGGCTGACCGGCGCCGACCTCGCCGAGGCCATGGCCGGGCATCCGCCCATCGGGCGGCCGACGCCAGGCGACGCCACCTCGGCCCGCGAGCAGAGCGGGGTGGGGGACGAGCTGCGCGCGGAGCTGCTGGAGCTGAATCTCGCGTACCAGGAGCGCCACGGCCATGTGTTCCTGATCTGTGCCACCGGCCGCACCGGCGAGGAGATGCGCACCGCCCTCCGCCACCGGATCGGCAACGGCACGGCCACCGAACGCGAGATCGTCCGCACCGAACTGGGGAAGATCAATCGCATCCGGCTGACGAACCTCCTCACCGCGGAAGGAGAAGGGTGATGACGACCGCCACCACCGTGTCCACGCACATCCTGGACACCAGCCTCGGCCGCCCGGCCCCCGGCGTCCCCGTCGAGCTGGCGGCGCGCCCCGCGGGCGGTGCCGACTGGGCGGTGCACGCCGCCTCCCGCACCGACGCCGACGGCCGCTGCAAGGATCTGCCCGCCCTGCCCGAGGGCACCACCCAGGTGCGGCTGCGTTTCGAGACCGAGTCGCGCGGGCCCTTCTTCCCGGAGGTGACGGCCGTCTTCGCCGTCGAGCCCGGCGAGCACTACCACGTGCCGCTGCTGCTCACCCCGTTCGGCTACTCCGTATACCGAGGGAGTTGAGCCCGATGCCCATGCTCGGCCAGAACCAGTACGGCAAGGCGGAGACCCGCGTGGTCCGGATGGTGCGCGACGGCGACGTCCACCACATCAAGGACCTCAACGTCTCCGTCGCGCTCTCCGGCGACCTGGCGGACGTACACCGCCACGGCGACAACACCGGGGTCCTGCCGACCGACTCCATGAAGAACACGGTGTACGCCTTCGCCAAGAAGCACGGCGTCGACACCGCCGAACACTTCGGCATAGAGCTGGCCCGCCACTTCGTCGGCAGCCAGGAGGCGATCCGCACCGCCCGCGTGCGGATCGAGGAGTACGCCTGGGAGCGGATCGAGACCGGGGCCGAGGCCCGGCACTCCTTCGTCCGCGCCGGCCAGGAGACCCGTACCGCCCAGATCCACTACGACGGCCGGGACTGGGAAGTGCTCTCCGGCCTCCGCGACCTCACCGTCATGAACTCCACCGACTCCGAGTTCCACGGCTACGTCAAGGACCCGTACACGACCCTGCCGGAGACCCGCGACCGCATCCTCGCCACCGACGTGCACGCCCGCTGGCGCCACGGCTGGAGCGACGGCGCGCGGCCGGAGCCGGACTGGGACGCCGCGCACGAGGGGGCGCGCGCCGATCTGCTGGCCGCCTTCGCCGAGACGTACTCGCTCTCGCTCCAGCAGACGCTGTACGCGATGGGTACGCGCGTCATCGAGCGGCGCCCGGGGATCGACGAGATACGGCTGTCGCTGCCCAACAAGCACCACTTCCTGGTCGACCTGGCGCCCTTCGGCCTCACCAACGACAACGAGGTCTACATCGCCGCCGACCGGCCGTACGGGCTCATCGAGGCCACCGTCCTGCGGGACGGCGCCGAGCCCAGGATTCCCACCGACTGACCCCCGACAGGGAAGGGCCCCGCCCCGTGCACCGCATCGTCATCGAGAACTGCGCCGTCGCGACCGTGGACGCGCGCGGCACCGAGTACGCCTCGGGCCATGTCGTCGTCGCGGGCAACCGCATCGAGTCGGTGGGCCCGGGCTCCGCGCCGCGCGGCCTGGACGGGGTGGTGCGCCGGGTCGACGGCACCGGCCATCTCCTCACCCCGGGCCTGGTCAACACCCATCACCACTTCTACCAGTGGCTCACCCGCGGCCTCGCCCAGGACCACAACCTCTTCGACTGGCTGGTCGCGCTCTACCCCACCTGGGCCCGGATCGACGAGCCGATGGTGTACGCCGCCGCCCGCGGCTCCCTCGCGATGATGGTGCGCGGCGGCGTCACCACCGCCATGGACCACCACTACGTCTTCCCGCGCGGCGCGGGCGATCTGCTGGGCGCCGAGATCCGCGCGGCGCGCGAGCTGGGCGTGCGGTTCACCGCCGCGCGCGGCTCCATGGACCTCGGCAGCTCGGACGGCGGGCTGCCGCCGGACTTCGCCGTCGAGACCACCGAGGACGCCCTCGCGGCCACCGAGGCGGCCATCGACACCCACCACGACGCCTCGCCGGACGCGATGCTGCGGATCGTGGTCGCGCCCTGCTCGCCGTTCTCCGTCACCACCGAACTCATGCGGGAGAGCGCCGAGCTGGCGCGCCGCAAGGGCGTACGGCTGCATACCCACGGCTCGGAGACGGTCGAGGAGGAGTCGTTCTGCCACGAGCGGTTCGGGACGGGCCCGACCGACTACTTCGAGCGGACCGGCTGGCTCGGCGAGGACGTGTGGATGGCGCACTGCGTCCACATGAACGACTCCGACATCGCCGCCTTCGCCCGCACCGGCACCGGCGTCGCCCACTGCCCGTCGTCCAACGCCCGGCTCGCCGCCGGGATCGCCCGGGTGCCGGATCTGCTCGCCGCCGGGGTCCCGGTCGGGCTCGGCGTGGACGGCACCGCCTCGAACGAGTCCGGCGAACTCCACACCGAGCTGCGCAACGCGCTGCTGATCAACCGGCTCGGCGACCACCGCGAGCAGGCGCTGACGGTCCGCCAGGCGCTGCGGCTCGGCACCCACGGCGGGGCCAGGGTGCTGGGCCGCGAGGACGAGATCGGGTCGCTGGAGCCGGGCAAGCTGGCCGATCTGGTGCTGTGGAAGCTGGACGGCATCGGCCACTCGACCATCGCCGACCCGGTCGCCGCGCTGGTGCTGGGCCCGGCGGCGCCGGTGACGCTGTCGCTGGTGAACGGCGAGCCGGTGGTGGAGGCGGGGCGGCTGCTCACCGCCGACGAGGACGCCATCGCGCGCGACGCGCGGGACGAGGCACGGCGGCTGGCCCGCATCGCGGCCGAGGGGTGATACGTCGGAGGGGTCGGTCGGTACGGAGTGGTCGTACGGCGTCACCGGGGTGACTGTGGCGCTTTACGCCCCGTTGACATCCCACCTTTGCGGTTCTAGGTTCCGGTACGCGGCTGGCCAGCCCTCCTGTCCGACCCCTTAACGAGCACAGGAGCCGCCATGCGTGTGCCCGCACGGGCGTTATCCCTGTCCCGAGGTCTGAGCCTGCTGCTCGGCCTGTTCCTGGCGCTGACCCTCACCGGACCCTCCGCCACCGCCGTACCCCGTCCCGGTGTCGCCGCCGAGCCCGGTCCCGGCACCGACTACGCGGCCGACGACCCGTTCACCTCCGCCCGCACCGACTGGTGGCGGCAGGACCGGTTCGGGATGTTCATCCACTTCGGCGCGTACTCGCAAGCGGAGGGCGAGTACACCCGGCCCGACGGCACCGTCTGCCGGGACGCGGAGTGGATCAAGCGGAACTGCCAGATCCCGATGAGCGCGTACGAGGACATGGCGCAGGGCTTCAACCCCTCGTCCTTCGACGCGGAGGCCGTCGTCAAGGCGGCCAAGGACGCCGGTCAGCGCTACATCGTCATCACGTCCAAGCACCACGACGGATACGCGATGTGGCCGACGAAGCAGAACACCTGGAACCTGCGCGACCACTCCTCGTTCGACAAGCGGCGCGACATCCTCGCCGAGCTGAAGAAGGCCGCCGACCGGGCCGGGATCAAGCTCGGCTTCTACTACTCGATCTGGGACTGGCACGACCCCGACTTCGCCGACCCGGCCACCTTCCCGCAGTACAAGAAGCGGATGTACGCGCAGCTCAAAGAGCTGATCGACGGCTATGACCCGGCGCTGCTGTGGTTCGACGGCGAATGGGACGCGGACAACCCGACCAACCCCTGGTCCCCGAAGGACGGCGAACAGCTCGAATCGTATCTGCGCGGTCTCGACCCGGATCTGGTCGTCAACAACCGGGTCGGCAAGCGCCGCGTCGTGGACGGCGACTACGGCACCCCCGAGCAGGAGATCCCGGACGCCCCGGTGGACGGCCAGCTGTGGGAGTCCTGCATGACCCTGAACGGCCACTGGGGATTCGCCAAGTACGACCAGAACTGGAAGTCGCCCCAGACCCTCACCCGCAACCTCCTCGCCATCGCCAGCCGCGGCGGCAACTACCTGCTCAACGTCGGCCCCGACAAGTTCGGCCGGATACCCCAGCCGTCCGTCGACCGGCTGCGCGAGATCGGCTCCTGGCTGCGGACGTCCGGTCAGGGCCGGGCCGTGTACGGCGCGGGGGACGCCGGGCTGGTGGCCGAGCCGACGTGGGGAGCGGTCAGCCGGTCAGGGAACAGGCTCTACGCGTCCGTCACGTCCTGGCCCACCGCCGGGCAGCCCCTCCACCTCACCGCGAAGGCGCCGTTCGAGGTGACCGGGGCGCGGGTGCTGGGCAGCGGGCAGAAGGTCACGGTCAGGGCGGCCGGGGACGGCTACGACCTCATCCCGTCCGGCGGGCCGGTGAACACCACCGCGTCCGTGATCGAGCTGACGGTCAAGCCGTCCGGGGCGTCCGTGCCCCCGGGCAAGGGCACGGGGCTGCGGCAGGAGGTGTTCGCGAACGACACCTTCACCGGGCCGCCGGCCGTCACCCGGACCGACCCGGCCGTCAACCACGCCTGGCGCTCCGCCGGTTCGCCGGACGCCCGGGTCCCGGCCGACCGCTTCAGCGTCCGCTGGACCGGCTCGCTCGTGCCCCGCTACAGCCAGACGTACACGCTCACCACGGTCTCCGACGACACGGCCCGGGTGTGGATCGACGGCAAGCTCGTCATCGACAGCACCACCCCGCACACGGCGAAGGTCGACAAGGCGACCGTCGCCCTGCGGGCCGGGCAGCGCCACGCCATCAAGATCGAGTACACCGAGCAGACCGGTGAGGCGCATATGAAGCTGCTGTGGTCCAGCCCCGACCAGCCGCAGCAGATCGTGCCGCGAAGCCAGCTCTTCACGTCGTAAGGGCCGTAAAGGGGCCCCGGGAACGCGTCCCGGGGCCCCTTGTCGCCTACGTGCGAGCGCTCAGTCCAGCAGCTCGTACGCGGGCAGCGTGAGGAAGGCCGCGTAGTCCTCGTCCAGCGCGACCTTCAGCAGCAGGTCGTGCGCCTGCTGCCAGCGGCCGGCCGCGAACGCCTCCGGGCCGACCTCCTCGCGGATCGCGGCCAGCTCCTCGGCGGCGACCGTGCGCACCAGGTCGGCGGTGGCCTTCTCGCCGTCCTCGAAGATCACTCCGGCGTTGATCCACTGCCAGATCTGGGAGCGGGAGATCTCCGCGGTGGCGGCGTCCTCCATCAGGTTGAAGATGGCGACGGCGCCGAGGCCGCGCAGCCACGCCTCGATGTAGCGGGTGCCGACCTGGACGGCGTTGCGCAGGCCGTCGAAGGTGGGCTTGGCGTCCACCGAGGCGATGTCGATCAGCTCGCCCGCCGTGACCCGGACGTCCTCGCGCAGCCGGTCCTTCTGGTGCGGGCGCTCGCCGAGGACGGCGTCGAAGGACTCGCGGGCGACCGGGACCAGGTCGGGGTGGGCGACCCACGAGCCGTCGAAGCCGTCGTTCGCCTCGCGGTCCTTGTCGGCCCGCACCTTGTCGAACGCGACCGCGTTGATCTCGGCGTCCCGGCGCGAGGGGATGAAGGCCGCCATGCCGCCGATCGCGTGGGCGCCCCGCTTGTGGCAGGTGCGGACCAGCAGTTCGGTGTAGGCGCGCATGAACGGCGCGGTCATCGTCACCGCGTTGCGGTCGGGCAGGACGAACGCGGGGCCCGCGTCGCGGAAGTTCTTCACGATGGAGAACAGATAGTCCCAGCGGCCCGCGTTGAGCCCGGAGGCGTGGTCGCGCAGCTCGTACAGGATCTCGTCCATCTCGTACGCGGCCGTGATCGTCTCGATGAGCACCGTGGCGCGGATGCTCCCTTGCGGAACGCCCACGTAGTCCTGCGCGAAGACGAAGATGTCGTTCCAGAGGCGGGCCTCCAGGTGCGACTCGGTCTTCGGCAGGTAGAAGTACGGGCCCTTGCCCAGGTCGAGCAGGCGGCGTGCGTTGTGGAAGAAGTACAGACCGAAGTCGACCAGCCCGCCGGGCACCGGGCGGCCCTCCGCGTCCCGCAGATGGCGTTCGTCCAGGTGCCAGCCGCGCGGCCGGGCGACGACGGTGGCCAGCTCCTCGGCGGGGCGCAGCGCGTAGCTCTTGCCCTCGGGGGTGCTGAAGTCGATCCGGCGCTCATACGCGTCGGTCAGGTTCAGCTGGCCGCCGATCACGTTCGCCCAGGTGGGGGCGGAGGCGTCCTCGAAGTCGGCGAGCCAGACCTTGGCGCCCGAGTTGAGCGCGTTGATCGTCATCTTGCGGTCGGTGGGACCGGTGATCTCCACCCGGCGGTCCTGGAGCGCGGACGGGGCCTCCGCCACGCGCCAGTCCGGGTCCTCGCGGATGTGCGCGGTCTCCGGCAGGAAGTCCAGCGAGCTGGTACGGGCGATCTCCGCCCGTCGCTCGGCGCGGCGGGTGAGCAGCTCGTCGCGGCGAGGGGTGAAGCGGTGATGCAGCTCGGCCAGGAAGGCCAGGGCCGCGTCGGTCAGCACCTCTCCCTGACGCTCCAGCGGCTCGGCGTCGACGATGGCCAGCGGGGACGGCGCTGGTGCGGACATGGGCGTTCACTCCTAGGTCGATAGCAATTCTGGATATTAATTTCCTCATCGTGGAAGTTCAATCGGTTGTCGATGTGAAACTCACTGCATAGGGGGCATAGGGGGCTCACTGTGCGGGAGGTCACCGCAGCAGCGCCAGATCCTCGGGGGTGTCGATGTCGTCCACGCGGGCGATGTCCGCGCAGTCGACCCGGGTGATCTCGGCCTGATGTGCCCTCAGATACGCGCGTGCCCCGCGATCCCCCTCCGCACTCGCCGCGACCTCGGCCCACCGGTCGGCGCCGAACAGCACCGGATGCCCCCGCTCGGCGCCGTACACCGCCGTCACCAGGCTCCCCACCGGGTTTCCCGCCGCGCCGCAGGCGGCCCGTACGCGCGCCACCGCCGGTGCCCCGATCCCTGGCTGGTCCACCAGCGTGACCAGCACCGCGCGCGCCCCCGTGGCGCGCAGCGAGGCCAGCCCGGCCCGCAGCGAGGTGCCCATGCCGTCCGCCCAGTCGGGGTTGTCGACCAGGACGCACCCCGGCAGCTCGGCCCGCTCACGTACCTCTGCGGCGGCGGCACCCAGCACGATGTGCACCGGTGCGCAGCCGCCCTCCCGCAGCGCGCGCGCCGCGTGCTCCACCAGCGGCCTGCCCCGGTACTCCAGCAGCGCCTTGGCCCGCCCGCCCAGCCGCCGTCCCCCGCCCGCCGCCAGCAGCAACCCGGCGACCTGCGCGTTGTCCTCAGTGGTGCGATCCATGACCCCTGCTTACCGCACCAGGGCGCCGCGTGGACGGTTCATCCCAGCCGGTCTGATTTTCGCTCTCCGTATGGCGCACTGCGCACACGGTGGCGTTAACTGATCCGCAGCCCCTTGTGTCCGATTCGACGTCCGGAGGGGCAGGGGAGAGGGAGGGCCGGCTCGTGCAGCCGCGCGCGAGGGGGAGAAGGGCCGTGTTGTCCGACGTGGAGGGCGCCGCAGTGGCGTGCACCGAGGAAGACCCGAGGGTGGCGGAGCTGCGCCTTGCCGTGGCCCGGCTCAGGCGTGACCTGGCCGCCCACCCGGCGGAATTACCGGACCGGGCGATCGCGGACGACGAGCTGGCCGCACTCGACGCCATGGCCCGCACGGGCAGCCCCGAACTGCACCGCCTCCGCCGCTCGCTGCTCCTGGTGGCGGGCGCCCTGGGCTCGGTCAGCGCCCTGAATCCGTCCCTGCGGGCGGTCCGCTCGGCGATCGACCTCTTCGGTACGGTGTCGCGCTAGCGTCCGCCTCAGGTGCCGCCTCAGGTGCCGCCTCAGGTGCCGTCCGTGCTGGCCAGGGCGGCCGACAGGTCGACGGCGACCTCCTTCAGGATCGGGACGATCTCCTTCGTGGCCTCGTCCGTCACCCGGCCCGCCGGGCCGGAGATCGAGATGGCGGCCGCCGTGGGGGAGTCCGGTACGGGCACGGCCAGGCAGCGCACGCCCATCTCCTGCTCGTTGTCGTCCACCGCGTACCCCGTCTCGCGCACCAGCCGCAGCGCGTCCAGGAACTCGTCCGGCGAGGTGATCGTCTTCTTCGTCGCGGCGGGCATGCCGGTCCTGGCCAGGAGGGCGCGTACCTCGTCCGGGGGCGTGCTGGCCAGCAGCGCCTTGCCGACGCCGGTGCTGTGCGGCAGGACCCGCCGCCCGACCTCGGTGAACATGCGCATGGAGTGGCGGGACGGCACCTGCGCGACGTAGACCACCTCGTCCCCGTCCAGCAGCGCCATGTTCGCGGTCTCGCCGGTCTCCTCCACCAAGCGCGCCAGATACGGCCGCGCCCAGGTGCCCAGCAGCCGGGCCGAGCTTTCGCCGAGCCGGATCAGCCGGGGGCCGAGCGCGTACCGGCGGTTGGGCTGCTGGCGTACGTAACCGCAGGCCACCAGCGTGCGCATCAGCCGGTGGATGGTGGGCAGCGGGAGGCCGCTGCTGCCGGACAGCTCGCTCAGCCCGACCTCGCCCCCGGCGTCCGCCATCCGCTCCAGAAGGTCGAAGGCGCGCTCCAGGGACTGGACGCCGCCGGCGTTGGCGGCGGCGGTCTTGGACTCGGCGGACGGCACGTCGGCGTTTCCTTTCGCAGCGGGCGGCACCGGTCTCGCGCCCGCGTCGGATACCGCGGCCGACCGGCCTTCGGAAGCCTACCGGTCCCTCCCGGTGCCACGTTCTACGTATCGAAAATCCACTTTCATGCTACGGAATCGAACGGGGGTGCCTGGGAAGTCTTGACCAGATCGGAGGAGAAGGGAAGACTTCGAACGGAAAACATATTCCGTTTTACGGAAACATCGAGGGGAGCTGGGGTGCCCGATCCGGACCCGGACCTGAACCCGGACCTGCTGCTGCGGTCGACGCGCGTCATCACTCCGGAGGGCCAGCGCGCCGCCTCCGTCGCCGTCGCCGAGGGCCGCATCCTGGCCGTCCTGCCGTACGACACCGGCCCCGGCGCCCACCGGTCAGGGGCGCGGATCGAAGACCTCGGCGACGACGTCCTCCTCCCCGGGCTCGTCGACACCCACGTCCACGTCAACGACCCCGGCCGCACCGACTGGGAGGGCTTCGCCAGCGCCACCCGCGCCGCCGCGGCGGGCGGCGTGACCACCCTGGTCGACATGCCCCTCAACAGCATCCCGCCCACCACCACCGTCGAGGCGCTGGAGATCAAGCGGGACGTCGCCCGCCCGGCCGCCCACATCGACGTCGGCTTCTGGGGCGGCGCCATCCCCGGCAACACAGCCGATCTGCGGCCGCTCCACGACGCCGGGGTCCTCGGCTTCAAGTGCTTCCTGCTGCACTCCGGTGTGGACGAGTTCCCGCAGCTGGACCCCTCCGGGCTCAAGGCCGCCCTCGGCGAGATCGCGGGCTTCGGCGGGCTGCTCATCGTCCACGCCGAGGACCCGCAGCTGATCGACGGCGCCCCGCCGCCCAGCGGCCCGCGCTACGCCGACTTCCTCGCCTCCCGCCCGCGCGCCGCCGAGAACCGGGCCATCGAGGGCCTGATCGGCCTCGCCCGCGAGCTGGACGCCCGGGTCCACGTGCTGCATCTGTCGTCCGCTGAGTCCCTGCCGCTCATCGCGGCCGCCCGCCGCGAGGGCGTCCGGGTCACTGTCGAGACCTGTCCGCACTTCCTCACCCTCACCGCCGAGGAGGTCCCGGACGGCGCCACCGAGTTCAAGTGCTGCCCGCCGATACGCGAGGCGGCCAATCAGGACGCGCTGTGGCAGGGCATGGCCGACGGCACCATCGACTGCGTCGTCTCCGACCACTCGCCGTGCACCGCGGACCTCAAGACCGACGACTTCGGGCTGGCCTGGGGCGGTATCTCGTCCCTCCAGCTCGGCCTGCCCGCCATCTGGACCGAGGCCCGCCGCCGCGGCCACACCCTCACCGACGTCGCGCGGTGGATGTCCACCGCCCCCGCCGCCCTGGTCGGGCTGCGCCAGAAGGGCGCCATCGAGGCGGGCCGGGACGCCGACTTCGCCGTCCTGGCGCCCGACGACACGTTCTGCGTCGACCCCGTCGCCCTCCACCACCGCAACCAGGTCACCGCGTACGCCGGGAAGACGCTGCACGGCGTCGTACGGTCCACCTGGCTGCGCGGCCGCAAGATCGCCGACCACGGCGCACCGACCGATCCCCTCCCGACCGGCCGTCTTCTGGAAAGGCTCCCCCGCGTATGACCGCGCCGACCCCCCACTACACCGGCGACGCCCTCCCGTACGGCGGCGGCGACCCGTACGCCGACTACCGCACCGCCGACTTCCCCTTCGACCGGTTCCCCGACCTCGCCGACCGGCGGCTCGGCGGAAGCGTGATCGCCGCGAACGACGAGTTCTTCGCCGAACGCGAGAACCTGCTGCGGCCCGAGCCGCCGCACTTCGACCCCGCCGCCTTCGGCCACAAGGGCAAGGTCATGGACGGCTGGGAGACCCGGCGCCGCCGCGGGGCCTCCGCCGAGACCCCGCACCCCACGGACGAGGACCACGACTGGGCCCTGATCCGGCTGGGCGCGCCGGGCGTCGTCCACGGCCTCGTCGTCGACACCGCCCACTTCCGCGGCAACTACCCGCAGGCGGTGAGCGTGGAGGCCGCCTCGGTGCCGGGCACCCCGTCCCCGGCGGACCTGCTCGCCGACGACACCGAGTGGACGACCCTCGTCCCCCGCACCCCCGTCGGCGGCCACGCGGCCAACGGCTTCCCCGTCTCCGTACCCCGCCGCTTCACCCATCTGCGGCTCAAGCAGCACCCCGACGGCGGCGTCGCCCGGCTCCGCGTCCACGGCGAGGTCGTCCCCGACCCGGCCTGGCTCACCGCCCTCGGCACCTTCGACCTGGCCGCCCTGGAGAACGGCGGCGCGGCCGAGGACGCCTCCGACCGCTTCTTCTCCCCGCCCGCCAACTCCATCCAGCCGGGCCGCTCCCGCAAGATGGACGAGGGCTGGGAGACCCGCCGCCGCCGCGACCGCGGCAACGACTGGGTCCGCTACCGCCTCACCGAACAGGCCCGGATCCGCGCCGTCGAGATCGACACCGGCTGCTACAAGGGCAACGCCGCAGGCTGGGCCGCCCTGTACGGCCGCGACGCCACCGCGGACCCGGACAGCCCCTGGACCGAGCTCCTGCCCCGCAGCCCCCTCCAGCCGGACACCGTCCACCGCTTCCTCCTCCACGAGGCCCCGCCGGTGACCCACGTCCGCATGGACATCTATCCGGACGGCGGCGTCGCCCGCCTCCACCTCCACGGCTCCCTGACGGCCGACGGCGCGAAGCGGCTGGCCGCGCGGTACGAGGAGCTGGGCGGGGCGTAGCCCCCTGCCGGGTCAGGCCCTGGCGCCGCCGTCCACCCTGAGCACCGTGCCGGTCACGAACGAGGCGCGGTCGCTCAGGAGCCAGGCGGCGGCCTGGGCGATCTCCTCCGGGTCGGCCGTGCGGCCCAGCGGGGTGTGCGCCGTGAGCCGCTCCAGGAGACCGGGCGAATTCGCTTCCCAGGTGCGGATCATCTCGGTCAGCGTGGAGCCGGGCGCGATGGCGTTGACCCGGATGCCCTCAGGGCCGTAGGTGACGGCGGCCGACTCGGTGAGGCTGTTCACCGCCCGCTTCATCGCCCCGTAGGCGGGCAGTTCGGGGTTGCCGCGCAGGCTGCCGATGCTGGAGTTGTTGACGATGGCGCCCGCCCCCGCGGTGGCCCGGATGGCGGCGATCTCGGCGGCCATGGCCAGCCACGGGCCCTTGAGGTTCACGGCGTAGAGGTGGTCGAAGTCGGCCTCCGGCACCTGGTCCATCGGACCGGGCGGAGTGATCGTCGCGCCGTTGTTGAAGGCCACGTCGAGCCGTCCGTACCGCTCCACGGCCCGGTCCACGGCGGCGCGCACGCTCGCCGCGTCGGCCAGATCGCACACCACGTAGTCGGCGCTGCCACCCGCCGCCCGTACCTCCTCGGTGACGGCCTTCAGCTGGTCCTCCGTACGGGCCGCCAGCAGCACCCGGGCGCCCTCCCGGGCGAACAGCCGCGCCGCGGCGGCGCCGATGCCGCGCCCGGCACCGGTGATGAAGGCGACCTTGCCGGACAGCAGGCCCGGCGCCTCGGTTTCGTTGGTCCGTGTGTTGTCCATGGCAGCGAGCCTGCGTCCGGCCGCGGAACCCATCCAGGCACCGGCGGTACCTGGATACGCCCCACGGCCCCGCGCACACTGGGGCCGTGGACAGACGAGAACTGGCGGCCTTCCTGCGCAGCAGGCGCGAGCGGATCACCCCCGCCGAGGTGGGGCTGCCCGCCGGGCCGCGCCGCCGCACCCCGGGGCTGCGCCGCGAGGAGGCGGCGCAGCTCGCGTTCATCTCCACCGAGTACTACACCCGGCTCGAACAGGCCCGCGGCCCGCGCCCGTCGCGCGAGGTGCTGGCCGGGCTGGCCCGGGCCCTGCGCCTGTCGGACGCCGAACGCGACCACCTCCACCACCTCGCGGGCGCGCCGCCGGGCCCGCCGCCCGGGCCCTCGCGCGAGGTGCCGCGGAGCATCCTCGACCTGCTGCACCGGCTGCCGCAGGCCGCCGCGATCGTGACGTCCGCGACGTACGAGGTGCTGGCCTGGAACGACCTCGCCGCCGCCCTCATGGAGGACTTCTCCGCGGTGCCGCCGCGCGACCGCAACCTGGCACGCCGCGCCTTCCTCGGACCGAACCCGGGGGAACGGCGGCTGTACGGCGTGTCGGACGTGGACGCGTTCGCCCGCACCGTGGCCCAGCGCCTGCGCGCCACCGCCGCCCGCTACCCCGACGATCCCGAGGTGACCCAGCTGGTGCGTGATCTCCGCGCCGGGAGCGAGGAGTTCACTCGGCTGTGGGCCTCCCACGACGTGTGCGCCCAGCCGACCCTGTGCAAGACCTTCCAGCACCCGCTGGTCGGCCGCATCAGCGTCAACTGCGATGCCCTCGACATCACCGACCGGGACCAGCGGGTCGTGATCTACACCGCGACCCCGGGGTCCTCGTCCGAGGAGGCGCTGCGGCTGCTGTCGGTCATCGGCACCCAGCGCATGGACGTGAGCGGCTGACCCCCGCCTATCGTGGGCCCCGATGTCCGCCGCCCTGAGGAGCGAGTCGATGGCAACGCCGACGGGAGCCGCTCCCGGAGAACTGCGACGGCACCTCGGCGTGTTCGACGCCGTGGTGATCGGGCTCGGGGCGATGCTCGGCGCCGGGATCTTCGCCGCGCTTGGACCGGCCGCCGCCGCTGCCGGGTCCGGGCTGCTGCCGGGGCTCGCGCTGGCCGCCGTCGTCGCGTACTGCAACGCCACCTCCTCCGCCCGGCTGGCCGCCCGCTATCCGCAGTCCGGCGGCACCTATGTCTACGGCCGCGAGCGGCTGGGGGAGTTCTGGGGCTATCTGGCCGGGTGGGGCTTCGTCGTCGGCAAGACCGCCTCCTGCGCCGCGATGGCCCTCACGGTGGGCGCCTACGTATGGCCCGCACAGGCGCACGCGATCGCCGTCGCGGCCGTGGTGGCGCTGACCGCCGTCAACTACGCGGGCGTCCAGAAGGCCGCCTGGCTCACCCGGCTGATCGTCGCACTCGTCCTGGCCGTGCTCGCCGCCGTTGTGGTCGCCTGCCTGACCGGCGGCACCGCCGAGGCCGCCCGCCTCGACCTCGGCGCCGACGCCACGTTCGGCGGCACCCTCCAGGCCGCCGGGCTGCTGTTCTTCGCCTTCGCCGGGTACGCGCGCATCGCGACCCTCGGCGAGGAGGTGCGCGACCCCGAACGCACCATCCCCCGCGCGATTCCGCTGGCCCTCGGCATCACGCTGGTCACGTACGCGGCCGTCGCCCTCGCGGTCCTCGCCGTCCTCGGCCCAAACCGCCTCGCCCACACCACCGCCCCGCTCGCCGAAGCGGTCCGCGCCGCGGGCGCCCCCGGGCTCGCGCCCGTCGTCCGCACCGGCGCGGCGGTCGCCGCGCTCGGCTCCCTCCTCGCGCTCATCCTCGGCGTCTCGCGCACCACCCTCGCGATGGCCCGCGACCGCCATCTGCCGCCCGCCCTCGCCGCCGTCCACCCCCGCTTCCAGGTCCCGCACCGCGCCGAACTCGCCGTCGGCGCGGTCGTCGCCGTCCTGGCCGCCACCACGGACGTGCGCGGCGCGATCGGCTTCTCCTCCTTCGGCGTGCTCGTCTACTACGCCGTCGCCAACGCCTCCGTCTGGACCCTCACCCCCGCGGAGGGCCGCCCCGCCCGCCCCGTCCCGGCCGTCGGCCTGCTCGGCTGCGCGACCCTGGCCTTCGCCCTGCCGCTCCCGTCCGTGGCGACGGGAGCGGCGGTGCTGGCGGCGGGCGCGCTGGCGTACGGCGTGCGGCGGGCGGCGGGTTCTGGGCGAGGGCGGCGGCCTGCTCGGGAGTGAGGGGCGATCATGGGTGCAGTGGAGATGAACCGGATCGCAGCGGTTGCCCTCGTGCAGAGGATCATGGATGCGGACTATGCCTTCGAAGAGGAGGCGGATCGTTGGCTGGACATGCTCGACAAGGGCCTGGCATGTCCAACCGGGTACGTCAGTGGCTTGATCTTCTGGCCACCGGAGCGGGATCTATCGGCCGATGAGGTGGTCGATCAGGCCCTGGCGTATCGGCCGATCGTTCCACTGTCACAGCAGCCCCTGGGCGACACCTTGGGCTGACAGGAGAACGCAGGTCCGCTCGAGGTCGACAGCCACTATCCGCACAGATACGTCGTGGTCCTCGCGGACAACCTTCGCAAGGTCCGCGACCGGCTCGGTGAGCGGAACGAGCCCCTCGACACAGTCGGCGATCCGTACGAAGAATCCGATTGGCGCGATCTTCGTGACACGTCCGGTGACGATCTGACCGACACGTTCCACGAACCGAGGAAGCAGGTTCTCGTGCTCAGCCCACTCGCGGAGCACGATCCCCACCTGGTGATTGTGCTCGGCGTGCCACACCACCTCGCCGGTGACGAACTGCCCCACGGTCGGCAATTCCATGCACCTGGGCATCTTGTCGACTCTGGCCAGGCCAATGACTTCAGGATGGCCGTCAATGGAGAGGAAAGCCCCGAAAGGTTGCCTACCAAGGACCTCACCGGCGATTGGGGCGCCGACAGGTAAAGCGTGAACCGTCTCAGCCCAGGCCGCGGCAGCACCGGCTACTTGGAACCTCCCGTTTTCGGAAGGCCAGGAGTACTCGCTCATGCGCTGATCACGGCACGCGCCACCTGCCCTGCGCTGGTTCGGATGTGCTGGTCACTGATCGGCAGGACAACTCCTAGAGGTAGCGGACGCGTATACCGGGGCCGAGGCGGTCGGTCCCGGTGACGGTCTGCGTGCGGCCCACCTCGACAGTGAGCGGGCGGTGGGCCGGGCGGCCGCTCAGGGACGAGAGATCCAGCGGGCCGGGGACGGGGCCGTGGCACTGGCCGAAGAACACCTTGGTCAGAGGCTCGATGGTGTTCAGCGCGCCGAGGTCGGCCGGGAAGGCGCAGCGGTAGAAGCGCAGATCCGTCGCATGAACAGAGGCCGAGAAGATATCGAGGCATCCGGACAAGTCGAGTCTGCTCAGACGCAGTCGCCAAACCTTCGACATGACAGAAAGGTTCGCGACATTGCGCGGAGTCCCCGAGCCATCCAGGCTCATGCTTTCGATCGGGGGCAGGCAGTTCAGGAATCCCAGATCGGTGTCGGCAGGAAGAAAGCCCAAGCCCAGTACGGTCAGAGACCGCGGCAGAGGAATTTCGGGCACGGGCGGGAGAGAGGTCCAGCCTGTGAGGCTCAGATCCCTTAGATGGGGGAGCGCGGTCAACGGTGTGACGTCGCTCAGGGCGGTGTTTCCGTGGATCGAGAACTTTCCGAGCCTTGGCTGAGAGGTGAGCGGGCTGAGGTCGTTGTCATCCCTCAGCTGGAAGATTCCCAGATCGAACAATTCGGGGAGTTCCTCGATCGGCCCGAGTCCGGAGGCCATGGGAAAATTGATCCATACCTTCCGCATCGACCGCATCCGTGTGGCCGCAGCCCACTGGCTGGGGTGGGAAAGCTTGAGCAGGACGTGCTCCAGAGGAAGTCTGGCCAGGACGCGTTGGGCGTACGGGTCGGGATCGAAGTACTCCCAGGCATCGGCGAGTTCCTGGTGCACATCTGCATGCCCGCCCTCCGCGTAAGCCTCCAGCAGATCGAGTGCTCTCTCCCCGCCGATGAGCGCCGCCGTTCGCACGGCACTCCTGGCGACCGTCGCGGTGAGGCCGTCCAGAGAGCGCGGCAGTCTGCGCAGTACGGGATCTCCCACGGCCGCGAGCGAGGTGGCGTCGCTCGTCCGTCGCGGCGGCGTCAGCTTCTCCAGGTTCTCGTCCAGCCGCTTCCCGATCTCCTCCGGTACCGAGCCCATGGTCTCCAGGCAGGAGGCCGCCAGCAGCCGCAGCGCACGCGCGTGACGGCGCTCGGCCGACGCGCGGTCGAGGATTCCGTCGATGAGCTCCTGCCGCTGGCTGCGATGGGCGTGTCCGGCGGCCATGATGATGGTCTCCCGCCAGGTGTCCAGATGGGCCCGCTCGACCAGATTTCCGATGCGGTCCTCCTCCGCCGCCTCCTCGGCCGCCAGGTATTCCTGAAAGCTGCGGTGCAGGAAGTCGATACGGCCCTCGGCCGGGGCACGCAAGACCCCGGAACGCATCACGAGGTGGTCCAGGACCTGATCACCATTGATGTCCAGATGGCGCATCGAAGTCACCTTGGCCGTCGTGTGGACGAGCGCCTTGTCCATGGCGATCTCGCTGCGGTTGTTGTCCGACAGCCGCCAGGCCAGATCTCGCAGCACACTCAGCTTGTCGCTCAGACTGAGCTGAACGTCCAGCGCGCTGGGCACCCCGCGCTCCGCGTCGCGGCGCTGCACCAGCAACTCCAGGGCGATGCGGTACAGCTCCAGGCGGCTTCGTGGCAGCCGTCGGCGTCGGCTGAGGTGCAGCGCGCACAGCAGCGCCGCGAGCAGGGGGCTCGCGGCCAGCGCCCTCAGATGCGGGCGGTCCTGGAGACCTGCCAGCAGCGCCCGCTCATAGTGCGGCAACTCCTCGGGATCGCACGGCAGATCACCACCCTGGGCTCCCACGGCCTGATGCCACTGCCGTACGAAGGCCCTGAGATCGGCGGGCGTCATCCGCTCCAGCCCCACCGGAGCGAACCCCTCCGCGCGCAGCCAGTCGCCGCGCGCGGCGGTCGGCCGGGATGTCACCACGGCCCGGGTGTCCGGGTACGCGCTGAGCAGCAGCCGCAGCCAGTCGCGGACCTTGCGCCGCTCGCCGGCAACCAGTTCGTCCACCCCGTCGACGAGCAGCAGGACCCGGCCCGCCTGGAACGCGCGGTCCACCCAGGCGCGGGGCATGTGGCCGGTCAGCGGCCCGGCCGTGGCGTCCAGCAGCTCTTCCAGGCGTGGCAGGTCGCGTGACGCGTAACGCCGCAGCTTGACCAGGACCGGGACGAGCCCGTTCCAGTCGGCCAGGTCACCGCTGAACGTGCCCCGTGCGGCCGTCACGGCAAGCCAGTTGAGCAGGGTCGTCTTGCCGGAGCCCGCCTCGCCCCGCAGCAGGATGCGCGGCGACCGCTTCAGCGCCGCCTCGACCCGCACGCTCGCCGACGACTCGTACTCGTCGCCACCCCATGAGCCGATGCCCGTCCGCAGGCGATGGTCGGGCCCATCGGCCGACCTCCGTGGTGTCCGTCCGTCCCCGTCCGTACTGACCCGGAGGCTGACGTATGCGACGGACAGCTTGGTGCGCGGCGCCTGACCGGCCGTGAAGCTGAACAGCTCCACGGTGTCCAGGGTGTGGCTGATGAACTCCAGATACTCACGGCGGAACGCGGCGTCATGGTCCGCCCCCTGCGGCGCGTACAGCGACCTGACGGGGAGCCGCTCCAGCACCCGGCTCAGCTCCGAGCCGAGTTCGCTCACCCGCCCCAGCAGCTCCGTCACGGCCCGCTCGGTGAAGACCGGAAGCCGGAGCAGGATGCGCACGTAGCAGTCGCAGCACTCCGCGAGCAGCAGCTCGTAGAACTGCGTGGCCGCGTCGCCCAGCCCGGACGGCGGGGGAGCGGCGGTCCGTACCCGGCGGGCGAGTTCGGCGGGGTTGGCATCCGACCCGAGGATCGCCGCGTCGGAAAGGTCCGCGTGGGCGAACGCCGCCGTCACGGCGTCGAGCGCCGCCTGGCGTCCCCCCTCGTCCAGATCCCGGAACTCATGGCCGCACATGGGTTCCAGCCGCGCCGCGACCGCGTCCGCGATCTGTTCGAACTGCCGCTCCACACCGCGTTGGTCACGCAGCCCCGGTATGCGCCGCCGTATGAGCGCGGACATCTCCATCCGGCTCTCCCGCTCCCGCGTACGCGGATCCAGCCACAGCCGTACGACACGCGTCGCCACGGTGCGGCCGAGGTTGATGGCCGCCGCCTCAGCGCTCATTCGCTCCCCCGGTTTCGTCTCAGCGCAGGTCGAGGACCATGGTGTCGTACAGCGGTGCCTCGTCCCATGGCCGGGACCGTCCCACTGTCCGGTAACCCCACGCCGCGTACGCCGACTGGGCCGGTGCGGCCTCGGGTTCCGGTCGCATCGTCAGCGTGACCCGCTCCGCGGAGAGGTCGCTGAGGAGGCGGGAGTGCAACTCGGCCGCGACGCCCTGGCGGCGCCACGGCTTGCGCACGGCCAACTCGATGATGGCGAAGGTCCGTTCGCCTGTCTCGTCCGTGAAGTTCTCGGGCACGGCCTCCACCAGGCCGTCCCACCAGCCGGTGTCGGCGGGCAGCAGATAGCCGAAGGTGAAGCCGACGACCTCGTTGCCTTCGCGGGCGAGGACCAAGCGGAAGCCCGGGCGCCGGGCTTGGAGCCGGAATCGCTCGATGAACTCGGCGACGTCGCTGGGACCCTCGCAGTACGGCGGTTCGGCGTACACCTCTTCGTACGCCGGGAGAAGTGCGTCGAGCCGGGACGCCTCGGCGCTCTCGTACCGCTCGTAGGTCACCTGGTCCATCAGAGTTCTCCCTCGGTGTACGCGGTCAGCCCCTCGGCCGCGTCCCGCGCGCTCACCGCATCCGCCTCGCCGAGTAACGCCCGGACCTCGTGCAGGGACCGGGCCACACGCCCAGATTCGACCTCGGCGAGATGTTCGAGGCTGGCTAGCGCTTCGGCCGCGCCCTCGTCGACCTCTCCGGCCTGCACCAGGGTGCGGGCGAGAGTGAGCCGGTACAGGGCGCGATTACGTCCGTACGTGCGGGTCTGATGATCGAGGGCGGCGCGCAGGAAAGGCACAGCCGCTTTGTCGTGCCCCGTCTCGGTGTAGAGCATCCCCTGCCGGTAAGCCAGCTCAGCATGCCCGTGGAAGGCCGCCCACTTCGGGGCAGGTCGCCCTCGATCTGAACGGTCCACCAGCCGCATGGCTTCAGCGAGCCGCTTCCGCGCCGCCCTGTCGTCCCGCATGACAGCCAGCGCCCGCGACTCCCGCGAGGCGATCAGAGAGAGCAGGAGAGGCGAGCCCAGTGGAACGGCGCGCTCGCGGGCGGCGCGGGCGAGTTCGTAGCCGTCGCGCGGGCGGTTTTCGTGGCTGGCCTGCATGCTGAGCATCACGAGTACCAAGATGTGAAGGCTCTCGTCGCGGAGCATGGTGGCAGCGGTCAGCGCCTCGCCGTAGTAGCGGCGTGCGGTGTCCTGGTCGTCGGCGTCGTAGTACAGCCAGGCGCATTGGTTCGCCGTTTCTCCCGCGAGGAGCTGGAGCTGACGGCTGATGGTGTCAGGGTATGTGCCGATGTTGATGATGCGGCGGATTCGCCTGAGGTGACGGACAGCCAATGAGCGGATCGCATCACCGCCGTAGGCGTCATCGAGAGCGTAGAGAGAACGCAGGCCCTCGCGGAGTTCCACCACGTGTGCCGTGCCGACCGCGTCCCGGGAACCGAGCGCCAGACCAGCGGCGCTGCCCAGTGAGTCGGCGACGAAGGCGCGACGTTCCACGTTCACCCCCTCATAACGGCCAGGTAGTCCGTCCAGAGTGGCACTCGGCTCCGGGCCGGGGAAGCCCAGATCCAGCGGGCTCACGCCGAACATGGCGTGCAGCACGCGCCAGGCCCGTGGCCGTGGGCGGGGCGGATCGGGTCGGCGCCAGCGCCGGAACTGCCGGTCGGTGAGCGCTACATGCTCGCCCAACAGGTCCGCCGTCGCGTCGAACGCGCGGAGGAACGCGCTGCTGCGACCCCAGCCACGTGCCGCGCACTCACGTGCGAACGGCGTCTGCGATTCGTCCACTCACTCACCGTAGTGGGTACCACCGACACGGAAAGTCCGTGATCTCGCGAAAAGTCCGCCGCGAAGTCACGCGGCCCGTCCGGCCGCCAGTGTGCCGACCGCAGTTCTCTCGTCGTGAGCAGGAGCGATGAGGGGAGCCCGACGTGAGGATCAGAGCCCAGCGATGGACGCCGCCCAGCGGACACGAACTCACCGTCCTGCCCGCAGGCCGGTGGTGGGATGCCGTCAGGGCGTCCGAGGCCGTGGGGGAGCGCGCGCTGAAGCTGCTCGGCGCCGACTCCGGCGCCGTCATCCAGGACCGGTACGGGCCCCTGTACTGGCTGGTGCGGCCCGGGACCGCCGATGGCTGGGACGTACGACACGTACGCGTACTCGGCCCGTCCACCGCCACGGCCAGCTACCTCGGCGTACCGCCCGGGCACCGGACCACCCGGCCGGGCACCCACTGGCGCGTCCCCGTCGGCCCCGACCGCTACCTCACCGATGCCGCACGGTTGCACGGAGCGCTGGTGGACGCGCTCGGTGAGGAGGGCGCGCGGTGACGTCGCAGGTCTGTGCGCGCTGCCAGCGGCCGACGAACGAGCCGGTCGTCGTCGCGGTGGAGCACGGCGGCAGCGTCGGCGGCGGGACGGCGTACGCGTGCCCCGGCTGTGCGCCCCGCTTCCCGGAGCCCCGCGATCCGCTCGCCGAGATCGAGGCCCTGCGCCGGGCCCGGCGCCCCGGGTCCGGCGCGCCCACGGCCCTCTAGCCGAACTGGCCGACCTGGTAGTCCCCGGCGGGCTGCTGGACGATGACGTTCAGGCGGTTGTAGGCGTTGATGAGGGCGATGAGGGAGACCAGGGCGGCGAGCTGGTCCTCGTCGTAGTGCTTGGCGGCGTTCGCCCAGGCCTCGTCGGTGACGCCGCCGGCCGCGTCGGCGATGCGGGTGCCCTGCTCGGTCAGCTCCAGGGCGGCGCGTTCGGCGTCGGTGAAGACCGTGGCCTCGCGCCAGGCCGCGACCAGGTGGAGGCGCACCGAGGTCTCCCCGGCGTGGGCGGCCTCCTTGCTGTGCATGTCGGTGCAGAAGCCGCAGCCGTTGATCTGGCTGGCGCGGAGCTTGACCAGCTCCTGGGTCGCGGGCGGCAGGGGCGAGTCCGAGACGGCCTGGCCCGCCGCGTTGATGCGCTTGAGGAACGCGGCCGCGGTCTGGTTGCCGAACAGGTTCAAGCGAGCGTCCATGGGGTGCTCCTCGGGTCCTTGTAGGTCGTTGTACCTCCTTGACGGAACGGAGCGGTGAAGTGTGACAGGCGCGGGTGTGGCGCGCGTCTCAGCCGCCACTCGGCTTCGGCAGGCCGATCGGGTTGGGGAAGCGGAGGGCTTCGGCGCAGGTGCGGGAGAGCGGGGTGAGGAGGGTGGTGAGGTCGCGGACCGCGTCCGGGGTCAGGGCGCGCCAGGGGCGTTCGGCCGCGCGGTCGGTGGCTGACTCGACGGCGCGCAGGAGCTCGCGCCCGTCGCGGCTCGCGGTGCCGTCGGGGAGGAGCAGGCCGCGTTCGGTGAGGTGGAGGCGGGCGGCCTCCCACTCCTGGTCGGTCCAGCCGCGGTAGGGCTGGAGTTCGGCGCGGGGGATGTCGGTGCCCGCGCGGAGGGCGAGGGCCTGGCAGCCGTCGAGCCCGGCGGCGACGAGGGCGGCGACATGGCCGTCGCCGCGGTGTTCGCGCAGCAGGGTGGCGGCGTGCCACAGGCGGTCCAGGGGCCGGTCGGGGAAGTCCAGCGAGGCGTGGGCGGCGGCCAGCACGCGCCCGGCGGTGTCGAGCCCGGCGGCCCGGGGGACCAGGGCCTCGGCGGCCCGTTCCGCGGCGCGCTCCTGGCCGGTGAGCAGGCGCCGCAGGGCGGCCACGGTGCCCGCGCGGCGAATCTCCAGGGCGCGTTCGGGGGCGGTCAGCTGCCAGACGTCGGGCAGGGCGCGGGCGACCATGGCGGGCGCGAAGGAGAAGAACGCGGCGGCGACGGGTTCAGGACCGACCGGGCCCAGTGGCGCGGCACGGCACGCGAAGTAGCCGCGCCAGAAGCCGCGCAGCCCCGCGTCCTCGTACGCCGCCAGGGCCTCGGGGGCGAAGTAGGTGACGGCGTGGAGCGGTTCGAACAGGGTCCACATCGTGCGGGCGCTCGACGCCGCGCGGTCCTCCATCGGTGGGCTCCCTTCCCGGGCGGGGCGGTCACGGGACCGTATGCCCGGCGTACGCGCTTTCCCGACCCCCGACGGGCTGGGCCGCACGCTACTTGGAGGCGCCCAGGTAGAACAGCAGATAGAGGAATCCGGCGAAGACGTGCACGCCGACGACGTAGATGAAGACCCGGACGGTGACCGGGATCGGCGCGCGGTCCTGCTCCCGCGTCGTCCTCGGGGGCGTGCCGCGGGCCGGGTCGGGGTGCGGGGGGTTCGGGGTCGCGTCGTTCATGGCGTAGCGGGCCTTCCTCCGCGGCGGGCGGGGGCGCCGAGGCACAGCTCGGCGGCCCCGCTCTGGAGCAGGGTGTGGACGAAGAGCAGATCCGTGCCGCCGGGCGAGGCGGCGGCGATGCGGTGCGGGGTGAGCGAGTCGAAGTGGGCCGCGTCGCCGGGGCCGAGGACGTGGACGGCGTCGCCGAGGGTCAGCCGCAGCCGCCCGCTCACCACGTACAGCCACTCCTCGCCCGGGTGGACGCGCACCAGCTCGTCCTGGGCGCCCGAGCCCTCCGGCACGTGCAGCCGCAGCGCCTGCATCGCCCGGCCGGAGCCACCGGCCCGCTGGTACGTCCAGCCGCCCGCCTGCTGCGCCTCCATGCGGTCGGCGCGCACGATGGGGTCCTGGTTCGGCGGCGCCTCGCCGAGGAGGTCGGATACCGTGGTTCCGTACGTACGGGCCAGGGACAGCAGCATCGGCAGCGACGGCTGGCGGCGGCCCGTCTCCAGCCGGGACAGATGCGCGGGCGAGAGCCCGACGCGATGGGCCGCGGCCTCCAGGGTCAGCCCGCTGCCGCGCCGCAGATCCCGCAGGCGGGGAGCGACGGTGGGCAGCTCGGCGGAGGGTTCCGCGGGCGGCTCGGCGGGGTCCCCCTCGGGGAGCGGGTTCATGTCTCCGGTATAGCGAGCCCTTCGCCTCTCAGGCAAAAAGCTTGCCTCAGGGGCAAAATCACGGTTCGGTCACGCCCCCTCGCGCTTCGCCCGCATCGTGTGAACTCCGCGAAAACAGCGGTTACTTGGCATTGACATGCCATGCTCTACGCGCGTCATGCTAGGGGCATGAAAATCCCCCCACGGATTGCCCGCATCGGCGCCCTCGGCGCCCTCGCCGCCTCGCTCCTCATCGGCGGCACGGCCGTCACGGCCACCGCGACCCCGGCCGCACCCGCGGCCGTCGCATCGGCGCAGGCCGTCGCGGACGTCGGCGAGATCTGTTACTCGAAGCTGCCGTCCCAGGCCCATGACACCCTCGACCTGATCGAGAAGGGCGGCCCGTACCCGTTCCCGCAGGACGGCACGGTCTTCCAGAACCGCGAGGGCATCCTTCCGGCCCAGTCCTCCGGCTACTACCACGAGTACACCGTCATCACCCCCGGCTCCGACGACCGCGGCGCCCGCCGCATCGTGACCGGCAAGAAGACGGACGAGGACTACTACACCGCGGACCACTACGAGTCGTTCGACCTGGTGGACCGCGGCTGCTGAGCCGCCGCCCCCAGCCGTACGGCGCACCGCGGTCGTACGGTGCACGGCACCACCCGCAGGACCCGCCACCCCCCACGTACAACGGCCGCCGCCCCGTCCGGGCAGCGGCCGTTGTGCCGTGCGCACTCAGGGGCCGGTGTGCTGTGCACGCGCGCCGGTCCGGAGAAGATCTCGGCCTCTTTACGAACGATCTCCTCCCCCCGCCCCGCCGTTTGTCGGTGGTTGCCGATACCGTTCCCGTAGAAGTGGACGCGTGGGGAGGCAGCGGTGGCGAACGGTCCGGAAGTGGTCACGTGCGGCGAGGCGATGCTGCTGCTGCTCGCGGAGCCGGGAATCCCGCTCGACCGGGCCGTGCACTTCCGCCGCTCCGTGGCGGGAGCCGAGTCCAATGTGGCCGCCGGGCTGTCCCGGCTCGGCCACGCGGTGCGCTGGCTCGGCCGGGTCGGCGCTGACCCGGCGGGGGAGGCCGTGCTGCGCGAGCTGCGCGCCGACGGGGTGGACGTCTCGCAGGCCGTCGTGGACGAGCAGGCGCCCACCGGGCTGCTGCTGCGCGACAGCCATCCGCACCGCTCGATCGACGTGCAGTACTACCGCATGGGGTCGGCCGCGTCCCGGCTGACCCCCGACGAGATCAGCCCCGACGCGCTGGCCGGCGCCCGGATGCTGCACATATCCGGGATCACCCCGATGCTCTCGCCGACCGCGGCGGCCGCCAGCCGACGGCTGGTGGAACTGGCCCGGGAGGCCGGGGCGAAGGTGTCCTTCGACCCGAACGTCCGCCGCAAGCTGGGCGGCGCCGCCCAGTGGGCGCAGACGGCGGGGCCGTTGCTGCGCGAGGCGGATCTGGTCCTGGCCGGGGAGGACGAGCTGGAGCTGCTCACCGCGCAGCCCGCCGACGAGGCCGCGCGGGAGCTGCTGGACGGCGGCACCCAGGAGGTCGTGATCAAGCGCGCCGACCACTCCGCCACCGTCCTCACCTCCGACGGCAGCTGGCAGCAGGCGCCGCACGCGGTGCCGGTGGTCGACCCGATCGGCGCGGGTGACGGCTTCGCCGCGGGGTATCTGTCGGCCAGGCTGCGCGGGCTGTCCGAGCCCCGGGCGCTGGCCGAGGCCGCGTGCGTCGCGGCGCTCGTGGTCCAGGGGGCCTCGGACACGGACGGGCTGCCGTCGGCGCTCGCGCGGGACCGGGCGCTCGCCGAGCTGATCAACGGGGGCGACGGGGTCCACCGCTAGGAGCGGGGTTCACGCTCCCCGCGACGACACCCTCGTAACGGTCCGGAAGAAGCACATCATCAACCGCAGCACAGCACCGCACATCGTCAACCGCATACCGCTCACCGCCGCATATCCCACAGGCACAGGGGCGCGGCACGATCAGGCAGCAGACCCTAGGAGAGGAAAGGCGGCGACTGCCGTGTACCGCTGGGAGATCACCCGGGCCGCGCTCGCGCAGCGCGTCCTCGCCATCGTTCGCAGCGACAGCTACGACCACGCCACGGCGACGGCGGACACCCTGCTCTCCGCGGGCATCACCAGCCTGGAGATCTCGCTGACCACCCCCTTCGCGCTGGAGGCGGTCACCACCCTGATCCGGGAGGTCGGCGACGACGCGGTGATCGGCGCGGGCACGGTGCTCGACGGCGCGTCCGCCCGGATGGCCGTCGACGCGGGGGCCCGCTTCCTGGTCTCGCCGAGCCTGGACCCCGACGTCATCCGCACCGGCCACCGCTACGGACTGCCGGTCTTCCCCGGCGTCTCCACCCCCACCGAGGCGGTGCGCGCGATGGAGCTGGGCGCGGACGCGCTGAAGCTGTTCCCCGCGGCGGCGTTCGGGCCGCGCTGGATCAAGGACGTACGGGCCGCCCTGCCGCAGGCCGCCTTCGTGCCGACCGGCGGGGTGACCGTGGCCGACGCGCCGGACTGGATCGCCGCCGGGGCGGTCGCCTGCGGGATGGGCTCGGCGCTGTCCGAGGGCGACCGGGACACCGTGGCCAAGCGCGCCTCCGAGCTGCTGGCCCGCCTCGCGGACGCCGGTCCGCCGCTGGACGGGCCCGACCCGGAAGGGTACTGACGGCGGCTCACACCGGCTCCCGGGATTCCGGCAGGTGGTCGACGGGTTCACCCGGACGGCGTCTTCTGCCACGCTGAGCGCGCCGTGATCATGCCGCCTGCCGAGGAGTCCCCATGAGACGCGCCGCCACGCTCGCCACCGTCGCCGCCGTGCTCGCCGCCACCGCCGGGGGTTCGGCCCTGGCCGAAGGACCGGCGGCCGAGCGCACCACCGGCGCGACCCCACGGCACGGCACCCTGCTGGACCAAGTGCCGCAGCGCGGTGTGCTGCGCGTGTGCACCACGGGGGACTACCGGCCGTTCAGCCATCGCGACGCCAAGACCGGCGCCTACACCGGCATCGACATCGACATGGCGGGCAACCTGGCCAAGAGCCTCGACGCCAAGCCGAAGTTCGTCGCCACGACCTGGGCGAAGCTGGTCGACGACCTCGCCGCCGGGCGCTGCGACATCGGCATGGGCGGGGTGTCGGTGACCCTGGCCCGGGCCCGCACGGCGGCCTTCAGCGAGCCGTATCTGACCGACGGCAAGACGCCGATCGTGCGGTGCGAGGACGAGAAGAAGTACCAGACGCTGGACGACATCGACCGGCCGGGCGTCCGGGTGGTGGTCAACCCGGGCGGCACCAACGAGCAGTTCGCCCGCGCCCACATCAAGCGCGCCAGCCTCACCGTCCACCCCGACAACACCACGATCTTCGACGAGATCATCGACGGCCGTGCCGATGTGATGATGACGGACGCCAGCGAGACGCGTTACCAGTCGAAGATCCACCCGGAACTGTGCGCGGTCCACCCGGACAAGCCGTTCTCCTTCTCGGAGAAGGCGTACGCGCTGCCGCGCGCCGATGCGCAGTTCAAGGAATACGTCGACCAGTGGGTGCACTTGGCGACGCATGACGGGACGTATCAGAAGTACGCGGACGAGTGGCTGAAGCGCCCAGTTGAGTGAAAACGTGGGCCCATCCGACCGAAATAATATTTTCCGGGTAAGCCTGTTCTGCCAGGTTACGAACCGCTTTCTCCACAGAGGAGCGAATCGAATGAGGCAGAAGCGAAAGCTTGCCATAGCCATGACCGTCGCGGCCCTCGCGACGGCCATGGGGACCAGCGCGGCGGCGACCGAGCCGCAGCCCGAGAACGACAACACGTCGCAGTCCGCCCGCAGCGATGACACGTCGCAGTCCGGCCGCAACGACGACACGTCGCAGTCCGGCCGCACCGGGCGCGAGAACCACAACGGGTACGAGAAGTCGAAGGGCTGTGTCGACGTCGACTCCGCCGGTAACGAAGGTGTGATTGCGGCCGGAGTGGGCGCGAAGTACATCTCGACGGTGTGCAACGGTCAGGTCTACGTCCTGTCGGTCGACGAGTCGACGAATCCGGGCACCCCTGTCGGCGGATGGCAGTCCGTGGGCGGCCCCCGCGATGTTCTCGAAGCCACGCTCGCGTCCAACACCGACGACGTCCAGGGCGGTCCGCTCTTCGTCACCGTGCTGACCAAGTCGCAAGAGGTGTGGGAGGGCCGTTGCCCCAACACCCGGCCGGTCGGGACGTGCGTGTTCACCCAGCTGCCCGACCCGCCCCACTGACGGGGCACCACGTTCGTCACGAACCCCGGCGCGTTCGCTCGCGCCGGGGTTTGCCGGGTCCTGACACATGATCGGCTATGCGATCTATTCTGGCCTGGCTTACGTCCACTCGTGCACAAGGACCCGATTGATGACCCATCCCGAACAGTTGTCCGAGAACGCCGCGGCCGCCACCGCCACACCGCCGCCCGGCTGCCCCGCCCACCGGGGCGCGCGACCGCTGAGCGGGCCCGGCTTCCAGACCAACCCCTTCGGGGTGTACGGGGAGATGCGGGACGAGCACGGTCCCGTGGCCCCGGTCCTCCTCGACGGCGGCATACCCGGCTGGCTGGTGCTCGGATACCGCGAACTGCACCAGGTCACCAGCGACGCCGGGCTGTTCACCCGGGACGCCAACCGGTGGAACCAGTGGGACAACATCCCCGAGAACTGGCCGCTCGCGCCCCTGATCAGCCGCGATCAGACGTCCGTGGTGTACGCGACCGGCGAGGACCACCAGCGGCGCGCCGAGGCCATCGGCGAGGCCCTGGAGGCCGTCGACCCGTACGAACTGCGCCGCCAGGCAGAGCTGATCGCCGACCGGCTGGTGGACGAGTTCTGCCACCGGGGCGAGGCCGAGCTGATCGCCGACTACGCCCGGATGCTGCCGGAGCTGGTCCTCGCCCACATCTACGGCATCCCCGACGCCGAGGGCCCGGCCCTCGTCCAGGCGATGAACGACGCGGTCGACGGCAAGGAGAACGCCCTCGAGGCGTACCAGCACGTCTACCTGGTGATGCGCCAGCTCGCGTCGGCGAAGCGGTCCGCGCCCGCGCCCGACGTGGCGTCCCGGCTGGTCACCGCGTACCGGGGGTACTCCGACGAGCTCCTCGTCCAGGACCTCATCGTCATCATGACGGCGGGCCACCAGCCGACGGCCGACTGGATCGGCAACACCCTGCGGCTGCTGCTCACCGACGAGCGCTTCGCGCTCTCGCTCTCCGGCGGCCGCCACAGCGTCGGGCAGGCCATGAACGAGGTGCTGTGGGAGGACACCCCGGTCGCCAACCTCGCCGCCCGCTGGGCCACCCGCGACACCACCCTGGCGGGGAAGCACATCCGCAAGGGCGATCTGCTGATCCTCGGCTTCCACGGTGCCAACACCGACCCCCTGGTGCGCCCCGACACCGATGCCTTCACCGAGGGCAACAGCGCCTTCCTCTCCTTCGGCCATGGCGAGCACCGCTGCCCGCATCCGGCCCAGGAGATCGCCGAGACGATCGCGAAGACCGCCGTGGAGGTGCTCCTGGACCGGCTGCCGGACGTACGGCTCGCGGTGCCGCGCGACCAACTGCTCTGGCGCCCCTCGGCCTGGGTCCGCGGCCTGTCCGCCCTGCCCGTCGCCTTCACCCCGGCCCCCAAGGGCGCCCGCTGAGCGGCCCGGTCTACCCCCGGGCCGTGCCCAGCCGCAGCACCCGCACCCCGTACGGGGGCAGGGTGACGGTGTCGGCAGGGGCGCCGGTCAGCTCCAGCAGGGGGGTGCCGTCGGGGACGGACGGTTTGACGGTCAGCTCCTCGGGGACCTGGCTGACCAGCCAGACGAAGCCGCGGCCGTCGTCGTGGACGAGGCGGTCCACCGCGACGCGGGAGTCGCCCACGGTGACCGGGCGGTGGACTCCGGCGTGGGCGGCGAGGGCGTCGTACAGGGTGGCCGTGGCCTCGGGGTTGACGCGCGGGGTGACCGCGGCCATGTGCTCGATCGGGTAGGTGCAGAAGACCACCGAGCCCTCGCCCACCGTGTGCAGCAGCAGCGCCGGGCGGCCGTGGCCGTCGACCGCGAGGACATCGGCGCCGTCGGGTTCGACGGGCAGGAACGCCCGGGCGCCCGCGGCGCGGAAGGTGAGGCGCGCGCCCTCGGGGAGGGTGCCGAAGGGGCGGGTGAGGGTGAAGGTGACCTCGTCGTCCTCGATGGGGTCGAGCAGTCCGTACTCCAGCTGGTGGCGGACGCCGAAGAGCGCGTCGAGATGGGCGTACCAGGGGCCGCGCTGCTCGTCGTGGGCGCCGGGGGAGTACGAGACGTAGACGGTCGCGCCGTCGCGGGCCCGCCGCTCCAGGTCGTACCAGGTGGGGGAGAGCAGCTGCTTGGTGGAGGGGACGAGCCACAGCAGCACGCCGGAGGGCAGCGGTCCTTCGCTCTCGCGCACCACGGCCGCCGGGGCGTCGGCGAGGCGGGCGGCGACCCACGCCTGACGGCAGGTCTGCCCGACGTAGCCGCGGTCCTCGGGGCGGGTGAAGGGGTAGGGCGTGTCGAGGTACGAGGACACCAGGAGCGCGGTGTCGGAGGGGGCGCGGTGGCAGCGGGCGAAGTCCACCTCGTCCAGGACCCGGGCGAACTCCTTCAGTTCGACCAGCTGCGGCTTGGGCGTGCCGTCCGATGCCGTCAGGCCGAAGTGCATCTCGAAGGCGTGGTGGCGGTACGGGTCCTGTTCCCGCAGCCCGTCGTAGTCGCTGTTGTTCCAGGCGATCCAGCCGGTGGCCCCGGCCAGCAGGCTGTTGTGCAGGGTCTGCCGGTAGTAGCGGGCCGCGCCGGGGCCCGAGGCGAAGGCGGAGCTGACCCCGAACTCCTCCAGGATCACCGGCCGCCCGAAGGTGCCGGTCAGCTCGCACACCCAGGCCGCCGCGTAGTGCTGGCGCACCGGGTCGTCCTCCATGCGGTAGACGTGCGGGCCGAGGAAGTCGCACAGCTCGGCGGTGTCGCGGAGCCGGAAGCCGTTGTCGTGGCCGGAGTTCTCAAGCCCCCAGGCGCCGTCGCCGAGCGAGACGGGCTGGGTGCCGCCCCCGGCGCGCACGGCGTCCACCAGCAGCTGCGCCCACGCGGCGACGGTCTCGCGGGGCGCGGGCGGGGCGGAGGTGCCCGGTTCGCGCCCGTAGATCGGCATCTCGTTGGAGACCAGCCATCCGGCGACGGCCGGATGCGCGGCGAAGCGGCGCACGGTCTCGCGGGCGAACCACGCCTGCCGGGCGACCAGCCAGACGTCGCCGTACAGATCGCGGTCGCCGCGCCAGGACGGGTCCCAGTTCTCGCCGGACATGTGGCCGACCAGGAAGGTGGGGACGGTGGTCATGCCGAGGGCATGGTGCCGGTCGAGGAAGTCGGCGAAGCGCGCGCACAGCTCTTCGTCGAGCCGGTCGGGTTCGGGATGGAAGTCGGGCCAGTAGAAGAACGAGCGGGTCATGGTCAGCCCGTGGTCCCGCAGCACCCGCAGCTCGGCGTCGATCACCTCGCCGTCGTAGGCGCGCCACATGAGCGGGCCGCCGGTCCTGGACCAGAAGTTGGCGCCGAGCCAGGTGACGGGGCGGTCGTGGGCGGTGAGCCGGGCGGAGGGGCGCTGCATCGACGGACTCTCCCTTGGCCGGTTTCCGGAAGGCGTGGGCTACTCAAGCAGTGAAGAACTAAACCGGTTTAGAGTCAACGGCATCGACGGAGGTCGTACGAAGGCCGATTCGAGTCCCTAGATCGACTGAATGTGGCTCTGTACGGCCGGACCTGGGTATTCGACGGATTCGACAAGGCCGCCACTAAGCCGGTTCAGCGGGGAGTCGCTGTCGGCTCTATTGACACCCTCTGACGGAGCCCCTTAATTTCACGGCGGCCGGAGGTGCGCGGCATACCGAGCGGCATACCGAGGGGACACCATGACGTTGATGAGCACAGGCCGTCCGCGCCGGGCGATCGCCGCGGCGGCCGCACTCGCGCTCTCCGGCACCCTCGCCGCCTGCGGCGGTGGCGGCAGCGGCGGAGGCGGCGCCGGCGGGGTGCTGACCGTGTCCACCGGGTCCACCGGCAATTTCGTCCGCAACTTCAATCCGTTCGCGCCGCAGCCGCTCCAGGCGACCAACGGAATGATCTACGAGCCGCTGTTCCACTTCAACGCGGCGAAAACCGGCGAGGTCGACCCGTGGCTGGCCACCAAGTACACCTGGGCGGACGACGGGAAATCCATCCGGATCCAGTTACGGAAGAACGTCACCTGGAACGACGGCAAACCCTTCACCGCCGAGGACGTCGCCTACACCTTCCAGATGGCGAAGGACGACAAGGCGCTCAACATGTACGCCCTCCCGGTGGCCTCCGCGACCGCCGAGGGCAAGCACACCGCGGTCATCACCTTCACCAAGTCCGCCTACACCAAGGAGTACTTCCTCCTCGGCAAGATGAAGATGCTGCCCCGGCACATCTGGTCCGCGCTCTCCGCCAAGGAGAGGACGACCTCGCTCAACCCGAATCCGGTGGGCACGGGCCCCTGGAAGGTGAAGTCCGTCAAGGGCACGACATACGATCTGGTCGCCCGCAAGGACTATTACGTCAAGGGCCTTCCGCACTTCAAGATCATGCGGTATCGCGGCTTCACCGGGAACAACGCCGCCAACGCCGCGGTCGCCTCCGGGCAGATCGACTGGGCGGGCGGATTCATCCCCGACATCAAGAAGAACTACCTCGCCAAGAACAAGAAGTTCGACCTGGTCAACATTCCGCTGGCCACCACCTCCTTCATCCCCAACGCCCAGCGCGGGCCCACCGCCGACGTGAACGTCCGCAAGGCCATCAGCGCCGCCCTCGACCGCGACTTCATGGACAGAAGCGTGTACGACGGCCAGGCGCCCGCCGCCAACCCCATGGCGCTGCTGCTCCCCAACTACCAGTCCGTCCTCGACCCGTCGCTGAAGGACGCGACGATGGAGACCGGACAGGACAAGGTCGCGGGCCACCTCACCGACTCCGGCTACGCCAAGGGGCCGGACGGCATGTGGCGGAAGAACGGCAAGAAGCTGTCCGTATCGGTCGAACTCGTCTCCGGCTGGACCGACTACGTCAGCGTCGCCCAGATGGCCAAGGCCCAGCTGAAGAAGGCCGGTATCGACCTCGTCGTCAAGGCCGAGTCGTACAGCCAGTGGTCCAACAACCGGGCCCGCGGCCAGTTCCAGATGCTCCTGGACAACGCCGGATACACCCCTGATCCGCGCGCCTACTACGCCCAGATGCTGGACAGCTCCATTCCGCCGAAGATCGGCCAGTCCACCAACGTCGGCAATTTCGGCCGCTACGCCAACGCCACCATCGACCGCGCGCTCGACAAGATCGGCGAAACCACCGACCTGGCGAAACAGAAGCCCTGGTATTACACGATCCAGCGGGAATTCATCAAGGACATGCCGATCATCCCGCTCTTCTCCGGGCAGAACGAGCAGGAATTCAACGGCAACCGGGTCACCGGCTATCCCACCGAGGACAACCTGTACGCCGCGCCCTCCATCTGGCTCGACCCCGACGGCGGCTGGGTCGCCGCCCGCATCAAACCGGTCGCGGGCAAGTAGCGGCGGGGGCGGACAGCGTGCGCTACCTCCTGCGCAAGCTCGGCTTCTACGCCGTCGCAGCCTGGATGGCGGTCACCGTCAACTTCTTCCTCCCGCGCCTCATCCCCGGCGACCCGGTGGAGATGATGCTCGCCCGCCAGGCCCAGTCCGGGCCCGTCGGACCCGGTCAGGAAGAGGCCCTGGCCGCCATGCTGGGCCTCGGCCACGGCAACCTCCTCGTCCAGTACGGCGACTATCTGCACGCGCTCGCCCGCCTCGACTTCGGGCTCTCCGTCACGTACTTCCCGAGCCCGGTCACCGATGTCGTCGGCGACGCCGTCCCCTGGACGCTGGTCCTGGTCGGCGCCGCCACCCTCCTCAGCGTCGCCCTCGGCCTCACCCTCGGCACCCTGGCGGGCTGGCGGCGCGGCAGCTGGTTCGACTCCCTCGTGCCCTCCACCACCTTCCTCGCCGCGATCCCCTACTTCTGGCTCGCGCTGCTGCTCCTCTACCTCTTCAGCCAGGTGTGGGGGCTGCTGCCGCTCGGCGGCGGCTACGACGAGACGCTGGACATCGGCCTCAGCGGCGCGTTCCTCACCTCCGCCGCCGAACACGCAGTGCTGCCCGCCGCGACCATCGTGCTCAGCTCGGTCGGCGGCTGGATGCTCGGCATGCGCAACATGATGGTCTCCACCCTGGCAGAGGACTACGTCGTCGCCGCCGAGGCCAAGGGGCTGCCGCCGCGCACGATCATGGTCGGCTACGCGGCCCGCAACGCCGTGCTGCCCTCGGTCGCCGGATTCGCCATCTCGCTCGGCTTCATCGTCAGCGGCTCGCTCGTGATGGAGATCGTCTTCTCGTACCCCGGCATGGGCTTCACCCTGCTCCAGGCCGTCCAGAACACCGATTACCCGCTCATGCAGGCCGTGTTCCTCGTCATCACCTTCGGCGTGCTCGCCGCCAACTTCCTGGTGGACCTGGTGTACGGCTTCGTCGACCCCCGCACGAGGCAGGACCGATGACCGCGCCCACCGCCCCCGCGACCCCGGCGGCCCCCGGGGCGGCCACCCGCGCGGGCGGGCGCGGCTGGCTGCGTCCCGCGCTGCGCTCCCGCCGCTTCGCCACCGGCCTCGCCCTGCTCGCCGTCTTCGTCCTCACCGCCGTGGTCGGACCCTTGCTGATCCGGGACGCCAACGCCTTCACCACCGACCTCGGCCAGGCCCCCTCCGGGGCGCACTGGCTCGGCACCACCCAGACCGGGCAGGACGTCTTCGCCCAACTCGTCGTCTCCGCCCGTGGCACGCTCCTGATCGGCGCCGCCTCCGCCCTCATCGCGACCGTCGTCTCCGTCGTCGTCGGCATCGGCGGCGGCTTCCTCGGCGGGCTCGCGGACGAGGCGCTGTCCCTGATCAGCAACGTCTTCCTGGTCATCCCCGGGCTGCCGCTGGTCATCGTCGTCGCCGCGTACGTCAAGGGCGGCGGCGCCTGGTCCACCATCCTCGTCATCGCCCTCACCAGCTGGGCCGCCTCCGCCCGGGTGCTGCGCGCCCAGACGCTGTCGCTGCGCAGCCGCGACTACGTGCTGGCGGCGCGGGTGTACGGGGAGAAGCGGTGGCGGATCGTGCTGGTGGAGATCCTGCCAGGCGAACTCGCCATCATCGTCTCCCAGTTCATCTTCGCGGTGATCTTCGCGATCCTCACCCAGGCCGGTCTGGCCTTCCTGGGCCTGGCCGATCCGTCCCTGCTCACCTGGGGCACGATGCTCTACTTCGCCCAGAACGCGGAAGCGCTCACCAGCGGGGCCTGGTGGTGGTTCATCCCGCCGGGGCTGTGCGTCGCCGCCCTCGGCACGGCCCTGTCGCTGATCAGCTTCGGCCTGGACGAAGTCCTCGACCCGCGCCTGCGCGCAGGGAACGTACGGAAGGCGAACCGATGACGGAGCAGGCCGACGACGTGGTGCTGCGCGCCGAGCACATCAGCGTGACGTACGAGGGCGAACGCCCCACCCACGCCGTCCGCGACGTCAGCTTCGATCTGCGGCGCGGCGAACTCCTCGGCATCGCGGGCGAGTCCGGCTGCGGCAAGTCGACGCTCGCGTACGCGGTGGCCCGGATGCTGGGCCCTCCGGCGCGGCTCACCGGGGGGCGGGTCGTGCACCGCGACCGCACCGGCGCCGAAACGGATCTGCTCGCGCTCCGGGGCGAGGCGCTGCGGGCCTTCCGCTGGGACCGGCTGTCCGTCGTCTTCCAGAGCGCCATGAACGCGCTCAACCCGGTGACCACCGTGGGCCGCCAGTTCGACGACATCTTCCGCGCCCACCGCCCCCGCATGCGCGGGCCCGAGCGGTACGAGCGCGCCCGCGCCCTCCTCGACATGGTCGGCATCGACCCGGTCCGGGTGCGGGCGTATCCGCACGAGCTGTCCGGCGGCATGCGGCAGCGCGTCGTCATCGCCATGGCGCTCGCGCTCGAACCCGAGATCGTCATCATGGACGAGCCGACGACCGCGCTCGACGTCGTCGTCCAGCGCGAAATCCTGGACGAGGTGCAGCGGCTCCGCGACGAACTCGGCTTCTCCGTCGTCTTCATCACCCACGACCTGTCGCTGCTGCTGGAGATCAGCGACCGGCTGGCCGTGATGTACGCGGGCTCGATCGTCGAGTACGGACCCGCGGAGCGGATCGCCGCCGACCCCGCCCACCCCTACACCCAGGGCCTGCTGCGCTCCTTCCCCGACCTCGGGGGCGAACGCCGCGCCCTGCGCGGCATCCCCGGCTCCCCGCCGGACCTGCGCGACACCCTGCCCGGCTGCCCCTTCGCCCCGCGCTGCGAGCACGCCTTCGCCCCCTGCGCCACCACGCCCCCACCCCTCGTTCCCCTCGCCCCGGGCACCTCCGCCGCCTGCCATCTGCACGCGGTGGCGCGCACGGGGGCGGCCCCCCGACCCGAAGGGCGGCAGCCGTGACCGCACTGGAGGCAACCGGCCTCACCGTCGACTTCCCGCAGCGCGGCCGGGTGCCGTTCCGGGCCGTGGACGGGGTGTCGTTCGCGCTGCACGCCGGGCGCACCCTCGCGCTCGTGGGGGAGTCCGGAAGCGGCAAGTCCACCGTCGTACGCGCCCTGTCCCGGCTGGTGGCGCCCACCGCCGGGGAGGTGCGGCTCGGCGGGGCGCGGCGGACCCGGGGCAAGGAGTACCGGCGGGCCGTACAGATGGTGTTCCAGGACCCGTTCGCCTCGCTCAACCCCGCGCACACCGTGGGCCACCACCTCATCCGCCCGCTGCTGGTCAACGGGCAGGCGCGGCGCGGGAGCGACGCCGAGGAGAAGGCGCGGGAGCTGCTGCGCTCGGTGAACCTCACGCCCGCCGCCGACGTGGCGCGCAAGCGCCCCCACGAGCTGTCGGGCGGGCAGCGGCAGCGCGTCGCCATCGCCCGCGCGCTGGCGCCGGGCCCCGGGGTGCTGCTGGCCGACGAGCCGGTGTCGATGCTCGACGTGTCGATCCGGCTGGAGATCCTGGGGCTGCTGGACCGGCTCAAGGACGAGCGCGGGCTCGCCCTGCTGTACGTCACCCACGATCTGGCCACCGCCCGGCACTTCGCCTCCGAGGTGATGGTCATGTACCGCGGGGAGATCGTGGAGCGCGGGCCCAGCGACGAGGTGATCCTCGCGCCCCGCCACCCGTACACCCAGGCGCTGGCCGCCGCCGCGCCCAGCTCGGCCGGCGGCCGCGAGCGGGCGCGCGCGGCCCGCTCGGAGCGGCTGGCGGAGCGGGCGCGGCGGGACGCGGAGCGCCGCGAGGTGGTGGTGGGGGACGGCTGCCGGTTCCGGCCGCGCTGCCCGTACGCGATGGAAGCCTGTACGCGGCGGCCGCCCGAGGCGGAGGTGGGCCCGGGCCATCGCGCACTCTGCTGGTTACGCAGCGACACGAACGACAGCGTTGTCGATTCCTCTGCGTAGTTTGTCCGGACAACCGAACTTCACGACTTCCCGTCATCAGTTCATCCGGCTACGCTCGCTCCGTGGCAATGCAGGAAGAAGACTCATCCGGCGGGGCGGACGCGCTCCAGTTCAGCGTGGACCGCAGCAGCCCGGTCCCGCTCTACTTCCAGCTGTCCCAGCAGCTCGAGTCGGCGATCGAAAAGGGGCGGCTGGCACCGGGGAGCCTGCTCGGCAACGAGATCGAGCTGGCCGGGCGGCTCGGGCTGTCCCGCCCCACCGTCCGCCAGGCCATCCAGTCCCTGGTCGACAAGGGGCTGCTGGTGCGGCGCCGCGGCGTCGGCACCCAGGTGGTGCACAGCCAGGTCAAGCGCCCCCTGGAGCTGAGCAGCCTCTACGACGACCTGGAGGCCGCGGGCCAGCGTCCCGCCACCCGGGTGCTGCGCAACACCACCGAGCCCGCCACCGCCGAGGTCGCCGCGGCGCTCGGCATCTCCGAGGGCACCGAGGTGGTGCTGATCGAGCGGCTGCGGCTGGCGCACGGCGAGCCCATGGCCCACCTGTCCAACCGGCTCCCGGCCGGGCTGCTCAAGCTGGACAGCGCGGAACTGGAGGACACCGGCCTCTACCGGCTGATGCGCGCCGCGGGGATCACCCTCCACAGCGCCCGCCAGGCGGTCGGCGCCCGCGCGGCCACCGCGGAGGAGGGCGTGGAGCTCGGTGAGCCCGAGGGCGCGCCGCTGCTCACCATGGAGCGGACCACCTTCGACGACACGGGCCGCGCCGTCGAGTTCGGCTCCCACACCTATCGCGCCTCGCGCTACGCGTTCGAGTTCCAGCTGCTCGTACGTCCCTGAGACACCCCCCCGGCCCCCGCCACCACCCCGGTCGCGCCCCGTAACGGATACTTGGCGGCGGCCGGGGCCGATCATGTCGCTCCCGGCCACCGACATGAAACGGGACAAGAGGGACGAGGCTTCTTCGTGGCCAGAGTTGGGACAAGGGCACGCGCGACGACCGCCGCCGTGCTGGCGACACTGCTGGGGGCGGCCCTGGCCGGATGCAGCAGCACCGGCGGGCTGCGTGCCGAGAAGCGGGCCGCGCAGGCGGCCTCCGGGCACGCGGCGGTCAACACCCCACGGATGACGTTCGCCATGGTCACCCACTCCGGCGACGGCGACACCTTCTGGGACATCGTCCAGAACGGCGCCGAACAGGCCGCCGTCAAGGACAACGTCAAGTTCCTCTACGCCCACAACAAGGAGGGCAAGGAACAGGCCCAGCTGGTCCAGACATTCATCGACCAGAAGGTCGACGGCCTGATCGTCACCCTCGCCAAGCCCGACGCCATGAAGTCCGTCGTGCGGCGCGCCGAGAAGGCCGGAATACCGGTGATCACCGTCAACTCCGGCTCCGCCGAGTCCAAGGAGTTCGGCGCGCTCACCCACGTCGGCCAGGACGAGACCATCGCGGGCGAGGCCGTCGGCGACGAGCTGAACAAGCGCGGCCGCAAGAAGGCCCTGTGCGTCCTGCACGAACAGGGCAACGTGGGCCACGAGCAGCGCTGTGACGGCGCGGCGAAGACCTTCGACGGCAAGCTGGAGAAGATCTACGTCGAGGGCACCAACATGCCCGACGTGCAGTCCTCCATCGAGGCCAAGCTCCAGTCCGACCACGACATCGACACCGTCCTCACCCTCGGCGCGCCGTTCGCCGACACCGCCGCCCAGGCCGCCGAGCAGGCGGGCAGCAAGGCGGAGATCGACACCTTCGACCTCAACGCGAAGGTCGCGGCCGGACTGGAGGACGGCACCCTGGGCTTCGCCGTCGACCAGCAGCCGTACCTCCAGGGCTACGAGGCGGTCGACCTGCTCTGGCTCCAGCGCTACAACGCGGACGTGCTCGGCGGCGGCCAGCCGGTCCTCACCGGCCCGCAGATCGTCACCAAGGACGACGCGAAGAAGCTGGCGGCGTTCACGAAGCGGGGCACCCGATGAGCGCGGACACCGATTCCCTGCCGCAGAAGGACGAGCCGCAGGAGAGCGGGCCGCGGAAGACCGACGCCGACGCGCGCCCGGTGGCGCGCACCCCGCTGCTGCGCCGCCTCGCGGGCCGCCCGGAGCTGGGCGCGGTCGTCGGCGCCGCCGCCGTCTTCGTCTTCTTCTCGATCGCCGCCGACTCCTTCCTCCAGTGGTCGAGTCTCAGCACCGTGCTGTACGCCTCCTCGACCATCGGGATCATGGCGGTGCCGGTCGCGCTGCTGATGATCGGCGGCGAGTTCGACCTGTCGACCGGGGTGCTGGTCACCTCGTCCGCGCTGGTCTCGTCGATGTTCTCGTACCAGATGACGGCGAACGTCTGGGTCGGCGTCGGGGTGTCGCTGCTGGTCACCCTCGCCATCGGCTTCTTCAACGGCTATCTGCTGGTGCGCACCAACCTGCCGAGCTTCATCATCACGCTCGGCACCTTCCTGATCCTCCAGGGCTGCAACCTCGGCTTCACCAAGCTGATCAGCGAGACCGTCTCCACCAAGACCATCGCCGACATGGAGGGCTTCCCCTCCGCCCGCCAGGTCTTCGCCTCCCAGCTGACCATCGGGAACGTGGAGCTCCAGATCACCGTGGTGTGGTGGTTCGCCCTGATCGCGCTCGCCACCTGGGTCCTGCTGCGCACCCGCGCCGGGAACTGGATCTTCGCGGTGGGCGGCGCCAAGGAGGCGGCCCGCGCGGTCGGCGTACCGGTGAACCGCACCAAGATCGGCCTCTACATGGGCGTCGCCCTGGCGGCCTGGATCTCCGGGCAGCACCTGCTGTTCAAGTACGACACCGTCCAGTCCGGTGAGGGCGTCGGCAACGAGCTGCTGTACATCATCGCGGCCGTCATCGGCGGCTGCCTGCTCACCGGCGGCTACGGCTCGGCGGTCGGCGCCGCCGTCGGCGCGTTCATCTTCGGCATGACCAACAAGGGCATCGTGTACGCGCAGTGGGGCGCGGACTGGTTCAAGTTCTTCCTCGGGGCGATGCTGCTGCTCGCCACGCTGCTCAACTGGTGGGTCCGCAAGCGGGCGGAGGCAAGCGCATGACCACATCCGGGACTCCGCTGATCGCGCTGCGCGAGATCGGCAAGCGCTACGGCAACGTCACGGCCCTGGAGGGCGTCTCGCTCGACGTCCACGCCGGGCGGATCACCTGCGTCCTCGGCGACAACGGCGCGGGCAAGTCCACCCTCATCAAGATCGTCGCCGGGCTGCACCAGCACGACGAGGGCACCCTCGCCGTCGAGGGGGAGGAGATCCGGCTCGGCTCGCCGCGCGAGGCCCTGGACCGCGGTATCGCCACGGTCTACCAGGACCTCGCCGTCGTTCCGCTGATGCCGGTGTGGCGGAACTTCTTCCTCGGCTCCGAGATCCGCAAGGGCCGGGGCCCGTTCGCCCGCCTGGATGTGTCCGCCATGCGCGAGACCACGCACCGCGAGCTGCTGCGCATGGGCATCGACCTGCGCGACGTCGACCAGCCCGTCGGCACCCTCTCCGGCGGTCAGCGCCAGTGCGTGGCGATCGCCCGCGCCGTCCACTTCGGCGCGAAGGTCCTCGTCCTGGACGAGCCGACGGCGGCGCTGGGCGTCAAGCAGTCCGGGGTGGTGCTGAAGTACGTCGCCGCCGCGCGCGACGCCGGGCTCGGAGTGGTACTGATCACACATAACCCCCACCACGCCTACCTGGTCGGCGATCGTTTCGTCCTTCTCAAGCGAGGCGCGATGGCGGGCAGCCACGCCAAGGAGGAGATCGCCCTGGACGACCTGACCCGCCAGATGGCGGGCGGCAGCGAACTGGAACAGCTCAGTCACGAGCTGGCCCGGTGAGCGCCGTCCGGGGCGGGTGTGCAATGCACCGTGCGGGGTGGTTGAGGCACAATCGCACGGCGGGCCCCACCCGCGCCGACCACCGCACGGCGGGCCCCACCCGCGTCTGACCACCGCACGCCGAGGCCCCGGCCTCCCGAGACACCCGCAGGGACGACGAACTCTTGCGAGCACGCACCCGCAGCGACCGCATCCCCCGCACCGGTGAAGGGGCCGGCCGATGAGCATCTACCGCGAAAGAGTGCACCGGGGCTCGGCCCGGGCCACCGTGCTGCGGACCGTCGGCACGCGTGAGCGCCGCTCGCACCTGAGCGCGCCGCGGGTCCCCACGGTCGGCATCGACATCGGCGGCACCAAGGTGATGGCCGGGGTCGTCGACGCCGACGGCAACATCCTGGAGAAGGTGCGCACCGAGACGCCCGACAAGTCCAAGAGCCCCAAGGTCGTCGAGGACACCATCACCGAGCTCGTCCTGGACCTGTCCGACCGGCACGATGTGCACGCGGTCGGCATCGGGGCGGCGGGCTGGGTGGACGCGGACCGCAACCGGGTCCTGTTCGCACCGCATCTGTCCTGGCGCAACGAGCCGCTGCGCGACCGGCTCGCCGAGCGCCTCGCCGTGCCCGTCATGGTCGACAACGACGCGAACGCGGCCGCGTGGGCCGAGTGGCGCTTCGGCGCCGGACGCGGCGAGGACCATCTCGTCATGATCACGCTCGGCACCGGCATCGGCGGCGCGATCCTGGAGGACGGCCAGGTCAAGCGCGGCAAGTACGGGGTCGCCGGGGAGTTCGGCCATATGCAGGTCGTGCCCGCCGGACACCGCTGCCCGTGCGGCAACCGCGGCTGCTGGGAGCAGTACAGCTCCGGCAACGCGCTGGTCAGGGAGGCCCGCGAGCTGGCCGCCGCCGAGTCGCCCGTGGCGTACGGGATCAACGACCGGGTCGGCGGCAACATCCAGGAGATCACCGGGCCGCTCATCACCGAGCTGGCCCGGGAGGGCGATGCCATGTGCATCGAACTCCTCCAGGACATCGGCCAGTGGCTCGGCGTCGGCATCGCCAACCTCGCCGCCGCCCTCGACCCCTCCTGCTTCGTGATCGGCGGTGGCGTCAGCGCCGCCGACGACCTGCTGATCGTCCCGGCCAGGGACGCCTTCCGGCGCACCCTCACCGGGCGCGGCTACCGGCCGGAGGCCCGTATCGTCAAGGCCCAGCTGGGGCCCGAGGCGGGGATGGTCGGCGCCGCCGACCTCGCCCGGCTCGTCGCCCGCCGCTTCCGCCGCGCCACCCGCCGCCGGGTCGAGCGGTACGAGCGCGCCGGGTCCACCTCCCCGCTGCGGCTGGCGCCGCGCGGTCAGGCGGGCCGCGAATGAACACCGCAGAGCAGCGCCCCGGAGGAGCCCCCGTGTCCGGTGCCAACGGCAGCCCCGTGTCCGAGCGGCCCGGTACCCCCGGTCCGCCCGCCCCGCCGGTCGGCTCCGGCGACGGCGGCCGCCGTCCGCGGCGCCGCTGGCTCAGGGCCGTGATCGTCTTCCTGCTGATCGCGATCCCGGCCGGGTATCTGGCGATCTCCGCCATGCAGAGCCGCGACGGCGGGTCGGAGAAGGTGCAGGCGGCCAAGTCCAAGGGGCTGTCCGCGGGCTATCCGTCCCGGGTGCAGCGGCGCATCTACGACATTCCGGTTCCGCAGCACTCCCGGAAGGTCGCCTCCTTCGAGACGAACTCCTGGAAGGTCAGCTCGCTGTACGTGCAGTTCGTCACGTCCCGCGACGGACTGGACCGCTTTCTGGCCAAGCTCGGCACCAGCAGCTCCGCCCTGGAGAAGGGGGCGGTGACCATCACCGGAGAGCAGGCGAAGAAGGTCGGTTGGCACGTCGGAGCCGCCGGTCACGACTGGTCCGGAATGGTCATCAAGCAGAAGGATCCGCAGCCCAAGCTGAGGATCACGGTCAGGAACGACAATCCGGCTCATCCGAAGGTCTATGTAGTCTCCACCATCACGCCGTAGGGACCGCTACGACGTTCGGGATACCGTTTCCGGGTGAGCGAGACCAAGACACTTCAGTACCGGACCGACGGCCCCGAGGACGGGCCCGTACTCGTCCTCGGGCCCTCGCTGGGCACCACATGGCACATGTGGGACCGCCAGATACCCGAGCTGTCCCGACACTGGCGCGTCCTCCGCTTCGACCTGCCGGGCCACGGCGGCGCCCCCGCCCACCCCGCCCCCTCCGTGGCGGAACTGGCCACCCGGCTGCTGGCCACCCTCGACATGCTGGGCATCGACCGCTTCGGCTACGCGGGTTGCTCGATCGGCGGGGCCATCGGCGCCGAACTGGCGCTACGACATCCCCTGAGAGTGGGCTCACTCGCCCTCGTCTCCGCCTCCCCGCGCTTCGGCACCGCCGACTCCTTCCGGCAGCGCGGCGTCGTGGTCCGCACCAACGGCCTCGACCCGATCGCCCGCGCCACCCCCGACCGCTGGTTCACCCCCACCTTCGCCGCCGCCCAGCCCGCCATCGTCGACTGGGCCGTCCAGATGGTCCGCACCACCGACCCCGGCTGCTACATCGCCGCGTGCGAGGCGCTGGCCGCGTTCGACATCCGCCCCGAGCTGGGCCGCATCGGCGCCCCCACGCTCGTCCTGGCCGGGGCCGAGGACCAGGTCACCCCGGCCGCCGACGCCCGCGTCCTGGTCGCGGGCATACCCGACGCCCGGCTCGCGCTGGTCCCCGGCACCTCGCATCTGGCGCCCGTCGAACAGCCCGCCGCCGTCACCGATCTGCTCGTACGCCACTTCTCCAGCTCGTGGCAGTCCTCGGACCACCCCACCGGGATGACGGCGGTCTCCGCGCCTTCCGTCAAGCCCGTGCTGACGCCGGTGCCGCCGCCGGTCACCGCTCCGGCCCCGCCGCGCACCGCCCCGCCCGCCGCCGCGCCGCCGACGGCCCCGCCCGTCGAGATCGGCTACACCCGGCCGCCCGAGCCCGCGCCCGACGGCCGCGCCGACACCTACGACCAGGGCATGAAGGTCCGGCGCGAGGTGCTGGGCGACGCCCATGTGGACCGCGCGGAGGCCAAGGTCGACGACTTCACCGGCGACTTCCAGGACTTCATCACCCGCTATGTGTGGGGCGAGGTGTGGACCCGGCCCGGCATCGACCGCCGCACCCGCAGCGTGATCACCCTCACCGCCATGGCCGCCCGCGGCCACCTGGACGAGCTCGCCTTCCACACCCGGGCCGCCCTGCGCAACGGGCTGACGCCGACCGAGATCAAGGAAGTGCTGCTGCACACCGGCATCTACTGCGGGGTGCCCGCAGCGAATTCCGCCTTCGCGGTCGCCCAGCGGGTCATCGCCGAGGAGACCAGTCCCGACGAGTGACGCGAGCGACGGGGGAGGACAATGATCCCCATGAAGCTCACCAAGAAGGGCCACGCCTGCGTCCGGCTGGAGAAGGACGGGCAGCGGCTCGTCATCGACCCCGGAGCCTTCACCGAACAGGACGCGGCGGTCGGCGCGGACGCGATCCTCGTCACCCACGAGCACCCCGACCACTTCAGCGAGGAGCAGCTGCGGGCGGCGCTCGACGCCAGCCCCGGCGCGCAGATCTGGACCCTCGCCAGCGTCGCCGACCGGATCTCGGCGGCCTACCCGGGCCGGGTCCACACGGTCGGCGAGGGCGACACGTTCAGCGCGGCCGGATTCGACATCGAGGTGCACGGCCAGCTGCACGCCGTCATCCACCCCGACATCCCCCGGATCACCAACGTCGGCTACGTCGTCGACGGCGCGGTCTTCCACCCCGGCGACGCGCTCACCGTGCCGGACCGTCCTGTGGAAACCCTGCTGCTGCCGCTGCACGCGCCGTGGAACAAGTTCTCCGAGATCCTCGACTACGTGCGTGAGGTCGCCCCGCGGCGCGCGGTCGACATCCACGACGCGCTGCTGTCCGGCCTGGCGCCGCAGGTGTACGGCCGGATGCTGGGCCCTGACGGCCCGGGCACGGGCGCCGCGGAACACATCCGGCTGCTGCCGGGCGAAACGCTCCCGCTCTAGGCTGTCGTACCCGGGATGTAGGTTGTCCCCCATGCGCATCGCCACCTGGAACGTCAATTCGATCACCGCCCGGCTGCCGCGGCTGCTCGCCTGGCTGGAGAGCAGCGGCACGGACGTGCTGTGCGTCCAGGAGACCAAGTGCGCCGAGGCCGCGTTCCCCTTCGAGCCCCTGCGCGAGCTGGGCTACGAGGCCGCGGTCAACGCCACCGGCCGGTGGAACGGGGTGGCGGTCCTCTCCCGGGTCGGCCTCGCCGACGTCGTCTCCGGCCTCCCCGGCGGCCCCGACTACGACGGCGACCAGGAGCCCCGCGCCATAGCCGCCACCTGCGGCCCGGTCCGCGTCTGGTCGGTCTACGTGCCGAACGGCCGCGAGATCGGTCACCCGCACTACGACTACAAGCTGCGCTGGCTGGACGTGCTGCGGGAGACCGTGACCGACGACGCGAAGGGCCCCCGGCCCTTCGCCGTCCTCGGCGACTTCAACGTCGCCCCGACGGACGACGACGTCTGGGACCGCACCCGCTTCGACGGCCTCACCCACGTCACGGACAAGGAGCGCGAGGCCCTGACCGCCCTGCGCGACACGGGCCTGTCGGACGTCGTCCCCCGCCCCCTGAAGTACGACCACCCCTTCACATACTGGGACTACCGGGAGCTGTGCTTCCCGAAGAACCGCGGCATGCGGATCGACCTGGTCTACGGCAACGCGGCCTTCGCGGATGCGGTGGGCGATGCGTACGTGGACCGCGAGGAACGCAAGGGCAAGGGCGCGTCGGACCACGCCCCGGTGGTCGTGGACATCCGCGGCTAACCCCCGGGCCCCCGCGCCCGCCGGGGTGCCCCCCTGCCCGTTCACGCGCGGGCGCGGCCCGGCGGCCGCTGCGCCTGCCCGGGGTACCCCCTGGGCTTTCGTGCGTGGGTGCGGCCCGGTGGGTGGGTTGTGCCCACCCGTTCCTCCCCCAGCTACCGCTGGGAGGTGCCCCCTCCGCGGAACGATTGCCCACAACGGGGTTCGGAGCCCCGGCCGGGGTATGGGGGCGGAGCCCCCGAGGGGGCCCGGGGCGGGGCCCAGTTCAGGGTCCGGGCGCAGCCCCAGGCCGGGGTCCAGGGGCGTAGCCCGGCGGGGTTGGGGGCGGAGCCCCCCTGTGGGGAGCCCCCCCATCTGTCCGGGGCGGAACCCATGGAGGGGGCTGGGGCGCAGCCCCAGTGGGGGCCGGGGCGGAGCCCCGTGGGGGGCCGGGGGCTTGCCCCTGGTTTCGGGAAGGGGCGGGGTGGGGGAATCAGCCGACCAGCGAGCGCAGGGGGATCGACTCCGCCATCGCCTGCAGTCCCGCGTCCCCCGGGTGCAGGTGATCGCCGCTGTCGTACGCGGGAAGGATCCGCGCCGGGCGCGCGGGATCCCGTACGACCGCGTCGAAGTCCAGGACCGCGTCGAACACCCCACCGTTGTCGCGGATGAAGGCGTTCACCACGGAACGCCGGGCATCCGCGTCGGCGGTGCACAGCGACTCGCCCTCGCACGGCGTGATCGTCCCGCCCACCACCCGCAGCCCCCGCGCGTGCGCCCGCGCGGCGAGGCCCTTCAGCCCGGCGATGACGTCTTCGGCCGAGGTGCCCCAGCGCAGGTCGTTGATGCCCTGGAAGATCACGACCGTACGGGCGGAGGTCTGCGCGAGGACGTCCCGCTCCAGGCGGCTGCCCGCGCTCACCCCACTGGTGACGGTGGAGACCCCGTCGCCGGGGTAGACGTCGGTGACCACGCGGTTGGCGGAGATGCCGCTGTTGACGACGCCGTACGCGGGCACACCGGACGCACCGGACTGGGCGCGCAGCCGCCGGGCGAGGACGTCGGGCCAGCGCCGGTTGGCGTCCATCGTGGACTTGGTGCCGTCGGTGATGGAGTCGCCGAGGGCGACCACAGACCCGGGGCCGCCCCGGACGTCGACCCCGGTGAGGAACGGCCACGTGGTCAGGGTGCCGGTATAGGCGTCGGCGCCCGTCTCACCCGTGCGGTCACCGCTGCCCGGCGCGCTCAGAAAGGAACGCTGCGTGGCCTGCGTGTGCACGGGCACGGCCGCGACCGGCCCGGGAAGGTGAATGCTGACCAAAAGGTTCGCGTCGGCCGGGACGGGGAACTTCACGGGATCGCTGAAGACCTGCGCGCCCGCCGGGATCGACGTACCGGCCCGGCCACGGAAGGTCAGCGGTACAGGGGAGCCGCTCGCGGCAGCGCCGTCCGCCTGGAGGGCGACGGTCGCGTGGCCGATGGCGACGGGGGCGGCGGCGAAGGTGTTCTCCAGCCGTACCCGGGCGCCGGGCCCGCCCGCGCTGGTGTGCACGACGAGCCGTAGCGTCTGGTCGGTCCACGGCCCGACCTTGGTGTATCCGGCGGTGCTGGCGGCCCAGCTGCCCGTCCAGCCCCGCGCGGGCTGCCGCAGCGAGGCGGCGAAGACGTGGAGGTCGGCGCCCGGACCGGGATCCTTCGGCAGGGTCACGGAGGCGACCTCGCGGCCACCCCGGAGCGGCACCGTCACCGCGTACAGCCGGGCCGCCTCCGCCCGCTGCCCGTCGGCGGTGTTGAGGTGCGGGAGGCCGACCGCCTTGGTGGCGGCGGGGCCCGCACGCCAGTCGGGGGCGCTCAGGGTGTACGTACCGGACGAGCCGTCCCGGTAGCGGACGCGGCCGGTGCCGCCGGCCCCGGCGCCGGGGCCGCCCGGGGAACTGCTCGCGACCAGGAAGGTGAGCGCGTCGCCGCGCCCCCCAAGCCGCACCGACTGCCCGTCGGCGATCACATTGTCTGCCCGAGACGACCCCGCGCTCCGCGGCCAGGCCAGGCCCGCCGAGTCGAGGGCGATGACGCGTCCGGGCGTCCAGCCCGCGGCCCGCAGGTCCTGCGCGGAGAGGGAGTTGCCCGCCCCGTCGAAGTCCGCCGTACCCGGCGAGGCGTCGTCACCGACCGCCCGGTTGTCGAAAAGCCGCTCCAAGGGGAGCGGCTTCGTGGTGCTGGGGGCCTGGGCGGCCACCGAGGGCGCGGCCGGTGCGAGGAGTACGAGGGTGGCACCTCCCGCGACGATCCCGGCCACGTTCCATGGTCTTTCGACGCGCATGTGTGTCCCCTCTCGTAACCGACCCGACCGGCGATTCGACAGGTGCATGGCGAACGTAGAAAGACGGCCGGGTGTCGTCAAGACAAGCAACGGGTCACGGAGCCCACAGCGCGCCCTGTGGTGCGCCCGTGCGCTTGGTGCGACGCTGAGATGTATGAACATCCCCTTCCTGGACAACTGGCGCAAGCGGCACGGCGCGGCCTCCGGTACGGCTCTGATGAGCGCCCAGGAGGCGGACCCCCAAGGCGTCGCACAACTCCTCTCCGAGTGCGAACTGCTGCGCGCGCGGGCCGCGCAGGCGGGCATCGGACTCGACGACTCGGCCGGGTCCCTGGAGGCGCTGGACCAACTGGTCCCGCGCTGGCGCGACGACCCGGAGGAACTGCCCTGGCTCGGTAACGACGCCGGGCTGTATCTGGGCACGGTCATCGTCCGTACCGTTCCGGGTGCCGTCTGGCAGGTGTGGCCCAACGGCCGCCCCGTGGTGCGGCTCGGCTCCGGCCGGGAGGTCGACGTGGTCGAGGCGGGCCAGCAGTGGGCCGCGGACGGCGCCCCCGAGCTGTCCCAGCTGTACGCGGAGGTCTCGGAGGTCTGAGGGGGCCCGCGACCGGGCGGTATCCACCCCTATGGGGCGGTATCGGCACCCTCGGTGCGTGTCCTGACCGAAGTGCCGCTTTTGTGTGGATAGCTTGCGCGGTATGGCCGTTGGTGAACCACTGATCGAGCTGCGCAGCGTCAACAAGTACTTCGGCGCGCTGCACGTCCTCCAGGACATCGACCTCACCGTCGGCCGCGGCGAAGTCGTGGTGATCATCGGGCCGTCCGGGTCCGGGAAGTCCACGCTGTGCCGGACGATCAACCGGCTGGAGACCATCCAGTCCGGCTCGATCGTGGTGGACGGGCGGCCGCTGCCGGAGGAGGGCCGGGAGCTGGCGCGGCTGCGGGCCGAAGTGGGGATGGTCTTCCAGTCGTTCAATCTGTTCGCCCATCGGACCGTGCTGGACAACCTGATGCTCGCGCAGATGAAGGTCCGCAGGCGCGGCAAGCCGGAGGCCGGGCGGCGGGCCAGGGAACTGCTGGACCGGGTGGGCCTCGCGGACCAGGCGGAGAAGTACCCCGCCCAGCTCTCCGGTGGTCAGCAGCAGCGCGTGGCCATCGCCCGCGCGCTGGCGATGGACCCGAAGGTGATGCTCTTCGACGAGCCGACCTCGGCGCTCGACCCGGAGATGATCAACGAGGTGCTGGAGGTCATGCGCCAGCTCGCCCGGGACGGCATGACGATGGCCGTCGTCACCCATGAGATGGGCTTCGCCCGGTACGCCGCGAACCGCGTGGTCTTCATGGCCGACGGCCGCATCGTGGAGGACCGCAGTCCGGAGGAGTTCTTCAAGGCGCCGGAGTCCGCCCGGGCCAGGGACTTCCTCTCCAAGATCCTCAAGCACTGAGCGGGGTGATGACGACATGAGGCGCACCCTGACCGCCGTCCTCGCGCTGCTGCTCGCCCTCAGCTGCTGCGGAGTCCTCACCGGCTGCGGCAAGGCGGGCAGCCCGCCCGCCAAGGGCCCCAAGCCCGAGCAGCTGCCCCGCTACCGGGTGGCCACCACCTTCCGGCTGCCCGCCTCGCCCACCTGGCGGAAGGCGAAGCGGCGCGGCTATCTGACCGTCGGGGTCAAGGAGGACCAGCCCTATCTGGGCGAGAAGGACCCGGCCACCGGCCGCTACTCCGGCTTCGACATCGAGATCGCCAAGATGATGGCGGCGTCCCTCGGCTTCCCGCCCCGGACCATCCGGTTCCGGAGCATCGCCTCCGCCAACCGGGAAACCGCGCTCCAGAACGGCCAGATCGACTACTACGTCGGCACCTACACCATCAATCCGCTGCGCAAGAAGCTGGTCGGCTTCGCCGGTCCGTACTACATGGCCGGGCAGTCGCTGCTGGTGCGCAAGGACACGAACGACATCCACGGCCCCGGCGACCTGGCGGGCAAGACGGTCTGCTCGGCGGCCGGTTCCACTCCGCTCCAGCGCATCCAGCACGACTACCCCAAGGCCCACGCGGTCGCGTACGACAACTACTCGGTGTGCGTGGACAACCTGCTCAGCTTCCAGGTCGACGCGGTCACCACGGACAACGTCATCCTGCTCGGCTACGCGGCCAAGGCCCCCGACGAGCTGAAGCTCGTCGGCAAGCCCTTCTCCAAGGAGCCCTACGGCGTCGGCGTGCCCAAGCACGACACCGCGCTGCGCTTCGCGCTGGACGACGCCATCGAGGCCCATGAGCGCAACGGCGACTGGAGACGGGCGTACAACGCGACCCTCGGCCTGTCCGGTGTGCCCGCCCCGAAACCGCCCGCCGTCGACCGCTACCACTGAGGCCCCGCATCCATGGACGTGCTCACCCAGAACTTCGCGCTCTACGGCCGCGGCCTGCTCGGCACCATCGAGCTGACCGTCTACGCCTCGCTGCTCGCCCTCGCGCTCGGCGTCCTGATGGCCGCCTTCCGGGTCGCGCCGGTCGCCAGTCTGCGCGCCTTCGGCACCGCCTGGGTGACGGTGCTCCGCAACACCCCGCTGACGCTGCTGTTCTTCGCGGTGATGCTGGGCCTCCCGCGCTTCGGGCTGATCCTGCCGTTCACGGTCTTCGCGGTGCTCGCCCTCGGCTGCTACACCTCGGCATTCATCTGCGAGGCGGTGCGCTCGGGCATCAACACGGTGCCGGTCGGGCAGGGTGAGGCGGCCCGCAGCCTGGGCATGACCTTCGAGCAGACGCTGGGCGCGGTGGTGCTGCCGCAGGCGTTCCGCGCGGTCATCCCGCCGATCGGCTCGACGCTGATCGCGCTCGCCAAGAACTCGGCCATCGCCGGGTCGTTCAGCGTCACCGAACTGCTCGGCACGTACAAGCCGCTCAACGAGATGGGCTACAGCGTCGTCTGGTCCTTCGTCTGGATCGCCGTCGGCTATCTGCTCGTGACCCTGACCATCAGCGCGATCTTCACCGCGCTGGAGAAGCGCTGGGGAGTGCCCCGTTGACCGCCACCACCGTCCTCTACGACGTCCCGGGCCCCCGCACCGTCCGCCGTCACCGCCTCTACGGGGCGCTCGCCGCGCTGGTGCTGCTGGCCCTGCTCGCCTGGGTGATCTATCTCCTTGTCGACACGGGCCAGTTCGCGTACCGCAAGTGGATGCCCTTCGAGTACGCGGGCATCCAGGAACTCCTGCTGCGCGGCCTCGCCAACACCCTCAAGGCGTTCGGCCTCGCCGCCGTCCTCTCGCTGGCACTGGGCGGGGTGCTGGCCGCCGGGCGCCTCTCCGACCACTCCCCGGTGCGCTGGCTGGCCACCCTCGTCGTGGAGTTCTTCCGCGCGATGCCCGTCCTGGTGATGATCTTCTTCGTCTTCGTGGCGCTGAAGGTACAGCCCCTGCCCGCCCTGGTCACCGGGCTGACCCTGTACAACGGCTCGGTGCTCGCCGAGGTGTTCCGCACGGGTGTGACGGCGGTGGACCGCGGGCAGCGGGAGGCGGCGTACTCCCTCGGCATGCGCAAGACGCAGGTCATGACGTACGTCCTGGTCCCCCAGGGGGTACGGGCGATGCTGCCCGCGATCATCAGCCAGCTGGTGGTGGCCCTGAAGGACACCTCGCTCGGCTTCCTCATCACCTACGAGGAGTTCCTGCACGCGGGCAAGCTCATCGCGTCCAACCTCGACTACGACCTGCCGTTCATCCCCGTCGTGATGGTCATCTCACCGGTCTACATCGGGATGTGCATGCTGCTGTCGTGGTGCGCGAACTGGGTGGCCAAGCGCCAGCGGCGCAGCGTGAAGACGGAAAAGGTAAAGGTGGCGCCGCCCGGCCCGGGAGCCCCGCTGCCGGGCGACACCGCCGCTCCCTAGTCGCGCACCGGGACCGACAGGTACGAGGGGTCGGCGGCGGGGGAGGAGAAGGTGAGGTGAGCGCCGTCCGGGTTGTGCTCGATGTAGAGCGGGTCGACGGTGTCGACCACCAGCGCGAGCTTGTGTCCGGCCGGGACGTCGTACGCGGTGGAGAACAGGTCCAGGTCGACGGGGAACGGCTTGCCCGGGGTGCGGTCGTGGAAGGTGACCGGTGCGTTGCTGATGAGCTTGCCGACGCCGAGCGGGCCCACGTCGTAGAGGTAGGCGACCGCGGTGCCGTCGGACTTGTCGCTGGTGAGGGTGGTGTGCAGGGACACCGTGCCGCGGATGCGCTGCTCGGTGGCGTACGCCCCGGTCTGCCAGACGGCCGCGTACGAGCGCGGCAGCAGGGGGATCGAGGCGAGCGGCGGGAGCTTGAGGAACTGGTCGAGGGCGCCGGTCAGCAGGACGGTCCCGGCGTTGGCGCCCGAGTCGTGGTTCGCGGTGACCGTCTCGGACCGGTCGAGCGCCACCCGGCGCCGCTCGGAGGGCACGGCTGACCAGCTGGCGTAGCCCTCGTAGCCGCCGCCGGTGCGGGACATGAGCTGTACCGGCTGCTCGCGGTCGATGCCGTTGCGGTCGCCCTTGAGGTAGCGGTCGAGCCAGCGCTTGCTGTGCTCCCAGGTGTCGTTCGGCAGCCCGAAGAGCCCGCCGAACTCGGCGGTCGCGTGGTCGCCGGGCCGGAACTCCAGCCGCTTGGGGCCGGTCAGCTTCTCGTAGAAGTCGGCGTAGCTGTTGGGCGGGAAGATGGAGTCGCCCCAGGCGTTGCCCAGCATGATGGCCGCGCCATTGGCGTTGATCTTGTCGAGGTAGGTGGCCGCCGAACGCTTGCGGCCCCACTCGATCATGTCCTGTTCCTTGGCGAGGTTGGAGCCGAGGAAGTCCTTCAGGATCTGGTTGAGTTCGTCGCTGGGGCGGCCGGTGAGGGCGCCCGCGCCGCCGAGCAGTCCGGCGGCCTGGGAGTGCTGGGTGCGGCCGCTGTAGATGGAGCCGATCAGGTCCGACCAGCCGCTCATCGAGACGACGGCCTTGATGCGCTGGTCGAAACCGGCGGCGAGCAGGCTGATCCCGGCGCCGTACGAGACGCCCGCCATGCCGATGTGGTCGGGGTCGGCGGCGGTGTTGGCCAGGGCCCAGTCGATGACTTTGGACGCGTCGGCGACGTCGGGCGGCCCGGCCGTCTCGATCCGGCCGCCGGACTGCCAGAAGCCGCGGGTGTTGTAACTGACCACCACATAGCCGGATTCGGCGAGCTTCTTGGCCTGCGCGAGGTACTCGATCTGCGGCATGGACCAGCTGGTGGGCAGCACGACGAGGGGGAGGCGGCCCGAGGTGTCCGCGGGGGCGACGACGTTGGCGGCCAGGGTGGTGCCCCCGTCGCCGGGGATGTCGACGAACCGTACGGAGGTGTCGGCGGCGGTTGCCGACGTGGGTGCGGCGGGTACGGCCTGGGCGGCGGGGGCGAGGACGAAGGTCGCACCGGCCAGGACGGTCGCCGAAAGGGAGGCGGCGGTGGTGGTACGCAAGCCGCGGCGGGCAGGGGTCACTGTCGCTCCAGACGTGGATGCCGTGGGGGCAAGAGGGGGGGGGAGGAGCACCGGTGCAGGCCCGGGAGGGCCTAAGTGACCTGACGGTAACCTCGCGGACTTACCGGTGGTAATAGCGCGGTAAGTTACGCCTGGGTAACGATGCGGGCGGGGCGGTCCCCCGGGCCGTCCGCGATGCGATAAGCCCCCGGCTCACCCCTCCTTGAGCAGCGTCTTGGCCGACGCCTTGCCGCTTCCCGTGGTGGCGGGCTTGGTGACGTCCGCGACCAGCTCGACCACATCCGGGCCGTACGCCTGGGAGTTGACCACCTTAAGCAGCAGACAGAACGAGCCCTGCGCCCCGTACTTGCGGGCCAGCTTGGCGCGGTTGCGCACCAGATGGCGTACGGCGGCGCGGTGGGTGACCGGGCGCTGCCCGGCGGCCAGGAACACCGGACGGCCGCCGTCGCCCGCCGTCAGCCGCGCCACCAGGACGTGCTCGACCGCGCCGGGCTCGGGCCGGTACTCGGTGCCGCCGATGGTGTAGGTGCCGCGGTCCGTGCCGGACTCGTCGCCCTGGTGCACGGTCACGCCCGGCAGCAGGTTCGCCATGTGCGCGGACAGGCGGCGGTGCGCGGTCGGATCGCCGACGCAGAACTCGGTGCGCGCGCCGAAGCCCTGGAGCCCGGTGTCGTGCGGGGCGACCTCGGCGTGCGCGCCGCAGTTCTCCACGACGGAGGCGAGCCCGAGCAGCGCGAGGGCGTCGTGGCGGGGGATGGACCAGTGCGCCGAGGTGCTGTCCCGGTGGGTGACCAGCACGCATTCCGAGCCGTCGGGCAGGCCGAAGAAGCGCTGCTCGCGGGCGCGCCCCCGGCGCCTCGCGGCCGAGTGCACGGCCCAGCCGAGCGCCAGCCCCACGATCAGGGCCGCTCCGGAAGCGATCAGGTCCTGCACGGTGTCAGTCATGGCCGCGCATCGTAGCTGCCATCCGAGTGGTGTTCGAGCGGATGTTCCAGGGGCACTCGCCCTCTGTCGTGAACATGAGCGTCACGGGTAGGCTCCGCTCTCTCTGTCGCCTGCTTGGAGGTCCGGATGGGGCACGCCGCACGACCAGCCGCAGCAACCAGGTCCACGGCGCGCGCCGCCCGGCGCGCGCTGCCCGCGCTCGCCGCCGCGGCCGGAATGGTCGCCGCGCTCGGCATCGCCCCGGCCGGTGCGCAGGCCGCCGGACCGCGGAGCGGAGGCACACCCGCCAAGACGCCCGTGGCCACCGGCTACGGCGGCGCGGTCTCCAGCGTCGACCCGGACGCCTCGGCGGCCGGGATCGACGTGCTGCGGCGCGGCGGCAACGCGGTGGACGCGGCGGTGGCGACGGCGGCCGCGCTCGGGGTCACCGAGCCGTACTCGGCGGGCATCGGCGGCGGCGGATACTTCGTCTACTACAACGCCAAGCGGCACACCGTCTCCACGCTCGACGGCCGCGAGAGGGCCCCGCTCAGCGCGGACAAGGGCCTCTTCCTGGACAAGCACGGCAAGCCGCTGCCGTTCGACGACGCCGTCACCAGCGGGCTCAGCGTCGGAACCCCCGGCACCGCGGCCACCTGGAGCGACGCGCTCGACGACTGGGGCACCCGGTCGCTCGGCCAGGTGCTGAAGCCCGCCGAGCGGCTGGCCAGCGACGGCTTCACCGTCGACAAGACGTTCCGCGAGCAGACCGCCGACAACGAGGACCGCTTCAAGGACTTCCCGGCCACCGCCGAGCTGTTCCTGCCCGGCGGCAAGCTCCCGGCCGTCGGCTCGACCCTGCGCAACCCGGACCTCGCCCGCACCTACGCCCTGCTGGCCAAGAAGGGCGTCGGCGCGATCTACAAGGGCGAGGTGGGCCGCGACATCGTCTCGACGGTGCGCAAGCCCCCCGTCGATCCGAAGGCGCAGCGTGTGGTGCGGTCCGGCGATCTGCGCGCCGAGGACCTGCGGGCGTACGGAACGAAGCGGCAGGCCCCGACCCGTACCTCCTACCGCGGCCTGGACGTGTACGGCATGGCGCCCTCGTCCTCCGGCGGCACCAGCGTCGCCGAGGCGCTGAACATCCTGGAGCGCACCGACCTCTCCAAGCTCAGCGAGCGCGACTATCTGCACCGCTACATCGAGGCCTCCCGGATAGCCTTCGCCGACCGCGGCCGCTGGGTCGGCGACCCGGCCGCCGAGGACGTCCCGACCAAGGCGCTCACCTCGCAGCGGTTCGCCGACTCCCGGGCCTGCCTCATCAAGCCCGACGCGGTGCTGAAGAGCCCGCTCGCCCCCGGTGACCCGGCGAACCCGGGTGCCCCCGGCTCCTGCGACACCCGTGGCCACGCCGCCCCCACCACGTACGAGGGCGAGAACACCACGCATCTGACGGTCGCCGACAAGTGGGGCAACGTCGTCGCGTACACCCTCACCATCGAGCAGACAGGCGGCAGCGGCATCACCGTCCCCGGCCGGGGCTTCCTGCTCAACAACGAGCTGACCGACTTCTCCTTCACGCCCGCCGACCCCGCCGTCCACGACCCGAACCTGCCGGGCCCGGGGAAGCGGCCGCGCTCGTCCATGTCGCCGACGATCGTGCTCGACGGCCGCAAGCCGGTGCTGGCGCTCGGCTCGCCCGGCGGCGCCACGATCATCACCACCGTGCTCCAGACCCTGCTGAACCACCTCGACCGGGGCATGCCGCTGGTCGACGCGATCGCCGCGCCGCGCGCCAGCCAGCGCAACGCCGCCCAGACGGAGCTGGAGCCCGGGCTGTGGAACGGCCCGGAGCGGGCCCGGCTGGAAAAGCTCGGCCACGCCTTCAAGCAGAACCCCGAGATCGGGGCCGCGACCGGCGTCCAGCTGCTCCGTGACGGCCGGTGGCTGGCCGCCGCCGAGACGGAGCGGCGGGGTGGCGGCTCGGCGATGGTGGTCCGGCCCGCGGGCTGATCGTCGGATGGTCCACGGTGGCGGCCGGGCCCCGGCCCGGCCGCCACCGTAATATGTGCGAATCCGGAAATGTGGCCGTAGCGCGCCGCTGGCCGGGTCCGTAACATGCGGGATGTCGAATGCGGGGGTGGCGATGGCGGGCAGACAACTCCCGGCGGCGATCGAGGAGTTCGCGAGCTATCTGCGGGCGCTGACCCGGCGTATCGACCCCGAGCAGGGCTGGTACGCGGTGTTCGCGCAGCGCGACCCCGAGGGGTTGCGCGCCTGCCTCGCCGGTGAGGAGATCCCGCCCTGGGACGTCGTGCAGGCCCTCCTCCAGGACCTCTCCGCCCAGCGCGGCGCCCAGACCGCCAACGTGGCCGCCGCCCGCGCCGCCACCCTGTACCGCGCCTCGATCACCGCCCACGACGCGGCCCCCGGCACCCGCGAGGCGCTGAGCGCCCGCCTGGCCGCGATGCGGCGCGAACGCCTCGCCGCCGCCGACCGCGAACACGACCTGGAAGCCGCCCAGCGCGCCGGTGCCGAGACCACCCCCGACGGCGACCCCGTCGACGCCGCCCTGGCCTGGGCCCAGGACGACCACCACCGCGCGACGGCCCGCTGCGAAGAACTCACCGCCCGCCTGGCCGCCCTCCCGCCCCCACCGGGCGCGGCCCCTGGCGGCCCCCCGGCCGCGGGTCAGCCGTTCGGCGGCGCGCCCGGACCGGGGCTGCCCGGCGCCGGTCCGGTGTCGTGGGGCACGGGCGGCCCGCGAGGCCCGTCGGCGGCAGGTCCGGCCGGGCAGCCCCGGCCGGGTGGCGCGAGGTCGGCGCCGCTGGGCGAGGGCCCGCTGTCCGCGATTTTCGGCGGCCCGTCGGCCCCGGGGGCGCCCGGTGCCTCGCCGGGGCCGCAGGCTGGGGAGGTGTCCGACGCGGTGGGGGCGTGGACCGTGGGCGGGTCGCAGGGCCGCCCGTCGGCGGCAGGCCCGGACGGGAGCCCCCCGCCGGGTGGTGCGGGGTCCGTGCCGCTGGGTGAGGGGCCGTTGTCCGCGGTCTTCGGCGGCCCGTCGGCCCCGGGGGCGCCCGGCGCCGGGCAGCGGCCGTCCGGCGGGGAAGCCGGGCCGGGGCCGCGGGGCGAGGGCTCGCCGCCGCCCGGCGCGGCGCGGTCGTCGTGGGCGCTGGGCGGGTTGCAGGATCCTTCGGCTGCCGGGCTGGGGGCGCGGCGGCAGGAGGGGGACGCCGAGGACGCGCCGCCGCCGGAGGGGGCGCCGCCTCGGCCTCGGGGGGCGCGGTTCGCCGCGGCGTACGACGGGGGCCCGGAGCCGGGCCCCGGGGCGGCCGCGGAGCCGCCCGCCCGGCCGCGCGGGGCGCGGTTCGCGGGGGCCGGGGCCGCGCCGCGCGGAGGCCGCTTCGGCGGGCGGGGCGGGGCGCGCAAGCGGGAACGGGAGGCCGAGGAGCGGGCCCGGGCCAGTGAGCAGCAGGAACTGGCCGAGGCCCGGCGGGCGGCCGGTGAGGCCGTCGCGCGGCTGGGGCGGCTGCGTGCGGAGGGCCGTAGCGGGGAGGCGCACGCCGTGCTGTGCGAGACGGCCGTCTGGTCCGCCGTGCGGCTGCCGGTGCTGGCGGCGGAGCTGGAGCGCGCGGGGCTCGGCGCCGACGTGGCCACGCTGCTGTGGGAGATGTCCTCGCTGCCGCCCGAGCGGCTCGCCGCCGCCGCTGAGGCGCTGGTCGCGGCGGGCCGCGAGGCCGACGGGGAGCGGCTGCTGCGGCAGAGCGTCGCGCGGCCCGCCCCCGAGGTGGCGCAGACCGCGCTCGCGCTCCTCGGGAACGCGGCGCACAGCGAGGTGGCGCTGCTGCTGGCGGCGTTCATACGGGCCCGTACGCCCGCCGAGGTGGCCGAGGCGGCGGCCGAGGAGCCGGGCGCGCTGGTGCCCCCGCTGCTGGAGGCGGCGAGCGCGGTGTCCCCGGGCAGCCAGCACGACCTCGCGCATGCCCTCCGGGTGGCGGGCATACCCGGCGCGGGCTGACACTCACCAGCCCACCAGCCCGACATATCGTGAAAAGTGATCGTCTTCGTTGAGTAACGGCGGCGGTATTGCCAGAGTGGTGAGTGCGCTTCTACGTTCTTCACCACAGCGAGACTCTACGTGCGTAGACACAGGCTGACGACGGGGGCAAGCCCCCGGAGCACTGCTGTGAAGGAGCTGATCATGGCCAACGTCGTACGTGCCGCGCTCGTCCAGTGCACCTGGACCGGCGACACCGAATCGATGATCGCGAAGCATGAGGAGTACGCCCGGCAGGCGGCCGCCCAGGGAGCCAAGGTGATCGGCTTCCAGGAGGTGTTCAACGCCCCGTACTTCTGCCAGGTGCAGGAGCCGGAGCACTACCAGTGGGCGGAGCCGGTCCCGGACGGGCCGACGGTACGGCGGATGCGGGCGCTGGCCCGGGAGACCGGAATGGTCATGGTGGTCCCGGTGTACGAGGTCGAGCAGTCCGGCTTCTACTACAACACCGCGGCCGTGATCGACGCCGACGGCAGCTACCTCGGCAAGTACCGCAAGCACCACATCCCCCAGCTCAAGGGGTTCTGGGAGAAGTACTACTTCAAGCCGGGCAACCTGGGCTGGCCGGTGTTCGACACCGCCGTCGGCAAGGTCGGGGTGTACATCTGCTACGACCGCCACTTCCCGGAGGGCTGGCGCGCGCTCGGGCTGGCCGGTGCGCAGCTCGTCTACAACCCGTCCGCCACCTCCCGCGGACTGTCCTCGCACCTGTGGCAGCTGGAGCAGCCCGCCTCCGCGGTCGCGAACGAGTACTTCATCGCGGCGATCAACCGCGTCGGCACCGAGGAGTACGGCGACAACGACTTCTACGGCACCAGCTACTTCGTCGACCCGCGCGGCCAGTTCGTCGGCGACGTGGCCAGCGACAAGGAAGAGGAACTGGTCGTCCGGGACCTCGACTTCGGCCTCGTCGACGAGGTGCGGCAGCAATGGGCCTTCTACCGGGACCGCCGCCCCGACGCCTACGACGAGCTGGTGAAGCCATGACCGGCGAGCACCCCACCGGCGCCCCCACCGGCGAGGATCTGTACGCACGCCACCGGGCCGTCCTCCCGGACTGGCTGGCGCTCTACTACCAGCGGCCCATCGAGATCACCCACGGCGAGGGACGCCACGTCTGGGACGCGGACGGCAACCGCTACCTCGACTTCTTCGGCGGCATCCTCACCACGATGACCGCCCACGCCCTCCCCGAGGTCACCAAGGCGATCACCGAGCAGGCGGGCCGCATCCTGCACAGCTCCACGCTCTACCTCGACCGCCCGATGGTCGACCTCGCCGAGCGCGTCGCGCGGCTGTCCGGCATCCCGGACGCCCGGGTCTTCTTCACCACCTCCGGCACCGAGGCCAACGACACGGCGATGCTGCTCGCCACCACGTACCGCCGCTCGAACCAGATCCTGGCGATGCGCAACAGCTACCACGGCCGGTCGTTCTCGACGGTCGGCATCACCGGCAACCGCTCCTGGTCGCCGACCAGCATCTCGCCGCTCCAGACGCTGTACGTGCACGGCGGGGTGCGCGGCCGGGGGCCGTTCGCCGGGTTGTCGGACGGCGCGTTCATCGACGCGTGCGTGGCCGACCTCGAAGACATCCTCGGCCAGGCGCACGGCAACGTCGCCGCGCTGATCGCCGAACCGATCCAGGGCGTGGGCGGCTTCACCTCCCCGCCCGACGGGCTGTTCGCCGCCTTCCGCGAGGTGCTGGACCGGCACGGCATCCTGTGGATCACCGACGAGGTGCAGACCGGCTGGGGCCGCACCGGCGACCACTTCTGGGGCTGGCAGGCCCATGACGCCGCGGGCCCGCCGGACGTCCTCACCTTCGCCAAGGGCATCGGCAACGGCATGTCGATCGGCGGGGTCGTGGCCCGCGCCGAGGTCATGAACTGCCTGGGCGCCAACTCCATCTCCACCTTCGGCGGCAGCCCGGTCACCATGGCCGCCGGTCTCGCCAACCTCAACCACCTGGTCGAGCACGACCTCCAGGGCAACGCCCGCCGCGTCGGCGGGCTGCTCATCGAGCGGCTGCGCGCGGCCTGCGCCGGGCTCGACGCCGTCACCGAGGTACGCGGCCGCGGGCTGATGATCGGCGTCGAACTGGTCGAGCCGGGCACCGGCGATCCGTCGCCCGAGACCGCGTCGGCCGTGCTGGAGGCCGCCCGCGAGGGCGGGCTGCTCCTCGGCAAGGGCGGCGGCCACAACAGCAGCGTCCTGCGCATCGCCCCGCCGCTGAGCCTCACCGTGGCGGAGGCCGAAGAGGGCGCGGACATCCTCGAAGCCGCCCTGCGCACGGCCGCCCTGCAAGCCACCCAAGTCCAATCGGGCCCCCAGCCGGGAAGGAGTGCGCGCTGATGCCTCGTACCGTGATCCGCGGCGGGCTCGTCATCACCGCCGCCGAGGAGATCCACGCCGACGTCCTGGTCGAGGACGAGCGGGTGGTGGCGCTGGCCGCGTCCGACAGCGATGTCGCGCGCGGCTGGACCGCCGACCGTACGATCGACGCGACCGGCAAGTACGTCATCCCGGGCGGGGTCGATCCGCACACCCACATGGAGATGCCGTTCGGCGGCACCTTCGCCGCCGACACCTTCGAGACCGGCACCCGGGCCGCGGCCTGGGGCGGTACGACCACCATCGTGGACTTCGCCATCCAGACCAAGGGCCACGCGCTGCGCGAGGGGCTGGACGCCTGGCATCTGAAGGCGGGCGGCAACTGCGCGATCGACTACGCCTTCCACATGATCCTCTCCGATGTCGACGAGGGCTCCCTGAAGGAGATGGACCTCCTCGTCGACGAGGGCGTGACCTCGTTCAAGCTGTTCATGGCCTACCCCGGCGTCTTCTACAGCGACGACGGGCAGATCCTGCGCGCCATGCAGCGCGGCGCCGCCAACGGCGGGCTGATCATGATGCACGCCGAGAACGGCATCGCCATCGACGTCCTGGTCGAACAGGCCCTCGCCGAGGGCAGGACCGATCCCCGCTACCACGGCGAGGTCCGCAAGGCGCTGCTGGAGTCCGAGGCCACCCACCGGGCCATCCAGCTGGCGCGGGTGGCCGGGGCGCCGCTGTACGTCGTCCATGTGTCGGCGGAGGAGGCCGTCGCGGAGCTGACGCAGGCGCGCGACAAGGGGCTGCCGGTCTTCGGCGAGACCTGCCCGCAGTATCTGTTCCTGTCCACCGACAACCTCGCCGAACCGGACTTCGAGGGCGCCAAGTACGTCTGCTCGACACCGCTGCGGCCGCGTGAGCACCAGGCCGCGCTGTGGCGGGGGCTGCGGACCAACGACCTCCAGGTCGTCTCCACCGACCACTGCCCGTTCTGCTTCACCGGCCAGAAGGAGATGGGCCGCGGGGACTTCTCCAAGATCCCCAACGGGATGCCGGGCGTGGAGAACCGCATGGACCTGCTCCACCAGGGTGTCGTGGACGGCCACATCACCCGCCGCCGCTGGATCGAGATCGCCTGCGCCACCCCGGCCCGGATGTTCGGCCTCTACCCCAAGAAGGGCACCATCGCCCCGGGTTCGGACGCCGACCTCGTCATCTACGACCCGTCCGCCCAGCAGACCATCTCGGCCGAGACCCACCACATGAACGTCGACTACTCGGCCTACGAGGGCAAGCGGATCACCGGGCAGGTCGAGACCGTGCTCTCGCGCGGCCTCCCGGTCATCGACGGACGCGCCTACACCGGCCGCGCCGGACACGGCCAGTTCGTCCGCCGCTCGACCTGTCAGTACCTCAGCTAGGAGGCCAGGTTATGGACTTCGGACTCGTCCTGCAGACCGATCCGCCCGCGTCGGACGTCGTCGACCTGATGCGCCGCGCCGAGCGCAACGGCTTCCGCTACGGCTGGACCTTCGACTCCGCGGTGCTCTGGCAGGAGCCGTTCGTCATCTACAGCCGCATCCTGGAGCACACCGAGCGGCTGACCGTCGGCCCCATGGTCACCAACCCCGGCACCCGCACCTGGGAGGTGACCGCCTCCACCTTCGCCACCCTCAACGACATGTACGGCAACCGCACCGTGTGCGGCATCGGCCGCGGTGACTCCGCGATGCGGGTCGCGGGCCGCACCCCGAACACCCTCGCCCGGCTGTCCGACGCCATCGACGCCATCCGCGACCTGGCGGAGGGCCGGGAGGCCGTGGTGGACGGCAGCCCGATGCGCATTCCCTGGATCAAGGACGGCGGCCGGCTGCCGGTCTGGATGGCCGCGTACGGGCCCAAGGCCCTCGCCCTCGCGGGGCAGAAGGCCGACGGCTTCATCCTCCAGCTCGCCGACCCGTTCCTGACGGAGTGGATGGTCCACACGGTCCGCGCCGCCGCGGCCGACGCCGGGCGCGACCCGGACGCGATCACCATCTGCGTCGCCGCGCCCGCGTACATCGGGGACGACGTGGCCCACGCCCGGGAGCAGTGCCGCTGGTTCGGCGGCATGGTCGGCAACCATGTCGCCGACCTCGTCTCCCGCTACGGCGAACACTCCGGCGCCGTCCCCGAATCCCTCACCGAGTACATCGCCCAGCGCAAGGGCTACGACTACAGCCACCACGGCCGCGCCGGAAACCCCGACACGGCCTTCGTCCCCGACGAGATCGTCGACCGCTTCTGCCTGCTCGGCCCGGCGGAGGCCCATGTGGAAAAGCTGCGCACGCTACGGGGACTGGGCGTGGACCAGTTCGCGGTGTACGCGATGCACGACGCGAAGGAGCGCACGATCGACGCGTACGGCACCGAGGTCATCCCAGCCCTGACCGCATAGGGCGGCCGGTCAGTCATCGGATCTCTTCGGGCACACTTCTTGACCCTTGGCGAGGTCGAGTCCATCATCTCCGGGCATGAAGAGACGACAGGCGCTTACAGTGCTCGGAGGTCTCGGCTTAGCCGGGCCCCTCGCCGCGATCACTCCCTCCGGCCGGGCGGCCGCCGCCGACCTGCCGGAGGGAGTGTTCTTCCAGAACCGGGGCAGTGTGGCGGGCTGGGACAAGGGCTACGCCCAGAAGCAGGGCACCATCACCACCGTCGACAACCCCACCTACAAGGGCGCCGACGCCATCGCGGCGACCCAGACCTACATCAACGAGACCGGTGGCTATCACAGCGAAGTCATCCGGCAAGGAGCGCAGAGCGTCGACGAGGACCGCTACTACGGCCAGGCCATCTACCTGGGCTCCGGCTGGCGGTTCCACGATCAGAACGTCACCTTCCAGCAGTTCTCCCCCGAGGATCCGGAGGGCCCTTGGCTGCTGATGTTCGTCATGGGCAACAAGATCCAGTACGGCGGCCGCGCGGTCTCCGGCACCGTCGGGTCCATCGCCGATCTGCGCGGAACCTGGATCCGTATCGTCGTACGCCTCAAGCTCGCCGACAGCGGCCAGGGCGCCTTCGAGGTCTGGCTGAACGGCAAGAAGACCGTCAGCACGACCGGTATCACCCTGCTGCCGTCCACCTCGCGCACCATCCGCTGGTCCAGCGGCATCTACTGCACGGCCTGGCGCGACGGCACCCCCGCGGGCCCCTCGACGCTGACGATCCTCCACGACCAGCACCGCATCGCCTCGTCCTACTCCCTGGCCGAACCGGCCAATTGGGCCTGACGGAACTGGTTAATTTCAGATAACACCTATTTCCTTGATCTTTCCCCGTGCCTGACTCGGCCTTTAGGTTGCAGCACAATCGCGATCTTCGAGAGAAGGGCACAGCGGTGGGGATTTCACGCAGGACACTCATCCGGCGAAGCGGCACGGCGGCGGCAGGGGCGGGGTCGCTGTGGCTGGGCGGCCGGCTGACCGGCACCGACTCCGTGGCGCACGCGGCCGAGGGCGCCGAGGAGACCGGGGACGGCGCCCGGCGGATCGTCGTCGGTGAGGCCACCAACGCCTCCGCCGCCCTGTCGCCGGACGGCCGGACGGTGGTGCTGGACCTGCTCAACATGGTGTGGTCGGTCCCCGCCCGCGGTGGTGAGGCGACCCGGCTGACCGGCATCGACCAGGAAGCGACCGAACCCGACTTCTCGCCCGACGGCCGTCACCTGGTCTACCAGGGCTACACCGACGGGAACTTCCACCTCTGGCTGGCGCGCGCCGACGGCACCGGGGCACGTCGGCTGACGTCCGGGGCGGCCGACCACCGCGAGCCGCGCTTCTCCCCGGACGGCAGGCGCGTCGCCTACGCGGCCGAGACCGAGGGCCGCTACGCGATCCACGTACTCGACCTCGACAGCGGCGCGTCCCGCGTCTGGGCGGCGCCCGGCGACGACGCCACCGCCCAGGAGGCGCAGCCCTTCTGGCACCCCGACGGCACCGCCATCGTGTTCACCAGCGGCACCGGCGACGCCCCGCGGACCGTGGTGAAGGCCGGTGCCGACGGAAAGCGCACCACGCTCGTCACCGTCGCCGAAGGCCGGGTCGCTGGCCCCTCGCTCTCCCCGGACGGCGGGCGCCTGGCGTACGTCCACCTCACCTCCGCGGCGGCCCGCCTGGTCGTCGACGGCGAGACGGTGTCCGACGACGGCGAGGACGTGTTCCCGTTCGCGGCCCGCTGGCCGTCCGGCGACGAGGTGTTCTACACCGCCGACGGAAAGGTCCGCCGCCGCACCCTGGGCGGCCCCGCCCCGCGCGGGGGAAAGGTGCGGGACATCCCCTTCACCGCCCACCTCACCGTGCCCCGCGTCCACGAGCGGCCCGCGGCGACGGACCTCGACTCCACCGCGCCCCGCCAGGTCAAAGGCATCGTCAGCCCCTCCCTCTCGCCGGACGGCCGCAGCGTCGCCTTCGCCGCGCTCGGCGACATCTGGGTCGCGCGCACCGGCTCCGCGCCCAAGGCCGTGGTGTCCGACGGGAGCCTCAACACCGCCCCCGCATGGCACCCGGACGGCTCCGCCCTGGTGTACGTCAGCGACCGGGGAGGCGACGCCGTCGAACTGTGGACCCACGACTTCCACAGCGGCGAGAACCGCCGGCTGACCAGCCTCCGGGGCGAGGCGTACGGTCCGGTCTACAGCCCCGACGGCCGGACCGTCGCCTTCTGCCTCGCGGCGGGCACCGTGCACACCGTCGACGTCTCCTCCGGCACCGTGCGCAAGGTCACCGGACCGCTCAACGCCCCCGGCAGGCCCACCTTCTCGGCCGACGGCACCCGGCTGTCCTGCGCCGCGCTGGTGCCCGTCACCCCCCGGTACCGGGAGGGCGCCAACCAGATCCTGACCGTCGACCTCGCCACCGGTGAGACCCACTACGACGAGCCGGTGCCCGCGAAGTCCCTCGCCAACCGCATCGACGCCGGGCCCGTCCACGCGCCGGACGGCCGGCACACCGCGTACGTCGTCGGCGGCACCCTGTACCTCAGCGCCCTCGACACGGCCGGCCGCCCCACCGGCACCGCCCGGCGGCTGAACCGCGAGACGGCCGACGCGCCGAGCTGGAGCGCCGACTCGGCGTCCCTGCTGTACCTCTCCGACGGCCGTCTGCGCCGCGCCGACGCGCGCACCGGCCGCGCCAGGACGGTCCCGGCCGGGCTGACCTGGCGGCGGACCAGGCCCTCGGGGCGGACCGTGCTGCGAGTCGGCGCCGTCTGGGACGGCACGGCCGCGACACTGCGGCGCGATGTGGACATCGTCATCAAGGACAACCGCGTCGAGCGACTGGCCGAGCCCGGAACGGTCCGCGGGGACCGTACGGTCGACGCACGGCACCTGACCGCGATACCCGGTCTGATCGCCGTTCATGAACACGGCCCCTGGGCGCGGTCCGAGACCATGAGGCTGTGGCTGTCCTTCGGCGTCACCTCGCTGCGCTCGCCGGGCACCGCGCACTACGCGGCGGTCGAGGCCAAGGAGGCCATCGGCTCCGGCCGCCGCACCGGACCGCGCGTCTTCGCGGCCGGTGATCTGATCGACGGCTCCCGGATCTACTACTCCTCGGGACGCCCGGTCACCGGAGAGGAAGAGCTGACGCGCGAACTGGCCAAGGCCGAAGCACTCGGCCATGACCTGGTCAAGACGTATGTGCGACTTCCGTACCCGCTCCAGCGCGCCGCCGTGCGCGCGGGGCACCGGCTGGGGCTGCGCGCCACCTCGCACTACCTGTTCGGCCCGCTCGGGTTCGGCGCCGACGGCACCGAACACCTCGGCGGCACCAGCCGCTACGGCCGCCGTCAGAAGGAGACCCATCTCGGCCACGCCTACCAGGACATGACCGAACCGCTCATCGCCTCCGGTATGGCCTTCACCCCGACCTTCGGCCTCTCCGGCGCGGGGCTGCCCGCCACCCGGGCGGCGCTGTACCGGTACGCCGCGTGGGCCGTCGGCGACCAGCGGCTGACGTCACTGCTGACCGAGGCGGAGTACGAGGAGTTCCGTACCGGCGTGGCGGACGCCCGGGAGCAGAAGCCGACCGACCTGCTGGCCTTCGTGGCACGCCACGGTGCGACGGTGCGCAGGCTGCTGGAGGGCGGTGCCCAGGTCGGGGTCGGCACCGACAGCCCCCTGGTTCCCCCTGGCATCTACTACCACCTCAACCTCCAGGCCATGGTGCGCTACGGCGCCAGCCCGCTCCAGGCGCTGCGCTCCGCCACCGTCACGGGTGCGCGGACGCTGGGCCTGAGCGCCCATCTCGGCACCGTCGAACCCGGCAAACTCGCCGATCTGGCCCTGGTGGAGGGCGATCCGCTGCGGGACATCGCGGCCGCCGCGGCGGTGCGGCAGGTGGTGGTCGGAGGCGTGGTGCATTCGGTGGACGATCTCGTCGCGGACCGTCCGTCGTCCCGGCCCACCACGGCCGCCTCCGCGCGCCCGGCCGCGGCCCCGGCCCCGGACGTACCGCAGGAACCCGCCCGGGAGCGCTACTGGTGGCACCGGGAGGAGCACACGCACACCTCCTGCTGCTGACACGCGCGCCCAACTCGGTACCGAGCCCGGTGCCGTTCGCCGCCCGGGCGACGAACGGCACCGCACACCGGGCCGCTCAGCTCTCCCAGCCGTCGGTGCGCAGCGTGAATCCGAAAGGCGCCGGAACGCCGATCTCCTCACCGAACTTGATCTGTGAGCGCTGCCGGTAGCCGAGATCCGGCGTCGGGTCGTGGAACACCGTGACGGTGCCCTCCTGCATGTCGAGCAGGACGTACACCGGCACCTCCGCCTTGCCGTACACCTCCACCTTCTCGCCCCAGTCCACCTCCCTGGTGGAGACGGACGTCTGCTTCGCGGCCAAGGCGAGCGCCGACCCCGGCAGGTGAATGCTCCGGACTCGAGTGGCCGCCCGGTCCGCGACGTGCAGATCCGGGCCATACGCGCGGGCGGACTCCGGGAAGAGATACAGGTTCGGTGTGGTACGCGCCCGATGGCCCGCCGGGACGTGCGGTGTCAGCTGGTCGAGCAGGGAGTCCAGCACATCGTTGTAGACGCCCTGGGACCACGGCGACATGACGATCTTTCCCCCGATAATCTCCGCGCGATAGCCGTCCGGGAGGGCGGCGCTGGCCCGCTCCAGGTCGCGGCACAGTCGCTCGAACGCCTCCGGACCCTCGTCGGTGGTCACGGTCGCCGGATGCTCGATCATCGCTGTCATGATGCGCATCCTGTCCCGATCACGCGACTCGTGACGGAGTGTAGCGGATTCGATACGAGGCTGTCCGGCGCGTGCCATGCCCACCGCCTCAGTGCAGAGGGTGTTGCTACCTGGACGCGGACAGGTCTGCGGATCGCCAGGTCGCGGAGTTCCGTTGTGTGGTGGCCGCCTGTCTTCCGTGAGTCGTGATTCATAGGATGGCGCAGTACGGCAGAGGCGATCAGCCTTCGGGGAGGCACGATGCCAGCAGCGGGAAGTATCCGGTGGCGCGTTCCGCGCCGGCAGTTAGGGCCGTGGGTGTCTGCGGTGGCCGTGGCGTGCGTCGTGCCACTGGCGGTGGCGGCTCCGGTCGGGAATGACGGGATCATCGCTTCGGCATAGTTCAGCGTGGCGTTCTTCGCGACCATCCTGACCGGCGAGGCGGTGATTTTCGCTCTTGCGTTCCCGGCGTCGAGCGCTCGGCCGTCATTACGCGAGATTGATGCCCATATCGCCTTCCGAGCCTGGGTGGTGGTCGGCTGGATCGGGGCGATGCTGTTGGCGCTGGCCTGCTGACTGCCCGGCCGAATCGCTGCTGACGAGGTCCTGCTCGCCTACCTCCGCGAGCTCGACGCTGCGGTGGTGGCCGGCGATGGCAACGCTGTGCGTGACCGCGTCGAGGAGCTGACTGGTGTCGCTTCGGGCACAGGGGCCCGCGCCGCCCTTCATCCGGAGGCACTCCACCGCTTGTCGAAAGCCGCTCTCGCGGGCCGGTTGGACGGTACGGCCGCCGTTACCTGTGCGCACATGCTCGTGAACTCGCTTCTCGCGCAGGTCGATGCGGCGCGGACGTCCTCCGAGCCGGACGGGCTGAGCTCGGAGCAGGCGGCGGCCCTGGCCGGACATCTGGGACGGTACCTTGCCTGGCTGGCCAACACCGCGTGGGCGCTGTCGGTGCGGCAGTCGATAGAGCGGGGGACAGCACCCGTGTCGATCCGGATCCACGCCTGTTTGCCCCCGTTGATCGGTGCGTATCCGAAGTCGTCGGCGAGTTCGCGGAGCAGCCACAGGCCACGCCGGCTCAACCTTTGTGTATCCCCCTCCCTGTGTTCGTCTCCCTGGCGCCGTTGCCTGTGCTGCTACCGTAAAATGACCTTCCTTTACCTGGAGGGGATTGGCTCGGTAGAGCTCATCCGGAACGCGGAGGTGAACCGTGCGGGGCTGATTCCGGCCGGAATGCGCGGGGGCGGGGCCGCTTTCGGTCCCGCCCCTGCGGATTCAGCTCGCGCTCGGAGGCGTCTGGGCCGCCTTCTTGGCGGGGCGGCCGCGCTTCTTCGGGGCGGGCTCCTCCGAGGGCCGGGAGACCACGGCGAAGGGCTGGAGCGCTTCCTGGAGGGCCTTCAGGGAATCCGGGCCCAGGTCCACGGTCCGGCGCTCAGGACGCAGGGCCTGCCGCATGGCGATGGTGTTGCTGCCGTCCTCGTTCTGCTCGCCGGTCTCGTATTCCTCCTCGACCCAGGTGGGAACCACGATCTCCACCGAATGGACATCCGTGGTGACATCGGGTTCGAGGTCGCAGTAAATTACCGTGCGCCCATAGATTCGCGTCTCGACCGTCTGTCCGTTTACCACGACCGGCGTGACGGTTTCCTGAACTCCTTCCTCATTCTTCTCGGTTTCCGGAACCTGAACAAAGCGAACTGCCACTGCTTCCCCTTTTCTTGGTGCCGACTCAAATTCTAGCGGGGCAGCCGCTGTTGGCGCCAATCCGGAAATGCCGAAAGCCCCTTCCGGTCGGAAGGGGCTTTTCGGTGCGGGTGGCGGGAAATGCGTGCGCGCGGCGTCAGCCGCAGCCGTTGCGGGAGGTGCCCACGGCCACGTCGTCGTACCAGAGGGTGTCGTCGCCCTCGCCGTAGCTCTCCCAGCCCAGCCGCAGATCGGTCGGGGCGGGCCGCCATCCGCCGCGGGCCAGCCACTGCTGGTCGACGTCCTGGGTCGGGGTGCCGTCGACCACCAGGCCGGTGACGAGCGCGCCGTTCACCCAGGTGTCGAGGCGGCCCGCGCCGCGGCCGAGGCGGAACTCCAGGCAGGTCCAGGTGTTGACGGGCAGCGGGGTGGAGAGCGCGACGCCCGCCGGGGACTGGGCGGGGAGGGTGGCGTCGTCCGATTCGCGGTTCCACTGGAGGGCCTTGTTCTGGCCGCCCATGCGCAGATCCTTGCCGTTGTCGTTCGGGTCCTTCATGGCCGCGAACGTGACGTGCTGGGCGGGCAGCGCGGTGGTGTGGCGGACCCAGAAGCGCACATAGAGGTCGCCGGTCGCCGGCAGGGCGGACAGGGAGGTCCCGGCGAATGCGTGGTTGCAGTAGCCCGCCCGGCCGGTCACCCGCACCGACTTGGTGCCGGTGTGCGCCACCGTGGAGTCGACGGTGGCGGTGCCGGTGCCCGAGCAGTTGGCCACCGTCGTGGTCCAGCGCCCGGCGGGGGTGGTGCCGCTCTGGGACTCGAAGTCCTCGCAGAATCCGGTGGCGTTGCAGGCGGCCGCCGCGGCCCCGGGGGAGGGGGCGGCCGAGACGGCCGGGGCGGCGAGGCCCGTCACGGCCAGGGCGGCGACGGCGGCTGACACGGTGCGGCGGCGGTGCGACACGAGGGTCATCGGGTCCTCCGGCGGGGATGGGCGAGAGGGGTGTGGGAGCGCTCCCAAGCTCGTTCGTCACGTTAGCCGAGACATGACAAATCGGGAACCCGTCGGGTCGGCGGCGGCCCTGTGTGCGGCCGCCGCTCCTGGCCTAGCCTGGGAAGAGGGGGTGGGACATAACGGACGATGGGCGCCGGATGAGGTGACACCCCATGCCGAAGGAGCAGCGGGACACAGCACAGGCCGCGCGGGAGCAGGCGATCGCGGAACGGCTCGGCGAATCGCTCCGGGGCGAGGTGATCGATCGCGCACATCCCGCCTATGACGAGGCGCGCGCCGTATGGAACGGGCTCATCGACCGGCACCCCGGCGTGATCGCACGGTGCGCGGGCACGGCGGACGTGGTCGACGCGGTGGAGGTCGCCCGCGCGTACCGCCCCGTCGTCAGCATCCGTGGCGGCGCTCATCAGGTCGCGGGCAGCGCGGTGTGTGACGACGGGCTGGTGATCGACCTCTCGCGGATGAAGGGCGTGTACGTCGACCCCGACGCGCGCACCGCACGCGTCCAGGCCGGGGTGACGTGGGGGGAACTCGACCGTGAGACACAGCTGTCCGCGCTCGCCACACCCGGCGGCGAGGTCTCGATCACCGGTGTCGCCGGACTCACGCTGGGCGGCGGAATGGGGCACCTGATGCGCGCCCACGGGCTGAGCTGCGACGGTCTGCGATCCGTCGAGATCGTCACGGCGGACGGCAGGGTGCGCACCGCGAGCCGTGATCAGGACCCCGAGGTGTTCTGGGCGGTCCGTGGCGGAGGCCGGGGCCTGGGCGTCGTCACGTCCTTCGAGTTCGGCCTGCACCCGCTCGGCCCCGAGGTCTCCGCCGCGCTGCTCCTCTACCCGTACGAGGACGCCGGGACCGTGCTGCGGAACTTCCGCGACGCCGTACGCGCCGTCCCGGACACCGTCTCGCCGGAGCTCGCCCTGTGGAGCGTCCCCGCCGACCCGGGGATCCCGCACGAACTGCACGGCTCGAAGGCCGTCGTGGTGCTGGGGCTGTACGCCGGACCGGTGAAGGACGACGCCGCCACCGCCGCGCTGGCACCCCTGGGCGAATTGGGCACGCCGCTCGCCGACCTGAGCGGGCCCATGCCGTACGTGGCGATGCAGCGCATGTCGGACGGGATGTTCCCCGACGGCGGGCGCTACTACATGAAGTCGCACTTCCTGGACGAGCTGACCGATGAGGCGATCAGGACCCTGGTCGACCACGACGCCCGGCGGCCGACCCCGGAGAGCCTGATCGTCATCCGCAGCCTCGGCGGTGCCATCGCCCGCGTTCCCGCCGACGACAGCGCGTACGCCCACCGTTCCGCGCGCGTCAACGTCAGCATGGACGCCACCTGGCACGATGCCCGGCTCGACGAAACCGCCATCGGCTGGGCGCGCTCGACGTGGGACGCCATGGTGCCCTTCTCGACCGGCGGCACGTACGTCAACTTCGCCGGGCTCGGCGAGGAGGCCGAGGCCCTGCGGCCCGCCCTCTTCGGCAGCCACGAGGAGCGGCTGGACCGCATCCGGGGGGAGTACGACCCCGAGAATCTGTTCACCGCCGCGTCGCGCCGCCCCTGAGCTGCCCGGTCAGCGTTTCCCCTCGGCGTCGAGGAGGGGCGCCGGGCGCTTCACCGTGCTGGTGATCTCTACGGCGCCGTCCTCCGGCGAGATGCCGTCCAGCCGCTCCAGGACCTCCAGCACATGGAACGCGAAGTCGGCGGAGGCCCGGTGCAGGTCGCCGCCGAGGTGGCGTACGAGGTCCAGCACCGTGGGGGAGGGCGGTGTCCCGGACGTCGAAGCTGTACATGGCCGTGGCCAGCGCGCCGGAGGCGAACTTGGAGCACCGCGGTCGCGTGGGTGGCGACGGTGACACCGATCCGCTCGACGCGGCGCTCGGGCGGGGTGATGTTGACGACGACCCGCACCTCGGGGTCGGCGAGCAGCACGGGTCTCTCCCGGTGTGAGGGGGCGTCGGGCGCCACGGCACGGGGCAGCGACGGAACGACGCCTCGGGGCAACGGAGTTGGACGAAACCGCTGTCGTCGAAACGGACCATGTGCAAGCACCGGCTTCCCGGCGGGGTCAAGGGGCCGGTCAGGAGGAACGCGCGGTGGAGCGCGCGGCGGAATGGGCCACTACGTCGCCGATGCCCTCGGGGGAGAGGACGTGTTCCACGCCGACCACGGTCCCGCCGACCACCCCGGCGGACATCCCCAGCACGCTCTGGGTCAGCGACAGCCGCCGCGTGGCCAGCGGCAGCGCCCGGCGGTAGACGACGCCGCGGATCCGGGCCAGCAGATCGTCGCTGGCGGCGGCGATCGCCCCGCCGATGACGATCCGCGCCGGGTTGTAGACATGCACGAGCAGCGCCACCACCTCGCCGATCGTGGCCGCGGCCTCGCGGACGACGCGTACGGCCCCGGGGTGGCCGTCGCGGACGAGCCGCGCGAGGTCGGCGGCGCCGCGCGGCCGTTCGTGCTCGGCGAGGCCCGCGTCCTCCCGGTCGAGCCGGGCCGCCATCGCGGTGGCCGACGCCACGGCCTCGACGCAGCCGATGTTCCCGCAGCTGCACACCGTGTCGTCGGCGCCGGGCACCCGCAGATGCCCGATGTCGCCCGCCGCCCCCTCCGCGCCGCGGTGCAGCTCCCCGGAGGCCGAGACGAGACCGCCGCCGATACCGGTGCCGATCTTGATGAAGAGCAGCGGCGCCTCGCCCTCCGGCAGGGCGCGGGCCTCGCCGAGGGCCATGAGGTTCACGTCGTTGTCGACGAAGGTCCGGCAGCCGAAGCGTTCGGTCATGGTCCGGCCGACCGGGAAGCCGTCCCAGCCGGGCATGATGGGCGGCCGTACGGGCGTGCCGGCGCGCGCGTCGACGGGCCCCGGAAGGCCGACGACGAGGGCGGACAGGCGGTCGGCCCCGGCCGATTCGGCCAGCATGCGGCGCAGCCGTTCCGTCAGCAGGTCGAGCGTGGCCTCGGGGCCCTGCGCCACGTCCAGCGCGACCTCCTCCTGCGCCACGACGTGCTGCGACAGGTCGGCGAGGGCCAGCCGGGCGCTGTGGGCGCCGACGTCGGCCACCCCGACCACCCCGGCCCGGGGATTGAGCGCCAGCTGGAGCGGCGGGCGGCCGCGGCCGGGCCGGGTGACGGTTCCGCCCTCGGTGACCACCCCGGCGTCGATCATGGTGTCGAGGTGCCGGGCCACCGTGGACCGTGCCAGGCCGGTGGCCTTGACCAGGTCGGCGCGGCTGTCGGCGAGGCCCGAGGCGATGAGCCGGGCCAGCGAGCTGTGCACGGGGCCGCCGGTGTTCTGCGGCCGCAGTCCGGCGACCGACAGCCGGGGTATCGGGCGGGGGTCCGTCGTCTGCGCTCCCATGGTCGGTCACCGTACAGCAATTCTGACGGTTTTTATGACTCACAAGATGCAGAATTCAATCTCTTGTGAGGCGGTAATCGCTGTCTTAGGCTCACCGCCGGACGAAACCGAGCACAGATGTTCCTCCCGGGAGGGCTGTCATCACACCCCCACCACCGCACGGCACAGCAATCGGCACCGCCATCGTCGGCGCCGGGATGATCGGCGCGATCCACCGCAGGGCCGCGGCGCTCGCCGGTGCCCGCATCACCGGCGTCCTGGCCTCCACCCCCGCACGGTCCGCGCGGGTGGCCGAGGAGTGGGCGGTCCCCGCCTATCCCTCCCTGGACGCGCTCCTCGACGACGACTCGGTGGACGTGGTCCACATCTGTTCGCCCAACGCCACCCACGCGCCGTACGCGCTGCGCGCCCTCGACGCCGGGAAGCACGTGGTGTGCGAGAAGCCCCTCGCGGTCTCCGTCGCGGACGCGGAGCGCATGGCGGAGACGGCCCGCCGCAGCGGGCTGGTGGCCGCCGTCCCCTTCGTCTACCGCTACCACCCGCTGGTCCGGGAGATCCGGGCGCGCCGGATCGACGGCGAGTTCGGCGGCTGGCATCTGATCCACGGCAGCTATCTCCAGGACTGGATGCTCTCGCCGCAGGCGTCGGGATGGCGCGTGGACCCGGTGGCCGGGGGCCCGTCCCGGGCCTTCGCCGACATCGGCTCGCACTGGTGCGATCTGGTCGAGTGGGTGTCGGGCGAACGGTTCGCCGAGGTCACCGCCTCGATGTCGGTCGCCGTGGACAAGCGGCCCGCCGCCGGGGCGGGTACGTTCGCGGCGGACTCCTCGGACGGGGAGCCCTCAGCGGGCGCGGAGCCGTCGGCGTCCGAGGAGTACATGGACGTCCGTACCGAGGACTGCGCCGCGCTGCTGCTGCGCACCGCCTCCGGCGTCCTGGCGTCCACCACCGTCTCCCAGGTCTCCGCCGGGCGGAAGAACCGGCTGTGGTTCGAGCTGGACGGCGCGCGGGCCAGCGCGGTCTTCGACCAGGAGAACCCGGAGACGATCTGGCTGGGCGGCGAGGACGGCGCCCGGGTCGTCAGCCGCGACCCCGGCCGCGGCTCGGCCGAACAGCGGCGCCTCTCGGTCCTGCCCCCGGGGCACCCCCAGGGGTACGCGCAGTGCTTCGAGGCGTTCGTCGCCGACGCCTACGCCGCGATCGGCGGCGATCGGCCGGAGGGCCTGCCGACCTTCGACGACGGACTGCGCGCCGCCCGCATCACCGAGGCGGTTCTCCGATCCTCCCGTAACGGCTCGTGGACAGAGGTGTGAAGAGATGAAACTCGGGTTCCTGACGGCATGTCTCCCCGGCTGGTCCCTCCCGCGCATCGCGGAGTGGGCGAGCGGCAACGGCTACGAGGCGCTGGAGGTCGCCGTCTGGCCGCGGACCGGGGGACGCGACTTCGAGGCGAGCCATCTGCCCGTCGCCGACTTCCCGGCGGAGCGCGCCGAGGAGACGCTCGCGCTGTTCGCCAAGCACGGCCTCGAACTGTCCGCGCTGGCCTACTACGAGAACCACCTCCACCCCGACCCGGAGCGCCGGGCGGAGATCCGCACCCACTTCAAGCACGCGGTGGACGCGGCCGCGGCGCTCGGCGTGCCCTACGTCGGCACGTTCATCGGCCGGGACTGGACCAGGCCCGTCACGGACAACCTGCGGGAGGCCGAGCGCGTCTTCCCCGAACTCGTCGACTACGCGGGCGAGCGCGGCGTGAAGGTCATCATCGAGAACTGCGTCATGGAGGGCTGGCACCCCGACGGCTATCCGGGCAACCTGGCCTACTCCCCTGAGCTGTGGGAGTGGATGTTCTCGCTGGACCTCTACCTCAACTGGGACCCCTCGCACCTCACCTGGATCGGCATCGACCCGGTGAAGACCATCGCGCCCTACATCGACCGCATCGTGCACGCCCAGGCCAAGGACGTCGAGCTGGGCAGCGGCGACATCGACCGGTACGGCGTTTTCGGCAAGGCGGTCGATCGCCCCGACCCCTGGGACAACGGCTGGTGGCGCTACCGGGTGCCGGGTCTCGGGCAGGTCGACTGGACGCGCGTGGTCGACCGGCTCTACGAGCACGGCTTCACCGGAACGCTCTCCGTCGAGCACGAGGACCCGGTCTGGGGCGGGACGGACGACAAGGTGATCCAGGGGCTGCGGATCGCCCACCGCACCCTGCGCCCGCTCGTCATCGGCTGAGCCCGCGCCCCGCCCCACGAGAGGAGCGCCATGGACCGGCAAGGTCTGCTCTCTGTACAGCTGTACAGCGTCCGTGACGCGCTCGCCGAGGACCAGGACCGCACGCTGGCACGCCTGGCGGAGATCGGCTTCCGCTACGTCGAGCCCTTCGGCCTCGGCTTCGCGCACCGGAGCGCCGCGGACCGGCTGGCGGCGGCCAAGGCGCTGCGGCGCGGGCTGGACGCCGCGGGCCTGCGGGTCTCGGCCACCCACGCCGGGCTGCCCGACGACGTGGGCTCGCTGGCCGAGGAGTGCGCCGAGATCGGCGCGGACACGGTGTTCGTACCGCATCCCCGGCTGGTCAGCGGCTTCGACGAGGACGTCTTCGGCGACCCCGGCCGGGTGGCGGCGTTCACGGACGCCATGAACACGGCAGGGCAGGCGCTGGCCGGTGCCGGGCTGCGGCTGGGCTACCACAACCACGACTTCGAGTGGGCGGCGCTGCCCGACGGACGCACCGGCTACGACGCGTTCTGGGCCTCGGCGGACGACGCGCTCCTCGCCGAACTCGACGTCTACTGGGCGACCGTGGCCGGAGCCGACCCCGCCGAGGTGCTGACACGGCTCGGGGCCCGCGCCGTGTCCGTCCACCTCAAGGACGGGCCCGCGCGGCGGGACGCGCCGCAGACCCCGCTGGGCACCGGCGACGTCGACACCCCGGCGGCCGTCCGCGCCGCGGGGGCCGGGCCGGTCTGGCACGTCGCGGAGATCGACATCACCGACCACGACCCGTTCGAGCTGCTGGCGGGCAACGCCGCCTGGCTCGCCGCGTCGGGCCTGTCCCGCTGGGCCTGAACCCCGTGCGGTGGGGTCACCAGCAGGTGACCCCACCGTCCACCAGCAGGTCCGTTCCGGTGACGAAGCTCGCCGCGTCGCTCAGCAGGAACACGGTGGGGCCGACCATCTCGTCCACCGTCGCCATCCGGCCCAGCGGGGTGTCCGCCTCGAACTGGGCGACGCGCGTCGCGACTTCGGGGCGCAGGTTCATCGGCGTGGCGGTATAGCCCGGGCTCACGCTGTTGACCCGGATGCCGCGGGTGCACCACTCCGTGGCCAGGCTCTTCGTCAGGTGCATCACGGCGGCCTTGGAGGCGTTGTAGTGGGCCTGGGTCAGCCCCCGGTTGGCGATGGTGCCGGACATGGAGGCGATGTTGACGATGGAACCACCGCCGTTGCGCAGCAGCGCCCGGCCCTCCGCCTGACAGGAGAGGAACACCCCGGTCAGGTTGACGTCCACGACCTGCTGCCACTGTTCCGGCGGCATGTCCTCGGCCGGGGCGGCGTTGGCGATGCCCGCGGCGTTGACGGCCAGCCGGAGGGCGCCCAGGTCGCGTTCGACCGTGGCCACCGCTTCCGCCAGGTCCTCCGCTCGGGTCACATCGGCGGGGAGGGCGACCGCGCGCCGCCCCGCGGCCCCGATCGCCTCGACCGTACCGGCCAGATCGCTGTGCGGCAGGTCCAGGCAGCCGACATCGGCCCCCATCCCGGCGAGCCCGATCGCCAGCCGTCGGCCGATGCCGCTGCCCGCTCCGGTCACCAGGGCCACGCTGTTGTCGAGACGGAAGGAGGGGAGGAGGGGGACGGACATGGGAGCTCCTCAAGAGGTGGGTGCGGCCGCCGCGGCGGGCTTCAGGTCGCTTGTCGTTCGGTTCGGTCGGGGCGGCCCGCCAGCCTGCGGGCCACTCCCAGGTCGGTGATCAGGACATCGACCCAGCCGCCCAGCACCGCGGCCCGTATCGCCGCGTACTTGCGGTCGCCTCCGGCCACCGCGACGCGGCGCGGCACGGCGCGGTAGACCTCGGGGGTGATGCCGATGACGCGGTCGTTCAGCTCGGTGTCGAGCAGGGTGCCGTGCTCGTCGAAGAAGTGCAGGCAGATGTCGCCCACCGCGCCGAGCGCGCGCAGCTGTTCCTGGTCGTCGTCGGAGAAGATGTTGCCGCTGCGGCGCAGCAGCGGCGAGGGTTCGAGGCTGCCGACGCCCACGATGGCGATGGTGAGGTTCTTCCACGCCGCGGCCACGCTGCTCACCTTGGGGTCGGCGAGGATGGCGTCCCGTACGGTGGCACCGGCGACCAGCCCGGGGGCCGACATGAAGACGGGTTCCGCACCGGTCAGTTCGGCGAGCCGTCCCATCAGCCGGGTCGCCTGGACCTGGACCTGCGGATCGCCCACCCCGCCCATCAGCTGGACGACCTCCTCCAGGAACCGCCCGCCCGGCCGGGAGCGCATGGCCTCGACCGCCGCGAGCAGCGTGGCGCTCCACGAGGAGATGCCCAGCCGGTCGCCCTCCATGAGCGTGGTCTCCAGATAGACCGCGGTCGCCGCGCCGAGCGCCGGGATGACGGAGTCGGCCTCGCCCTCGACATCGACGACCACCACGTCGCGCAGCCCGTACCGGGCCGCGATCTCCTCCTCCAGCTCGGCGAAGACCCCCTCGGGCGGCACCACGATGGTGCGCACGATGCCGAGCTTGGCGGCCTGGGTGAGCAGCCTGGACACGCGCGCCTGGGAGATGTGCAGCTCCTCGGCGATGCGCGGCTGCCGCATGCCCTGCTCGTGGTAGAGCCGGGCGATCCGGGTCATCAGCCGCAGCTGCTCGTCGCTGGTCGCCATGCGCGTGGTGCGGGTCGCGGGGGTGCCGGTCCGGTTGTGGGGATTCATAGCCGCATCATGCCGTGGCGAGGTGCATGACCGCGGCGTCGGTGGCCTCGGCCGCCGGGAGGATGCCCCGCTGCCGCCCCCGGCTGAGCACGAGCACCCGGTGGGAGAGGCCCAGGACCTCGTCGAGGTCGGAGCTGACCACGACGACGGCCATGCCGGAGCGGGCCAGGTCCGCGATGACCTCGTAGATCGCGGCCCGCGCCCCGACGTCGATGCCGCGGGTCGGCTCGTCCAGGATGACCACCTTGGGCCTGCGCTCCAGCCACTTGGCGATGACGACCTTCTGCTGGTTGCCGCCGGACAGCGTCCGCACCGGCTGTCCGGGCCGCCCCTTGACGGTCAGCAGACCGATGGCCTCCGAGGCCACCGCCGCCACCCGGCGCGGGCCCAGCCAGCCGCGGCGGGAGATGCGGTCGAGGTTGGGCAGGGCCACGTTGTCGCCGATCGACAGGTCCAGGACGGCGCCCTGGCCCTTGCGGTCCTCCGGCACCAGCACCACGCCCGCGGCGATGGCGTCCTTCGGCCCGCGCAGCCGCAGGTCCCGGCCGTCGACGGCCACCGTTCCCCCGGTCACCGGATCGACGCCCGCTACGGCCCGCACCAGTTCGGTGCGGCCCGCCCCCACGATGCCCGCGATGCCGAGGACTTCGCCCTCGTGGACGCCGAACGACACGTCCTGGAAGGACGGCCCGGTCAGGTTCCGCACCCGCAGTACCTCACGGGCGCCCGCGGTTCCGGTGTCGGGGAAGATGCGCTCGATGCTGCGCCCGACCATCTCCTCCACCAGCTGGACCACCGGCACCTGCGCGGTGTCATGGGCGGCGACGAGCTGTCCGTCGCGCATCACCACGACGCGGTCGCAGATGCGGGCGATCTCCTCCAGCCGGTGGCTCACATAGACGAACGACATGCCCTCGTCGCGGAGGGCGTCGATCCGCTCGAAGAGGTGATCGGTCTCCTCGCCGCCGAGGGCGGCCGTGGGCTCGTCGAGAATCAGCAGGCGCGCCTTCAGGGTCAGCGCCTTGGCGATCTCGACCTGCTGCTGCTCGGCCACCCGCAGGGTGCGCACCAGGCGGGTCGGGGAGATGTCGAGGCCGAGCCGCCGCAGCTGTTCCTGGGCCCGCCGGTTCATCTCGCCCCGGTCGATCCGCCCGCCCCGGCGCAGCAGCCGCCCGAGGAACACGTTCTCGGCCACCGACAGGTCCGGCAGCAGACGCATCTCCTGATGGATCAGGCCGATGCCGTGGCTGATGGCGTCGCCGGGGGACTTCGGCTCGTAAGGCCGCCCCTGCCACGTCATATCGCCGGTGTCGGAGGGGAAGGTGCCCGCGATGACGTTGGACACGGTGGACTTGCCCGCGCCGTTCTCGCCGAGCAGCGCCACCACTTCCCCGGGGCGCACCTCCAGGTCGAACCGGTCGAGCGCCTGGGTGACCCCGAACCGCTTGGATATCCCCCGTACGACCAGGCCCTGGGCGGGGCCGGGCGCCGGGTGCTTGACGGTGTTCGTCATCGCCGCGTCTCCTCCACGCCTCGTCTACGGGTGGGTTTTGATGTACTGGTCGGCCTTCTTCTTGTCCTTGCTGGTCAGGAGGAAGGCGGGCTGGAGCTGTTCGGCCGGGACCTTCTTGCCCTTGATGATGTCCACGGCGGTGTTCACCGACATCCGGCCCATCTTGCGGGTCTGCTGGACCATGGTGGCGTCGACGGTGCCCCGGCGGACGGCCTTGAGCCCGGCGACGTCGCCGTCGAAGCCGACGATGAGGTGCTTCTTGTGCGAGCCGGACGCCTTGACGGCCTGGGCGGCGCCGAGTGCCATCGCGTCGGCCTGGCCCCACAGGATGTCGATGCCGGGGTGGGCCTGGAGCATGTCCTGGGCGACGGAGTACGCCTTGTCCTGGGCCCAGTCGGCGGGCTGCTGGGACACCACCTTGATGCCGGGCGCCTTCTTGAGGGCCTGCCCGAACCCCTTCTGCCGGTCCACCTGCGGTGTGGTGCCGATCTGGCCCTGGAGGATGGCCAGCTGGCCCTTGCCGCCGGACTCCTTGACGACGTAGTCGCCCAGCGTCCGCGCGGCCGCGACGCTGTCGCTGGCGATGAACGACTTGCCGGGCTGGCCGGGTGGGTTGCGGTCCACGGTGACCACGGGGATCTTGGCGCGGTTGGCCGCCTTCACGGGGACGCCCGCGGCGGTGGCACCGGCGGGGATGTAGATGATGGCGCTGACCTGACGGCTGATGAAGTCCTGGATCTGGTTGACCTGGGTGGCCGCGTCGCCGTGGGCGTCGGAGACGACGACCTTGATGCCCTTCTTCTTGGCCTCGGCGGTCACGGACTGTTTGATCTGGTTGAAGAAGTCGGCTTGGAGGTTGGCCACGGCAAGACCGATGGTGATCTGCTTGCCGTCGGCGGTCTTCGCGCCGTTGCCGCCGCGTCCGCAGGCGGTGACGCCGACCACCATGGCGGCCGCGACGCCGGTGGCTATCACGCCGCGCGTGGTCATGGATGTCTTCGGAAAAGCTCGTGTCCTCATGGGAACCACTCCTTGGGGTGTGCGGGGTCTGTGCGGGTCAGCGCGCTTCGCGGCGGCGGAGCACGTCGAGCATCACGGCCAGCGCGATCACCAGGCCGATGACGATCTGCTGGATGAACGGCGATACCCCCAGCAGGTTGAGGCCGTTGCGCAGCACGCCGATGATCAGTACGCCGATCAGGGTTCCGGTGACCGAGCCGACGCCGCCGCTGAGGCTGGCACCGCCGATCACCACGGCGGCGATGGTGTCGAGTTCGTAACCGGTGCCCGCGCTCGGCTGCGAGGAGTCCAGACGCATGGTCAGAAAGACCCCGGCCAGGCCCGCCAGCACACCGGTCACGGTGTAGACGAGCACGGTCCGCCGCTTGACGTCGATCCCGGCGAGCCGGGCGACCTCGGAGCTGCCGCCGATCGCGTACAGGGCGCGGCCCCCGCTCCGGTAGCGCATGTACGCCCACCCCGCCACGTACAGCGCGGCGAGCACGGCGGTGCAGACGGTGAAGATGCCGACGTACCGGGTGGTGGACAGGTTGTCGAACCAGTCGGGGAACCCGACGATCTGCTGTCCGTCGGTGATGACGTTGGCCAGGCCGCGGGCGATCGACATCATCGCCAGCGTGGCGATGAACGGCGGCAGTTTGGTGTAGGTGATGCCCAGTCCGTTGGCGAGCCCGCAGCCGCCCGCGACGCCGATGGCGGTCAGCGCGCTCAGCCACAGCGGCCATCCCTGGTCGTGCGAGAGCCAGCCGACCACCATGGTGGCGAGGGCCAGGGTGGCGCCGACCGAGAGGTCGATGCCGCCCATCACGATGACCGCGGTCATGCCGAGCGCGAGCAGACCGAGGACGGCGGTCTGGTCGACGATGTTGAGCAGATTGCTCTGGGTGAGGAAGTACGGCGTCGCGATGAAGAAGACGACGCACATGGCGAGCAGGCCGAGGGCGGGGCCGCGCGATCCGGTGAGGACTCCCGTCACCCAGGACGGCAGTCGGGGCCGCTGGGCGTCCGAGGGGGGTGGTGCGGCGTCAACGGCCGTGGCGGCCTTGCCGGTCGTGCTCATCGAAACCTCCGAGTGGTCCTCCGACGTCGTCGGAGCTAGTTCATGAACATCCCGCCGTCGACGTTGATCGTCTGGCCGGTGATGTACTCCGCCTCCCGCGAGGCGAGGAAGAGCAGCAGGTTGGCGATGTCGTCGTGGGTTCCGGCGCGTCCGAGGGGGATGCCCGCGATCCACTCGGCCATCAGCTCGCCGGGTGCGTAACGGCCGAGCAGCCGGCCCCACGCGCGGTCGTTGTAGTCCCACATCTCGCTGCCGACGATCCCGGGGGAGTAGGCGTTGACCGTGATCCGGTCCCCGGCCAGCTCCTTGGCCAGGGACTGGGTGAGGCCGACCACCCCGAACTTGCTGGCCGCGTAGTGCGGTGTGTAGAGGAATCCCTGCCGGGCCTGTCCCGAGGCGGCGTTGAGGATGCGTCCGCCGCGTCCGTACCGCCGCATGGCGGCCGCGGCGGCCTGGGCGCACAGGAAGGTGCCGGTGGTGTTGACGGCGAGGACCTTCTGCCAGTCGTCGAGGGTGAGGTCTTCGAGCCTGCTGATGGTGATGACGCCCGCGTTGTTGACCAGGACGTCCAGCCGATCCCAGGCGGACTCGGCGAGCGCGACGACGCGGGCCACGTCGTCGGGGGAGGTGACGTCCGCCCGGACGCCGAGGGTGTGGGTGCCGCTGTCGGCGGCCAGTTCCCGGGCGGTGTTCTCGACGGAGGCGGAGGTGTCCACCAGCAGCACATCGGCGCCCTCACCGGCGAACCGGGCGGCGATCCCCCGGCCGATGCCGCGCGCGGCCCCGGTGACCACGACGCCCTGTCCGGCGTATCTGGCTGTCATGACGCTCCTTGGGCGGCCGGGGGTGCGGGGGTGCGGTGCGGTACGGCGGTGGGCGGGGCGTCCTCGCCGGTCGCGGCCTGGAGTCGGGCGCGGCGTACCGCGGTGTGCCAGTGGGCGAGCCGGTGGGCCCGGGTGGTCTCGTCGCCGCTCGGCGCGTAGCTCTCGCGGGGCCGGTCCAGCCGTTCCAGGGCGGCCCGGTCCCACACCCCGCGGGTCAGCCCCGCGAGATGGGCCGCGCCGAGGGCCGACAGGTCGCGGGCCAGGGCCCGTTCGACGAGCCGCCCGCCGGTGTCGGCCTGGAGTCGCATCAGTACCGGGTTGCCGGTCGGACCGCCGTCCGCGAGCAGCCGGGTGACCGGGCCCGTCTCCCGCTCGACCGCCGCCACCACGTCCTCGACCTGGAACGCGATCGACTCCAGCGCGGCGCGTGCGAGGTGCCCGGCGCGGGTGCCCAGGGTGAGCCCGCTGATCAGGCCCACCGCGTTCTCGTCCCACCAGGGGGCGCCAAGTCCGCCGAAGGCGGGGACGACGACCACACCCTCGCTGCTGTCTTCGGCCAGTTCGGCCAGTTCGGCGGGGCCGTGGCCGAGCACGCCCGCCAGCCAGTTCACGGTGGCGCCGGTGGAGCGGACGTTCCCCTCCACCGCCCAGGTCGGGCCGGAGCCGGTCTGCCACGCGACGGTCAGGCACAGCCCGGAGGAGACCCGGGCCGCCGAGGGGACCACCGCCATCACCGACGACCCGGTGCCGTACGTCGCCTTGACCGTCCCCGGCGCCCAGCCCGCGTGGGCGAACAGCGCCGCGTGGGAGTCGCCGAGCACCGCGGTGACCGGCACCCCGTCGGGCAGCGGTGCCAGCCCCCGGGTGCCGGGGAACGGGCCCTGCGACGGTACGACCCGGGGCAGCACCTCCAGCGGTACGTCGAAGATCCGGGTCAGCCGCCGGTCCCAGGCACACCGGCGCACGTCGAGCAGCTGGGTGCGCGCCGCGTTGCCGACCTCGATGAGATGGGCGCCGCCGAGCTTGAACAGCAGCCAGGAGTCGACCGTGCCCAGGCACAGCTCGCCCGCGCGGGCGCGGCGGCGGTCGGGGTCGTACCGGTCCAGCAGCCAGGCGGCCTTCGGGGCCGAGAACATCGGGTCCAGCGGCAGCCCGCTGACCTCGCGGACCAGCTCCGCGTGCGGTACGGCCCGCACCAGCGCCGGATCGCCGGCGGTGCGCTTGTCCAGCCAGCTCACCAGCGGACTCAGCGGTTCCCCGGTCGCCCGGTCCCACAGCAGCAGCGATTCGCGCTGGGTGCTCAGGCCGATGGCCGCGACGGACGAGGGGTCCCGGCCGGTGAGGCACGCGGCGACGGCCCGCCCGCAGCCGTCCCAGATCTCCTCCGCCGACTGTTCCACCCACCCCGGGGCGGGGGTGGACAGCTCCAGGGGGACCGAGCCGCGGGCGACGATGGCCCCGGTCCGGTCGACCAGGATCGCCTTGGTCGCGCTGGTGCCCTGGTCGATGGCGAGGACGAGTGGTTCAGCGGTGCTCATGGGCCAGCAACTCCCGGACGGCGACGGCGATGCCGTCGGCGGTCAGGCCGAAGTGCTCCAGCAGGAAGGAGGCGCTGCCGGTGGGCGCGAACCTGCGGTGCACCCCCAGGATCCGCATGGGCACCGGACGGTTCTGGGCGACGACGCTGGCCACCGCCGCGCCGAGCCCGCCCGTGGTGGTGGCCTCCTCGGCGGTGACGATGCCGCGGGTCTCGCGGGCGGCACGCAGCACCGCGTCGAGGTCCATCGGCTCGACGAAGGTCATGTTCAGCACGCGGACGCCGATCCCCTCGGCGCGCAGCGTCTCCGCGGCGGTGAGCGCCCGGGAGACCATCGTGCCGACGGCCATCACCGTGATGTCGTCCCCGTCGGTCAGCTGGAGGGCGTGCCCGGGCCGGAACGGCGCGTCCTGCGGGGTGACGGCGGGGATCTTGAACCGTGGGATGCGCAGATAGACCGGGCCGTCATGGGAGGCGGCCCAGCGGACGGCGGCGCGCGTCTGTGCCGGGTCGGCCGGGACCGCGACGGCCAGGTCCGCGATGGCCCGCATCCACGACAGGTCCTCGATCGAGTGGTGGGTGGGCCCCAGCTCCCCGTACGCCATGCCGGGGCTCTGGCCGCACAGGACGACGGGCAGCCCGTTGTAGGCGGCGTCCGTCTTGATCTGCTCGGTGGCCCGGCCGGTGAGGAACGGGCCCGCCGCGCTCACGAAGGGGACGAGCCCGCCGTTGGCGAGCCCGGCTCCGACGCCGACGAGGTCCTGCTCGGCGATGCCGACGTTGATCAGGCGGTCCGGGTACAGCTCCCGGAAGCGCACCAGGTTGCTCGATCCGACCGAGTCGTTGCAGACGGCGACGATGCGCGGGTCCTCGGCGGCCAGGGCGATCAGTTCCTCGGCGAACGCCTGGCGGCAGTCGTAGGTCTGCGCGGCGTTCTCCGGTATGAGTCCTGCGGTCATCGGCTCAACTCCTCCAGCGCCGCGCGCACCTGCCCGGTGTCGGGCACCTTGTGGTGCCACTCGACGCGGTCCTCGATGAACGACACGCCCTTGCCCTTGACCGTGTTCGCGATGATCGCGACCGGCCTGCCGGTGGGGGAGGGGCGCATCGCCGACAGCAGCTGCGCGTGGTCGTGCCCGTTCACCTCGCGCGCCTCCCAGCCGAAGCTGGTCCACTTCTCCGCCAGCGGCTCCAGGCGCTTGGTCTCCTCGGTACGGGCACCCTGCTGGAGGCGGTTGCGGTCGACGATCGCGGTGAGGGAGCCGAGGTCGTAGTGGGCGGCGGTCATGGCCGCCTCCCAGTTGCTCCCCTCCTGGAGCTCGCCGTCGCCGAGGACGACGTACGTGCGGTACGGGCGGCCCGCGAGCCGGGCGGCCAGGGCGCAGCCGACCGCGACGGGGAAGCCGTGGCCCAGCGGCCCGGTGTTGGTCTCGACGCCCGGGACCTTGGTCCGGTTCGGATGGCCGTTGAGCGCGGAGAGCGGGGCCATGAACGTGGACAGCTCGGACAGCGGGAAGTAGCCGCAGTGGGCGAGCGTGGCGTACAGCGAGGCCGCGCAGTGCCCCTTGCTGAGGATGAACCGGTCGCGGTCGGGCCTGCGGGGCTGCGCGGGATCCACGTCGAGCACCCCGCCGAAGAGGGTGACGAGGATGTCGGTCACCGACAGGTCGCCGCCGATGTGGCCGAGTTGCGCCCTGTCGATCATCTGCACCACGGTCCGGCGCACCTCGGCGGCCAGCTGCCGCAGCTCGCGGACCTGTGCGTCCGGGTCTTCGTCGGCGATACGGCGGCGGCGCGCCCGGAACCGCGCGGCGCCGGCTGGGTCTGTGCTGAGCATCTGCACGTCCTTGGAGTGAATATCTATTCACTAGTGAATTGTGTTGCCAGGAACGTAGGTCGTGTTTCAGCCAGGTGTCAATGGATTGCGCAGAGGGATTGCGCAAGGGCCTCCGCGGCTCCCTGGGAACGGTTCACGCCGATGCCACCGCCCCGCCGCCGCCCGGTCACCGGTTGTCGGCGGCACGTGATTCGATGACCACATGTTCGATGACTTTCTTGCCGGCGATCTCTCCGAGGTGGAGCAGGCGGTGCGTGCGGCGGCCGCCGCGGAGATCATGCCGCGCTACCGGCAGCTCGCCGCCCACGAGATCGTGGAGAAGAAGGGCCCGCACGACCTGGTGACCACCGCCGACCGGCAGGCCGAGGAGCATCTGACCGCCTCGCTCACCGCGCTGCTGCCCGGTTCGGTCGTGGTGGGCGAGGAGGGCGTGCACGCCGATCCCGGGCTGCTCAAGCACCTCGGCGGGGACGCGCCCGTATGGATCGTCGACCCGGTGGACGGCACCCGGCAGTTCGTCCACGGCGACACGGGCTTCGCGACCCTCGTCGCCCTCGCCCACCACGGCGAACTCCTCGCCTCCTGGACGTTCGCGCCCGCACAGGACCTGATGGCCGTCGCACGGCGCGGCGGGGGCGCGGTGCTCAACGGGGAGCCGCTGCGCGCCGGTGCGCCCGAGCCGGGCAAGCCGCTCGAAGTCGCCATATCCCACTACGACTTCACCACCGACGGGGAGAAGCGCGCCCTGGCCGGGCTGCGGACCGAGGGTGTGGCACCGCGCCCGTGCGGCTCGGCGGGCCTGGAGTATCTGAACATCGCCCGTGGCCACCTCGACGCGATCGCCTTCACCTGGGAGAACGCCTGGGATCACGCCGCCGGGCTGCTGCTGGTCGCCGAGGCGGGCGGGGCGAGCGCGACGCTTACGGGCGAGCCGTTCCGTATCGCCGGAGGTAACGCGCTTCCCTTCACGGCCGCGCGGAACGAGGCGACCGTACGGCATATCCTGGGCCTGCTGGCCGCCGCCGGCTGACTGATCCACCGGATCCACCGGGATCCACCGGTCCCGGAAGGGGCCGGTCCTCAAAGGCGAGGACGAGGAGGAGCCGACGTGCCGTCGATGCTCGACGCGGTAGTGGTGGGTGCCGGGCCGAACGGGCTGACCGCGGCGGTCGAACTCGCCCGCCGCGGCTGCGCGGTGGAGATCTTCGAGGCCGCCGACGCGATCGGCGGCGGCTCCCGCACCGAGGAGCTGACCCTGCCCGGCTTCCGGCACGACCCCTGCTCCGCCGTGCACCCCCTCGCCATCGGCTCCCCGGCGTTCGACCGGATGCCGCTGGCCCGCCACGGCCTGGAGTGGCTGCATCCCGAGCTGCCGCTCGCCCACCCCTTCCCGGACGGCAGCGCCGCGGTGCTGGCCCGCTCGGTCGGTGAGACCGCCCGGTCGCTCGGCCCGCGCGACGCGGGTGCGTACCGCCGCCTCCTCGCTCCCTACCTCGGCAAATGGTCCACCTTCGCCCCCGACGTACTGCGCGCCCAGTGGGACGGGGTGCCGCGCGACCCGCTGACCTGGGCCCGCTTCGGGCTGAACGCCGTCCTGCCGGTCTCTGTCCTCAGCCGCCGCTTCCGCGGCGAGAAGGCGCGGGCCCTGCTCGCCGGGCTCGCCGGTCACGCCATCGCGCCCACCAGCGCCCCGGCCACCGGGGGACTGGCCCTCATCTTCGCGATCGCGGCCCATGAGGTCGGCTGGCCGATCCCGCGCGGCGGTTCGCAGTCGATCGCGGACGCGCTCGGCTCGTATCTGCGCGAGCACGGCGGGGTCGTCCACACCGGCGCGGAGGTCAAGCGGCTCGACGAGCTGCCCCCGGCCCGCGCGTACATCTTCGACACCTCACCGCGTGCCCTGGCCCGGATCGCGGGGCTGGGCAACGCGTACCGCCGCTACCGCTACGGGCCCGGCGCCTTCAAGATCGACTACGCGCTGGACGGCCCGATGCCGTGGACCGCACCGGAGGCACACCGCGCCGGGACCGTCCACATCGGCCCCAGCGCGGGCGAGATCGGCACCGCCCTGCGCGCCGCCTTCGACGGACACGCCCCGGACGTCCCCTTCCTGATCTCCGCCCAGCCCAGCCTGATCGACCCCACCCGCGCCCCCGAGGGCAAGCACACCTTCTGGGTGTACGGCCACGCCCCCAGCGGCTGGACGGGCGACCTCACCGACGCCATCGAGCGCCAGCTCGACCGCTTCGCCCCCGGCTTCCGCGATCTGGTGCTGGCCCGCGCGGTCGCCGGTCCCCCCGAACTGGCCGCCCGCAACGCCAACTACATCGACGGCGACATCGCCTGCGGCGCCTTCGAGGGCCTTCAGGCCGCCATCCGCCCCCGGCTCGCCCGCGTCCCCTACGCCACCCCCCACCCCGCGGTCTTCCTCTGCTCCTCCGCCACTCCGCCGGGCCCCGGTGTCCACGGCATGTCGGGGCACCACGCGGCCCGCGCGGTGTGGCGGCGGCTGCGGGGACGGTAGGGGCGCGCCGAGGGGAGACCGGGGAGGCGATCTGGACGCGCCGTTCCGCCGTACCTAGCCTTGAGCCCGACCTGACACTCGATCAAGTAAGTCGGGCCCTCATGGTCATCGGGCGCCTCGGGGCCGGCGGCCGCGAACGCCCGCCCAGGAGAGGGGTCTCCCGCTACGAGGACGTCGCCCGGGCGTTCAAGGACCCGGCGTTCACCAGCGACAACTACGAGTGGCAGCTGGAGCCGGTGCACGGCCGGACCATCGTCCAGATGGACGGGCGCGAGCACTCCGTACGCCGCGCCCTGGTGGCGCCCGCCTTCCGGGGGAAGGACCTGCGGGAGAAGTTCCTGCCCGCCATCGAGCGCAACTCCCGGGAGCTGATCGACGGCTTCCGGGACGCGCCGGAAGCGGATCTGGTGGCCCAGTACGCGACCCGCTTCCCGATCAACGTGATCGTCGACATGCTCGGCCTCGACCGGGCGGACCACGACCGGTTCCACGCCTGGTACACCTCGATGATCGACTTCCTGGGCAATCTGAGCCAGGACCCCGAGGTGACGGCGGCCGGTCTGCGCACCCACGATGAACTCGCGGCGTACATGATCCCGATCATCCAGCGCCGCCGCGCAGCCCCGGGCGACGACCTGCTGTCCGTCCTGTGCACCGCGGAGATCGACGGCACGGCGATGAGCGACGAGGACATCAAGGCGTTCGTCAGCCTGCTGCTCGCCGCAGGCGGCGAGACCACGGACAAGGCCATCGCCGGGCTCTTCCGCAACCTGCTGGCCCACCCCGAGCAGCTGGCGGCCGTCCGCGAAGACCGTTCGCTCATCCCGGCGGCCTTCGCCGAGACGCTGCGCTACACCCCACCGGTGCACATGATCTTCCGTCAGACGGCCGCTGACGTGGAGGTGAGCGGCGGCACCATCCCGGCGGGCGCCACCGTCACCTGTCTGATCGGGGCCGCCAACCGCGACGAGAGCCGTTACGCCGACCCCGACACCTTCGACATCTTCCGCGACGACCTCACCACCAGCAGCGCCTTCTCCGCGGCCGCCGACCACCTGGCGTTTGCGCTCGGCCGGCACTTCTGCGTGGGGGCGCTGCTGGCGAAGACCGAGGTCGAGGTGGGCGTCAACCAACTCCTCGACGCCTTCCCCGAGATGACCTTCGCCGACGGCGCCCCGCCGCCCGAGCGGGGCGTGTTCACCCGTGGACCGGGCTCGCTGCGGGTGCGGTTCGCGCGGGACTGAACCGTCAGTACCAGGCCGTCGCGGCCAGCGTCTGGTCGTCGCAGATCAGGACGGCCCGGGTCTTCCGGCCGTCGACCTTGCTGATCACCTTGGTGGAGGCGGAGTCGGTCCCGGGGGCCACCGTCTCCAGCACCCACACGATCTTGGAGCCGTCGAGCCGGTTGCTGTGCGCCGCGCAGCCCTGCGGTGCGTTCTCGATGCGGGCGTACGAACCGCAGCCGGAGTTGTAGAGGTATCTGAGGGTGATGGTGCGCCCCTGGTAGACCGCTCTCTTCGTCGCCCCGCCGGGCACGTTCGGCTGGGTGTAGCGGCCGGAGCACGCGGTCTGCTCGGGGTACTTGCCCTCGCCCGGCAGAGTGCCGTAGCTCGCGCTCTGCGAGGCCGCGGCCTCGGCCGTGAGCGGGGTGAGGGCCGCCAGGCCGAACGCGAGGGCGGCGCCGAAGAGGGTGCGCCGCAGGCCGCGTCGGCGGGGGCCCTTCCCGGCCCGGTTCGTCATCGAGGTCATGTCCGTCTTCCTCCCGGAGGTCGGATGGGTGCGAATGCGCTGAAAGCGCCTCTAAGGCTGCCCAGTCGCGACCCGGTCCGCCATGACCTTGGTGCGTGCCTACCTGACCAATCCAGATCGTAAAGTGCGGAAATCCTAGTGCGGGATGCTGTCGATGACCTCGCGCGCGCCCTGCCGCAGCAGCGCCACCGCGACCGACGTCCCCAGGGTGGCCGGGTCCAGCGGGCCCGCCCACTCGTGCGCGTCCAGCACCGTCTTGCCGTCCGGGCTGAACACCCGGGCGCGCAGCGACAGCCGCCCGTCCCGCTCGGCCTTGGCGTAGCCCGCGATGGGGGAGTTGCAGTGCCCCTGGAGCACGTGCAGCAGCATCCGCTCGGCCGTGGTCTCCTTCCACACGTCGGTGTCGCCGAGCCCGGCGACCGCGTCGATCGTGGCGGTGTCGTCCTCCCGGCACTGGAGCCCCAGGACCCCGGCGCCGATGGGCGGGCACATCGTCTCCACGGGCAGGATCTCGCTGATCACGTCGGTGCGGTCGATCCGCTCCAGCCCCGAGACGGCCAGCATCAGCGCTTCGCAGTCGCCCGCGTACAGCTTCTCCAGCCGCCGGTTGGCGTTGCCGCGCATCGGCACGCATGTCACGTGGGGGTGGGTGACGGCCAGTTGGGCGACCCGCCGCACGGACGAGGTGCCGATCCTGGTCCCCTCCGGCATCTGGTCCAGCGTCAGCCCCTGGGGGTGGATCACCGCGTCCCGGATGTCGTCCCGCTTGAGGTAGGCCGCGAAGACCGTGCCCGCGGGCAGCGGCCGGTCGGCGGGCACGTCCTTGATGCAGTGCACCGCGAGATCCGCCTCGCCCGCCAGCAGCGCGGCGTCCACCTCCTTGGTGAACGCGCCCTTCCCACCGAGCTTCGACAGATCGCCCATCCACCGGTCGCCGGAGGTGGTGACCGGCACGACCTCCGTACGGATACCCGGCCGCAGCGCGGCCAGCTCGGCGCGGACCCGCTCGACCTGGGCCAGGGCCATGGGGGAGGAACGGGAGACGATGCGGATGAGTTCGGCGGACGACATGGCGTAGAGGATAGGCCCTCCGCGAGCGCGCTATCGCGCGGCCCCGGGGAACCCCTCCGCGACCAGCGCCGCGAGGTCGAGGTACGCGTCGAGGGTCTTGGGGGCTAGCTGGTCGAGGTCGATGTCGTGTTGCGTGGCGGTGTGCTCGTCGTACGGCACGACCACCACACCGCGGCACCGCGCCCGGAACCGCTCGGCCAGGTCGTCGTTCGGCCGGGCCTCGGTCTCCGATGATCTTTCGATCACGGTGACGGCGCGGCGTACCAGCTCTTCGTAACCGTTCTCCTCCAGCCGGTCCAGGATCGCGTGCGCGCTCCACCGGTGCTCCGCGGATGTCGTGGTGACGATCATCAGCTGGTCGGCGAGGTCGAAGATTCCCCGTCTGGTGTCGAGGAACGTACCGGTGGCGGCGAGGACGACCGCGTACCGGTCGCTCAGCTCGGTGATGACGCGGCGGTGGTCCTCGTGGGAGATCCCCATGAGGATCTCGAGCCCGGACGGGGTCTGTCTGGTGAAAGGCATGGAGGTGCCGAGCGTGAGCGCGTCGACCGTGATGGCCTTGTCCTCGCGTTCGCTCGCGAGGATCGCACCGAGCACGTGCGTCGTCGCGGTCCGCCCGGTCCCCACCGGCTCGGTCACGACGATGCGGTGGGTGGTCGTCAACGGCGTACGGATCAGGTCGAGTCTGCGTTGCCGCTCGGCGTCACGGGCCCTTCCGCCGAAGCGGAAGCGGGAGGCCAGACGGCGGGGGCGGGACTGAGGTCCGGGGGCGGGCACGGCCGGTGTGTCGTCGGGGATCTGGGTGTCCGTGGACTGAACGTCGTACGGCATGGGGGAGCCGGACGCGGACGGCAGACACCGTACGAAGACATCCGCCACCTGGCCCGCGGTCGGGCGGCCCCGGCGCTCGCTGAGGCAGGCACCGATGATCGAGAGCAGCTGGGGATCGCGCCACAGTTGTTCGTCCGCGAAGATCGAAGGGGTCGGCTGGGCGTCGGCGATGGCGCGGAGAATCCAGCCCAGGGCGTAGACGTTGTCCGCGTGGGTTGGAGCCCTGATGCCGCGCTCGTCGATGGCCGCGTCCGTCCAGCCGGTCAGCTTCACCGTGCGGCCGACGACGAGCACGCTGTCCGCTGTCAGCTTCCTGAGCACGATGCCCTTGAGCGCGCACATGTTGACCGCCTCGGCGAGGCGCAGCCCGATGGTGGCGGCGTACACCGGGTCCAGCTGGGGTGCCCCGTCGGCCAGGAGCGAGGAGAGCGTCGGGGCCGGGGAGCCGCCGGGGAGGCAGACGTACTCCGTCACGATCCAGGGCGGGGAGGGATGGGTTCCCCCGGCGACCCACCTCGGCGCGTAGTGCCCGGACATCCGCCGCAGCGCCTCCCTCTCGGCCCGCAACTCCTGATGAGCGCCCGGGGCGGTACGGATCACCACATCGCGGGACCTGCGCCGCTCACGGGCCAGATAGACGTCATACCCCCCGCTGCCGCCGAGCCTGCGGTGGGCCTGGTACTCGTCGAACGACGGCAGGCTGCCGCTCGGTTCGGCCTCCCGTACGGGGGGCGTCGGCTCGTGGACGTCCTCGCGCGCGGGGACGCGGAGCGGGGGACTCGGCGCCTCGGGCGCCTTCGGCTGGAAGTACGTGACGAATCCCCAGACGTAGCCCACCGTGGGGTGGTCGCGCGTGTCCAGGCATGCGATCACCAGCCTGCGGAGCGGTTCCCAGGCGGGGCCGTCCCAGAGCGGCATGTCGCCGTCATCGCCGGTCGGCGTCGGGCCCCACCCGCCGCCGAGGCTCAGCAGGATGTTGCCCAGCGCCTCGACGTTGTCCACGGGGCGCCAGGCCGCGGGGACCGCCGGGGACGGCACGCCGTCGATGGTGGCCGACGACCAGCCGGTCAGAATGATGTCCTCACCGGCGACATGCACCGTGCTGATGGTGAGGTCGGTGTGCACCATGCCCGCGTCCGCGCACAGGCGCACCGCGTCCACGACCTTGCGGGCGAGCGCGAGAGCGGCATGGCCGTCCTGCGGCTTGGTGCTGCCGTGGAGGACGGAGTCCAGCCGTTCCCCGAGGAAAAGCTCCTCCGCGATCCACGGAACGTCGTCGTCCAGTCCCTCGCGCAGCAGACGGCGGGCGTAGCGGCCGTCCATGCGGCGCAGCGCCTCCGCCTGCACGGCCAGCAGCTCGGCGGCCTCGTTGCCGCTCGTCTGCTGGGCGATCTGGACGACGGCTTCCGCACCGTAGGCGTCCCGGCCCAGATAAGGGATGATCCGCGATCCGGGCGGTCCGGCCATGGTCAGCCGGTACGGGCCGATCGTGCGGGGATCGTCGGGCCCCACGCGACGCCAGTGCTGCGCCGCCAAACGGCTCTCGGACGCCGAGGACTGCGGCGGCGCGCCCAGGCGGGCCGCGAGGCGTCGTTCGACCGTGCTGAACGGGCGGGCACCGGGTGGGAGGCGGTCGGGGCCCGCCGTGTGGGCGAGCCAGGCGGGGAAGTCGGGGGAGCGGCCCGCCAGTTCCTCCAGGCGGCGGCCGATCGTCCGGCTGGTGGCGACCAGTTCGGCCAGTGGCACCGCGCCCAGCAGCGCCCGCTGGGCGGCGTCGGTGAAGGCGAAGGGCCGGTGTTCGGGCGGCAGCGGGTCCTGGCCCGCCGACGCGGGCGGCTCGACCGGGCGCATCAGCCCGCCGAGGAACACCTCGGCCAGCCGACCGGTGTCGGACCGCCCCTCCACCGCCTTCTGCACCATCCGCATCACCGGCACCGGCAGCGGGGCGACCGCCGACAGATGGGCGGCGAGGCGGTACGCCTCCGGGGACGCCGCGTCCCGGAACAGCTGGACGCGGCTCAGTTCGTCGGCCGCAGACGGAGCCGGAGCCGGGGCCGGGCGGACGGCCACCGGGCCGCCGCGTGGCGGGGCCAGGAGGGGCAGGACGGCCGTGCCGCTCGCGGAGGCGATCAGCCGCGCCCAGTCGGCCAGCGGTCCGGCCTCCGGTTCCAGCACGGGCACGGGCACCCCGTCGAACCGGGCCAGGGCGGCGGGCAGCACCGGATCGGCGACCGTCCAGTCCGTGTTGGCCGAGCCTGGCCTGCGGGTCCGCACCTGCCAGCGCCGCGTACGGATGCCGGAGCTGTCCCACAGCCGGGGCGGCAGGGCGTGCACCACCGCCGTGGGCCCCACGCCCGCCCAGCGCGCCAGCACCTGGGCCATCCGCCCGTCGCGCCACGCCGAGCCCACCCCGTCGCTGACGACCAGCACCAGCGTGTGCCCGGACGGGTCGGACAGCGCCGTCGTGGGGAGGTGGGGCGCGTCCGGATCGTACGCCCGGGTGCGCAGCGCGGGGGCGTCGGCGCCGCGGGTGTGCAGGCCGAGCACCCGTACGACGCGGAAGGCGCCCGAGCGCTGGAGCACCGTACGCAGCTCGACGGCCAGCCGCCGCCACAGCAGCATCGACGTGCCGTCGTCGACGACGAGCGCGAGGTCGAGCCAGCGTTCGCGGGCGGGCCGGGTGACCACATCGGGCAGCCCGGTCTCGGCGAGCGCCGCCGCCGTGGCGACCTCGTCGAACTCCCGCTTGAGCGGGTTGGGGCGGTGCTGCTTGAGCGGGCGGAGGGCGCGGCCGATGGAGAGTTCCTGGTGCAGCGCCTTGTCCTCGGGCACGCGCAGCGGCAGCCCGCGCCGTACATCGGGTGACTCGGTGTCCGGGCCGGGCGCGTCGGGGGAGTGGCCGCCGCCGTAGAGGCCGCGCGGGGCGCGGTCGGCGGGGCGACGGTCCCGTGGCGGTGCCGCCGGTGCTTCCCGCTCCGGCGGTGGGGCGGTCGGCGGAGTGTCCTGCCGTGGGGGCTGGGCCTGCGGGGCCGGGACGGGTGGTGCGGTTACGGCTGCGGGTACGGCCGGGACGGCGGGGCGTGGGTCGGGGAGCACGGCGCCGTCGCGCGCCGTCGCGCGCTCCAGGGGCGCCCCCTCGGCGTCGTGCTCGGGCAGCCGCCCGGCCAGCCAGAGGGCGTCGAGCAGCTCTTCCCGGGACATGTACAGGCCCCCGGCGGCGAGGACCGTGATGGCCTCGTCAAGCCGTTCCAGCTGCTCCCGCCGCCCGTCGCCGCCGCCCATGCGTCACACCGCCCCGCCCAGCCGGTGCAGCACCGCTTCCAGCAGCCCCTCGCCCGTCACGTCCACCCCGCCGGACCGCAGGAACACGGCGTTCAGCAGCTGATCGGTGGCCAGTTCGCGCGCCGCGCGCCGCCGCAGGAAGACATCCAGGAGCTGATCGACCTCCTCCAGCGCCTCCTCTCCCAGATGCGCGGTGACGATCGCCCGCAGCCGCTCCTCGTCGGGAGTGGGCAGCTCCAGCCGTACGCAGCGGCGCAGGAAGGCGGGCGGGAAGTCGCGCTCGCCGTTGCTGGTGATCACCACGACGGGGAACTCCTCGCATACCAGCCGCCCCCGCCGCACCATGGCCCGTTCGCCGGGGCGCTCGGTGAGCACGTCCACCTCCGACTGGTCCTCGGGCAGCCGGGCCAGTTCGGGGATCTCGAACTCGCCCTCCTCGAACACGGTCAGCAGGTCGTTCGGCAGGTCGACATCGCCCTTGTCGAGTTCGTCGACGAGCAGCGCCCTGGGCCGTTCGCCCGGCACCAGGGCGGTGCCCAGCGGGCCGAGCCGTACGAAGGTGCCGATGCCGGGTTCGGCCTCGCCGCGGTCGCGCGTCAGGGCCGTCTCGCGCAGCCGCCCGATCGCGTCGTAACGGTAGAGCGCGTCCTGCACGGTGGAGCGGCTGTTGACCGGCCAGCGCAGCACCTCGCCGAGGCCCAGTTCGTGCGCGACCGCCCGGGCGAGGGACGACTTGCCGGTGCCCGGGCTGCCGGTGACGAGCAGCGGGCGGCGCAGATGCAGGGCCGCGTTGACCACGTCCGCGTGCTCGGGCGAGATCAGGTACGGCGACGGCCGGGCGGCGCCGGAAGCCGCCCGGTCCGCGTCTCCCGTACCGCTGCCGAAGCGGCGCCACGGCGGTGCGGGCGGCATCTCCACCTGCCGGGGTACGCCGTCCCCCCGGAACAGCCGCCAGCCCTGCTGTTCCCGTGCGTTCATCCGTGAACCTTCCTCTCGGTCCCTGCTTTCGGCCCGTGCGCCGCGTCATTCCGTGGGGTCCACCAGGTCCAGCCGGGGCAGCGCCCGCCCGGCGTCGGCCCAGGCGAGGACCGGCCGCCCGGGGTAGTCGGCCGGTCGCTGGAGGGTCCTGGTGCGGTACGTCCGTATCGCCTCCGGCAGTTCCCGCGCCCGTACCTCGGTCGCGTGCCGCACGGCCGGTGACCCCGGCTGCCCGCTGCGGTCCCACAGGACCACCGGAACGCCCGCCGCCAGACACATCTGGACCACCCCCGCCCGGCGATGGGCCGCGACATCGACCGTGACGTGCGCGGTGAGCCGTTCCATCAGCAGCCCGCACACCGCCTCCGGGTCGGGGGCCGTGGCGTCGTCGATGTGCACGGGCTCCTCGGAGTCGAGCCGGGCCCAGCGCTCCCGCCACTGGTCCAGCATCGCCTCGCCGTTCAGCTCGCGCAGCTCCGGGCAGTTGACGACCAGCGGATACGGCGCGCCGAGCGGGAGGGGGAGCAGCGCGCCCGCCCCGGCCGGTTTCCAGGCGTCGGCGGGCACCTCCAAGGTGTCCCGGTCCACGATCAGTTCGATGACGAAGCGCGGGCCCGCCGGGTCCGGACGCCGCAACGAGCCGACCGCGTCGAGGATTTCCCGCGCCGCCTCCTCCGCGCCGCGGGGCCGCTCGCTGTCGTCGGACACCTGGCGCAGCCCGTCCCCGTCGTCGCACCACAGCCGCAGCCGGTAGCGCTCCTCACCGTCCGGCACCGGCGCGGGCCCGCAGGACGACAGCTCGGCCACCACCCGGGGCGGCCCGGAGCCCCGGGAGGCGCCCCGGGCCCACCGCTCGGCGTCATGGCGGCGGTCCCGCAACGCCGCGTCATGGACGCCGAGGCGGCGCGCCACGGCCTGGTTCCACGCCCACAGCTCGGCGCGCCGCTCCGCCGACGGGCAGCAGCCGGCGGCCACGAACTCCACGGCGCGCAGCAGCCCGGGGACGGCCGTGCGGCCGTCGTCGGTCGCCGCGCTGTCGCCGTACAGGCCCTCAAGACGGGCGATCAGCGCCTCGAAGGGCCCGCTGCCGCCGTTGTCGCCCCTGCCGCCCCTGCCGCCGTCGTCGTCCTCGGCGCCGAACCCGGCCAGCATCGCGCCCGGCAGCGCCGCCGCCAGCGACAGCGCCGCCCGGACGGCCCCGGGGACACCGGCGGCCGAAGCCGGGGGCAGGGCGCGCAGCAGCCGCAGCAACCGCTCGTACTCGACCGGGGTGAGCAGCTTGGGCAGCCCGTGGCGGCGCCCCAGCGCGAGGAGTTCGTCGGCGATCTGCCCCGCCGTCGGGCGCACCGCCTCGACCAGCGCCGGGAGGGCCCGCCCCCGGGTGAGCAGCAGCAGGGCGAACTCGTCGGCGGTCGGCGCGCCGTCCGCGCGGTGGTCCAGGCCGCACTGGCGGGCGACCGCGCGGCAGCACCGCACCCAGCCCTCGGACAGCGACAGCGGCCCGTCCAGCAGGGCGGCCAGCTCCGCGTAGACCGGCTGGTCGCGTACGTCCTCGTCGGGCCGCGGCAGCAGATGGTCCACTCCGGCGCGGCGCAGCTCCCACGCCACGCGCTGCCAGGGAATGCCCCAGGCGCGCCGCAGCTCGCCCCGGACGCGCAGCTTCGCCGTCACCAGCCCGACGACGGCGCGCTCCTCGTTCGACCACAGCGGGCCGCCGCTGTAGGCGGGTTCGATGTCCAACGCGCGCTCGGCCCCGTCGAAGTAGCCGAACCGCCCGTCGCACTCACTCACTTCGGCGTCGGCGAAGACCCCGGGCTCGCCGCTGCCGTGCCAGGCGCGGACGAACTGCCGCCGGGCCATGGGGTGCCAGCGCGGCGGCTCGAACACGGGCGGCAGCGCTCCGGGCAGCCGCAGGACGGCCAGGTCGCCGTTCCACTCGAAGGCGCCCAGGCCCCCGTCGTCCCTCCGGGGCGGGATCCAGGCCGTCAGCTCGGCGTCGGCCTCGACGGTGTGCTCCGGTCCGTGCATCCGTACCGCGACGGTGACCGCTCCCGGGTGATCGGGGGCCAGCATGTCCTTGCCGAGGGCGCTGTTGACCACATGGGCGCAGGTCAGCAAATGCTGACCGGGCAGCAGGACCCCGGCGCCCGCGGGTCTTCCGTCGTCCTTGGCCAGGATCGACACGGCGGGCCGCGGCACGGACCCGCGCGGGTGGAACCAGCCCATGGGTCAGCCCGCGGGGTCGGGCGAGGGCGGCTGCGGCGGTGGTGTCCGCCCCGGTTGCTCGTCCGGCCGCCAGGTGGCCGAAATGGTGAGGCTGGCGTTCCCGTTCGCCCCGACGATGCCGAGCTTGAGGTCCTGGCCCACCTGCACCCCGAACTGGACGGTGAACTCCTGCGGCGGATGGGGCGCCGAGCGCACCGCGTCGTGCACGTCCTGGAGCACCGAGCCAAGACCCTGGAGGACGACGCCGAGCCCGGCGTCGGCGAGCGCCGCCGCGGCCCGGGTCCCCCGCCCCACCGGGGTCACGCCTCCGACGCCGCCCACGTCCCCGTAGGCGTCCGTGAGCGGGGCGTCGCCCACGGGGGCGAGTTCCAGCCGTACGGACGTGCCGTCTGCCAGGGGTATCTCTCGGTGTTCCGTCACCTCTTCATCATGCCGATCACCAGGGCTCCGGTCTGCTGTTCCGTCGCAAAATCCCCGGATGGGGGCGCCGGTTGCCCGGCGGTGGCCGGGCGCCGACGTCGATGTCGGATTCCCGCGAGCCCGGCGGCGCGCGGTGGCCGATGCTGGACGCATGTACACCGATACCGACCGGTGCCTCAGGGCCGCACGGGCCAAGGACGCCCGCTTCGACGGATGGTTCTTCATCGCCGTCGTCACCACCCGCATCTACTGCCGTCCGAGCTGCCCGGTCGTCGGTCCGAAGCCCGAGAACATGCGGTTCTACCCGAGCGCCGCGGCCGCCCAGCAGGCCGGTTTCCGGGCCTGCAAGCGGTGCCGCCCCGACGCCAGCCCCGGATCGCCGCAGTGGAACGAGCGGGCCGACCTCGTGGCCCGCGCCATGCGGCTGATCGCCGACGGCGTCGTCGACCGGGAGGGGGTGCCGGGGCTGGCCGGGCGGCTCGGCTACAGCACCCGGCAGATCGAGCGGCAGCTGCTGGCCGAGCTGGGCGCCGGGCCGCTCGCGCTGGCCAGGGCGCAGCGGGCGCAGACCGCGCGGCTGCTGATCGAGACCAGCGGGCTGCCGATGGCCGACATCGCGTTCGCGGCCGGGTTCGCCAGCATCCGGGCGTTCAACGAGACCGTACGGGAGGTCTTCGCGCTCTCCCCGACCGAGCTGCGGCAGCGCGCCGCGGGCGGGCCGCTGCCCGCCGTGCCGGGGGCGCTGACGCTGCGGCTGCCGTTCCGGGCCCCGCTGTGCCCGGACAACCTCTTCGGCCACCTCGCCGCCACCGCCGTACCCGGGGTGGAGGAGTGGCGCGACGGGGCATACCGGCGCACCCTGCGGCTGCCGTACGGGCCCGGGGTCGTCGCGCTCGCCCCGCGCCCCGACCACATCGCCTGCCAGCTGTCCCTGGCCGACCTGCGGGACCTGTCCGGGGCGATCAGCCGCTGCCGCCGGCTGCTCGACCTGGACGCCGACCCGGCCGCCGTGGACGATCTGCTGCGCACCGACGACCAGCTGCAACCGCTGGTCGACAAGGCGCCGGGGCGGCGGGTGCCGCGGTCGGTGGACGCGGAGGAGTTCGCGGTGCGCGCGGTCCTCGGGCAGCAGGTGTCCACGGCCGCCGCCCGCACCCTCGCCGCCCGCCTGGTGACCGCGCACGGGGACCCCGTCGCCGACCCCGGCGGCGGGCTCACCCACCTGTTCCCGACCGCCGCCGCCCTCGCCGGGCTCGACCCCGAGGCGCTGGCCATGCCGCGCACCCGCCGCGCCACCCTCACCGGGCTGGTCGGCGCGCTCGCCGAGGGGCGGGTCGCGCTCGGCGTCGGCAGCGACTGGGACGAGGCCCGGTCCGGGCTGACCGCGCTGCCCGGGCTCGGGCCGTGGACCGTCGAGGTCATCGCGATGCGCGGACTCGGCGACCCGGACGCGTTCCTCGCCACCGACCTCGGCGTCCGCAAGGCCGCCGCCGGTCTCGGGCTGCCCGCCACGCCCGGGGCCCTGACCCGCCACTCCGCCCGCTGGCGGCCCTGGCGCGCGTACGCCGTCCAGTACCTCTGGGCCGACGACGACGGCCACGCCATCAACCGCCTGCCCGCCTGAACCGCCTGCGCCGGGCTCGTACGAACGAGGAGAATCGCCCCGTGACCCGCACCCACACCGTCGTCAACAGCCCGTACGGCCCGCTCACCCTGGTCGCCACCGGCGCCGAGCTGTCCGGCCTCTACATGACCGAGCAGCGCCACCGCCCGCCCGAGGAGACCTTCGGCGCCCCGGGCGACCCCGACGACGCCCCCTTCGCCGCCACCGTCGCCCAGCTCACCGCCTACTTCGCGGGCGAGCTGACCGCGTTCGACCTGCCGCTCCGGCTGACCGGCACGCCCTTCCAGCGCCGCGTATGGGACGCGCTGCGCGGCATCCCGTACGGCGAGACCTGGACGTACGGGATGCTCGCCGACCACATCGGACAGCCCACCGCCTCCCGCGCCGTGGGCCTGGCCAACGGCAAGAACCCGGTCGGCATCATCGTCCCCTGCCATCGCGTCGTCGGCTCCACCGGCAGCCTCACCGGCTACGGCGGCGGGCTCGACCGCAAGCGGCGGCTGCTGGACTTCGAGGCCCGGCGGCAACCGACCGGCCTCTTCTGAGGGCGCTGCTGACCGGTCGTCCGTTCGGCCGATGCCGTAGGCCGCGCCCCGGGCCCTGCTAGGGCGCTTCGTGCCCCCCGGCGCCCAGTCCGCGCAGCAGCGTCGGCAGGGCCGTACCGATGGGCTCGCGGACGACCTCGTCCGCGAGCGCGTCGTACGGCGTCGGCTCGGCGTTGACGATGATCAGCCGGGCGCCGCTCTCGGCGGCCATCCCGGCGAGCGAAGCGGCGGGCTGGACCTGGAGGCTGGTGCCGACGGCGATGAAGACCTGGCACGCCCGCGCCACCGCGACCGCCTCGGTCAGCACCTCCGGGTCCAGGCTCTGCCCGAACATCACCGTCGCCGACTTCAGGATGCCGCCGCACTCCCGGCACGCCGGGTCCGTCTCACCCGCCTCGACCCGCTCCAGCGCCTCGTCCATCCCGGAGCGCTCCTCGCAGTGGGTGCACTGCACGACCCGCGCGGTGCCGTGCAGTTCGAGCACCTTGCGCTCGGGCATTCCGGCCAGCTGGTGCAGCCCGTCCACGTTCTGCGTGATGACCCGCACGGGCACCCCGGAGCGCTCCAGCTCGGTCACCGCCCGGTGCGCGGCGTTCGGCTCCGCCCGGAGCGTCCGGTTCTGGCGTCGCATCTGCCAGGAGCGGCGCCGGATGTCCGGGTCGGTCATGTAGTAGTCGTACGTCACGAGCTTCTCGGCGTCGGGGTCGCGCCGCCACAGCCCCTGCGGGCCGCGGTAGTCGGGGATGCCGGAATCCGTCGAGATGCCCGCCCCGCTGAGGATCGCGACGAGGGGCTTGCGCGTCGTCCCGCCGCTCATCGTCTCGCTGCTCATGCCGCGAGCCTACGCGCGCCGGGCGGCCGCCGTGCGGGTGCGGTCAGCTGCCGCGAAGGGCGGCGTCCAGCCGAGCAGCCGGGCCGGGTTGGCGCACAGCACCCGCTGGGTCTCGGCGGCGCTCAGCTCCGCCGTGAGCCAGGTCAGGGTGGTGCCGTAGACCCGGCCCTCCTCATGGCGGGTCCACGGCCAGTCGCTGCCCCACACCATCCGCTCGACGCCCCCGGCATCCAGCAGGCGCCGCAGCATCGCCGTGGCCGCCCGGGGCGCCGAACGGTACGGCGCGGCCGCCTTCACCCACACCTGCGGGGCGGCGAACAGCCGGGAGAGCGCGCCCGCGCCGGGGTACGAGAGCGAGGGGTGCGCCGGAAGCCCCAGATGGTCGACGACCACCGGGCCCGGCCAGCGCAGCAGCCACGGTTCCAGCTCCGCCCATTGCCGCTGCCGCGCCTGCACCTCCACATGGAGTCCGCGCGACGAGAGTTCCCGGGCCAGCCGCTGCCACGGCTCCTCGCCGAGCGGGGGCACCGGGCGGCCGATCAGATTGAGGCGGATGCCGCGCACGCCCGCCTCCGCGAGCCGGTCCAGCTCGTCCCCCGGCGTCCGGGGGCCGACGACGGCCACGCCGCGCAGCCGGTCCGGCGCCGCGCGGAGGGCGGCCAGCAGATACGCGTTGTCCGTGCCGAGGAAGCTCGGCTGGACCAGGACCCCGGCCGCGAGGCCATGGGCGTCCAGCAGCGATACGTAGGCGTCCACCGTGGCGTCGTAGTCCGGGCTGTACCGCCGCTCGTCCGCCAGCCGCAGTCCGCGCGCGAAGACATGGGCGTGGGTGTCGACGGCGGCGGGCGGCGGCGGGGGCTCGGTGAAGGTCATCACACGAAGAATAGTCCTATGAAGGACTAGACGTCAGCAGGAATCCGGACCATGCTGTCTCGCCATGCACTCCATCTCACCCGCACCGGGGAGCCCCGGAACGCCGGACAGCCCCGGAGCGGCCGCCCTCGCCCGGACCGACCCCCGGCTGCCGCTGCACGCCCGGCTCCGGGAGGTGATCGCCGAGCGCGTCCGGTCGGGGGAGTGGTCGCCGGATGAGCCGCTGCCCGCCGAATCAGCCCTGGTCGCGTACTACGGGGTGTCCCTGGGGACCATGCGGCGGGTGTTCCGCGACCTCGTGGACGAGGGGCTGCTGGAGCGGCGCCAGGGCACCGGGACGTTCGTCCGGCGGGCGTCCCTGGACGCGTCCCTCTTCCGCTTCTTCCGGTTCGGCACCGCCGGGAGCGGCTTCCCGCAGAGCCGCATCCTCTCCGCCGCCCGGCAGGTGAGCACGCCGGCCATCGCGTCCGCTCTCCAGCTCGCCCCCGGCAGCGAGGTGCTGCACCTCCACCGGCTGCGGCTCTACGACGAGCAGCCCGTCCTCGTCGAGGACATCTGGCTTCCGCTTCCGCTGTTCGAGCCGCTGGAGCGCATCGGCGCCGACGATCTCGGCGACCTGCTGTACCCGACGTACGAACGCCACTGCGGTCAGATCGTCGCGGCCGCGACGGAGGAGCTGACCATCGAGGCGGCCAGCGCGGCCGACGCGCTGCTGCTCGGCTGCGGGCGCTCCGAGCCGGTGGCCGTGGTCGAGCGCGTCGCCCGCTCCCATGACGCCAGGCCGCTGGAGTACCGCCGCTCGCGCGGACCGGCGCACACCTTCCGCTACCGCATCGACATCCGCTGACCCGCCCCCTCTCGCTCACGCTCCCCGCACCACTGAAGAGAGCCGCCGCATGTTCGCCTGGTACCGGGACACCGACGCCCCACAGAAACGCGCGTTCTGGGCCGCCTTCGGCGGCTGGACGCTCGAAGCAGCCGACGCCCAGATGTTCGGGCTCGTCCTGCCGACGCTGCTGGCCAGCTGGCACTTGAGCACCGGAGCCGCGGGCACGCTCGCCTCCGTCACCCTCCTCTTCACGGCCGTCGGCGGCTGGCTGGCGGGCTGGGCCTCCGACCGCTACGGGCGGGTCCGGGTGCTGCGGTGGACGATCGTCGTGTACTCCGTCGCCACGGTCCTCATCGGCTTCACCGCCGACTACCCCCAACTGATGGTGCTGCGCAGTGTGCAGGGCTTCGGGTTCGGCGGCGAATGGGCGGCCGGGGCCGTCCTGGTCAGCGAGTACATGGGGACCCGCCACCGCGGCCGGGCGCTGGGGTCCGTACAGAGCGGATGGGCGCTGGGCTGGGGGCTCGCCCTGGTGACGTACACCGTCCTGTTCAGCCTGTTCCCCGAGGAGTGGGCCTGGCGGGTCATGTTCTGGCTCGGTGCGCTGCCGGCCGTACTGGTCGTCATGATCCGCCGCAAGGTCACCGATCCGCCGCTGTACCGGCAGCGGGCCGAGCGGGCCGGGAACCGGGTGTCGCTGCTGCGGATCTTCAAGCCGGACCTGCTGCGGGTCACGCTCCTCGGCGCGCTGCTGGGCCTCGGCAGCCACGGCGGCTACTACGCGCTCACCACCTTCCTGCCCACCTATCTGCGCACCACCCACGGCCTGTCGGTGCTGGAGACCAGCGGCTATCTGGCGGCGTTCATCGCCGCCTCGTTCCTCGGCTACCTCACCTCGGGGGTCCTGGCCGACCGGATCGGCCGCCGGAAGAACATCATGTTCTTCGCGGTGCTGTGCCTGGTCTCGGTCGTGATCTATCTGTTCCTGCCGATCAGCCACCCCCAGATGTTCTTCCTCGGCATGCCGCTCGGCTTCTTCTCCGCGGGCATCCCCGCCGGGCTCGGCTCGATCTTCGCCGAGCTGTACCCGACCGCGGTGCGCGGCACCGGGCAGGGCTTCTGCTACAACTTCGGCCGCATCGTCGCGGCGGCCTTCCCCGCCCTCGTCGGCTTCCTCAGCGACCGGCTCGGGATGGGCACCAGCATCGGCCTGTTCGCGGGCACCGCCTACGGGCTCGCCGTCATCGCCGTCGCCCTCCTCCCCGAGACCTCGCACCGGGAACTCGACACCCCCGCACCTCGCGCCGACGAGGCGCGCGCACCGCACCTCCTGAAAGGCACCACCGTTTGACTTCCTCCCCCGCCTAAAGGCGGGGGATTCCAGCGGTCGCCCGCTGGGGTTCCTGTTTCACCGACGACCGCCCCGTCCGGGAGGACTCCCGTTGAGGTCTTACACCGTCTCCACAGGCAGACACCGCCAGCCCGGCGGCCAAAATGTTGCGTGCCGCGTTCACATCGCGGTCATGCGCAGCGCCGCAGTCGCACGTCCACTCGCGGACGTTCAGCGGCAGCTTCTCGCGAACCGTGCCGCAGGCCCCGCACAGCTTGGAGCTGGGGAACCAGCGGTCGACCGTCACGAGTTCGCGCCCGTACCAGGCGCACTTGTACTCCAGCATCATGCGCAGATCCGTCCAGGCCGCATCCGAGATGGCGCGCGCGAGCTTGCCGTTCTTCAGCAGGTTGCGGACGGTGAGGTCCTCGATCACGACCGTTTGGTTCTCACGGACGAGCCGAGTCGACAGCTTGTGCAGGAAGTCCCGGCGCCGGTCAGCGATCCGGGCATGCACCCTGGCCACCTTCACCCGGGCCTTGGCCCGGTTGCCGGAGCCCTTCGCCTTGCGGGACAGCTCCCGCTGCGCCTTCGCGAGACGAGCGCGGTCACGCCGCTCGTGCTTCGGGTTGGCGATCTTCTCCCCGGTGGACAGCGTCACCAGGGAGGTGATCCCGGCATCCAGACCGACCGCCGTGCCAGTGGCGGGTGCCGGGGTGATGGTGTCCTCGGCCAGCATCGAGACGAACCAGCGTCCGGCGCTGTCACGGGAGACGGTCACCGTCGTCGGCTCCGCCCCCTCGGGGAGGGGACGCGACCAGCGGATATCGAGAGGCCCGGCCATCTTGGCAAGCGTCAGTCGCCCGTCGCGCCAGGTGAAGGCGCTGCGGGTGTACTCGGCAGACGCCCGGGACCTCTTCCGGCTCTTGTACCGGGGGTACTTCGCGCGTTTGGCGAAGAAGTTCCCGAACGCCGCCTGCAGGTGCCGCAGCGCCTGCTGGAGCGGGACGGAGGACACCTCCGTCAGGAAGGCCAGTTCCTCTGTCTTCTTCCACTCCGTCAGTGCGGCGGACGACTGCACGTAGGAGAGGCGGCGCTGCTCGCCGTACCAGGCCCGGGTGCGGTCCTCCAGAGCCTTGTTGTACACGAGGCGAACGCAGCCGAACGTGCGGGACAGCTCGGCCGCCTGCTCGTCCGTGGGGTAAAAGCGGTACTTGAACGCCCGCTTGACCTGCCGCGTCATACCTCACACGCTATCAGCTCCCGTGTGAAAAACGCCTGTTGGTGGATGGCCCCAGACGCCGAATCGCCCTGGCGGCGATTCTTCTTCCCTTGCCCTGCCCCGCAGGAGCTTCGTTTCCTCCCCGGCCTGAAGGCCGGGGTATCCACGAAGGAGTCCCGATGACCACGCACGCCTGGTCACTGCTGCTCATCCTGACCGTGGCGATCGCAGCGCTGATCCTCCTCATCAACTCCCGCCTGCGCCTCCACCCGTTCGTCGCACTGATCGTCGTCACCGTCGGCACGGGACTGGCGGCCGGTGAACCCGTCAGCAAACTCGCGGGGTCCATCGAGGAGGGCGCGGGCGGCACCCTGGGCGACGTCGGCATCACGCTGGCGCTGGGCGCCATGCTCGGCCGCCTGCTGTCCGACTCGGGTGCGACCGACGCCATCGCCCACGCCATCGTCGACCGGTCCAGCACCCGGCGGCTGCCGTGGCTCGTCGCGGGCGCCGCCTTCGTCATCGGCGTGCCGATGTTCTTCGAGGTCGGTCTGATCGTGCTGCTGCCACTGATCTTCAGCGTGGCCCGCAGGCTGGAGGCGCAGGGCGGCACCAAGGGTTCCCCGTACGTCCTGCTGGGCGTGCCCGCCATCGCGGCGCTCTGCACGCTGCACGGCATGCTGCCGCCCCACCCCGGCCCGCTGACCGCTATGACCGGACTCCACGCCGACCTCGGCCTCACCCTCCTGGCCGGTGCCATCTGCGCCGTCCCCACCATCGTGCTGGCCGGTCCCGTCTACGCCCGGTGGATCGCGCCCCGGCTCGCCGACGTCCGCCCGGACACGGAGCTGGTGGCCCAGTTCACCGGCACCGGACCGCGGTCCGGTGCCCCGGCCACCGCGGACGCGGGCGGTCCCGGCGCCCAGCGCAGCCCGGACAGCCCGGACGCCCCGAACCGCCGCCGGGTGCCCACCGGGCTGGCCCTGTGCGCCGTCCTCATCCCCGTCGTCCTCATGCTGCTGCGTACCCTCGCCGAGACCACGCTGGACGAATCCGGTCGGCTGGGTTCCGCGCTGATCTTCATCGGCGAACCCCTCATCGCGATGCTCGCCGGATTCCTCTTCGCCCTGGGCCTGACCGTCCTGAGCGCCCGTGGCCAGGGCGAGGAGACCCGCCGCTCGATGACGGGCAGCCTCCAGTCCATCGCCTCCATCCTGCTCATCATCGGCGGTGGCGGTGCGTTCAATCAGGTCCTCCAGGACTCCGGCATCGGCGACGCCATCGCCTCGGCCGCCGAGGGCGCCCACATGAACCTGATCGTCCTGGGCTGGCTGGTCGCCCTGCTCCTGTCCCTCACCACCGGTTCCGCCACCGTCGGCATCGTCTCCGCCACCGGCATCGTCGCCCCGCTGATCGGCACCGGCGGCGGCCTGGAGGCGTCCCTGCTGGTGATAGCCATCGGCTCGGGCTCGCTCGGCCTGAACTACGTCAACCACGCCGGATTCTGGCTGGTCAAGGAGTCCTTCGGGATGAGCCTGACGCAGGCCGCGAAGACGCAGACCGCGGTGCAGACGATGGTGAGCGTGCTCGGCCTCGGCATGACCCTGCTGCTGTCCGCCTTCGCCTGACGCGTCGCCGGTTCAACCGGACCGATAGAGTCCGCTCCAACACCGGGTCAACGTGGCACACCAACGGGGGAATACGGGGATGAGTCAGTTCCTATGGCTGAGCGGTCGGACCCTGAGCAAGAACGAACAACCGCCGAACGACGGGCGCGTCACCTGGAAGATACGGATCTCCGACAGCGCCCCGCAGCCCGGCCGCACCACTCATCCCGCCGTCTTCCCTGAGCGCCGCGACCCGCCGGGCGGCGACCTGAAGGCCTACCGCGCCGCCCGCAAGGACGGCACCCGCGCCTTCACCCTCTGGGCCGACCACCACCGCCAGCAGGTGTTCGCGCACGTGGTCACCGCCTCGGCGGCCAAGGGCGGCCCGGCCACGTACGAGGTGCTGGGCGCCGCCAACGAACCGGTCGCCCGCATCACCCGCGAACCCGCCATGAGGGGAGGCCGGGTCCGCACCCGCTGGACCGTCCAGCAGGCAGGCGCGGCGCCCGCGGTCGGGCTTAAGGGGCGGCCCATCTGGTGGTTCATGTGGTGGCTGATCTCGCCCCTCCAACTGGCCATCGCGGTCGGCAGCATCGTCAGCGGCAGCGGCGACGTCGCCCGCCCGCCGCGCCGCACCAAGTGGCGCGTCGACCGCCGCGTCGTCCTCGACTACCACAGCGGCTCCGGCAGCGCCTTCGAACTGGAAGTGCTCGCCGACTGGTGGGACCCCCGCACCACCGCCGCCCTCGTCGCCCTCCTCGGCTCCCACGACGGCTGGCTGGGCAACGCCTGGGATCTGACGCGGGACTGACGGGTCCCGGCGGCTCAGCCCCCGACGGCCTTGGCCGGAGGCCGTACGTCCAAGGGCTCGTCGAAGGCGCTGAACGTTGTCACGCTGTGGTACTCAGCGCCTTCGTAGACGACCTTGAGGATGTACGGCTTGCCCTCGGTGGCGATGTGGAAGTTGTAGGCCCCTCCCTCGTCCTCCTTGTCCGTCACGATCAACCGAATCGCCGGGCGGCCGTCGACCTCGCTCGGTCCGCGCTTCTTCGCCACGCCGAAGGTGGTGAAGTCCCATGTGCAGTCGGCGAGCCCGTTGTCGGGCGCCTCGCTTGAGGGCGACGTGATCCAGCGGTTCGAGTCGTGGGTGTCGGGCCCGCCCTTGCCCGGCCACCGCTTGTCGTACGCGCGATTGGTGCGGACGTAGTCGGTCTCGCCGATCCGGATCTGTTCGATGCGCGGACCCGCGGGCCAGGTCGTCTTGTACGCGCACCTGCCCTTGAGGTCGGTCCTCAGGCGGGTGGAACGGTCTTCGCCGGAGGCGTCGAAGGAGTTCGCGTCGATGGTCACCGACGTGAGCGCTTTCATCGTGTCGTTCGCGGTGTCGATCAGTTGCCGGGCCGTGGGCTCCTTCGAGGGGGAGGGTGCCTCCGCGGAGGCACCGTGGGTGCATCCGGCGAGCGCGGCACCCAGCGCCAGGCAGGCGAGCGCAGCCGTCACGGTGGTCGATGTCTGTCGCACAAGTCCCCCCAGAATGTGAGCGGTTCAGATTACCGGATGGGTCCCGATTCACCCGCTCGGTGGGATTTCGTGCTTTGCGCCGTTCCGGGCGCGTCTCTGCTCTTGGCCGAGACGGCCCGCTTCATGCGCTACGCAGGGCGGTGACGGACTCCTCCCACAGCCGGTCGGCGGACGCCGGGTCGAGGGCGTAGGGGGCGACGGCGTTCATGAACTCGGCGGTGACCGGGGCCATGGACGGGCGCCGGGTGACCGGCAGGGCCTCGGCGCAGTCCGCGAAGTAGCGTCCGCTGACGCCCTCCAGCAGGGGCGAGGCGGCCAGCAGGACCGTGGTGGCCGCGCCCTGCTCGACCGTCTTGCGCAGCCCTTCCGCGACCGTCCCCGGGGCCCTGTCCATGTGGCGGGTCAGGTTGGTCGGGACGGAGCCCGGGGCGATGGCGTTGACGACGATGCCGTCGTCGGCCCACCGGGCGGCGGCGCCGACGGCGAAGAGGATGTTGGCGGTCTTCGACTGGCCGTACGCCTGCCACGGGTCGTACGGCCGGAAGGCGAAGTGGGGGTCGTCGAAGACGACCGGCGAGAGCAGGTGCCCGGCGGAGCTGACCGAGACGACCCGGGCGCCGTCGGCCGCCGCCAGGGCCGGTCGCAGCCCCAGCGTGAGGGCGAAGTGCCCCAGGTGGTTGACGGCGAACTGGGTCTCCCAGCCGTGGGGCGTGAGCTGGAGGTCCGGCAGGGCCATCACCCCGGCGTTGTCGACCAGGACGTGGAGCGGCCCGTCCCAGGCGGCGACGAAGGCCGCGACGGACGACGGGTCGGCCAGCTCCAGCGGGGCCACGCGCACCTCCTTGTTGCCCGTGGCCTCGGTGATGGCGGCGGCCACCGCGGCGCCCGCCGCCAGGTCGCGGACCGCGAGGGTGACCTCGGCCCCGGCGGCCGCCAGGGCGCGGGCGGTCTCGGTGCCGATTCCGGAGGACGCCCCGGTGACGATCGCCCGCTTCCCTGACAGATCGGCGTCGGCGGCGACCTCGGTGGCGGTGGAGCGGGGCCCGAACGGTGTCGTGATGCGTGTCATGCCGTCAACGGTGGTCCTGCGACCGCCCCGTACCCAGAGTCCCGCCTGTCCTGGGAGTGACAGGACCAGGCTCGGCGCCGCCCGGCGGCCTTACCGTGGGCGGCATGGGGAGCGACCATCGAGCGGACACCGCGCTCGGCGCATATCTGCGGGCCCGCCGCGAGCTGATCCGCCCGGAGGACGTGGGCCTGCCCGCCGCCGGGCGGCGCCGCGTACCGGGGCTGCGGCGGGAGGAGCTGGCCCTGCTGGCCGGGATCAGCGCCGACTACTACCTGCGGCTCGAACAGGGGCGCGACCGGCACCCGTCCGCGCAGGTCCTCGACGCCCTGGCCCGCGCCCTGCGCCTCGACGACGACGCCACCGCCCATCTGCACCGCCTCGCCGTGCCGGACCGTCCCCGCCGCCGCTCGCCCGCCCGCCGTACCGAACGCGTTCCGCAGGGCATCCGGCAGCTCATCGCGACCTGGCCGCACACGCCCGCCTTCGTCCAGGGGCGCCTGCTGGACGTCCTCGACGCCAACCCGCTCGCCCAGGCCCTCTCCCCGCTCTTCACCCCGGGCACCAACATGATCCGCGCCCTGTTCCTCGACCCCGCCTCCGGCGCCGCCCATGGCCGCTGGGAGGCCAGCACCGAAGGCTCGGTCGCCGCTCTGCGCGCGCTCGTCGGGCCCGATGTCGACGACCCCGCGCTGAACGAACTCGTCGGCGAGCTGTCCGTACGCAGCGAACGCTTCCGGCAGCTCTGGGCCCGGCACGACGTCCGCCCCAAGCGCAGCGGCGCCAGTACGATCATGAATCCGCAGGTCGGCGCGCTGGAGCTGAGCCATGAGAAGCTGCCGCTGCCCGACACCGACCGCCAGATGCTGGTCATCTACCACGCCGAGCCCGGCACCCCCTCCGCCGAACGCCTCGCCCTCCTGGCCTCCCTCGCCGCCGCCCCGGCGCAGGACACTATGCCCGCAGCGCCAGACGGTGCGTCCGGGCCGCGAGGTCGCTGATGCGGGCGGCGTCGAAGCCGTAGACGGCGCTGCGGATACGGTCCTCCAGCGGCTCGGTCCACTGCGGCGGGATCGCCGCCGCGCCGCACAGGACGCCCGCGACGGACCCGGCGGTGGCGCCGTTGGAGTCGGTGTCCAGGCCGCCGCGCACGGTCAGGGTGATCGTGGCGGTGAAGTCGCCCGAGCCGTAGAGGAGCCCGGTGGTGAGCACGGCGGCGTTCGGGACGGTGTGGATCCACGGCAGCCCGCTCGTCTCGCGCTCCAGCTGGTCCAGCGCGTCCTGCCAGGTCACGCCCGCGTCGTACAGGGACGCGGCGCGGCGCACCGTACGGGCCAGGCGGCAGCGCGGCGGGATGCGGTCGAGGGCGGCCTCGACCGCCGTACGCGGGCCGTCGGCCGTGAACGCGGCGGCGATCAGCGCGGCCGCCCACATCGCCCCGTACACCCCGTTGCCGGTATGGGACAGCACCGCGTCGCGGCGGGCCATGGCGGCGGCGCGGGGCGGATCGCCGGGGTTGACCCAGCCATGGATGTCGGCGCGGATCAGGGCGCCGATCCACTCCTGGTAGGGGTTGTCGACGGTGGCGGTGAGCGGCGGCCGCACCCCCGCCGCCAGATTGCGGTACGCGGCCCGCTCGGCGGTGAACGTCTGGAGGTACGGCAGCCTCAGCAGCCACAGCTCGCCCACCTGCTCGGTGGTGAAGCCGAAGCCGTGGGTCTCCAGCAGGTGCAGGCCGAGGACGGTGTAGTCGATGTCGTCGTCGCGCGCGCTGCCGTGGATCCGGCCGCGTACGCACTCCTGCCACTCCGGGCGCAGCTCGAACTCCACCGGGTCCGGTGGCGGCTCCAGGGCGGGCAGATAGCCGGTGAGCGGGAGGGCGTCGGCGCGGCGCAGATAGCGGTCGATGCGGTCGCGGGTCCAGACGTCGCCGCGTTCGATGGGCTTGCCGAGCATGTTCCCGGCGACGCGGCCGAGCCAGCCGCCGAGGATCTGGTCCGCGAGTGCCTTCTCGCTGTGGCCCATGTGTCAGGTGTACCCGGATGATGTGGGTGTACCGGGTAGCCGTTCCAGCGGATAGGGTCGGGGCGGCTTCGACTGCCTGAGCGAAAAGCAAGGGGTACCAGGGTGACGGACGCTGCGAAGGCCGAGGCGGCGGCAGAAGTGAAGACGTGGGCGCAGGGGCAGGCGACGCCTCCGACGCGGGTGCTGATCGCCGCCGACAAGTTCAAGGGCTCGCTCACGGCCGTCGAGGTCGCCGAACGGGTGACGGCGGGGCTGCGGCGCGGCTGGTCCGGCGCGGACGATCTGCTGCGCGTCGACGCGCTGCCGGTCGCCGACGGCGGCGACGGCACGGTGGACGCGGCCGTCGCGTCCGGGTTCGAGCGGCGCGAGGTGTCCGTGACCGGCCCGCTGGGCACTCCGGTCACGGCGACGTACGCGCTGCGCGACGGGACCGCCGTGGTCGAGATGGCCGAGGCGTCCGGGCTGCGGCACCTCCCGGACGGCGTCTTCGCGCCGCTCACCGCCACCACGTACGGCAGCGGCGAGCTGCTGCGGGCCGCGCTCGACGCGGGCGCCCGCACGATCGTCTTCGGCGTCGGCGGCAGCGCCACGACCGACGGCGGCGCCGGAATGCTGAGCGCCCTCGGCGCGCGCTTCCTGCGCGCCGACGGCACGCCCGTCGCGCCCGGCGGCGGCCCGCTGGGCGAACTGGCCACCGCGGACCTCTCCGGCCTCGACCCGCGGCTCGCGGCCACGGAGATCGTGCTGGCCAGCGACGTCGACAACCCGCTGACCGGGCCGAAGGGCGCGGCGGCGGTCTACGGCCCGCAGAAGGGCGCGTCCGAGGCCGATGTGACGGCCCTGGACGCCGCCCTCGGGGAGTACGTACGCGTCCTGGAGCGGGCCGTGGGCGCCCGCGCCGCCGAGTACGCCGCCGCGCCGGGCGCGGGCGCCGCGGGCGGCATCGGCTTCGGCGCCCTGCTGGGCCTCGGCGCGGTGTTCCGCCCCGGGATCGACGTCATGCTGGACGTCCTGGGCTTCGCGGCCGCGCTGGAAGGGGCCGACCTGGTGATCACGGGGGAGGGCTCGCTGGACGAGCAGACCCTGCACGGCAAGGCCCCGGCGGGCGTCGCGGCGGCGGCGCGGGCGCGGGGGATCGACGTGGTGGCGGTCTGCGGCCGCCTCGCCCTGAGCCCGGCGGCCCTCGGCGGCGCGGGTATCCGCCGCGCGTACGCCCTGACGGACCTGGAGCCGGACCCGGCCCGCTGCATCGCCGGAGCGGGGCCCCTGCTGGAGCGCACGGCGGAGCGCCTGGCGGCGGACTTCCTCGCCTGACCCCAGGCCCCCGCCGGGAGCCTGTTCCCGCGCCGGAACGCCGCCGCGGGCCTGCTCCCCACCCCGCCCCTTCCCGAACCGGGGGCAGGCCCCCGGCCCCCCAGGGGGGCTGCGCCCCCGGCCTCCGCCGGGGCTGCGCCCCGGCTCCCCGCCGGGGCTCCGCCCCTGGGTCCCGCCGGTGGGCTGTTCTCCGGTCCCGCCCCTTCCCGAATCCGGGGGCAGGCCGCCGGGCACCGCAGCGGGGGGGCTTCCGGGTACCGGTCGTTCGCGGCTGCCAGCTGGGGAGCGGGGTCGGCTCGGCGCACAACCGAATGGGGTGGGCCCGAGCGTGGAGCTCGGGCCCACCCCATTCGGGCGGACGGCCTGGCGGCCGCTACGGCAGCTGCGCTGCGCGGGCCTCGCGGCGGTTGTCGCGGAACGCGTTGACGCGGCGGGCGGTGGCGAAGAGCGGGATCACCGCGCCCATGACGACCTGGAGCGCGCAGGCCGACTGGAGGAGCAGCTCGCCGCCGGGGGCCTGGAAGGCCCAGGCGGACAGCAGCGCCATGCTGGTGACGATCCAGCCGAGCATGGCCACGGCGAGGCGGCCGCGCGGCTTGGGGTACTCGACGCGGCTCACCATGAGCCAGGCGATGCCGATGATCGCCAGCAGGGTCGGCACGAAGGGCAGGCCCAGCAGGACGACCGAGACGACCGTGAGCGCCCCGAAGGGGCTCGGCATGCCCTGGAAGACGCCGTCGCGCAGGGTGACGCAGGAGAATCTGGCCAGCCGCAGCACGACCGCGAGGAGCACCACGATGGCGCCCACCACCGAGACCCGCTGGTAGGCGTCGTCGGCGACCATGCCCCAGACGAGGACGAAGTACGCCGGGGCGAGCCCGAAGCTGACCAGGTCGGAGAGGTTGTCCAGCTCCGCGCCCATGGCCGAGCTGCGCAGCTTCCGCGCGACGAGGCCGTCGAAGAGGTCGAAGACGGACGCCAGCAGCATCAGCATGACCGCCGAGGCGGCGCTGTGGCGGGTCATGCCGCCGTCCTCGCTGCCCGTGAGGTGCGGGATGAGGACGCCGGTGGTGGTGAAGTAGACCGCCAGGAAGCCACAGGTGGCGTTGCCGAGGGTCAGGGTGTCCGCTATCGACAGCCGCGTCGACAGCGGCATGTCGTCCGTCTCGTCGGCGGTGTCCATCTCGGCTTCTGGGACCCAGGGTGTGTCGGGATCAATCACGGTCAAGTCGAGTCACCCCCGCGGTGGTGGCCTGGCCGACCTCGACCGCGACATCGACGCCCTCGGGGAGGTAGACGTCCACGCGCGAGCCGAAGCGGATGAGACCGATCCGCTCACCCTGTTCGACCTTGGTGCCCTGCGGCACGTACGGAACGATTCGGCGGGCGACCGCGCCCGCGATCTGGACCATCTCGATGTCGCCCAGCTCGGTGTCGAAGTGCCAGACGACCCGCTCGTTGTTCTCGCTCTCCTTGTTGAACGCGGGAACGAAGCCGCCGGGGATGTGCTCGACGGAGGTCACGGTGCCGGACAGCGGGGCCCGGTTCACGTGGACGTTGAGCGGGCTCATGAAGATCGCGACGCGGGTGCGCCCGTCCTTCCACGGCATGATGCTCTGCACCACACCGTCGGCCGGGGAGATGACACGGCCCTGAGTGATCTCTCTCTCGGGGTCGCGGAAGAACCACAGCATGCCCGCCGCGAGCGCGGTGGCGGGCACGGCGACTGCCGCCCACCGTCCGGAGCGACGGGCGCGGGTGAGGCTGACCGCCGCCGTGGCGACGGTCGGGAGGAGCCACGGCGACGCTCCGCGCGCGAGGCGGACGCGGCCGCGTTGTGCAGAGGATTGGCTGTGGGGCATGGATGACCTTCGTAGCGGAGGATGCCGCGACGCAAGACTGGGGACGGCGGCTTTCCGGGGATGGTATCGGTTGCGAGCGGTAACTGGGCAAGCGCCAGGGCCTGTCGGTGGCTTGTCAGTGGCCGAAGACCCATGGCGCGGTGTGACCTTCTTCTCTCGGATACCACCCCAAATGGGACATCAGCCTTGGGTTCGGTAATCCTCCAGCAGTCGTCGTCCAATAATCATTTTCTGAATCTCAGCGGTACCTTCGCCGATGAGAAGCATCGGTGCCTCACGGTAGAGGCGCTCGATCTCGTATTCCTTGGAGAAGCCGTACCCGCCGTGGATGCGGAAGGCGTCCTCCACGACCTCTTTGCAGTACTCGGACGCCAGGTACTTCGCCATTCCCGCTTCGAGGTCGTTGCGCGCACCCGCGTCCTTCTTGCGGGCCGCATTGACCATCATCGCATGAGCCGCCTCGACCTTTGTTCCCATTTCGGCCAGTTTGAACTGGATGGCCTGGTGCTGGGCGATCGGCTTCCCGAAGGTGTGCCGCTGCTGTGCGTACGCAACGCCCAGCTCGAATGCGCGCTGTGCGACGCCACAGCCGCGGGCGGCCACATTGACCCGGCCGACCTCCACTCCGTCCATCATTTGGTAAAAACCTCGGTTGGTCTCTCCGCCGAGCACCCGATCGGCCGGAATGCGCAGTCCGTCCATGATGAGCTCGGTGGTGTCGACCCCCTTGTAGCCCATCTTCTCGATCTTGCCGGGAATGGTCAGCCCGGGCCGGACCTCGCCGAAGCCGGGCTCCTTCTCGACCAGGAAGGTCGTCATGGACTTGTGCGGAGGAACACCCTCCCGCTGTTCACCGGTCCGGCACAGGACCGCCACCAGGGTGGACGAGCCGCCGTTGGTCAGCCACATCTTCTGGCCGGTCAGCACGTACTCGTCGCCGTCCGGCACCGCCTTGCTGGTGATCGCCGACACATCCGAGCCAAGGGCCGGCTCGGACATCGAGAAGGCGCCGCGGATCTCCCCGAGCGCCATCTTGGGCAGGAAATAGTCCTTCTGCTCCTGGGTGCCGTGCTGCTTCAGCATGTACGCCACGATGAAGTGCGTGTTGATGATGCCGGACACGCTCATCCAGCCGCGGGCGATCTCCTCCACGCACAGTGCGTAAGTGAGCAGTGACTCGCCGAGGCCGCCGTATTCCTCGGGGATCATCAGCCCGAAGAGGCCCAGCTCCTTCAGGCCCTCGACGATCCGGGTCGGATATTCGTCGCGGTGCTCCAGTTCGGTGGCGACCGGCAGGATCTCCTTGTCGACAAACTCCCTGACCGTGGCGAGGATCTCCCGCTGGATGTCGGTCAGCCCCTCGGTCTGCGCCAGACGGCCCATATCACTGCCCTCCCAGCTCCGGGCGGCCCGGCTGCTCGCCGCCCCGCTCCTTGATGTACGCGGCGGTCGGCACCATCACCTTGCGCCGGAAGACGCACACGAGCGTGCCGTCCTGCTTGTAGCCCTTCGTCTCCACATACACGATTCCGCGGTCGTTCTTGGACTTGGACGGAGTCTTGTCCAGTACCTCGGTCTCGCCGTAGAGGGTGTCGCCGTGGAACGTCGGCGCGACGTGCTTCAGCGACTCGATCTCCAGGTTGGCGATGGCCTTTCCGGAGACATCCGGCACCGACATGCCGAGCAGCAGGGAGTAGATGTAGTTCCCGACCACCACGTTCTTGCCGAAATCGGTCGTCTTCTCGGCATAGTTGCTGTCCATGTGCAGCGGGTGATGATTCATGGTGAGCAGACAGAAGAGATGGTCGTCGTACTCGGTGACCGTCTTCCCCGGCCAATGCCGGTAGACATCGCCCACCGTGAACTCTTCGTAAGTGCGGCCGAACTGCATCGTGCTCACGCCTCCGGGGGCTCGAAGGTGGACGTACGGGTCATCCCGGCCGCACGGCCCTTGCCCGCGATGACCAGCGCCATCTTGCGGCTGGCCTCGTCGATCATCTCGTCGCCCAGCATCGCCGAGCCCTTCTTGCCGCCCGCCTCGGACGTGCAGTACTCGTACGCGTCCAGGATCAGCTCGGCGTGGTCGTAGTCCTCCTGCGACGGCGAGAAGACCTCGTTCGCCGCCTCGACCTGGCCCGGGTGCAGCACCCATTTGCCGTCGAAGCCGAGCGCCGCCGCGCGCCCGGCCACTTCGCGGAAGCCGTCGACGTTCTTGATCTGGAGGTAGGGGCCGTCGATGGCCTGGAGGTTGTTGGCACGCGCGGCCATCAGGATCTTCATCAGGATGTAGTGGTACGCGTCCGCCGGGTAGCCGGGCGGCTGCTCGCCCACGACCAGCGACTTCATATTGATGGACGCCATGAAGTCGGCCGGGCCGAAGATGATCGTCTCCACCCGCGGGGAAGCCTGTGCGATCTCGTTGACGTTGTTCAGGCCCTGCGCGTTCTCGATCTGCGCCTCGATGCCGATCCGCCCGACCTCGAAGCCCATCGTCTTCTCGATCTGGGTCAGCAGCAGGTCCAGCGCCACCACCTGCTGCGCGTCCTGCACCTTCGGCAGCATGATGCAGTCGAGGTTCGGCCCCGCGCCCTCGACGACGGTGACGACGTCGCGGTACGTCCACTCGGTCGTCCAGTCGTTGACGCGCACGACCCGCGTCTTGCCGGCCCAATCGCCCTCGTTGAGGAACTTCACGATCGTGTGCCGCGCCTCGGGCTTGGCCAGCGGCGCGCACGCGTCCTCCAGGTCCAGGAAGACCTGGTCGGCGGCAAGCCCCTGCGCCTTCTCCAGGAAGCGCGGGTTGGACCCGGGCACGGCCAGGCAGGAGCGGCGCGGACGCAGCCGGTTGGGCGCGGAGCCCTCGGGGGCGGTCATACGGGAACCTCCAGTGCGGGAAGCGTGTTCGCGGAACGGATCTCGTCGACGATACGGCCGATGATCTCCGTGATACCGAAGTCCTTGGGGGTGAAGACGGCGGCGACACCCGCCGCGCGCAGCGCTGCGGCGTCCGCGGCCGGGATGATGCCGCCGACGATGACGGGCATGTCCTGCGCACCGGCCTGCCGCAGCCGCTCCAGGACGTCGGGCACCAGCTCGGCGTGCGAGCCGGAGAGGATCGACAGGCCGACGCAGTGCACGTCCTCGGCGACGGCCGCCGCGACGATCTGCTCCGGGGTGAGCCGGATCCCCTGGTAGATCACCTCGAACCCGGCGTCCCTGGCCCGTACGGCGATCTGCTCGGCGCCGTTGCTGTGCCCGTCGAGACCGGGCTTGCCGACCAGCAGCCGCAGCCGCCCGCCGCCCAGCTCGGCCGCGGTCTTCTCGACCTTCTCCCGTACGACGGCGAGCTGGCTGCCCGCCTCCGCGGTGACGGCCAGCGGCGCCCCGCCGACCCCGGTGGGCGCCCGGAACTCGCCGAACACATCGCGCAGCGCCCATGCCCACTCGCCGGTGGTCACCCCGGCACGGGCGCACTCCACCGTCGCGGCCATCAGGTTGTCGGTGCCCATGGCGGCCTTGCGGAGCGCCGTGAGCGTGCTGTCGACGCGGTGCGCGTCGCGCTGCTCGCGCCAGGTGTGCAGGGCGGAGACCACCCGGGCCTCGTTCGCCGGGTCCACCGTCATGATCGCGGTGTCCAGGTCGGCGGTGAGCGGATTGGGCTCGGTGGACTCGTAGCAGTTGACCCCGACGATCTTCTCCTCGCCCGCCTCGATCCGGGCCCGCCGGGCCGCGTGGGAGGCGACCAGCTGCGCCTTGAGGTAGCCGGACTCGACGGCGGCCATCGCGCCGCCCATCTCCTGGATGCGCTCGATCTCGGCCTCGGCCTCCCCGGTCAGCTCGCTGACCTTGGCCTCGATGACGCGGCTGCCCGCGAAGATGTCGTCGTACTCCAGCAGATCGCTCTCCTGCGCCAGCACCTGCTGGATGCGCAGCGACCACTGCTGGTCCCAGGGCCGGGGCAGCCCCAGCGCCTCGTTCCAGGCCGGGAGCTGGACGGCGCGGGCGCGGGCGTCCTTGGAGAGGGTGACGGCGAGCATCTCCAGCACGATGCGCTGGACGTTGTTCTCCGGCTGGGCCTCCGTCAGCCCGAGCGAGTTGACCTGGACGCCGTAGCGGAAGCGGCGGTGCTTGGGGTTCTCGATGCCGTACCGCTCGCGGGTGATGCGGTCCCAGATGCGGCCGAAGGCGCGCATCTTGCACATCTCCTCGATGAACCGGACGCCCGCGTTCACGAAGAAGGAGATCCGGGCCACCACATCGCCCTTGCGCTCCTCGGGCACCTGCCCGGAGTCGAACACCGCGTCCAGCACCGCGATCGCCGTCGACATGGCGTACGCGATCTCCTGGACCGGGGTGGCCCCGGCCTCCTGGAGGTGGTAGCTGCAGATGTTGATCGGGTTCCACTTGGGGATGTGGTGGACCGTGTACGCGATCATGTCGGTGGTCAGCCGCAGGCTCGGCCCCGGCGGGAAGACATGCGTCCCGCGCGACAGGTACTCCTTGACGATGTCGTTCTGCGTCGTCCCCTGGAGCTTTGCCGGATCGGCGCCGTGCTCCTCCGCGACCACCTGATACAGCGCCAGCAGCCACATGGCGGTGGCGTTGATGGTCATGGAGGTGTTCATCTGCTCCAGCGGGATCTCCTGGAACAGCCTCCGCATGTCACCCAGATGGGAGACCGGGACCCCGACCCGGCCCACCTCGCCGCGGGCGAGGATGTGGTCGGGGTCGTAGCCGGTCTGGGTGGGCAGGTCGAAGGCGACCGACAGACCGGTCTGGCCCTTGGCCAGATTGCGCCGGTACAGCTCGTTGGACGCCTCGGCGGTGGAGTGCCCCGCGTACGTCCGCATGAGCCACGGGCGGTCCTTGGGGCGGGGTTCGCCACTCATCACACGTCCCGGCTGTGCTCGATGGTCCGCTCCGACAAGTCGTCACGGAACAGGTTGATGGCCTCGATGTGCTGGTCGCGCATCGCCTGGTCGCGCACGCCCATGCCCTCCTCGGGGGCCAGGCACAGCACGCCGACCTTGCCCTGGTGGAGGTTGCGGTGCACGTCGTACGCGGCCTGGCCGGTCTCGTCCATGCGGTACGTCTTGGACAGCGTCGGGTGGATCTTGCCCTTGGCGATGAGGCGGTTGGCCTCCCACGCCTCGCGGTAGTTGGCGAAGTGCGAGCCGACGATCCGCTTCAGTGACATCCACAGATAGCGGTTGTCGTACTCGTGGGTGTAGCCGGAGGTCGAGGCGCAGGTGACGATCGTGCCGCCCTTGCGGGTGACGTAGACGCTCGCGCCGAAGGTCTCCCGGCCCGGGTGCTCGAAGACGATGTCCACGTCCTCGCCGCCGGTCAGTTCGCGGATCTTCTTGCCGAACCGCTTCCACTCGCGCTGGTCCTGGGTGCGCTCGTCCTTCCAGAAGCGGTAGTCCTCGGCGGTGCGGTCGATGATCGCCTGGGCGCCCATCTTCCGGCAGATCTCGGCCTTCTGCGGGGAGGAGACGACGCAGATCGGGTTCGCCCCGCCCGCCAGTGCGAACTGGGTGGCGTAGCTGCCGAGTCCGCCGCTCGCGCCCCAGATCAGGACGTTGTCGCCCTGCTTCATCCCGGCGCCGTTGCGGGAGACGAGCTGCCGGTACGCGGTCGAGTTGACCAGGCCGGGCGCGGCCGCCTCCTCCCAGCTCAGATGGGCGGGCTTGGGCATGAGCTGGTTGGACTTGACGAGGGCGATCTCGGCGAGGCCGCCGAAGTTGGTCTCGAAGCCCCAGATGCGCTGCTCGGGGTCGAGCATGGTGTCGTCGTGGCCGTCGGCGCTCTCCAGCTCGACCGACAGGCAGTGCGCGACGACCTCGGCGCCCGGCTTCCAGGCGTTCACACCGGGCCCGGTGCGCAGCACGACGCCCGCGAGGTCGGAGCCGATGATGTGGTACGGCAGGTCGTGCCGCTTGGCGAGCGGGGAGAGCTTGCCGTACCGCTCCAGGAAGCCGAAGGTGGGCAGCGGCTCGAAGATCGAGGTCCACACGGAGTTGTAGTTGACCGAGCTGGCCATCACGGCCACCAGGGCCTCGCCGGGGCCGAGTTCGGGCAGCGGAACCTCGTCCACGTGCAGCGACTTGCGGGGGTCCTTCTCCTTGGTGGTGAGACCGGCGAACATCTCGGCCTCGTCCTTGCGCACGGTCACCGCGCGGTACGACTCGGGGACGCGCAGGGCCGCGAAGTCCTGGGGGCTGGTGTCCGACGCCAGGATCGCGTCAAGTATCTCGTTCATCGGTGCCTCCGGCGAGGCGTCCGCGCGGGGACGCCTGAGGGAACGCTGGGCTCGTGACGGGGGTGAAAGCTGCTGGCTGGCTGCTGTGCCGTCGGTTCGGCGGAGGTTCGTCGCCGCGGGCGCGGGTGAGCGCCGTGGGCCCGCCTGGTGACGCAGGCGGTGTCCGGGCGCGCAAGGCGGCTTGCGGGGACAGCCGACGCGCGAGGTGTGCAGCGCGCCGACCGCCCGGACACCTTCACCGTATGGCACGGTGTGCCACCTCGCAAGACACTGAGTGCCAACAAATTCTCTCAGTTGTCATCTCGGCTGCACGCATGAGCAAGAACGGCCGCCCCGGGAGGGGCGGCCGTTGCGGGAGGTGTTCGGTTGTGTGCCCTTGGTGAATCAGGCGCCGCGGTCAGCTCTGCTTTTCCAGGGAGAGCGCGAAGACATGCGCCCGGGCGGTGCCCGACGCCGGGGCGGCCAGAGTGACCGAGGCCAGCTCCTTGGCCGGGTCCAGGGCCACCACCTGGTGGAAGATCGCCGCCTTGGTGCCCACCGGACCGCTCCGGGCGTGGATCTGGCTGGTCCGCACCGCCTCGGTCTCCCCGTACGCCGGTCCCGACAGCCACGCGGTCAGCTGGATGGACAGCTTCGCGGTCGAGCCGTCCGCGTACGAGGCCACGGCCGGGATCGTCACGTTCGCGGTGTCGCCCGCGCCCAGCACATGGAGCCGGGCGTAGCTCCCCGCCGGGACCGCGACATTCTGGCCCGCCGCGATCACGTTGTTGTCCGATCCCTCGCTGCCGTTGGTGAACGCGAAGGTGACCCCGTCGTCCTCGGTCTGCCCGGTCTGCGGCAGCTGCGCCATCGGGTACGTGCGCCCCGTACCGTCGAAGTCCCCGTCGCCGTAGTACATCTCGGTGGTGATGGCGTCGTTGTCGAACGCGCCCGTCAGGTCGACCTGGGTGACCTGGCCCGTCTGCGGCAGCTCCGGCAGGCCCCAGCGGTCGGCGGGCTCCGTCACCTTCACCGGGGCGATCCGGAAGTCCGGGAGCGGGCCCGCGGCCGGGTGGATCACCGCCTCCTCGTCCCGGTCCAGCTCCAGCTCGATCACGCCGTCCCCGAGGTCACGCCACTTCGGGGCCGGTCCGCGCACCCCAGCGACCTTGATCCGGCCGGTCAGCGAGTGCCGCACCCGGCATGGCTCCCCGGCCAGGCTCCGCACCCGCACCCAGGCCGTCCCGCCGCCCTTGCGGACCCCGCTGACCAGGAACGCGCCCTGGGTGCGGAAGTCGTGCAGCGCCACGTCCCGCCACTCGTCCGGCACCCCGGGGAAGAAGCGGATGGTCCCGCCCCAGCTCTGGCAGAGCATGTCGTGGATCGCCTGCGCGCCCGACAGCGGGGTCTCGATGACCGGACCCGCCTCGTAGTAGTGGGTATTGGGCTGGATGAAGCGCGCCACCAGCTCGCGCAGATACTTCAGCGCGTCGTTGCCCCGGCCCATCTGGGTCGAGATCGAGGCCGCGCCGGAGAAGCTGTAGCCGCGCAGCGCGCCCTCGAAGCCGATCCAGTGCTCCAGCGAGCGGGTGATCAGGTCGCGGTTCTCCTTCTGGTCCCAGTTGACCAGGTGGAGCGGGTAGACGGAGAGCATGTGCGAGTAGTGGCGGTGCGATTTGGCGAACGGGACGCCGGTGCCGACCATGAAGCCGTTCTCGTCCACCGGGTACGGGACCAGCTTGTCCAGCACCTCGTGCCACTTGGGCGCCAGCGGATCGTCCTTGCCCAGCAGCTCGGCCGACTCCAGCAGCGTCTGACACGACCAGCGCAGCAGCGCCAGGTCGTAGTTGCAGTCCGGGGCCGCGCCGTACTCGGGCGAGAAGGTCTTCGGCAGGTGCAGCCGGCCGTCCGCCTGCTCGGTCAGGAAGTGCAGGTAGTAGTTGGTGGAGCGGCGCAGCAGCGGATAGAGCACGTCCTCCAGCAGGCCGCGGTCCATGGAGTGCCGGTAGTGCAGCCATACGTTGTGCAGCGCCCACGGGAGGTTGCCGACCTCCGGGGTGTCACCGACGCCCGGGACCGGCATCGAGCCGTTGTCCTCGCACTGGGCGTCGGTGGAGCGGCGCACCCCGGCGGAGTCGGCGCGGTACTCCGGTTTGAGGGCGCCGATCAGGACGTCGGTGTTCTCGGCGAGGGTGCGGGGGATCGCGTCCAGCTCCAGGTGGTTGGAGCCCAGCACCGCCCAGTACTCCAGCTGCACATTGAGGTTCCACCACACCCCGGGCCAGGGCGTCGGCTCCACCCAGGGGCCGGTGGTGGCCATCACGGGGGCGTGCTCCCGGGCCGCGCACGCGAGCTTGTAGAGCTGGATCCAGTAGAAGCTCTGGAGCATCCCGTCCGGGACCGACAGGAAGCTCTTGCGGTAGAAGCGGTGCCACCAGTCGCGGTGGGTGCGCAGCAGGCTGGAGACGGGCAGTGCGGACGCCTTGCGGACCGTGGTACGGGCCCGGCCCTCGGCGTCCGTGCCGGGGTACGAATGCGCCACGCACAGGTAGTACGTGCGCTCCCGGCCCTTGCCGCGCTCCTTGTGGGCGGTCACCGTCTGGCCGCCCGCGACCATCGACTGCACGGTGATGCCGAGCCCGTCCTCGGTGCGGCTGACCGGCTTCGGGTTGGGCTCGAACCCCTTCGGCGGGTCCTCGCGGACGATGCGCGGGCTGACGGCGGGGGAGGGCCGGTACTCCCAGCGGAACCCCTCCTCGCCCGCGCTCGCCTCGACGGTCGCCAGCAGCATGGTGCGGTCGTTGTGGACCAGCGCGCTGAGGGTGAGACGGCCCTTGTCGGTGGTGATCGTGCCGCGTAACTCGGCGTCCCACAGGTGCAGTCGCAGGTCCACGCCGGTGATCTTTCCGACCGGGCGCAGCAGCAGATTGCCCACCGGCAGCCGCGCCACGCCCCAGTCGCTGCCGCCCTCGGTGGGGCGGTGGTCCTGGACCTCGCTGTGGTGGACGGTGAAGCGCAGGGCGTTCTCGCCGGGCTCCTGGTAGACCATCGAGCCGAGCAGGCCGTTGCCCAGGAACGGGCCCTCGTACCAGGTGCGCGGCAGCCGCTTCCAGACCAGGTCCTGCCCGGCCAGGAAGCGCTGCCACTCGGTGTCCGTCCGCATGCCGGTCAGGACCACGGAACGTGCGTGTCCGGCCGCTTCCGCCTCGGGGGCGGGGAGGGCCACCCCCGCCGTCGACCCCGCGGCCGCGCCGGCGGCCACCCGGCCCAGGAAGCCGCGTCTGCTGACTGCCATCGTCGATCAGCTCCGTCCGAACTGAGAGAGATTGATCCGATGATTTGGCTAGACGGGAGCGTAGGAAGCGGCTAATGATGCGTCAAGGCGCCGGATAGATCTGATGTATCGCTCGCTCTGATGTATCGCCCCCTGATGTTTCGCCTCAGCTCCCGTGGGAGGGAACGATGCGCGTCGCACGATCCAGGGTCACCACAGCCGTGGCGGTCGCCGCCTGCGCGGCGGCGGCCCTCGTACCGCTCCAGGCCGAAGCCGCGGGTCCCTCGAACGGCCCTTCCGACGCCCGCAGTTGGCGGCTGAGCGGGAAGGGGCAGGTCAGCGGGCAGCTCAGCCTCACCAGCGACGGTGGCCTCACCCTCACCGCCCGGCACGGCTCCACCACCGTCCTGCGCCCCTCCGCGCTCGGCATCCGCACCGCCGGCACCGACTTCGGCAAGGGGCTGCGCTTCGCCGGGCGCAGCGACCGCGCCGTCCACGAGACCTACACGACCACCACCGGCCGCCGGACCCTGCACACCTCCGATGCCTCCGAGTCGACCTTCGCCTTCCGCAAGGACGGGCAGACGCTGAAGGTGATCGTCCGGGTCTCGGCGGACGGGCTTGCGTACCGCTACGCCCTGCCGGGCAAGGACACGGTCACCGTGCTCGGCGAGACCTCCGAGTTCGCCGTGCCGCCGTCCGCCGACTCCTACTTGCTGCCGTACGACAACGGGCGCTCCGACTACGAGTCCGCCCACGACCGCGGCAGCGTCGCCGACGCGAAGGCGGGCGACTACGGCTATCCGTCGCTCTTCCACATCGGCAAAAGCTGGATGCTGGTCGAGGAGGCCGACCTCAACAGCTCCTACGGCGGCTCCCGGCTCACCCTCGACGCCGCCACCGACCGCTTCCACCTCACCCTCCCCGACCCCGCCGAGGTCAGCAGTCCGGGCCTCACCACCCCATGGCGCACCATGGTCATCGGCGACCTCGCCACCGTCACCGAAAGCGACCTGCCGACGGATCTGGCCGCTCCGTCGAAGGTCGCCGACACCTCATGGATCAAGCCGGGCAAGGCGGCCTGGTCGTGGTGGTCGGACGGCAACAGCCCGACCTCCCTCGCCGCGCAGAAGAAGTTCGTCGACTTCGCGGCGCGGGAGGGCTGGGAGTACGTCCTGGTCGACTCCGGCTGGAGCAACGACTGGATGCCCCAACTGACCGCCTACGCCAAGGAGAAGGGCGTCGGCATCTGGGCCTGGGTGCGCTGGCAGACCATCGACCAGCAGAGCGAACGGGACCGGCTCTTCGCGCAGTACAAGTCCTGGGGCATCGTCGGGCTCAAGATCGACTTCCTGGAGTCCGACGGCCAGGACCGGATGCGGTGGTACGACGCCGTGTTCAAGGACAGCGCGAAGCACCGGCTCATGCTGAACTTCCACGGCGCGACGATCCCGCGCGGCCAGGAGCGGACCTGGCCGCAGATGATGAGCGTCGAGGCGGTCAAGGGCGCCGAGGGCACCCGTCCCAAGCCCGGCCGCGAGCCCTTCCCCGCCGCCCACTACACGACGCTGCCCTTCACCCGGAACCTCATCGGCCCCATGGACTTCACCCCCGTGACCTTCACCGGGGTGCGCCCCACGAGCGACGCCGCCGAGCTGGCGCTGTCCGTGGTGTACGAGTCCGGGGTGCAGCACTTCGCCGACAGCGTCGAGTCGTACGACGCCCACCCGGCCGCCCTGAAGTTCCTGGACCAGGTCCCCACGGTGTGGGACGACACCCGGCTCGTCGACGGCGACCCGGGCGACCGGGCCGTCATCGCCCGCCGCTCCGGCGACGACTGGTACCTGGGCGCGATCACCTCCGGTGAGGCGCGCACGCTGTCCGAACCGCTGAGCTTTCTGGGCGGCGGGAAGTGGCGGCTGGAGCTGTACGAGGACGGCCCGGACGGCAAGCTCGTCACGGAAACCCGCGAGGTGACGGCGGCCTCCCGCCTCTCGGTGACCGTCCCGAAGAACGGCGGCTACGCCGCCCGCCTCACCCCGGCGGACTAGGGGGCTTCGTTCCCCACCCCGCCCCTCCCCGACCCCGGGGCTCCGCTCCGGGGTCGGGGACTCGCTGAAGCTAGCGCTTCAGGGCGCGTTCGATCGTTCGCATGACCTCGCCCAGCGGGGCGTCCGTGCGGGCCACCATGACCACCACGTCCTCCTCCTCGCCCGGCGCGGACACGCTCACCGCGGGGCGGCCCGGGGCGGGGCGGCCCGCGCCGATGCCGGTGCCGAAGGTTTCGCGGACGATGGCGAACGCGTGGTCCAGCTGGGCCTCGACGTCGCCCTCGCCGCGCGCCCGCAGCCAGCGGCGCAGGACGTGGTTGTGGGCCGTGACCACGGCGGACGCGGCGACCTCGGCGAGCAGGGGGTCGTCGTCGCCGTCGTGGTGGGCGCCCTCGTCGAAGTGGCCCAGGAGGTAGCGGGTGAACAGCCGCTCGTAGCGGGCCACCGAGGCGATCTCGCGCTCGCGCAGGGCGGGGACCTCGCGGGTCAGCTGGTAGCGCTCGACGGAGACCGCCGGGGAGGCCGCGTACATGCGCATGACCTCCTTGATGCCGCGGCACACGGTGTCCAGCGGGTTCTCATGGGCCGGTGCCGCGTCCAGCACCGCGGCGGCCCGCACGAGCGTGTCGTCGTGGTCCGGGAAGATCGCCTCTTCCTTGGACCGGAAATGGCGGAAAAACGTGCGTCGGGCCACGCCCGCTCTGGCCGCGATCTCGTCGACCGTCGTCGCCTCGTACCCCTGCGTCGCGAACAACTCCATGGCGGCCGCCGCGAGTTTGCGGCGCATGGTGAGGCGCTGGGCGGCGGCGCGGCGGCTGCCGGCGCTCTCCCCGCCGTCGGAGGGTTTCGAGCGGTTACGCTGCGTACGAGGGGCCTTTACGGGCTGGGACATGTGGGGAACGTAACACGCTTGTGAGTGCCGGTGCGGGGGCGGACCGAAGGAGGGCTCCAGCAGTCCGCCCCAGCCCAGCGGATTCTCAGGCCTTCGCATACTCGCGGAAGCCGCGCCCCGTCTTGCGGCCCAGGCAGCCCGCCGCGACGAGGTGTTCCAGCAGCGGCGCGGGCGCCAGGCCCGGATCGCGGAACGCCCGGTGGAGCACCTTCTCGATGGCGAGCGAGACGTCGAGACCGACGACGTCCAGCAGCTCGAAGGGGCCCATCGGATAGCCGCCGCCGAGCTTCATCGCGGCGTCGATGTCATCGGGCGACGCGTAGTGCTCCTGGACCATCTTCACCGCGTTGTTCAGATACGGGAACAGCAGGGCGTTGACGATGAACCCGGCCCGGTCGCCGCAGTCCACCGGGTGCTTGCCGACCTCCCGGCACACGGTGTGCGCGGTGGCCCGCACCTCCTCCGAGGTCAGCACCGTGCGCACCACCTCGACCAGCTTCATCGCGGGGGCCGGGTTGAAGAAGTGCATGCCGATCACGTCCTGCGGGCGCGACGTGGCGCGGGCGCAGGCGACCACCGGCAGCGAGGACGTGGTGGTGGCGAGCACCGCGCCCGGCTTGCACACCTTGTCCAGCACGGTGAACAGCTCCTGCTTGACCGCCAGGTCCTCGGCCACCGCCTCCACCACCAGGTCCGCGGCCGCGAACGCGTCGAGGGCGTCGGCCGGGGTGATCCGGGCCAGCGCCCGCTCCCGCACCTTGTCCGTCATCCGCCCCTTGGCCACCGACCGCGCCAGCGACTTCGCGACCCGGGCCTTGGCCGTCTCCGCCTTCTCCCGGGTACGGGCCGCCAGCACCACCTCGTGGCCCGCCTTGGCGAACACCTCGGCGATGCCGCTGGCCATCGTGCCCGAGCCCGCGACGCCGACCACCCGCACCGGACGGCCCAGATCCGGGGACGGCGCCTCGGGCGCCGCGCCGTCCGGGACGACGGTGCCGCTGCCGGGCGCCTCGTACGTATAGAAGCCGCGGCCCGCCTTACGGCCGGTGAGCCCGGCCTCGGCCAGCTGGCCCAGGACCGGCGCGGGCGCGTGCAGCCGGTCGCCGGAGGCCGCGTACATCGCCTCCAGGACGGTACGGGCCGTATCGATCCCGATCAGGTCCAGCAGGGCCAGCGGGCCCATCGGCAGCCCGCAGCCGAGCCGCATCGCGGCGTCGATGTCCTCGCGCGCCGCGTACCGCGACTCGTACATCGCCGCGGCCTGGTTGAGGTAGCCGAACAGCAGCCCGTCGGCGATGAAGCCCGGCCGGTCGCCGAGCGCGACCGGCTCCTTGCCGAGGTCGCGGGCGAGCGCCGTGACCGCCTCGACGGCGGTGGGCGCCGTCAGCACGCTGGAGACGATCTCCACGAGCTTCATGGCGGGCGCCGGATTGAAGAAGTGCAGCCCCAGCACGCGCTCGGGGCGGGCGGACTCGGCCGCCAGCCGGGTCACCGACAGGGCGTTCGTGCCGGTCGCCAGGATGGTCTCGGGGCGGACGACGGCGTCCAGCGCGGCGAACACCTCGTGCTTGATGCCGTAGTCCTCCGGCACCACCTCGATCACCAGATCCGCCTCCGCCACGGCGGACAGATCGGTCGCGATGCGGAAGCGGTCGAGCGCGGCCGTCCGCTCACGCTCGGTGAGCCGCCCGCGGCCCACCGCCCGGGCGGTGGCCACCTCCAGCGCGGTGACGGCCCGGCGGCAGGCCCCGGCGTCGATGTCGACGCCGATCACCTGACGCCCCGCACGGGCCAGGATCTCGGCGATGCCGGTGCCCATCGTGCCGAGCCCGACGACCGCAACAGTAGTGAGCGGGGCCCGGGAGGGGGAGAGATCAGAGGAGGACGTGGTGCTGACGCCGGTCTGTGGGAGACGGTCCATCGCGGACTCCAGAGGGTGTTCCCCGGAAGACGGGGATGAAGTGACGACTTGAGGGGAGCTTCCGACGATGAGCGGAGGACGGACACCGCATACCGGACGGATGTCCGGTGTCGCTTGCGGGATCTCCTCCGGCCGTGTTGAAAACTCCGACGGAAGGGCTTGCGCGCTCCCTGGCGGACAGCGCCGCACGGAGGAAACTGCCCGTGGGAGACATACGGCGGGCCCTGTCCCGGGGCCATGCCGAACTGCTGCTGAAACTGCCGAACCGACGTCACACAAGGCGGCTGCGTCACCAGGCCGCCCGAGCAGGGGTGCTGCTCGTGTCGCCATATTAACTCGCGGGTAACCAAGACGCCAGAGCCGACTGTGAGTCCTGCGCGATGGCGCGGATCACCGGGGAGGGGAGACCTCGACATGGACGACGAATTCCGGACGCTGACGGAGCGGGTACGGGCCTCGCTCACAACGCAGCAGGAGACGGCGGCCCACGCCTCGCTGCTCGCGCTCGTACGGCAGGGCACCCCTGCCGCGCGGGAACAGCTCGCCCGCATCCTGGTCGCGCCGGAGCAGCCGCTGTGGGCCCGCGAGACCGCCGCCTTCGTACTCGGCAGCGCGGGCGACCGGCGCGCCTTCGAAACGCTCGTCCTGCTCCTCAACTACCGCGAGCCCGCGCGCTGCGCGACCGCGGCGCGGGTGCTGGCCCGGCTCGACGACCCGCGCACCGCCCGGGCCGCCGCCGCCCTGGCCACCAATCCGCTGCGCACCGCGTACTCCCTGCACCCCATCCGGCTCCTCGTCGAACTCCGCGCCCCCGAGTCCGTACCCGCCCTGGTCGCCGCCCTGGAACGGCAGTTGGCCGCCCGCGACCGGCACTGGGCCATCGCGCGCGCCTGCGTGGAGGGGCTGGGCGCGATCGGCGACGAACGTGCCATCCCCGCCCTGAAGGCGGCGGCCGAGCACATACGGCTCAGCGCCGCGGCCGCCGCCGCCCTGGCCCGCATCAGCGGCGGCGGCCACCTGGACCCCACCCCACCCCCACCCCGCCCCGGCAAGGGCCGAGCCACCGTCCGCTGACCGTCTGGCCCGGCCCCGCGCCGGGCTCGGCGACGTCCCGGGACCGGGGCCGGGGCTGGGGCTGGGGCCCCGGGGGGATCAACCCGCGGGCAGGCGGAGGGCGTAGCGCACCTCCGGTACGGCCGCGCCCTCCACCTTGTACGTCACCGCGCCCCCATCCGTCACGAAGCCCGCCCGCTCGTAGAAGCGCCGGGCCCGGTGGTTCCGCTCCAGCACCCACAGCCGCAAGTGCGGGAAGCGCCGTTCGGCGGTGCGGTGGCGGGTTTCGGTGAGGAGGGCGTGGCCGATGCCGGTGCCCAGGAGCGCGGGGTGCGCGTAGAGGGCGTACAGCTCGGCGTCGCCGGGCGGCAGGTCGCGGTCGCGGTAGGGACCGAAGCAGGACCAGCCGACGACCTCGCCGGAGGCGTCCTCCGCCACCAGGTTGACCACGTCGCCGAGTCCGCGGGAGAAGAACTCCCGCCGCCGCTCGGCGTCCTGCTCGACGCTCAGGCCGTCCAGATACGTCTGCGGCATGAGCCCCGTGTACGCCTTCTGCCACCCCCGTACCCGCACCGCCGCCACGGCGTCGATGTCGGCCTCGGCCATCTCCCTGACCCGTACCCGCGCCCCGTTCATATGCCTCCACCGTAGGCGGCTTGACCTTGACGCCGGTGGCAGGGTCGCACGATCTTGGCCATGGAGAATTCCTCACGCACAGAGCCCGTAGCCCTCGTCACCGGCGCCGGTACCGGCATCGGCCGGGCCACCGCCCGCGCGCTCGCCGCGGACGGCGCGCGGGTCGTGGCCGTCGGGCGGCGGGCGGAGCCGCTGGCGGAGACGGCGCGCGGCCATGGCCGCGTCCATCCGTACGCGGCGGACATCACCGCGCCCGGCGCCGCCGAGGACATCGTCGGTCATGTCGTCGAGACGTACGGACGGCTCGACGTCCTGGTGAACAACGCGGCGATCGTCCGCTCCGCGCCCCTGGCGGACACCACCCTCGAACTGATCACCGCTCAGCTCGACACCAACCTCGTCGCGCCGACCCTGCTCGCGCGGGCCGCCCTCGGCCCCCTGGAGGCGACCGGCGGAGTGATCGTCAACGTGTCCACCGCCGTCGGTCAGCGCGGCTGGCCGGGCAACTCCGGCTACGCCGCGACGAAGGCCGCGCTGGAGACGCTGACCCGCAGCTGGGCGGTGGAGCTGGCGCCGCGCGGGGTGCGGGTGGTGGCCGTGGCGCCGGGGGCGATCGAGACGCCGATCGCGGACCACTCGGGGCTGTCGCCCGAGCGGCGGGCCGAGGTGCGCGCCTGGCAGCTCGCGCACACCCCGCTGGGGCGGATCGGGCGGCCCGAGGAGGTGGCGTGGGCGATCAGCCGACTCGCCTCGCCCGGCGCCTCGTTCATCACCGGCGTGGTCCTGCCCGTGGACGGCGGGGCGGTCGTCGGCTGATAGAACGGCACCGGAGGTGGGGACCGGTGCGGATCGGGGAACTGGCGCGGGCGACTGGCACGACACCGCGCGCGCTGCGCCACTACGAGCAGGCGGGCCTGATCACCTCCGTACGGGCCCACAACGGCTACCGCGAGTACGACGACCGGGCCGCCGTCCGCGTCCGCAACATCCGCCATCTGCTCGCGGTGGGCCTCACCCTGGACGACGTGCGCTGCTTCCTCCCCTGCCTGGACGGCGACATGGCGACGGCGCCCCCGGCCGGGGAGGGGCTGCGCATCGCGGAGGCCCGGCTCGCCGTCCTGGACGCCCGGATCGCCGCCCAGACCGAGGTCCGCGACCGCCTGGCGACGGCCCTCGCGCGGGCCAAGTCCCCCTAGCCGGCGGTGCCGTCCCCGATGATCGCGAACGCCTCGATCTCCAGCAGCAGATCCGACCGGAACAGCGCCGCGACCTGCACCGCCGAGCTGGCCGGTGGGCGTGCGGTGTCGATGACCTCGTCCCGCGCCAGGCGGATCGCGGGCAGATGGGCGACATCGGTGACGAAATAGGTCAGCTTCACCACATCGGCGAACGTCGCCCCGGCCTCGGCCAGGCAGCGCCGCAGATTCTCGAACACCTGGCGGGCCTGCGCGGCCGGGTCGCCCTCGCCGACCAGTGCCCCGGTCTCGTCCAGGGCGATCTGCCCGGAGACCGCGACGAAGCGCCCGGTGCCCCAGACGACATGGCTGTACCCGTTCCCCGGCGCGACCCCGTCGGGCGCGGCCACATGGCTGAGCTGGGACATGCGTCCTCCTCGAACTCCGCATAGCCCCCGCACCGCCGCGGGGTCATGGGGAGATCATCGCTCACAGGAGTGACAACTGCGCCGGACCCGGGGGTCCGGCGGGGGCGGGCGGCTCGGGGACGGCCCGGTGCGCGCCGGGTTCGTACGGGCCGATGCCGTACTCGGCGGCGAGGTCGTGCACGATCCCGGTGATCCGCCGCTGGTACCACTTCGGTGCGTACGAACCGCCCTCGTACAGCGCGTCGTAGCGCTTCAGCAGCCGCGGATGGTGCCGGGTGAGCCAGGCCGTGAACCATTCGCGGGCGCCGGGGCGCAGATGCAGCACCAGTGGGGTCACGGAGGTCGCGCCGGCTTCGGCGACCGCGCGGACGGTCGCGCGCAGCTGCTCGGGGGAGTCGCTGAGGAAGGGGATCACGGGGGCCATCAGCACCCCGCAGGGGACGCCGTGCTCGGAGAGGGTCCGTACGGCGTCGAGGCGCCGCTCGGGGGAGGGGGTGCCCGGTTCGACGCTGCGCCACAGCGCGCGGTCGGTGAAGCCGACGGAGACCGAGACGCCGACGTCGGTGACGCGGGCGGCGCGGCGCAGCAGCTCCAGGTCGCGCAGGATGAGCGTGCCCTTGGTGAGAATGGAGAAGGGGTTGGCGCGCTCGACGAGCGCGCCGAGGATGCCGGGCATGAGCTGGTAGCGGCCTTCGGCGCGCTGGTAGCAGTCCACGTTGGTGCCCATGGCGATGTGCTCGCCGCGCCAGCGCGGGGCGGCCAGCTCGCGCCGCAGCAGCTCCGGGGCGTTGACCTTGACGACGACCTGGGTGTCGAAGTCGTACCCGGTGTCGAGGTCGAGATAGCTGTGGGTCTTGCGCGCGAAGCAGTAGACGCAGGCGTGGGTGCAGCCGCGGTACGGGTTCACTGTCCATTCGAACGGCATCCGGGACGCCCCTGGCACCCGGTTGACGATCGAACGTGCGCGGATCTCGTGAAAGGTGATGCCGCGGAACTCGGGGGTGTCGAACGTCCGAGAGATCACCGCGTCGGCGGCGAAGAGGGCCGGGGTGGCCGCCTCGCCGCCGCCTGTCAGGTTGTCCCAGCGCATGGCACGCACCTCCGGGGTCTCGCTCACTACCACAATAGAACACATGTTCCCTTCGTTTCCGTCAACCCCGAATTTGGGCGGGTGACCCGCAGGTGGTTGGCTTGCCAGCGCAGCGCATGGCAACGCAACCATCGGAGGCAAGAGCAATGGGCCAGGTCGAGGCCACCACGGAGCGCATCGTCACGGGCAAGCCCGAGGACGTGTTCGACGCGCTCGCCGACTACCGCGAGGTCCGCCCCAAACTGCTCACCGAGCAGTTCAGCGAGTACGAGGTCCGCGAGGGCGGCGACGGAGAGGGCACCTTGGTGCACTGGCGGCTCCAGGCCACCAGCAAGCGGGTGCGTGACTGCCTGCTGGAGGTCTCCGAGCCGACCGACGGTCAGCTCGTGGAGAAGGACCGCAACTCCTCCATGGTCACCACCTGGACCGTCACCCCGGCCGGGGAGGGCAAGGCGCGGGTCGTCGTGACCTCGGTGTGGAACGGCGCGGGCGGCATCGGCGGCTTCTTCGAGCGCACCTTCGCGCCCAAGGGTCTCGCCCGCATCTACGACGGCGTGCTGGAGAAGCTCGCGGCCGAACTCCCCGCCCAGAGCGCCCAGTAGCCATGGTCACCGGTTCGGGTGGTTTTCTCCGCGGTGCGCTCGACAGGCGCACCCGCTCCCACTTGCGGTAAAGCCGCCCGGACCCGTCTCTTTATCGATTCGTCGCGCTTGCCCCCAGTTGTCGCGTAATGCGAGAAAAGGGCGGCGGCGCAGGCGTGACGAGGGGAGACAGACGTGGGCGGGATCACCGAGACCACCTTCGCGAAGGGCCACCGGTCGGCAGGCGCACCCGCCCGCGCCTCCGGCGGAACCGGCTCCGGGCCCGGAACCGGCTCCGGGTCCGGAACCGCGTCCGGGCCCGGTGACGGACCGGGCGACGGCGACAGACCCGGCACCACCACAGGAGCAGCCGGCGACGCCCCCGCCGGGGCCGGGCTCAGCCCGGCCCGGGTGCGGACGGTCTTCCTCGGGCTGATGCTCGCCCTGCTGCTGGCCGCCCTCGACCAGACGATCGTCGCCACCGCCCTCCCCGAGATCGTCGGCGAACTGCACGGCCTGGACAAGATGTCCTGGACCGTCACCTCCTACCTCCTCGCCGTCACCATCGTGCTGCCCGTCTACGGCAAGCTCGGCGATCTCATCGGCCGCAAGAGCGTCTTCATCTTCGCGATCGTCGTCTTCGTCGTGGGCTCCGCGCTCGCCGGATGGTCGCGCACGATGGACGAGCTGATCGTCTTCCGCGCGGTGCAGGGCGTGGGCGCCGGAGGGCTGATGATCGGCGTCCAGGCGATCATCGCCGACATCGTGCCGCCACGGGAGCGCGGCCGCTACATGGGGCTCATCGGCGCCGCGTTCGGCCTCGCCTCGGTGGCCGGACCGCTGATCGGCGGCTTCTTCACCGACCGTGCCTCCTGGCGCTGGTGCTTCTACGCCAACGTCCCCTTCGGCCTGGTCACGCTCGCCGTCGTGGCCGCCGTCCTCAAGGTGCCCGAACCGCTGCGGCGGCCGCGCTTCGACTTCCTGGGCGCCCTGTTCCTCACCATGTTCTCCACCTGCACCATCCTGCTGACCAGTTGGGGCGGTACGGAGTACAGCTGGCACTCGCGCGTCATCCTCGGGCTCGCCCTGGGCGCGGCGGGCTCGGCGATCCTCTTCGTCGTCGTGGAGTGCGTCGTCCCCGAACCGCTCATGCCGATGCGCATGTTCCGCGATTCGGTCTTCTGCGTCTCCGGGCTCATCGGCACGGTCGTCGGCGTCGCGCTGTTCGGCGCCGCCAGCTATCTGCCCACCTTCCTCCAGATGGTCGACGGCGTCTCCGCCACCGAGTCGGGGCTGCTGATGGTGCCCATGATGGGCGGCATGGTGCTGGCGTCGATCGCCGCCGGTCAGCTCATCAGCGCCACCGGCCGCTACAAGGTCTTCCCCGTGGTCGGCGGCCTCATCTCGATCGGCGGCATGTGGCTGCTGTCCCGGCTGGAGGAGGACACCTCCCGCCAGGACTACAGCCTCTGGATGGGCGTCCTCGGGCTGGGCATCGGGCTGGTGCTGCCGGTGCTGATCCTCTCCGTGCAGAACTCCGTGTCGCCCGCCGACCTCGGCTCCGCCACCAGCGCCAACAACTACTTCCGGCAGATCGGCGGCAGCGTCGGCGCGGCCATCTTCGGCACCCTCTTCGCCCATCGGCTCGCCGACCGCCTCGCCGACGAGTTCCCCAAGGGCACGGGCGGCCGGGCCGACGGCGGCCCGGAGCTGCCCGACCCCGACTCCGTCACCCCGCAGATCGTGCACGCCATGCCGCGCGCCCTGCGCGACGGCTACATCACGGCGTACGCGGACGCCATACCGCGGATCTTCCTCTATCTCGTGCCGGTGCTCGTCCTGGGCTTCCTGCTCGCCTTCCTGCTGAAGGAGAAACCTCTGGTGTCCCACACCGACTTCGCCGTCCAGCCAGACCCCGGCGTCCAGCCGGATCCCGTCGTCCAGCCGGACCCCGTCGTACCGGCGGCGCGCTCGGTGCCCCGGCACGCCGCCCCGCCGCCCCCACCGCCCGTCGCGGGCATCCCGGTGTGCGGCACCGTCCAGCACCACGACGGCACCTCGGTCCCGCGGGCCGCGCTCACCCTCATCGACGTCAGCGGCCGTCAGATCGGGCGCGGCGCCACCGGCGAGGACGGGCGGTACGCGCTGAGCACGCCGGGAACCGGGGCGTACGTCCTGATCGCGGCGGCCGGAGGCCACCAGCCGCGGGCGGTCAGCGTCACCGTCGGCGACCGCCCGGTCGAGCTGGACGTGGTGCTGGGCGGCGCGGGCCGCCTCGCCGGTTCCGTGCTCACCGCGGACGGTACGCCCGTACGGGACGCCACGGTCACCCTCACCGACGTACGCGGCGAGGTGGTGGCCTCCACGCGCAGCGGACGCGAAGGGGGCTATGTCATGACCGAGCTGGTCGCAGGGGAGTACACCCTGGCCTCCAGCGCGCCCGCGTTCCGCCCCGCCGCCCTCCCCGTCACCGTGCAGGCCGCCCGCGAGACCCGCCAGGACATCGAACTGGCCGGTGGCGCGGTGCTGCGCGGCGTCGTACGGGCCGGTGGCGGCCGCCTCGTGGAGGACGCCCGGGTCACGCTGCTGGACGCGGCAGGGAACGTGGTCGACACGGCGACGACCGCCGCGGACGGCGCCTTCCGCTTCATCGACCTGTCGGCGGGCGAGTACACGGTGATCGCCGCTGGCTACCCCCCGGTGGCGACGGTGCTCCAGGTGGCGGGCGGCGGGCGTACGGAACGCGATCTGCACCTGGGCCACGAGGACTGACCACCGGTCGGCTACCGATCACCGATCACCGGCCGCCCCGCCCCGGCCCCCGCCTTCCGCCGGGGGCCGGGGCGGAAGACTGTGCGCGGGACATCGCACGCGTGCCCGCAACCTCGCACCAGACAGCACCTATTCGGGTATTGGCCCGCGCTCCGGCCCGGCCCCGCCGTACCGTTGAAGAGGTGTCGCAGATCTTGCGTGCGAAGGAGTCTTCCGCCTATGGAGCAGGGCACGTCGCGCGGTGACGGCGGGCTGGGCGGCGCGCCCTGGGTACCGGCGCAGCGGACGGAGGTATCCGGCCGGATTCCGCTCGCCGTGGTCGTGGTCGACGCCGACGGGCTGGTCACGCACTGGAGTTCCGGCGCCCGCAGACTCTTCGGACGCACCCGCGAGCAGGCTCTCGGCGCGTCCGCCGTCGATCTGATGCCGGTTTCGGGAGCGCTGCGCGGCGCGGATCTGCCGGGCGCGGCGGGTGGGCCGTACGAGGCGTACGAGGTGCACGAGGCGGACCGCATACGCACGATGCCGCCGGGCCCCGCGCAGGACGACGCCTTCGGCGGTGGGCGGTACCCCACCGCGGGCCGCGCCCGGATGACCCCCTCGGACGACGCCGCCCAGGTCGACGTGGTGTGGTGGGCGTACCCACTCGCCGGACCCGGCCCCGAGCGGCTGCTGGTGCTGGCGGCGGACGCCTCGGGGCTCACCACGGGCGCCCCCGACGAGCGCTTCGCGCCGGGTTTCGCGCTGCACACCGAGTTCCCCGGCGCCGAGCTGCTGGCCGGGCGGCTGCCGGACATCCTGCCCAACATGGGCCCGGCCGCCGCCGGCCGCATCGTCGCCCAGGTTCTCGAACTCGGCTATCCGGTGCTGGAGATCAGCCACCACGCACGGGTCCCGGTGACGCCGGACTGGGGCATGCCCCGCTACCGCGAGCGCCAGGCCCGCCGCGCGGCCCGGCTCCGCGTGGCCGCCGAGCGGCCGCCGTCGTCCGTCCCCGGGGACGACGGCCCCGACGATCTCGAAGAAGACCTCGAAGACGATCTCGAATACGCCGCCGTCCGCGAGCGCCTGGAGTTCCTGAACGAGGTCAGCGGCCGCATCGGCAGCTCCCTCGACCTGGCCCGCACCATCCGCGAGGTGACCAGCGCCGCCGTCCCGCGCTTCGCGGACTTCGCCGGTACGCATCTGCGCGCCCAGGTCCTCGCGGGCGAGGGCTTCCCCGATGGCCCGCCCGACGTCACCACCGTCTGGCACCGCGTCTGGGTCGAGCACAACGACGAACCGGGGCGCTGGGACGACACGGTGCCGGTCGGGGAGAGCATCGCGTTCCCCGAGCACACCCCGTTCTTCCAGTGCATGGTCACCGGCGAGCCCGTGCTCATCCCGTACATCAGCGACGAGTTGGGCGACCGGATCGCCGGACAGTTCGAGAAACGGGACCTGCGCCCGCTGATCAACGGCCGGTCGATCCTCATCGTGCCCCTCAAGGCGCGCGACGTGGTGCTCGGCTTCATGGTGCTGCTGCGCCGCGCGGGCCGTGAGGTGTTCGGCGACATGGACCGTACGACCGGTGCCGAACTCGCCGCCCGCGCCGGGCTCGTGCTCGACAACGCCCGGATGTACACGTACCAGGAGAACGTGGCGGAGACCCTCCAGGACAGCATGCTGCCCCAGGTGACGCCGCGCATGGCGGGCTGTGACACCGCCACCCGCTATCTGCCGGGCACCCGGCTGGGCCGGGTCGGCGGCGACTGGTTCGACGCCATCAAGCTGTCCGGTTCGCGCACCGCGCTCGTCGTCGGCGATGTGATGGGGCACGGGCTGAACTCGGCCGCGATGATGGGCCAGTTGCGCACCGCCGTGCAGACCATGGCCGCGCTCGATCTGCCGCCCGCGCAGCTGCTGCGCCACCTGGACGACCTGGCGCAGCGGCTCGGCGAGCACTATCTGGCCACCTGTCTGTACGCGGTCTACGACCCGATCCGCTCCGAGCTGCTGCTGGCCAACGCGGGCCACATCCCGCCCGTCCTGGTGCGCGCCCAGGACGGCGGCAGCGCGCTGCTGGACCTGCCGACCGGCGCGCCGATCGGCGTGGGCGGGGTGCCCTTCGAGACGGCCACGGTGCGGGTCGCGCCCGGCGACCGGCTCATCCTGTGCACGGACGGCCTGGTGGAGGTGCGCGGTCAGGACATCGGCGCCGGGCTCGCGGCGCTGTGCGAGTCCGCCGCCCATCCGGCTGCGTCGATGGACGACGCGTGCGACACCGTCATCCGCGCGCTGGGTCAACGCGGCGGCCGCAAGGACGATGTGGCGCTGCTGATGGCCCGGCTGAACGGCATCCCCTCCGACGACGTCGCCCAGTGGCGGCTGGCACTCGACCCGGCCGAGGTGGGCCGGGCCCGCCGCCTGGTCCGGGAGCGGCTGCTGCGCTGGGGCCTGCCGCACGCCGTGGAGACCGCCGAACTGCTCGTCAGCGAGGCCGTGACCAACGCGGTGCGGCACGCCCACACCCACCATGTGGTGCTGCGTCTGGTCCGCACCGAGGCGCTGCTGTGCGAGGTCGCGGACGACGACCACGAACTGCCCGCGCTGCTGGACGCCCGCCAGGACGACGAGTACGGGCGCGGGCTGCGGGTGATCAGTGAGCTGGCGAGGGAGTGGGGTACGAGCCGGACGCGGCAGGGCAAGACCGTCTGGTTCGAGCAGGCGCTGACGGGCCCCGCACATCGCGGTGCGGACTGACGGAACGACGGACGGACGGGGAGCGGCGATGAGCGTGTCGGAGCGTTACCGGGAAGCGTGGGAGAGCTACTGGCGGGAGACCTCGGACGCCCCGGGGGAGGCCATCTGGGACGCCGACCCGGCGCTGAGCGCCGCCCGGGACGTCGACCGCCTGGTCCCGCACGCCGACCTCTCCCTCCCTGTCGTCGATCTGGGCTGCGGAAACGGCACCCAGACCCGCTATCTGGCCACTCGCTTCGGCCGTGCGGTGGGCGTCGACCTGTCCCATGCGGCGGTCGCGCACGCGCGGCGCGCGGACACGGCGCGGAGCGCCGAGTTCCGGCAGCTGAGCCTCACGGACGCGGCGGCCGTGCGGGCGCTGCGCGACGGCCTCGGCGATGTCAACATCTATATGCGCGCTGTCATCCACCAGAGTGATGCCCCCGACCGCCGCCCGGTCGCCGAGGCGGTGGCCACTCTGGTCGGCCGCCGCGGCCGGGGCTTCCTCGCGGAGCTGACGGAGGAGTCCAAGACGACGCTGGCCCGGCTGGCCGAGACCCCCGGCGGCCCGCCGCTGAAGCTCCGCCGCGTCTTCGACCACGGCCTCAAGCCCGCCGACGCGGGGGATACCGAGGTGCCGGAGCTGCTGGCGGCGGCGGGTCTGAGGATTCTGGCCGAGGGCCCCACGGCCCTGGCCCAGACGGAGCAATGGGCCGACGGTTCACGGGTGGAGCTCCCGGCCCGGTGGTTCGTGGTGGCCCGTGCGGAGGAGGGCTAGAGGGGTTATCCACAGGGGTGGTTCGGTCCCGGTACAGCGCGTAACGTAACGAACCATGAAGATCCTCATCAGCGCTGATATGGAGGGTGCCACCGGCGTGACCTGGCCGGGGGACGTGCTGCCCGGCACCCCGCAGTGGGAGCGCTGCCGACCCCTGTTCACCTCGGATGTGAACGCGGCGGTGCTGGGGTTCTTCGACGGCGGTGCGGACGAGGTGCTCATCAACGAGGCGCACTGGTCCATGCGCAATCTGCTGCTGGAGAAGCTGGACCCGAGAGCGCAGATGGTCACCGGTCGGCACAAGACGCTGAGCATGGTCGAGGGCGTGCAGCACGGTGATGTGGACGGGGTGGCGTTCATCGGCTACCACACCGGCGCGGGCACCGAGGGCGTGCTCGCCCACACCTATCTCCCCAACTCCGTGACCGGGGTATGGGCGAACGGCGCCCGGGCGAGCGAAGGGCTGCTCAACGCGCTCGTGGTCGCCGAGTACGGCGTGCCGGTGGTGCTGGTCACCGGCGACGATCTGACCTGCGAGGACGCCAAGGGCTATGCGCCGGACGCCCGGTGTGTCGCCGTCAAGGACTACGTCTCGCGGTACGCGGCGGTGTGCCGCACCCCCGCCCGCACCGCGGCCGACATCCGGGAGGCCGCGCGGGAGGCCACCGTGCTGGCGGTCCGCCACGAGCCCCCGCACCGGGGCCCGTTCACGATCGAGCTGGAATTCGACGCCGAGCATCTGGTGGGGGCGGCGAGCGTCGTACCGGGCGTGGAGCACAGCGGCGAGCGTCGCGTCGCCTACACCTCACCGACCATGTACGAGGGGATCCGCTGCTTCAAGGCGGTCACGACCGTCGTATCGGCCGCGGTGGAGGAGCAATATGGCTGACACGATTGACGCTCAGGCGCTGGAGGAGGTGGTGCGGTTCACCTCCGAGCTGATCGCGATCGACACCACCAACCGCGGCGGAGGGGAGTGCTCGGAGCGCCCGGCCGCCGAGTACGTGGCGGAGATGCTGAGCGATGTGGACATCGACCCCACGCTGCTGGAGCGGTCGCCGGGGCGCACCAACGTGGTCGCCCGCATCGAGGGCACCGACCGTGCCGCGCCCGCGCTGCTCGTCCACGGACATCTGGACGTGGTGCCCGCCGAGCCCGCCGACTGGACCGTGCACCCCTTCTCCGGCGAGGTGCGCGACGGGGTGGTGTGGGGCCGCGGCGCCATCGACATGAAGAACATGGACGCGATGGTCCTCGCCGTCGTCCGGGCCTGGGCCCGGGCCGGGGTGCGGCCCCGCCGGGACATCGTGCTGGCCTTCACCGCCGACGAGGAGGACAGCGCCGCCTGGGGCTCCGGCTATCTCGCCGACCGGCACCCGGAGCTGTTCGAGGGCTGCACCGAGGGCATCAGCGAATCCGGCGCCTTCACCTTCCACGCCGGGCCCGGGCTGCGGCTCTACCCCATCGCGGCGGGGGAGCGCGGCACGGCCTGGCTGAAGCTCACCGCCCACGGCCGGGCCGGGCACGGCTCGAAGGTCAACCGGGCCAACGCGGTCAGCCGACTGGCCGCCGCCGTCGCCCGCATCGGCGACCACCGCTGGCCGGTGCGGCTGACGCCCACCGTCAAGGCGGCGCTCACCGAGATCGCCGCCCTCCAGGACATCCCGGCCGATGTGGACGCGCCCGACTTCGACGTCGACGAGCTGCTCGCCAAGCTGGGCCCTGCCGCCGCGCTCATCGAGCCGACCGTGCGCAACAGCGCCAACCCGACGGTCCTGGAGGCCGGTTACAAGATCAATGTGATCCCCGGCAGCGCGAGCGCCTACATCGACGGGCGGATGCTGCCCGGCGGCGAGGACGAGTTCCGGGACACCCTCGACCGGCTCACCGGCCCCGATGTCGACTGGGAGTTCCACCACCGCGAGGTCCCCCTCCAGGCCCCGGTCGGGCCCGAGGCGCCCACGTACGAGGCGATGCGTGCCGCCGTCCAGCGCTTCGACCCGGGCGGCCATGCCGTGCCGTACTGCATGTCGGGCGGCACCGACGCCAAGCAGTTCTCCCGGCTCGGCATCCGCGGCTACGGCTTCTCGCCGCTGCGGCTGCCCGAGGGCTTCGACTACCAGGCGCTCTACCACGGCGTGGACGAGCGGGTGCCGGTCGACGCCCTGCACTTCGGGGTCCGGGTGCTCGACGACTTCCTCCAGAGGGCGTGAGCCGGTGGTGCAGGAAGTGACGGCCCCGGCCCCGTACGGGACGTGGCGCTCCCCGATCGACGCCGCCCTCGCCGCCTCGCACGACGGCCACCCCGAGTACGTGGGCACGGTCGGGCCCGAGGTGTGGTGGACCGCGCCCCGCCCCGCCGAGGGCGGCCGCCGCGCGCTGATCCGGCTGCGGCCCGACGGCACCGAGGAGCCGGTCCTGCCCCCGCCGTGGAACGTGCGCAGCACGGTCATGGGCTACGGCGGCACCCCGTGGGCCGCGGCCCCCCGCCCGCACGGCGGCCCGCTGGTGGTGTTCGTCCACTTCGCCGACCAGCGGCTGTACGCGTACGAACCGGACGCCCCGGCGGGCACCCCGCCGCGCCCGCTGACCCCGGTGTCGGAGGTGGGCGAGGGGCTGCGCTGGGCCGACCTCCGGCTGCCTCCGGGGCGGGGTGAGGTGTGGTGCGTGCTGGAGGAGTTCACGGGGGAGCGGCCGACCGACGTACGGCGGGTGATCGCCGCCGTACCGCTCGACGGCTCGGCCGCCGAGGACCGCACGGCCGTGCGCGAACTCACCGACGCCCGCCATGACTTCGTCACCGGCCCCCGCCTCTCCGCCGACGGCCGCCGCGTGGCGTGGATCGCCTGGGACCACCCCCAGATGCCGTGGGACGGCACGGTGGTGATGGTCGCCGACGTAACGGACGACGGCCCGTTCGCCGGGGTGAGACCGCTCGTGGGAGACACCGATGAATCGGTGGCGCAGGCCGAGTGGGCGGATGACGGTTCGCTGCTGTTCGTCTCGGACCTCGGAGGCTGGTGGCAGCTGGAGCGGATCGACGCCGACGCGGCGGGCGGGGACGTCATCGCGAGCAGCACGCTGTGTCCTCGGCAGGAGGAATTCGGGGGGCCGTTGTGGAAGCTCGGGCACCGTTGGTTCGCGCCGATGGACGGTGGGCTCGTCGCCGTGCTGCACGGGCGGGGCGCGCAGACGCTCGGGATCCTCGACCCCAGGACCGGTGAGCTGGCCGATGTCGCCGGGCCGTGGACCGAGTGGGAGCCGACGCTCGCCGTGGACGGCGACCGGGTCATCGGCGTCGCCGCCAGCCCGCGCAGCGGGCACGAGGTCGTGGAGCTGGACACCCGTACCGGCCGCGCCCGCGTCATCGGCAGTGCCCACACCGACCCCGTCGACCCCGCGTACTACCCGGAGCCCCAGGTCCGCACCTTCACCGGGGCGGACGGCCGGGAGATCCACGCGCACCTCTACCCGCCCCACAACCCCGGCCACACCGCGCCGCCCGGCGAGCTGCCGCCTTACGTGGTGTGGGCGCACGGCGGGCCCACCGGGCGGGCGCCGCTCGTGCTCGATCTGGAGATCGCGTACTTCACCTCGCGCGGCATCGGTGTCGCCGAGGTCAACTACGGCGGGTCCACCGGCTACGGCCGCGCCTACCGTGACCGGCTGCGCGAGCGGTGGGGCGTGGCCGATGTCGAGGACTGCGCCGCCGTCGCCGGGGCGCTCGCCGACGAGGGCGTCGCCGACCGGGCCCGGCTGGCGATCCGCGGCGGCAGCGCGGGCGGCTGGACGGCGGCCGTGTCGCTGACCGCCACCGGGCTGTACGCGTGCGGCACGGTCATCTACCCGATCCTCGACCCCGCCGCCTGGGCCAGCGGCGAGACCCATGACTTCGAGTCGCGGTACACGGAGTCGCTGATCGGCCCGGTGGCCGAGGTCCCGGACCGCTACCGGGAGCGTTCGCCGCTGCACCGGGTCGACCGGATCACCGCGCCGTTCCTGCTGCTCCAGGGGCTGGACGACACGATCTGCCCGCCCGTTCAGTGCGAGCGGTTCGTGGCGGCGATGGCGGGGCGAGGGGTGCCGCACGCGTATCTCACCTTCGAGGGAGAGGGGCACGGCTTCCGCCGCGCCGACACCATGGTCCGCGCGCTGGAGGCCGAACTGTCCCTGTACGCCCGGGTTTTCGGCCTCTCCGAGGCCGGGGTGCCCCCGCTGGAGCTGCGCACATGACCGCGCCCCGCACCGCATCGGCCGCGGGGGAGCGGTAGCGTGAGCGACAGCGCCGAGATCCGACATGCGATCAAGGCCCGACATGCGAACTCTTTCGCCATCATTCGTATCGGAGGGACCAGTTGACACCCGCACGGGCCCCGCGCCACGTCGGCCGTGAGCCGCTGCCCACCGCCCTGGCCGGTGGGTGGCCGCAGGGCGGCGAGCCCGAGACCTGGCTGCTCAGCGTCTCCGCCTTCACCGCCGCCCTGGACGCCGCCGCACCCGGCAAGATCCTCGACGCCGAGGAGCAGGAGCGGGCCGGGAGGTTCCTGCGCGCCGAGGACCGGGAGCGGTACGCGGCGGCCCATGTGGGGCTGCGGCAGCTGCTCGGCGGCTATCTGGGCGTGGACCCGGCGGCCGTTCCGTTCACCCGGGAGTCCTGCCCCGGCTGCGGTGGCCCGCACGGCCGCCCCGCAGTGGTCGGCGCCCCGCTCCACTTCAATATGTCGCACGCCGGTGACCTGGTGCTCTTCGCGTTCGCCGGGGCTCCGGTCGGGGTCGATGTGGAGAAGCTCCAGCCCGCTTCCGTGGTGGAGCAGGTGGCCCAGAGCCTGCACCCCAGGGAGCGCGCCGAGCTGGACGCGCTGCCGACCGCCGACCGGCCCGCCGCCTTCGGGCGCTGCTGGACGCGCAAGGAGGCGTATCTGAAGGGCATCGGCACCGGGCTGTCCCAGGACCCGGCGAAGGACTACGTCGGCACCGGCCGGGAGCCGGTGCCGGTGGGGCCGTGGGTGCTGCTCGACGTACCGGTGGAGTCCGGTTACGCGGCGGCCATGGCCCTGCGCGGCGGCCCCGGCCGGACCGAATAGCCCGGCCGGTGCCCGCGAGGGGGTGCCCGCGAGGGGGCACCCGCGAAGGATCAGGGCGCGGAGGGTGCGGGCGCCGGGGCGGGGGCCTTGGTGTCCGCCCCGGCCCCGGTCCCCGTCCCGGCCGCCGGGCGGCGCAGCAGGTAGACGCCGATCACGGCGACCAGGGAGGCGGCGGAGAGCGAGTAGAGCCCGCCGTTGGTGCTGCCCGTGGTCTCCTCCAGGTAGCCGAAGAGCGTCGGGGCGACGAACCCGCCCAGGTTGCCCAGGGAGTTGATCACGGCGAGCCCGGAGGCGGTGACCTTGGCGTCGAGGCTGGACTGGGCCAGCGGCCAGAAGAGGTTGGCGCCGCACTTGCTGCCGACGGCGGCCAGGGTGAGGGCCACGAGCCCGAACCACGGCGAGCCGAGCGTGGCGAGGAACGTGCCGACGGCCGACAGCACCAGCACGATGGCGAGGTACGGGCGCCGGTCCGGCATCCGGTCGGTGTAGCGGCTCATGGTGTACATGGCGATCACCGCGCAGATCCACGGGATGGCCGAGAGCAGCCCGATCTGGAAGGGCGAGAGACCGCCGATGTCGTCGACCAGGCTCGGCAGCCAGAAGGTGATGGCGTAGCCGGTCAGCGCCATGGCGAAGAAGACGAGGGTGAGCAGCGCGACCTGCGGGTGGAGCACCAGGCGCCACCGGGACACCCTGGGCTCGCGGCTGCGGGTTTCCCGGTCGCGTTCGAGCGCCGCGGTGAGGGCCGTACGCTCGTCGGCGCTGAGCCAGCGGGCGTCGCCGATCCGGGAGACGAGGAAGAACGCGGCGACGAGGCCCACCGCGATCGAGATGGCGCCCTCCATGGCGAACATCCAGCGCCAGCCCGCGAAGCCGCCGATGCCGTGCATTTCGAGGAACGCGCCGCTGATCGGGCCGGTGACGATGTACGCGGTCGCGGAGCCGCCGAGGAAGATGGCACTGGCCTTGCCCCGGTAGGAGTCCGGCAGCCAGGTGGTCATGTAGTACATGACGCCCGGGAAGAACCCCGCCTCCGCGATCCCGAGCAGGAAGCGCAGCACGTAGAAGGAGGTGGCGCCGTGCATGAAGCACATGGCGAGCGTCACCGCTCCCCAGCTGATCATGATGCGGGTGAGCCAGACGCGGGCGCCGAAGCGCTCCATGAGCATGTTGCTCGGCACTTCGAAGATGGCGTAGCTGATGAAGAACAGCCCCGCGCCCAGGCCGTACGCGGCGGCGCCGACTCCGATGTCGGCACTGAGGTCGTCCTGGACGAAACCGACGTTGGTGCGGTCCATCTGATTGACGACCAGCATCAACACCAGCATCGGCATGACGCGCCGCAAGAACTTGCTCACCGCCCGGTCGACCAGCTCCGGGGCGGGCGCCGCGTCCTGGCCGGGGGGTCCCTGCTGTGCCATGGTGCTCTCCTGGCGATACGTTCATCCCTGTGAACAGTCAACGGGTGGTGCGAGGGACCATACGGTCCTGTGTGTACTCGGTCAATGGTCCGTGAAGCACTTATTCCGCAGCGCTGACCAGGACTTCAGGTCTTCGCGTGGGGTTTAAGGATCAAGAGGGGGCGTCGCGCCCGTCGCGCGCGGCGTTCATGGATATGACCATAAGGGTGTGCTACCGCGAAAGCCGGTGGCGGAGGCACGGCCTCCGTACCATGATTGGCGAATGCCTGATCACGCGTATCTCGCCGAGGGAACCCGCACCGCCATCCGGCCCCATCGGCGTGCGGACGGCGCCGAATTCGTCCGGCTCGCGCGGGAGAGCGCCGCCTTCCATCACCCCTGGCTGACGCTGCCCACGACGGACGAGGCGTACGAGGGCTTCATCACGCAGCTGGAGCGGGAGGACCGGCACGGCTTCCTGGTCTGCGTACGGGAGACGGGCGCGCTCGCCGGATTCATCAACATCAACAACATCGTGCGCGGCGCGTTCCAGTGCGGCGCGATCGGCTACGGCGCCTTTCCGCCCACCGCAGGGCGCGGCCATATGTCCGAGGGGCTGGGACTGGTGCTGCGGCATGCCTTCGGGCCGCTCGGGCTGCACCGGATCGAGGTCAACATCCAGCCCGGTAACGAGGCGTCGGCCGCGCTCGTCAAGCGGCACGGCTTCCGGCACGAGGGCTTCTCGCCCGACTTCCTCTACATCGATGGCGCGTGGCGCGACCACGACCGCTGGGCCATCACGAGCGACATGCTGTCGGATTAGGTACGGGCACCCCCGCCCGGCCGGCCGGGGCGCCCGCGGGGTGGACGGGGAGTCAGCCGGGGTTGCGGTCCACGTACTCGAAGATCGACCCGTCCGGGTGGCGGGCCACCAGCATGCGGCCGGTGGGGGCGGGGATCGGGCCCGCGACGATCTGCGCGCCGACCGCCGTCAGATCGCTGATCGCCTCGTCCACGTCCTTCACCGCGATCGTCGCCGTGATCTTGCGGAGGATCTCCATCTCCGACTCCGGACCGCTCATCAGAAAGAAGCAGCCGACCGCCGCGACCGAGACACCGCCGCGCTGGAAGCGGGACGCCTCGGCTCCGGTGAGCCGTTCGTAGACGCTGATGGCGGAGTCCAGATCGTCGACGCAGACCCGCAGTGAAGTCCCCATGATGTCCATGCGGGCGAGCCTAGTTGAACCGCAACCGCACGTCAGACACGGCACAGCACCTCACCGTGCAGGACGCCGAACCAGCCGTCGTCCCGGCGGCCCCATTCGCGCCAGGCGTCCGCCACGTCCCGCAGCTCCGCCTCCGTGGCATGGCCGCCCTCCACCGCGCGCCGGGCGTACGAGGACGCGACCGTGCGGTCCGCCCACAGCCCGCTCCACCACGCCCGCTCCTCGGGGGTGGCGTAGCACCATGTGCCGGTGGTCGAGGTGAGGGCGGTTTCGGCGAAGCCCGCCTCCAGGGCCCAGGACCGCAACCGGCGTCCCGCGTCCGGCTCGCCGCCGTTGGCGCGCGCGACGCGTCGGTACAGGTCCAGCCAGGCGTCCAGTCCGGGGACCTGCGGATACCAGGTCATGGCGGCGTAGTCGCCGTCGCGGGCCGCGACGATGCCGCCCGGCTTGCACACCCGCCGCATCTCGCGCAGCGCCCGCACCGGGTCGCTGACGTGCTGGAGCACCTGATGGGCGTGGACGACGCAGAAGGAGTCGTCCGGGAAGTCCAGGTCGTGGACGTCGGCGACGGTGAAGCGGGTGTTGGTCAGCCCGCGCTCCTCGGCGACCGAACGTGCCCGTTCCAGAATGGCGGGTTCCGTGTCGACGCCGACGACCTCGCCCTGGGGCACCAGTTCGGCCAGGTCGGCGGTGATGGTGCCGGGTCCGCAGCCGATGTCCAGGACGCGCATGTGGGGCTTCAGATGGCCGGTGAGATAGGCCGCGGAGTTGGCGGCCGTGCGCCAGGTGTGCGAGCGCAGCACCGACTCGTGGTGTCCGTGGGTGTAGACGGCGTCGTTCGGCATGACGGAACTCCTCATCGAGCGTCTGGTCGACCGCGTACGGGAACGATCGCCACCGTACGTCGCATCTCGCATGACGAGAAGAGTTGTCTCGCAGTGTGGGCAAAGGTGGGCATGAGGAAGGGCGGCGGGGAACGGTCATCTCCCGTTCCCCGCCGCCCTCTTGGCGACATGTGGCACCCCTCAGGCGGGCGCCCGCCCCTGCTCCAGATCGCGCATGCTCACCACACCCACCGGGCGCCCCGCCCGGACCACCGGCAGCCGCCGCACCTCATGCCTTCGCATCAGCGCGGCCGCCTCCGCGATCTCCTCGTCGGGGCCGATGGTCACCGGGTCCGGGGTGCACACCAGATGGCAGCTGACCGTCAGCGGATCGACGCCGTCCGCGACCGCGCGCAGCGTGATGTCGCGGTCGGTGAGCACGCCCAGCAGCTCACCGTCGAGCGCCACGAACACCCCGCCGATGTCCTTCGCGCGCATCAGCTGCGCCGCTTCCACCAGCGAGGCATCAGGACGCACATAGGTGAATGTGGGCGTCATGACGTCTTTCACGTACTGAGGCATGTCGCTCGCCTTCTTGGGATGGGTCGGGGTGCAGGACGAGTCTTGCACCCCGCTGCGCCTCGGGTCCTTACGCCTCGGGGCGCAGGCCGAGCGCGGAGACCACCTCCTGTACGTTACGGAACGTCTCGTGGGCGGGCAGCTCCTGGGCCAGGGCGATCAGCCGGTCCGGTGCGTGCCGCTCGTGCAGGACGCGCAGCACCGCGCTCCGTTCCGCCGGGAACGTCGTACGGCCCAGATGGCGGGCGAACTCGAAGCGGAGCGTCTCCGCCTCGCCGATCGCCCCCGGTGCGGGCACCGGACCGGTCGTCACCTCCGGGTCGTCGTCGGCGGCGGGCTCCGGGTCGTGCCACTCCTCGACCCGGGTCGGATGGCCGGAACGGATCAGTCCCTGAAGCTCCTGCTTCATCTCGTCGTCCCGGTGAACGCTCAGCCGGTTGCTGCCTCGCTGCATGTCGGTCCCCTTCCTTCATGGGTCCGTGGTTGCTCGTGGGATGGTCATGTCCCCGAGATTCACCGCGTCGCGCCGCCGCCGCCCTCGTACGGCCAGCGCAGCAGTGCGCCCAGTCCCCCGACCGGGGCGTCGTTCGTGTCCTCCGCATCACCGCCGGGCGGCACCGTCAGCACCTCGGCGCCGGTGGCCGCGGCCGAGCGGATCAGCGCGTCGTCGGCGCGTGCCGCGGCGGGGTGGGCATCGCCCAGGTACTGGAGGTCGGTGCGGCGCATCGCCACCTGGTCCGGCTCGGCCCCCGCCCATACGTCGCGGTACAGATCGGTGCCGTCCGGCCGGATCAGCAGGGTGCCGATGCGGTGCTCGCGCGCCGCGTCGACCAGTGCCGGAACGCCTTCCGCCGCCGTCACACGGCCCTCCATGGGCACGCGGCCCGCCCGGAAGCGTTCCATCGCCTCCTCGGTGCGGTCGTGCAGATGCCGGGCCCGCACCTCGTCCACATCGCGGTCCAGCAGCCGGGCCGCGTGGGTACCTGGCGAGGCCGAGCCGGGGGCGCGGCCGCCGTGCGCGGTCTCCGCGGCCCGCTCGCGCAGCTGCTCCGGCAGCCGGTCGTGTACGGCGCGCCGCTCGCGCGCGTCCCCCACCAGCAGCACCAGATCGGCCCGCGTCTCCTCCTGGCGGGCCCGCAGCTCGTCCGCGATCAGCCCCGCGTTGTGCTCCCAGGTGTTCTCCGTCCGCAGCTGGAAGTGGCGCTCCGAGGGGTCGGCCGTCGCGGTGCGGTGCACCGGCCACCGCTGCCCGGCCACCTGCCCCACGGGCCGGTCGCCGCGCGCGCCGCGCAGCTCGAAGTCGGCGCCCGTGCGGTCGATGTACGCCACCAGGCAGGACGGATCATCGCCCGCCAGCCCCATCAGCGGCCCCACATGCGGCAGCGCCGACCAGCAGGCGTGGGGTGCGCCCTGCGGCGGCGCCGTCAGCGGCGGGTCGAGCACCACCTCGCCGTGCGAGGCGAACACGGCCCGGCCCACCGGCTCGGTCGCCGGTGTCACCGCGGTCAGCTCGTCGTACACCGCGCGGCAGGTGCGCGGGTCCGCGCCCTGCTGCTCCAGCCGACGGCACGCCTCACGGGCGGAGCGCTCGTGCTCCTCCGCGGCGGACTGGTCGGGGTGCGAGGTGTCGACGTAAACGGTCGCCCAGGGCCCTGGACGTTCGAACAGCGGATTCAGGAATCCGAGTCGCATGTACTCCCTCCCGGCGGTCCGGGTGTTTCGTCCCTCCCGCGTACCCGTCGCCACGGCATCGACACGGATTCATCAACGTCCGCGTCGGCAGGTTTGAGGGCTTCCGGCCCGGGGACCCGTCGCGTGGCCGAGCGGCCCGCAGGGAGTGAGGGTGGCGCCGGGCACGGGAGATCAGGGGCTCGTGCCCGGCGCCTCTGCGCGTTTTTTAACGGCGTGGCGCGCGGGTACCCGGCGCGCATGACTGACACCTCCGCGAACCCGGACCCGGCCGCGGACAATCCGCTGCTGGCCAGACACGATGAGGCGCTGGACCTGTTCACCGAGCGGGTGCACGCCGTACGGTCCGACCAGTGGGACGCCCCCACGCCCTGCACCGAGTGGACCGTGCGGGACCTGGTGAACCACCTCGCGGTCGAGCAGATGTGGGTGCCCGCGCTGCTGCGGGAGGGCGCGAGCGCGGGTGGCGGGACCGATGTCCTGTCCGGCGACCAGCTCGGCGACGACCCCGTCGCCACGTGGGACGCGGTCGCCGCCGTCGCCCGTACGGCCTTCAGGGAGACGGGCGCCCTGGACCGCACCGTCGCCCTCTCCTACGGGGCGAGCCCCGCCACGGAGTACTGCGCGCAGATGACCACCGACGCGACGGTCCACGCGTGGGACCTCTCCCGCGCCATCGGCGCCGACGAGCGGCTGCCGAAGCCGCTGGTCGACTTCTCGGTGCGCGAGGTGGCCCCGTACGCGGCCGAGCTGGAGAAGAGCGGTCTCTTCGCGGCCCCGGTCGAACCCCCGCCGAACGCCCCCGCCCAAACCAAACTCCTGGCCCTCCTGGGCCGCGAGCCGTAGCCCAGGGACACGTCGCCCCCACACCCCCGCCGCGGGGTGTGGGGTCGGCGTGCGCAGCCGGTCAGGGGCGGGACGGGGGGCGGGTCCAGTGGCGGTGGGCGGACAGGGCTTCGGTGAACGCCCGGGTGAACTCCTCGCTCGCCGCGCCCGTCGTCGTATCGGTGACCACGCCCCGGTCGGAGCAGACCTGGTGGTGGCCCGCCGAGAGGTGGATGCCGTCGGGGGCGAGGGCGGTGAGGAGGCCGACGCCGGAGCCGAGGGCGCCGATCGGCTTGCCGTGCCGGTAGGCGTCGCGGACGAAGCGCATGGCGGCCTCGTCGGCGCACAGGTCGGGGGTGCCGGGCGGGCCGCCGGGCAGCAGGACGGCGTCGTACAGGACGGACGCGACGGTCGGCAGGGCGCGGTCGACCGCGTAGCCGTTGCCGTCGCTGCCGCGCACCTTGCCGTCGTGGGCGGCGAGCGCCTCGACGACGGCGCCCTCGGCGGTCAGGGCCCGCTGGGCCTGGGTGAGCTGTTCGGCGTCCACGCCGTCCGTGACCAGCGCCGCGACGGTGCGGGTGCGGATGGAGTGGTCGCCGTGCAGGTTGTCCAGGCTGAGGGCGGGGGACGCGACGGGCTTGTGGTTGTCGGGGCCCGGGGCGGGGTTGGCGATGCCGATGCCCTCGGCGACGGCGGTGGCCAGCCCGTAGTCGACGTGGGCCAGCTCCTCGACCGTACGCTCCCGCACCCGCACCGAGCCGACCTTGCCCAGCTCGAAGCGGAAGGCGGCGACGATGTGCTCGCGCTCCCAGTCGCTCATGCTGTTCCAGAACATGGCGGGCTGGCTGTAGAAGTCCTTGAAGCTGGGGCTGCGCTTGCGGATCTTGTCGCCGTCGACGCGTTCCGCGTAGTGGGTGTAGGCGTAGCCGTCCGCTCCGGCGAGGGCGGGGCAGCCGCCGCCGAGGGAGTTGGGGGAGTAGTTGGTGCCGGTGTGGATCGTGGACTGGTGGTAGCCGTCGCGGTGGTTGGTGCGGACGGGGGCGACGGGCTGGTTGACCGGGATGTGGGCGAAGTTGGGGCCGCCGAGCCGGATCAGCTGGGTGTCCAGGTAGGAGAAGTTGCGGGCCTGGAGCAGCGGGTCGTTGGTGAAGTCGATGCCGGGGACGACGTTGGCGGTGTGGAAGGCGACCTGTTCGGTCTCGGCGAAGTAGTTGTGCGGGTTGCGGTCCAGGACCATGCGGCCGATGGGCCGCACCGGCACCTGCTCCTCCGGGATGAGCTTCGTGGCGTCGAGCAGGTCGAAGTCGAAGTTGAACTCGTCCTCCTCCGGGACCAGTTGGACGCCCAGCTCCCACTCCGGGTACTCGCCCGCCTCGATGGCGTCCCACAGGTCGCGCCGGTTGAAGTCGGGGTCCCGGCCCTGGCACTCCTGGGCCTCGTCCCACACCAGGGAGTGGACGCCGAGCTTGGGCTTCCAGTGGAACTTCACGAACGTGCCCTTGCCGCGCGCGTCGACGAAGCGGAAGGTGTGCACGCCGAAGCCCTGCATCATCCGGTAGCTGCGCGGGATGGCCCGGTCCGACATCAGCCACATGATGGTGTGCAGGGTCTCGGGCTGGAGGGAGACGAAGTCCCACAGGGTGTCGTGCGCGGAGGCGCCGGTGGGGATGTCGTTGTGCGGCTCCGGCTTCACCGCGTGCACGAAGTCGGGGAACTTGATGCCGTCCTGGATGAAGAAGACCGGCATGTTGTTGCCGACCAGGTCGTAGTTCCCCTCCGAGGTGTAGAACTTCGTGGCGAAGCCGCGGACGTCGCGCACGGTGTCGGCCGAGCCGCGCGGCCCCTGCACGGTGGAGAACCGTACGAAGACGGGGGTGCGGACCGAGGGGTCCTGGAGGAAGGCGGCCTTGGTGAACTCCGCGCAGGACTCGTACGGTTCGAAGTACCCGTACGCGCCCGCGCCGCGCGCGTGCACCACCCGCTCCGGGATCCGCTCATGGTCGAAGTGGGTGAGCTTCTCGCGGAAGTGGAAGTCCTCCATCAGCGTGGGGCCGCGCTCGCTCGCCGAGAGCGAGTCGTCGGTGTGGTCGACCGCCACCCCCTGGTCGGTGGTCAGCGGCCCCTCGACGGGGTCGGCGGCAAGATGCGCCTCGCGCTGCCGCTCCTTGCGGTCCGGCTGGTCAGTCATCGCGCCGCTCCCTTCGCGAACTCCTCCAGGAACGCCTCGTTGAACGCCTTGAGGTCGTCCGGCTTACGGCTGGTGATCAGGGCATTGGGCCCGCCGTCGCAGATCTTGACCTGCTCGTCCACCCAGACACCGCCCGCGTTGGTGATGTCGGTGCGCAGGCTGGGCCACGAGGTGAGGGTGCGGCCGCGGACGACGTCGGCCTCGACCAGCGTCCAGGGCGCGTGGCAGATGGCGGCGACCGGCTTGCCCGCGTCGAAGAAGCCCTTGATGAAGGCGACGGCCCGCTTGTCCAGGCGCAGGAAGTCGGGGTTGGCGACCCCGCCGGGCAGCACCAGGCCGTCGTACTCCTCGACGGCCGCGTCCTTCACCGTCTGGTCGACCTCGAAGGTGTCCGCCTTGTCGAGGTGGTGGAACGCCTGGATGCGGCCGGATGTGGTGGACACCAGTCGGGGCGTGCCGCCGGCGTCGCGGACCGCCTGCCAGGGATCGGTGAGTTCGATCTGCTCAACGCCTTCGGGGGCGACGAGGAAGGCGACCATCATGTGCGTTCACGTCCTCTCTGATGTCATGCGTGTTCTCCGGACGTCGTCCGCCTGGTGGGTAGCCAGCAGGGCGGCGTCGAAACCGTTCACAGCACCCGGTAAGGCGTCGCCGTCTCATGGCGGAAAGACATCCCGTGCCCCGGCGCGCCGCTCGCACCGGGCCGCACCGAGCCGCCGGTGGGGTCGAGGGCGCCGGTGAAGAGGGTGGACTCGATGCGCGCGTGGTCGTGGAACCATTCGAGGTGGCGCAGATTCGGTACGCACGCGGCCACGGCCGCGTGGGCGCGCGGGGGGCAGTGCGCGGAGATCTCCAGACCCATGGCCTCGGCGAGCGCTGCGGCGCGGAGCCAGACGGTGAGCCCGCCGCAGCGGGTGACGTCGGCCTGGAGGCAGTCCACGACGGGGGCCAGGCGCGCGAAGTACGGCAGCGTGTAGCCGTACTCGCCCGCCGTGACATCGCAGACCACCAGGTCGCGCACGACCCGCAGGCCGTCCAGGTCGTCGGAGGAGACCGGCTCCTCGAACCAGCCGACCCCTTGTTCGGCGAGGGCGTGGCCCATGCGCACCGCCTGCTTGCGGTTGTAGGCGCCGCCCGCGTCGACATACAGCTCGGCGTGCGGGCCGATCGCGTCGCGCGCGTGGCGCACCCGGGCCAGGTCGCGACCGAGGGCCCGGCCCCCATGCCTCGCCGATCTTGATCTTGACGCGTTCGATGCCCTGGCCGTGCACCCAGCCGGTCAGCTGGGTGGCCAGGCCCTGGCCCCCGAGCCCCGGGCGGGGCGCGGGCGGCGCGGGTGTCGTGGTACGTGTTGAACCCTCCCCCAGATGAAGGGGGATTCCTGGCTCACGTTGCCTGCCGGTCCGGCGGACCAGCGGGTTTTGCACGATCAACACCAGCCGGGACGGAACCTGCCCGGGTTGGTACGGCAAAGCTTGGAGGTGCTCGTGCCAGCTTGGTTCTCGCTCAGCACGTCGTACGTGCTTGGTTCTCGCAACGCACAACCGGCAGTTTGCCCGACAACGCGAGCGCGCTGCCGTGACGTCCAGCCGCTCGATCTTCACGACGTATCCGGGCTCATGTGGCGTCGCCGTCGGCCTTCTTGCCCTGGCCGTGGTTCTTGTGCGAGCGGTGCGGCAGGAACTCCTGCACCTTCGCCTTCAGCCCCTGGCGCACCATGCCGGTGCGGTCCGGGTCGCCCTTGACCATCGATTCGAGCGTGGCCTCCATCTGCTCCCAGGTCGCGTGCGGCGGGATCGGCGGCACGGCCGGGTCGGTCAGGAACTCGACGCACACCGGGCCGTCCGCGCTCAGCGCCTCGCGCCACGCGTGCTCGACGTCGCCCGGCTTCTCCACCCGGATGCCCTTCAGACCGAGCGATTCGGCGAACCGCGCGTAGGACACGTCGGGGAGCTCCTGCGAGGGCAGGAACTGCGGCGCGCCGCCCATCGCCCGCATCTCCCAGGTCACCTGGTTGAGGTCCTGGTTGTTCCAGACGGCGATGACCAGCCGCGGATCGTCCCACGCGTGGCGGTACTTGGCCGCGGTGATCAGCTCCGCCAGGCCGTTCATCTGCATCGCGCCGTCCCCGACGAGCGCCACCACGGGCCGCTCCGGATGCGCGAACTTGGCGCCGATCGCGTACGGCACGCCGCTGCCCATGGTGGCCAGGGTGCCGGACAGGGAGCCGCGCATCCGGCCGCGCATCCGCACATGGCGGGCGTACCAGTTGGCGACGGAGCCGGAGTCGCAGGTGAGGATCGCGTCGTCGGGGAGCAGCGGGTTGAGGCAGTGGGCCACGTACTCGGGGTTGATGGGGTCGGCGGACACCTCGGCCCGCTGCTCCATCACCTCGTCCCAGCGCCGTACGCCCGCCATGATCTCGTCCTGCCAGTCGCGGGACTCCTTGCGGCGCAGCATCGGCAGCAGCCGCAGCAGCGTCTCGCGCGCGTCCCCCACCAGGTTCACCTCGTACGGGTAGCGCATCCCGATCATGTGCGGATCGAGGTCGACCTGCACCCCGCGGACCTTGCCGAACTCCGGCAGGAACTGGGTGTACGGGAAGCTGGAGCCGATCGTCAGCAGGGTGTCGCAGTCGCGCATCAGCTCGTACGAGGGGCGGGTGCCCAGCAGCCCGATGGGCCCGGTGACGTACGGCAGGTCGTCGCTCAGCACGTCAAGACCGAGGAGCGCCTTGGCGATGCCCGCGCCGAGCGTGTCGGCCACCTGCCGCACCTCGGCGCGCGCCCCGGCGGCGCCCTGGCCGACCAGGATCGCGACCCGCTCGCCCGCGTTCAGTACCTCGGCGGCGCGCTCCAGTGCGCTGCTGGAGGGCACCGCGGACCAGCCGCTGCGGTCCAGACTGGAGGGCACCATCTTGAACTCGTGGGTGGGCGGGGTGTAGTCCAGCTCCTGCACGTCCGCCGGGATGATCACGGCGGTGGGGGCGCGCCGGGCGTAGGCGGTGCGGATGGCCCGGTCCAGCACGTTCGGCAGCTGCTCGGGGACGGTCACGGTCTCCAGGAAGTCGGAGGCGACGTCCTTGTAGAGGCTGTGCAGGTCGACTTCCTGCTGGTACGAGCCGCCCATCGCGCTGCGGTGGGTCTGGCCGACAAGCGCGACCACCGGGACGTGGTCCAGCTTGGCGTCGTACAGCCCGTTCAGCAGGTGGATGGCGCCCGGTCCCGAGGTCGCCGCGCAGACGCCGAGGCGCCCGCTGAACTTGGCGTAGCCGACGGCCTCGAACGCGGCCATCTCCTCGTGCCGGGCCTGGATGAACCGGGGTTCGTTCTCCGCCCGCCCCCAGGCGGCGAGCAAGCCGTTGATGCCGTCGCCCGGGTAGCCGTAGACATGCTCGACGCCCCACTCGCGCAGCCGGGCGAGGACGTAGTCGGCGACTTTCATGGTCATGTCGGTCACTCACTCCTGTGGGGTGCTCGGAATCGCTGACGGACGAACCGCTGACGGACGGACGCGCTCAACCGGCCAGCTGCGGCAGCACCTTGGTGCGGTAGAAGTCGAAGAAGCCGCGCTGATCGGGGCCGATCTGGTTGACGTAGACGGTGTCGAACCCGGCCTCGGCGTAGGCGGACAGCGCGCCGATATGGGCGTCGACGTCGTCGCCGCAGGTCACCTTGTCCGCCGTCCGCTCGGGCGGCAGGAGTTCGGCGGCCTGCTCGAAGTGGGCCGGGGTGGGCAGCGTCGTCAGCAGCTGGCCGGGCAGCGTCTCGACCGCCCACAGCCGGTGTGCGGTGCGCAGCGCCTCGTCGGCGTCCGGGCCCCAGCACACCTTCAGGCCGCCGCGTACGGGCTTGTGGTTGCCGCTCGCGCCGCTGCCGCGCCGGAACCGCTCCACCAGCTCCGCGTCGGGGGACATCGTGATGAAGCCGTCGCCGACCCGTCCGGCCAGCGCGCAGGCGGCCTCCCCCGACGCGGCGATGTCGATGGGCACGGGCTCGTCGGGGACCGTGAACAGCCGGGCGTTCTCCACCGTGTAGTGCTTGCCGTGGTGGTTGACCCGGCGCCCCTCGAACAGCTGGCGCATCACCATCACGGCCTCCTCCAGCATCTCCAGCCGGAGCGGGGCGGGGGGCCAGCGGTCGCCCAGTATGTGTTCGTTCAGGGCCTCACCGCTGCCCACGCCCAGCCGGAAGCGGCCCTCCAGCAGGACGGCGCTGGTGGCCGCCGCGTGGGCGACGACGGCGGGGTGCATGCGGAACGTCGGGCAGGTCACGGCGGTCTGCACGGGCAGCGAGGTGGCCTGGGCCAGGGCGCCGATCACGGACCAGACGAACGAACTCTGGCCCTGTGCCGTGTTCCAGGGGTGGTAGTGGTCGGAGATCCACAGCGAGGTGAATCCCGCCTGTTCCGCCATCCGTGCCTGCTCGACCAGCTCGGCGGGGCCGTGTTCCTCGGCGGCCAGAAAGTAGCCGTACTCGGTCATCGGACCCTCCTCGAGCGCGAAGTGCGATGGCTCGGGTAACCGGCGCGCAGCGAAGAAAACACGGAAGGATCGTTGTTTGGCAGGGCCTCGTACGGGCACGCGCTCCCTAGTGCTTCGGACCGGAGGCACGCCACAGGAGCAGCCAGACTGCGACAGGCGTGTCCTGAGCGGTCGCACCATTTGTCCGGTTTGCTCCCACGGTGACTCACCATAGTCCAAGGGAGGCACGTCCGCATGACGGCCGTTCGAGCACACCCCCCGCACACCCACCCCCAGCAGGCACATCACCGGCAGCCCCGGCACCCGCACGACGACGCCCCCGACACCACCGCCGACTTCCACCGCATCGCCACCCTGCCGGACGGTCCGGCCAAGGAATCCCTGCGCCAGGACGTCGTCCGCGCCTGGATGCCGATGGCCGAACGGCTGGCCGGGCAGTTCCGCAACCGCGGCGAGTCCGCCGAGGACCTTCGCCAGGTCGCCATGCTCGGCCTGGTCAAGGCCGTCAACCGCTACGACCCGGAGCGCGGCACCGCCTTCGAGAGCTACGCCGTGCCGACCGTGGTCGGCGAGGTCAAGCGCCACTTCCGGGACCATCTGTGGGGCCTCCACGTCCCGCGCCGGGTCCAGGAGCTGCGCAACCGGGTCCGTACGGCGGTCCAGGAGCTGAGCCGCACCCCGGACGGCCGCACGCCCGCCGTCGCCGATGTCGCCGAGCACACCGGGCTGAGCGAGGAGGACGTCCGGGCGGGCATGGAGGCGCTGGAGAGCTACAGCACGCTCTCCCTGGACGCCGAACTGCGCGGTGCCGACGACGGGTACGCGCTCGTCGACACCCTCGGCGCACCGGAGCCCTCCTACGACCGCGTCGTCCAGCGCGAGGCGCTCAAGCCGCGCCTCGCCGCCCTGCCCGAACGCGAACGGCGCATCCTGTACCTGCGGTTCTTCTGCGATGAGACACAGGGCCGCATCGCCGACCGGATGGGCATCTCCCAGATGCATGTCTCCCGGCTGATCAGCCGAACCTGCGAGCGCCTGGGCCAGGAAGTCGACGCGGAAGCGGCGTAGCGCCGGTGCCTCAGGCCCCCCGGACCCGGGGGCGGCTGAGGGCCAGGGCGATGTGGCGGGAGACGCGGTCCGCCGCCCCCGCCTCCGCCATCTCGAAGGCGCTCCGCCCGCCCGTACGGAACAGGGTGAGCGCGCCGAGGACCGGGGCCGTGGGCGAGACCCGCAGCGGGATGCAGAGCAGCGAGGTGACCTCCTCCCGCACGAGCACGGGCGCGCCGGTGGCGTCCCGGCCGAAGGCGAATCCGTCGGGCGGGCTCACCCGCAGGGCCGACACCCCGTCGTCCAGCGCGTCGGCCACCAGCGGGCATCCGGCCGGGTCCTGCCCGGCCAGCGACGCCGTCCGCTCCCCGGCCGCCTCCGGCGGGCCGAGCGCCACCATCCGGCGCGGTGCGCCGATGCCGCCCCCGGTGCCGTCCCCGGCGTCGTCCCCGGCCAGGTCGGCGATCACCCAGTCGGCGAACCGCCCGTGCAGCAGCTCCGCCGCCCGCCCCAGCACCTCCTCGGGGCCGCCGCCCGCGAGGGTCACCCGTAACAGCGCGGTCGCCATGTCGTCGACGAGGTCCAGCAGTTCGGCGTTGCGCGTCACCTCGGCCAGGTCCGGCTGGGCGGCCCCCGCCGCGTCCAGCGCGTCCCGCCCGGCGGTTCCGCCGGCCCCGGCGCTCCTCGGCGCCGCGAGGGTGGCGGAGGAGGTGGCCACCGGGGTGCCGCGGTCCGGCTGGAAGGCGGCCAGCACCGCGGGCTGCGGTTCGCCCGGCGGCCGCAGCGCCGCCAGCGTCACCCGCAGGGCGCCGTCAGGACCCGGCTGCGGCAGGTGCACGGTCAGGCTCCGCCCGCCCTCGCCGCGCGCCACCGCCGCGACCTGCGACCGCAGCGCGGCCTGCCCGTCGCGGCGCAGCGACGACGTCAGCGGGCGGCCGGTGGCGTACCCGGCGCGGGTGTTGAACAGCTGGGTCGCGGCGAAGTTCATGCGACGGACGACGGACTCCCGGTCCAGCAGGACGACGGGAATCGGCAGGCGCTGGAACAGGGCGCGCAGCAGCTGCTGCTCCTGGGAGTCGCCCCGGCTCCCCGGGGGGACGCGGCTCGCCGCGGCCAGCTCCTCGTACCGCGGCCACAGCACGTCGACCGCGTGCTGGAGCTCGAAAAGAGCGGCGTCCAGCAAGGACCGCCGCTCCTGCGAGGGAAGCGCCCTCGCCGTTCGCAGTTCATCAACGCGTCTGCGGAAATCCGTGAGTTCCGCACCGAAATCCTGCGCCTGGGACATGCGCACACCGTAGCGGGACCGGCCGCGGAGCACCCGCCCGGTGTTGTTTTCCGCGCAAGGCAGCGGGAAGCCGACCGAAAGGGACCACTGCGACCTCTACCGAAAGAAAGGACCGGAGCCGGCGATGCCCGAACGCCCGTACAGCCGCTCGCAGTGCCAGCCCGACACCCCCTCGCTCGGCCGGGGGCTCGCGGAGCTGGCGGAACAGGCCGCCTCGTGCACCCCGGCCAGCTGCGGGGCGACCGCCACGGCGCTCCTTCCCCAGGACGCGTCCGCCGACGCGGAGGACGACCGGACGATCGCCGCCACCCACCCCGATCTGTCGGCGCTGGTGTCGGTGCAGATGATGTCGGGGGAGGGCCCGATCCTGGCCGCCCTGGACACCGGCCGTCCGGCGGGCGCCGACGATCTGCTGCACGATCTGCGCTGGCCGCGCTACCGGGCCCGGGCGCTGGACGCGGGGGTGCGGTCCAGTACGACGCTGCCGTTCGAATGCGACGGGCTGACGGTGACGATCTCCGTCTACGGCCTGCGGCCCGGGCCCCTGGAGAAGGCGGCCCAGGACGCCACCGAGCTGCTGGGCGACCTGACCACCGAGTCGCTGGCCCGGGACCGCCTCTACCGCGCCGCCCTCGTCCAGGTGGACCAGCTGGACGCGGCGCTGCGGTCGCGCCCGGTGGTGGACCAGGCGTGCGGGATCGTGATGTACGTGCTGGGCTGCGACGCCGACCGCGCCTTCGAGCTGCTGCGCCGCACCTCGCAGCGGACGAACCGCAAGCTGGTCAACGTGGCCGAGACGGTCGTACGGACCCGCGGCCGCGGCCTGGAGCGCCGCCTGATCGCCCTGGACCAGGACGACCCCTCCTGACAGCGCCCGCCGGCCGGGTGTCGCCGCACGCCGCCGCCACCGCGGATCTGCGAAGGTGGACAGCGTCGGCACACACACGAAGGGTGTGGACGCATGCAACGGCAGTGGACCGCACCGGCCCCGGCCGAGCGGGACGACGGCGGGCTGCCGGTCCTCCCGGAGCTGGCCGCGTGCTTCGCGGCGGCCGCGGACCGGATCGCCCCCGAGCCGGTCGGCGGCTCCGCCGAGCTGCGCGCGGCCGCCTGCGGCTACTGGTCGCGGCGCGGGCTGTGGACCGACCCCGCGCACGTCGTGGCCGCCCCCGGCGCCGAGCCGCTGCTGCTCGGGCTGCTCGCCTCGGCCCCCGGCGGCGACGTCCTGCTGCCCCGCCCCTGCGCCGCCTGGTACGAGCCGCTGGTGCGGCTGGTGGACCGGCGCGGCCACCACGCCCCGGTCCCGGCCGAGTGCGGCGGGCTGCCCGATCCGTTCGCGCTGCTGGAGACCGTCCGCCGGGTGCGGGCCGAGGGCGGGGTGCCGCGCATCCTGCTGCTGTCCGTGGCCGACGATCCGACCGGCACCGTGGCCCCGCCCGAGCTGCTGCACGAGGTGTGCGAGGCGGCGGTGGCCGAGGGGCTGCTGATCGTCAGCGACGAGACCTGGCGGGACACCGTGCACCATCCGCGCGGCACGGTGCTGCTGAGCCCCGCCGAGATGGCACCCGAGCACGTCGTCGTGCTCACCGACCTCGCGGGCGCCCTCACCCCGGTCGGCTGGCCCGCCGCGATGGCCAGGTTCCCGGCCACCGAGCGCGGCGCCGAGCTGCGCGCCCGGGTGCTGTCCACGCTCACCGCCGTACGGGGCGGGCTGTCCGCGCCCGTCTCGGTGGCCGCCGGGTACGCGCTCGCCGAGCCCGAGCCGGTCCGCGGCCGGATGGCCGCCGCCGCCCGGGCGCACGGGGCGGTGGCGGCCGCGGCGTACCGGGCGCTGACCGCCGTCGGCGCGCTGTGCCGCCCGCCGCAGGCCGGGCGCCAGCTGTACGCGGACCTCGACGAGCTGCGCGGGGTGCTGGCCGCCCGCTCCCTCACCGATTCGGTGGAGCTGGAGCGCGAGCTGGCCGCGCGGCTCGGCCCGGCGGTGGCCGGTGGCCACCGGTTCGGTGACCCGCCGCACACCCTGCGGGTCCGGCTGGCGACGCTGCCACTGCTGGGGGCGTCGGACGAGCTGCGGCTCGCCGCGCTGGCCGCCCCGGATCCGCTGGAACTTCCGCATGTGGCCGAGGAGTTGGGCGCCTTCGAGGCGGCCTTCCGCGACCTCGTCCGGGCGGAGGCGCCATGACCGGCCGAGCGTGGAGGGAGCGCACCCCATGACCGACCAGGCCGAACCCACCGAAGCGGGCGAGGGCCGCGGCACCTCCCGGTCGCCCCTCCCGCCGCGCTCGCCCCGCGCCCCGTGGCCGTCCCCGCCGCCGTCGTCCCCGTCTCCGTCCGTGGAGGCGTTGGCCCCGTCCGCCGAGGCCCCGCCGCTGCCCGCCCCGCGGCCGCTCGGCGAGGTCCGGGTCTGGCCGCGGTCGTTCATCGACCGGCTCACCTACCCGCTGCCCGGGGTGCGCGCGCTCGCCCGGCTGGCCCGCGAGGGGCGGCTGCGGCCGCCGGTGGAGACGCTGCGCCAGATCCCTGACCTGCCCTTCGCGCCCGGCCCGCTGCCGCCGACCGGCCCCGCGCAGACGGCGCTGACCTGGGCGGGGCACGCGAGTTGGGTGCTGCGGATCGGCGGGCTGACCGTGCTCACCGACCCGGTCTGGGCCCGCCGCATCCTCGGCACCCCGGCCCGGGTCACCCCGCCCGGGGTGCGCTGGGAGGATCTGCCGCCGGTCGACGCGGTGGTCATCAGCCACAACCACTACGACCACCTCGACGCCCCCACCCTCAAGCGGCTGCCCCGGGCCACGCCGCTGTTCGTCCCGGCCGGTCTCGCCGGATGGTTCCGGGCGCGCCGGTTCACCCGGGTGACCGAGCTGGACTGGTGGGAGGCGGCCGAACTGCCGGGCGAGGGCGGCCCGGTCCGCTTCGACTTCGTCCCCGCGCACCACTGGAGCAAGCGCACCCTGACCGACACCTGCCGCTCGCTGTGGGGCGGATGGGTCGTCACCGCGCCCGAAGGACAGCGGGTGTACTTCGCGGGTGACACCGGCTACGGCTACTGGTTCCGGGAGATCGGCCGCCGCTACCCGGGCATCGATCTGGCGCTGCTGCCGATCGGCGCGTACGACCCGCGCTGGATGCTCCACCCGGTGCACATCGACCCCGAGGAGGCCGTACGGGCGTATCTGGACCTCGGGGCTCGGGCGCTGGTCCCCATGCACTGGTCGACGTTCCTGCTCTCCGCCGAACCCCCGCTGGAGCCGCTGCACCGGGTCCGTGCCGCCTTCGAGGCGACGGGCCGTCCCCGCGAGGAGCTGTGGGACCTGCCGGTGGGCGGTTCGCGGGTGCTGGAGTAGCTGACGGGGCGTAGGCGGCAAGGAGGGGCATAAGTGGCGAGTGGGGAAAGTCGCTCATAACTTCCTGTTCATGCGCACACGAAAGCTTCGCTACCTGGCGGGCCTCACGGCCGCCCTCGCGATCGAACTCACCCAGCTGCCGGGCGCCCACGCCGCTCCGGCCCCCACCGTGCACACCGTCAAGCCCGGCCAGTCCATCCAGGCCGCGGTGAAGGCGGCCAGGCCGGGCGACACCATCCAGCTGCGGGCCGGTGTCTACCAGGAGAACGTGCAGATCACCAAGAGCGGGATCACCCTGCGCGGCGTGGGCCGGACGACGGTCCTCACCGCGCCCGCCAAGGCGTCGGCCAACGCCTGCGGCAAGGCCGGACACGGACTCTGCGTCACCGGTACGGCCCAACGCCCCGTCAGCAATGTCCGGATCCGCTCGCTGACCGTCACCGGCTTCCCCAAGAACGGCATCTGGGGCACCCGTACCGTCCGGATGGAGGTACGCGGCGTCCTCGCCGAGAAGAACGGGCAGCAGGGCATCGGGCAGCAGCTGTCCACCCGCGGGGTCTTCGTCCGCAACCTCTCCCGCAACAACAAGGAATCGGGCATCTTCCTCGCCAATACCGTCGACGAGGAGGGCGGCGCCACCGACACCAAGGGCACCCGGGTCGCCGATAACCGGCTGACCGGCAACCGCATCGGCGTCGTCGTACGCCGCCTGCGCAACCTGACCGTCGAGCAGAACATCGTCAGCGGCAACTGCGGCGGGGTGTTCGTCGTGGGCGACGAGTCCAAGCCCCGCGCCGGGGACCTGACGGTGGCGCACAACGCCGTCCAGGCCAACAACGCCTACTGCGCGCCCAACGCCCGGCTGCCGTTCATCCAGGGCGCGGGCATCGTGCTCACCGGCGCCGAGACCACCCGGGTGACCGGCAATCAGGTGCACGACAACGTCGGCACCTCGCCCATGTCCGGCGGGATCGTGCTGTTCAAGAGCGTCGTCGGCATCGCGAACAGCAAGAACGCCATCAGCCGCAATGTGCTGACCGGCAACAAGCCCGCCGATGTGGCCGACCGGGACAAGGGTCCCGGCAACACCTTCACCGGCAACGTCTGCACGCTGTCGGTGCCCGCCGGCCGGTGCTGAGGGGGACGCCATGACCACCACCGCCACCCCGCCCCCCGGTACGGCGCCGGAAGGCGCCGCCGCGTCCCAGGCGGCCGCCATGCAGCTGCGGGAGATCGCCTTCGGCGCCGCCCGGGCCGCCGCCGTACGCGCCGCCGCCCGGCTGCGCGTCGCCGACGCGCTGGGGGAGGAGCCCACCTCCGTCGGCGAACTCGCCGCCACCGTGGACGCCGAACCCGATCCGCTGTGCCGCCTGCTGCGTGCCCTGGCCTGCTGCGGGATCTTCGCCGAGACCGACGACGGCCGCTTCGTCCACACCGCCATGTCCCGGCTGCTGCGCGAGGACGCCCCGCGCAGCCTGCGGTACATCTCGCTGTGGTGCACCGAGCCGTGGACCTGGGAGGCCTGGCCGCGGCTCGACCGGGCGGTGCGCTCCGGCGACATCGTCTTCAACGAGCTGTACGGCAAGGACTTCTTCACCTATCTGCACGAGGACGCCCCCGAGTCGGCCGAGGTCTTCGACCGGGCGATGACCACCTCCAGCAGGCAGTCGGCGGCCGAGGTCGCGGCCTTCGTCGACCTCGACGGCGTCAAGGAGGTCGCCGACATCGGCGGCGGCCAGGGCCATGTGCTGGCCAGCCTCCTGGAGAAGCGCCCCGATCTGCGCGGCACCCTGCTGGACCTGCCGCAGGTGGTGGCGGGCGCCGACCCCCGGCTGCGGGACGGCGGCGCGCTGGCCGAGCGGGCCACGCTGGTGCCGGGCGACTGCCGCCGGGAGATCCCGGTGCAGGCCGATCTCTACATCATCAAGAACATCCTGGAGTGGAACGACGAGAACACCCGCCGCACGCTCGCCAACGTGGTCGCGGCCGCGCGGCCCGGCGCCCGGGTCCTCGTCATCGAGAACCTCATCGACAACAGCCGCTCCTCGTTCACCACCGCCATGGACCTGTTCCTGCTGCTCAACGTGGGCGGGCGCAAGCACACCACGGACAGCCTGGTGGCGCGGATGACCGAGGCCGGGCTGAACGTCACCGAGAGCCGTCCCGTCAACTCCTACCTGCACGCCATCGACAGCACGGTGCCCGGCTAGCCACCGGTGCGCGCGAAGGTGCCCGCGCCGTCCCTCTGAGAGGGGGGCGCGGGCACCTTGGTGTGTGGGTACCGGGTGCTGTGCTCAGGCCCAGCGGAACGAGCTGAGGTGGGCGAACACCACCACGTTCGCCGTGTAGTCCTTGGCGGTGTGGTCGTACGCGCCGCCACAGGTGATCACGCGCAGCTGGGCGTCGTCGGTGTCCCCGTACACCTCACGGTCGGGGAAGTCCTTCTTCTTGAAGGTCCGCACCTCGTCCACGACGAACGTGGCGAGGATGCCGTCGGCGCGGGTCACGGTGATCTTGCCGCCCGTCTTCAGGGTACTGAGCATGGAGAACACCGCGGGGCCGGTCTTGGTGTCCACGTGTCCGGCCACGATGGCGTTGCCGCGCTCACCGGGGGAGGGACCGGCCTTGTACCAGCCGACGAGGTTGTTGTTGGTGTCGGGCGGCGGGACCAGGGTTCCCTGGCGGTTGAGCGCCAGCGGGGTGAACGGGGCGCTCACGCCGATCGAGGGGATGTCCAGCTGGTTCGGGGTCGACGGCGGCAGCGCGGGCCCGGGCCGGGACGCGGGCTCGGCCGCCGGTGCCTGCGGGTCGGACTCCTCCTGCGGAACCTCCGCCGTCTCCGGCTGCGTATCCGCCTCGGCGGACGCGGTGACCGCGGGCGTGGCCGGTGCCACCGATGAGGAGGACTGGGAGGACGCGTCGACCGAGTTGTAGATCAGGAAGACACCGATGAGAGCCGACGCCGCGGCCCATCGGAGCGTGCGGGTGTTGCTGTCAGTACCGCCCTGCTTGCCCTGTTTGCCCATGCGGGTGTTCGCCTTTCTCACAGCGCCCGTCCGTGGCGCTGCCGTGGCACCTCCGCCGAAGCGAGCGGTGGTGCCACGGCAGCACGGGGTTTTTCAGAAGCGTCAGGCTCAGATCGCGGTGCCGGACGGCTTGCGGCGACGCAGGGCGTAGGCACCGGCGCCGAGCCCACCGAGGAGCAGAACCGAACCGGCGGCCATGCCGCTGCCCGTGGAGGCCATGCCGCCACCGCCGGTGTGGACGCCACCCTTCGGCTTCTCCTGGCCCTTCCAGGACCCGCCGTCCCAGTCGCCCTTCTTGCCCTCCCAGTCGCCCTTCTTGCCCGACCAGTCGTGCTCGCGGGGCTCCTCGTCCTTGCCCTTGGACGGGTCGCTGGACCAGTCGTGGTCGCGCTCGCCGCCCTCGTCCTTGCCCTTCATCTCTTCCTTGCCGTGCTCTTCTTCCTTGCCCTGCTCTTCCTTGCCGTGCTCTTCCTTCTGCTCCTTGTCCTTGTCCTTCCAGGAGCTGCCGCTCTGACCGTAGCCGTCCTCGGAGGACTCCTGGCTGCTCGAGTACCCGCCGTGACCGCCCGGGTCCGAGACGTCGGCAGCGAACGCGGCGGCAGGGGCGCCCAGGGTCAGGGTGGCGGCGATCGCCGCCCCGGCGAAGAGTGCGCGAGTAGATCGCATGAGTCATTCCTTCCGGCACCGGCGCGATTACTGACCATTTGCCAGACAAAGGGATCGCGTCGGCGTCTTAACCACCGTCAGCGAAGAGGGGCCCCGCTGCCACCTGACGCGGCCAGCAAATCTGACGGATGTAAGCCCTCCGAGTGGATTCTGACTATTGATCACCCTTTTGCCGCGCGAACGGGCTGATGGTTAATCATCTGATTGGACGACAGGCTTTTCCGGCCCGCTCCCCGGTGCACCGGCCCCAAAACGCCGGAACCGGCTTCCGCTAATGCGGCAGCCGGTTCGAAAACGGGCCGGGCCCTCGCCCGGCCCGGTCTCCTAGCACTCCCAGCGGTAGAACTCGTTCGCCATGGCGTCCTTCGGCTCGCGCCAGGTCGCCGGGTCGTAGGCCTGCACGTACGCCGCGAGCCGCTCGCTGATGGCGCGGAACTCCGGATGCCCGGTCACCCGCGCGACCGCGGGCCCCGGCGGCTTGTCGGCCTCGATCAGATGCAGATAGACATCGCCGAACTGGAACAGACTCCGGCCCCGCACGCCTATCAGAGCGGGCAGTTCACCCTTGCGGTCCGACTCGTCGAACACGGCGGCGATGTCCTGCGCCGCATTCTCCTTCATCCGGGCCACGATCAGTTCACGGTGCATTTCCTCACGCCCCGACCCGCGCGCGGGCACGCTGCTCGATCTTGTCCCGGATCAGCTCCATCTGGATTTTGGAGTTTCGGTTGATGTGCTCGGTCATTCCGGCGTCGTCGACCGGCGCGTCCGGCTTCATCTCGAAGTCCTGGGTCCAGCGCATCCGGGTGCCCTCGGGCTCCTCGTCGTACTCCCAGCGGATGTTCATGAAGGCGAAAGGACCGGTCTCCACCCGGCGCGCCCATACGGTCCGTACATCGCGGGCCGATTCGCGCTCGGAGACCCAGCTCCACACCTTGCCGTTCTCGTCGGGGTGCATGGTCAGCCGGAAGGTGGTGGTGTCCCCGTTCCGCTGGAGCACCTCGACCGACGCGTACTCGCTGAACAGATCCGGCCAGTTCTCCAGGTCGTTCGTCATGTCCCAGACGAGGTCCAGAGGGGCCTTGATCAGGATCTCGTTGTCGGTGTGGCCGGTCATCTCAGGCTCCCGAGGTGATTGAGGTGTTGATGACGTCGAGGAAGTCGCCGGGGGTCTTGGAGCTCTCGGCGCCGGGCTCGATGGGGGTGCCGTACTTGTTCTCCAGCTCGCCGACGATCGCGAGCAGGCCGAGCGAGTCCAGCCCGTACTCCTCGAACGTGGAGTCCGGCCGGGTGCGCATCAGCTCCGGGTCGACGGTCAGTCCGGCACAGCGCTTCATGAGCGAGGCCAGGTCTCCGTAGGACAGTTGACTGGTCATCAGATATCTCCTTCCGGGCCGCGGAGCACGAGCGCCGCGTTGCAACCCATGAGCCCCCGGCTCAGCACCAGCGCGGTCCGCGCCCGCACGGCGCGCGAACTGCCGGTGACCAGGTCGAGGTCATGGCAGACGTCGGTGACGTACGGAGTGGGCGGCACGACCCGGTGCTCCATGGCGAGCAGCGCGGCCGCCACGTCCAGGACCGGGGCCGCGCAGTACGCCCGGCCGAAACCGGTCTTGGGGGCGGTCACCGGCACCCGGCGGCCGTGCGCGCCGAGCGCGTCGGCGATCGCCAGCGCCTCGGCGCGGTCCGCCTCCGGGATGCCCACGGCGTCCGCGAACACCACGTCGATCTCCTCCGGTGCGCAGCCGGCCTCGTCCAGCGCGACGCGGATGGCCTGCGCCAGGCCCTCCCGCGACCGCTCCCACATCGACGGACCGGTGAAGGTCGCCCCGTGGCCGAGGATGCGGCCGCGCACCCGGGCCCCGCGGCGCAGCGCCGCGCCCTCCTCCTCGACGACGAGCATCCCCCCGCCCTCGCCGGGCGCGAAGCCGCAGGCGTCGGCGGTGAACGGCAGATAGGCCCGGCCCGCGTCCCGGGCCAGGCTCATCTCCTCGTACCCCAGCTGGCAGACCACCGAATACGGGGCGAGCGGCGCCTCGGCGGCGCCCACCACGATCGCGTCCGCCCCGTGCCGGATCGAGCGGCAGGCGTGCGCGAGCGCGTCCAGGCCGCCCGCCTCGTCGTTGGCCACCACCCCGCACGGGCCCTTGAACCCGCCGCGGATGGAGATCTGGCCGGTGCTGGCCGCGTAGAACCAGGCGATGGACTGGTACGGGCCCACATAGCGCGGCCCCTTCCCCCACAGCTGCTGGAGCTCGCGCTGGCCGAACTCGCCGCCGCCGGAGCCGGACGCGGTCACCACGCCCACCGCGAACGGCGACATCTCCCGGCGCGGCAGCCGCGCGTCGTCCAGCGCCAGCTCGGCCGCGGCCATCGCGAAGTGGGTGAAGCGGTCGGTCTGGACGAGATACCGCTCCTCGATCACCGATCCCGGATCGAAGCCGCGGACCTGGCCCGCGATCCGCAGCGGGAAGTCCTCGCAGCCCTCGCGGGTGAGCTGGTCGAGGAAGGCGATCCCCTCCCGCACTCCCTTCCAGAAGGCGTCCGTCCCCACGCCGTTGGGTGCGACGATCCCCATGCCGGTGATCGCCGCGCCCCGGATGTGCTTCCTGGCGTTGCTGGTCGTCTCTACGGTCGCGTTCATGACGTACCCCCATGACTGAGCACCACCGCGGACTGGAAGCCGCCGAACCCGCTGCCGACCGAGAGCACATGGCGCAGCGGCAGGGAGCGGGCGGTGCGCGGTACGTAGTCCAGGTCGCACTCGGGGTCGGGATTCTCGTAATTGGCCGTGGGCGGGACCACGCCGTGCGCGAGGGCCAGGGTGCAGGCCACGATCTCGATGGCCCCGATGGCGCCCAGCGAATGCCCCACCATGGATTTGATCGAACTCATCGGTGTCCGGTACGCGTGGTCGCCCAGCGAACGCTTGACGGCGGCCGTCTCGTGGCGGTCGTTCTGCTGGGTGCCGGAGCCGTGCGCGTTGACGTAGTCGATGTCGGAGCTGTTGACGCGGGCGTGGCCGAGCGCGTGGTCGATGGCCTCGGACATCTCCAGGCCCTCCCGGGTCAGCCCGGTCATGTGGTACGCGTTGCCGTAGGTGGCGAACCCCCGGATCTCGCAGTAGATCCGGGCGCCGCGGGCCCGTGCGTGCTCCAGCTCCTCCAGGATCAGCACCGCGGCGCCCTCGCCCAGCACGAAGCCGTCCCGGCGCGCGTCGAACGGGCGGGAGGCGTGCTCGGGGTCGTCGTTGTTGGCCGAGGTCGCCTTGATCGCGTCGAAGCAGGCCACCGTGATGGGGGAGATGGGGGAGTCGGCGGCGCCCGCGATGCACACGTCGGCCCGGTTCTCCTCGATCGCCTGGAAGCCGTAGCCGATCGCGTCCAGACCCGAGGTGCAGCCCGTCGAGACGGTCTGCACCGGCCCCTGCGCCCCGATCAGCTCCGCCACCCCGGAGGCCAGCGCGCTGGGCGAGAACGCCCGGTGCAGATGCGGCCCGGCCCGCCGGTGGTCCACGTTCCACGACTCGCCCTTGTTGCTGACCTCGACGTAGTCGTGCTCCAGCCGGGTCGTGCCGCCCACCGCGGTGCCCAGCGACACCCCCGTACGCCACTGCTCGCCGCCCGTCGCAAGGCCCGCGTCCCGCACGGCCTCACGCGAGGCGGCCAGCGCGAACTGCACATAGCGGTCGGAGCGTTCGACCTGCTCCGGGGCCAGCCCGGCGGCCAGCGGATCGAAATCGCATTCGGCGGCGATCCGCGAACGGAAGCCCGCGGGATCGAAGAGCGTGATACCGCGCGTCGCCGTGCGCCCGGCGGTGAGCATGTCCCAGAAGGCCGGAACACCCATGCCCCCCGGTGCGACCACGCCGAGCCCGGTGATCGCCACCCGTCGCGTCACGATGACGCCTCGGCAGGTTCGGTGGCCTCCGTGTCCACGTGCCCCAGCTCGGGACGGGGAGCCAGCGGGCCCAGATGGAAGACCATCCGGGCCTCGGTGTCGCCGACGTTGCGGAAGCGGTGCCGCATGTCGCGGGGGATCAGCAGGCCCTGGTCGGGGCGCAGCTGGTGCGCGGTCCCGTCCAGGTCCACCTCCAGGTCGCCGCAGACGACGAACACGAACTCCTCGGAGTACGGGTGGTAGTGCTCACCGATGCGCTCACCCGGCCGCATCAGGGCCAGGCCCATGAAGCCGCTGGTGGCGCCCACCGTGGTCGGGGTCAGCATGGCGCGCAGATCGCCGCCGCGCCGCGTGTTGTGAGCGACGTCGGCGAGGTCGACGATGTGGGGGGACTGCGTGGTCATGATCGGTGCCTCCGGACAGGGAACGTGGCAGGGGGACATAAGGGAGGTAAGGCGAGCGGGGAACGTCAGTAGTCCGTCGACCGCCGGTCGGTGACCGGCTCCATGTCGCAGTCCGCGAGGAAGTGCCGCAGCCCGGCCTCGTGGGACAGATCCCGGTCCGGGCCGTGATCGATGAGACGGCTCATCATGGCCGCGGCGCGCTTGCCGCCGACACCGACCGCGAGGGCCGGGTCCCGGTCCAGCGGCGCCGTCATGTCGACCATCCGGACGACGATGTCCTCGTGCTGGAAGATCGTGCTGCTCACCAGGGGACTCCCGGCGGCATCGGCCAGCGCCAGCTCGTCCTGGCGGGCCAGCAGCTGCGCGACGGCCGTGCCGCAGCCCTCCTTGACCGGGTAGAGCAGCGCGTGCCGCCGCACCGCACCCGCGGGCTCCGATTCGGCCGCGTTCGTCCTCGCCTGGTGGTGCACCGCGTGCAGCGCCGCCCGCATGAAGAATTCCCGCGCCGATTCCGGGTCGTCCAGATCGCGGGCCTCCTCCAGATACGGGTTGATGGCCTCCTCGACCGCGCGCACCTCCGGCTGCCGTGCCACATGGCGCAGCGCCGCCACCAGGTCGCCCTTCACCTCCACGGCCCTGACCACCCGGTTACCGCTCATGAACAGCGAGGTCCGGCACAGCCGCGTGGTGTCGTCCACCCGTGCCTCGGGGGAGGTGTAGTCGGCCAGGATGGCCGCCACGTCCTTCTCGGCGCCGGGCTTCACGGTGAACGTCAAGGCATGCCGGACGATCCCGTCACCGATCCGCGGGGCCGCCTGGAGCCGCCCCCGGCCGGAGGTCGTCCGGTGGTCGGTCTCCCGCAGGATGCCGAACCGCAGCGACCGGGTGTCCTCCACACAGCCGTGCATGGGCTTGACCATCTCCCGGTGCGCTTCGCTGTCCACCCAGGCCAGGAAGGGCGGGGCGCTCTCCCACTCGCTGGTGATCAACCACTTGGAGGGGTCCTCGATCGACTGGCACAACTGGTCGCTGAGATGCCCCGGAACCGAGGCCACTTGCTGGCACAACTCGTCGTACGCGCGCAGGAACCGCTCCTCGGCACCGCTGCGCACGTCCAGCAGCAGCACCACACGCAGCCGCGAGTCGGTCAGCGAGGACTGCGTGGTCGTGGATGGTGTCGTGGTGGGCTGTGGAGTCCGGGGCAGGGTGCTCATGTTCCACTCCTCCTCATGAGGCGGCGTCCCTCCTTGGACGCGCCGCCCGTCAGACCGATCGTGGGGCGCTCCCACGTATGGCGCGAGATTTGTGAGCCATCTGAGGGAACGCCTGGTCAGAGGCCCGAACGGGTCTGGAAACACCGGGCATAGCTGCAAGATGAACCGTCTTGCCGACACTGCGACACGCGTGCCCGTCCTCATCGCGGGCGGCTCCCTGGTGGGCCTGTCCGCCTCACTGTTCCTGGGCCGTCTGGAGATCGGCCACCTGCTCGTCGAGAAGCACCCGCGGACCTCCCACCACCCGCGCGGGCGGGGGAACAACATCCGCACGATGGAGCTGTACCGCACCGCCGGAGTCGAGTCCGCGATCCGCGAGGCGGCGGCCGTCCTGGCCGACAACCACGGCATCCTGCAGACCCCGTCGCTCACCGGAACCGAGGACAACTGGCTCTTCCGGGAGATCGACCCCGGCGGCAAGGCCGCCCGTATCAGCCCCTCCGCCTGGTGTCTGTGCAGCCAGAACGACCTCGAACCCGTGCTCCTCAAGGCCGCCCAGGACCTCGGCGGCGACCTCCGCTTCGGCACCGAACTGCTCTCCTTCGAGCAGGACGAGGACGGGGTCACCGCCGTCATCCTGGACCGCCGCACCGAGGCCCGCTCCACCGTCCGCGCCGACTACCTCATCGCCGCCGACGGCCCCCGCAGCCCGGTGCGCGAGGCGCTCGGCATCGGCCAGAGCGGACACGGCGAGCTGTTCCACAACGTGTCCATCACCTTCCGCGCCAAGCGGCTCGCCGACGTGGTCGGCGACCGCCGCTTCATCGCCTGCTACCTCACCAACCCCGAGGCCGACGGCGCGCTCCTGCCCGTCGACAACGAGGAGCACTGGGTCTTCCACGCCCCCTGGCACCCCGAGCACGGCGAGCCGCTGGAGGCGTTCACCGACGAGCGCTGCGCCCAGCACATCCGTACCGCCGTCGGCATGCCGGACCTGGAGGTCGAGATCACCGGCAAGTCGCCCTGGCACGCGGCCGAGCGGGTCGCCGACAGCTACGGCACCGGCCGCGTCTTCCTCGCCGGGGACTCCGCCCACGAGATGTCCCCCACCGGCGCCTTCGGCTCCAACACCGGCATCCAGGACGCCCACAACCTCGCCTGGAAGCTCGCCGCCGTCCTCGGCGGCTGGGCCGGTCCCGGCCTGCTGGACACGTACGGCGCCGAGCGGCAGCCCGTCGCCCGGGCCACCAGCGCCCGGGCCGCCTCCCGCTCCGCCGAGCACAGCCACCCCGGCTACTCCGCCCCGCCCACCGCGGGCCCGCAGAGCAACGTCATGGCCGTCGCCATGGGCTACCACTACGTCAACGGCGCGGTCCTCGGCGCCAACCCGGCCACCCCCGCCGTCCCCGACCGCTTCGAGATCACCGCCGAACCCGGCAGCCGCGCCCCCCACATGTGGGTCCACCGCTGCGGGGTCCGGCTCTCCACCCTCGACCTGTACGAGCGCACCTGCGTGCTGCTCACCGGGCCGGACGGCGCCGCCTGGCACGAGGCGGGCCGCCGCGCCGCCGACGCCCTGGGCGTCCCCCTCAACTGCTACCGCGTCGGCACCGACCCCGACCACGAACTGGCCCCCGAGCCGGGCACCGACTGGGCCGACCTCCACGGCACGGCCCCTGACGGCGCGGTCCTGGTCCGCCCCGACGGCTTCGTGGCCTGGCGCGCGGAACGCGCGGCGTCCGACCCGTACGCGCTGCTGACGGAGGTCTTGCGGGAGGTTTTGAGCCTCGGTGGCTGAAACCGGGGGGCGAGGGCGGACGTGCACCAAATCCAGCCCCCCGGGGGCACCTCCCAGCGGTAGCTGGGGGAGATCGAGGAGCGGGGGGTGTGGGGGCGGAGCCCCCGCACCTAACCCGCGCCGCGCCGCACAACTCGGCGCCAAACCCCCGGCGCCACACTGACGGCCACAGTCAGGAGCACGGCCGCCACCACCCCCTCCCACGGCTCGCGGAACAGCGACCCGCCCACCAGCCCGATCACCTGGTAGGTCCCCGCCCACGCCAGCGCCGCGGGCCCCGCGCCCCGGGCGAATCTCCGCAGTGGCCAGCGGGCCAGCAGGCAGGCCAGCATCACCGGGACCCGGCCCGCCGGGATCAGCCGGGACAGCACCAGCACCGCCACCCCGTGCTCGCTCAGCCTCGTCCGCGCCTGCTCCAGCCGCTCCGGCGCCGCATGGTCGTGGATGCGCTCCAGCCACCGCGAGCCGCCTCTGGACCGCACCCCGCGCCGCCCCAGCCAGTACAGCGCCAGGTCCCCGGCGAACGCGGCCAGCGCGGCGACACAGAACGAGAACAGCAGCGAGAACGGCGACGACTGGTGGACGGCCACCACGGCCGCCGAGCTGACCACCGCCCCGGTCGGCACCACCGGCACCAGCGACCCCAGCACCACCAGCAGAAACAGCGACGGGTAGCCCACCGCCTGCTGCGTGGACTCCGGCGGCACCGTACGGGCCAGTTCACCTATCACCTGGCGGGCTCCAGCCGCACGCACTCCCCGTGCCGCAGCCGGTGCACCGAGGCGTCGGGCGCGAGCCGCCCCGCGTGGCGGACGAAGTCGTCGCCCGGCGCGTGGAATTCATGCGGCCGCACCGCGTCGAGCCCGATCGGCCAGTACGTCCCGTAGTGCACCGGCACCGCGCTGCGCGCCCCCAGCCGGGCCAGCGCCTGGGCCGCGCGGCCCGCGTCGAGATGGCCGTGGCCGAGGTACGGGCCCCAGCCGCCGACCGGCAGCAGCGCCACGTCGCACGGGCCGACCGCGTCCGCCATCGCGTCGAACAGCCCGGTGTCGCCCGCGAAGTACGTCGTGGCCTCGCCGCACAGCACGTACCCGAGCGCGGGCGCCCGGTGCGGCCCGAACGGCAGACGGCGACCGTCGTGGGCGGCGGGCACGGCCCGGATCCGTACGTCGCCGACGGTCACCTCGTCGCCGGGCCGCACCTCGGTGACCCGCAGATCGCCCGCCGCTGCCACCCGCCGCAGCCCAGGCACGGCCCGCCCGGCGCCGTACGGCACGACCAGCCGGGTGCCGGGCCACAGCCGGGCCAGCGAGCCGAGGTGCAGATGGTCGGCGTGCAGATGCGAGACGAGCACGACGTCCGCCACCGCCGCGTCCGACGGCGGCACGGGCCCGCGGCGGCGCCGCAGATGGGCCAGCCGCCGTACGAAGAGGGGATCGGTCAGCACCGTCACGCCGGAGTCCCGCACGGTCGCGGTGGCATGCCCCCACCAGGTGATCTCCACCGACACGCGGTGCCTCCCGTCGCGCACGTACCACACCGTCCGCTCCGATCCTCTCACCCGGTGTCCCTCGTTTGCAGTCAGCCCGCAAGTGGTATGCATGAGTCATGCATGGCTCCGACTCCACAACCGACACCGCGACCGATACCGATACCGGGCCCGACATCGAACGCGTGGCGAATCTGCTCGGCGCCGCGGCGCTGGCCGTCACGGACGACCTGCTCACCGCACCGGCCGCCGCCTCCCGCCTCAGCATGAGCGCGGCCGCCGCCCTGATCGTCCTGCACGCAGGGCCCGGCGTGAGCGTGACCGAACTGGGCCGCCGGGTGGGCCTGACCCAGTCCGCCGCGGTGCGGATGGTCGACGGTCTCGAGCGGTCAGGGCTGGTCGAGCGGCGGCGTACGGTCGGCAACTGGACCGGCGTCCACCCCACCTCCCACGGGCGCAGCACCGCCGAACATCTGCTGACCGCCCGCACCTCCCACCTCGCCGGGGTGCTGAACGGACTGGACCGGACCGAGCTGCGCGACTTCGGCCGACTGCTGGCCAAGCTGCTCGACGGCCTCTACCAGGGCTGCGGCGCCGCCGACCGGATGTGCCGCATGTGCGACCGCGACGCCTGCACCCACGGGGGTGCCCGCTGCCCGGTCGGCGCCGCGGACCGGGCGGCGGCCGCCGAGCGCGAGGCCGCCCGGGAGGGGTGAGCCCGCGATGGGTGAACTGCTCGCCCTCACCTCCGCGCTGTGCTTCGGCACCACCCACTTCCTCAGCGGCCTGGTCTCCCGCCGCCACCACGGCGTGACGGTCGCCGCCTGCGCCCAGACGGGCGGTACGGCGGTGAGCCTGGTCCCCGTCGCCCTCACCCACGCCGCCCCGGCCCCGCCCTCGGCCCTGGCGTGGGGCGCCCTGTCGGGGGTGGGCACGGGCGTGGGGGTGGCCTGCCCGTACTGGGCGATGAACACCGGCCCGATGAGCGTGGTGGTCCCGGTCAGCGACATCACGGCCGTAGGCGTCCCGGTGGCGGCGGGGATCGCCCTCCTGGGTGACCGCCCCTCACCCCAGGCCCTCACCGGCATGGCCCTGGCCCTCCCGGCCCTCTGGCTGATCTCCCGCGGCGGCGGTGAACACGCACACGGCGGCGTCGAGCACGCACACACCGGTCAGCGCACCGCGCCCTCGGCCATGGCCGTCGTCGCGGGGCTCGGGCTGGCCGTGCACTTCTTCGCGCTCGCCCGCGTCCCCGCCGATGCCGGGTGGTGGCCGGTGGCGGTCAGCCGCGTGCTGTCGGTGGCCGTCATCCTGGCGCTGCTCCCGGCGGTGGGCGCGCCCGTGCGGCTGCCCCGCCGGGCCGCCGTCACCGCGGCCGCCGCGGGGTCCCTCGGCACGCTCGCCACCGTCCTCTATCTGCTGGCCGCCCGGCGGGAGTTGCTGTCGGTCGCCGTCGTGCTCTCCGCGCTCCATCCGGCGGTGCCGGTGCTGCTGGGGCTGACGGTGCTGCGGGAGCGGATCACCCGCACCCAGGCGGCCGGGCTGCTGGGCGCGGCGGCGGCCCTCGCGCTCATCGCCCTGGGCCGACCGCCCTCACCCCAGGACCATCACCAGCTCTCCGATCTCCCGTCCCCGCGCCACCGCGAACGCCAGCTCCTCCCGGACCATCCGGAACCCGCACTTCTCCAGCACCCGCAGCGAGCCCGCGTTGTCCACCGCGACCCGGGCGTGCAGGGGCCGCGTCGGCACCTCTTCCAGGAACGCGGCCAGCGCGCGGGTGGCGATGCCCTTGCCCCAGTGCTCGCGCCCGATCCAGTAGCCGACGGACGGATCGCCGTACTGCTCGAACCCCAGCACGTTCCCGGCGACCCGCCCGTCGTACAGCACCGTCCGCTTCACCACGGCGTCATCGCCGAGGATCCGGTCCCAGCGCGCGTCGAAGGCGCCCCGGTCGTCGGGGTCCTCGGCGGTGAAGGCCGCCATCCGGTTGGCCTCCGCGTCGCGGTGGTAGTCGAAGAAGACCGGGAGATCGTCCCGGTCCACCGCACGCAGTCGCACTCTGGGTCCGCTCATGTCCTCAAGTCTGCACCGAGGGGCGTTGTCCCAGCTCACCCGAGCTGCCGCGGTTGATTTCACGTGATACCGTCGCGGAGATGACCGCTGACGTTCCCCGCAAACGCACCGTTTCGCGTGCGACGGACCGCCCCGGGGACGAGTCGCCCTTCGCTCTCGGCTTGCTGCTGCGGCGGGCGCACGCGCGCGTGGCCGCGGTGATGGCGGAGGCGCTTCGGCCGTTCGGTATCGAGTTGCGGCACTTTTCCGTGCTGATCGTGCTGGTCAACCAAGGGCCCACCGTGCAGCGGGACTTGGCGACGGCGACGGGGTCGGACAAGGCGGGGATCATGCGCATCGTGGACGACCTGGAGCGCAAGGGTCTGGCCGTGCGCAAGGCCGTCCCGGGGGACCGGCGGGTGCGGGCGGTGGAGATCACGCCGCAGGGCGTCGAGGTCTTCGACGCGGCCCATGTGGCGGCTGAGCCGCTGGCCGAGCGACTGGTGGCCGGACTGGGCACCGGTGAGTCGGAGCGGCTGACGGATCTGCTGACCCGGTTCGCCCATCCCGCGGACGACGAGGCGTAGGCGCCACGAGTTCCCTGGCTGTGCTCTCGACGGCAGTGGTCTCTGCAGAAGTGGTCTCGCACGAGATGGTATCGAGTGATACTGTTGCGAGTGTAACGAAACATGGTGGGTCGAACAGCTGAGAGGTGGGCGATCTTGGACGTCTATGAGGCGGTCACCAGCCGACGCGCGGTGCGCGGCTTCACCGACCGGCCCGTCCCGCGGGAGACGCTGGAGCGTGTGCTGTCCGCCGCGGCGTGGGCGCCGTCCGGGTCGAACCTCCAGCCGTGGCACGTGTACGTGCTGACCGGCGGACCGCTGGCGGAGCTGAAGAAGCGCGCGGGTGAGCGGCTGGCCGTGGGCGACCCCTGGGACGAGCCGGAGTACGAGCAGTACCCGCCCGCGCTGAAGTCGCCGTACCGCGAACGCCGGTCCGCCTTCGGCGAGCAGCGTTACGGCGCACGTGGCATCGCGCGCGAGGACCTGGAGGCGCGCCAGCGGGCCGCGTCCGCGAACTGGGACTGCTTCGGCGCGCCCGCCGCCCTGTTCTGCTACATCGACCGCGACCTGGGCCCGGCCCAGTGGTCCGACGTCGGCATGTACCTCCAGACCGTCATGCTGCTGCTCCGCGCCGAAGGACTGCACAGCTGCGCGCAGATGGCGTGGGCGAAGTTCCACCGGACCGTCGCGGAGGTGCTGTCGCCCCCGGACGAGCTGGTCCTCTTCTGCGGCATGTCGCTCGGGTACGAGGACTTCGCGGTGGACGACACCCGCACGGGCCGGGCGCCGCTCGCCGAGACAGTCGCGTTCATCGGGGGATAGTCAGTGGGCGAACGCCGAAAATGCTCGCGCGGGTCGTCACGGCCAGAAGGTCACTGCCAGTCTTTACTTATGACTCATGTCGAGCAATGAGCCGAGCGAAAAGCCACGGTCCGACGCGTGGAAGAACGCGTTGACCACGCTCCAGACGGCAAAGCCGCCCTTCGTCCCGGAGGGAGTCGAGGCGATGACCGTTCTGGTCGAATTCCCCCCGGGAGACCCGGGGACCCCGCCCCACCGGCACTCAGGACCCGCATTCGGATACATGCTCGAAGGGGAAATGCTCTTCGAGCTGGAAGGCGAGCCGGAGCGGGTGATCAAGGCCGGAGAGACGTTCTGGGAGCCGGGTGGCGATGTCATCCATTACCAGGACGGGAACAACCGAACAGATTCCTGGAGCCGTTTCGTCGTGACGATGCTGTGCGCCCCGGGCCAGCCCATGCTGACCCTGGTCGACGACGAGGAACTGGCCCGGCGCAAGGAGCGACGCGCTCCGCGGAAGAGAGGATGACCATGAGGATCGCAGTTGTCGGCGGTACCGGCCTGATCGGATCGAAGGTCGTGCGGAAACTGAGCGCGGCGGGCCACGAGGCCGTGCCGTGTTCACCCTCCACCGGGGTCGACATCGTCACCGGAAAGGGGCTGGAGGAGGCGGTGGCCGGTGCCGACGTCGTCATCAACCTGACGAATTCCCCGACCTTCGACGACGCCTCCGAGGCTTTCTTCCGGACCTCGATGGACAACCTTCTGGCCGCCGCCCAGAAGAGCGGTGTGCGGCACGTCGTCATTCTGTCGATCGTCGGCGCGGAACTCGTGCCCGAACTCGACTACTACCGGGCCAAGGTCCTCCAGGAGGACATCCTCAAGGCCGGGCCGATTCCGTATTCGATCGTCCGCGCCACCCAGTTCATGGAGTTCATGGACGCGGTCCTGTCCTGGACCACCGACGGCGACACCGTCCGCCTGCCCGCCACGCCGATCCAGCCGATCGCCGCGCAGGACGTCGCCGACGCCGTCGCCGAAGCCGCCGTCGGCGCCCCGCTGAACGGCACCCGCGCCATTGGCGGCCCCGACGTCTTCACCCTCGACGAACTCGGCCGGATCACCCTGGACGCCCGGTCCGACAGCCGCACGGTCGTCCTGGACGACACCGCCGGAATGTTCGCCGCCGTCCCCGGCGACGTCCTCACCACCAAGGCAGACGCCCGCCTCGCGCCCACGCATTACACCGACTGGCTGTCCTGAGCAGGTCATGGGAGGGGAAGCACCCTCACCGCCGCTTGCGGCGCCGACGGGGGCGGTTCGAGCGCTGCCACGGCACCGCCGTCGCATACCGCGGCACCGCCCGAACCCTCCGCGGCGGCGGTGCCCAGCGGTGTTCCCGTCACGCCGGGGGACGGCAAGGAAAGCGACGACGTCGCCGTCCGGGTCACCGGCCCTCGGGGGTTCGACGCGACGGTGCGCATGAAGAGCGAAGCGGTCGGCTTGTATCCGGGAGCTTCGTGGCCCGCCGAACTCACCGCCCGGGCTCCCGGGATCCCGGGAGCCCGGTACCGGAGAACCCCCGGGTGGCCATCGTCAAGAGCGCGAAGTCGAATCCGTTTGGCCTGCTCGGAGAGCACCCGGGCTTCCGGACCCGCACGCCGGACGACGCATGCCCCTGCCTTTCCGGCGTGGGGTGGTCGGGCGGCGCCCCCGATGCGCTGACCTCCCTCTTCCCACGTCCGTGGGAAGACGTTGCCGCTGTCACGGCCGCTCGGACAGTCTTGTTTCGGCCCTTATGAGGGTGCCCGTTCGAAACGCGAAGAACGGGCCGGGATCGTCACTGACAGGGGAAATCGCATGTTCGCTCGATCCATGGCCGTGCTCGCCGCCGCGGCGGGGCTCGCCACCGCGGCGGTCGTGGCCGCGCCCGCCGCTCAGGCCGCGCCGTCCGGCTGCAGTTCCGGCGCGCTGTGTGCCTACTTGTCCGAGAGCTACACCGGCGGCACGCCGCAGCGGGTCTGGGAGAACAACAAGGACCTCACCCAATACGTCTACTTCTACTACATGCAGGGAGGTTCGCTGTACAACAACGGCACACAGTGCGATGTGTGGGTCTACACCGGCAAGAACTACAGCGGCTCCCACTACGAGCTCAACCGCGGCACGGGATGGGCGTCCATCGGCTCCAACCTTCCGCACGTCTCGTCCAACCACTGGTGCCAACCGGCGTAACCCTCGCCATGAGGAACCGGATCAACGCCGCCTGCGCGACGCTGCTCCTCGGGATCCTGGGTGCCGCCGGATGCGCCAACTCCGGCGGCACCCCTTCCGAGCCGGTGCTCCCGCGCCCCTTCGGCGGCGTCCTCGCCTACGGTCAGTACGAGAGACAAGCCCTGCACGCCGCGAACGAGCGCCTCATCGCCGACTGCATGCGCAGGCGTGGCCACGTCTACGAACCGGAGGGCCTCGCGACCGGCCGCCCCGACCCCGAGGACGGCAATCCGTACTGGCTCCTCACCACCGAGCAGGCCCGCCAGGACGGTTACGGCATCACCAGTTCGCGGCTGAACACGCGGATGCCCCGTGACCCCAACAAAGCCCGCTCCGGTGAGCGCGAGTGGCGCGAGGCCCTGCTCGGAACGACGGCGCACCGGGTCCATGTCCGACTGCCGGGGAGGCAGGAGTTCTTCTACAACGCCGACGCGTGTCTCACCAAGGCCCGCGACACGTTGTACGGAGCCGACTACGAGCGCCTGTACAACACCTACCAGGTGCTGGCCATGCAGGTCGTGTCCGCCGTACACAAGGATTCCCGGTATCTGAAGGCCCAGCGCCGATGGAGCGGCTGCATGCGCGACGCGGGCGTCCGGGCCGGCACGCTCGACGACCCACGGAGCTCCGTGGACCAACGGCTCCGTCGCGCCGCGGCGGACCAAGGCGAACTCCGCGCCGTCGCCCGCCACGAGCTGAAGCTCTCCCGGCAGGACGCGAGTTGCCAGCGGAAGACCGGTCTCGCGCGGACGGTCACCGAGGCGCAGAAGCGTGCGGAGAAGGCGGTGGCGGGCGACCGGCGGTCCGGCCTCGTACGGCTGCGCACGTTACGGGACGCTGCCGTACGACGCGCCACCGACACCTAGCCGGACCTGGTCAGGCCGGTCCGTCCCCGGCGGACGCGAACGCGTCGACGGTGGTGAACACGGCCTTCGGGGCCTCCCGCCAGGGGAGGTGGCCCGCTTCGGGGATCAGCTCGAAGCGGGCGTCCGGGATGGCGGCGGCGTAGGCGCGGCCGAAGTCGGGGGTGACCACGGGGTCGTGCTCGCCCCATACCGCCAGGGTGGGGACCGTGATGCGGCCGAGGCGGTGCAGCAGCTTGGGGTCGGTCATGGCCGGGCCGGTGTAGGCCAGCATGGTGCGGATGGACTCGGGGGACGGTCCGGGGGCGCCGGGTGTCTGGGGCGGCGTCCGTACCTCGTGCCCCGGGACCTCCGGGCCGATGGCCCCCACCAGCACCAGCTGCCCGACGCGGCGGCGGCCCCGGTCGCGTATGGCCATCTCGGTGCCGAGCCAGCCGCCGAAGGAGCTGCCGACGACCAGGACGTCGTGCAGCCGGAGGTCGTCCAGCAGGTCGAGGTACGTCTCCACGAGGGCGTCCACACCGGCGAACCAGTCGGGCCGGGGCGTGTCGTCCCAGCCCGGGTGGGTGGGGGCCAGCACCCGGTGGGTGGGGGCGAGGTGGTCGATGAACGCGGTCATGCTGGCCGGACCTGCGCCGCCGTGCAGCAGCAGGGCGGGCCGTCCCTCGCCCACGTCCGTCAGGGTCAGCGGAAGGCCGGGGTAGGGGCGGCGGAGTGTGGTCATCGGGCGTCGTCTCCTGAGGTGTGGGAGGTGAAGAGGTCCCGCGCTCGGCGCAGGCCGTCGGGGCGGAGGAAGTCGTCGAGGTTGGTGGCCGAGAGGGCGGACGCGGTCTCGGCGCGCGGGAAGAGGGCCGTCTCGTACGCGGTCAGGGCCGTCTCCAGGTCGTCGTGGGCGGCGATGGCGTGGGCGAGTTCGGCGCCGTCGAGCATCGCGAGGTTGGCGCCCGCGCCCGCGAAGGGGGTCATCAGGTGGGCGGCGTCTCCCAGGAGGGTGACGCCCGGCACCCGGTCCCAGCGGTGGCCGACGGGCAGGGCGTGGATCGGCCGGGGGACGAGGGGGACGTCGCTTTCGGCGATCAGGGCGCGCAGCGCGTCGTCCCAGTCGGGGAAGAGGTCGAGGACGCGCTCGGTGGCGTCTTCGGGTGCGGCGGCCCACGCCTCGGGGACCTTGAGGGCGCTGTAGACGCGGATCCGTTCACCGCCGTTGCGCTGCGCGATCACCCCCTTCTCGTTCCCGAGGGCGAACATCGTGCCGTGGCCGACGAGTTCGGCGAGGGCGGGGTACCGGGTGTCGACGTCCTCCAGCTGCCCGTCCATCAGGGTCACCCCGGAGTAGACCGGCCGCGCGCCGGACAGCAGCGGCCGGACCCTCGACCAGGCCCCGTCGGCGCCGACCAGCAGATCCGCCTCCACGGTCCCGCCGTCGGCCAGAACGAGCGTGGGACGTCCGGCGGCGGGGGCGGCGACCGAGCGCACCTTGTGCCCCCAGCGGACGGTCCCCCTCGGCAGGGAGTCCAGCAGCAGCCCGCGCAGCGCGTACCGGTCGATCTCGGGGCGGCGCCCGCCGTCGTCCGGGGCGGGCTGGTGGAGCACGGTGGAGCCGTCCTTGGCGAGCATGCGCAGCTCGCCGCCCTCGGGGCGGCTGAGCACCCGGAAGTCGTCGAGCAGCCCGGCGGCGGTCAGCGCGCGCTGGCCGGACTCCTCGTCCAGGTCCAGCGTGCCGCCCTGGTCGCGGGCGGTCGGCGACGCGTCCAGTTCGTACACGGCCGAGGCGATGCCGTGGGTGTGCAGGACGCGCGCCAGCGTCAGCCCGCCCAGCCCTCCTCCGACGATCGCGATGCTGGGTGTGGACATACGGCGCCTCCCCGGCGAAGCGGTGAATCCCTGTCGTGCGGACGGGAGGAGCGTAGGGGAACGAACATGTTCGTGGCAAACATGTTCGTCACGAACGCGTTCACCGCGAGATAGCATGCGCCCATGACAGGGAACTCCGCCGCGCGCCCGAGCCGCCGCGAACGCCCGGCGAAACCGGCCCTGACCCGGGACGGGATCATTGCCACCGCGGTCGACCTGATGCGGGCCGAGGGCCTGGAGCGGGTCACCATGCGCAGGCTGGCGCGGGAGCTGGACACCGGTCCCGCCTCGCTCTACGTGTACGTCCGCAACACCGCCGAGCTGCACGCGGCGGTCCTCGACGAACTCCTCGCCGGGGTCGACCTGGGCCCGGTCACCGCCGAGGGCGCCTGGCGCGACCGGCTGGTGCGGATCCTGCTCTCGTACACGGAGCTGCTGTTCGAGCACCCCGGCCTCGCCCGCTCGGCCGTATCCGCGCGCCCCTTCGGCAAGCACTTCCTGAACCTCATCGAGGCGGTGCTGGCGCTGCTGCACGAGGGCGGGATCGCGCCGGACCGGGCGGCGTGGCTGGTCGACTCCCTGCTCCAGTACGGCACGGCGACCGCCGCCGAGCACGCCTCGCGCGGCGCCGACGAGGACCGCCACAACGAGGAGGACTGGGAGGCGATGGCCGCCGGGGTGATGGGCGCCTCGGAGCGAACCCATCCGCGCATCGCCGCGCTGGGTCCGCTGCTGCTCTCCGGGTCGCCCCGGGAGCGGCTGATCTGGGGCTTCCAGGTGCTGATCAACGGTGCGGCGCACACCCCCGTGCCGGACGTCCCGACGCCGCTGTAGCCGCGCCGGGGCGTCCGGCTGCCGGGTCTACTTCGTCCAGTAGCGCACGTTGCGGAAGCGGGCCTCGGCCTTGCCCGAACCGTGGTGGTAGACGCCGTTCTTGAAGTAGCGCGTCGCCTCGCCGCGGTCGTCGGCGGTCAGCACGAGCTTGTTGTCGGCGTAGACCTGGATCGTTCCGGCGCTCGCGTCGTGTGCGACCTTCAGGTTCCACCACGTGTTGTAGATCCCGGTCTTGATGACCTCGTTCGTATAGCGCTTGAGCGTGCCGCCGTTCGCGCTGGACGCGCGGAACATGATGTCGGTGGCGGGGGTCCCGGAGGGGCGCTTGGTGCGCAGGATCTGCATGATGTCCGCGCCGTTCGTGCCGGACGGGACGTACACATCGGCGTCCCACATGTGCTTGCCCGAGGTGTAGTCGTTCTTCCACCGCATCTCGGTCCGCGGATTGGTCGAACTGCCCTCCTCGAAGGGCTCGTCGGAGGCGTTCACCCACATGGTGTGGGTCTTGGTGCTGGAGTTGTAGCTGTAGCGCTCGCTCAGGTCCAGGTCGTACGGCTTCTGCATGCTGTACGTGTACGACGTCTGCGTCCATCCGTCGGTCGGATCGGCGAGCGGTCCGGCTGCCGTCGCCCCGTGCGCGGTCGCCGTTCCCGTCAGCGCGGCCACGAGGGCGCCGACGGCGACGCCCACCCTGACCCGTCTGCGTAACGCGGGCATGTGCCCACCTCCAGTCGTCATGGTCCGTCCGGACGTCATGGTCCGGACCAGGGCAACGTAGGGGAGGGGTGGTGACGTGTCCATATCAATGAACGGAGTTCTTCATTTTCACAGATTCCGTTCAGGGGTGTGAACTCAATTGGCCGGGCCGACCAGTTGCTCACACCAGATGGTCTTGCCCGTATGGGTGTGCCGGGTGCCCCAGCGCTGCGTGAGCTGCGCGACCAGCAGCAGACCGCGGCCGCCCTCGTCGGAGAGCCGGGCGCGGCGCATATGAGGCGAGGTGCTGCTCGCGTCGGACACCTCGCAGATCAGCGTCCGGTCGCGGATCAGCCGCAGCTGGATCGGGCCCTCCGCGTGCCGGATGGCGTTGGTGACCAGCTCGCTCACCACCAGCTCCGTGATGTACGAGGCGTCCGCGAGCCCCCACGCGTCGAGGCGGCGCGACGCCCACGAGCGGGCCGACGAGACGGTGACCGGGTCGGCCGACAGATCCCGTACGGCGAACCGGTCCGTGCCGAGCGCCTGGGTGCGGGCGATGAGCAGCGCGGCGTCGTCGGCCGGGTGGTCCGGCAGCAGATCGCCGAGCACGCGGTCGCACAGCGCGTCGAGGGACGGCGCGCGGTCGGTGAGCGTCCGGCACAACGCGTCCAGCGCGCCGTCCAGTTCGCGTTCCCGTTCGCGGTATCCGAGCAGCCCGTCGGTGTAGAGCGCGAGCAGGCTCCCAGGCGGAAGCTCGACCTCCGCCGCCTCGAACGGCAGACCGCCCAGGCCCAGCGGGGGACCGGCGGGCAGATCGAGCAGCCGCGCCTTGCCGTCCGGGGTGACCACGGCGGGCGGCGGATGCCCGGCCCGGGCGAGCGAGCAGGTGCGGGCGACCGGGTCGTAGATCGCGTACGTACAGGTCGCGCCGAGAATGGCGGGGTCCCCGGCGTCCTCGCGGGCGCCACCGTCCTCCGTTTCCGACTCCGCCTCCGCCGCGAGCCGGATCACCACGTCGTCCAGATGCGTCAGCAGCTCGTCCGGCGGCAGGTCGACGTCCGCCAGCGTACGGACCGCCGTGCGCAGCCGTCCCATGGTGGCCGCCGCGCTGATGCCATGGCCGACGACATCGCCCACGACCAGCGCGACCCTCGCCCCCGACAGCGGGATCACGTCGAACCAGTCGCCCGCCAGCCCCGACCGGCCGCCCGCGGGCAGATACCGGGACGCGGTCTCGACCGCCGCCTGCGCGGGATTCCCCTGCGGCAGCAGGCTCTGCTGGAGGCTGAGCGCGGCGGAGCGCTCGCGGTCGTAACGGCGCGCGTTGTCCAGGCAGATCGCGGCCCGCGCCACCAGCTCCTCGGCCAGCAGCTGATCGTCTTCTGTGAACGGCTCCTTGGTCCGCCGGTAGAACATGGCGATGCCCAGCGTCATCCCGCGCGCCCGGATCGGCACCCCCATGATCGACTGGAATCCGTACTCCCGGAACTTCTCCGCCCGCGCGGGGTCCCGGGCCAGCCAGTCCCGCATGTCCCGGTCCGTGACCCGGTGCCGGGCCGACCGGCCCGTCGCCATGCAGCGCACGGCGGGCGTGTACGGCGGGTAGATGTCCACCTCGCCCGGCTGCCGCACCGCCTCCGGCGTCCCCTCGATGATCGACTGGTTCGCCGCCCGGCGCAGCGCGAGCACCCCGGTGAACGGGCCCGGCTCCTCACCCCTGAGCAGCGTCTCCAGCAGATCGACGGTGACCCAGTCGGCGAGCCGCGGCACCATCGCGTCGGCGAGTTCGCGCGCGGTGCGCATCACATCGAGCGTGCTGCCGATGCGGGTGCTCGCCTCGTTCAGCAGCGTCAGCCGCTCCCGGGACCGGATCTCCTGCGTCACGTCGATGACCGTCGTACACAGCCCGAGCATCCGCCCGTCCGTGCCGCGCAGGGCCGAGGCGGAGGCCATGAGGACACACTCCCGGTCCGGATCCGCGGGCAACCGCCCCCGCATCTCCCCGCTGAACGCCGTCTCGCCCGTCTCCAGCACCCGCCACAGCCGCCGCTCCCACGCCGCCGCGTCGGGCCCCGACATCACCTCCGGCAGCCGCTTCCCCTTGCGGTCGGCCTCGGGGAGCCCGGACAGCCGCGTCATGGCCGCGTTCTGCCGTATGCACTTGAGGTCCGTGTCGTACATGGTGACGGCCACGGGCGAGCGCGAGAACAACCAGTCCACAACGGCCCCCTCCACCTCCTGCGCCCCCAGCGGCCCCGGTGTGGCATCCCCGACCGTCGCCACCAGCACCCACTGACCGCGCGCGTCCCGGCCCACCAGCCGGTGCCCGGTTCCCCGCACCCGCAGCACCCGGCCATCGGCACACCGCAGCGACAGCCACCCCGCCCAGTCGTCCCGCCCCGGCGGCCCGTCCCACAACGGCTCCCCGCCGCTTTCCGGCACCACCAACTCCCCGGCCCGCCGCCCCACGACCTCCCCGGCGGCACGCCCCAGCGCCCGTTCGGCACCGCGGTTCCATCCCGTGACGATGCCGGACTCGTCGACCGTGATCACGGCGGTCCCCGGGGCCTCGGCGTTCATGCGCCCATCTCCTCCTCTCCGAGCATGCACCTCCGGTCGGGGGCCTTCAAACGAGCCGACGGGCCGGTCGATAACACGGTGGAGAGGGGCGGACGCGGTGCGTGTCCATCCGATCCGGCGATGGTGGCTCAGGGGGCCTGCCGGTCGCGCTTGGCGCTCCGGCGCAGGTGGCCGATGAGGGATGTCGCGCTGGCGTAGGTGCCGATCGCGGCCATGACCGACAGCCACACCGAGCCGTCGCTGTGCAGGTTGATCACGAGATACGTGCCGAACAGCGCGGTGCTGATCGCGTCCCGCACGTCGTTGCGCTGCCACCAGTGCTGCCGTGGTGCTTCCGCTCGGGCGAGCTGGCGGGCGTAGGCCGCGACCGGGCCGAATTCCTCCTCGGGCTCGCTCCCGGTTTCCGCGAGGTGGCGGCCGGCCTCCCGGGTGAGTTCGGCGGCGCGGGCCCGGGGGAGTGCGTGGCGTCCCTCCAGGAGGCGCGGCAGCTTGCGCAGCCACGCCTCGGACGACAGCGGTTCGGGAGCGGGGACGGGCTCGGCCGACGGGCGGGAGAACAGCGCCCAGGCGGGGAGCGCGATGCCCAGTGCGCAGAGGGCGGGGGTCGGCACGGAGGCGATTACGGTGTGGGGCGCCCCCATGAACGCGACAGCGGCGAGCACGATGGCGACGAGGACGCCGACGCCGCAGGCGGTCGCGCGCACGCGGGACCCGGCGTGCACGGCGAACCGTGCGCCGTACAAGGCGGCCACGGCGGCGGCGACAGCGGCGCAGCCGATGAGGGCCGCGGCGGTGACATCGGCCATGAGGCCGTTCGTCACCAGCTCGTACGCCCCGGCCATAAAGGCCATCAAGCCCAACTGCGCGGTCACGACGAAGGCGTAGTCGGCCGTCGTCCACGCGTCGGGGTCGGCGCCGGCCCGTACGTCGGCGGGCAGCCGCTCAGCCGCCACGGACTCGGCGAAGTCGTCCGGGCGGCCGAAGGCTTCCTCCGGGCTTTCGCCGCTCTCCGCGCAGTGCGCGGCCACTTCCGCCAGCACGGTGTCGCTCACGTCGTTCCCCACGGACCGTTCGGCGAGGGCGAAGCGGGTCCGTAGTTCCCACGTGTCCGCGGTTTCGCTCATCACAACTCCTGCTCCGTCTGCTTCATCAGCCGATCCATCGCGGCGGAGAACTCCTGCCAGTGCGCGATCTCGTCGCGCAGCCGGGTGCGCCCGGCGTCGGTCAGCCGGTAGACCTTCCGCCCAGGTCCGCCCTCGCCCGGCTCCCAGCGGGAGGCGACCAGGCCGTCGGTCTCCATCCGGCCGAGTACGGGGTACAGCGCTCCGCCGCGCACCGCTCCGAGGCCGTGTTCGGCGAGCCGTTGCACCAGCGCGTAGCCGTGCCGGTCGCCTTCGGCCAGCACCGCGGCCACGCTCAACTGCAAGGTTCCGCGCAGCCATCCGGCCGATGGGTCCGTCGGTGCCATCTGCCCTCCCGGCGGATTACTCGTGATCCACAACTAGTTCGTTTTCAGAGTAGTGGGGCCGTGACGATTGTCAACGGCCCCTGAAGCGTGGGGGACTGGACTGGGCGGTATGGCGGATCGCCTGATCATGATCAAAGCTAGGGGCCGTGGATGGAGTGACGGACAGCACGGTTCTCGCCCTGATCGGCGTTCTGCTCGGGACCGCGGGAACCCTCGTCGGGCAGTACTTGGCGAACCGCGTCGAGGTGCAGCGCGATCAGCGGCACCGCGCGGACGCGACACGGTCGGAGCGCAAGGAGGCCATATCGGAGTACTTGAGGGCGGTCCAACGGGTCGAGCTGATCCTTGACCGCCGCAAGCTCGGCATGCCGACCCTCGACGACCCCGAGGACGAGAAGCTGCACGACCTGTGGCTGGCCAAGAAGGGGGTCGAGCTGGTGTGTTCCACCAGGACCGCCCAGGCCGCCCACGACTACACGAAGGAGCTGCACGCGCTGATGCGCAGCGACCGCGGGCGGTCGCCGGTCAAGCGCGAGCGGCGCGAGGCGTTCGTGGAGGTGGCGCGCGAGGAGTTGGAGAGCGGCCGCCCCCGCATCAGACGCTGATCTCTAATGATCTCCCTGATGCGGAGGCGTGGACAATGCGCTCCGAGGCGGCCGATCATCCCCCACACCGGCCGCCGAGGAGGGTGCATGACGTCCGCCCGGCCCGCCGAGCCCCTGACCTACCCCTTCGGGGCCGACAAGCTCGAACTCGCCCCGCTATACGCCCAGTTGCGCCGCGAGGAGCCGCTGACCCGGGTCCAGCTCCCGTACGGGGAACCGGCGTGGCTGGCCACCCGTTACGAGGACGCCCGGCTCGTCCTCGGCGACCCGCGGTTCAGCCGCGCGGCCGCCGTCGGCCGCGACGCGCCGCGCGTACGGCCGTACGCGCCCGGCCCCGGCACGATCAGCACCTTCGACCCGCCGGAACACAGCCGGTTGCGACGGCTCGTGACGAAGGCGTTCACCGTCCGCCAGATCGAGCGCATGCGCGTCCGCGCCCAGCAGATCGCCGACGAACTGGTCGACGCGATACGGGCCGACGGCGCCCCCGCCGACCTCGTCGAGGACTTCGCCCTGCCCCTGCCGATCACCGTCATCTGCGAGCTGCTGGGCGTACCGTACGAGGACCGCGCCGACTTCCGGTTGTGGTCCGAGGCGTTCCTCTCCACGACGAAGTACACGCTGGAGGAGATCAAGGGCTACCGCACCCTGCTGCGGGACTACATGGCCGGACTCGTCGCCGAACGGCGCACCGCGCCGCAGGACGATCTGCTCAGCTCCCTCGTCGCGGCGCGCGACAACGACGACCGGCTGTCCGAGGACGAGCTCCTGTCGCTCGCGGAGTCGATCCTCATCGCGGGCCACGAGACCACCGCCACGCAGATCGCCAACTTCCTCTACGTCCTGCTCACCCGGCCGGAACACCTCGCCGCCCTCCGCGCGGACCTCGACCTCGTACCGCAGGCCGTCGAGGAGCTGCTGCGCTTCACCCCGCTCGGCTCCGGCAGCCTCCAGCCGCGCTACGCGGTCGAGGACGTCGAGGTGGGCGGGGTGACCGTACGGGCCGGTGAGCCCGTGGTCGTCGCCATCAACTCCGCCAACCGCGACGAGAAGGTCTACACCGACTCCGACCAACTCGACCTGCGCCGCCACGAGGCCACCCACATCGGCTTCGGCCACGGCCCGCACCACTGCCTGGGCGCGCCGCTGGCCCGGATGGAGCTCCAGATCGCCCTGCGGACGCTGCTGGAGCGGCTGCCGGGGCTGCGGTTCGCCGACACCGAACGGGACGTGGAGTGGAAGGTGGGCGTGACCACGCGCGGCGTGCGGAGGCTGCCGGTCACCTGGGAGACGCCGTGAGGGGCTGACCGTCAGCCCTTGAGCGCTCGCGCCACGCCGTCCAGGTCTTCGAGGAGCCCGGCCAGCCGCTCCTCGGGGACGGCCCGGACCATGCGGGCCTCGATCGCGTAGACGGACGCCTGCGCCGCGTGCAGTCGGCGCCGCCCCTCGTCGGTCAGCGTGACGGGGCGGGCGCGGCCGTGGCCGACGGTGTCGGGGCGGGCGAGCAGCCCGTCCTCCTGGAGCCCGCGCAGCACGACGTTCATCGACTGGCGGGTGACGAACGTGGCGCGGGCGAGGTCCGCGTTGGACATGCCGGGCCGGGCCGCCAGCACCTCCAGGCAGGCGTACTGCGGCACGGTCAGGCCGTGCTCGCGCAGCGCCTGGTCCATGGCGCCGCGCAGCGCGGCGTGTGCGCGTTTGAGCCGGTAGCCCACGTGATCGAGTACGTCCTCGGCCGGGTGCGGCGGCTCCGCCTGCGAACTCTCCATGTCAGTACTTTGACACACCTGTGGGCCACGTCTAGCGTGGCGCATGTCAAAGTCCTGACATTGACGCGAGAGATCCGAGAGATCCGAGAGGGGACACCCATGTCCATCAGCATCGACGGCCCCGACTTCGTGGCCCTCCAGGTCCGTGACGTGGAGGCTGCGGCCACGTTCTGCGAGACCCACCTCGGCCTGCGCCGCACCCCCGCTTCGCCGCCCGGCGCGGTCGTCTTCGACACCAAGCCCTGCCCGATGGCCGTACGCGAGCCGCTGCCGGGCACCGACCTGGACTCCGGCCGCCCGGGGCTGGGAGTCGCCCTGTGGTTCTCCACCCCCGACGCCCAGGCCCTGCGCGACAAGCTCGTCGAGGACGGCGTCACGGTCCTGACGCCGCTCGCCGACAGCCCGTTCGGCCCGTTCTTCTCCTTCGTCGGCCCCGAGGGCTACGTCCTGACCGCGCACGGAGCCTGACCCGTGACCACCGCCTCCTTCATCCCCCAGGGCCCGTTCTCCCTGGCCTCGTCCATCCGGTTCCTGGAGGGCTTCACCCCCGCCTCCTACGACCACGCGGCGGACGGCGTGCTGCGCCTGGCCTTTCCCGCCGACGACCACCAGGGCGTCATCGGCTGCGCCCTGCGCCAGAAGGAGGCGGTCGGTGAACCCGGTCTCGTGTCGGCCGAGTTCACCGGTCATGCCGACATCGAGGTCGCCCGGAACCAGATCGCCCGAATCCTCTCCCTGGACATCGACGGCACCGGATTCCCCGCCGTCGGTGAGCGGGACTCCGTGGTGGCGAGCCTCCAGGCCGAGTTCCCGGGGCTGCGGCCCGTCTGCTTCCACTCCCCGTACGAGGCCGCCGCCTGTGCCGTCATCGGCCACCGCATCCGCATGGCCCAGGCAGCCGCCATCAAGGCCCGCCTCGCCCGCGACCACGGCCGGCGCGTCGACGTCGCGGGCCAGCGACTCCACGCCTTTCCGGCCCCGGCGGTGCTGTTGAGCCTGACGCGCATCCCGGGCCTGACCGACGTCAAGGTCGAACGCCTGCATGCCATCGCCGAAGCCGCCCTGGACGGCCGCTTGGACGCCTCGGCGCTGCGGTCGTCGGACGCCGGCCGGGCCCTGAAGGACCTTCAGTCGCTGCCGGGGATCGGCCCGTTCTCCGCCGAACTCATCCTGATCCGCGGCGCGGGCCACCCCGATGTCTTCCCCACCGCCGAACCCCGCGTGCACCGCGCGGTGGCCAGGGAGTACGGCTTGGGCGAGGCCCCGGCGTTCTCGCGGCTCGCCGGGATCGCGGAAGCGTGGCGCCCCTACCGCAGCTGGGTCGCCCTCCTGCTGCGCTCCCGCATGGCGGCGGCTACCTGCGGTGGGTGACGGTCGCCAGGAAGGCCGACCAGGCGTCGGCGGGTATCCGGAGGTTCGGCCCGTCGGGGATCTTGGAGTCCCGGACGTGGACGGTGGCGGGGGTCTGCGCCACCTCGACGCACTGACCGCCGGTGTTGTCGCTGTAGCTGGACTTGTGCCAGTCGAGGGCGACCTCGACGCATTCGCCGCCCGTGTTGTCGCTGTAGCTGCTCTTGAACCATACGAGTCTGCTCATAGCTCACCCATCAACTGCTCGATGAAGCGTACGGATTCCTCGGGCCCGAGAGCCTGGGTCCTGATCATGGCATAGCGGCGGGACAGGACACCGACCTCGTCCGGCTTGGAAACCAGCAGCTCTTCCCCTGGCCCTCCAGATAGACGAGGGTCGCCTCGTCCGGGGTCTCGATCAGTGTCATCGGGCCCGGGAGGCCAGCGTGTCCGCCTCGGCTCTGCGGCATGACTTGGATGACCACGTTGGGGCGCTGCGCGCACTCGATGAGGTACGCGTACTGGGATCGCATGATCTCAAGCCCGCCGATGAGTCGGTGCAGCGCCGCTTCCTCAATGATCACGTTGATGACTGCCACAGGCTTGCGGTCGAACAGCGCTTTGCGGTCCAAGCGGGCCGCAACCAGACGATCCGCCTCGTCTGCCTCGACCGGCGGGAAGGCGTCGTCGAACAACGCGCGGGTCCACCGCACTCACGGCGGAGCCGGTGTACCCCATCCGCTCGCCGAGCTCGCCCTGCGTCAATCCCGCCTGTTGGCGCAGCAGCTTCAGCACGCCGGCGAAGTACTGCACGGTCGGTGATGCCGCATCTCTCCTCTTCGGCTTGGCCGCCTCTGTCGCCCTCTCAACGCCACTCAACGTCACTCAATGGGTGTTCGACTGGACTTGACGCTTTACAGCGTTGAGTCGTTTCCCCTGGTCAAGCTAGTCGTTGACACCCACAGTTGAGGCATGAACGCAGAAAGTCACGACGTCGTCCCCATCCATGGCTGGATGAAGAGGTTCACGCCCGTACCCCCATCGGTCCACCGCGCTCGCCACTCCGCCGAGGCCGCACTCAGCACGTGGGGCGTGGCTCCTGGCTCCGCCCTGGTCGTACTGCTCGTCCTCTCCGAGCTGGCGACCAACGCGGTACGGCATGGCCGCGTACCCGGGAGGTACTACGAGGTGCGTATCGCATACGACGCAGAGAAGTTGGTCGGGGTGGAGGTGTCCGACCCCGGCGACGGCCTGCCGGTGATCGGCGACGCGGCGCCGGACGCCGAGCGCGGGCGCGGGCTGGCGATCGTGGAGGGGGTCGCCGAGGCGTGGGGCGTACGTGAGCGCGTCGTCGGGAAGACCGTCTGGGCTCGCGTCCGGCTCTAGGCGCCCAGCTTCGTGTCCACGACGAGGCTGATCTCGATGAGCTGGCCGGGGAAGGTCAGTTCGGTGACGCCGAGGACCGTGCTGACCGGGCGGTGGCCGCCGAAGTACGCCAGGTTGCCGTCCGCCGCCGCGTCGGCGTTCTGCCGGAGGTCCACCACGTACAGGGTCTGGGAGACGACCTGGTTCCGGGTGACGCCGTAGTGGTCGAGGATCTTGTCCACGTTGACGTACGTCTGCTTCTGCTGGGCGGCGAAGTCGTCCGCGTGGCGGAACTCGCCCGCCGCGTCGAGCGAGAGCTGTCCTGAGACGTGGATCAGGTCGCCGGACTTGATCGCCTGCGAGTAGCCGAAGGCGCTCTCGGCCGGGATGTTGTGGTTGAAGACGTCGGACATGCTGTTCGCCCTCCTGGTGTGCTCTCTTGCGGTTACTCGGAAACCGTAGGAGAGTGGCGGCCGACCTGGAAGAACGCACTTTTCAGTGACTGGGGAACCAGATGGTGACCAAGCAGGAACTCAAGGGTCTGCCCGAGGACGCGGACCTGAGGCGCGCGGACTCGCTGGCGCGGGAGATCTTCTCGGACGTCGCCAACAAGTGGGCGCTCCTGATCATCGAGTCGCTCGGCGAACGCACCCTGCGCTTCAGCGAGTTGCGGAAGGAGGTCGAGGGCGTCAGCCACAAGATGCTCACGCAGAACCTGCGCATGCTGGAGCGCAACGGCCTGGTCGACCGGAAGGTGCACCCCACCGTGCCGCCGAGGGTCGAGTACACCCTGACCGAGCCGGGCCGGGCGCTGCGTGTCACGGTCGACACCATGTGCGACTGGACCCACCGGTACCTCGGCCACATCGAGGAAGCGCGCGGTCGGTTCGCCACCTGATTTCAGCGCGCCCTATGTGCGGTCGGCGCGTTCCACGAGCCCCTGGATGCCGTCGAGTACGCAGGTGAGGCCGAAGGCGAGGGGGTCGTCATCGGTGGGGGCGAAGGCTCCCTCGGTGACGGCCCGGGTGAGGGCCGGGAACCGCTCGGCGTGCACGGTGAGTTGGTGAGTGGTGAGTCGGTCCCACTCCTCGTCGCCTTCCTCGGTGCTGTCGAGCGCCTGCTGGGTGAGGCTGCGTACCAGACTCAGGACGAGGATGGCGGCGTCGTGGCGGTGGCGGGCGCCGAGGCCGGTGGGTTCAAGGGCGGCCAGGGCCGTGTCCAGCCAGGCCAGCTGGTGCGGGCCCATGGCGTGTCGTCGTAGGCCCGTCGCGGTAAGGATCCAGGGGTGGGCGCGGTAGACGTCCCAGCAGGCGTGGGCCCAGGCTTCGAGACGGGCGCGCCAGTCGCCCGGGACGCGGCCGAGGTCGGGCGGATCGCTGAGCACCTCGTCGACCATCAGGTCGATGAGATCGGGTTTGCCGGGGACGTAGCGGTAGAGGGCCATCGTGGTGACCCCGAGCATCCCGGCCACCCGCTGCATGGACAGGGCCTCAAGACCTTCGGCGTCGGCGATCTCGACGCCACGGCGGGCCACTTGTGCGGGCGTGAACTTCGGCTTCGGTCCTCGCCGCGGACGGCTGTCGGCGTCACCCCACAGGAGCGCGAGGCTGGCGCCCGGATCCCGGTTGCTCTCCTTGTTCGCCGGCACGGTACCGGCCTCCTTTCCGCAGCGGTGTTGCCATCCGTCCAACAACTGCGTATAACATACACAGAAATTAACCGTGTAACACATACACGGTTTCTCGGCTTCTGGGGGTTCCCATGCTCGGTACCGTCATCGCCGCCGCTGTCGGCGCCACCGTTGCCGCCCCTGTGGCGGGTCTCCTCGCGCACCGCGCGATCGTCCGCTCCGGCAATGCCCGCCGTCTCCGCATCACCGGCAGCCACGGCATCGACGAGCGGTACTTCGTGCGGATCGGCGGGCTCGATCAGTGGCTCTCCGTCCGGGGTGAGGACCGGGCCAACCCGGTCGTGGTGGAACTGCACGGCGGCCCCGGCTCGTCCAACTCGGTGCTGGCGACCGTCTCCCGCGACTGGGAGCGGCATGTCACCCTGGTGCGCTGGGACATGCGCGGCACCGGAAAGACCCTGCGCCGCTCCGGCGCGGACGGTCAGGGTGAGTTGACGTTCGAGCGGCTGGTGCGGGACGCCGTGGAAGTGGTGGAGCACCTACGGGTGCACCTCGGCGTGCGGCGGGTCGTCCTGCTGGGATGCTCCTTCGGCAGCGCCATAGCAATGCGCGTCGCGCGCGACCACCCCGAGCTGGTCGGCGCGTATGTCGGAACCGATCAGAAGATCTTCGACGGCGGCCGCGACACCTCGGACTACGACGCTGTCCTGGACCGACTGGAGCAGGCGGGCAAGAAGAAGGAGCTGGCCGCCGTGCGGGACATGGGCCCCGATCAGCGCGTTTGGAGCGCCGAGCAGTTCAGCCACTTCAACCGCTTCGCTTCCGCCACCGACCCCCATGCCATCGCCGCGATGAAGTCCGTGGTGACGAAGTCGCTGTGGTACTCGCCGCTGCACTCCTTACGCGAGATCGTCACCTTCTTCAGAAGCTTCATGGTCTCCGCTGCCGTACTGCCGGGCACCGCCTCTTTCGACGACTGGGCGGACGGCAACCGGTTCGACGTCCCGTTCTTCGTCGTCCAGGGCGCCTGCGACCTGGTGAACACACCCGCTCGCGCACGCGCCTTCTTCGACGACGTCCAGGCTCCGGTCAAGGAGTTCACCCTGATCGAGGACGCCGGTCACTTCGCCGCGTACAAGCGGCCCGAGCTCTTCCTCGACTTCCTCCTGACCCGCGTCCTGCCCACGGTCCCCAGCGCCCGATGAGGCGCGTGACCCGGTGAGCTTGTCGTAGCCCGAGGCTCGCCGTCACCGCCGGTGCATCACCGGCGGCCACCTGGCCCCGCCCCCGCTGGGGGATGCGGCGGCGGCGCACACACCCGGGGCGCGGGGCCGGGGACGTCGCAGCCGATGCCGCGCGGCAGGGTCCCGGGCAAGAGCCCGCGGCACAGCGCCCAGTCGGCAGGGGCCAGTCCACACGCGTGCACGGCGACGCGGATGCGGCCGGGTCCCGGCTCGGGCACGGGAGCGGTCTCCAGGCGCAGGACGTCGGCGGGCTCGCCGTTCTCGTGGAAGCGCAGCGTGTGCATGGTGCCCGGCGCGGAAACGGGTTCGGCCATGAGGTCTCCTCCAGGGGTTAATCGGAACGCGTCCCGTTTATCTCGGGCCTAGACCACCCCGATGACCGACTCAAATGGAACGTGATCCGTTTAGACATGGCCACCGAACCATCCCCGGCAGCCCACCAGCAGCTGCGCGCCGACGCCGCGCGCAACCGCCAGACCGTGCTCGCGGCGGCCACCCGCGCCTTCGCCACCTCCGACACCGAGCCATCGATGCGCGCAATCGCTCGACATGCGGGCGTCGGCGTCGCCACCGTCTTCCGCCACTTCCCGACCCGGGAAGCGCTCGTCGACGCCGTCTGTCAGGACCAGGTCGTCCGACTGACGGCCGGGGCACGCGAGTTGCTCGCGAACCACCCGCCCGCGCAGGCGCTGCGTCTGTGGATGGACCTGTTCGCGGAATGGCAGGCCACCAAGCACGGCATGACCGACACCCTGCTCGCCATGATCGATTCCGGCGAAATCTCCCTCGCTCACACCCGGCAGGAGCTCCTGTCGGCCATCACCACGATCCTTGACGCCGGCGCCACCGCTGGGGACATCCGCGCCGACGCTCGCGCCGACGACGTCTCCGCCAGCATCCTCGGTTGCTCGCCGTCGCCGCCAAGTCCGGAGAACCTGCCCAGGCCCGGCGCCTGCTCGACCTGCTCATGGACGGCCTCAGGCCGCGCTGAGGCGCTGCCAGGCGCCCCGCTGCCCGCCGCCTCAAGTGATCCATTTGCCGGTCGGTCTTAGCTCGGAGGGAGTCGAGCGGGAGCCGCACCGGTCTGGTGGAGGGGCGAGGCCCATCCGGGGCAAAGCCGTGGGTCAGGTCACGAGGCGGTGAGCAAGGCGGAGGAGTTCCGGTAGTCGCAATGTCCGGTTGCCGAAGCCCGGGAGGGGGACATGAAGTGGCTCGGTCCACCGGGTGGGAATGGTGTCCGGCCCGTAGCAGGCGCCGGCGAGGCCGCCGGTGACGGCGGCGACGGTGTCGGTGTCGCCGCCGAGGTCGATCGCGGCCCGTACCGCCTCTTCGTAGCTGCTGGTGGTGCGTAGTGCCCACACGGCGGAGCCCAGACAGGGCCACACGGCGCCGTTGAACTCGGTGGCCTGCTCAGGGTGCCAGCCGGGAGCGAGGACGGCCGCGTACCGGTCCCGGTGCCCGGGGTGCACCAGGTCCAGGATGTCCGGGAGCGCGGCAAGAGGATCGTCACCGTGGAGCGCGAGGCGCAGGAGTTCGTGGAAGACGGCAGTGCCTTCCCAGGCGGCGCGATCGCCATGGGTGAGGGCAGCGATGCGCCGTGCCGCATCCATGGTGGCCTGCTGTCCGTCGCGGGCGAAGTAGACCGCTGATGTGGAGGCCCGCATCAGCGATCCGTTGCCCGCCGCCCGCAAGTTGACCTGGAAGTGGATGGCGGCGGCCAAGTCCCAGGGCATGCCATTGGTGAGCACGTCTTCGGTCTGCAAGCCGATGTCTTTCGGCTCGGACGCGGCCCACCGCTGGAAGCGGGCGAAGATGTCCGGCAGATCCAGCCTGCCCTGCTCGCTCAAAGATTCGGCGACCAGGACTGCCATCTGCGTGTCGTCCGTCGCCTCACCCGGATCCCAGCCGCCTCCCCCGCACATCTCGCCCCCGACGCCGCCTACCGGGAAGCGGGCAGAGAACACTCCCGCCGGGCCGAACTCGAACGGAGCTCCCAGCGCGTCGCCCACCGCTGCGCCTATGACCGCACCGGCTGCCCGTTCGCTCCAGTTCACTCGGACAGGCTACTGAGTCCGAGGAGGACGCGGTGAGTCAGCTGGCTGAGACCTGGCCAGCGGGACTCGTCGACTGCGGTGCGCAATGCCGCACGGTGTGGGCTCCTGACGAGTGCTGAATGCTGGGGGATGTTCCGCCGTGCGCGTAGGCGCGGCCGGGGTGGGGTGCTCACTGGTGGGTTAGGCCCACGCTCGGGCGCTCAGGACGAGGCGGTATCCGTCCGGGTCGGCGATCGTGACCCCCTGTGCGTCCCAGTACGGGTTGTGTGCGGGCACCCGGGTGCCGCCGGTGGTCAGCAGGCGGTCGATCAGGGCCTCGTCCACGGGAGCGCCCAGGTAGACCACGAACAGGTCGTCCACCGTCGGGGTCGGGTCGAGCGGGTGCTCGGGGTCGTGGGTCAGCTCGATGTGCCAGGACCCGGCGGGCGGGCCGACCATCAGGAGATCGTGCTCGCCCGGGACGCGTTCGGTGGTCCGCCACAGCACGTCGAGCCCGACGCCGTCCACGTAGAAGCGTTCGGCGGCGGCGAGGTCCCGCGAGGGGCGGGCCAGGCGGATGTGGGTGGTCGCGTCGATCACGCGTTGCGCTCCAGGGCGGCGCGCCACACCGGGCTGTCGACATAGTGATTGTCGAAGCGCTCCGCGGACTCGGCGATCTCCTTCGGGTCCGCCTCGCCGCGCATCACGCGGCCGATCAGGCGCAGATAGTCGAACCGGCCCATGCCGGGGGTGAAGACGAACAGGACGTCCGCCTCGGCGTCGGGCGCCGCGGCGAAGGCGTGCGGGGTGTGGGGAGGCACGGCCAGGAAGTCGCCCTCCTTCAGGACGGTGATCTCCTCGCCGATCAGCACCTGGAGCGCCCCGTCGATCACGAAGAACAGCTCCGTGGCCTTGGTGTGGAAGTGGGCGGGCGCCCCCACGGCGCCCTTGGCGAAGGTGGACCGGTAGCTCGTGAACCCGCCGCCCGGGCCCTGTGTTTCGCCCAGCAGGGTCATCACGCTGCTGGGGTCGGCGCAGGTCTCGGCGTCCGCTCGGCGGGTCAGTGTCGCTGGCGTTCTCTCAGTCATGGTGAGGACTCTATGGGCCGAGGTGACCCTTCGTAGGGAGCAATCCGCTGCCGGAATCGTGGGTCAATCGATAGCGCAGCTCCTCCTTGGTCCGGTATGCGTTTTCACCGAGCAGCCGCCGACTCGCCGGGCAGTCGGCTCGGCGAGGATGGAGCCATGATCGGTGGACGAGACGAGCTCACGCGGCTGCTGAGGCGCGCCGGCCTGGAAATCGTGGGGGAGGGGCAGAGCGAGAACGTGTCGTCGCCCCGGGCCGCATGGCGTCCCGTCATCGCGGGTGATGCCCGGCCGACCGCCACCGTACGGGCAGCCGACCCGGACGTGGTCGGCCAGGTCAACGCCGAGTGGTTCCGGCTCGCGGTCGAGCACGGGATCATCGACGAGGACGGGGTGTTCCTCATCGATGTCGGCGGATCCTGGACGGGCCGCGCGCCGCGGCGCTGGACGCGGGTACGGCTGACCGAGCGGTGGGACCTTGCCGGGGTACTGGGGGAGCGCCCCGGGCAGCCGGAATTCGTCGCGATCTCCACCGACGGGGATGCGTTGCTGGGAGCGACGTCCGAGGAGTACGAGGTCTGGCTTGTCGCCGTGGACCAGGTGAAGGCACGGCAGGAGGCAGCCGCGCAGGCGGCGGCCCGGGAGACGCCTGGGGAGCGGGAGGCGGCCTGGGCATCGCTGTTCCGGAGCCCGGGCCCGCCGGAGAGGTTTCGCGAGTTGTGGGCGCACGGATTGGCGCGTAACGAAGCCGCGCCTGACGACGTCCAGCACGGGTTGCTGGGCCTGACCCATCACCTTCTGTGGCGGAGGCTGCCGGGCGCGATCGTCGAGGCGGCCATCGCCCACCCGCGGTGGAAGGTGCGGCAGTTGCTGGCCGAAGCCCAGCCGAACCTCACGGCCGAACAGTGGACTCGCCTGATCCTCGGCGAGACGGACCACAAGCACCGGTGGATCCTCACCACGATCGCGGCGGACCGGCGCGTCAAGCTCACCGATAGCGCGTACGAGCAGCTCGCCACGGACTCCTCGGCCCGGATCCGCGGCGAGAGCGCCCGCCTGACCGGACTGCCTCCCGCGATGCTGACCGCCCTGGTGGCCGACTCCGATCCGACGGTACGGGCATCTGCCTGCCCCGGTGCCTGGCCGCATCTGGACGGCTCCGCGCGACAGCAGCTGCTCACCGACCCCGATGCCGAGGTCCGCGCGGAAGCGCTGCTGCACCACCATCAGGACCAGCCGCTGCCCCGGGCGACCTTCGACTCCGGGGAATGCGGTGATCGCGCGGTGGGAACGTGCCGCCTGGACCCCGGGCTGGCCGACCATCTGGCTCGTCACGGTGCCCCGTCCCAGCGCCGCTCCCTCGCGGGCAACCCGCACCTCGCCCCGGACCTGGTCGCAGTCCTCGCCCAGGACCCGGACGCCTCCGTGCGCTTCGCGATATCGGTACGCCCTGAACTCACCGAGGAGCAGCGGGCAGGTGTGCGTAGCGAGATCGACCCGAACACCGGCTCCCACGCGCTCGACTGGGTCACCGCGCTGCACGACGACCCCGACGCCATGCGCCGCCTGGCCGCTTCGTCGCACCTTCTGGTGCGCAGGAGCGTCGCCCGCGCCGCGCGCCTTCCGCCGGAGGCCGTCGCACTCCTCGCCCGGGACGAAGACCGTGTCGTGCGGCTCTTCCTCGCCGAATCCTGCGACGACGCCCCCGCCGACATGCTGGTGGAGGTGTGGCAGTGGTGGACCGGAAGCCTCAGCCACCCCGACCGGCCGCACGGCCATCCGAACTTCCCCCGCCAGGACCTCCTCCGGTACGCCGACGACCCGAACCCGCGTATGCGCCAACTGGCCCTGGACGACCCCGACTCGACGACCGAACTGGTGGAGCGATTCAGCCGCGCCCCCCATACGGAAGTACGTCTGCGGGCCGCCGAAGACGCGAGGCTGTCGGCCGCCTCGGCGGTACGGCTGCTCGACGACGCGGACGATCGGGTACGCCGCGCGGCCGCCAGGCACCCACGGCTGCCCGGGCGGGTCCTTGTCCGGCTGCTCCGGGACGCTGACACCGCGGAGGACGCGGCCCGCCACCCACGGCTGCCCGTCGACGTCATGCGGCAGATGGTCCGCCGGATCCAGTGACGGAGAAGACCCGCGCCGTCAAATCCGTGGCTCGTGTCCGACTTCAGCGGCGGAGGCCGCGGTCTTCGAGTTCGTCCACGCATTCCTCCGGTACCGACCAGCTCTTGGCGGTGAAGCGGACCCGGCCGCCGGGGGTGGCGGACGGGCCGGGCGTTGCTTGCCGTGTGCGCCGGGCCCCGGCGCGGTCGCGCTCGATCTCGTCGGCGATCTCCCGGCAGTCGACGGGGTACGTGCGCGTCGGCGTCGGTTCTTCGTACGGGGACTCCGGCGGGGCCGTGGACGATACGGCATCGAGGGCGGAGGTGGCGGCGGCGCCCGCCAGGCACAGTCCCGCCCACACGGCGATGATCCGTCGGCGCACCGGCTCAGTGGCCACTCGGCGGCTCGAAGCAGCCGGTTTCCGGGTACGGGCCGTTCGTCGTGACCACGTAGTTGGTCTTCTGCACGTACGCCGTGACGCACGCGTCGTCGTGGACGCGGAGGCCGATCCGGGCGCCCTCGGGGGTGACGTCGTGGTCGCCTTCGAAGCGCGAGGACATCCCCTGGACGGTGAGCGTCCCGCCGAGCCGCTCTCCCTTCGGCCCGGTCCGCTCCTCCTTGTAACCGAGCTTGAGCATCGCCGCGCGCACGCTCTTGGGGTCCCACTTCTTCTCGCCCCACAGCCGCTTGAGCACGGGTTCGATCCGGGCGGCTTCCTTCCGCGCGTCCTTCGCGCTGGCCGGGGACATCTCGCCGGGGAGGCGGTAGGCGTTGTTCTCGCGGTAGTGCGGCGCGCCGTCGCCCGCTCCGGGTTCGACGTAGGGGGATGCGGCGGGGGAGCTGGAGCCGGGGGCCGGGGTGGCGGCCGTCGTGGCGCGCTGCTCACCGCAGGCGGTCAGGGAGAGGGCGGCGCCCAGGAGGAGAGCGGCGACGCGTCTGCGCCGCCGAGGCAATAAGGTCTGCATGGGCATGACTCTGCCACGGCGCGGACGGCCGTACGGCGGCATCCGGGGCCCGACCGTCACCGTGTCGTAAGCGGAACGGTTCGCTCCCCGTAACCTCGTGCCCGCCGGGACGCACCCGCGCTGTGTAACGCTGGGAATCGGTCCGCGCGCCAGCGCGGACCGGAGTGCGAAGTGAGGCCACGGCGTGCAGAAGCCCCGATGGAAGACCGTGGGGGGAGCCCTGCTCCGGGTGACGGCCGTGTGGGCGGTGTCGACGCTCACCATGCTGGCACTCGCGGGCATCCTGCCCGATTTCCGCCTTCAGGCCGCTGACGGCGACAGCGCGACGAGGATCGCGGTCACCGCCGCCAGCGGCGCCGGTGCGTTCGGTGTGCTGAGCGCGCTGGTGTGGCCGCTGCTGGTACGGGCGTTGCTGCTGATGCCAGCGTTGGTGCTGGGGCTGCTGGTGTTCGTGCTCAACGGCTCGATGCTGCTGGTCGCGATCAGCCTGATCCCGGACGGGCGGGGCACCGTCGAGCCCGAGACGGCCGTGGTGGTCGCGGCGGTGATGTCGGCCGCGTCGTCGGCCACGAGCACCTTCCTGACCGTACGGGACGACGGGGCGTACCGGCGGCGGCTGGCGCGGCTGGCGGACCGGGCCAGACGGCTCAGCGGCGAGGACGGGGGCCGGGAGCGGCCGCCGGGGACGGTGTTCCTCCAGCTCGACGGGGTCGGGCACGCCGTGCTGCGGGACGCGCTGCGGCCGCGGGACAACAGGCCGCCCGTCATGGAGACGGTGTCCACGTGGGTGGGCGGCACCCACACCGTCACGCCGTGGCGCACCGACTGGTCCAGCCAGACCGGCGCCAGCCAGCTCGGCATCCTGCACGGCTCGAACGAGGACGTGCCCGCCTTCCGCTGGTACGAGAAGAAGAGCGGGGAGGTGATGGTGAGCAACCGGCCGACGAGCGCGGCCGTGTTGCAGCGCCGCGCCGCCGCCCGCGCCGGGCACGACGGGCTGCTGACGGTGGACGGGGCGAGCCGGGGCAACCTGTTCACCGGGGGTGCCGACGAGCTGGCGCTCGTCCTGTCCGTGGCGGCGCGGCGCAGCAAGCACAACCGCTCCCGCAGCGGCTACTTCGCGTACTTCTCCGACCCGGCCAACGCCACCCGCACCGCGGCCTCGTTCGTGGCCGAGGTGTGCCGGGAGCTGTGCCAGTCCACCCGCGCCAAGCTGCGCCGCGAGACGCCCCGGGTGGGGCGCGGCGGGCTCTACCCCTTCATCCGGGCGTTCGCGACGGTCGTGGAGCGGGACGTGGTGGTGGCGGCGGTGAGCGGGGACATCCTCTCCGGCCGCACCGCGATCTACGCCGACCTGGTCGCGTACGACGAGGTCGCGCACCACTCCGGGCCGCGCAGCCGCGACGCCCAGCAGGTGCTGGCCCGCCTGGACCGGTCGATCGCGCTGATCGCCAAGGTCGCGGAGCGGGCGCCGCGCGACTACCGGATCGTGCTGCTGTCCGACCACGGCCAGAGCCCGGGGGCCACCTTCGCGGGGGCGTACGGGCTGACGCTGGAGGACCTGGTACGGGACGGATGCGAGCTGCCGGAGCCGGTGGGACGTACGGCGGCCGGGCGTACGGCCAGCGGCGCGGAGGCACGCGAGGCGGCGCGGGCGGCGCTGCACCGGCCCGAGCCCGAGCCCGGGCCCGACAACGAGAACGACGGCGCGGACGGCGAGGCGCGCTCCCGCCCCGTCGTGCTCGCCTCCGGGAACCTGGGGCTGATCTCGTTCCCCGACGTCCCCGGCCGGATGAGCCGCGAGGCCATCGACCGGCGCCATCCCGCGCTGCTGCGCACCCTCGCCGATCACCCCGGGATCGGCTTCCTGCTCGTACGCTCCGAGACGGAGGGCGCGGTGGTGCTGGGGGCGAACGGCGCCGAGCACCATCTCGACACCGGCCGGGTGATCGAGAGCAGCCCACTGACGGCCTTCGGGCCCGGCGCCGCCGATGCCGTACGGCGGACCGCGCACTTCCGGAACACCCCCGACATCATGGTCAACTCGGCCTATGACGCGGCGACCGGCGAGGTGCACGCGTTCGAGGAGCAGATCGGCTCGCACGGCGGGCTCGGCGGCGAGCAGGGCCACCCGTTCCTGCTGTGGCCGGCCCAGCTCTCCGCACCGGTCGCGGCGGGGGAGGAGCTGGTGGGCGCGGAGCGGGTGCACACGGTGCTGCGGCGCTGGCTGCGGGAGGCGGACGGGCCGGAGGTGCCGGAGCTGCCGGAGCTGGCAGAGGTGCCGGAAGCGCTGGAGGTGCGCGGCCCGGCGGAGGACGCTTTGTCTGACGGCTCGCCGGGTCTGGCGCAGAAATCCCGGCTTCCGGGCCCTGCCGCCGTACCTTTTCCGGTCGCCGGTCCCGTCCTGCCGGACAAACCCCGGTGATTTGGTGCACCGTACATCGTCCATGACGATGTTCACATGCTCGACCAGCACCACACGCGCCGCTTCGGCCTGCCCACGGCGACCGCCCTCGTCATGGGCAACATCATCGGCGGCGGCATCTTCCTGCTCCCCGCCTCCGTCGCCCCGTACGGCACCCTCAGCCTGCTCGCCTTCGTCGTCCTGACGGTCGGCGCCATCGCGCTCGCGCTCGTCTTCGGACGGCTCGCGCGGCGCGACCCGAGCACGGGCGGTCCGTACGTCCACGCCCGCGCCGCCTTCGGCGACTTCGCGGGTTTCCTGTCGGCGTGGTCGTACTGGACGATGACCTGGGTCAGCAACGCGGCGCTCGCGGTGGCGGCGGTCGGCTACGTCCATGTGCTGGTCCCCGGCCGCGAGTCCAAGGGCATGGACCTGGCCGTCGCGCTGCTCGCGCTGTGGCTGCCCGCCCTGGCGAACCTCGCGGGGACCCGCTGGGTGGGTGCCGTCCAGCTGGTGTCGACCGTGCTGAAGTTCGTCCCCCTGCTCTTCGTCGCGGTCGTCGGGCTCTTCTACTTCGACCCGTCCAACATGGGCCCCTTCAACGCGGGCGGCGGCAGCGCGGTCGGCGGGATGTCGGCGGCGGCCGCGATCCTGCTCTACAGCTACCTGGGCGTGGAGTCGGCGTCGATGAGCGCGGGCGAGATGGAGAACCCGGAGCGGAACGTGGGGCGGGCGAGCGTGCTCGGCACGATCGGCGCGGCCGTGGTCTATCTGCTCGGCACGGTGTCGGTGTTCGGCACCGTCGCCCACAAGGACCTGGTGAACTCCACCGCGCCCTTCTCGGACGCGGTCGACGCGATGTTCGGCGGCTCGTGGGGCGGGACGCTGATCGCGCTGGCCGCCGTGGTGTCCATCGTCGGCGCGCTCAACGGCTGGATCCTGATGAGCGCCCAGGCCCCGTACGCGGCCGCCAAGGACGGGCTCTTCCCGGCGGTGTTCACGGCCAAGCGGCGCGGGGTGCCGACGGTCGGGGTGTTCGTCGGCGTGATCCTGGCGTCGGTCCTGACCGTGGTCAACTACACCTCCGGGTCCAACGGCGTCTTCGCGACCCTCGTCCTGATCACCACCTTCTCGGCGACGGTCCCGTATCTGCTGGCGGCCGGTGCGCAGCTGTACTTCCTGCTGGCGGGGCGCCGCGACGAGGTGCGGACCGGGCGCTTCGTCTGGGACCTGGTGCTGGCGCTGGCGGGCTTCGGCTTCTCCTTCTGGCTGGTCTCGGGGGCCGGGTACGCGGCGGTGTACCAGGGCGTGCTGTTCTTGTTCGCCGGGGTACTGGTGTACGTGGTGATCGCGGCCCGCCGCCGGGCCCAAGAGGCGGACGGTGCGCCCGGCCGGGACGAGGCGTCCACGGGGGACGGCGCGGCGACGGAGGCCGGAATTCCATAAGGCCGGGGCGCGGATAGTTTCATGCCCCCTCGGTATTCCGCCGGGATATGCGATGCCGGTGATCGGAAAACCCTCTGATGCGCGCTCTTTCTCATGCGGCGGATGAGGGGGAGGGGGCGGAAGTTTCGCTCTTTTGTGCATCCTTCATCTGTTCCCTCCCGGAGTAAGAGGGCGAGAATCTCTCTCCATGACTGCCGAGCTGACTTCCGGTTGCCCCTTCCGCCTCGACCCCACCGCCGGTGACATCCACGCCGAGGCGGACCGGTTGCGGATGCGGGGCCCGGCGACGCCGGTGGAACTGCCCGGCGGGGTGGTGGCCTGGTCGGTGACGGATCCGGCTCTGGTGAAGCGGTTGCTCACCGACGACCGGATTTCCAAGGACGCCTACCGGCACTGGTCCGACGCCTACATCGAGGAGCGTATTCCGCCCAAGTGGCCGCTCCGCCTGTGGGTGGACGTCCGTAGCGCGCTGACCGCGTACGGCCCGGAGCACGTCCGGCTGCGCCGGCTGATCGGCGCCGCGTTCACGCCCGGCCGGGTGCGGGCCATGGCCCCGAGGATCGAGGAGATCAGCCGGTCCCTGCTCGACGGGCTGGACGCCACCGAGGCCGCCGCTCCCGGCGCGCCGGTGGATCTGCGGTCGCGGTTCGCCTGGGTGCTGCCGCTGATGGTCGTCAACACGCTCCTCGGCGTCCCCGGCGAATTGCACGACTCCTTCCGCGCCGGGGTCGCCGGGGTTTTCGCGACCGATCAGTCGGAGGCGGAAGCGGAGGCCAACTCCCGTGCGTTGTACCGGCTGTTGACCGGGTTGCTGGAGACCAAGCGGAAGGCTCCCGGCGACGATGTGACGAGCATGCTGATCGCCGCACACGACGACGAGACCGACTCCCGGCTCAGCGAGCAGGAGCTGATGGACAGCGTGCTGCTGCTGATCGGCGCGGGCCACGAGACCACGGTCAATCTGCTCGACCACGCCATCGTGAATCTCCTGTCCCGCCCCGACCAGCTCGCCCTGGTGCGCTCCGGGCAGGCGTCGTGGGAGGACGTGGTGGAGGAGACGCTACGCCACCAGGCGCCGATCGCCTCCATCATCATGCGGTTCCCGATCGAGGACGTCCACGACGCGGCGAGCGGGCTGACGTTCCGTCAGGGTGACCCCATTGTCATCAACTACGCCGCCGCGGGGCGTGATCCGCGCATCCACGGGACGCGCGGCGGTCACTTCGACCTCGTCCGGGCGACCCGCCGCGAGCACCTGTCGTTCGGGTACGGCCCGCACTTCTGCCTGGGTGCGGAGCTGGCCCGGCTGGAAGGGCGTATCGGGTTGCGCGTCCTCTTCGAACGCTTTCCCGATCTTGCGCTCGCGGTGCCGCCCGCCGAGCTTCGTCCGCTGGAGTCCTTCATCTCCAATGGACATCGACAACTGCCCGCCCTGCTGCGGCGCTAGATCTTCTCCGGACCGTCCGACCGCCCGACCCTCACGGCCTCGGTCCATCCCCACCTCGCATACCTCGCAAAGCGCGAGTTGACCATAAAGCGGTCCGTCACGTTTTGGTTGCGTGCTCAGCGCGGTGACTGCTACGGTCGCTTCGTCTTGGAATTGATGTTAACTCGAACTGTGAATACTGCGGTTTGTTAACGGTCCCGGTCGACCCCGGGACGAGCCTATCGACATCTGCCGTCATGAACTCCGATGAACCGGCCGACGTGTGGGAGTCGGCGATCCGGGTAGTGGCAGAAGGCTCGCGTTCCATGAGACAGACGGGGTAAGCGGAAGTCCACGGGGGTGGCCTTGAGCCGGTCATTACTTCACCTTCGCGTCGACGTGGCTGGGCTTGTCGTCCGGCGCCCAGCCCTCCATGGGCAGTACGCCTCCTGATGTCTTCGTCCATCGCTGTCTTCCATGAAGCACCGGATTGTCACAGGGGGATAGGCATATGACTGGTCAGCTGCTGGCTGACACTGCCGAAACCATGGCGCAGCCGTCCACGGAAATGGTGTCCCTGAGCGAGTTAACGCACTTCGATTCGCCCCGGCTGTCGGGTGCGGACAGTGAGCATGTGCGCCTTCTCGCCGACTCGGACGCCGAACTGCCGCCCATTTTGGTCAATCGCAGGACGATGCATGTCATCGACGGGATGCATCGGGTGCATGCCGCGGACCTGCGCGGCCTGGGTAAAATCGAGGCGATTTTCTGCGAGTGCGATGACGAAGAAGCGTTTGTCCTCGCGGTCAAGGCAAACGTCTCGCATGGACTTCCCTTGCCGCGGGCCGACAGGAATGCCGCGGCGAAACGTATCATCAACTCCCATCCTGAATGGTCCGATCGAGCCATTGCCTCGGTAACCGGGCTTTCCCATAAGACGGTCGGCGCGATCCGCCGCCGTGCGAGTGGGGAAATTCCCCAGTCGAGCACCCGGCTCGGCCGCGACGGCCGGGAGCGCCCGGTCGACGCCGCCGAGGGCCGTATCGAGGCGGGCCGGATACTCGCCGAGCGCCCCGGCGTCTCGCTGCGCGAGGTCGCCAGGGAGGCCGGGGTCTGCGCCGCCACCGTGCGGGACGTCCGCGACCGGCTGCGGCGCGGTGAGGCCCCCGTGGGACCCGTACGCCGCGAGCCCAAGGCGGCCGCCACCGCGGCCCCGACGGGGCCCAAGGCGGTGGCCCGGATCGACGGCGCCGACCGCGCCCCCGACCTCTCCGTACTGATCCACAATCTGCGCAAGGACCCCTCGCTGCGGCTCTCCGAGTCGGGCCGCACGTTGCTGCGGCTGCTGGACGCCTGCACGGTGGGGCCGCAAGAGTGGACCCGGATCAGCGACAACGTCCCGCCGCACCGCGTGGAGCTGATCGCCACGGCCGCACGCGAGTGCAGCCGGGCGTGGCAGGACTTCGCGACGGAGCTGGAGGAGCGCTCCAGCCGGCAGGCATCCGGCTGACGCTCCGCCGCCACCCCCGCTCGCCTCTTCGCCCCGTCCCTCCCCGTCCCTTCCGTTCGACCACCCCATTCGTCCCCGTTCGTCCATCCCTTTCGTACGGCGCCTAGGGAAGGCAGGCATGACGACCGATCACGTCAGGGGCCTCCGCGACACGGACGCCCAGGATCTCCTTCACGCGCTGATGGCGCCCGACCCGCCCCCGTTCGCCCTGCTGCGCAGAGCGGGCGCGGGCGGGCACGAGGTGGAGGTGCTGACCGGGCCGGTGACCGAGGTGGGAACGCTCGCCGAACTGCCGTCCCCCAGCCCCGCGTACGCGGGCGCCGGGGGCGGCGGACCGGACGAGGTGCTGGCGGTCATCCCCTTCCGCCAGGTCACCGAGCGCGGCTACGCGTGCAACGACGACGGCGAACCGATCGTGGCGCTCACCCCGCGGCGGCGCGCCGCCCTCCCGGTGAAGGAGGCGCTGGATCTGCTGCCCGACGCCGAAGTCGCCCTGCGCGACGGTGGGTTCGACATCGGCGACGAGGACTACGAGAAGGTCGTGGAGAAGATCCTCGACCAGGAGATCCGCGCCGGTGAGGGCTCCAACTTCGTCATCCGGCGGTCCTTCCGGGCCACCCTGGGCGAGTACCGGCCCGAGGTCGCCCTGACCGTCTTCCGGCGGCTGCTGACCATGGAGTCCGGCGCCTACTGGACCTTCGTGGTGCACACCGGTGACCGCACCTTCGTCGGCGCGTCGCCGGAGCTGCACGTACAGGTCGACGCGGGCACCGCGCGCATGAACCCGATCAGCGGCACCTACCGCTATCCGCCCTCCGGCGCGGATCTGGACGGGGTGCTGGAGTTCCTGGGCGACCAGAAGGAGACCGACGAGCTCTTCATGGTCGTGGACGAGGAGCTGAAGATGCTCGCCCGGGTCTGCGACCACGGCGCCCGGGCCCGCGGCCCGTATCTGCGCGAGATGGCCAAGCTCGCGCACACCGAATACCTGCTGGAGGGCGCCACGTCGCGGGACGTCCGCGAGGTGCTGCGCGAGACGATGTTCGCGCCGACCATCACCGGCAGCCCGCTGGAGAACGCCTGCCGGGTGATCGCCCGGCACGAGGAGAGCGGACGCGGCTACTACGGCGGCGCCCTGGCCCTCCTCGGCCGGGACCCCACCGGCCGGGCCACCCTGGACTCGGCGATCCTCATCCGCACCGCCGACATCGGCCGCGAAGGAGACCTGCGCATCGACGTCGGCGCCACCCTGGTCCGGGACTCCCGTCCCGCCGCGGAGGTCGCCGAGACCTGGGCCAAGGTGGACGCGCTGCTGGCCGCCACCGGTCTTGAGCGCCGGAGCGCCGGGCCCGGGGCCGCGGTCCGGCCCGCGGGCGGCGGCGCGCCACTCGCCCACGACCCCGAGGTGCTGAGCGCGCTGGAGCGGCGCAACGCCGGTCTCTCGGCGTTCTGGCTGGGCAAGGAGGACGGCGGGGCCGGGCCAGGCGCCGGGCCCGCGCGGACGGTGGGGCCGGACGCCGGACGGGTGCTCATCGTGGACGCCGAGGACATGTTCACCGGCATGCTCGGCCACCAGACCCGCTCGCTGGGCCCGGACGCCACCATCCGCCCCTGGGACGCGGTGCTCCCCGGGGACCTGGACGGCTACGACTGCGTCGTGCTGGGCCCGGGCCCCGGCGACCCCCGGGCCACCGACGACCCCAAGGTGCGCGGCATCGCCGCGCTGATCGGACGGCTCTTCGCGCAGGGCATCCCGTTCGTCGGCGAATGCCTCAGCCACCAGGTGCTGTGCGCGCTGCTGGGGCTCGAACTCTTCCCACGGGAGCGCCCCAACCAGGGCACCCAGCGCCGTATCGACTTCTTCGGACGCTCCGAGCCGGTCGGCTTCTACAACTCCTACGCCGCCCGCCACACCGCCGAACGGCTGGATTCCCCACTTGTCCGCGGCACCGTCGAGCTGTGCCGCGACCCGGCCACCGGCGAGGTGCACGCGGTGCGCGGCGAGCGGTTCGCCGCCACCCAGTTCCATCTGGAGTCGGTGCTGACCGAGCACGGCACCGATCTCCTCGCCGATCTGCTCGGCTGGGCGCTGCGACGCCCCGCCGAGCTGATCGAATGCGACGCCGAGCGGTGATCGGCGACGGCACCCGGGCCGCACCCGGACGCACCGGGCCCGAAGTGGCGGCCCAGCAGCCGGAGTGGCGGACCCACCCGGACTACGCGGCCAGCCGCGCCGCCCTGGCCTCGGCGCCCGCCCTGGTGACCGCCGCCGAACTGGCCAGGCTGCGCCGGGCGCTGGCGGTGGTGGCGGGCGGCGGCGCGCGGATGGTGCAGCTCGGCGACTGCGCGGAGAGCTTCGAGGAGACCGGCGCCGACCACGTCCGCGCCAAGACGGCGGTGCTGCACGCCCTCGCCGATGAACTCGGCGGCGACGGGCCGGTGTTACGGGTCGGGCGCATCGGCGGGCAGTTCGCCAAGCCGCGCAGCCAACCCTTCGAGGACGTCGACGGGGTGCTGCTGCCCGCCTTCCGCGGCCACATGGTCAACGGCGAGGCCCCCACCGCCGCGGCGCGGGTCCACGATCCGCGGCGGATGGTGCGGGCGTACGAGGCGAGCGCCGAGGTGTTACGTGTCCTCACCCGTGACCGGGACCGCCGCACCGGGGCCTTCCCTGACGGCCCCTGGGCCAGCCACGACGCGCTGGTCATCGACTACGAGGCCGCTCTGGTCCGCGCCGACGACGGACAGCGGATCCTCGGCTCCACCCATCTGCCGTGGCTCGGCGACCGCACCAGAGCGCCCGGCTCGGCCCATGTGCGGCTGCTGTCCCAGGTGGCCAACCCGGTGGCGCTCAAGCTCGGCCCCTCCGCCGACCCCGCCGGACTCGCCGAGGTGTGCGCCCTGCTGGACCCGGACCGGACACCCGGCAGACTCACCCTGATCGCGCGGATGGGCGCGGAGCGCGTCACCGAACTGCTGCCGCCACTGGTGGCCGCCGTACGGGCGCGGGGCCACCGGACGGTGTGGCTGAGCGATCCGATGCACGGCAACACGGTCCGTGCGGGCGCCGCGGCGGGCAGGGTGAAGACCCGTCACCTCAGCGCCGTCGTGGACGAGGCGATCCGCTGCAAGAGGGTCCTGGAAAGGGCGGGGGAGCACCCCGGAGGACTCCATCTCGAAGTCGCCGCATCGGATGTCACCGAATGTCTCGGCGGAAAGGTCGACGGCGCCGAGCGGTTGACCGAGCGCTATACGACGCTGTGCGATCCACGCCTGAATCCCGACCAGGCAGCCGAATTGATGCGCACCTGGATTCGCGCATAGGAATCCGTAGACTCGGAATACCCTCAGGAGGTGAGGAATTGACCGAGCACAAGGAAATCCCCGACATCGCGTGCCGGGTCGCGCTCGTCACCGGCGCGGCGGGCGGAATCGGAACCGCCATCGCACGGGCGCTCGCGGGACAGGGAACCGTCGTGGCCGCCGTGGACAAGGACGCCGGGCGGCTGAACGATCTGGTGGACAAGATGGCGGTGGACGGACTGACCGCCGTCGCCTTTCCGGCCGATGTGACCAACAGCGCGCGCATCAATGAGGTCGTCGACCGGATCGAAACCGAACTCGGCGCCGTGGACCTGCTGGTGAACGCAGCCGGAGTCATGCGGGCCGGATCGGCGCTGGAGATGTCCGACCTCGACTGGCGGGCCATCTTCTCGATCAATCTGGACGGCGTATTCCACTGTTCCCGGGCCGTCGCCTCGCGCATGAAGGAGCGCGGTGAGGGCGCCATCGTGACCGTCGCCTCCAACGCGGGCCGTATACCCCGGGTGCATATGGCGGCGTACGGCGCGTCGAAGGCCGCCGCGTCCCTCTACACCAAGTCCCTCGGACTGGAACTGGCGGAATACGGAATCCGCTGCAATGTGGTGTCGCCCGGTTCGACCGACACCGACATGCTGCGTTCGCTGTGGTCCGCGGAATCCGACCGGCAGACCACGCTCGACGGTTCCATGGCCACCTACAAGACCGGAATCCCGCTGCGGCGGATCGCCGAACCCGGTGACATCGCGGACGCGGTTCTCTTCCTCGCCTCCGACCGGGCCAGGCACATCACCATGCAGGACCTGTGCGTCGACGGCGGCGCGATTCTGGGGGTGTGAGCACAGGCCATGGGAATTCCCCTCATCGCGCCCTATCCGATGCCGACCGCGGCCGATCTGCCGAAGAACCAGGTCGACTGGCGGCCCGACCCGGAGCGCGCCGTCCTCTTCCTCCACGACATGCAGACGTACTTCCTGGCGCCCTACGACCAGGGCAGCGCCCTGTACGGAGAGCTGCTGGCCAACACCCGCGCGCTGCGCGAGCGGGCCACCGCGCTCGGCATGCCGGTGGTGTACTCGGCCCAGCCCGGCGACATGGACCGCGGCCAGCGCGGGCTGCTGTACGACTTCTGGGGACCCGGGATGTCCGCGGACGAGCGGGACACCGGAATCGTGGAACCGCTGCGGCCGGCGGACGGGGACACGGTACTGACGAAATGGCGTTACAGCGCTTTCGTCCGCTCCGAACTCCGTGATCTGATGCAGAGGTCCGGCCGCGACCAATTGATCGTGTGCGGGGTCTACGCCCATGTCGGCTGTCTGATGACCGCGGTCGACGCCTTCAGCTCGGACATCCAGCCGTTCCTGGTGGCGGACGCCCTCGCCGATTTCACCGCCGGACACCACCGCTCCGCGCTGGACTACGCCGCACACTGCTGCGCGGCGATCCACACGACCGAGCAGACGCTGAATTTTCTGGCCGCCCGATAGAGGGGTGCTGATCCATGACTTCCACGGAAACGTTCCGCGTGGCCGCCGCGACCGATATCCGCGCGTCTCCCGCCGCCGTCTTCGCGCATGTCAGCGACCTCCCCCGCAGCGGTGACTGGAGTCCCGAATGCCTGGGCGGGGAGTGGACCGAAGGAGAACCGGCGGCGGTCGGTTCCGTCTTCACCGCGCGCAATCACCGGGAGCCGGACGTGGTCGGCTGGGCGCCTGTGGTGCGCGGCGACTGGACCACACAGTGCGAGGTCGTGGAATCCGTCGCCCCGCGCGTGTTCAGCTGGGCCATGCGCACCAAGGACGGCCGCGCCCAGGAGAGCGTATGGTCGTTCACGGTCGAGCCCACGGCGGACGGCAGCACGCTGACCCACGCCTTCTGGATGGGCGAACTGACCGAAGGCATGCGGGGAATTCTCCACGGCATGAGCGACGCCGAGGTGAAGAAGTTCCTCGACGACTGGTCGGACAAAATCGACGGCGATATGCGGCAGTCGCTCGCCCGTATCAAGGCCGCACTCGAATCCGCCTCCTGATGGCGAGGGGTGACCCCCACCGTGATCCTGCAACGCATCGGGAACAGGGGACTGTTCCTGGGCTCCTTCTTCGACGGTGCCGCCAAGAAGAGCCCGTACCAGAAAATCACCCTCGACCACGAACTCGACATCGCACCGGAGCTGGGCAGCGACCTCACCGCCTACGCCTGCGCGAATCTCGTCGCCGAAATGGCGTCCGCGCTGAGTGATCTGCGGGTGCGTCCGGGCGACAAGGTCGCCGTCTACAAAGAGGACGGCTTCGACATCTTCCTGCTCACCTGCGCCGTCGCCCGCCTCGGCGCGGTCCCCGTCGCCCTCTCGCCCAGCCTCACCGGCGAGGTCGTCGCCGAACTGCTGAACCGCTGCGACTGGCCGCACCTCATCACCGATGAGAAGAAGCTCGTCGGCGAGCTGCCGCCGGATGTGACCAAGCGCTGCAAGCGGGTGTTCCTGGTGACCGGCGAGGCCGAGGGCACCACCGCGCTGCGGCGGGACCCGGACGTGCGGCTGCGCCCGTTCACCCGCACCAGGACCCGGCGTCCCGCGCTGCTCACCCACACCTCAGGCACCACCGACATCCCCAAGCTCGTCGTGCACACCGCCCGTTCGCTGCGCGCCCGCTACCGCCCGCAGGCGCTCGGCGCGCGGCTGCTGATACGCGGCCGCGAAACCCTCGCCGTCCGGGTGTCGTTCGTGCACTCGCGGCTGGTGACCGCGCTCGCCATCGCGCTGGAGCGCGGCTTCCCGATCGTCATCACCAAGGACGCCACGCCCGAGCGGATCGCCGACATCTTCGCCGAGGTCAAGCCCGGGGTGCTGGAGGCCCACCCCAACACGTTCGTGGAGTGGGAGCCGCTGGCGGACGACCCGCGCGGCCCGCTGTCCAACGTCGTTGCCCTGAGCAGCACGTTCGACGCCATCCACCCGCGGACCGTAAGGAAGATCCTCGGCGCCTCCCGGCGCCGGCGCCCGTTCCACCTCCAGCTGTACGGGCAGAGCGAGGTCGGGCCCACCGTCGGCCGGGCCACCTCCCGGCGGCGCGCGATGTCCGCAGACGGGCGCTGCGTCGGCTTCCCGTTCCCCGGGATGACGGCGGTCCGGGTGGTCGACCGCAACGGCCGCACCCCAGGGCCCGGCGACCCCGGCTTCATCGAGGTCCGCTCCGACGGCCGGGCGCTCACCTACTTCGGCGAGGACGCCCGCTTCCAGCGCCAGCTGGACGACGGCTGGTGGCGGATGGGCGACGTCGGCTACCGCACCCGCTGGGGCTGTCTGCACGTCTCCGACCGCGAGGTCGACGTCATCCCCGGCTTCGGCAGCGCGCTGGAGGCCGAGGACCAGCTGATGTCGCGGCTCGACAGCCTCCTGGAGGTCGTGGTCGTCCCCGGTGAGGAGGGCGCGCCGACCCCGGTCGTGGTGACCAGGGACGGCGGGCCGCTGGACCTCGTCCAGTGGCGGAAGGCCGCCGGACAACTGCCCGCGATGCGCCCGCCGGTGCAGCTGAGCCTGGACGAACTGCCGCGCACCGCTACCGCCAAGGTGCAGCGCCTGGAGCTGGCCCGGCTGCTGCGCGACCGGACCACCGAGCCCGGGCCGAATGCCCGGCCGACCGAAGAGCAGGGGGAAGGCCACCATGGCGCAGCGTAGGACGCCCGACCACGACCGCGTGTTCGGCTGGCTGGACGACCCGTCGGACGAGCGCGGGATGCGGTTCCGGCTGGACGACGGCTCCTGGCAGCGGCTCACCTACGGGGAGCTGGCCCGGCGCACCCTGGGCGCGGGCGCCGCGCTCGCCGACGCGGGCGTGCGGCCCGGCGATGTGGTGCCGCTGGTGCTGCCGGGCGGGGAGGACTTCGTCACGCAGTTCTTCGGGCTGCTCGCCATCGGCGCCACCCCCTCCGTGCTGCCCCTGCCGCTCGCGCTGCGCGGCGGCGAGGGCTACCAGAACCAGCTGAAGGCCATCACCGCCCGCATCCACCCGCGCCACGCCATCGCCGACCCGCGCTACCACGACGTGGTCGCGGAGAACGTGGCCCGGCTCGGCGGCGGCACCGAGGTGCTGGCGCCGCGTTACGCCGACCGCCCCGAGGAGGCGCCGCGCGCCTGGGGCGAGCTCGCGGTGCTCCAGTTCACCTCGGGCTCCCGCGGCTCACCGCGCGGGCTGCGCATCTCGATGGCCAACCTGGCCACCAACCTGCGCATGATCCAGGGGTGGATGAACCCGGTGGGCTACGGCGCGGTCACCTGGCTGCCGCTCTACCACGACATGGGCCTGGTCGGCGGGCTGCTGGGCGCGCTGACCCTCCAGGTGGAGCACGCGCTGATGCGGCCCGAGCAGTTCATCCGGGACACCCGCGGCTGGATCGCCGAGTACGGCAGCACCCCGTACTCCAACATGTGCATGCCCAACTTCGGCTTCGAGCGGGTGCTGTCCGCCGTCCGCCCCGACGACCTCGAAGGGCTGGACTTCTCCCCGCTGACCGCCGTGGTCAGCGGCGCCGAGCGGATCGACCCCGCCGTCCTGGCCCGCTTCGCCGCGCTGCTCGGCCCGCACGGCTTCGACGTACGGGCGCTGATGCCCGCGTACGGGCTGGCCGAGGGCACCCTCGCGGTGACCGGGGTGAGCAAGCACCACGTGCCCCGGATGGTGCGGGCGGGCGGTCTGGAACGGCGGCTCGGCGAGAAGCTGGACGTCAGCGAGGTCGTCGAACTGTCCACCGTCCCGGTCGCCGAACCCTGGACCTGGCAGGTCAGTTGCGGTCCGCCGCTGGAGACCGCGCGCGTGGAGATCCTGGACGAGGACGGCGCCCCGCAGCCCGAAGGGGTGCTCGGCGAGATCTACGTCGAGGGCCCCTCGGTCGCCGACGGCTACGCCGACCCCGGCCCCGACGACGCGGCCAAGCTGCACGACGGCAGGCTCTGCACCGGCGACGCCGGATTCGTGCTGGACGGCGAGCTGTACGTCATCGGACGGCTCGGCGACAGCGTGAAGGTCAACGGCCAGAACGTCTTCGTCGAGGACATCGAACTCGAACTCATCGCCTCCGGCGCCGTCTCCCGGCGCCACGCGACCGTCGTCGCCGGGGTCACCGGGGGCGAGCCGACCGTGCTGCTGGTCACCGAACGCCCGCTGGGCGACCGGCTGGACGACGCGCTGTCCGTCATCGCGGCGTTCACCGGCGACGCGGCCCGTGCCCGGGTGCTGTACGTCAAGCGCGGCACCATCCCCCTGACCTCCAGCCGCAAGCCCCGCCGCCGTTCGCTGTGGCTGTCCTACGTGGCGGGTGAACTGAAGGAGCGTAACGACTCGTGAGTGTTGTGGCCGCACCGGCGGAGCAGACCGCACCGGCGGGGCAGACCGCCCGCCTCTTCACGGCCGGGCCGTTCGGCGAGCGGGTGGAGGACACCCGCAAGCGCGTCGCCGAGCTGCTGCGGCGGACCTTCGAACCGGTCGCGGGACAGGCCGAGGCCGAGGGGCTGTTCCCGCGCGAAGCGCTGGCCGAACTCGGCCTCGCCGGGCTGTTCGAGGAGCGCTGGCGCGACGCGTCCCCGGCCGACCCGTACGGCGACCCAGGACTCGGCGTGATCATCGCCGAGGAGAGCGGGCGGCTCGGGCACGCCAGCCTGTCGGTCGGGCTCAGCCTGCACTGCGAGACGGTCCTGTCCGTCCTCACCCGGTTCGGGGACTCCCCGCTGCTCGCCGAGTACCGGGCCGGGGCGCTGGAGGGGCGGCTGGTGGGCTGTCTCGGCGCCTCCGAACCCACCGGCGGCTCCGACCTCAACGGGGTGCGGACGGTCGCCCGCAGGACATCCGACGGCTGGCGGGTCACCGGCGAGAAGAAGTATCTGTCGCTCGGCCTGGTCTGCGACGTCGCCCTCCTGCTGTGCCGACTGGACGAGGGCTCGGGCCCTGTCGACGGCCGCCTCGGGCTGCTCGCCGTACCGCGTGACGGGCTCACCCCCCGCAAGCGGCTCGACAAGGCGGGCACCTCAGCGCTGGACACCACCTGGATGGTCATCGACGCCGAAGTGCCCGACGAGGCCCTGGTCGGGCGGCGCGGCGGCGGGCTGCTCGCCGCCACCTGGGGGCTGAACCACGAACGGCTCTCCATCGCCGCCCAGGCTGTCGGCGGCGCGGCCCGCGCCATCGGGCTGGCCACCGCGCACCTCCAGCGCCGCAAGCAGTTCGGCAAGCCGCTCATCGAACAACAGGCGCTGCGGCTCCGGCTGGCCGAGCTGTCGTCCCGGCTGATCGCCCTGCGCTACGCCGTCTACACCGCCGCCCAGGGCGTGGCCGTCCCCGGCGCGTGCGGGACCCGCGAGGTCGCGGCCCTCAAGACCACGGCGGCGCGGTTCGTCGAAGAGGTGATGAGCGAGTGCATGCACCTGTTCGGCGGCCCCGGCTATCTGGAGGACGAGACGCCGCTCGCCCGCATGTGGCGCGACTCCCGGCTGGCCCGGCTCGGCGGAGGCACCGACGAGATGATGTGGGAGCTGGTCGCCGGGGGACTGGTGCCCGACACCGCCGCCTACGACGAGGGTGTCGATCTCGGATGAAACTGCTGCTGACCGGAGTCACCGGACAACTCGGCACCGCGGTCGCCGGGATCGCCCCGCGGCGCGGGGTCGGGATCGTGCCGCTGGTGCGCCGTACCCGCCCCGGACAGGTCCCCTTCGAGCGGCTGTTCCCCTCGCTCGCCGACGCCCGGGTCGGCGGCGACGTACGCGAACCGCTGTGGGGTCTCACCGACGCCGAGCTGGACGAACTGGCCGAGGACGTCGACGCCGTCGTCAACCTCGCCGGGGACACCAACTGGGCGGGCAGCGGCCGCGATCTGTACGCCGTCAACGTGCTCGGCGCCCGCAACGGCTACGACGTCGCCCGCGAACTCCAGCGGCGCTCCGGCCGCCGGGTGGTGTACGGCTACGCCTCCTCGATCTTCGTCGCGGGCGGCACCCTCGGCCGGATCGCAGAGACCCCGCTCGCCCCCGACCGCCACCGCACCGCGTACGAGCACAGCAAGTGGCTGGCCGAACAGGAGCTGACGCGGCGGCACGGCCCCGGCGAACCCGATGTCCTCATCAGCCGGGTCGCCGCCCTGCTCGGCGACTCGAAGACCGGCGCCACCCGCAAGCGCAACTCGCTGTATCTGCTGGCCGAACGGTGGGACGAGCTGCCCGGCCGGATACTGCCCGCCATGCGCGGCGCCCGGGTCGACGTCCTGCCGCGCGACCTGGCGGCGGGCACCCTGCTGGACGCGCTGGCCGGGCTGCACCGCGCCGGACCGCGCCCCGAGCCCGTCATCACTCATCTGTCCGCGGGGGAGCGGGCCCCGTCGATCCGCGGCCTGCTGGAGGTGGCGCGCTCCCTCGCGCCACTGCACTTCGGCAAGTGGCTGCGGCTGGTCCCGGCCTCCGCCGAACAGGTGCTGTGGCTCTCCGCCAACGCCGAACGCTTCCTGCCGCTGTCCCAGGCGTGGCGCAACAGCCTCACCGGACTGCGCTACATCGGGCTCGACCGGGTGATGGAGCGGGGCCGTCTTGCCGGTCTGGTGGACGGGCCGCTGCCCGAACCCTCCACCGAACTGCTGGCCCGGCTGCTGTTCGACCTCCCGGCGCCGAAGCGTCCCCTGGCCCCCGCCGACAGCGGATTGTCGAGGTTCCTGGCATGACCGATTCCGGCATGAACGTGCTGATCCTGGGCGGCTCCGGATTCCTGGGAACCGCCGTGGCGCAGGCATGCGAGCGCGACGGCGCCACCGTCCGGGTGCTCTCCCGCAGCGGCCGCACCGCCGTCGGTGAGGGCGTCCGCGGCGACGTACGGATGCCACGCCTCGGGCTGTCCTCCGCCGATCTGGCCCGGGTGCGGGAGGAGACCACCCATGTGGTGCTCTGCTTCGGCTCGGTGTCCTGGACGTCGGGCCCCGGTGAGGTGCTGGAGACCCACAGCTCCGGGATGCGCCAGGCGCTGGCGTTCCTGCGCGAGCTGCCCGCGCTGCGGCAGGCCGTGCACATCTCCTCGCTGCTGGCGCTCGGCCGCGCCAAGGGCCGGATCACCAACCGCGAGCTGTACACCGGCCAGCGCTTCCGCAACTGGTACGAGTACGGCAAGTACTGCGCGGAGCGGCTGGTCAGGGACACCCCCGAACTGCCCGTCGGCGTCGTACGCTTCGGCCCGGTGCTCGGCCCCGATCCGCGCGGCGGACGGCCCGACACCCGGCACGGGCTGCCGATGGTCTTCCCGCATCTGCTCGCCGGATATCCGGTGCACCTGGCCCGGCGCGGGGAGTTCCCGTGCTGGATCACCGACGCCTCCTCCGCCGCGCAGATCGTGCTGAAGGCGCTCCACGAGCCGATCGGCCGGGCCACCTGGACGTGGTTCGACCCGGCGCTGCCCACCCTCGGCGAGGTGTTCACCGAGGTGTGCCGCCCCTGGGGCGTGGTGCCGAAGATCGTCGAGGCGGGGCCGCTCGGCCGGTTCACCCGCCTGGTCGGCGAACGGGTCGGCGCTCCGAAGGAGCTGACCGAGTACACCGAGCCCTGGTTCGACCTCGACGTCGATGTCCTCAAGGAGATCCCCGAGCCCTGGCCCGTGCCCGACCCCGACTACCTGGGGGCCACCGGTGAGGCGCTGCGCGGCGGTACGGAGAGGAGGGCCCTCGTATGACCGAGCAACTGACCGCAACCGAGCAGGCCGCCGATCAGCCGACCGAGCGGCCGGTGTCCGTCGACACCGATCCGCACCCCTACTTCCGCGTCTACTCGGCGGGCAACTTCGGCGAGGTCGCCCCGCAGCGGCTCTCGCCCATGTCCTGGTCGCTGGTGGGCGACCCGATGGAGCGCGGCACCCGCGCCATGGCCCGGCGGCTGTGGGGCCGCCCGGCCTGGGCCGAGGGCGGCCACTACGTCTTCGTCGGCTACTTCGGCTGCCGCCCGTACCACAACCTGGCCGCCTACTGTCAGCTGTCCGCCTCCATCCCGGGACTTCAGCCGAGCGATGTCACCGACGCCTACTTCGAGGGCATCGACTCCCCGGAGGAGCTGACCGCGCTGCGCTCGGGCCGGGTCCGCCAGGTCGCGGGCAGCGCCAAGCTGCTGGGCGAGCTGCGCGACGCCGGGCCGCGGCTGCGCGCCCTGGAGGAGCGGGTCGCCGAGCTGGAGTGGGGGCTGCGCGCCGCGACCACCACGGCCAGCCCCATCGCGCTGGCCGGGGTGCTGCGCGACGCGCTGCCCGTCCTCGAAGAGGCGTGGGCGGTGCACATCCTGACCACCTCAGGTCTGGTGCCGGTCAGCGCGCTCCAGCGGCGCGTCTACGGCAAGCTGCTGCGGCACGGCAAGGAGATCGCCCACTGGCTGACCCGGCCGCGCGAACTGGTCTGGGACCGGCTGCACACCGCGGCGTCCACGCTGGACCCGTTCGGCCCGGGCGACTTCCTGGCGTCCTCCTTCTACGAGGTCGCCGACGACCAGGCGCCCTGGCAGGACTACGCGGTGCGGCACAAGCAGGTCGCGGGCGGCAGCGGCGAGGCGTCCGTGGCGCCGATCGACCCGGCCGAGGCGCTGGCCGGGATGGTCTCGCCGTGGCGCAGCCGCACCGTACGGTCGCTGGCGGTCGCGGTCGGCGAGATGATGGCCGGGCGCGAGCACTCCAAGTCACTCGCGATGCGCACCCTGCACGTCTACCGGCGGCTGCTGCCCGCGCTGGCGGAGCAGCTGGGCGGCGACGCCGAGCTGTGGCCGTATCTGACGATCCGGGAGTTCACCGAGCTGGCCACCCGGCCGGGGCTGATCGAGCGGGCCCGGCCGCGGATCGAGGCGTGCCGGGCCGCCCTCGCCACCCCGATGCCCGAACACCTCGACCTGACCGGCGACGACGGCGTGATCCGGCCGTGGCTGAGCCAGAGGCCGCAGGGGCTGCGCGGGGTGGCGCCCGGCATCGGCACCGGCACCGTGATGACCCCCGAGGGCGATCTGCCCGACGAGCCCGTCATCATCGTCTGCTCGTCCGCCGACGCGGACATCGCACCGCTGCTGCCCTTCGCCGAGGGCGTGCTCAGCGAGCGCGGCAGCGATCTGTCACACATCGCGATCCTTTCCCGCGAGTACGGGATTCCGTGCGTCGTGGGCTATCCCGGCGCGGCCTCGCTGCCTGCGGGCACGGCCGTCTCCATCAACGGCAGTACCGGAGAGGTGACCATCCTTGACCCTTCCTGACTCCGCCCGGACATCCGCGAATTCCGAGACCCTGACCGCGTTGGAGGAGGTCTACGCCCAGGTCAAGCGGGTCCAGCGGGATCTGCGGCCGACCGACCGCATCATCCAGGACCTGGAGATCGACTCGCTGGCCACGCTGGAGATCCTGCTGGCCCTGGAGGAACGCTTCGGCGTGGCGCTGGTCGACAACCCCAAGGCCGCCGGCATCACGACCGTCGGCGACCTCGTCGGACTCCTCGACGAGCTGCGCGCCGACGCCACCACGACATGACGACGGGAGAGACCGTGCTTCCCGACAGCGCCGCCTTCGACGTCCTGCACACCCTGGCCATCAAGGGCATGGCGACCGCCGACCCGCTGGTGGCGGGCGCCGGGCACGACCGCGACGACGTCCTCGCCGAACTGGAGAAGCTGCGGGCCGACGGGCTCGCCACCCATATGGAGCGGCGCGGGCTGTGGCGCATCACGGCCGAGGGCCGCGAACGGCACGGCGCGCTGCTCGCCGACGATCTGGCCGGCGACGGCCGGGACCGGCTGCGACCGGGATATGAGCGCTTCCTGCCGGTGAACGACCGGTTCAAGGAGCTGTGCACCCGCTGGCAGCTCCGCGACGGCGCCACCAACGACCACACCGACAGCGACTACGACCAGGCGCGGGTGGCCGAACTCGGCGCCGTGCACGACGAGGCGATCGAGGTGACCGGCCGACTCGCCGCCGTACGGCCCCGGTTCGGGGCGTACGCCGACCGGCTCACCGCCGCCCTGGCCCGGCTGCGCGACGGCGACCACAAGGCGTTCACCGGCGTCATGTGCGACTCGTACCACGACGTCTGGATGGAGCTGCACCGCGATCTGCTGCTCTCGCTGGGCATCGAGCGGGAGGCCGAGGAACGGGCGGGGGCGTCCCCATGAGCGGCGCGGCCACCGTACTGCGGCTCACCGGCGAACTCGGCGACGGCGACCGGACCGCGGTCGGCGGCAAGGCCGTGGGGCTCGCCGCGCTGCTGCGCGCCGGGGTGACCGTCCCCGACACCTGGGTGGTGCCGGTCGGCGCCGAGCCCGGCGCCGACGACCTCGCCCGGCTCGCGGCGGTCGCCCCGCGCTGGGCGGTGCGCAGCTCGGCCACGGTCGAGGACGGCGCGGCGCTCAGCTACGCGGGCATGTTCCGCAGCGAACTCGACGTGCCCGCCGACGCGCTGGCCGCCGCCATCACCGCCGTACGGGACTCCGCGCGCAGCGACCGGGTCGCCGCGTACCGGGAGCGCACCGACGCCGGACCGGCGCTCGACGTCGGGATGGCGGTGCTGCTCCAGCCCTTCCGCACCCCGGTGCGCAGCGGTCTGTGGCTGGGCCGGGCGACGGGCCGGGGGCGGCTGGAGTGGGTGCGCGGCAGCGGCGACGCCCTGGTCTCCGGTGCCGTCACCCCTGCCTGGGAGGAGTGGACGCCCGGGGGGCGCGCCGGGGGCTCGGAGCCGGAGCCGCTGGTGAGCGGCGGGCTGCCGGTCGGCGCGGCGTGCATCGCGGTGCAGGACGCGCTCGGTGTGCCCGCCGATCTGGAATTCGCCCTGCTCGACAGCGGTCTGGTGTGGCTCCAGTTCCGTCCGATGACCACCGCGCTGGGGGAGTCCCCGGGGCCTGCGGCCGACGCGGACGCGAAGGTCGTGGTGGGCATCGCGGCCTCCGCCGGGGCGGCCACCGCCCGCGCGCTGCGGCTGCGGGACATCGACGACCCCCGCTGGGAACCGGGCGCGGTGCTGCTCGCCGAGCAGACCGACCCGGACTGGGTACCGCTGATGGCCGAGGCCGCCGCCCTGGTCACCGCCGAGGGCGGAATGCTGTGCCACGCCGCCATCGTCGCCCGCGAACTCGGGGTGCCCTGTGTGACCGGGGTCGGCGCGGCGGCGCTGGAGCGGCTGGCCGCGGGCGGCCCGGTCGCGGTGGACGGCTCGGCGGGCACGGTGGCGATCCTGTGACCCCGGTACGCGAGGAGCTGGCCGATCTCGCCGAGGAGCAGCGGGAGTTCGGCGCGCTGGTGCGGTCCCTCGACGATGCCGCCTGGCGCCGCGACTCGGCGGCGGACGGCTGGACCGTGGCCGACCAGGTGTCCCATCTGGCCGACACCGAGGAGGTGGCCCGCGACACCCTGGCGGGCGGCCCGCGCGCGTTCGCCACGGCCGTCCCCGCGTATCCGACCGCCGAGGACTTCACCGCCGCCGGATGCCGCCGCGGTGACGGACTGTCGCCCGGCGAGCTGACCGTCTGGTGGGACCGCGCCGGTACGAAGACCCGGCTGCTGATGGCGGAACGCGCCCCCGGCGACCGCGTGGCCTGGGGCTTCGGCATGACCACCGAGGTGTTCGCCACCGCCAGGATCATGGAGACTTGGGCGCACGGGCTGGACATCCGGGACGCGCTGGGGCTCGCCGCGCCCGAGACGCCCCGGCTGCGCCACATCGCCGCCCTCGGCCACGCCACCCTGCGCTACGCCCTGGCCCGCGCCCGGGTGCGCCCACCAGGGGACCGCACCCTGCGGCTGGAGCTGACGGCGGGTGACGGCACGGCGTACGCCTTCGGCCCGGACGGCGCGACCGATGTGCTGCGCGGTCCGCTGCTGGAGTGGTGCCGGGTCGCGACCCGGCGCACCAGGGGCGCCCCGGCGGGCGGGCTGAAACCCGACGGAGAGCTCGCCGAACTCGCGCTGCTGTACGCGCGGGCCTATCTGTGAAAGCGAGGCAGGACGGTAGTGTGACGTCATGGTCAAGGTGGAGAAAGAACAGACAATCGCCTGTACACCGGAAGCCTTCCTCGACTTCGTGATGGACATCGAACGCTACGTCGAAGTCGATGACAAGGTCGGACCGATCTCCTGGGTGCGCAGGAGCGGCAATCTCATCGAGTTCAAGTTTCAGCCCAAGCTGCCCGGTTTGCGTCTTCCGGAGCCCAAGGCCGTGGCCCAGATGCGGCTCACTCCGGGTGAGCGCATCGACATCCGGCTGGCGCCGCTGCCGCTGAACAAGTTCAATCACCGGATGGCCGAGTTCAGCGCCCGGTTCTCCTGTGTGCCGGTGGACGGCGGGATTCGGGCCACCCGGATGATTTCCTTCGACTTCAACCCGGTCACCCGCTGGATGCTCGATCCGGTGCTGCGGCGCACCCTTCCCGGATCGGTGGAGCGGGAACTGCGGCTGAGCAAGCAGATTCTGGAACGAAGCACGAGCGGCTAGCCTTCGGGGCGTGCCCCGCGCGGAGTTCGACGACCGCGTAGTTCGACGACAGGGGGAAACCCATGGCGATATCGGCGGACGACGACACTCCGGCCCCGGCCGGGGAACAGCACGCGCATGTCATCGTGATCGGCGCGGGATTATCGGGAATCGCCGCCGCGGTCAAACTGCGGCGCGGCGGCATCACGGACTTCCTGGTCCTGGAGAAGTCCGACCGGGTCGGCGGGACCTGGCGGGAGAACACGTATCCGGGATGCGCCGTCGACATCCCCTCGCCGGTCTATTCCTTCTCCTTCCACCCCAACCCGGGCTGGAGCAGGAATTTCGTCGGCCAGCCCGAGCTGCTGTCCTATATCGAGGACACGGTGGACAAATTCCGCCTCGCCCCGGCACTGCGCTTCGGCACCGAGCTGCTGGAGGCCGCCTGGTCCGGGGAGCGCCGCCGCTGGATCCTCGACACCAGCCAGGGGCGTTACGTCGCCCAGCACGTCATCTTCGCCTCCGGACTGCTCCATGAGCCGACCGTCCCGTCCCTGCCCGGGCTGGACGGCTTCCCGGGCGAGACGTTCCACTCGGCGCGCTGGAACCACGGCGTGGACCTCACCGGCAAGCGGGTCGCCGTCATCGGCACCGGCTGCTCGGCCATCCAGATCGTGCCGGAGATCCAGCGGCAGGTGCGGCAGCTGTACGTGTTCCAGCGCACCGCGGCCTGGGTGATGCCCCGGCTCGACTTCCGCGTCCCCAGGCCCGTCCAGCGGCTCTTCCGGCACGTCCCGGTCACCCAGCGGCTGTTCCGCGGCGCGTGCGACGGCTTCCTGAAGACGCTCGCCCTGGTCATGCGCCGGGGGAGCGTCGCCCGGCTGCTCACCCCGGTCGGCAGGGGCCTCCTCCGGCGCCAGGTGCCGGACCCGGAGCTGCGCGCCCAGCTGACCCCCGACTTCACCATCGGCTGCAAGCGGCTGCTGCTGTCGAACACCTACCTCCCGGCCATGACCCGGCCCAACGTGCGGCTCCTCCCGCACGCCCTCGACGCCGTCGAAGGGCGGGAGCTGATCGCGGCGAACGGCGACCGGGTCGAGGTGGACGTCATCGTGTTCGGCTCCGGCTTCGAGATGCGCCATCCGCCGATCGCGTCCCGTATCCGCGGGCGCGACGGCCAAGTGCTGTCCGAGGCGTGGAAGGCGAAAAGCCCCGAGGCATACCGGGCCACCACCCTGCCCGCCCTGCCCAACGCCTATATGCTGCTCGGCCCGAACATCGTGATGTACAACTCGCTGCTCGCCCTCGCCGAGGCCCAGCTCGACTACATCGTGGACGCGATACGCACCGCACGTGCCCAGGGCATCGACACCCTGGAAATCCGCCCCGGGCCCTTCCGTTCGTTCAACGACGAGGTGCAGCGCGGCCTCGCCTCGACCGTTTACAACACCGGCGGATGCACCAGCGTCTATCTCGACGAAAAGGGCAAGAACTTCGTCACCTGGCCATGGTCCACCAAGAGGCTGCGCAACGGCCTGGCCCGCTTCGACATCGAGAACTACGCGACGACCCCTGCGGAGCGCTGAATGTACGACTACACCCAGCCCCTGAGCCGGAGCGAGGCGAGCCGGGCCAAAGTACGCCAGCAGACGGACATCGAGCTGAGCGGCATGGAATGGACCCTGCTGCCGGATGTGTTCTCCCCGGCGGACTCCAAATCCAGCCTGGCCCAGCTGTCCCTGCTGCAATTCCCGGCCGGCGGCACCTTCCTCGAAATCGGCTCCGGCATCGGACTGATCGCCGTACATGCCGCCCTCGCGGGCTGCCGCGAAGTCCACGCCACCGATCTCAATCCGGCCGCGGTCAAGAACACCGAACTCAACGCCGAGCGCTTCGGCGTCGCGGACCGCGTCACCAGCACCCACAGCGATCTGTTCGACGCGCTCCACGACGCGCCCCCGTTCGACGTGGTCTACTGGCATTCCAACAATGTGTGGGCGCCGCCGGAACTCGATCTCAGCGCGCATGAACTGGCCTATGTCGACCCCGGATACGAGGCACACCAGCGGTATTTCCGCGAGGCGGGGAATCACCTCGCGCCCGGCGGCCGGGTGCTGATCGCGCTCAGCAGCCGGGCCGGCCGCGCCGAACTGGACGAGCTGGCGGCGGCCGAGCACCAGCGGCTGATCACCCTCGACTCCACCACCGTGGACGAGCCCGAAGGCCCCGTGGTCTACGAACTGCTGGAACTCGTCCCCCGGTAAGCCCCCGGCGCCCCGGCTGTCCGGAACATTCCGAGAAGAGGCCCACCCTTGATCTTCGACAAGCTGCTGAGTCTGCCCAGTGACGCCGAGCCCTGGATCGTCGACCACCAGCCCATCGCCGTCACGGCCGAGGACGAGAAGGTACGGCCGGGCGATGTCGCCGACGCCGCCGCCCGCGGCGCGACCGCCCTGCGGTCCCACGGCATCGAGCCGGGGCGGCGGTGCGTCGTCTGGCTGGAGTCCCCGACCGACATCATCGTCGCCTACGCGGCCATCACCGCCCTCGACGCCGTGCCCATCCTGATGAGCCCGACCCTCTCAGGGCCGGTCGTCGCCTCCATGGTGGAGAACGTCTCCGGCATCACCGCCGTCATCTCCACCGACGCCCGGCTCGCGGAGAGCGAGAAGACCTTCACGGACATCGGCACCTTCGTCGACTGGCGCGACATCGCCGCCGAACTCCCGGACCACAAGCGGATATCCCGGCCCCGCGAGGTCGCCTCCGACGCCGCGTACGTCGTCGTCCACACCTCCGGCACCACCGGCACCCCGAAGCTGGCCGAATGCTCCAGCGCCAGCATCCAGTTCAACGCCCGCGTCCAGGCCGTCATCCACTGGCTGTCCCGGCTGGACGGCCATCTCGCCCTCGCCATCTCGCCCGTCCACGGCCGGACCGTGGTCGGCATCCTCGCCGCCCTCATGCGCAAGGCCCCGCTGCTGCTCCTGGAGGACGACTCCCCGGACAACGTGGACCGGATGCTCAAGCGGCACCGCCCCACCTATCTGGAGACCCACCCCAACACCTTCCGCGCCTGGCAGCACCTCGCGCCCGGCGGCGCGTTCCGCTCGATCCGCTTCTTCGGCGCCGGATTCGACGTCATCCACCCGGACACGGTCAGCGCCCTGCTGAAGGGCTCGGACCACCGCTTCGCCGTGTGCGTCGAGGTCTACGGGCAGAACGAGACCGGGCCCATCGCCATCCGCAGCCACCTCAAGGGCACCCAGAAGCCGCTGCGCGCCCTGCGCCGACTGCGCCGCGCCAAGCTGCTGCGCGGCCATCCGGCCGGGCCCCGCTTCCCGTTCTGCCGGGTCCGCATCGTCGACGACTCGGGGCGGCCCGTACCGGCCGGAACCCCCGGGCGCATGGTGGTCCAGACCCCCGGCGTGTTCTCGGGATACATCAACCGCCCCGATCTGACGTCCAAGAACTACCCCGACAAGCGCTGGTGGGACACCGGCGACTGGGGCACCAAATCCCGTACCGGACGCATCACCCTGATCGACCGCCAGGTCGACAAGGTCTCCGAATCCATCAGTGGAATCGGCATCGAGGACATCCTGCTGGAGAAGTTCCCCGAATTCCTCGAACTCGTCGTCCTGGAGATGGACGGCGCCCTCCAGCCCGTCCTCTCCCTGCGGCCCGGAGCCGAATTCCGGCGCAGGGCCTGGGAATCGGCGTCCCGTCGGCTCGCCACCATGGCCGAGCCCGTGATCATCGCCGACAGCGAGTTCCCCCGGACCGTCACCGGGAAGATCAAGCGGGAGCAGCTGAAGAAAACGCTGACCGAACAGCGCCTTTCCGCGAGCGTCTGAGGGAGCGAGTCCATGACCGCCACCAGCGCGTCCGGCACGACGTCTGGCGCGACCAAGATACCGATCGGCACCAAGCTCATCGGTTATGTCCAACTCGGCAAGGTCCGGATCTACCACCACGCCTACGGCTGGATCCTCGCCCTGCTCCTGCTGCGCCTCGACGGCCGGGTCGGCGGCGACACCGCGGTCGCGCTCGCCCTGACCCTGCTCATGGTGTGCGCCACCCAGTGGAGCGGCGGCGCGGCCGACGACCTCGGCGGCTTCCGGGACGGCAGCGACGCCCGCAACTACGCGGGCCGCCCCGCCTCCACCGTCGCCAAGAAGCCGCTGCTCACCGGGGTGCTGACGGAGGGCGAAGCGGTCCGGTTCGGCGTGGTGATGTGGCTGGTCGCGATCGCCGCCGGGCTCGGCGCCGTGGCCAGCCTGGGCGGCAGCGCACCGCTGGCCGCCGTCCTGGTGATGCTCGTGGGGCAGATCGCCTCGGTCCAGTATTCGATCGGGCTGAAACTCAGTTATCTGCCCGGCGGCCTCGAAGCCACCATCTTCTATGTCATCGGCTGTATCGGCCTGGTTCCCTACTGGCTGATCGCGGGTCACGTCACGACCGAATCCCTCATCACCAGCGCCCTGGTCGGACTGTGGTTCCTGCTGATCGTGTCCTACGGAAACGCGTCCGACAAAGAAGGCGACGCCGAGGTGTCCCGGTACACGATGGCGGTGCTTCTTCCGCCCGCCGGTTTCAAGGTATTCCTCACCCTGCTCTTCGCCGCCAGCGTCACCCTGCTGACCCTGCTGTTCACCACCACCCGATTCGATCCACTCCTCGGGCTGACCGCCGTGCCCGTCGTCGTGCTCCACGCCGTCCAGCTCTATTACGGTGCCGGAAAGGAAGAGTGGCGAAAGGCGCGTTTCATCGGGCTCAGCTCGGTCGATCTGGGATGTCTGGGACTGGCGCTCGCCTTCGTTCTCGCATGACCGCCTGGAGTGGGAGAGCAGTGCAGTGAACGGCGATATGACGGCGGCCTACATCACCGGCTTCGGCGCTGCCGACGACATCCGGACCGGGCCGCTGCCCCGTCCCGTACCCGGCCCGGACGAGGCACTGGTCCGGGTCGGGGCGGTGGCGGCCAACCATGTGGACACCTTCGTACGCTCCGGCGCGTACGCCACCGAGGTGACCTTCCCGTTCGTCGTCGGCCGCGACCTGGTCGGCACGGTCGAGTCCGGCGCGGGGTCCTTCGCCCCCGGTGACCGGGTGTGGTGCAACAGCCTGGGCCACGACGGCCGGCAGGGCTCCTTCGCCCAGTACGCCGCCGTGCCCGTGGACCGGCTCTACTCCCTGCCCGCCGGGGCCGACCCGGTGGGCGCGGTCGCCGTGCTGCACACCGCCGGGACCGCGTACCTCGGCCTGTTCCGGGAGGCCCGCCTGCGGGCGGGGGAGACGGTGCTCGTCCTGGGCGCGGGCGGCGGCGTGGGCAGCGCCGTGGTCCAGCTGGCGACCGCGGCCGGGGCGCGCGTCATCGCCGTCGACCGCGCAGAGAACGCCGAGTGGTGCCGTGAGTGCGGGGCGGACCACGTCCTCGACCGTGCCGCCCCGGACCTCCCCGCCGCGGTCCGCGACCTCGCCCCGGACGGGGTCGATGTGCACTGGGACTGCTCCGGGCACCATGACTTCGAGACGACGGTCCCGCTGCTCGCGTGCGGCGGCCGCGTCGTCCTGATGGCCGGGATGGGAGCACGCGCCGTGCTGCCCGTCGGCGCCGTCTACACCCGCGACATCAGCCTCCACGGCTTCGCCATCAGCAACGCCTCGGTGGCGGACCTCGCGGACGCCGCCGAGACCATCAATCGCGAGCTGGCGAGCGGCCGGTTGCGCGGCCGGGTCCGCACCGAACTTCCGCTGACGGAGGCGGCGCGGGCCCACCGCCTGCTGGAGGGCCGCGAGGGCGGCCCCGGCGGCCCGGGCCGCATCGTGCTGATCCCCTGACCTCCCCTGACCTCCCCTGACCGAGAAGGAAGGAAGGCCGTACGTGCCCCCCTCGGACAACAAGCCGCGTCTGCTAGGCAAGGAATGGTGGGAACAGCGATTCCTGCGGATGTACGACTCCTGGCGGGACCCGGTGACCTGGCACGTCACGGCCACCCCGAACGGCCCCGGTGATCTGCGGCAGTTCAGGCGCCGCCGGTTCGCCCTGCTGGTCACGTACAAGCGCAGCGGCGACCCCGTCCCGTCGGCGATGTGGTTCGGCCTCAAGGACGGCCGGGCGTATCTGCGCACCGGCTGCGACTCCTGGAAGGTGCGGCGGATGCGCAACAACGACCAGGTGCTGTTCGCGCCGTCCAACATCCGCGGCAAGCCCAAGGGCGCGGTCATCCCGTGCACCGCGCGCATCCTGCCGGACGAGGAGAAGCCGAGGGCCGCACAGATCATCGTGGACTCGTACGGCAAGGGCCGGAAGCTCTACGACCGCACGGTGGCCACGGTGTACGAGGAGGCCGCGTACATCGAGATCACGCCGAACGCCCTGCTGAAGGCCGAGGCGGAGCGGAAGGCCCAGCGCGCCCGCGACTAGCGTCCACAAAGCGCCGGGCGCGTCCGGGATCTCCCCGGACGCGCCCGGCGCTCTGTGTCCTGCCTACTTCTCCCCCGTGGGCCCACTCTGGTGTGCAGGCCCACCAGTTGCCCTTGCCGACCAGCTGCAGATGGCCGTCCTGGAACCGTTCCTGGGGACTGAGCGGGAGCGGGCCCGATCAGCCGCACGCCCCGAACGGTTGTGGGCGCACTGGTCCCCGGCGTACTCAGCCCCGGGGCGGCGACACGCATCCTGTGCGTGGTCCGGGCCCGGGAGGCCGGTTCCCTGAGCGACCTGGCCAGTGGTACGGCCAGAGGCGACGGGGAGGCCCCGAACCATCCTCTGGTGGAGCGGGGCCCCACACTGGCGCCGTACCGGCGTCCCAGATCGCATAAGCACGCTAACCCGCCCGGCCCACGGTGCCGCAAGCCCACGAGCCGACCATCACACGATCGAGCTAACTCGCCCTCGTGCATGGTCGCCTGTGAGCAGCCGCCGACCCCCACAGCACGCCCAGCGTGGCGCTCAGGCTCAGGCAGTTGAGGACCGGGTACGGCGACGGAAGGGCCCTGATGTCCGCGACCAGCGCGTGGCCCTCCTCCGACAGCGACTGGTGGCTCGGCACCACGGACAGATAGGTGCTGTGGCCGGAGCCGAAGCGCTTGGACAGGTCCGTCGGCCGCTGCACCAGCCGTCCGTCGGTGAAGGTCCCCGCCTCGCTGTCCACCCGGGACACATCGCCGGGCTTCGACAGCCGCTCGGCGTACGGGGCCACGTTCCGGTCGCCGGGCCCGGGAGTGCGGTCGAGGACCACGTTCAGCGCCTGGGTCTCCTGCGCCGGGAAGGTCTCCCGGATGTCGCCGCCGACCTGCCGGGCCTGGCTCTGGGCGGGCAGCACCCGCTCGTCCGGCAGGCTCAGCCGCAGATCGAGGAACGGCGCGCCGAGCAGCAGCAGAAGCGCGGTGACGGCACCCGCGACCGGCAGCGGGAACCGCATCACCCCGGTGGCCAGCCGGTGCCAGAAGCCCTCCCCGGCTGCTGCCTTGGGGGTGCGGCGGCGCAGGATGCGCCCCTTCTCGATGCGGTGGTCCAGCACCTTCAGCAGCGCGGGCAGGAAGGTGAACGAGACGAACGCGGCGAGCAGGGCGGTCGGGATTCCGGCGTACGCGAACGAGCGCAGGAAGGAGAACGGGAACACCAGCAGCGCCCCGAGCGCCAGGGTCACCGTCACCGCGGAGAACAGCACGGTGCGGCCCGCGGTGCGCAGCGTCGTGGCGATGGCCCGGTCGGTCTCCGCCCCCTGTCCTCTTTCCTCCCGATAGCGCTTGATGAGGATCAGGCTGTAGTCGATGGCGAGGCCGAGCCCGAGGCCGGTGGTGACGTTGCCGGCGAGCGCGGAGACCTCGGTGAACAGGGTCAGGATACGGATGACCAGCAGCACCGACAGGAGCTCCCGTGCGACGCGCTCGGTGAGCCGGGCGCCCGCGGCGGCGACGGCGGGGGAGTCCACGCCGCGTTTGTCGGATATGAGGAGAACGAGGTCCGGGGCGCCCGCCCGGAATCTGTCGTCCATCACCCGCGCGGCTTCGCCGACTCCGTCGAGTCGTCGGCGAACCCTCCGGCGGACAGTTGCTGGATCACTCCGCCGCCCCGCACGCCCGCTATGACCAGCAGCGCTCCGGACAGATACAGCACGAGTTTGCTGCGGCGGCAGGTGAACCGGGCCAGTGAGTCGAACAATTCGGCTAACCCTTCTCGCGCTGCGGCTTCCCTGCCGAGCGGTTGACCCGCAGGGCGCGCAGCAGCGTGGACGGTGCGGCCAGGGAACGGGGATGGGTGCGCATGTACGTCACCGAGTTGAACCGCACGGCGACGGCTTGGTCCGTCACCGAGGCGTCGGCGATCTGCTCGGCGAACCATGAGGAGAGGCGGTGACCACGGGGGTACGGGCCGGTCACATCCGGCCGGGCCAGATCGGCGGCGGTGGAGATCTGCCAGGCCGCGTCCACCACGACGCGCTGGAGGGCGAAGAAGCGGCGGGCGGGGGAGTCGAGATCCGGCCGGGAGCGCAGATGCTCCGACAGCGCCGAGGCGTGCAGCGTCGCCGAGGACATGCCCTGCCCGTAGATCGGGTTGAACGAGGCGACCGCGTCGCCGACGCTGATCAGCCGGGCCGGGAACCGGGTGAGGAGATGGAAGTCCCGGCGGCGGCTGTCGGCCTGGTGGTACGGGAGGATCTCGCCGAGCTGATCGCCCGCGACCGCCTCGCGGTACACCGGCGGCAGCTCGCCGCACAGCTTCCGGAACTCCGCGATGTCCCGGATCGGCGGCTGCTTTCCGTAGTTGGCCAGGGTGATCAGCCAGCGGTCGCCCTCGATGGCGGTGATCGCGCCGCTCGCCACCCGGGGCGGGTTCGCGGTGGGGGTCCGGTAGGCGATGGCCGCGGCCAGCTCCGGGTCGGCCTCGGCGCGCCGGAAGTAGCCGGTGGCGTAGTCGACGCCGATCGCCATCCGCCGCATCGCGGGCCGCTGCCAGCCGTCCTTCTCCAGCCAGTCGCCCAGCTTGCTGGCCCGGCCCATGGCATCGACGACGAAGTCCGCGTCCTCGACCCACTCGTCCTCGCCCGGACCGCCGCAGCGCACCCCGCTGACCCGCCCGGCGCGGAACTCCAGGCCACGGGCGCGGCAGGTGAGGACCTTCACATTGGGCAGCGCCAGGGTGCGGCGGCGCACCAGGGACTCCAGGAACGGGCGGCTGCTGGAGATCAGCCCCATCGTGCCGTCGCTCACCTTCGGGACGCCGTCGGCGTAGGCCCGGATGTTGTACGGGGACGAGATGATCGCGCCGCCCGCCCCCGCCTCGTCCTCGAACCCGGGGAACAGCCGCTCCAGCTGCATCCGCCCGCCGTGCATCAGGGTGTGCAACTGCCCGTCGTGCGGGGTGCCGGGCCGCGGGGCGGCGGTGGCGGGTAACGCGTCCCGCTCCACGATCACCACGGATTCGGCGTGATCGGACAGCACCCGTGCCGCCAGCATTCCGGCCATGCTCCCGCCGAGCACCACGGCCTTGCCCATCAGAACCTCGGTTTTCGTGATCGGCTCGTCGGTACTGAGCCGAGCGAACACACGAGCGGCAGACTCCATCACGAAACCTCCAGACCGGTTATGTGCATCAACCAGGAACCGCTGGGTAGGCGCACGAATCCGTCTGACGAAGAGAGAGAAAAGTTGTGCCTGCCCTGACCGATTCCGATGCCCCCGCCGCAGTCCGGCACCCCATGCTCCACCGCGCCATCAAGCGGCGCAAGAACCCTCCTCTGCGGCGCAGTGACATCACGGTCACCGAGGAGAAGGACGTTCACCGCGCGGTCAAAGCCGCCGCTCTGGGGAACGCCATGGAGTGGTTCGACTTCGGGATCTACAGCTATCTCGCGGTCACCATCGGCAAAGTCTTCTTCCCCGGCGGCAGTGGCACCATCCAGGTGCTGTCCTCCTTCGCGACGTTCGCGGTGGCCTTTCTCGTACGGCCGCTGGGAGGTATGTTTTTCGGGCCGCTCGGTGACCGCATCGGGCGCAAGAAGGTGCTGTCCTTCACCATGATCATGATGGCGACGAGCACGCTCGCCATCGGCCTCATACCCGGCTATCACTCCATCGGCTACGCCTCGCCCGCGCTCCTCATCCTGTTCCGGATGTTGCAGGGATTCTCCACCGGCGGTGAATACGGCGGCGCGTCCACGTTCATCGCCGAATACGCTCCCGACAAGCGGCGCGGCTACTTCGGCAGCTTCCTCGAATTCGGCACCCTCATCGGCTACACCGCCGCGGCCGGACTCGTCACCATCCTGACCGTCACGCTCTCCGACGACGCGATGAACTCCTGGGGCTGGCGCATCCCGTTCCTGGTCGCCGCCCCCATCGGCCTGGTCGGCCTCTACCTGCGGCTGAAGCTGGACGAGACCCCCGCCTTCCAGAAGCTGGAGGACGACGCCGCCGCCGCGCACGAGCGCACGACGCTGCCGTTCTGGCAGGTCTTCCGCACCCAGTGGCGCGCGATGGTGCTGTGCATCGCGCTGGTCGCCGCGTACAACATCACCGACTACATGCTGCTGTCGTACATGCCGACGTACCTCTCGGACACCCTGCACTACAGCAGCACCAACGCCCTCGTCGCCATCATCATCGTGATGCTGCTGATGATGGCGGCCATCACCTTCGTCGGCCGGCTCTCCGACCGTATCGGCCGCAAGCCGCTGCTGATGGCCGGCTCCATCGGCTTCTTCGCCCTCGCGGTGCCCTCCTTCTGGCTCATCAAGCAGGGCAACGTCGTCTCCGTCTTCGCGGGTCTGCTGCTGCTGGGCATGTGTCTGCTGCCCTACGTCGCCGTCATGTCGGCCTCCCTGCCCGCGCTCTTCCCGACCGATGTGCGCTACGGCTCGCTGTCCATCGCCTTCAACATCTCCGTCTCCCTCTTCGGCGGAACCACCCCGCTGGTCACCGAGGCCCTGGTCAGCGGCACCGGCGACGACCTGATGCCGGCGTACTACACGATGCTCGCGGCGATCGTCGGCATCATCGCCTCGGCCGTGATGAAGGAGACCGCCCGCCAGCCGCTGGAGGGCTCGCCGCCCTCGGTCGCGACCAAGGAGGAAGCCATCGCCCTGGTCGAGTCCCAGCGTCCCTGACCCCGGCACAGCAGACCCGGGTCATTACCCCGGCGGTAATCGACCCCTCCTCCTCCCGGCGGCACAGTGAGGACATCGGGTTCCGGGCCGGCGCACTCCGGTCCGGGACCCGGCAGACCACCACGTGAAGCCGCCCGGGAGAGGGACGAGATGACCGACTACACCACCGCCGTGGCCCGCTACTTCGAGGCGTGGAACGCCACCGGCCCGGACGCCGTCGCCAAGGCCGTCGCCGCCGTGTGGACCGAGGACGGCGGCTACACCGACCCGCTGGCCGAGGCGCGCGGGCACGAGCAGATCGCCGCCGTCATCGCCGGGGCGCACGAGCAGTTCCCCGGCTTCGAGTTCCGGCAGCTGGGCAGCGCCGACGGCCACCACGACATCGCCCGCTTCGGCTGGGAGCTGGTGGCGCCGGACGGGACCGCGCCGGTCGCCGGGTTCGATGTGATCACCTTGGCGGAGGACGGCCGGATCCGTTCCGTCCTCGGCTTCCTGGACCGGGTGCCTACGGCAGCGTGACCGCCTTCAGGGCGGCGGCGGTCTCCGGGTCGGCCGGGAGCAGTGTCTCGATGGCCAGCTCGGAGACGGTCACGTCCATGGGGGTGTTGAAGGTCGCGATCGTCGAGATGAACGACAGCACCCGCCCGCCGTGCTCGATCATCATCGGCAGCGCGAACGGCGGATGGTCGCCGCCGGTGGCCGACTCCCGGCCGCCCGCCCCGGGCAGCGGATAGCCCGCCACCTCGTCGTACAGCTCGCGCAGCGCAGGGGAGCGCATCAGCGCGAGCTGGCGGTCCATCTGGTCCAGCAGATGGCCGCGCCACTCATGGAAGTTGCGGATGCGCGGGGCCAGCCCGTCCGGGTGGAGGGTGATCCGCATCGCGTTCATCGGCGGCGCGAGCAGATGGTCCGCCACGCCCTCCAGCAGTGCGCGGATGCCCCGGTTGGCGGCCAGCACCCGGTACGTACCGTCCACGACCAGCGCCGGATACGGCTCGTAGCCGGTCAGCAGCCGCTCCATCCCCTCGCGCAGCGCGCTCATCGACGGATCGTCCACCGCCCGCTCCGGATAGTGCGGGGCGTACCCGGCGGCGATCAGCAGCGCGTTGCGCTCCCGCACCGGCACGTCGAGATGGTCGGCGAGGCGCAGCACCATCTCCCGGCTCGGCCGGGACCGGCCGGTCTCGATGAAGCTGATGTGGCGGGCCGAGGAGCCGGCGCGCAGCGCCAGCTCCAGCTGGCTGATCCGCCGCCGGTCCCGCCACGCGCGCAGCAGCGAGCCCACCCCGGGCGGCGCGGTAGTCGTCATGCGCCGAAGGTAACCGAACCGCGGCGGCGCGCGTGGCAGGGTGGAACGACCGGCCCATCACGCACGAAGGGACACGCCATGGCAGTCGAACCACTGGCCCGCACGGAGATCGAGCAGCGCCTGGAGCAGCTGCCCGGCTGGTCGTTCGCGGACGACCGGCTGTCGCGTACGTACGTCTTCGACGGGCATCCGCAGGCCGCGGGCCTGGTCGCGGAGGTCGCCCGCATCCAGGACGAGCTGGACCACCACTCCGAACTGACCCTCGGCTACAACAAGGTCACCGTCACGGTGAACACCCACAGCGTCGGCGGAAAGGTCACCGAACTCGACTTCGGGCTCGCCCGCCGCATCGAGGCCGCGGCTTCGAAATCTTGACCAAACCGCTCCCCGGCCGGCTCCGAATACCCCCATGAGAGGGCGGTGTCGACCGGAGGAGCGGGCATGGGCGGGCAGCGGCAGCGGATCGCCGTCGTCGGCAGCGGGGTGGCGGGGCTCACCGCGGCGTACGTACTGCAGCGCACGCACGACGTGTCGCTGTACGAGGCGGACGACCGGTTAGGGGGCCACGCCCACACCCACCACGTGGCGGCCCCCGGCGGCCGGGTGTGGCCGGTCGACAGCGGGTTCATCGTCCACAACGAGCGCACCTACCCGCAGCTGCTGAAGCTCTTCCGCGAACTCGGCGTCTCCACGCAGGAGTCCGAGATGAGCATGTCCGTGGTGTGCGAGGGCTGCGGACTGCGGTACGCAGGGGCGCGCGGGCTGCCCGGGCTGCTCGCGCGCCCCTCCAACGCCGTCAACGCGCGCTATCTGCGCATGCTCACCGAGGTCCCCGCCTTCCACCGGGCCGCCCGCCGCCTGCTGGACCGGGTGCCGGACGACACGGTCACCCTGCGCATGTTCCTCACCATCGGCGGCTGGTCGCGCTACTTCGTGTCCCACTTCATCACCCCGCTGGTCTCCGCCGTCTGGTCCTGCGACGCCGAGACCGCGCTGCGCTACCCCGCCCACTATCTGTTCCGCTTCCTCGACCACCACGGCATGCTCGCGGTCACCGGCGCCCCGCCGTGGAGAACGGTCACCGGCGGCTCGCGCACGTACGTCGAGGCCATCGCCAAACAGCTCTCCGCCCTCCACACCTCCGCCCCCGTGCGCACCGTCGTCCGCCACCCCGACGGCGTCGACCTCGTCACCGAGGACGGTGAACACGCCGCGTACGACGCCGTCGTGATCGCCGTCCACGCCGACCAGGCGCTGCGGCTGCTGGAGCGCCCCACCGACGAGGAACGCGACATCCTCGGCGCCTTCCGCTACTCCCGCAACGACACCGTCCTGCACACCGACTCCACCCTGCTGCCGCGGGGCCGCCGCGCCCGCGCCGCCTGGAACTACCGGATGCCGTCCTGCGCCAGTCCCACGAGCCGGGTGCTCATCAGCTACGACATGAACCGGCTCCAGCGGCTCGACGCGCCCCGCGACCACATCGTCACCCTCAACGGCGGGACGCGCGTCGACGAGAGCCGGGTGCTGGCCCGCATGGTGTACGAACACCCCGTCTACACCCCCGAGTCGGTCGCCGCCCAGCAGTGGCTGCTGACCCTCAACGACCGCGTCACCGCGTTCGCCGGGGCCTACCACGGCTGGGGCTTCCACGAGGACGGCTGCGCCTCCGGCGTACGGGCCGCCGCCGCGCTGGGGGTGCGCTGGTGACCCACCCCCGTGGCCCCGCCGACCGAAACGGCACCGCCGTCACCCGCACGCCCGCCCTCTACGACAGCGTCATCACCCACGTCCGCAGCCGTCCGCTGCGGCACGCCTTCACCCACCGCACCTATCTGTGGCTGGTCGACCTCGACCAACTGCCGCGCCCGCCCCGGCCGCTGCGCGCCCTCGCCCGCTTCGACCCCCGCGACCACTTCGCGGGCACCGCACCCACCCTCCGCGCCGCCCTCGACCGCTGGCTCACCGCCCAGGGCGTCACCCCGCCCGGCGGCCGCGTGCTGATGCTCGGGCACGCCCGCGTCCTCGGCCATGTCTTCAACCCGCTCACCCTCTACTGGTGCCACGACCGCGCAGGGGCCGTCGCCCTCGTCGTCGCCGAGGTGCACAACACCTACGGCGAACGCCACTGCTATCTGCTGCGCCCCGACGAGGAGGGCCGCGCGGACACCGCCAAGGACTTCTACGTCTCGCCGTTCTTCCCCGTGGACGGCGACTACCGGATGCGGCTGCCGCGCCCCGCCGAAGCCCTCGCCCTGACCGTCCACCTGGAGCGCGACGGCACCCGCCCGTTCACCGCGACCGTACGTGGCAGGGCCCGCCCCGCCACCCCGCGCGCCCTGCTGCGCGCCGCCGTCCGCCACCCCTGGGCCACCGCCGCCGTCAGCTGGCACATCCGGCTCCAGGGCATCCGGCTGTACCTGCGCGGACTGCCCCTCCAGCCGCGCCCCCGCCACCCCGTACAGGAGGGCATGGAGTGACCGAACTGCACCACGCCACCGGCGCCGCCCACCGCCCGGCCGTCGACGCCGCCCGCTGGCCCGCGGTGGCCCACCGGCCCGACCCCTCCCGGCCCCGCGACGCCCTGGTCCGGGCGCTGCTCCAGCGGGCCCTGGCCCGGCTGCCGCTGCGGGTGCGGTACGGCACCGGGCCCGTCCGCGGCACGGGCGGGCCGCTGCTGGACATCGCCGACCCCGAGGCGTTCGTCCGCCGCGTCGGCCGGGACGGGCTCATCGGCTTCGGCGAGTCGTACCTCGCCCACGAATGGGACGCGACGGACCTCGTCGGCGTGCTCACCGTGTTCGCCGAACACGCCGACCGCATCGTGCCCCGCTGGGCGCAGCGGCTGCGCGGCGCCTGGGCCCCGCGGCACCCCGCCGGGCAGGACAACACCCTGGAGGCCGCCCCCAAACACGTCCACCACCACTACGACCTGTCCAACGAGCTGTTCGGGCTCTTCCTCGACCCCACCCTCAGCTACTCGGCCGCCCTCTTCAGCCGCCTCCCCGCCACCTGGGACGACCTCGCCACCGCCCAGCACCGCAAGATCGACCGGCTGCTCGACCTCGCCGGGGTCGGCCCCGGCACCCGGCTGCTCGAAATCGGCACCGGCTGGGGCGAACTCGCCCTGCGCGCCGCCCTCCGCGGGGCCCACGTCGTCACCGCCACCCTCTCCGAGGAACAGCGCAGGCTCGCCGCCCGGCGAGCCCTGCGCGACGGCCTCACCGGCCGCATCACCCTGCTGCTGCGCGACTACCGGGAACTGGAGGGCCAGTACGACGCCATCGTCAGCGTCGAGATGATCGAGTCCGTCGGGGCCGCGTACTGGCCCCGCTACTTCGGCACCCTCCAGGAACTCCTCGCCCCCGGCGGCCGGATAGCCCTCCAGGCCATCACCATGCCGCACGACCGGATGCTCGCCACCCGCCACACCTACACCTGGATCCAGAAGTACATCTTCCCCGGCGGCCTCCTGCCCTCCGTCACCGCACTCGAACAGTGCGCCCACCGCCACACCCGGCTGCGCATGACCCGCCGCGACGCCTTCGGCGACCACTACGCCCAGACCCTGCGGCTGTGGCGGGAACGCTTCACCGCCCACGACGCGCAGGTGGCCGACCTCGGCTTCGACGCCACCTTCCGCCGCATGTGGACCTTCTACCTCGCCTACTCCGAAGCGGGCTTCCGCGCCCGCTACCTCGACGTCCAGCAGATCCTGCTCCAGGAGGCAGCCCGATGAGCGACGTGGCCCCCACCCTCGCCCCGATCGCCGAACGCCTGCTCGGCGGGCCGCTTCCGGTGCGGCTGTGCGCCTGGGACGGCAGTGAGGCAGGCCCGCCGGACGCGCCCCGGGTCCTGCTCACCTCGCCGCGCGCCGTGCGGCGGCTGCTGTGGCAGCCCGGCGAACTCGGCCTCGCCGAGGCGTACATCAGCGGCGACCTCGACGTCGAAGGCGACCTCACCGACGGGTTGCGGGCCGTGTGGCACGCCCTTCGCGCGCACGCCGACTCCCCGCCCCGGGTCTCCCTCGCCGCCCGCGCCCGCGCCGCCGCGAGCGTCGCCCGCATCGGCGCCATCGGGCCCCCGCCGCCCGCCCCCGGCGGCCGCGCCCGCCTCGGCGGCGCCCCGCACTCCCGGACCCGCGCCCGTGCCGCCATCAGCCACCACCACGCCTTCCTCAGCGAGTTCTACGAGCGGCTGCTCGACCCCTCCATGGCGTACTCCTGCGCCTACTGGACCAGCCACGATCCGTCGTACGGCCTCGCCGACGCCCAGCGCGACAAGCTGGAGGTCATCTGCCGCAAGCTCGCGCTCGTGCCCGGCGCCCGGCTGCTGGACATCGGCTGCGGCTGGGGCGCCCTCGCCCTCTACGCGGCCGACCACCACAAGGCGCAGGTCACCGCCGTCACCCTGGTCCCCGAGGAGCGCGACTTCGTGCGCGAACGGGTCGACGAACTGGGGCTCGGCCAATTCGTCGAGGTCGTGCTGAGCGACTACCGCGACCTGCCGGGCGGCCAGTACGAGGCCGTCGCGTGCGTGGAGATGGGCGAACACGTCGGCCACGACCAGTACCCGCGGCTCGCCCGCACCCTGCACGGCATGCTGCGGCCCGGCGGCCGCGCCCTGGTCCAGCAGATGTCACGCGCCGCGGGCACCCCCGGCGGCGGCGCCTTCATCGAGACGTACGTCGCCCCCGACCTCCACATGCGGCCCCTCGGCGAGACCATCGGCCTGCTGGAGGCCGCCGGACTGGAGGTGCGCTCCTCGGAGTCCCTGCGCGAGCACTACGTCCGCACGGTCGGCGCCTGGCGCGAGGCGCTGGAGGCCCAGTGGGACGCCTTCCGGCTGCTCGCGGGCGACGACAACGCCCGCATGTGGCGGCTCTACCTGGCGGGTGGCGCGCTCGCCTTCGAGGAACGGCGCATGGGCATCGACCAGATCCTCGCCGTACGCCCCACCGCGCGGGGCGTCAGCGGCATGCCCGACACGCCCACGGACTGGTACCCCGCCCCCGCCCTGGAAGCCGCATGACCGCATTCCCCTGGCCCGCCTTCGCAGCGGGCCTGGCCTACAGCGCCGTCGCCGCCCTCACCGTCATGCTGGTCACCTTCCTCGTGGCCCTGGCCAAGGGCGTCCACCGCATCGCCGACGTGGCCTGGGGGCTCGGCTTCACCGCCATCGCCCTCGTCACCTTCGCCGCCTCCGACGGCCACGGCGACGGCACGCGGCGGCTGCTGACCACCGTGCTCACCGCCGTCTGGGGGCTACGGCTCGCCGTGCACATCGGCGTACGGCGGTGCGGGCACGGCGAAGACCCCCGCTACGAACGCCTCCTCGTCCGCGCCCCCGGCAACCGCCACCTCTACGCCCTGCGCGTCGTCTACCTCGCCCAGGCCGCCCTGATCTGGCTCGTCTCGCTCCCCGTCCAGGCCGCGCAATACGCCTCCGGCGCCCCGGGAACCCTGGCCGCCCTCGGCGCCTCCCTCTGGCTCCTGGGCCTCACCTTCGAGGCCGTGGGCGACTCCCAGCTCGCCCGCTTCCGGGCCGACCCGCGGAACCGGGGACGGATCATGGACCAGGGGCTGTGGCGGTGGACGCGCCACCCCAACTACTTCGGCGACTTCTGCGTCTGGTGGGGGCTGTACCTCCTGGCAGCCGAGTCCTGGCACCCCGCCGCGATCTCCCTGATCTCCCCTCTTGCGATGACCTACGTCCTCACCCAGGGCAGCGGTAAGGCCCTCCTGGAACGTCACATGGCCGACCGCCCGGGCTTCGCCGCCTACGCAGCCCACACCAGCCCCTTCTTCCCCCGCCCCCGCCGCCGCCCAACCAACCCCTGACCGGGGTACCTGTTCCCCTACCCCGCCCCTTCCCGAAACCGGGGGCTGCGCCCCCCCCCCGGGCCCCCTTGGGGTTGCGACGCCGGGTGCGGGCCGGTGGCCGGGTTGTGCCCACCCGTTCCTCCCCCAGCTACCGCTGGGAGGTGCCCCCTCTGCGGAACGATTGCCCACAACCAGGTCACGTCCCCGGCCCTCACGGGGCTGGCCGTGCTTTGGGGCGGGATTAGCCATATCTCAGCCCCTCCGGCGTTTGAGGAGCGGAGTCCGGGGCGGAGCCCCGGGTCGGGTAGGGGCGGGGTGGGGAAGACTCCGCGTCAGCGGATTTGGCGGGACTCACGGAAGCGGGTGGCGGCTTCGGCCAGGTCCACGATGGGGGGTGGGTAGGACAGCGCGGAGCGCTCGGGAGCGGGGAGCGCCCAGGGGGTGTGGACCCGGCGGCCGGGGACGGCGGCCAGTTCCGGCACCCAGCGGCGTACGTACGCGCCGTCGGGATCGAACCGCCGGGCCTGGGCCAGCGGGTTCAGGACCCGGTTGGGGCGGGTGTCGGTGCCCGTACCGGCCACCCACTGCCAGTTCAGCTGGTTGTTCGCCACGTCCCCGTCCACCAGCAGATCCAGGAAGTGCCGCGCCCCCACCCGCCAGTCCACGTACAGCGTCTTCGTCAGGAAGCTCGCCACCAGCAGCCGCGCGCGATTGTGCAGCCACCCCTCCGCCGCCAGCTGCCGCATGCCCGCGTCGACCACCGGGTAGCCCGTGCGGCCCGCCTTCCACGCCGCGACGGCGGCGATCGCGTCGTCGTCGGACCGCCAGCGGTCGCCGCGCGGGCGGTAGTCGGCGTGGGAGGCGTCCGGGCGGGCGGCGAGGACCTGGTGGTGGAAGTCGCGCCAGGCGAGCTGCCGCACGAAGGCGTCGGCGCCGGGCCCGCCGGACTCGCGCGCCCGGCGCACCAGCTCCACGGGGGAGAGGCAGCCGAAGTGGAGGTAGGGGGAGAGCCGTGAGGTGGCGTCGCCCGCCAGGTCGTCGTGGAGGTCGGCGTACGCGCCCAAGCCGGACCGCAGCCATGCGGTGAGACGGCGGCGCCCGGCCCGTTCGCCGCCCTCGGGCAGCGCGGGGGAGGTGCTGCCGGAGGCGAGCGCGGACACGGCGTCGACCGGCTCGGACCGCACCTCCGACGGCACCCGCACAGCGCGCGGCGCGGCGAGCGGCCTGCGCAGTTCGACGCCCTGCCAGGCGCGGAAGTACGGGGTGAAGACGGCGTAGTGGGACTTGCCGGAGGGGGCCAGGGCACCGGGCTCGGCCGCGGTCAGGACGGTGCCGTGGACGTGCAGGGCGTCGCCCAGCACCTTCCTCAGCTCCGCCTCCCGCCGTCCCGCGTACGCGCTCACCCCGCCCGCGATGTGCACCTCCCCGGCGCCCACCTCCCCGGCCACCCGCCGGATCTCCTCCACCGCATCACCCGCACGGATGACCAACCGGCCCCCGCGCTCCCGCAGGCCCGCGTCGAGGTCGGCCAGGCAGTCCCGCAGGAACGCCACCCGGTTGGGCACGGCGAACCCCGTCTCCGCCACCCGGCGGTCCACGACGAACAGCGGGACGACCCGGTCGGCCGAGCGGAGCGCGGCGTGGAGCACGGGGTTGTCCCGCAGCCGCAGGTCGGAGGTGAAGACGGCGAGTGAGGTACGGGGCTTCGAAGGGGTCACTCCTCTCCCTTATCACCGGCCGCCCTCACCCCGCCGGGAGCGACATCAGCCCGATCGGATCGGTGGTGGGCGTCTTGGAGCCCCCGGCGGGCTCGACCGTCACGCCCACGCCGGACGCCTTTCCGACCGCACCGCTCAGCAGGGCGGCCGTGCCGCCGCCGGTCCCGGTGTCGGCGGAGTCCATGAGCCCGGCCGACCGCATGGTGCCCCCGTCGCTGAACCACAGCTGGTACACCCGCCCGTCGGGCGGCTTCGGCAGGCCGGAGGCGAGGAAGGCGGCCTTGTCCAGCGCGTGCGAGACCACGACCGTGCCGGTGGCCCCGTTGGTCAGCTTGGCGTTGCGGCTGTGGGCGTCCGGGGCGGCCAGCACCTCGGCGACCGCCTCGACCCGCGCCACCTGCTGTTCGGAGCTGCGGGCCGTATCGCGCGCGTCGGACGCCTGCTGGTTCTGCCAGAACGCGACGCCGCCCAGCGCCACCGCCCCGGCGAGACACGCCGCGAGCGCGAAGTTCTGCCAGCGGCCGCCGCGCGAGGAGCGCCGGGGCGCGGCGCCGCCGCCGGAGAACTCCGGTTCGCCCCTCGCCACCCGCGGCGGGTCCTGACGCACCGTGGCGATGCGCCGCATCACATCGTCCTTGAGCACCGGCGACGGCGTCAGCGAGGTGGCCATGCCCAGCTTGGCGGCGGTGGCCCGCAGCTCCCGTACCTCCTGGGCGCATGCCTCGCAGTCGGCCAGATGCCGTTCGAAGGCCAGCAGCTCCCGCCCGGAGAGGGCGTACACCGCGTACGCGCCGGTCAGCGTGTGCAGATCCGCTCGGTCCGCTCTGGTCATGCCCCGACCCCCATGCAGTCGCGAAGCCGGATGAGTCCGTCCCGAAGTCTGGTCTTCACCGTGCCGAGCGGCAGCTGGAGCAGCTCCGCCACCTCCCGGTAGGTGCGGCCGCGGTAGTAGGCGAGGGTCACGGACTGCCGCTGGAGCTCGGTGAGCCCCTGCATGCAGCGGCGCACCTGTTCGCGCTCCAGCCTGGCCTCCACCTGCTCGGTCACCTCGTCGAAGGCCGGGGTGCGGTTCAGCAGCGCGGCGCGCTCCTCGCGGTCCGACGCGGACTGCGCGGACCGTACGCGGTCGACGGCGCGCCGGTGGGCGAGCGTCATGATCCACGCCATGGCGCTGCCCCGGGCGGGCTCGAACCGGGCCGCGCTCCGCCACACCTCGACCAGCACCTCCTGGGTGACCTCCTCCGCCTGGGCGGGGTCGCGCAGCAGACTGCGGGTCAGCCCGAGGACGGACCCGCTCACGGCGTCGTAGAGCGCAGCGAAGGCGTTCTGATCTCCCCGGGCCACCAATCCGAGCAACTCCTCGAGGCTGGGGCCCCTGGGGGCCGGTCCACCGATGAACACGGGCTCTCTCACTAGCCGTCCTTCCGGATGAGCATGACGACACCACGCAGTCGTCGTATCTCATTCGTCGCCCGGGCGGGTGCGGATTGGTCAACATGAGTGCGGGGACCGGCGAATTTGCCGTTACGGCAAGGAAGTTTGGCAAAGCGGCCCCGGCGCGAGGAGGCTCACGGCCATGAGCGCACACGACCACGCCCACCACGGCGCACACGACCACGCCCACCACGCCCATGGCGACGGCCATCAGCCCGACTGGGACGCCCTCGCCCCGGTACTCGAACGGGGCGCCGAAGTGCACGCCCCCATCTACGAACAGGCCACCGCCTGGCTGCGCGAGCGGTTCGCCGCGGCCGACGTCCCCGTACGTCGCGTCCTCGACGTGGGCAGCGGCCCCGGCGTGGTGACCTGCCTCCTCGCGCGGGCGTTCCCGGACGCCGAGGTCGTGGCCGTGGACGGTACGCCCGCCCTGCTGGAGCGGGCCCGGGAGCGCGCCGCCCGGCTCGGGCTCGCCGACCGCGTCACCACGCTGACCGCCGAGATGCCGGACGGTCTGGACCCGGCCACCCTCGGTACCGCGGATCTCATCTGGTCGACCCGGGCCGTGCACCATGTGGGTGATCAGCTCGACGCGCTGCGCAGGCTCGCCGCCGTGCTGCGTCCCGGTGGGCTGCTGGCGGTCGGGGAGGGCGGGCTGTCGCCCCGCTTCCTGCCGCGGGACGCGGGCCTCGGCCGTCCCGATCTGCTGGCCCGGCTCGACGCCGTCCAGGCGGAGCGGTTCGCCGAGATGCGCGCGGAGCTGCCGGGCGCGACGGAGACCGTGGAGCACTGGCCGGGGCTGCTCACGGAGGCCGGTCTGACCGGCGCCGCCAGCCGCAGCTTCCTGCTGGACCTGCCCGCGCCACTGGACCCCACGGCACGCGAGTTCCTGCGGACCGAGCTGGACCGTTGGCGCGAGGGCGCCGCCGACCGTCTCGACGGCGGCGACCTCGCCGCGCTGGACCGGCTGCTCGACCCGGATGACGAGGCCGGGATCATGCGGCGGCCGGATGTGTTCCTGCTGACCGCGCACACCATTCACGCGGCGGCCCGTCCGGAGTGAGGGGAGTCGTCAGCCGGTGGTGAGGGTGAGCCCGTAGGCGCTGAGGATCGGGTTCACCGGCTGGTAGTACGTCGTACCGCCGACGGTGCAGTTGCCCGAGCCGCCGGAGAGGACGCCCTGCGCCTCGGTGCCGGAGACGAACGAGCCGCCCGAGTCGCCGGGCTCGGCGCACACGCTGGTGCGGGTCACGCCGCGGATGGTGCCCTGCGGGTAGACCACGCTGGTGTTGTGCTGCTGGATCGTGCCGCAGTGCCAGCCGGTGGTGGAGCCCGAGCGGCAGACGGACGAGCCGACCGGGGCCTGCTGGGAGCCGGTGACCGTGACGGTGGTGGAGTTGGGGCCGATCACCAGGGGGGTGGGCGTCCAGTCGGCGTTGGTGGCCACCCAGGCGTAGTCGTTGCCGGGGAACACCGAGCCCTGGAAGGTGCCCTGCGCGACCCGGTTGAAGCCGGCGGTGGTGTCGCCCTGGTCGCCGCAGTGCCCGGCGGTGACGAAACCGGCCTGGCTGTTCTGGGTGACGGAGAAGCCGATCGAGCAGCGGGCGGTGTTGTTGATGTAGTACGCCTCGCCGCCCCGCAGGTCATAGAGGGGAGCGGGCCGCTCGGCCGACTTCACGACCCGCACCATGCCGGGGTCGACACCGGTGGCGTCGATGAACCCCTGGGCCGCGGCGGGCTGGGCCGACTGGACGACGACGCTGTTGCTCTTCACGTCCACGTACCAGAGGGAGACGGTGGTGGCGGACGGGGGGCGCTCCTTGGCCGTCCGGTCCAGCGCGTCCATCGCGGAGTTCAGCTGCGCCAGACTGTGGCCGACGACGGTGGCCTTGGCGCCGGAGGCGGCGATGGCGCCGCTCTGCGCCTGGTCGGTGGTGCCGACGGTGACTTCGGCGGTGTTCCCGGTCACCCAGGTGCCCGCGTAGCTGCTGCCGAGGTTCTTGCGCCAGCCGGGTTCGGCCTGTCCGGCCTTGTATTCGTTGGAGATCCGGGTCCGCGCCTCGTCGGCCGTCAGGCCCAGGTCGCGCTGCATGGCGGCGAGCACCTCGGGCGGGACCTCCCGGTGGGAAGCGGCCGACGGGACCGGGTCGGCGGCGGCGGGGGGTATGCCCGCACCGGTGAGGAACAGGGCGGCCAGGGCGACGGTGCAGCCGGTGGTGAACTCAAGGCCATGACGGCGTCTGCGGCGCATAATGCGTTCTCCTGTCGCGTGTCACGCTGCGTATCTTTCTGAGCGCCAAGCGTAATTGCGGTGGCAGGGGAGCGCTCGCCCCGTCGGGCGCGGGCATGACGCCGCCCCGCCGCGCGATGCGCGACGGGGCGGCGTGGGGGCGGGTGTCAGGCCGTGATCAGACCTGGGTCAGGTTGAAGGTGTCCGGGTTCGGGCCCAGGCGGTTGCCCGAGTCCAGGGCGCCGATGGCGGACAGGTCGTCGGAGTCCAGCTCGAAGTCGAAGACGTCGATGTTCTCCTTGATCCGGGACGGGGTCACGGACTTCGGGATGACCACGTTCCCCAGGTCGAGGTGCCAGCGCAGCACGACCTGCGCCGGGCTCTTCCCGTGCTTCGCGGCGATCTCGCCGAGCTTCGGGTCCTCCAGCAGGCCCTTGCCCTGGCCGAGCGGCGACCAGGCCTCGGTGGCGATGTTGTGGCGGGTGTTGAAGGCGCGCAGCTCCGACTGCTGGAGCTGCGGGTGCAGCTCGACCTGGTCGATCACCGGGGTGACCGAGCCCTCGGACAGCAGCCGCTGGGTGTGGGCGGGGTGGAAGTTGGACAGCCCGATGGCCTTGGCGCGGCCGTCGGCGTAGATCTTCTCGAACGCCTTCCAGGTGTCCACGTACTTGTCGACCTCGGGCAGCGGCCAGTGGATCAGGTAGAGGTCCACGTACTCCAGGCCGAGCTTGGTCAGCGAGGTGTCGAAGGCGCGGAGCGTCGAGTCGTAGCCCTGCTCGGAGTTCCAGAGCTTCGTGGTGACGAACAGCTCGTCACGCGCGATGCCCGACGCGGCGAGCGCCTTCCCCGTGCCCTCCTCGTTGCCGTAGATGGCCGCGGTGTCGATGTGGCGGTATCCGGCGTCCAGTGCGTTGCGCACCGCCACCTGTGCCTCGTCGTCCGGTATCTGCCAGACGCCGAAGCCGAGCTGCGGGATCCGGACGCCGTTGTTGAGGGTGATGAAGGGGACCTTGCTCACGAGCCGTCGATCCTTACGTCGGAATGCGTACAGATACTTCTGGCGTCAACGGTCACCGGGCGCCACGCATTCCCGGTCCGGGAGCCGTACCGGATGCGGGATCTCCGCGCGGAAACGGTGCGGGGCGTGCCCCTCGCGTACCGTCGCGCCCACCGCGACCGCCGCCAGGCTCACCGTACCTCGCGGTGCCCGCACCACCATGACCAGCCGGTACGTACCGCCGATGCGGACCGCGCCGGTGCGGCGGATCTCCCAGCCGGGGTCGGAGCGCAGCTCCCGCCGCGCCTCCAGACAGACCCGCTCGCCGGGCGGTGGCGCGTGGTGGTCGTCCCGGAGCCCCAGCCGGGGTCCGAGCCGGACGGGCGCGGACGCGTCCGAGGCGTCGGTGGCGTCAGTGAGCTGATGCGGGGCCATGGACCAGGCGACAGGACGGAAGGCGGGACCCGCCTCCGCTTCGGGGACCGACAGGGTCAGATCGAGGTTGACCGTGTGCAGCGCCGGTTCCGGCGCGTCCTCGGCGCAGCTGATCGCGCAGTGCAGCAGATGGTAGGCGGCGGTGTGCGCCTCGGCCTCCAGGAAGGCCAGCAGTTCCGGGGCCCCGGCGACCAGCTCGGGCGTGACCGGGACGGACACGGGACCACCCAGGGTGATGTGCCCGGTCAGCGCCGGGGCCTGGGGAGTCTCCTCGGAGACCAGGGTCAGTTCGCGCTCGGGAAGTGCGGGGAGAATGACGTCGATCATTTCGTGCCCCCTTCGCGGCTCGGTGATTCCCAGGGAGTGCGCACGTCCCGTACGACGCCTCGGTGTGGCGTTACGACGCGTGAGGCGTGGCGTACGACGCCGAGGCGGGCGTATTGCGGCTAGGTCCGGTACAGCGCCTCGACCTCGACGGCGTATGCCTGTTCGATCGCCTTCCGCTTCAGCTTCAGGGACGGTGTCAAGAGACCATGCTCCTCCGAGAACTGCGCGGCAAGTATGCGGAAGGTACGAATCGACTCGGCCTGCGAGACCGTGGTGTTCGCCGCGACCACCGCCCGCCGGATCTCGGTCTCCAGATCCGGGTCCCGCACCAGCTCGTTCGCCGCCATCGTCGGTTTGCCGCGCATCGTCAGCCAGTGCGAGACGGCCTCCGGGTCCAGGGTGACCAGGGCCGCGACATACGGGCGGTCGTTGCCGACCACGATGCACTGGGCCACCAGCGGATGCCCCCGCACCCGGTCCTCAAGACCCACCGGTGAGACGGTCTTGCCACCGGAGGTCACCAGGATCTCCTTCTTCCGCCCGGTGATCGTCAGATAGCCGTCGTCGTCCAGCGTGCCCAGGTCGCCGGTGGCCAGCCAGCCGTCGCGCAGGATGGCGTCGGTCGCCTTCGGGTCATTGAGGTAGCCGTTGAAGATCTGGCCGCCGCGCAGCCAGATCTCGCCGTCGTCGGCGATGTACACGGTGGTGCCGGGGATCGGCTGGCCGACCGTGCCGTAGCGGGTCCGCTCGGGCGGGTTGGCGGAGGCGGCCGCGGTCGACTCGGTGAGTCCGTACCCCTCGTACACGGTCACGCCCGCGCCCCGGAAGAACAGCCCCAGCCGCCGCTCCATGGCCGAGCCGCCCGACATCCCGTGCCGGACCCTGCCGCCCATCGCGCCGCGCACCTTGCTGTACACGAGCTTGTCGAAGAACTGGTGCTGCATCCGCAGCGAGGCGCTGGGGCCGGTGCCGAGGCCGAACGCCTTCTCCTCCACCGCCTCCGCGTACCGCACCGCGACGTCGACCGCCTTCTCGAACGGCCCCGACCTGCCGTCCGCCTCCGCCTTGCGCCGCGCCGAGGAGAACACCTTCTCGAAGATGTACGGCACGGCGAGGATGAACGTCGGCTTGAAGGACTGGAGGTCCGGCAGGAGCGCGGACGCCGCCAGCTTCGGCTGGTGGCCGAGCTTGACCCGGCCGCGGATCGCGGCGACCTGCACCATCCGGCCGAAGACGTGCGCGAGGGGGAGGAAGAGCAGGGTGGCGGCCTCGTCGCCGCGCTTGGAGTGGAAGGCGTCCTCGTACCGCTCGACGACGTTGTCACACTCGGCCATCAGATTGGCGTGGCTGATCACACAGCCCTTGGGACGGCCGGTGGTGCCCGAGGTGTAGATGATGGTCGCGGTCTGCTCCGGGGTCATCGCCAGCCGGTGCCGGTCGACCAGGTCGTCGTCGATGGACTCGCCGTCGACGAGCAGCTGCTCCAGCGCCCCGGCGTCCAGCTGCCACAACCGCTTGAGGTACGGCAGCCGGCCGACCACCGAGCCGACCGTCATGGCGTGGTCCTCGTGCTCGACCACGCACGCCGAGACGGACGAGTCGTGCAGCATCCAGAAGACCTGCTCGGCGGAGGAGGTCGGGTACAGCGGCACGCTCTGCGCGCCCACGGTCCACAGCGCGAAGTCGAACAGCGTCCACTCGTAGCGGGTGGGGCACATGATGCCGACCCGGTCGCCGAACCGGACGCCCTGGGCCAGCAGCCCCTTGGCGAGCGCCACCACCTCGTCCCGGAACTGGGCCGAGGTCACGTCCTCCCAGCGGCCGTCGGGTGTCTTGCGCGCCAGCGCCACCCGACCAGGATCGGACTCCGCATGCTCGAAGACGGCATCCGCCAGTCCTCCGGCCTGGGGCGCCGACGCCAACGGGGGGACGGTGAACTCGCGCAATACCTGCTCCTTGAAGCCGCTCCGCACAGCGCCGCGACCGTACCCGATCCGGTGCCCCGGACGGGAGAGGTGTTTCGTCGGGTAATGAGTGGAATGTGTGCTGGACAGTGAGGTGAAAGGGTGTCAAACGGTCACTGTGGCGGCCGGTTTGTGCTCACTCTGCCCCTATGCCCCGCATGTGTGGCTGATATGTGACGACTTTCTGCACGGAATCTCTCCGATGACCGCACAGCTGACGGCGCGGTCGTGGCGCAGGTCACGGCGCGGGCCGTGGTGCAGGCCATGGCACCGGCCCGGCCATGATCGCTTCCGCCAGCCGCTCCGCCGCGGCCCGGGTCGCGGTGTCCCGCCGCCGCTCCCCGTACAGCAGGACGAAGTCCACCGGCCCCAGCTCCGGCAGCCCGGCCCGCTCCGGCACCGGCACCAGGCCCGGCGGAATCAGGCCGTCGGTGTGCGCCATCACTCCGAGCCCCGCGCGCGCCGCCGCGACCAGCCCGTTGAGGCTGCCGCTCGTGCACACGATCCGCCATGGTGTGCCGTGCCGCTCCAGCACGTCCAGCGCCCGGGCCCGGGTCAGCCCGGGCGGTGGGAAGACGATCAGCGGCAGCGGGCGGCCGGGGTCCAGCCGCAGCCCCTCCGCGCCGATCCACACCAGCCGGTCCCGCCACACCAGCTGCCCCTGCGGCCGCTCCTCGGACCGCTTGGCCAGCACCAGATCCAGCTTCCCCGCCTCCAGCTGCTGGTGCAGGGTGCCCGACAGCTCGACCGTCAGCTCCAGATCCACCTCGGGGTGGTCGCGGCGGAACCCCTTCAGGATCTCCGGCAGCCGGGTCACCACGAAGTCCTCCGACGCCCCGAACCGCAGCCGCCCGCGCAGCCTGGTGCCCCGGAACCAGCTCGCCGCCCGCTCATTCGCCTCCAGGATCGACCGCGCGAACCCGAGCATCGCCTCGCCGTCCTCGGTCAGCTCCACCCCGTGGGTGTCCCGGCTGAACAGCTGCCGCCCGGCCGCCTCCTCCAGCCTGCGGACGTGCTGGCTCACGGTGGACTGGCGCACCCCGAGGCGGTGCGCGGCCTGGGTGAAGCTCAGGGTCTGCGCGACGGCGAGAAACGTACGGAGCTGGGCGGGGTCGAACACCCATCCACTGTAGGCAGGGGTCATCACGGAACGCGATAGCAGTCAGTGCGGTATGCGGGATTCCCGATGGGCCCGGCCGCGGGCACTCTGGAGAGGGCCCCGTCCGCACGCCGGGGCCCACGGCACCGAGAAAGAGAGTTCATGCACCGCCCGCACCGCCCGCACCATCCGCTCCGCTCGATCAAGCTCCCCTCCTGGCTGCCGCTGGACGGCTTCATCCTCGCCCTGGTCGGCACCGTCGCCTTCGCCGCGCTGCTCCCGGTCAGCGGCCGGGCCGCCACCGTGACGGACGGGGCCACCACCGTCGCGGTCGCCTTCCTCTTCTTCCTCTACGGCGCCCGGCTCTCCACCCGCGAGGCGCTGGACGGAGTACGCCACTGGCGGCTCCATCTGACCGTGCTGGCCTGCACCTTCGTCATCTTCCCCGCGCTCGGCCTGGCCGCCCGCGGCCTGGTGCCTCACGTCCTCACCCAGCCCCTCTACACCGGGCTCCTCTTTCTGTGCCTGGTGCCCTCCACGGTCCAGTCCTCGATCGCCTTCACCTCGCTCGCCCGGGGCAACGTCGCCGCCGCGATCTGCGCGGGCTCCTTCTCCAGTCTGATCGGCATCGTCGTCACCCCGGTCCTGGCCGCGCTGCTCCTCGGCAGCGGTGGCGGCGGGTTCTCCGCCGACTCGATGGTCGAGATCGCGCTGCAACTGCTGGCCCCCTTCCTGGCCGGTCAGTTCCTCCGCCGCTGGATCGGCGGCTTCATCGCCCGCCACCGCGCGGTGCTGCGCCTGGTCGACCGCGGCTCGGTCCTGCTCGTCGTCTACGCGGCGTTCAGCGAGGGCATGAACCGGGGCATCTGGCACCAGATCACCCCGGTCCGGCTGGCGATCCTGCTGGCGGTGGAGGCGGTGCTGCTCGCGCTCATGCTCACGCTGACCACGTACGGCTCCCGGAAGCTGGGCTTCCCGCGCGAGGACCGCATCACGATCACCTTCGCTGGCTCCAAGAAGAGCCTGGCCGCGGGGCTGCCCATGGCCAGCGTCATCTTCGGCGCCCAGGCGAGCCTGGCGGTCCTGCCGCTGATGCTGTTCCACCAGATGCAGCTGATGGTGTGCGCCGTCCTGGCCCGCCGCTTCGCGTCCCGCGCCCCGGAACCCGCATCGGAGCCCGCCCCGGAATCCGCCCCCGAGGCGTTGCAGTCGGAGGCGCCGCAGTCCTCGGCCATGAGTCGCTGAGCGATTCTTCCGGCAGCTCCGCTAATCTCCCCACATGTCGAACACTCTTACCCATGGCGCCTTTCGTACGGGGCGCTTATGGGCCGGGGCCGGTGTGCTGTCCCTCGTGCTGTTCGGGTCACTCACCCTGGCCGGGGTCGGCTCCCTCGAATTCGACGAGCGCTGCGGCCACGGCATGGTGACGGGCCCCGGGCGGCTGCTGGACGTCCGTCGCCAGGCGTTTCCCCCGGCCGTCATCTGCGAGTACGAGGGCGGAGAGGTCTCCGCGGGCGGCACCGGGGTGCTGGGCGCGGTGGTCTGGTGCGCGTTGGTGGGGCTCGTGCTGTGCGTGGTGCTGGCGCTGCTGGCCGAATGCGTCGAACTGCCCGCCGGGACCGGCCTCCAGATCTCCCGTACGGAGCGGCTGCGCCGTACGGGGACGGCCTTCTTCGTCACCGGCTCCTTCTTCGCCCTGGTGTACGGCCTGGCGGCCTGGCCGCTGCTCACCGGCCCGTCCTCGGCCTGTTCGGCGGGCGGGGAGTGGGGGAGCTATCCGCCGAAGACGCTGGACTACACCCTGTTCCCGCCGCAGGCGACCTGCATGTTCCACAGCGGGACGACCTCGCGGCTGAACGCGGGCTGGGTCGCGAGCCTGACGGTGATGCTGGCCGTCCCCGCGCTGATCTCCGCGGCCGGGCTGGCGCTCGCATGGCGGCGCGGGCGGCGTGAGGCGCACGCCGCCCGCGCCGCGGGCTCGCCGAGTGAGGCGTCAGCGGGGTGAGTGGACGCGGTCCAGAGGGAGCTGGGCCGTGGCGGACTTCGCCTCGACCGGGGCGTTGAACTCGCGGACCCGCCGGAGTTCGGTGTCGGTCAGCGCCCGGGCGTAGACGCGGACCTCGTCCAGGGCGCCCGTCATCCGGGAGCGGCCGTCGACCGCCTCGCCGAGATGGAGGGCGAAGGGGGAGGAGCGGCTGATGGTGCCGGGCGCGTCGGGCGCGGAGGCCGGAGCGGTGCCGTCCACCGTGAGGGTGAGGCGGCCGTCGGTGCGGGTGAGGGCCAGGTGGTGCCATGCGCCGTCGTTGTGGGCGGCGGTGGTGGCGACCGAGGCCGAGGTGTAGGTGGCCGGGCCGCTGACGGTGGTCATCAGGGCGCGGACCCGGTTTGACGATGGCTCACCGCGCACCCAGACCTGCGCCTGCTTGCTGCCGATGCCGCCCATCCAGAGGAACGGATGCTGCCCGGAGGCGGCGGAGTAGCGGAACCACAGGCTGATGGTGAAGTCCCGGGTGCCGAGCGGCAGCGACGAGCGGTAGGGGAGGCGTACGGCGTCGTCCGTACCGTCGAACGCGAGCGCCCCGCCGAAGCGGCCCTCGGTCCCGGTGGCGCCGCCGAGGACGGTCGCGGGGCGGGCCCGCGGCGCGCGGTCGTCCGTGACCGGGGACGGGGCGGCGCGCGGGCCGAGCCAGTCCTCGGTGAAGCGGGCGAAGCGGATCTCGTCGCGGGCGTCCACCGCGCCGCCCTCGTACATCAGCCCGACCGTGCCGGGCGAGATCAGGGCCATGTCGGAGTAGCCGGACCAGTCGGTGGTGACGACCTTGCCGCGGTCGGTCCCCTCCCAGCTGCGGGCCTCGTCCCAGGAGGAGCGGATCATCATGGTGCGGCGCCGGTCGGGGTCGGCGGGCGCCGAGAACAGCAGCCGCCCGGGACCATCGGGCCCCGCGTCGCGCAGCCGCAGGACCGAGCCCTGCACCATCGGCGTGGACAGGTCGGGGATGGCGCGGAAGGGCGCGGCGAAGCTCTCGCCGCCGTCGCGGCTGACGGCGTAGTCGCGGTGGCCGAGGTCGGTGCCGTCCTGCTCGCGCCCATTGACGTACACCGAGCCGTCGGCCCGCTCCACCAGCGTCATCTCCGACGGCTTCTGACGGAACGTCCCGTCCTGCGCTATCGGGTACGAGTCCACCGCGCCGATCTTCCAGCGCCTGCCGCCGTCGTCGCTGTAGGCGAGCGCCGCGTGGTTGGCGGTGATGCGGGTGCCGTCGTGGCTCTCGGTGTTGACGGTGAACAGCAGCCGCCCCTTGTGCCGCCCGTGCTTCAGCTGGATGCCGTGCACCGGGCCGGTGGCGTACCAGGAGTTCCACGACGGCGGCAGCAGCGTGGGGCTCAGATCTCGCGGCGTGGACCAGGTGGCGCCGTCGTCGTCGCTGTACTGGAGGTGCGGGGTGCGGTCGCACGGCACATCGCAGCTCTGGGAGTCGTCCCGGCCGGTGTTGTACGTGCTGGCCAGCAGGATCCGGCCGGTGCGCGTGTCCACCACGGGCGCCGGGTTGCCATGGGTGTCGCCGCCGCCCTCGTTGACCACCTGTAACGGGCCCCAGGTGCGGCCCCCGTCGGTGGAGCGCTTGAGCACCAGGTCGATGTCCCCGGCGTCGCCGCAGTTGTCCTTGCGGCCCTCGGCGAAGGCGAGCAGGGTGCCGTCCTTGGACTTGACGATCGCGGGGATCCGGAAGCAGAAGTACCCGGTGTCCTGGGCTGACTTGAAGAGGATCTGCTGGTCGAAGTCCGAGGAGCCGCTGTCCGCGGCCCGCGCCGGAAGCGGTGTCAGGGCCAGCGCCGCGGCGGCGAGAAGCACCGCGGCGCGGCGCCGCCAACGTCTGGTCCGGGGGCGTGTGCGGGGATCTGACGCCATGGTCACGACCTGCCCTTCAGAGCCATCTGGACATCAAGACATCACGACATCCCATGTCCCATGGAGACTGTCGCAGAAGTGTCCCGCTTTGCGACCCGTTGAAACAAGGACCGTGCGTCAGGGGATGAGGACGACCTTTCCCTCGCTGGTGCGGGACTCGATGATGTGGTGCGCCTTCGGGGCCTGGTCGAGCGGTATCTCGGCGTGCACGGCGGGGCGCAGCCGGCCCTCGGCGAACAGCCGCCACAGCTCCTGGCCGTGCCGGGCGTACAACTCGGGCCGTGTCCGGGAGAAGTGAGTCATGCTCAGGCCGGTGATGGTGGACGAGCCGGAGAGCAGGGCGTGTGCGGGGACGGTGCCGCCGCCGGAGTTGAAGAAGACCAGCCGACCGGACGGGGCGAGGGCCGCGAGGGCGCGGGGGAGGAGGTCGCCACCGACGCCGTCGAGCACGGCGTCGACAGGATCGCCCCAGGATTCGTCCCCGTACGCCACCACCTCGTCCGTGCCGAGGCCGCGCAGGAACGCGGCCTTCGCCGGGGAACCGGCGGCTGCGACGACGCGGCGGACCCCCTGGATGCGGGCCAGTTGGACCGCCAGATGACCGACACCGCTCGCGGCGCCCGTGATCAGCAGCGATTCGGCGGGGGAGGGTGCGGCGGTCGTGAGGGCGGCGAGGGCGACATGGCCGCCGCGGACGAGGGCGACGGCCTCCACGGCGGTCGCGCCGTCCGGGACGGGCGAGGCGGTGAAGGCGGGGGCGGTGGTGAGGTCCGCGTAGGAATCCGCGAACGAGATCGCGGCCACCCGGTCGCCGACGGCGAAGCCGGTGACGCCGTCGCCGAGCGCGGCCACCCGGCCCGCGACATCGCCGCCGAGTACCCCGGGCAGCGGTGTGCCGGTGTCCCGGACGCGGCGGACGCCGGGCAGGGCCACGCCGATCGCCTCGGTGCGGATCAGCAGCTCGCCGGGGCCGGGTACGGGCGGGTCGGCCTCTTCGAGGCGGAGGACGTCCGGGCCGCCGTGGGCGTGGAAACGGACGCGGCGCATGGGGCCTCCCGGGGTGCTGGATTCATTGGGCGGCCCAACGGTAGCGGGAATCGTTGGAATTGCCAACGTTGGGTCTCCCAATGATGTGCGGGTAGGCTGAGGCCATGCCCGAGACCCCGTTCGCCCCCGCCCGCATCCGCTCCCTGCCCAGCTGGCTCCTGGGCCGCGCCGCCGCCCGTGGGCACCGTCTGGTGGCGGAGGCGCTGGCCCGGGAGGGGATGCGGATGATGCATCACGCGGTGCTGTCCGCCGTCGCGGAGCTGGGGCCGGTGTCCCAGGCGGAGCTGGGGCGCAGCCTCGCCATCGACCCCAAGGACATGGTGGGGATCGTCGGCGACCTGGAGCGGGAGGGCCTGGTCAGCCGCAGCCCCGATCCGCGCGACCGCCGGAAGAACGCGATCGCCATCTCGGAGGAGGGCGAACGGCGGCTGGTGCGTACCCGGCAGCTCGGCGACGAGGCCAACGACGAGCTGACGGCGGGGCTGAGCGCGGCCGAGCGCGAGCAGCTGATGGCGCTGCTGCGGCGGGTGGCCGAGCCCGACGAGCCGTGCCGGGAGGAGTAGCGGGGGCTTCTGCCCCGGCGTCAGGGTTTACGCGCGCACATCACCTCGTCCAGCAGCGCCTGGACGGCGCGCTCGGCCGCGAGGAGCTGTTCGTCGTCGGACGTCGAACCCGTGGTCATGATCACGACCGTGCGCCGCCCGTGCCCGTCCGTGGCGGTCCTGACCGAGCCGCCGTCGAGGTCGCCGCCGTGGCCCCAGCGGGATCCGCCGCAGGTCAGCGGCTGCTGTGCCAGCCCGAGGCCGTAGCGCATCCCGGGGAAGGCCATCTCGTAGGCCGCGTTGACCCGGACGGTGCGACGCATCTCGGCGAGCTGTGCCGGTGGCAGCAGCCTGCCGCCCAGCAGTGCGCTGTAGAAGCGGTCCAGATCGCGGTCGGTGCTGATCAGGGCGCCCGCGGAACCCGCCCAGTTCACATTGCGGAGGGTGGTGTCGGTCCACTCGGGCGAGCCGGGGAAGCGGTGATAGGTGTGCGCGTGCGGGCCGTACAGACGCGGGTCGTCGCCGGGCGCGTACGTACCGGTCAGGTGCAGCGGGCGGACGATCCGGTCGCGGACCTCCTCGGCCCAGGGGTGCCCGGTGGCCTTCTCGATGATCATTCCGGCGAGGAGGTAGCCGGGGTTGGAGTAGTTCCACCGTGGATCCGGGTCGTCCTCGGCGGCGGGCGGAAAGTCGGGCCGGTGCTTCATCGCTCCGGCGACGATCTCCTCGGGGGCGATGTGGCGGTACCGGTTCTGCTCGAAGGCGGCGGCGGTGTCCCCGGTCTCCTCCGTGGGGTCGTAGCGGTAGATGCCGCTGGTGTGCTGGAGCAGATTGCGGATGGTGATCCGGCTGCCGTCGTTGCCGTTGCCGCTCACCACGCCCGGCAGCCACTTCTCGACCGGATCGCTCAGCGACAGCCGTCCCTCGGCGACCAGTTGCAGTACCACGGTGGCGGTGAACGTCTTGGTGACGCTCGCGGCCCGGTAGTTCGCCCCGTACGGCATGGGGCGGCCGGTGTTCCGCTCGGCCTCGCCCGCCCGTGCGCGGATCCGGCGGCGGCCGTCCCGCACCTCCACCGTGATGCCGGTGTACCCGGCGTCGCGGAGGATCCGATTCACCCGGTGGCGCAGCTCTTCCGGGGTGAGCGGGGAGGACGAGGTGGACGCGGTGGGTGCGGCGCGGTGATCGGCCGTGGCGGCCGGGACGGCGGCGGCACCGACGAGGAGGGCGGCTGCCGCTGTGGCGGCCGCGGCGAGGCGTAAACGGGCCGTTCTCGTAGGGCTGTGACGTCGGCTCATGTCGCCCCAGGCTGCCGGGGCGAGGGGACCGGGACCATGGTGACGGCCCCCGGGCGAGGGTGGGGGCAGCCCCACGCCACGGCGGCATCCGGACCGTCAGGCCGCGGAGCCACTGTCCACGACCAGGTCGGTGCCGACCACCGAGCCCGCCGCCGGGGAGGCGAGATAGAGCACCGCCGCCGCGATCTCGTCCGCCTCCGCGAGCCGCCCCAGCGGGGTCTGCGTCTTCATCCGCTCGGCGCGGCCGGCCTCGGTCTCGCCGGGCAGCAGTGACATGGGGCCGTCGGAGGCGCCGGGGCTCACCGCGTTGATCCGGATGCCCTGGTGGATGTGGTCGAGCGCGGCGGCCCGGGTCAGCGTGGAGACCGCCGCCTTCGAGGCGCTGTACGCCCCGAGGCCCGGAACCCGGAGGTGGGCGCCGAGGTTGGACGAGACGTTGACGATGACCCCGCCGCCGTTCTCCTTCATGTGCGCGATCTGGTGCTTCATGGCCAGCCAGACGCCGGTGACATTGGTGCGCAGCACCGCGTCCCAGTCCTCCTCCTCGATCTCGCCGACCGGCCCCCGGCCGCGCATGATCCCGGCGTTGTTGACCGCGATGTCCAGTCCGCCGAAGCGGCTGACGGCCTCGCGCACCAGATCCCGCAACCGGCCGGAGTCGGTGACATCGGCGGTGACGGCGGCGGCCCGGCCACCGGTGGATTCGACGAGGCGGACCGTCTCGGCCAGCGTGGCCGCGGTGCGCCCCGCGGCCACGACGGACGCGCCTTCGGCGGCGAAGGCGAGCGCGATGGCCCGGCCGAGGCCGGAGCCCGCGCCGGTGACGAGGGCGGTCTTTCCGGTGAAGCGGTTCACTGTGTGACTCCTTGTGCGGTGAGGATATTTGACCGATCGGTTCAATATGAGGGCGTGAAAGGGCAGGGAAGGTGGTGGTGAGGGGACGTGCCGTCCGGGTGGGGCTCAGTCCAGCAGGGCCAGGGCCTGCTTCGCCGCGTCCCGCACCCGGGCCGGGTCGTCCGACGCCTTGCCCACCACTCGCAGCCCCTGGAGCAGGACGAACAGCATCCGTGACAGCGCGCGGGGGTCGCGGTCCTCGGGAAGCTCCCCCTGGGCCTGGGCTCGTATCAGCGCGACATACAGCGGGGTCTCCACATGGTCCCAGCTCACCTCCACCCGGCGGGCTACCACCGGGTCGTGCGGGGCCAGTTCGGCCGCGGTGTTGGTGACCAGGCAGCCCGCCAGGCGCTTCTCCGGGGACGCGGCCTCCTCGGCGAAGCGGTGCACCAGCGCCCGCACCGCGGGCAGCGCGGGGCCCGGCTGGGACAACTCGGCCACCAGTGACGGGTCGCGGGTCTCCGCATAGCGGTCCATGGCCTTCAGGTACAGCTCGTGCTTGTTTCCGAAGGTCGCGTAGATGCTGGCGCGACCGATGCCGAGATGCTCGACGAGGTCCGCCATCGAGGTCGCTTCATAGCCGCGCCGCCAGAACAGCTCGAGAGCTGATTGCAGCGCGGCCTCCGGATCGAACTCCTTCGTCCTGGCCATGGGAAAACCCTAGCAGCCAACCAGAACGATCGGTCAATAACTCTTTCGAGGGACAGCGGGAGCAGCGGGGGCAGGGGGAGTGCCTCAGGCCGCGGATCCGCCGACCGCCGTCGGCAGGGCGAGGCGGTGCTCGCCCGCGTACACGTTCATCGACGCGCCGCGCAGGAAGCCGACCAGCGTGAGCCCCGTCTCGTCCGCCAGGTCCACGGCCAGCGAGGACGGTGCCGAGACCGCCGCCAGCACCGGTATCCCCGCCATGACCGCCTTCTGCGCCAGCTCGAAGGAGGCCCGGCCCGACACCAGCAGCACGGCCCCGGACAGCGGCAGCAGCCCCTGCTGGACCGCCCGCCCGACCAGCTTGTCCACCGCGTTGTGGCGGCCCACGTCCTCCCGTACGTCCAGCAGCTCGCCCTCCGGCGTGAACAGCGCCGCCGCGTGCAGTCCACCGGTGCGGTCGAAGACGCGCTGGGCGGCGCGCAGCCGGTCGGGCAGGGAGGACAGGGTCTCCGGGGTGATGCGGACGGGGGCGTGCCGCTCGTCCGGCTCGTCCAGCTTCCAGCGGGCCGTGGTGCGGACGGCGTCCAGGCTGGCCTTGCCGCACAGCCCGCAGGAGGAGGTCGTGTAGACGTTGCGTTCGAGGGTGATGTCGGGGACGGGCACACCCGGCGCGAGCCTCACGTCCACCACGTTGTAGGTGTTGGAGCCGTCCTCGGTCGCGCCCGCGCAGTAGACGATGTTCGCCAGTTCGTCCGCGCTGCCGAGCACCCCCTCGCTCACCAGGAAACCGGCGGCGAGCGCGAAGTCGTCGCCCGGTGTGCGCATCGTGATCGCCAGCGGCCGCCCGTTCAACCGGATCTCCAGCGGCTCCTCGGCCACCAGGGTGTCCGGGCGGGTGCTCACCGCCCCGTCCCGTATGCGGATGACGCGGCGTCGCTCAGTGACCCGTCCCATGTCGATCAGTCCCGGTTCTGTGCGTGGTCTCTACGTGGTCCCGTGCGGGGTCCCGTGCGTGCGGGGAGGTCTCATTGTCCTGTACGCGGGCCCGGGACCGTAGCCCTCGGTATGCGTAAACTGTAGACAATAACCAATCCGGGAATCCGGTCGATGCCATCCACAGGGGGCGCGATGCTGTCCAAGGGGCTGCCGCAGGGCGCGGTGCCGAGGCTGGAGCGGCCCGGGCCGCTGCGCGAGCGCGTCTACGAGGCGCTGCTCGAACTCATCACCACCCGTGCCCTCCGCCCCGGCCAGCACCTCGTCGAGAGCGAGCTGGCGGGCCACCTCGGCGTCTCCCGGCAGCCGGTGCGCGAGGCGCTTCAGCGGCTCAACACCGAGGGATGGGTCGATCTGCGCCCGGCGCAGGGCGCGTTCGTCCACGAGCCCACCGAGGAGGAGGCCGATCAGCTCCTCACCGTCCGCACCCTGCTGGAGGCCGAGGCCGCGCGGCTGGCCGCCGCGGGCGCCGGTCCGGAGGGGGTCGCGGCGCTGGAGGAGGTGTGCGCTACCGGCGAGCGGGCCGTCCTGAACGACGACGTGGACGGCGCGGTGGCCGCGAACGCCGAATTCCACGCCACGGTCATGGCGCTCGCCGGGAACGCGGTGCTGGCGGACCTCGCCGCCCAGGTGCACCGCCGGGTCCGCTGGTACTACACCCCGGTGGCCCGGCAGCGCGGCAAGCAGTCCTGGACCGAGCACCGCGAGCTGATCGACGCCATCGCCGCGCGCGACGAGCGGCGCGCGACGGAGATCATGCGCGCGCATACGGAGCACACGCGCCACAGCTACCACGAGCGCCCCCACGACTGACCGCCGGTCGTGTCCGTCGGCTTTCAGCCGCGGGTGCCGTCCATGCGGTCGACCGCCTCCTTGGCCTCCTTGAGGTCCGCGTCCGTGATCTCGCGGTACTCCTTGATGGCCTGGATCTTCTTGTTCTCGCGCAGCAGGGCGGTCACCCGCTCCATGCCCGGCTCCTCCTGACGGATGCCCAGGTGGTCGAGGATCAGGTCCGCCTTGCGCTCCAGCCGGGCGGTCCGGCGCTCCATCTTCTTGAGGCGGGCCTCCAGGCCGCCGTACATCAGGACGACGGCGACGATGGTGATGTAGCTGGCTATTTCCATGGGGGAATGCTAGTCGGCGGCGCTGACGGGAAATCGCCCCTGCCTGTCCGTGAGTTTGTCCTTCCACAGGAGAAAGTCCGCATGGATTGCGGCGCAAGTTCTTCCCACTCCCGACAACCGCTGCTACGTTCCCCGTGAAAGCCCGACCATGTGCATGCCGATGACGGCGGGAGGGGCGGCGTGAGGCGCATGACGGCACGACCCGCGAACGCGCATCAGGCCCGGCTGCTCCGCCTGTTGCGCGACGGCGGCCCCAACTCCCGGGCTCAGCTGGGCGATCAGATCGACCTCTCACGTTCCAAACTGGCCGTCGAGATCGACCGGTTGCTGGAGACCGGACTGGTGATCGCCGACGGACTCGCCGCCTCAAGGGGCGGGCGCCGCTCGCACAACATACGGCTCGCACCCGCCCTCCGGCTGCTCGGCGTCGACATCGGCGCCACGTCCGTCGACGTGGCCGTGACCAACGCGGAACTGGAGATTCTCGGCCACCTCACCCAGCCCATGGATGTCCGCGAGGGCCCGGTCGCGGTGTTCGAACAGGTCCTCGCCATGGCCGCCAAGCTCCGCGCCTCCGGCGTGGCGGAGGGGTTCGACGGCGCGGGCATCGGCGTGCCGGGCCCGGTCCGTTACCCCGAGGGCGTGCCCGTCGCACCACCCATCATGCCGGGCTGGGACGGCTTCCCCGTACGGGAGGCACTCAGCCAGGAACTGGGCTGCCCCGTCATGGTCGACAACGATGTGAACCTCATGGCCATGGGGGAGCAGCACGCCGGAGTCGCCCGTTCCGTCAAGGACTTCCTCTGCGTCAAGATCGGCACCGGGATCGGCTGCGGGATCGTGGTCGCGGGTGAGGTCTACCGCGGTACGACCGGCAGCGCGGGCGACATCGGGCACATCCAGGCCGAGCCCGACGGCCGCCCCTGCGCCTGCGGCAACCACGGCTGCCTGGAGGCGTACTTCGGCGGAGCGGCCCTCGCCCGCGACGCCGAGGCCGCCGCGCTCGACGGCCGCTCCGTCGAACTCGCCGCCCGGCTGGAAGCCGTGGGGCAGCTCGCAGCCACGGATGTCGCGGCGGCGGCCTCCGCGGGGGACGCTGCCGCCCTCGAACTCATCCGCGAGGGCGGCATGCGCACCGGTCAGGTCATCGCCGGTCTCGTCAGCTTCTTCAACCCCGGTCTTGTGGTGATCGGCGGCGGCGTCACCGGCCTCGGCCACACGCTCCTCGCCGCGATCCGCACCCAGGTCTACCGTCAGTCCCTTCCGCTCGCCACCGGCAACCTTCCCATCGTGCTGGGCGAACTGGGCCCGGCCGCGGGGGTCACCGGCGCGGCCCGTCTGATCAGCGACCACCTCTTCTCTCCCGCCTGACCTTCCGCCCGGGCCCGACGGCCCGGCCCCGTCCCTACGGCCTCGCCTCCTGCGGTACGGCCGTACCGAGGCACAGCGCGCGGCACGTGCGGTACGACGGCGTGCCTTGTCCCCCCGGCCCCTTCCCGCTGTATCCGATTTGCGGCTCCGCCGCGTGGGGGCTCCGCCCCGGCCTCCGACAACACCCGTAACCCCACGTCCCGCAGGCCCCGGGCCCGGCTCCCCCAGGTCCGAGGGTCCGGACGGCCGTCCCTCGGGGCCGAGCCCCAGGGGCACCGGTCCCGGCCACCCGGCCACCGGGGCCCCGGCCACTTACCAGCCCCTCCGGCGTTTGAGGAGCGGGGGTCGGGGTGGAGCCCCGGGGGAGGGGCGGGGTGGGGGAAGAGGCACCGACCCGCGACTCGGCCGAGGAGGCCCGCATGGCACCACCCGAACCGCGTCCGGCAGACCCGCCCCCGCTTCTCACCATGTCCGGCATCACCAAGTCCTTCCCCGGCGTACGGGCCCTCGACGGCGTCGACCTCGACGTCCAAGGGGGCGAGGTGCACTGCCTGCTGGGGCAGAACGGGGCGGGCAAGTCGACGCTGATCAAGGTGCTGGCCGGGGCCCATCAGCCGGACGGCGGGGAGATCGTCTGGCGGGGCGCACCCGTGGCCCTGAAGTCGCCCGTCGCCGCCATGCGCCTCGGCATCGCCACCATCTACCAGGAACTCGACCTGGTCGAGGGCCTGTCCGTGGCCGAGAACATCTTCCTCGGCCATGAGCTGGCCACCGCGGGCTTCGTGCGGTCCCGGGCCGCCCGGGCCACCGCAGCCGAACTGCTGGCCCGGCTCGGCCATCCCGAGATCGACCCGCGGCGGCTGGTGGGCGAACTCTCCGCCGCCGCACAGCAGATCGTGTCCATGGCCCGCGCCCTCTCGCACGACGTACGGCTGATCGTCATGGACGAGCCGTCCGCCGCGCTCGACCCCGACGAGGTGGACAACCTCTTCCGTATCGTCGGCGACCTCACCACCGGCGGGGTTGCGGTCGTCTACATCTCGCACCGGCTGGAGGAGATCCGCCGCATCGGCGACCGCGTCACCGTGCTGAAGGACGGCCGCGCCGCCGCCCGTGGGCTGCCCGCCCGTACGACACCCACCCGCGACATCGTCGCGCTGATGACGGGCCGGGACGTGGAGTACGCGTTTCCGCGGCGCGCGGAGACGGGGACAGGGACGCTCCCCAACACACAGCAGCCCGTGCTGCGGCTCGAAGGGCTGGCCCGGACCGGGGAGTTCGAGCCCGTCGACCTCGACCTCGCGCCCGGCGAGATCGTGGGGCTCGCCGGACTCGTCGGCTCCGGCCGCTCCGAGATCCTGGAGACCGTCTACGGCGCCCGCCGACCCACCGCGGGCCGCGTCCTCGTCGACGGCCGCCCGCTGCGCCCCGGCAGCGTGACCGCCGCCGTGCGCGCCGGGCTCGGGCTGGCGCCCGAGGAGCGCAAGGCGCAGGCGTTGCTGATGCTGGAGTCCGTCACCCGGAACGTCTCCGTCTCCTCCCTCGCCCGCTTCTCCCGGGCCGGATGGCTGGACCGCGGCGCCGAACGGGACGCGGCCCGCCGCAGCGTGCGCGATCTGTCGCTGCACCCGGACGACCCGGAACGCCCCGTCCGCACCCTCTCCGGCGGCAATCAGCAGAAGGCGGTGCTCGCGCGCTGGCTGCTGCGCGGCTGCCGGGTCCTGCTGCTGGACGAGCCGACCCGCGGGGTGGATGTCGGCGCCCGCGCCGAGCTGTACGCGGTGATACGGCGCCTCGCCGACGAGGGCATGGCGGTGCTGCTGGTCTCCAGCGAACTGCCCGAAGTGCTCGGCCTCGCCGACCGGGTGCTGGTGCTCCGCGAGGGGCGGGTCGTGCACGCGGCGCCCGCGGGCGAACTGGACGAGCACCGCGTTCTCGATCTCGTGATGGAAGGGAGTCCGTCGTGCTGAACTCAACGGGAGACACGGGCGCCGACGCCGTGCCCGGCGCCGGCGCCACGCTCACGAAGGCGGCCGGGCCCGCGCCCGGCCCACCCACCAAAGCCGGCGGCGGCATCGGACGCCTCGCCGACCTCCGCAACCTCTCCCTCCTCGGCGTGCTCGCCGCCCTCGCCGTCGTGGGCGGCATCACCAAGCCCGACGAGTTCCTGAGCACCGACAACCTCCAACTGGTCCTCACCCAGGCGTCCGTCATCGGCGTCGTCACCGTGGGCGTCACCTTCGTCATCACCAGCGGCGGCATCGATCTGTCCGTCGGCGCGATCGTCGCGCTCGCCTCGGTGTGGGCGACCACGCTCGCCACCCAGGACTACGGCTTCGGCGGCATCCTGCTGTGCGCCGTGCTCGTGGGGCTCGGCTGCGGCCTGGTCAACGGGGTGCTCATCGCGTACGGCGGCATGGTCCCGTTCATCGCCACCCTCGCCATGCTGGCCTCCGCGCGCGGCCTCGCGCTCCAGATCAGCGACGGCAAGACGCAGGTCGTCACCGTCAAGCCGGTCCTGGACCTCGGGCTCCCCGACTCCTACGTCCTCGGCATCCCGCCGCTGGTGATGATCTTCGCCGCGGCCACGGTCCTCGGCTGGCTGCTGCTGGGCCGTACGACCTTCGGCCGCCGCACCGTCGCCATCGGCGGCAACCCGGAGGCGGCCCGGCTCGCGGGCATCGACGTACGCCGCCAGCGGCTGCTGCTGTACCTGCTGTCCGGGCTGTGCTGCGGCATCGCCGCGTTCATGCTGGTCGTCCTCACCGGCTCCGGCCAGAACACCAACGGCAACCTCTACGAACTCGACGCCATCGCCGCCGCCATCATCGGCGGCACCCTGCTCAGCGGCGGCCGCGGCACCATCACCGGCTCCGTCCTCGGCGTCCTCGTCTTCACCACCATCACCAACCTCTTCGCCCTGAACAACCTCCAGAGCGATGTCCAGCAGATCGCCAAGGGCGCGATCATCGTCGCCGCCGTCCTGGTACAGAAGGGTCGTTCGACGTCATGAACCACACCCCGGGAAACCCCACCAGTCGCAGAAACCTCCTCCTGGGCACCGCCGCGGCGGGCGCGCTGTTCGCGGCGGGCTGCACCAGCAACGAGAACAACGACGACAAGGACGCGGGCAAGCAGCCCGCCGGTGCCTCCGACACCAAGCCCGGCAAGAAGGTCACCGTCGGCTTCGCCGGGCCGCAGGCCGACCACGGCTGGCTCAACGCCATCAACGAGCAGGCCAAGCGGCGCGCCAAGGAGTACGAGGACGTCACGCTGGTAGCCACGGAGGGCTCCAACGACACCGCCCAGCAGATCGGCCAGATCGAAACCCTCATCAACAAGAAGGTCGACGTCCTGGTCATCCTGCCCGCCGACGGCAAGGCGCTCACCCAGGTCGGGCTGAAGGCCATGAAACGCGGCATCCCCGTCGTCAACCTCGACCGCGTCTTCGCCTCCCCGCAGGCGTACCGCTGCTGGATCGGCGGCGACAACTACGGCATGGGGCTCAACGCCGGGCGCTACATCGGCGAACAGCTCAAGGGCAAGAAGAACGCCAAGGTGGTGGAGCTGGCCGGGCTGGACAACCTGGAGCTGACCCGCCAGCGCACGGCCGGTTTCGACGACGCCCTCAAGAACTACCCCAACATCAAGAAGGTCGGCCGCCAGGCCGCCGAATTCACCGTCGAGTCCGGCCAGTCGAAGATGGCCCAGCTGCTCCAGGCCCACTCCGGCTTCGACGCCCTGTGGAACCACGACGACGACCAGGGCGTCGGCGCCGAACGCGCCATCCAGCAGGCCGGGCGCGATGACTTCCTGATGGTCGGCGGCGCGGGCGCCAAGCGCGCCATGGACGCCATCAAGGCCGACAACACCGTGCTCAAGGCCACCGTCCTGTACCCGCCGACGATGGCGGCCTCCGCCATCGACCTGGCCCGCGCGCTCGGCCAGGGCAAGGGCGTCGGGGGCCTCGCCGAGCTGGAGATCCCCGCCTCCCTCACCCTCTACTCGGCCGTCGTGACCAAGGACAACGTCGACCAGTACCTCCCCACGGGATTCAGCTGATCAGGCAAGGCCCCATCTCCACCTCGCATCCGTCGCGATCTGAGAGGAGCCTCATGGACCACCCCGACATATCCAGCCTCGGTATCGGCATGATCGGTTACGCCTTCATGGGCGCCGCCCACTCCCAGGGCTGGCGCACCGCGGGCCGCGTTTTCGACCTCCCGCTCCGCCCCGCAATGGCAGCCATCTGCGGCCGCGACCCGGACGCCGTCCGCGCCGCCGCGGACAAACACGGCTGGGCGGCCGCCGAGACCGACTGGCGTCAGCTCATCGCCCGGGACGATGTGCAGCTCGTCGATGTCTGCACCCCAGGCGACAGCCACGCCGAGATCGCGATCGCCGCGCTGGAGGCCGGTAAGCACGTGCTGTGCGAGAAGCCGCTCGCCAACTCGGTCGCCGAAGCGGAAGCCATGGCCGACGCCGCTCGCCGGGCCCGGGCGCGCGGACAGCGCGCGATGGTGGGCTTCAACTACCGCCGTACGCCCGCGACCGCGCAGGCCCGCCGCATGGTGGCCGAGGGCCGGATCGGCGTCCTGCGCCACGTACGGGTCACCTACCTCCAGGACTGGCTGCTCGATCCGGAATTCCCCCTGGTGTGGCGGCTGCGCCGGGAGCTGGCGGGCTCCGGCGCGCTCGGCGACCTCGGGGCGCACATCGTGGACCTCGCGCAGTATCTGGCGGGGGAGCGGCTGGTCGGCGTCTCGGCGCTCACCGAGACCTTCGTACGGGAACGCCCGCTCGTCCCCGACGGGCCGGGCGCGGCGGCCGGACGCGGCGCGGTCACGGTCGACGACGCGGCCCTGTTCACCGGGCGGCTCGCCTCCGGCGCGCTGGCCTCCTTCGAGGCCAGCCGCTTCGCCGCCGGGCGCAAGAACTCCCTGCGCATCGAGCTGAACGGCGACCACGGCTCGCTCGCCTTCGATCTCGAACGGCTCAACGAGCTGTCCTTCCACGACCACACCGCGCCCGCCGCCGACTCCGGCTTCCGCCGCATCCTGGTCACCGAGCCCGACCACCCCTACCTGGAGGCCTGGTGGCCCCCGGGCCACGGCCTCGGCTACGACCACACCTTCGTCCACCAGGCCCGCGACATGGTCGCGGCCGTCGCCGCCGGTACGGACCCCGAACCGTCCTTCGACGACGGGCTCCAGGTGCAGCGGGTGCTGGCCGCGGTCGAGGACAGCGCCGAGAAGAACTGCGTCTACACCCCCGTACCCGCCTGAGGAGGAGGCCCGCATGCCCAGACCCTTCACCCTCTTCACCGGCCAGTGGGCGGATCTGCCGCTGGAGGAGGTCTGCCGCCACGCCCGCGACTTCGGCTACGACGGCCTGGAACTCGCCTGCTGGGGCGACCACTTCGAGGTCGACCGCGCCCTCGGCGAACCCGGCTACCTCGACGGCCGCCGCCAGCTCCTCGACAAGTACGGCCTTAAGTGCTGGGCCGTCTCCAACCACCTGGTGGGCCAGGCCGTCTGCGACCACCCCATCGACGAACGCCACCGGGCCATCCTCCCCGCCCGCATCTGGGGCGACGGCGACGCGGAAGGCGTACGGCAGCGGGCCGCCGCCGAAATGGCCGACACCGCCCGCGCCGCGGCCGCCTTCGGGGTACGCACCGTCATCGGCTTCACCGGCTCGTCCATCTGGCACCTGGTCGCCATGTTCCCGCCGGTGCCGCCCGGCATGATCGACCGCGGCTACGAGGACTTCGCGACCCGCTGGAACCCGATCCTCGACGTCTTCGACGCCGAGGGCGTGCGCTTCGCCCACGAGGTCCATCCCAGCGAGATCGCGTACGACTACTGGACGACCCACCGCGCCCTCGAAGCCGTAGGCCACCGCCCCGCCTTCGGCCTCAACTTCGACCCCAGCCACTTCGTCTGGCAGGACCTCGACCCGGTCGGCTTCCTCTGGGACTTCCGCGACCGCATCTACCACGTCGACTGCAAGGAGGCCCGCCGCCGCCTCGACGGCCGAAACGGCCGCCTGGGCTCCCACCTCCCCTGGGGCGACCCCCGCCGCGGCTGGGACTTCGTCTCCGCGGGCCACGGCGATGTGCCCTGGGAGGACGTCTTCCGCATGCTCCGCTCCATCGCGTACGACGGCCCGATCTCGGTGGAGTGGGAAGACGCGGGCATGGACCGCCTGACGGGCGCCCCCGAGGCCCTGACCCACCTGAAGTCCTACGACTTCGACCCCCCGACGTCGTCCTTCGACGCCGCGTTCGGAGGCGACTGAGCCGCCACAGCGGAGCGGGGGCCCCACCTCGGGCTTGGTGGGCCGTTGTCGCCGGAGCGGCGAGGGCCTGCGCCCGGCGGGGGCTGGGGCCACTTCTTCCCCCCCCACCCCGCCCCTTCCCGAAACTGGGGGCCAGCCCCCAGACCCCCGCCCGGCGGGGCCGCCGAGGCGGACGGCGCGCGCGACGGCGCGTACATCGGCCCCGGGCCGGGGGCGCGCCAACCCGCCCGGGCGAGGCCGTGCGCGGCGGGTCCCCGACGCCTGCGCGGGCCCCACGCCGCGGGGTGCGTGCCCTGGGCTGGGCGCGGCGCGTTCTCGCCCGGGCGAGCCGCCGTCGGCGGCATCGGCGGGGTATTCCGGTGCGGCGTTCCGAGCGGTGGGGGCCGGGGGCTTGCCCCTGGTTCGGGAAGGGGCGGGGTGGGGGAGGAGCGGCCCCGGGCCAACCCACCCGCCCTGGCGAGGTCATCCTGTGCGTGGCGGGCGCCGACGCCTGCGCGGGCCAAGCGCCCGGGGCGGAGCCCCGAGTGGTGGGGGGGCCGGGGGCTTGCCTCCGGTTCGGGGAGGGGCGGGGTGGGGAACAGAAGGCCCCGCCTCACCCCACCGGCTTTGTCCTCCCCGCGGACCAAGCCAACCCATTCCGCGTCAAAGGGGTTTCCGAACCGGACAAACCCCGCTACCGTCCTTGAGATGTACCGGTCACATGGGGTGCCCCTCACCCCGGACCGGTCACCGAACGGCGCGACGGCGCGCGCCTGTGCCAGGCCGGGCGGTCAACGGCCCCCGTCCGTACACCCCCTCTTTTCCCGGAGGATCAGCGTGCACAGGAAACGGCATGGACTGCGCGGCCCCCTCGCGCTCCTCACGAGCTCCCTGCTCGTGGGCGCGGGGCTCGCGTTCACCGCATCGCCCGCACAAGCGGGCGCAGAGCAGGCGGAGGAGAAGTTCCAGCAGGTCACCCTCGCCAAGGGCGAGGTCGAGACCGGTGAGCCGATGTCGCTCGCCGTCCTCCCCGACCGCTCGGTGCTGCACACCTCCCGCGACGGCACCCTCCGCCTCACCGACGCGAGCGGCGACACCAAGGTGTCCGGCAAGCTGCCGGTCTACTCGCACGACGAGGAAGGGCTCCAGGGCGTCGGCATCGACCCCGGGTTCGAGCAGAACCGGGCCATCTACCTCTACTACGCGCCACCGATGGACACCCCCGCGGGCGACGCCCCCAACGAGGGCACGGCGGCCGACTTCGCGAAGTTCGACGGCGTCAACCGCCTCTCCCGCTTCACCCTCAAGCCCGACGGCACCCTCGACACCGCCAGCGAGAAGAAGGTCCTCGACGTCCCCGCCTCCCGCGGCATCTGCTGCCACGTCGGCGGCGACATCGACTTCGACGCCGACGGCAACCTCTACCTCTCGACCGGGGACGACACCAACCCGTTCGCCTCCGACGGCTTCACCCCCATCGACGAGCGTCCCGACCGCAACCCGGCCTACGACGCCCGTCGTTCCGCGGGCAACAGCAACGACCTGCGCGGCAAGATCCTCCGCATCAAGGTGGCCGCGGACGGCTCGTACACCGTCCCGGACGGCAACCTCTTCGCGCCCGGCACGGACAAGACCCGGCCCGAGATCTACGCGATGGGCTTCCGCAACCCGTTTCGGATCAGCGTCGACAAGCCGACCGGCACGGTCTACGTCGGCGACTACGGGCCGGACGCGGGCGCCGCCGACCCCGAGCGCGGCCCCGGCGGCGCCGTGGAGTTCGCCCGCGTCACCAAGCCCGGCAACTTCGGCTGGCCGTACTGCATCGCCGACAACAAGCCGTACCGGGACTACGACTTCGCCACCAAGACCTCAGGACCGGCCTTCGACTGCGCCGCGCCGAAGAACACCTCGCCGCACAACACCGGGCTGACCGACCTGCCGCCCGCCCAGCCCGCCTGGATCCCGTACGACAACGACTCGGTGCCCGAGTTCGGCACCGGCTCCGAATCGCCGATGGCCGGTCCGGTCTACCGCTATGACGCCGCGCTCGACTCGCCGGTGAAGTTCCCCGAGGCGTACGACGGGAACTTCTTCGCGGGCGAGTTCGGCCGCGAGTGGATCAAGCGCATCGAGCAGGGCGCCGACGGCACCGTGGAGAAGATCAACGACTTCCCGTGGTCCGGCACCCAGGTGATGGACTCCGCCTTCGGCCCGGACGGCGCGCTGTACGTCCTCGACTACGGCCTCGGCTACTTCAACGGCGACGAACACTCCGCCCTCTACCGCATCGAGAACGCCACCGACGGCTACTCGCCCATCGCGGAGGCCTCCGCCGACCGTACGTCCGGCCAGGCACCCATGAAGGTCGCGTTCAGCTCGGCGGGCACCGCCGACGCCGACGGCGACGCCCTCACGTACCGCTGGGACTTCGGCGACGGCCACACTTCCACCGCGCCCAACCCCACCCACCGGTACACCAAGAACGGCACCTACACCGCCACCGTCACCGCCACGGACCCCACCGGCCGCAGCGGCAGCGCCAGCGTGCACCTCACGGTCGGCAACACCGCCCCCAAGGTGACGCTGCAACTGCCCGGTGACGGCCAGCTGTTCACCTTCGGCGACGAGGTGCCGTTCAAGGTGAAGGTGACCGACCCCGAGGACGGGACCATCGACTGCGCCAAGGTCAAGGTCACCCACGTCCTCGGCCACGACAGCCACGGCCACCCCATCACCTCGGCCAACGGCTGCTCCGGCACCCTCAAGACCAGCGCCGACAGCGAGCACGACCCCAACGCCAACATCTTCGGGGTCTTCGACGCCGAGTACACCGACAACGGCGGGGGCGGCCAGCCGTCGCTGACCACCCACGACCAGAGCGTCGTCCAGCCCCGGCACCGCCAGGCCGAGCACCACGGCGACTCCAAGGGCATCGACGTCATCAACCACACCCCGGCCAACGGCGGCAAGACGGTCGGCAACATCGACAACGGCGACTGGATCGCCTTCACCCCGTATCTCCTCGGCAACGCCAAGGACTTCACCGCACGCGTCTCCTCCGCGGGCGCCGGCGGCACCCTCGAAGTGCGCGCCGGGTCCCCGACCGGGCAGCTGCTCGGCAAGGCCACCGTTCCGGTGACCGGCGACTGGGAGAAGTTCCAGGACGTCAAGACGACGCTGCGCAAGCCCCCGACCCGCACCACCACGCTCTACCTCGTCTTCAAGGGCGGGGCGGGAGCGCTGTACGACGTGGACGACTTCACCATCGGCACCGGCTGACCGCCCGCCTGTGTCCCGGGGCGGGCGCGACCGTCCGCCCCGGGCCCGGGTCCGTACCCGGAGGAAGGAGTTACCCGCCCATGCCCCCGCACCCCCGCCGCTCCAGACGCAACCACCGCTTCCGTTTCCCACTTCTCCGCACGTCCGCCGTCGCCGCGCTGCTGCTCGCCGCCACCGCCCTCCCCCCGGCGGCGGCCTCCGGCGCGCCCGCGGCGTCCGCGGCGTCCGAGGACCGCGTTCTCGTCTTCTCCAAGACGGCCGCCTTCCGCCACGACGCGATCCCCGACGGCATCGCCGCCATCCGCGACCTCGGCGCCCAGCACGGCTTCGCCGTCGACGCCACCGAGGACGCCACCGCCTTCACCCGCGCCAACCTGGCCCGTTACGACGCCGTCGTCTTCCTCTCCACCACCGGCGACGTCCTCGACGCCAAGCAGCAGTACGCCTTCGAGCGCTACATCCGGGCGGGCGGCGGATTCGCCGGGGTGCACGCGGCAGCCGACACCGAGTACGACTGGCCGTTCTACGGCGGCCTCGTCGGCGCGTACTTCCGCACCCACCCCGCCGTCCAGCAGGCCACCGTCAACGTCGAGGACCGCGCCCACCCGGCCACCGCGCACCTGGGCGCGGCATGGCAGCGCACCGACGAGTGGTACGACTACCGCAGCAACCCGCGCGACGGGGTCCATGTCCTCGCCACCCTCGACGAAGCCTCCTACGAGGGCGGTTCGATGGGCGAGGACCACCCCATCTCCTGGTGCCAGGACTACCGAGGCGGCCGCGCCTTCTACACCGGCCTCGGCCACACCAGGGAGTCCTACGCCGACCCCGCCTTCCGGCAGCACCTGCTCGGCGGCATCCGCTACGCCACGGGCGCGCTCCGGGCCGACTGCCGCCCGGAGCGCGGCTACCGGTCGCTGTTCGACGGCACGTCGGTGGCGGGCTGGAAACAGGCCGGACCCGGCGCCTTCACCCTCGACCCGGCCACCGGCACCCTCACCTCGACGGGCGGCATGGGTCTGCTCTGGTACGAGGCGCGCGAGCTGCGCTCGTACTCCCTGAAGCTGGACTGGCGGATGGCCGGGGACACCGGGGACGACAACTCCGGAGTCTTCGTCGGCTTCCCCGCCTCCGACGACCCCTGGTCGGCGGTCGACCGCGGCTACGAGATCCAGATCGACGCGACGGACACCCCCGATCGCACCACCGGCGCGGTGTACGGCTTCCAGTCCGCCGACCTCGCCCGGCGGGACGCGGCGCTGAACCCGCCGGGGGAGTGGAACACGTACGAGATCCGGGTGCGCGGCGAACGGCTCCAGATCTGGCTCAACGGCGCACTGATCAACGACTTCACCAACCAGGACCCGGCGCGCAGCCTGCGCGACGGCCATGTCGGCATCCAGAACCACGGTGACGGCGACAAGGTCGCGTTCCGCAACATCCGCGTACGGGAACTGCCGTCGCCCTGACCGGCCCTCCGATCTGCCGCCCAACGGCCCGAGGGGAGCCGCGGGCGGCATCAGGCGGCGGGGAGGAGTACGCCGCCTCCTCCCCGCCGCGCAGCGGCCTCCGGCCCGGGCAACCGGACGGGGGCGGGCGCGCCGCCGAACGCGGCACCGCGCCAGAGCCACCGCCGAGTACGACCGCACGAAGCAAGACCGCCAGAGTTGCGGGCCCTAACGCATCACCCACACCACCGGACCGCACCCCCACCCCGCACGGGCGACACCGCACCACCCCGGTCTCCTACCGCTACCGCCACGGCGAATCCGCAACCCCGCAATTGACCGTCACCCGGGAGGCAGCCAGTGACCACCGGCCCCGACACCACCCAGCCCCGCTCCCACTCCACCCGCACCGGCATCTGGCTCATCGGCGCGCGCGGTTCGGTCGCCACCACCGCCGTCGCCGGGTGTGCCGCCGTCGCGGCGGGGTTGCAGCCACCGACCGGGATGGTCACCGAGACCGCGCCGTTCGCGGACAGCGGTCTGCCCGCGCTCGGCGATCTGGTCTTCGGCGGCCATGACACCGCCACCACCCCGCTCCCCAAGCGCGCCGAGGCGCTGGCCGCCGAGGGCGTTCTGCCGTACGGACTGCCCGACGCCGTACGCGCCGAGCTGACCGCCGCCGACGACGCGATCCGCCCCGGCGGACCGCAACCCGGGGACACCCGCGGCGACGACGCGCTGATCGACGCCTACGCCGCCGACCTCGACGCGTTCCTCCGTACCCACCGCCTCGCCCGCGCCGTCGTCGTCAACGTCGCCTCCACCGAACCCGCGCCCGCCCCCGGCGGGGACCGGCTGCCGCCCAGCTCCCTCTACGCCTCCGCCGCCCTCCGCGCCGGGTGCCCGTACGTCAACTTCACGCCCTCCACCGGACTGCACCACCCCCGCCTCCGCGCCGAAGCGGCCAGCGCCGGGCTGCCGTACGCCGGGCGCGACGGCAAGACGGGGCAGACGCTGCTGCGCTCCGTCCTCGCGCCGATGTTCGCGCAGCGCGCGCTGCCCGTACGGGCCTGGTCCGGCACCAACCTGCTGGGCGGCGGCGACGGCGCCGCGCTCGCCGACCCCGCCGCCGCGGCCGCGAAGAACGCGGGCAAGGCGCGGGTCCTCGCCGACACCCTCGGCGAACTCCCGGACGGCGAGCTCCACATCGACAACGTGCCCGCGCTCGGCGACTGGAAGACCGCCTGGGACCACGTCGCGTTCGACGGCTTCCTCGGCGCCCGTATGGTCCTCCAGACCACCTGGCAGGGCTGCGACTCGGCCCTCGCCGCACCCCTCGTCCTCGACCTGGCCCGCCTCACGGCGCGCGCCCACGAGGCGGGTCTGACGGGGCCGCTCACCGAACTCGGCTTCTACTTCAAGGACCCGGACGGCGGCCCGTCCGCCCTCGCCGACCAGTACGCGGCCCTGACCGGCCTCGCGGCCCGGCTGCGGGAGCGGTCGTGACGTCGGCGCGGGCCTGGGCGGAACTCCTGAGGATCTCCGCCCTGTTCACCGTCCCCGGCGACGCCCTCGCGGGCGCGGCGGCCACCCGGACCGCCCCGAACCGCGGCACGGCGCTCGCCGTGGGCGCGTCGCTGTGCCTGTACGAGGCGGGGATGGCGCTCAACGACTGGGCGGACCGCGACCTCGACGCCGTCGAACGCCCCGGCCGCCCCCTGCCCTCGGGCCGCGTCACCCCGGCCGCCGCCCTGACCGCCGCGACGGGCCTCACGTGCGCGGGGCTGGCCTGCGCGGCCCTGGCGGGCCGCCGCGCGCTCGCCACGGCGGCGGCGCTGGCGGGCACGGTGTGGGCGTACGACCTGGGCCTGAAGAACACCCCGGCGGGCCCGTACACGATGGCCACGGCCCGCGCCCTGGACCTCCTCCTGGGCGCCACCGCCACGTACGCCCCCGCCACCCGACAGGCGCTCGCGCCGTCCGCCCTCCTGGGCGCCCACACGCTCGCGGTGACGGCGGTCTCCCGCCACGAGGCCCAGGGCGGCTCATCGAAGGCCCCTCTTGCAGCCCTGGCCACGGCCACGACGATCGCCTGGACGGCGGCCCCGCGGGTCCCGGCCCCGGCGGCAACCCGGGCCGCGGCACCAAGCCGCGCCCGGGCGGCCAGTCCGCGCCCCGGCGGCGCGTTGCGCGGGCTGCCCTCCGCCGCGCTCGCCGCCACCTACCTCGCCACCGCCGCTCGTCCCCTCGCGCACGCCGCGCTCAATCCCTCCCCCTACCTCCTCCAGCGGGCCGTCGGTGGCGGCATCCGGGCGATGATTCCGCTTCAGGCGGTGCTGGCCTCACGGGCCGGGGCGGGGCGGGTCGGAGCGGGGTTGCTGGCGTTGATGCCCGTCGCGCGGCGACTGTCCAGAAAGGTCAGCCCGACATGAGCAACCTCCGTTTCGCATACGGCACCAACGGCCTGACCGACCTCCGGCTCGACGATGCCCTCACCCTGCTCGCCGACCTCGGCTACGACGGGGTCTCGCTCACGCTCGACCACATGCACCTCGACCCCCTCGCCCCGGACCTCGCGGCCCGCACCCGCCGCGTAGGGGAGCGGCTGGCCCGGCTCGGGCTCGGCGTCGCCATCGAGACCGGGGCCCGCTACGTGCTCGACCCGGCGCGTAAGCATCACCCCACGCTCCTCGATCCGGACTCCGAGGCCCGTGCCGTCCGCGTGGATCTGCTGCTGCGCGCGGTGCGGGTGGCGGCGGAGTTGGGGGCGCACGCGGTGCACTGTTTCAGCGGTGCCCGACCGCCGGGCACGGACGAGGACACCGCGTGGCAGCGGCTGGGCGCTGCGCTTCAGCCCGTGCTGGAGGCCGCCACGTCCGCGGGCGTGCCCCTTGCCATCGAGCCCGAGCCGGGGCATCTGCTGGGCGATCTCGCCGGGTTCCACCGGCTCCGCAAGGCCCTCAGCGACCCGCCCGCCCTCGGACTGACCCTCGACATCGGCCACTGCCAGTGCCTGGAAGCCACCCCGCCCGCCGACTGCGTGCGCGCCGCCGCGCCGTGGATACGGCACGTACAGATCGAGGACATGCGGCGCGGTGTGCACGAGCACCTGCCGTTCGGGGAGGGCGAGATGGACGTGCCGCCGGTGCTGGCGGCGCTGAGCGCCATGGACTACCGGGGCCTGGTCGGCGTCGAGCTGCCCCGCCACTCGCACGCCGGACCGGCCCTGGCCCGCTCCTCCCTGGCGTACCTCAAGGCGGCGGCGGAGCGTGCCACCACCAGCGGCGGTGTCCCATGCTGATCGCGGACCTCCGGGCGACCGTACGCGACCACCTGGACGCCGACGGCGCCGCCTGGCTGGACCGGGCCCTCGACGGGGCCCCGGACCCCGGCTGGGAGGCGGACTTCGCCGCCGCGGCCCGCCACTGCCGCCGCAACGGCGATCGGCACAGCGAACTCGCCGACGCCGCCCGCGTCCTGATCCTCCACGCCGCCCGCCCCGACGTGCCCACGCTCACCCGCCTCTATACACACGGCACGGCCGCCGAACGCCGCGCCGTCCTCCTCGCCCTCACCCACCTCGAACCCGACAGCCCGGACGCCCTCCCCCTGGTCGAGGACGCGCTGCGCACCAACGACACCCGCCTGCTGGCCGCCGCCGTCGGCCCGTACGCGGCGCGCCACCTCGATGCGCACGGCTGGCGGCAGGCCGTTCTGAAGTGCCTGTTCACCGGGGTGCCCATCGACGCCGTCGCCGAGTGGCCCGCCCGGGCCCGGGGCGACGCCGAGCTGGCCCGCATGCTCACCGACTACGCGCACGAACGCACCGCCGCCGGGCGGGACGTGCCCGCGGATCTGACCCGCGTCCTGGCCCACACCACCCCCGAGGAGCCCTGATGCGCATCTTCGACCCGCACATCCACATGACCTCCCGCACCACGGACGACTACGAGGCCATGTACGCCGCGGGCGTGCGCGCCCTCGTCGAGCCGTCCTTCTGGCTGGGCCAGCCCCGCACCTCGCCCGCCAGTTTCTACGACTACTTCGACGCCCTCCTCGGCTGGGAACCCTTCCGCGCCGCCCAGCACGGCATCGCCCACCACTGCACGCTCGCCCTCAACCCCAAGGAGGCCAACGACCCCCGCTGCCGCCCCGTCCTGGACGAACTGCCGCGCTATCTCGTCAAGGACGGCGTGGTCGCCGTCGGCGAGATCGGCTATGACGCGATGACCCCCGCCGAGGACACCGCGCTCGCCGCGCAGCTCCAGCTCGCCGCCGACCACGGGCTGCCCGCCCTCGTGCACACCCCGCACCGCGACAAGGCCGCGGGACTCGCCCGCACGCTCGACGTCGTCCACGAATCCGCCCTCCCCACCGACCGCGTCCTGCTCGACCACCTCAACGAGACCACCGTAAGGGCGGCCACCGACAGCGGCTGCTGGCTCGGGTTCTCGATCTACCCGGACACCAAGATGGACCCGGACCGCATGGTGCGCGTGCTGCGCGAGTACGCCACCGAAAGGGACCGCATCCTGGTGAACTCCGCAGCGGACTGGGGCCGCAGCGATCCGCTGAAGACGCGCCACGTCGGCGAGGCGATGCTGGCGGCGGGCTTCACCGAGGACGACGTCGACCAGGTGCTGTGGCGCAACCCCGTGGCGTTCTACGGGCTCAGCGGACGGCTGGACCTCGACGTCGAGGAGACCACCCCCCAAGCCACCCACGAGGGGAACTCCATCCTCCGCGGCGCGCCAGTGACGACCGAAGGCCGGTGACCCCATGCGCTTCCGCCACCCCGACGGCTCCACCGTCCACCTGGCCTACTGCACCAACGTCCACCCCGCCGAAGACCTCGACGGCGTCGTGGACCAGCTCCGCCACCACTGCGAGCCGGTGCGCCGCCGCCTGGGCCGCGACCGGCTCGGCATCGGCCTGTGGCTGGCCCGCGACGCCGCCCGCACCCTGACCGCAGACCCGGCCGCGCTCCGCCGCCTGCGCACCGAACTCGACCGGCGCGGCCTGGAGGTCGTCACCCTCAACGGCTTCCCGTACGAGGGGTTCGGCGCCCAGGAGGTCAAGTACCGGGTGTACCGGCCGGACTGGACGGAGACCGAGCGGCTGACGCACACCGGCCACCTCGCCCGGCTGCTGGCCGCCCTGCTCCCGGACGACGTCACCGAGGGCAGCGTCTCGACCCTGCCGCTCGCCTGGCGCACCCCGTTCGGTCCCGCGCGGCGCGGGGCCGCCCTGGCCCACCTCACCACGCTCGCCACGCGGCTCGACGCGCTCCAGGACCTCACCGGCCGGTCGATCCGCATCGGCCTGGAACCCGAGCCGGGCTGCACCGTGGAGACCACCGCCCAGGCCATCGACGCGCTGACCGCGCTCCCCGAGGGCACCCCCCGCCGACGCATCGGCCTGTGCCTGGACACCTGCCATCTCGCCACGCAGTTCGAGGACCCGGACACCGCCACCGCCGCCCTCACCGCGGCCGGTGTGCCCATCGTCAAGGCGCAGCTCTCGGCCGCCCTGCACGCCGAGGAGCCGCACCGCCCCGACGTACGCACCGCACTCGCCGCCTTCGCCGAGCCGCGCTTCCTCCACCAGACCCGCACCCACACGCCCGCCCACGGCATCCGCGGCACCGACGACCTCGACCAGGCCCTCGCCCCGGGCGGGCTCGACACCGCCGCCCCCTGGCGCTCCCACTTCCACGTACCGCTGCACGCCCCGCCCGAGCCGCCGCTGACCTCCACCCTGCCCGTCCTCACCGACACCCTCGCCCGGCTGGTCGGCGGCCCGGCGCCGCTCACCCGCCACCTGGAGGTCGAGACGTACACCTGGCAGGCGCTGCCGCCCGAGCTGCGGCCCCGCAACCGCGACCGGCTGGCCGACGGCATCGCCGCCGAACTCGCCCTCGCCCGCGACCTGCTGACCGACCTCGGCCTCAAGGAGCTGCCATGAGCCCCACGTCGGCCCCCGAGCCCCTCCTCGTCCTCGACGTCGTCGGCCTCACCCCGCGCCTGCTCGCCCACATGCCCCAGCTGCGCGCCCTGGCCGACTCCGGCTCGTACGCCCCGCTCGGCACCGTGCTGCCCGCCGTCACCTGCGCCGCCCAGTCGACGTTCCTCACCGGCGCGACCCCCGCCGAGCACGGCATCGTCGGCAACGGCTGGTACTTCCGCGAGCAGGGCCACGTCCTGCTGTGGCGGCAGCACAACGGCCTGGTCGGCGGCGACAAGCTGTGGGACGCGGCCCGCCGCGCCCACCCCGGCTACACGGTCGCCAACATCTGCTGGTGGTACGCGATGGGCGCGGACACCGACATCACCGTCACCCCGCGCCCCGTCTACTACGCCGACGGCCGCAAGGAGCCCGACTGCTACACCCGGCCGCCCGCCCTGCACGACGAACTCACCGCCGCCCACGGCACCTTCCCCCTGTTCCACTTCTGGGGCCCGGGGGCCGATCTGGTGTCCACCCGGTGGATCATCGACGCGACCCGCCACATCCTGCGCCACCACCCCACCGACCTCACCCTCAGCTACCTCCCGCACCTCGACTACGACCTCCAGCGCTACGGCCCCGACGACCCCCGAGCGCACGCCGCCGCGGCCGCCCTCGACACCGCGCTCGGCCCGCTGCTGGACGACGCGCGGGCCCGGGGCCGTACCGTCGTGGCGCTGTCCGAGTACGGCATCACCCGCGTGTCCCGTCCCGTGGACATCAACCGGGCGCTGCGCCGCGCCGGGCTGCTGGAGGTGCACACCCAGGACGGCATGGAGTACCTGGACCCGGGCGCCTCCCGCGCCTTCGCCGTCGCCGACCACCAGCTCGCCCACGTCTACGTACGCCGCGCCGAGGACCTGGCCGCCACCCGGGCCGCCCTCGCCGACCTGCCCGGGCTCGCCGAACTCCTCGACGACGAGGGGAAGAAGGCGCACGGCCTCGACCACCCCCGCGCCGGGGAACTGGTCGCGGTGGCGGCTCCCGACGCCTGGTTCACGTACTACTACTGGCTGGACGACGCCCGCGCGCCCGACTTCGCCCAGCTGGTGGACATCCACCGCAAGCCCGGCTACGACCCGGCCGAGCTGTTCCTCGACCCCGTCGACCCGTATGTGCGCGTGAAGGCGGCCACCGCGCTGGCCCGCAAGAAGCTCGGGATGCGCTACCGGATGGCCGTCGTCCCGCTCGATCCGTCCCCGGTGCGCGGCAGCCACGGACGGCTGCCGGACCGCGACGAGGACGGGCCCGTGCTCATCTGCTCCCGGCCGGACGCCGTGTCCGGCCGGGTGGCCGCCACCGACGTCAAATCGCTGCTCCTCCGCCTCGCCGGACTGGACCCCAACCGACAGGAGACACGCACGTGAAGAGCGCCCAGCACCCGGAACTCGCCGCGACCCTCCGCCGCCGCGGCTTCCTCGGCGTCGCCGCCGGAGCCACCGCCGCCACCCTGCTCGGCACCACCCCCGCACAGGCCACCACGAGCGGGAAGCGCGGTCCGATCGTCCCGCGCGGCCACCTCGGCATCCAGCTCTACACCCTCCGCGACCAGGTGCAGTCCATCGGCTTCGCCCGGGTCTTCGAGGAGCTGGCGGAGTACGGCTACGACCAGGTGGAGTTCGCCGGATACACCCAAGGGTCGGCGGGTGCCATCACCCTCAAGCAGCTCAAGCGGCTGCTGCGGGACAACGGGCTGCGCGGCATCGGCAGCCACGTCGGCTACTACTCCGACGACCCGAAGGCGTACACCTTCGCCACCAACCTCACCCAGGTGCTGGACGACGCGCAGGCCCTCGGCCTGCCGCACGTCGGCACCGCCTCCGGGCCATGGCGCTACGGCACGACGGTCGACGGCTGGAAGCGCTGCGCCGAGGACTTCAACACCTATGGCGCGGCCGCGAAGGCGCGCGGGATGAAGTTCTACCAGCACAACCACGCCGAGGAGTTCTCCTTCGCCACCGACAAGCCGGACGTCCGCCTGTACGACGTGCTGCTCGCCGAGACCGATCCGGAGCTGGTCCACCTGGAGATGGACATCTACTGGGCGTACGTCGCCCAGCACCGCTTCGGCAAGCGGGCCGACGGCACCCCGGCGCCCTTCGAACCGCTCGACTACGTACTGCGCGCCCCGAACCGCTATCCGCTGTTCCACGTCAAGGACGGCGAGCGCGACGAAACCGTCCCCGACGGCTACCGGATGGTGGACGTCGGGGACGGTGACATCGACTACGTACGGTTCCTCGGCAGGGTCGGCAGGACCCACGGGGGCCGGAACCACCAGTGGATGGTGGAGCACGACAACCCGGCCGACTCGCTCACCACCGCCCGCCGCTCGGCCCGCTACCTGCGCACGGGGCGCTGCGGCGACTGAGCACCCTGGTGATTCACACCGCTTCGCGGCTGATCGGCCGCGGGTTCGGGGCGATGTCCCGGACCCGCGGCCGGCCCGGCTGCCGCAGCAGCAGGGCGACCGCGGCCGCGAGCATGGAGATGCCACCGGCGAGCGCGTACGCCCCGTCGTAGCCCCAGTCGTCGACGACCATCGAGCCGAGCCCGCCGCCGAACAGCCCGCTGATGAGCTTCCCGCTGTACACCAGGCCGTAGTTGGTGGCGTTGTAGTTCTCGCCGAAATAGTCCGGGGTGAGCGCCGCGAACATCGGGTAGAACGCGCCGCCGCCGAAGCCGGAGAGGAAGGCGAAGAACAGGAACAGCCATTCGCTGCGGACGTTGCCCGCCCAGATCACCCCGAACTGGGCGAGGCCCAGCACCACGATGACGAATATCAGGGTCGTCTTGCGTCCCCAGAAGTCCGAGAGCCACCCCACCAGCCCGCGGCCGATACCGTTGATGACGGACATGATGCCCATCGAGGAGGCCGCGACCAGCGGGCCGAATCCCACTTCCTTGGCGTAGTCGACCTGGAAGGAGATGCCGAAGATGGATACCCCGGCGGTCAGGACGAGCGATAGCCACATCAGGGGCAGCATGCCCGTCCTGATGGCCTCCTTGGGGGTGTACTGACGCACCGCGGGCGGATTCTTCGCCAGGCTCCGCGCGCTCTTGGCGTTGCCGCCGAAGGTGAGCGGATCGATGTGCGCGGGCCACCAGTTCTTGGGCGGGTCCTTGAAGAACCAGCCGCAGATCGCGACGACGGCCAGCACATAGACGCCGATGAAGTCCAGCACCTCATGGTAATTGCCGGTGTCGAACCAGTAGTTGAAGATGAAGATGAAGGGCAGCGAGCCATAGGCGAAGCCGCCGTTCACAAAGCCGGTCTTCGCCCCGCGCCGCTCCGGGAACCACTTGCCGACCATGTTGATGCAGGTGGCGTAGACGAGCCCGGAGCCGAGCCCGCCGATCACGCCGAAGCCGCAGATCGCGGCGAAGACGTCGTCCAGATGCGATAAGGCGAGGAAGCCGATGAGGCAGAGCCCCGCCCCGGCCAGCATCGCCCGGCGTGCGGTCAGAATGCCCTTTTCCCGCAGCCAGCCCGCCGGAAAGGCGATTCCCGCCTGGAAGAAGACCCAGACGCTGAGGATCCAGAAGGTGTTGCTCTGGGTCCAGCCGTGCGCCTCCGAGAGCGTGTCCTCGGCCGACCCGTACGCGTACTCGGACACGCTGATCGCCATCATGGCGATCCACGGCAGATACACCATCAGCTTCCGGTCGAAGCCGAGAATGTCGCGGTCCGTCTCGCCGACGCGATACACGCGCCCCTTGCCGTCTTGCACTTCCCGGAAGACAGCTATCCCTTCCGGTTGTTCCGCTGTGCTCATGTGCGTCCCCTTGGCTTCGAAGTGACCCGGCCGGCGCCCCCTGTTCCAACGCTTCGTGCTGCGGAGAGCGGGTGCGGTCTACGTGAGCAGCCCCGCCGACCGCGCCCAGCGGTATTTCGCGCCCAGCGCGGCCACCGGCTTTTCCGTGGTGTACGGGTAGGCGACGACGCCGCGTTCGAAGAGGTACTGGCTGGCCTCCTCGACCTCGGTGTCGCCCGCGAGCGAGGCCACCACCGGCTTCTCGATGCCGCGCTCCCGGAATTCCGCCACGACCCGCGCGGTCAGTTCGGCGAACACCATGGGCGGGGTGACGATGGTGTGCCAGTAGCCGAGGACGAGCGCGTGGATACGCGGATCCTCCAGGCCCAGCCGGATGGTCGCCTCGTACGTGGCGGGCGGCTCGCCGCCGGTGATGTCCACCGGGTTCCCGGCCGCGCCGAACGGCGGGATGAAGCGGCGGAACGCGGCGTCCAGGTCCGGCGGGATCTCCATCAGCGACAGCCCGTTGTCCACGATGGCGTCCGACAGCAGCACGCCCGAGCCCCCGGCGCCGGTGATGACGACGACGTTGTCACCCTTCGGCGTGGGCAGCACCGGCAGCGCCCGCGCGTACTCCAGCATCTCGTTCAGCCCCGGCGCCCTGATCACCCCGGCCTGCCGCAGGATGTCGTCGTACACCGCGTCGTCCCCGGCCAGCGCGCCGGTGTGCGATCCGGCGGCCCGCGCGCCCGCCGCAGTACGGCCCGCCTTCAGCACCACCACCGGCTTGTGCGGCACCGTGGCGCGCGCCGCCTCCACGAACGCGCGGCCGTCCTTCAGATCCTCCAGGTGCATCGCGATGCACTGGGTGTTCGGGTCCTCGCCGAACCAGGTGAGCAGGTCGTCCTCGTCCACGTCCGACTTGTTGCCGAGCCCGACGATCGCCGAGACGCCGGTCTTCGTCGTCCGCGCGAAGCCCAGGATCGCCATCCCGATGCCGCCGGACTGCGAGGTGAGCGCCACCGGGCCCTTGACGTCGTACGGGGTGCAGAACGTGGCGCACAGGTCCTGCCAGGTGGAGTAGTAGCCGTAGATGTTCGGCCCCAGCAGCCGCACGCCGTGCTCCTCGGCGATGGCCACGATCCGGTCCTGCAACTCGTGCTCGCCGGTCTCGGCGAAGCCGGACGGGATCAGCACGGCGTTCGGGATGCCCTTGCGGCCGACCTCCTCCAGCGCGGCCGGTACGAACTTCGCGGGGATCGCGAAGACCGCCACGTCCACCTCGCCCGGCACGTCCGTCACCGACGCGTACGCCTTGCGGCCCAGGATGTCGTCGGCCTTCGGGTTGACCGGGTGGATCTCGCCGGGGAAGCCGCCGTCGATGAGGTTGCGCATCACCGAATTGCCGATCTTGCCCGGCTCGTTGGAGGCGCCCACCACGGTCACCGAGCGCGGCCGCATCAGCCGCCGCATCGCGCTCAGGATCTCCTCGCGGGAGTAGCGGCGGCGGGCCGAGGGCGCGGCGTCGCCGAGCAGCAGCCGTACATCGGCGGCGAGCACACCGCTCGCGGTCGCGAACACCGGGTTGAGATCGACCTCGGTCAGTTCGGGAAAGTCCGTGACCAGGTCCGACACCCGGACGATCAGATCGGCGAGCGCGTCCCGGTCCACCGGCTCCCCGCCGCGCACCCCGCGCAGCACCTCGGCGGCCCGGATGCCGTCCAGCATCGACAGCGCGTCGTCCCGGCTCGCCGGGGCCAGCCGGAAGGTGATGTCCTTCAGCACCTCCACCAGCACCCCGCCGAGCCCGAAGGCGACCACCTTCCCGAACGTCGGATCGGTGACCGCGCCGACGATCACCTCCTGACCGCCGCCCGGGACCATCTGCTGCACCTGTACGCCCAGGATGCGCGCCGTCGGGTCGTACGCGCGGGCGTTCGCGACGATCGCCGTGTACGCGCCGCGCACCTCGGCCGCCGACCCCAGCCCCACCCGGACGCCGCCCGCGTCCGTCTTGTGCGAGATCTCCGGGGAGACGATCTTGAGGACGACGGGGAAGCCGATCCGGTCGGCCAGCGCCACCGCCTCGTCAGCGGACTCGGCCAGCCCCTCGGCCGGGGTCGGTATCCCGTACGCGTCGGTGATCCGCTTGCCCTCGGGCGCGGTCAGCGTGGTGCGCCCCTCGGCGCGTACGGCGTCCAGAACCGCGCGTACGGCGTCCTTGTTGTATGTGCTCACCGTCAGATCACCCCGTTCGCCTTGAGCAGCCGCACTTCGTCGTCGCCGATCCCCAGCTCGCCGTACACGTCCGCGTTGTGCTCGCCCAGCAGCGGCGAGCGGTCGACCTGGACGGGGGAGTCGGAGAGCTTGAGCGGGGAGCCGACCGTGGTGAACTCACCGCGCTCCGGATGGTCGACGCGGACGACCATCTCGTTCGCCGCCAGCGACGCGTCCTCGACGATCTCCTTGGTGGACAGGATCGGCCCGCACGGGATGTTGTGGCTGTTCAGCTGCTCCAGCACCGCCCACTTGGGCAGCGTGCTGGACCACTCCTCGATCAGCTGGAACATCTTCGCCAGCTTCGGCAGCCGCGCCTCCGGCGTCGCCCACTCCGGATCCTCTGCCAGCTCGGGCCGCCCGATCAGCTGCGTGATCGGCTCCCAGCCGACCGGCTGCACGATCACGTACACGTAGTCGTTGGGGCCGCCGGGCGCGCACTTGACCGCCCAGCCGGGCTGCCCGCCGCCGCTCGCGTTGCCGCTGCGCGGCACCTCGTCGCCGAAGCTCTCGTTCGGGTACTCGGCGAGCGGGCCGTGCGTCAGCCGCTGCTGGTCGCGCAGCTTGACCCGGCACAGATTGAGCACCGCGTGCTGCATCGCCACGTTCACCCGCTGGCCGCGCCCGGTGCGGGTGCGCTGGTAGAGCGCGGCCAGGATGCCCGCCACACAGTGCACGCCGGTGCCCGAATCGCCGATCTGGGCGCCGGTCGCCAGCGGCGGCCCGTCCTCGAAACCGGTCGTGGACATCGACCCGCCCATGGCCTGCGCGACCACCTCGTACGCCTTGAACTTGGTGTACGGCCCCTCGCCGAACCCCTTGATCGACGCGTACACGATCCGCGGATTGATCTCCTGGATGCGCTCCCAGGTGAAGCCCATCCGGTCCACCGCGCCAGGACCGAAGTTCTCCACCATGACGTCGCTGCGGCGGATCAGCTCGGTCAGGATCTCCTTGCCGCGCTCGGACTTGGTGTTGAGGGTGATGCTCCGCTTGTTGCAGTTGAGCATCGTGAAGTAGAGCGAGTCGACGTCCGGGAGGTCGCGCAGCTGCTTGCGCGTGATGTCACCGGTCGGGGACTCCAGCTTGATGACGTCCGCGCCGAGCCACGCGAGCAGCTGGGTGGCGGACGGACCGGACTGTACGTGCGTCATGTCGAGGACGCGGACGCCCTCCAGAGCCTTGGTCATGGTGGCGGCCCCTTACTTGTACATCGTCTGGTTCATCGTTCCGGGGGCGTACGCGTCCGGGTCGACCCAGACGTTGATGAGCGACGGCTTGCCGGACTCGCGGGCGCGCCGCAGCGCGGGCGCGATGTCGGCCGGGTCCCGCACCTCCTCGCCGTAGCCGCCCAGCATCCGCGCGAACTGGTCGTACGGAACGTCGCCGAGCGTGTTGCCGATCCGCTCGCGGGCGTCCCCGTACTTGGCCTTCTGGCCGTAACGGATCTGGTTCATCGACGAGTTGTTGCCGACGATGCCGACGAACGGCAGGTCGAAGCGGACCAGCGTCTCGAAGTCCCAGCCGGTCAGCGAGAACGCGCCGTCACCGAAGAGCGCCACCACCTCCTTGTCGGGGCGGGCCTTCTTGGCGGCCATCACGAACGGCACGCCGACGCCGAGCGTCCCCAGCGGCCCCGGGTCCATCCAGTGGCCGGGCGTCCGGGGCTGCACGACCTGGCCCGAGAACGTGACGATGTCGCCCCCGTCACCGATATAGATGGAATCCTCGGTCAGAAAGTCATTGATCTCGCTGACCAGGCGGTACGGATGAATGGGGGAGGCGTCGGACCGCAGCTGAGGCAGCCGCTTCTCGATCGCCGTCTGCTCGGCCGCGCGCAGCTCGTCCAGCCACTCCTTGCGCTTGCCCGCCCCGCCGTTGATCCGGCCGGACGCCGCCTGGGTGACGGCTGACAGAATCTGACTACTGTCACCCACTATCCCGAGATCAATATCCCGATTCTTGCCGACCGTTCGGTAATCCAGGTCGATCTGGACCACCGTCGCATCGGGCGACAGTCGCTTCCCGTACCCCATCCGGAAGTCGAACGGCGTCCCGACGATCACGATCAGATCGGCGTTGGAGAACGCGTACCGGCGCGACAGCTGGAAGTGATGCGGATCCCCGGGCGGCAGCGTGCCGCGCCCCGCCCCGTTCATGTACGCGGGCACGTTCAGCGTCCGCACCAGCTCGGTCGCCGCGTCGGTCGCCCGGCACGTCCACACCTGGCTCCCCAGCAGGATCGCCGGCTTCTCCGCGTGCACCAGCAGATCGGCCAGCTTCTCGACCGCCTCCGGATCCCCCGCGCTCCGCGTCGACGCCCGATACGCCCCCGCCTTCGGCACCCGCGCCTTCTCCACCGGCACCTTGGCGTCCAGCACATCCCGCGGAATCTCCAGGAACGACGGCCCCGGCGCCCCGTGGAAGCACTCCCGGAACGCCATCGACACCATGTCCGCGGCCCGCGCCGTATCCGGCACGGTCGCCGCGAACTTCGTGATCGGCGCCATCATGTCGACGTGCGGGAGGTCCTGGAGGGACCCCATCTTGTGCTGCGTATGCGCCCCCTGCCCACCGATCAGCAGCATGGGCGACTCGGCCCGGAAGGCATTGGCCACCCCGGTCACCGCATCGGTGGTCCCCGGCCCCGCGGTGACCACCGCACACCCGGGCTTCCCGGTGATCCGCGCATGCCCATCGGCGGCATGCGCGGCCACCTGTTCATGGCGTACGTCGACGACATCGATGCCCTCGTCGACGCACCCGTCGTAGATGTCGATGATGTGGCCGCCGCAGAGCGTGTAGATGACGTCAACGCCCTCCGCTTTGAGCGCCTTGGCGACCAAGTGCCCGCCGGAGATGAGGTCCTGGCTGTCGTCGGGCATGCCGAATCGCGTCCCTTCGTTAGGGGTCGGTGCGGTCTCGCAGTAGATTGCATACAGTCGACGTTATCCTGTATGAAACCCGTTATCCCGCATCGGCCGATCGATGTCCAGGGGCCGTACGTCAATCGTTCGATCAAGTCGCCGAGACCCCGCGCCCCGCCCCGCGTCACCCTCCGTGATCCCCCGTATCCACGCCTCGCCCGCCCCCGCGTCCCCGCAGGTCGGCACCGGCCCGGGCGCCACGCATACGCCGGTGAAACGCACCCCAAAACCTTGGTATCGTTGTCCATGTCGCCGCGGGGAACCGCGGGGCACACCTTGTCCGGGTGGCGGAATGGCAGACGCGCTAGCTTGAGGTGCTAGTGCCCTTTATCGGGCGTGGGGGTTCAAGTCCCCCCTCGGACACGTACTGATGGCCCACGGGCTTTGCGAGAGTGCTGGTCGAGTCTCATCTCGGCCAGCACTTTGTGTTTCCCGGAGTCGTACGTGAGCCGCACTCCGAGGTGCCGGTAGATCTCGGCCTTGTCCTCGGGCTCGGCCTGGCGCACCACAGCGGCCAGATCCTTGATCGAGCGGACGAGCCGGGCGATCTCATCGCGAGACATCCGGGCCCCCGCCCCCTTCGGTGACGATCGCAGCCCGGCTTCGGCCCTGACCCGGCGGGCCTGGGTCTCGGCGATCCACTGGGTGACGACGGCGGGGTCGGCGCCTGCTTCGAGGGCGGCCCGGTGGGTGGCGAGCTTGGAGTCGCAGTCGGCGATCGCCTTACGGGCAGCCGCAACGGCTGCGGTCTCTTGTTCGGGGGCCGCCGCGGTGGCCATGAGGTCGATGGTGTCGTCCAGACGATGCGGGAGGAACACTTTGGCCAGCCAGTCGTCGAGGGGTGGGACGACTCAGCTCTCACGCAGGTATACGTTGCGGGGATGCTGGACGCGGTTGGCGAGCGCGTACTGGTCGGGAAACCGGCAGCGCCATCCTCGCCACCACTGCCGGAGCCGGGCGATCCACCACGACCAAAGCGCTGCGCCACTTGGAACAGACCGGCCTCGCCCGCCGTGAGACCGCCGTCCCCGAGGGCAACGGACGCCCGGTGAACTACTGGTACGCGATTCCGAGCGTTGAAGACGGAACGCCCCCGCACACGGTTGACGCTGACGAGCCGTCGGCAGAAGACACAAGCTCCACCGTGTCCAGTCCCGAAACCGAGCACATCACTGACACGACCGAGCCGTCGGAACCCGGTGGCGACAAGCAAGACGGGGATGCTGCTGATGGCGAGGCCCCGCAGGGAAGGCACGACCTCCAGCCCGACTCCCCGGACGAACCGGCGCAGGCGGCAGAAGCCGACGACTCACCGACCCCGGTGCACACCCCTGAGCCCTCGGCGGCAGAGGAAGCCGAACCGCCCGCAGAACCGCAAAACCCCCAACCGACCGCCCTCTCCAACAGCCACAAGGTTCGCCTCGCCCCTGGCGCCCTGCGTCAGATGGTCATCGACCACCTGACCGCCCACCCCGACGAGGCGTGAACCGCCACCCGCATCAGCCGGGCCATCGACAAGAGCTCGGGCGCCATCGCCAACGCGTTGACCACCCTGACCAAGCAGAGCATCGCCGAACAAGTCACCGAACGCCCCCGCACGTACCGACTCAGCACCACGGCCTCCACCGGCGACGACAAATAGAGTCGCCTGCAGCCAATGACCGGGTGCCGCCCTGCGAGCTGGGCGGCACCCGGCCCGTGCTGTCTTGCCCTAGTCTCCGGTGGCTCGCTGATGGCTCGCCACTGGCTCTTGACCATGCCTGTACTCACCCCGGACCCGTGACCAGCAACTTCACGAAGCACACCACCCATTGGCGCTCGCCAAGCTCGCGGATGGGTCAGGTCACGAGGCGGTGAGCGAGGTGGAGAAGTTCTGGTAGCCGCAGTGTCCGGTTACCGAAGCCTGGGAGAGGAACGTGAAGTGGCTCGGTCCACCGGGTGGGAATGGTGTCCAGCCCGTAGCAGGCACCTGCGAGGCCGCCGGTGACCGCGGCGACGGTGTCGGTATCGCCGCCGAGGTCGATCGCGGCCCGTACCGCCTCCTCGAACGTGTCGGTGGCGCGTAGCGCCCATACGGCGGAGCCCAGACAGGGCCAGACGGCGCCGTTGAACTCGGTGGCATGGTCGGGGTGCCAGCCGGGGCCGAGGACGGCCGCGTACCGGTCCCGGTGATCGGGGTGCACCAGGTCCAGGATCTCCGGGAGCGCGGCAAGAGGATCGTCACCGTGGAGCGCGAGGCGCAGAAGTTCGTGGAAGACAGCGGTGCCTTCCCACGCGGCGCGATCGCCATGGGTGAGGGCAGCGATGCGCCGCGCCGCTTCCAAGGTGGCCTGCTGTCCGTCAGGGGCGAAGTAGACCGCTGCCGTGGAGGCCCGCATCAGCGATCCGTTGCCCGCCGCCCGCACGTTGACCTGGAAGTGGATGGCGGCGGCCAAGTCCCAGGGCATGCCGTTGGTGAGCACGTCCTCGGTCTGCAGACCGATGTCCTTCGGCTCGGACGCGGCCCACCGCTGAAAGCGGGCGAAGATGTCCGGCAGATCCAAGCCACCCTGCTCGATCAAGGACTCCGCGACCAGGACTGCCATCTGCGTGTCGTCCGTCGCCTCACCCGGATCCCAGCCGCCTCCCCCGCACATCTCGCCGCCGATGCCGCCTACCGGGAAGCGGGCAGAGAACACTCCCGCGGCGCCGAACTCGAACGGGGCTCCCAGCGCGTCGCCCACCGCTGCGCCAACGATCACGCCGGCTGCCCGTTCGCTCCAGTCCACTCGCTCAGGCTACTCAGTCCGAGAGGGAGATGGTGAGCCAGCTGGCTGAGCCTCGCCAGAGTCAAGCTGGGGGCGGAAGTTGCATGACCGACCTGCGTCGAGTTGGCGTCCGCGCGCACCAGCACAAGCAGTTGCGGCACTTTGTCGAAAGTAGGACAAGTCATTGCACAGGATTGGTTGGTGCTACATCAGATAGAAGATAATGCCTGACTGTAAGTGGTGCAGTTTGTGATGAAGAGCACAATGTGACTGTTGGTGAAGATTTAGGCGTCATTTACCGAGGTGTCCTGGCGCAGCACGGCTCGACGGATCAAGATTCGTGACGGTAGGTAGCCAAAAGAGTGAATCGGAGGGGCCGATCGTCGGGAACCTCCTTTTCGGAACCTCGTTCGATACGTAGTCTCGGGCCCGCCTTGGCTGCGGTGCGTCTGTACCGGGGGGTAAATCAGGCGTCTCTTCGCGCAGCCCTGTTTCCGCATCACTTCATGGGAGGGGACACGTATGACCACCGGCCGGAGGTCTGGTTTACGCGCCGCTGTTGCGGCCGCTTCTATCGCCGCCTTGGGGCTGATTGCCCCGCAAGCCGTCGCCGCTGACACGCCGCAGTCCGGCGTCAAGGTTTCGGCTAGGGCCGACACCGCCACGCGTACGATCGCTGCACAAAAACCTCAGACGGTTCGAGTAATGGCCAATCTCTGTGGGTCGGGCTACGAGCTGTACAGCGCCGAGAGACTGCCTGACGAGCGGAGGTACGGGACCCTCTTCATCTACGTCAAGGGGGGTACCGGTCCGAATAACTATGCCTGCACGCTGTTCGACAACAACCAGGACGGCGCCCGGTACATGAAGCTCAAGATCTGCGAGAACAAGACCTCCAACCCCAGGTGTCAAACCGACGAGGGAAGCTTCACCCAGTACGCCGGCCCGGTACGTATGGACAACTGTCCGCAGATCACGGCAATCATGAAGAACGGCAACGGCAAGGCGATCATTGATGCGGTCCGTGGTCCCTTCTGCGGCTGAGGAACCGGGAGTCCCTCCGCAAGCCGGAACCGTACGGTGACCGCACGGCAACCGGCTCCTCCAGCCACGCTTGCGCTTCCTACCAGTGGAACGGAATCATGCACACATCGGCACAACAGTCCGCCCTCACGCGCCGTCGGCCGGGAGGGCGTGGTTCGGCACTCACTCTCACCGTGCTGATGTTGTCAGCAGGCGTTCTCACCACTGCTTGCGGTGCCCACGGGGATGACTCAAGCGCTGCCACCGCACCGCCCTCGAGGGCACCGATGGCCGCGAATTCACCCTCTTCAACGGTCGCTCCCAAACCTTCCGCATCAGCGGCGGAGGGCTCTCCCACTCCCCAGACGGCCATGCAGCGAGCGCAAGAGGAGGCGGGCCGGGAACGGGCTGCAGCAGCCCCCAGCGGCGTCCCGGTCACGCCGGGGGACGGCAAGGAGAGTGAGAACTTCAGCCACCCTGTCACGACCCGGGGAGACGTGACGCTCTTCAAGCCCGTCCGCAGCGGATCCGCTCTGATCGTGCCGGTAAAAATCACCAATCATGGCGATCGACGTGCGTTCTACGATGTCGACATCCGTGTTACCGGCCCTCATGGATTCGACGCGACGGTTCACATGAAGAGCGAAGTGGTCGGCTTGTATCCCGGGACTTCATGGCCCGCAGAACTCACCGCGAGAGATCCGGGAGCCCCAGTCCCGGAAAACCCCCAGGTGGCCGTCGTCAAGAGCAAGAAAGTGGATAAGTTCGGCTGACATTGAGGCGGCTCCTGCGTCAATAAGTCGTAGGGGCCGCCGTGTCGGTATTCCCTCGCTTCTCATCCTCATCGTACTTACGTGTATCGGGTGGGAATGCGTGACGCGCACCTACACCGCGAGTCTGCAGACATTCGGCCAACTGGTCGACTCAGGACTCGAATGAATTCCCCCTAAACCTCGCCCAGGCGAGCCGAAACTCGGTGACGCCTTCTCAGTGTCTTTTCACCCAGAGGTAATCCGTTCCTGCGCGTGGCAAGACCAGGGGGGCGGTAGTGCATCCATACGTACGGAGTTGAATCATGAGACGAAGCAGACGCAGACGCGCTCGCTTATCTGTGTCCACACCTCTGAGGCTCAGAAGGCCAACAGATGCGTCCTTGGCCGCTGTGGTGGCCTGTGCCGCGCTGACCGGCGGCCTCCTGCAAGCAGCGCCCGCTGCCGCCGCGCCCAAGCCGAACCACGGCCGCAGCCACACCACACCGTCGGCTCCTCCGGGCCGGGTTGCTGATCCGGGCAGCAAGCTCGGCAAGGGCTGGAGCACGTCCACGGACCGGGCGGTCACCCTCGCCGCCGACAGTGATGGCGCGCACGTCCTTGTCGCCGACAGCGCGAAGGCGTACGAGTGGAAGAACGTTACCGTCCTGAGTGAACCGGGCATGCCCGCGGATTCGTGGATCGGTAACCAGTGCGTCATCGACCACGAGCACGCCGCCGTCGTCTACGCGCCGCGCACATTCACGAACAAGCCGGATCTGATGCAAGGCGGAGCGTTCGCCGCGATCGTCAACCTTGACAGCGGGAACGTCACCAAGCTGCCGTTCACCGCTTCGCTGGCCTACTTCGACCCGACCTGCAACCCGGACACCCACACTGCCGCGTTCACTGCCTACCGGGACATGAACGACCCTCGAAACACGAAGACCCGGGTGGTGAGCGTCAACCCGGCAGGAAAGACGACTGGCGAGACCGTGACGGGCGGTGAGGTCACCAGCGCCGTTCCGGTGAAGGACGGCACGATCGCCGCACGTGGCCGCCACCTGGTTCACATCAACCGGTCAGGCAAGGTGAAAGACCTGACCACCGCCGACAGCGTACCCGTCGACATCCGCCCCGCCGCACAGGGGAAGATCGCCTTCGTCGACCGCAGTGACAACACCAGCGCGCACGTCAAACTGTTCACCGGGCACGGCAGGCCGGCCGTCATCACCGCCGGCAAGCTCGGCGACCTTGGCCTGCACCAAGGCGCGGCGGGCCGGGTCTTCCTCACCGGCCACCCCACCGGCACCCTCCGCACGAAGGGCACCGGGGTCACCCGCATCAACGCCCCCGCGGACACAGACGTCTCTACCCTGGGGCGCCTCGCGGTCAACCCGGTCCTCACTTCCGGCGTCCACGCCGGCCTGGAACGGATCAAGAACTCGGGCAAAGGCTTCAGCAAGGCAGACCCTTCCTCGCAGGAACGGGCCGCCCAGGCTCCCGCAACCGTGACGGCGGACGCGCCGACGACGGTGACCTCCATCGCCACCACCACCGGGGAGAAGATCACCCAGTCCGTCCAGGAAGCGATGAACCCCACAGGGAAGGGGACCTTCTCGCCCGCCCTGACGGCCAGCGGGCCCAACGGCAAGCAGACGCATCTGAAACGCATCGCAGCAGGTGTGTCCAACACGCCGGTCGACACCGACCGCTGGTGCTCCATCTCTCGCAACGATGTGAACGCGCAGGCGTTGCAGCCGACCCCGAACCAGGTCGAATGGGCCGTCGACATGGCAGTACGAGGAAAGCTCCGTGCCAGTTCGATCCGGCAGGGCGGCTACCGCAGCCAAACCGGCATGAGCAGCATCGACCCGCAGGGCCTCTTTCCTCTTCCGAAGTTGACCGGTGGCGGGCGCATCCCCGTCAATGTACTGCTCGGCATCATGGCCCAGGAGTCGAACCTGTGGCAGGCCGAATCCGGTGCGATCCCTGGCCAGATGGGGTCACCTCAGGCTGCCGTGGACGGCTACTACGGCCACAAGGTCGTTGAGGGTAACCCGGATGCCTACTGGCAGATCCATTGGGACAAGTCCGATTGCGGCTACGGCGTTGGACAGGTCACCGACGGCATGCGTCTGGCAGGACACGAGAAGAACCCCCACGACACGAGCCTGTCTCCGGCCTTGCAGAAGGCCGTGGCGGTCGACTATGCGACGAATGTCGCCGCCTCTATGAAGATCCTCGCCGACAAGTGGAACGAGGTCCACACGGACGGTCAGAAGGTCACCGTCAACAACGATAATCCGGCCATGGTGGAGAACTGGTTCACCGCCGCGTGGAACTACAACCTCGGCTTCAACCCGCCATCAGAGGCATCGAAACACGACGGGCACTGGGGCCTGGGCTGGTACAACAACCCAGCCAACCCGATCTACAAGAAGAGCTGGGGCCACCCGTTCATGGACACCAGCGTCGACCCGGGAGCCAACCATGATGCGGCACATCCGCAGGACTGGCCGTACGAGGAAAAGGTGATGGGATGGGCCGCATGGTCCATCGACACCGGATTCTCCTACGGCACCTCGGGCCGTCAGGACTGGCTCGGCGAGTCCGGCTTCTCCTCGGCCGGCTTCCAGCCCGCCTGGTGGACCACCCCGGGACAGCGCAGCCTCGTCTCGCCCCCGTTGGACACCTTCTGCAACAGCAACAACAACTGCAACCCGGATACGCCGCCGGATTGCCCGAACGAAGCGTGCTACGCGAAGTACTGGTGGAACCAGCCCAACGTGGCATGGAAGGTCAACTGCGACACCAGCTGCGGCCACGAGAACATCAAGTACCAAACGGAGATCCCGGAGCCCGGGCGCGGATACCGGCTCAAGGACGGAACCCCCGTGTGCTCCGGCGTCCCGGACGGATCCCACGTCGTCGCCTCCGTTCCCAAGGGGACTGAAACGTGGAGCGACTGCGGCCAGGCCACCTCTTCAGGCAGCTTCCAGTTCACGTTCTACCCCGGGACCGAGGGCCGCTACGAGGCCAAGGCGGATCTGCACCAAGTCGGCGGCGGCTACGGCGGCCACTACTGGTACACCCACACCCGCAACCCGGCCCACCTCGGCGGCCCCAACGGCTACATGGCCATCAACGGAACCTGGACTCTCGGGCAGAACCTCAACTGGGCGCGTGTTCTGGTCCATCTGCCCGACACCGGAGCCCAGACACGGCAGGCCACCTACGTCGTTCACGGTTCGGACAGCAGCAGCCCGAAACGCAGGGTGCTCCAGCGGGCCGGAGGCTGGGTCCCCTTGGGAGTGTTCCACTTCACCGGCACCCCTCAGGTCGAGCTGTCGAACGATACAGCGGACGGCACAGCGGACGAGGACATCGCCTGGGGCGCCGTGGCCTTCCAGCCTCTCACGGCCAAGCCGAAAAACTTCGTCGTGGCCATGGGTGACTCCTACTCCTCGGGCGAAGGCGTCAGTGCACCGGGCGGCGCGGACTTCTTCCCGGAGACGGACCACTACGACAAGCTGAACGACAAGCTCATCGACAAGTGCCACCGCTCCAAGCTTGCCTGGTCCAGGCAGGCGACCCTTCCCGGCTCCTCGAAGTCCATCGGTGATCTGGCCGACAGCCTCGACCCGCAAATGGATTACCACTTCGTCGCCTGCTCCGGGGCGCGTCACTACGACATCCTCAACCATGACCAGATGAGTGAGGGCGCACAGGTCGACACCGGCTACCTCGACGACAACACCACCTTGGTGACGCTGTCGGTAGGTGGCAACGATGCCCGATTCACCGACGTGTTCATGCAGTGCGTGCTGAAGGCAGGCGTGGACTTGTGCCAGGACACGTCGATCGACAACAAAGACCCGGACGACGGACATACCCTGCCGGGGGATACCGGCCCGCTGAAGGACTGGGCCCCGAAGTGGCTGCACGACCAGATCCGTCCACGCATAGCGAAGACGCTGAACGTAATCCACAGTAAGGCGCCAAACGCGAAGATCATCCTCATGGGCTATCCGCGGCTGCTGTCCGCGGGCGGCCAGTGCATTCCGGGCATCGGCACCGGGGAGGCCCCATGGCTGAACCAGGTCGCGGACACCCTGGACGAAGAGATGAAGGGCGCCGTGTCGGACGCCAACCAGTCCGGAGCAAAAGCGGTGTTCGCGGACCCGCGCAACGAGTTCGAAGGCAAGACGGTCTGCGGCGACCCGGAAGACGTCAACGGCATCGTCAAGACGGGGCTGTCCAAAGCGGACAACTTCGGTCTCACCGAGGTCGGGATGGCCACCTTCCACCCGAAGATCGCGGGCGCACGGCTGTACACCAACGTGCTGGAACAGGCGCTGAAGTAGGACAGCCCCAGGCGTCCTACTGATCGGTGGCGGTGCCTGAGTACGCGTACTCAGGCACCGCCTGATGAAGACGAGCACAATGCCTATGTCAAGACAGGGACAAGGAGAGTCGGCATGACGCTGTCTCGTACCTCTCGCGCAGCTCGGAAGATCGTGGCTGCCGTATGGGCTGTCGGCATGCTTGGTGTCGCCTCATGCTCTGCCGGAGACAACGCCATCAGCCTTGAAGAAACTCGGAAGCTCGGGGGCAGTGCCAAGGCTGAGCAGGCCAGGCAAAAGGCTGAACAGCATCTCGTGAGTATCGCTCATACATATGACAAGAAAACCCCCCTCACCCTCGCTCTGGTCACCGTGAAGGACTACTGCGCGAGCGGCTCGGGAGGCGCGTTGCCATCGGGCGACGACAGATACAAGATCCGTTGCACTGTCGATGTCGCCGGCTACTACGGCGCCGACCGGGACCAGGTCGGCGACGTGATGGACGGGATACTGTCCGCAGGTGACCGACAGGCATCTGCTACGACCCCGGGCGAAGGCGTCGACTTCGGTCACGACGACTACCGCAACAAGCTGGTTGCCTACTACCGGGGACACGCGCCCAACCCGAGTGGACCCCACGCGACCGAGCCCGTGCAGCTCTCCGACGGTTCGCAGACGTTGGAGTGGGATATGGTCCGCACCAAACAGCATCGGACATTGATCGAGCAACCGCCTAAATGTGCGAAACCTGATCCTCCGGTATCACGCTGCTCTCGCAGACCGGAGCCGAAGACCATTGCCGGCATTCGCGATAAGTTCGGAATGGTTTTCAAAATGAGCATGACTCCTGTGAACTATTACCAGGTCTACAAAGATGGCAAAACTTCCACCAATTGATGACAAGTGCTCGCCGTCGAGCAGGCCGCAACGGTCGAGATCCTGAAAAGCGACGCCTTCTTCGCGAAGGCGAGCGACTGGTGAGCGAGAGCTGAGCCGGCGGGTGACGGACCCGGTGTGGGAGGACACGATCTCCTCGGATACGAGTGCCGCTGCGCAGGCACCCGATTGGGGTCCCTGCGCAGCGGCACTCGTATCCGACTGGGTTACCGCCGTCCTCCGCATCCGGCGTGCCCGCAGCCGCCGCAGAACCCGCCGTTATTGCATGCGCAGGGACAAGGCCCCACCCGTCTGCCGGTCGGCTTGCCGGACCGCGTGCGCTGGGTAGGTACGGAGGCCATGACGGGTGTGGCCGGGCGGTCCGGGTCGGTGCGGTGGGCTTGCGGTGGCCAGTAGGTTCAGTCGTGCGGGGTGGGGGCGTTGGTCGAGGCGGGTGAGGCAGTGGGGTAGGGCTGGGTCGGTCAGGCCGGTCAGCGACCATCCGGCGACGTTGACAACGTGCGAGGCCGCCTCGGCTTCGAGCCATGCGGCGTGGTGGGAGGACAGGTGGCTGGCGTGCTGATTGCAGATGTGTTCGGTCGCGGCGGTCAGGAGGTCGGCGAGCGGGGACCGGGCTGTGGTCGCGTCGCGCTTGATGAGGCGTTGGGTCTGGGCGAGGATCTTGTGGACGAGGACTCCGGACGAGACCGTCGACCATGACGCGCTCGCGGACGCACCCGCCTTCAGCGGACCACGCATCGTCATCCTCGTCGACGACTACGACATCCTCACCACCGCAGGCCAACAGCCCCTGGCCGACTTCCTGCCCTACGTTCCCTCCGCCCAGGACATCGGGCTGCACTTCGTCATCGCCCGCCGCACCGCCGGATCCTCCCGGGCCCTGTACGAACCGCTGCTGACCACGCTGCGCGAGACCGGAACCGCCGCCCTCGTCATGACCGGCGACCGCACCGAGGGCCAGCTCTTCCCCGGCCTCTACGCCTCGGCCCAACCGCCCGGCCGCGGCACCCTCGTCCGCCGCGGCCGCACCCACAAGCTCATCCAGACCGCCCTCGCCCCTGACACCACCCCGGACGACGCCACGTGACCAAGGACGTCATCGCCCTCACCCCCACCATGCCCGACGTATCCACTCTGCTGGCCGGGCTCTACGCGGGCGGCCCCAACCTTCGTGTACGAACAGCCGCCGGCGACGCCGTCGTCCAGCTCTGCGCCCCGGACGGCAGCACCCTCGTCTCCATCGAGGCCCCCATTCCTCATCCACACCCCCGGCGAACCGGCCCGCCTCCTCAGGATCACCGCCTCGGACGCCCCTGTCTGGTGGACGGAAGCCCGCGCCACCACCGCCGTACCCGAGGCCGGACAGCTCGCCGACTACTTCGCCGGGCGCCTCGCCACCGTCCTCCACGGCATCACCTGGCCACCGGAAGCGGCGACCACCGACGTCACCCCCCTCACCGCCGACGGTCCGGCAGCCCCAGCAAACGCCCACCCCGCCATCGACGTCCTCACCGACACGACAGCAGTCGTCCTCCAAGACCGCCCGGTCATCCCCATGACCAGCTGGCTCTCCGATGGCCTGCGCACCGCCATCACCAGCGACCGCGCCCTGCACATCGTCACCCCCAACACTGCCCGCCTCACCCTCCCCACCCGCAACGCCCTGGGCGGATACCCCAACCGCTGGGTCATCCAAGACCCACAGGACGGCTACTACGACGGCCTCTCCGGCGCTGTGCTGCACTGGCAAAACGGCACCTTCGCCCCCGCCCGCACCTCATCCGGCACAACGCCCGTCGCCAAAGCCTTCACCGACACCACGGACACCGGCGATCGCCAACTTATCCTCGCCATTCGCACCCGCCATCCCGCAGACGAAGAACTCGTCCTCGGCCGTGCCCTGGAAACCGCCTGGCACCACCTCACCGGCGCCCCACCCGCCGGTTGGAGCACCGCCGAGCCCGTCAACCTGCCCTGGTCCGCCCGCCAGCTGACCGCCCTCGCCCGCCAGCGCGCACCTCAATCCACCTGGCTGATCGCCATCGGCCACCCCGACCGCCCCGCACTCGCCACCGTGCGCATCGCGGACCCCTCGCCGAGACCCTGGCCACCGAGCACGGCCTGACCTCGATGCTCACCTCACTGGGCCACGGCCCGCGCGACCTCACCATCCCCCCACACATCGCGACACCCCCCCGTCGCTCTCACCCTGGGCTCCGACACCGTCCACGACATCGGCACCCACCACGCCCAGCACCCACCCCTCAACCTCACCCCACCCAACTCGGCCCCACCTCCCGCCCCGCCCTGCACTACGCCCTCGGTGACGGCACCGACGACCAGACCTGGACCACCCTCAAACACCTCACCCAACACCTGCGCACGGGAACCTGACCCGCCTGTTCAGACCCTCGTGCCACGGACCACAGCACACTCATGGCGAGTGGTGACGCGAGTACAAGGCGCCCTGAAAGTATGGGCCCTACCCGCACATCCCACAGAGTGCACGGCAGTCGGCGCAGTGCTTGCTGGTATCCGGCCAAGCGGCTGAGGACTCCGATGAACCAGGCAGCGATCCGTCCTCCCTGGGCTCTTCGCATACCGCAAGCTCCCCATCTCGTTACCCTCGTCCGTCGACATGCGACCGCCGCACACACTTGTGTACATAGTCAACAGTTTATTGCTGGAAGTGAACCGGCATTGCGTGTACGTTTGGGGCCATGAGAGAAGATGCCGCCCCCACGGCCGTTCTCCTCGTCTCCGGCTCGGAGATCGCCCGTCTCGCGGGGGTCACCCGCGCCGCGGTCTCCAACTGGAGACGGCGCTACGACGACTTCCCCACGCCTGCTGGGGGCGGTGCGAACAGCCCACTGTTCGCTCTGCCGGATGTGGAGGCGTGGCTGGATCGACAGCGCAAGGGGCAGGGAGTCTCCGAGGAGGTCCAGCTCTGGCAAGTGCTGCGCGGAGCCTACGGTGAGGAGATCCTCGGCGGAATCGCCGCCGTCCTCCGCCTGCTTGCCGATGGAAGACAGACGCACGGATTGCCGGAGAAGGCTGCCCGGCTGGCGCGGAACCTCTCCGCGAGTACCTCCGCGGGCGACGTGGCCGACGCTCTCTGCGAGCGCTTCACCGACTCGGTGCGCCGGGTCGGCTCGGACCAGGTCACCTCGCCTCGTGTGGTCCGTGCCGTGCGCCACTTCGCCGGCGAGGTGGCGAGTGACGCGACCGTTTTCGATCCGGCCTGCGGCATCGGCACGCTCCTCCTCGCCGTCGCCCCCGAGGGAACAGGCGAGCGGTACGGGCAGGAATCGGACCCCCGCAGCGCGGATGTCGCGCAGATGCGCGCCGACCTGACGGGCCGAACGGACGTCACCGTCGCCACGGGTGACTCCCTGCGCGACGACCAGTGGCCGGACATCGAGGCCGAACTCGTCGTATGTGACCCCCCGGTGGGTGTCACCGACTGGGGGCGGGCGGAGCTGCTTCTCGACTCCCGCTGGGAACTGGGTACCCCCTCACGTGCCGAGGGCGAACTCGCCTGGCTCCAGCACGCCTACGCCCACACGGCCCCCGGCGGTCGCGTTCTCATGGTGATGCCCGCCTCGGTCGCCTACCGCAAGGCCGGTCGCCGTATCCGCGCCGCGCTCGTACGACGTGGCATCCTCACGCATGTCATCGCCCTGCCACCCGGCACCTCGGCCGCCCACGCCCTCCCCGTCCACCTCTGGCAACTGCGCCGGCCCGCATCGCCCGATGACGCCGCCACGTCCGTAACGCTGACCGATCTGACCGCGGGTGACCCGGACGGTTCCCTTGAGCCCGGCCCCGGCCAGGTCGTGGACGTGCCGCTCGTCGATCTGCTGGATGACGCGGTGGACCTCACGCCCGGCCGCCACGTCGCGGAGCCGCATCGTGATCTCGCTGCCGAATACCGCTCTCTGCGGCAGGAGCTGGCACAACAGCTCCAGGGGATCGAGGAGCTGCTGCCGGCGCTGACCGCGGGCGACGGCCCTGCCTCTCCGGACGGGCCCACGATCAGTGTCGCGGAGCTCGCTCGCGCCGGACTCGTCGAGTACACCGACCCTGAGCCGGTCTCGGTGACGGACCAGCTCGACACCGATTACCTGCGGGGTTTCCTGCGCAGCGCGGCGAACAACCGTCGCTCCACGAGCGCCAGCGGCACCTTCCGCCTCGACGGCCGAGGCGCCCGTATCCCTCGGATGGACATCGCCGACCAGCGCCGTTACGGAACCGCCTTCCGCGCGCTCCAGGAGTTCGAGGAGCGTACGCGGCGGCTGGCGGAGCTGAGCCGGGACGCGGCAGCGCTCGCCAGGGACGGGCTGGGCAACGGCACCCTCGTTCCCGAGGGCGGCAAGGACGGTTAGTCCTCGGCTGGTCCGGGCTGTGCGGAGCCGCGCGGTACGAACGAACTGGCCCGGCCGCTCCACGACACGGTCAGCGCTTCCCGCGCCCGGGTGCACGCCACGAACAGCAGGCACCGCTCCCGCAGCAGATCCGCATCGTGCTGGAGCACATCCACATCCGCCGGTGTGACCTCGCGGGCGAAGGGCATCGCGCTCGCCGTCATCCCGAGCACGGCGACGCACCGGAACTCCAGGCCCTTCATGGCGTGCATGGTGGCGAGCCGCACCCCCGCCACGTCCGGCCCCGGGGCGTCCTTGACCCGGACCACCGGCACCCCGGCCGCGGTCAACTTGTCGTACGCCTTGTCGAGGAGCACGTTGAAGCGGGCGCACACGCCGATCTCGGACGGGCGTATGCCCTGGGCCATCCAGTCCTCGACACGTTCCACCAGCGCCGCGACCTCCGCCTGCTCGGAACCGTACCCGTCCACCCACGGCCTGCGGCCGTGCAGCAGCGAGCGGTAGCCGGCCAGCGTGTCACTGCCTTCGCCGCCCAGGTCGTCGACCGACACGGGGCTGAGGATGCCGGTCGACCAGGACAGGATCTCCTCCGTGGAGCGGTAGTTGACGCGCAGACGGCTGGTGCGCCCGGCCACCGGGATACCGAGCGAGCCCAGGGAGACCCGTGAGTCGTAGATGCGCTGATGCGGGTCGCCCGTGATGAACAGGTCGTCGTGTCCCGGCGCCACCGCGCCGCGCAGAACGCGCCACTGCGCGGGGTGCAGATCCTGCGCCTCGTCGACCACGACATGGTCGAACGCCGGTGCCGTACGGGCCAGGAGCTCCGCCGCGCGGGCGCAGACCCGCAGATGCGTGGTCCTCCCCTGTTCGCGCAGCATCGACTCGAACAGCTCGACGGCGGGCCAGAGCCGCTCACGCCGTCCGGTCGGCAGTGGACTTCCGCGCCCGCGCCGGGACGCGGCCCGGTAGGCGTCCAGGTCGCGGATGTCCTGGGCGAGGATGACGTGCCGGTATTCCTGGGCCAGGAACTGTTCCGTCCAGGGGAGCCCGAGCTTCTTGACGATCCGCTGCCACAGCTCCCGCTCCGCCCGGTCCCTGATGGGGGAGGGGACCCTGCCGTCCAGGCGGCTCACGAGGCCGTACGCGTAGGAGTCGACCGTCGTCACCTCCACCCGGCCGAGCAGCGACGGGTCGTGGTCGAGGAGGAGGGCCAGGTTCTCGCGGAGCGCGGCGGCCAGGGCGCCTGTGTACGTGGTGAGCAGGATGCGCGCTTCGGGCGCGCGGGTGAGGAGGTGCTTGACACGGTGCAGCGCCACGACTGTCTTGCCCGTGCCGGGACCGCCCGTGACCTGCGCCGGACCGCCGTACGACGTTCGGTAGGCAACGCGCCGCTGCGACGGATGCAGGAACACCCGCCAGGTCGCGAACGGCTTCTCCAGGATGTCGGCCAGCTCTTCGGGGCCGGTGACCAGGGTGATACGGCTCGTGGTGATGGAGATCGCGATGGCCAGGCTCTCGTCCGCCTCGGGCTCCGCGTCGGCCGGGCGGCGTACGGCGACCACGTCGCGGTACACCTCCTCCGCGCTGAACCCCTCGGCGAGGTACTGCAGGGCCTCGAACTGGTCCTCCGGCAGCAGGGTGCCGAAGGCCTCCAGCTGCGGCTTGTCGATGATCGTCCGCACCGCCCGCATCACCTGGTCGTCGATGCCCAGCTCGCGCAGGACCGTGTTGGAGTACTTCGCGAACAGCAGCGAAGGGGCCTTGGCGGCGGCCTTCTCCAGGGCGGGGGTGAGCTGCTCGATCGCGGCCACGTTGCGTACCTCGAGGCCGCGCGTCGCGGAGTTCGTCGTGTACAGCCGCTTGGCCGCCCAGGTGTACGCGTCGTCGTGCGGGACGACGTTGACGAGCAGGAACACATCGCTGCCGTCGTCCGGTGCCAGGACGACGCCGCGCCAGAAGTCGTTGATGCGGATGGTCCGCATCCGCGGGTCGCGCGCCTTGTCGACGTTTTCCAGGTGGAGCCCCTTGTCCGCGTGCAGCTCGGCCACGGTGAGCCGCTGGAACTTCTCCATGGCCTTGCGCACGCCGGATTTGACGGGCTTCTCCAGGACGTCGTAGCTCTCCCAGAAGCTGTTGGCGAACGCGAGCTGCGGCACGAGTGACCTCCCCCACCCCTGAACGGACACTCCGCAGTCGATCACATGCGCAGAGTGGTGTCCATCCGCCGGGCCACGGCCGCGATGTCCGTGAGCAGCCCGGCCGGTTCCTGATCGAGATCGACGGCGTGCTGGTGGATGATGATGCCGGCGTGCCGCACCCGGTGCGCGGTGTGCGCGGCATTGCCCTTCGCGTACACCAGATGCCCCTCCCCGAGTCCCAGGGCGGTGCAGTAGGCCAGCATCTGATACAGGTCGGCGTCCGGGTAGCCGTCCCGTTTCTCCGCCTTGTACTTGGCGTCCACCACCGCCGACGGGGTGCCGTCCGCCCCGTACAGCACGAAGTCCGGCTTCATGCGGATCGCGGACGCCTCGTCGAGGTGGTGCGGGTCCTGGAGGCGGGCCGCGCGGCCCGAGCCCCGGAAGGCCTCCCGCAGGGCGACCGTCACGAAGTCCTCGAAGAGCTTGTTCATGTCGAACAGGAAGCCGTCGACGCGCAGTCCGCCGGGTGCGTGCTCCGGGGAGGCGCCGTCCAGGACGGCACGCGCCAGGCGCAGGGCATGGTGGTAGCGGGCGTTGAGCCGGGTGGGATGCCAGTCGGGGAGCGGCCCGCCGCGCGGAAGCGGGCTGACGTCGGCGAGGCGGGCGCGCTGGTGCAGCAGCCTGCGGCGCACGTCACGCGGTACGCCGGGCAGACGCAGCAGTCGCTCCACGGCCGTGCGCAGGATGCGGTTCTCCGCGATGTCCGTGGTGAACTCGTCGTACGCCACCTCCACGGGCAGCGTCGCACCGAAGTGACGGCGGATCTGCTCGGCCTCCCGGACGCGTCCGCGGACGACGAGGGTGGTCTCCTCCGTCGCCCGGTACCCCTGGAGGAGTCCCTGCCGCAGCGCCCGGTCCACCTGGCGCTCCACGGCGTGCGCGACCGCGGGCAGCAGGCCGTGGTGGTCCGCCGCCTCCACCTCTCCGTCGCGCCAGCCGCCGCGCGGGTCGAGGCTGTAGCCGAGCAGGAAGAAGAGGCGGGCGATGGGCACCTTGGGCGTGACGCGGACGGTGAACGACGGGCTGCCATCTGGCACGGCGACGGAGACCGCCCCGACCTTGCTGCCCGCCCGCAGCGACCAGTGTCCCGGCGCGTACGGGTCGGGGGCGGCGTCCACGACCCGGGCGGCGGCCAGTGCCCGGCCGACCGTGTCCGGCAGCGGCACGGAACGGGCCGGTGCGTGCTCCACCAGCTCGACGGTGGTGGGCGCCTCGGGACGTACCGCGGGATCCGGGGCGGGGTTCCCTTCGGGGTGCACCGTGGAGCTCACCCCAGCGACTCCCGCAGCGCGGCGAGCCCGTACCGCTTCTCGATGTCGATGCCCTCGCCGTAATGGTGCTCCTCCAACAGCGGCAGGATCTTCGTCCGCCAGGTCCGCTCCAGCCCGCCTTCCCGGTGGACGCCCTTCTTCATCAGGTACGAGGGGCCGATCCGGAAGTCGGCGTCGTCGATGCGGGAGTTGAGCGCGTCGAGCAGATCGGCGGGCTCGGCGTCCTTCCCCTCCCTCGCCAGCCAGCGCCGCAGCAGCCCGCTGGTCGGCTCGGTGCCCGGGGACAGCTCCACGAAGGCGAACCGGCGGCGCATCGCCGCGTCCACGAGCGCGATGGACCGGTCCGCGGTGTTCATCGTGCCGATCACGAAGAGGTTCGGCGGCAGCGCGAAGTCGTCGCCGGAGTAGGTGAGCCGCACGGACTTGTTCCGGTATTCGAGGAGGAAGTACAGCTCGCCGAAGACCTTCGCCAGGTTGGCCCGGTTGATCTCATCGATGATCAGGAAGTGCGGGACGTGCCGGTTGCCCTCACGCGAGGCCAGGTCCGCCAGCTCCCGCAGCGGCCCGGCGGTCAGCCGGAAGGCGACCTCCCGCGTCTCGGGGTCCTCCCGCGGACGGAACCCCTCGAAGAAGTCCTCGTACGCGTACGAGGGGTGGAACTGCACGAGCTTCACCTGCTCGGGCCCGCCGCCCAGGAACTCCGCGAGCTTCAGCGCGAGGTAGGTCTTGCCCGTGCCCGGCGGGCCGTACAGCACCAGATGCCGCTCGTCCGCCAGCAGGTCGCGCACCTCACGGAGCCATGCGATGTCGTGGACCAGCAGTTCGGCGGCCAGCCCGGCGGTGGGTTCGGGCAGCTCGGGGTCGCGGCGGGCGGTGATCGCCGAGATCGCCGCGCTCGGGTCGCGCTCGGTGGCCTCGGCCTCCTCGGCCAGTTCCTCATCGCTCAGGCCGAGCCCTTCGACGAGGGCCTGCACCGAGGTGAGGTCGACGACGTCGTGCTGGACGGACAGCTTCTGCTGGAGCTCCTCCGGCAGGGTGTCGTAGGGGAAGCCCTCGCGCCGCCAGTCGGCCTTCCGCCGCAGATTGGACAAGCCGCCGTCGGACTCGACCTGTTCGAGGTCGCCCGTGACCGTGCCGACGTACAACTGCCCGCCGGAGATCGTGCACAGTGTGTCTCCGCGCCGCATCTGAGTGAGGAAGCAGTGCAGCTCATCGACCATGGCCTGCTTCTGGCTGTACGAGGTGGTGGCGTCGTACCCCTCCTGGACGTACCGCCGCAGGGTGCTCTTCGTCGGTTCCGGTTCGGCCAGCGGCGGCAGGTGCGAGGCCGCCAGGGTGACCCAGCCCTCGGACACCCACAGCCGCTTCACGAGGTCGCGGCCCGAGACGTTGGAGCCGCGCACCAGCCAGGTCTTGTGCGGGGTGCGCCAGGTGTGGCCGAGGTAGTCGGCCAGGGGGAAGCCGTCCTCGGTGCGCCACCCGGACAAACCGTCCGTGCTCCGCCCGGCCACCACCGAAGCCGCGGCCGAGGGAGAGTTGCACTCGATGTCCCGTGTGGCCTCCAGATACCCGGCCCACCGGTCCGACGGGCGGACGCCGCCGTCGCCCCGCAGCCGCTCCCGCTGTGCCGCCGCGTGGCGCCCGATGCCGGGCATCGTCTCCGCGCGGAGCGGCGATCCGGCGAGGACGAGGAACTTCAGGCTCCCGTTCATCCCCTTCTCCGGCAGGACGCGCCCTCGTGCGTACGGCCCTCCGTTCGGCAGCTGCAGCCGGAACTCCGGGTACTCGTCGACCATGGACTGCCTTGTGTCTCGCTCGCCCAAACCCACTCCTCGGCTCGACGTTCTCCACGCGTTTTCATCTCAGGGTGCCAGGACGTTCAGCTGAGTGTGTTGCTCAGGTGCGGGCCGATGTAGCCGATGAATATTCCGTGGTCGGAGCAGTGACCGTCGTAGTAGTGGAGCCGTGGCGCGACCGTGTTGCCCCCACCGATGCGCAGGTGGGCGCCCATGAAGACCTGTCTGTCCGCGTTCACCTGCTCCGGCACGGGGAAGGTCCGCTCCTTGCGCCATGCTGCCTTGGCCTTCACGCTCTTCGACTCGTCACGGACGATTTTGCGAGGCGAGATGGTGTGCACCCCGCTGGGCGCGTCGCTGCACCACTGCTTGAAGTCACACCCTGCTCTGCCCTCCGCGGCCGCGTCGGCGAAGTCCCGCAGTGCCAGCACGGCGTCCCAGGCCATGCGGACCCAGGACGAGCCGTACGCCTGGGCGTCCAGTTCAAGGGTGTACTTCCGGTAGCCGGTGAAGTGGACGCGGGGCATGTCGCCGATCCGGCCGAGCAGCTCCTCGAAGGTTGCGGGGTCGTCGTCGGAGTCCGCGGCGAGGGCAAACGCCTCCTCGGCCGCGATGAATCCCGCCAGCCTCCTTTGAAGCGCCAGCACATGCAGCTTCACCTTGTGGAGCTCACCGTACTGTTCGTCGTAATCGACGATGAATTGCGTCTCGTTGTCGCCGGCCTTGCTCAGCTCGCGCTTCAGCTCACGGATCTCATCAGCACGGACACGCTGCTCCTTCCCCGCCTCCTCCAGGATCTCGTGAAGCGCGTTGTTCTCGTCCCGCAACCGCTCCAGCTCGGTGCTCCCCACTCCGTCCCTGGCCCGGGTCCGCATGACCGGGACCGAGTCGAGCGCGGCCGGGAGCGGCAGGCGGGCAGCCATGTTCTGCGGGAGCTGGGCCAGGATCCTGCGGGCTTGGTATGGCTTTTCGGTGATGAGGCGCCGCGACATCACCCGGTGCCGCTGGCCGTCCGCCGGCCAGGCCGGATCCACCCCGGGCAGGTAGGTGCGAACGCCACCTCCGTAGACGCGGTGGTACTCCAGTCTGCGGTTGAACCGCGCCTCGGCATCCGGGGCGAGAATGTAGAGGACGGCGATCCCGGCCAGGGGGCGGACGAGAGGATCGATCGTCTGCTCCAGCCAGGTGTCGAAGTCGGCACCATGAGGAGTGCTCGCCACGACGATCGGCAGACGCCGGGCCCCGTCACAGAGTTCGTCGATGACGGCGTCGACGTCGTCCCCTTCGACGACTTGAGGCATCGCCGTCACGTCCGCGAGGCTGTCGCGCGCGTCCAGTACCTCGAGCAGGCTCTTCGCCAGGCGTGGCGTCTTCGCCGCATCGGGCACGACGTCGGGGTCGTCCGGCACATGCTCGACGTCCAGCTGGACCCAGATCGGGCCGTCCGCGACCTGCCGGATCAGCACCGTGGTCTGCCACGACCCACTGGGTGTCTTCTCCCTCAGCCGCCAGCGTCCGTAGGCCCCGACGGCCGCGGTGGTGGCATCATGGTCGAGCGTCACACCACGGGCGATCTCGTTACGTCCCTCGGCGAACGCGTCGATGTCGTAAGCCTTCGGTGGTTGCGCCAACCAGTTGCGCAGTTGCCGGTCGACCTGGGCACCGGTCGTGACGTAGTCGAGTCCACTGGCAACCACCATGCGGTAGCGACGGGTCTCCATGTGCCATACCTCTTCGGATTGCAGGCCCTCGGGGCCGGGCTCATATTCGGGCGGAGGGCAATACGCGCAGCAGTTCGGCCACGTCCTGATGCCAGGCCCGCACTTCTGCCGGCGTCGGCGGCAGTTCGTAGGTGTGGTGGTGACAGGCGGCGCTGAGCGCACACCACGTGGTGTGCCACTGCCGGGCGACCGATCGGCTGACGTACCACTGGAGACAGAGCATTCTGGTGCGCCCATTACGGGTCATGGCCGGGCTGACATCGGCCCAGAACATGTCGAGTGTCTCGTCCAGTGCCAGCCGGAGCAGGACCGCCGCGGCACGGGCACGAAGCCCCGGGGCGAGGGTGGAGGCGGTCTCCGGGGGCGGATTGAGCAGCCGATCGGCAGCGCCGAGAAGGCTTCCCGTGGGCAGAGTCACTGGGCCAGCACCGCCTTGGCGAGCCGCTCGGTTCGACGGATCAAGTCCTTGCGGTCGGTCACGTGCGCGGGCTTCTGGTGGGATGCCGAGTTGCACTGCCGGATCAGATCCTTCGCCCAGGGGCCGTGATCACGGGCAAGGGCGTCGAGAACGGTGTCGTGCGGCACCGCCAGAGCGAGCGCGGCGAGTCCGGTGAGAGGGCCGGCCTTCGCGATCCTGTCCTCGGCTACGCGCGAACTCACTCCCGCGACGCGCAGCGTGCGGCGGGCGACGGTCAGAAAGGCCGCCTCCAGAACCACCCGGCACATCGCCGGAAGCACCCGGTCCGCCACGTCGTCGGGCAGGTTCTCGTCCAGCGAGACGGCTCGGGCCTCCTCCAGAGCCTGGGTCACCGGGTCACTGACCGGGACGACCCGGACGACGGAGTCGGTCTGGCGGGACACCTGTTTGATCGTCGCCGCGATGCCGAGGCGGCGGATGGCCTCCTCCAGCCGGGTGTCATGGGTGAAGACGACGACCTGCCGGTGCTGGGCGTAGAGGTCCAAAACCCTGGCCAGACCGTCGACCTTCTCCGGATCCATGGACTGGACGGGGTCGTCGATCACCAGAAACTTGAAGGGGCTGCTCTCGTGAGTTGCCCGTGGTACGAACAGCGACAGCGCCAGCGAGTGCAGTTCGCCCTGGCTCATGACGCCGAAGGCGGGCGCGTCCACGGCGTCCACCGAGACGTCGAGCACTACCTTCCGCGCGTTGGCCGTGCCCGTAAGACCGACCGAACCGAGTGAGACGCTGCTGCGCTCGCACAGCAGCTTCCAGACCATCTGCGACTGGTCGGCGATCGGCTTCAGCCGTGCTTCACGAAGCTCGTCGGTGACCTTCCTCAGCCACGTACGCGCGGCCTTGACCTGCTTGATACGGGGCTGCGCTCGCTCAGCGGCCTCGGCGTGCCTCAGCCATTCGGTGAGGCGTCCGGCGATGGTCTGCCATCGACTGTCCTGCTCGTCGAGACGCCGCGTGGCGTGTTCCCTGACCTGGTGGCAGGCATCGCCGAGCACGGCCTCGGCCCGCTCGGCCCGGTCGGCCAACTCCCGTGGGTCCAGCACGGCACGGCACGCGGCCCAGTCGCGCCAGAGGGCGGCGATCGATGGTTCGTCAGCCTGGAGCCATTCCGGGACGGGATGCACCGCGTCATGGACGTCCCGCACAGCGGCCGCCAAATCCCGGCGGGCGGCCTGCGCCTGGGCCGCTTCCGCTTGCAGGCGCTCGACCTGCTCACGAGCCCCTTCCGCCCAGGTCCCGTCGAGGCGGTCGGCGCTGCCGCACACGGGGCACTCGGCGGTATCGGGGTGGCGCCGGCGGTGGTCCAGTGCCCTTTCCAGCAACTCGATCAGCTGTCGTGCGTCCTCCGCGGAGCTGTACCGCACGTCCTCCGCGTCAGCGGCGGCCTTCCGGAGCCGGGCCACGGCGGTGGTGACGGCTTGCCGGTCGGGGGCGGGCAGCGCGGCCAGGCGGCGCAACCGAGCGAGCGCGGTGTCGTCGGCGGCGGCGTTTCCCTTGAGGAGCAGGCGCACGCGGTCGAGGTCGGGCCGACGCCCGCCGAGCGCGGTGACCGCTTCCGCGGCACGCGGGTCGTCGTGCTCGGCCAGTTCGCGCACGACGGTCTCGGTGAGTGTCGTGGCCGCCGTGACGTCGTCATTGAGTGTCTTGAGCAGGGCACGCGCCTTCTTGTCCGTTTCGCTGAGCAGCTCAAGGCCCAGAAGCTGGGCGAGCGCGTCATGGAGCGCGGTGAGGGGCCCGCTGATCATCGCCCCGAGTTCGCTGTACGGGAGGAAGGGCCGGTAGAGCGATATCTGTTCGGGGTCGATGACCTCGTGCAGAGCGGACGCCGCCCCCTCGACCTCGGTACGGCAGTCGTCCAGCCCCGTGCCGGCCCAGCGCCGACGGACGGTGACCGGAGTGCTCGTGCCCTCTGCGCAGAGTTCGACGGACACGTGGGGGTCGGTGTGGTCGTGCAGGTTGCGCCAGCCCTGCTTCCAGATCTGGGTCCGGTCCTGCCAGCGGTAGTTGCTCCCGGTGAGCGCCATCTCCGCGGCTTCGGCGAGGCTCGACTTTCCGGAGCCGTTGCGCCCCGCGATGACCGTCAGCCCTGGCTCGGGCCGAAGGTCGAGCGTGGTGGCGGGACCGATGCCGCGCCATCCCGCGGCGGTGATGGACCGCAGATAGAGGGAACGGGCCCGCTCGTTGCCTCTGACCGTGGCATGGGGTAACAGGTCCCGCAGCACCTCCCGGACCTCGGGTGCCAGACCGGACTCGGCCAGGCGCCCGAGAAGTACGTCCCGCAGGGGCGTGTGGGTGGAGCCGATTTCGTCGGACATCGCTCTGCTCCTCTTGCGGCGTACGGGAGTTGAGGTGAACTCAGACACATCAGCCGCACCGTTGGTTCCACCACCATGAGGGAAACCTGTTAGCGCTGTCAACGTATTTTATGAAGAGTAGACATTCGAATCTGTGTACACACGCGTTCTGGTCCGTCGGCGCGCGCGTGCTCCCCACGCGTCGGCCCCGCCCGCAGGATTCCGCTTGTCGCCAGCGTCCTAGGATGTGGACTCGTTTTCGATCTGCGGTGCGGGGGCAGTCCGGTACGGACGCCCCCAGGGGAGGGCACAACGTCATGACGGAGCGCGGCGCGACCCACGGCTCGGCCTCGGCCTTCGCCACGGCCCGCAGGGCCTGGCTGCAAGCCCGGGTCACCGAACTGAGCGAGGAGCTCTCCGAGCTCGGTCCTCAGCTGCACGCCCTGGCCCCTTTCGACCTGGGCGACCAGCGACTGGTGAACGCGCTGGTGCTGACGCGCGTCGCGGCGGACGAAGCGCGTGTCCAGCCGGTGTCGGAAAGCGTTGCCTGGCTGAAGCTGTTGATCCCCAACGGTCACCGCTACGACCTGGGCGGCGCCGTACGCGAGATCCGCTCCGCCCTCACCGCGGCCGAGGACCCCGCGCTCTGGTCCTGGAACGCCCAAGGCTGGGAAGAGCTCGTTCTCGCGCTCTGGAGGCGGGACAGGGCGCTGAGGGTGAAGCCGTCACAGGCTGATGATGAACTGATCTCCCGGTGGGGCATGCGCACGGCCGCGACCGCGGACGTCCACCACCCCGAGCGCGCACCCGAGCAGTACGGGCTGTCGCTCTCCTCTCTGGCCGGGCACCTGGCGTCGGGGCCGGAGCCCCTGAACCTGCTCGGGCAAGCGATCCTCTCCCGGCCGGAGGTCGTCGAGGCGATCGAGGACTCCCTGGCCGTCTACGAAGAGGTCCTCCAGAACGCCGGACACCTGGAGTTCCTCGCCGAACAGCAGCTCTGTGCCGAGCGCCTGGGCGAGTGGTGCGAGAAGCACGCGAGTGGCGCCTCGAAGGCCACCGGGGCGTTCCTGGAAGAGCTGTACACGTCCGCCGACGAGAATTACCTCAACGAGGTCGTCGACCCCGTGATCGACGCGCTCTCGGACTGCGAGCACGCCCTGTACCAGACGGCCGCGTTCGCCGCACCGCGTGCCACACACGAGTACCTGGCCGAATTCCTCGACTGCGTGAGCGGGCCGTCGGCGTGTGCTCCGGCGGAAGGGGCACTTGAGGACGGAGTCCGCCGGGAAGCCGGCGAACGCGCGGCGCGGGGAGAGCTGACCTGGCACGGCATGCGCGGGTCCGTTCCGGTCTGGTACCACATCGTCACCTCCCCGCAGGAACGTGCGGCCGCGCTGGCCTTCTCGGGCGCGGCGACGTCCTCCGCGATCCGGATACACGCCGATGTCGTCGGCCCCCAGCAGTTCGATCTCTTCGACCTGGACTGGCCGGACGCGCCCGACGGACCGGAGGAGTGGTACCCCGAGCCCGGCATCGCACTGCGGTACTCCCGGCACAGCGCCGCCGACCTCTGCGAACTGCTCGCCCTTTCCGCACTCGGCCACGCACGCCTTGAATTCCTGGCCCAGGGCGCGGACGGTGACTTCGTCCTCCTCCGGTCGCTGCGCGCAGAAGTCCGTCCCGGTGATGCCGCCGACTGGGCCCGGGGCGCGCTGACTCACCTGCGGACGCTGGTGCCGGATGTCGGCGACCTCGCAGACGTGATCGCCCACGAGGAAGAGGAGGACGACGGTCCCGGCTCCGACACCGATGAGTGGGGCCGTCCGGACCGTTCCGACGGCCCGTCCGATGGCCCGCCCGACGGTGGTGAGGACTCCACCCACCAGGATTCGGCGAGGACCACCGGGACGCACGGCTCGGGCGGCCCCGCTGCGCCCCCACCTCCAGTCGGCGGCCCCCTCCCCCCGCACTTGCTGGCCCGGGTGAAAGCAATCCTGCGCCAGGCAGAGGACCCGGGAGCCACATCGGAGGAGTCCGAGGCCTTCCTGCAGAAGGCGACGGAGCTGATGGCCAAGTACGGCATCGAGCAGGCCATGCTCCATGGCGACGACCCGGTCTCCGAACAGCCCGCGGACCGCGTGGTCGAGGTCACCGCTCCCTGGATGCGCGAGTGCAAGAGGCTCCTCTCCTCCATCGCCAGGGAACTGCGCTGCCAGGCCGTGTACCCGGGCGGCAAAGCGCACAGGCACCGGGTGCACCTGTTCGGCTTCGAGTCGGACCTGCACGCCGTGGACGTCCTGTACGCGAGCCTGCGCTTGCAGATGCTGCGCGGCGCCGAAGCGGCGGACGCGGCACATCGCCCGGCACAGGAGGACCGGCGCGCCTACAAACGCTCCTGGATGCTCGGCTTCATCCGGGCCGTGACCTGGCGTATCGGCGAGGCCGCGCGCGTGGCCCGGGAGGAGTCCGAACGGGACCGGCAGAGCGATGCGGCCGACGCCGCTCAGGGCCGCAGCGTGGCTCTCGTCCTCGCCGACCGGACCACGGCGGTCGACGCCCGGCTCAAGTCCCGCTACCCGAAGCTCGGTAAGGCCCGGCGCACGCGTTTCACCGGCAGCGGCTATCGGCAGGGGCACGCCGACGGTGAGCAGGCCGACATCGGAGGGCTCTCTCTGGAGGACGAGGGCGAAATCGAAGGCGAGCTTTCCGCCTGACCTCACCTGACCGTCCGGACCTTTGCCTGCCGCGGGTGATCAGCCCGGGCGGGAGTCCAGTTCCGCCCAGATGGTCTTGCCCACCGGCTCGTGAGGCTCCGTGCCCCAGCGGTCGGCGAGCGCGACGACCAGGAGCAGGCCGCGTCCGGACTCCCGGTCCGGCGGCGGGACCGGCTGGAGCGCGGGCAGCTTCTCGCCGCGCGTGTCGGTGACCTCGATGCGGAGGGTCCCCGTTGCTTCCTGGAGCGTGAGGCCGAGCCGGAAGTCCCGGCCGGGGACGCGGCCGTGCAGCGCCGCGTTGCTGGCCAGCTCGGCGATGATTCCCTCGGCGCGTTCGGTGATGGTCGGCGGCACCGGCCAGGTGCGGAGCTGTTCGGCGGCGAGCAGCCGGGCGAGCCGGGCCCCGCGCCGGGTCGAGGACAGGCGTTGGGTGAAGGTGCGGGTACCGGCCGGGAGTTGGGACGTGCTTGCGTTCATGCGGCCACGGTGGCGGGTGATCATCGGCCCTGGCCAGCACCGCGCCGCGTACGCAGGGTCAGCGTACATGCGCGTTCCGTGGACGGTACGCCGGTTGATCCGTCACCCTGGGTGAGTCGAGCGCGGGGGCCCTCGCATGTACGACGCACCTGGAGGTGTCCGCGTATGACGATTGACCATGCCTGTGCGGCCGGAGACGGCGACTGGGAACGGGAGCCCGATCCTTCCGACAGTCTGCGGACCTTCGGGGCCGTCGTCCAGGCCCTCCGCGAGCACGCGGGCCTCACCCGCGCTCAGTTCGGGGAGCTGGTCCGATTCTCCAAGCACACCGTGGCGTCGGTGGAGCTGGGGCGGCGCATGCCGGACGAGTCGTTCGTGGAACGGGCGGAGGAGGCCACGGGCAACACGGGCGCGCTGCGGAAGGCGGCCGAGTTCCTGACGCGGGGCGACCCGGGGTTCGCGGCGTGGTTCCGGCGGTGGGCGCGGCTGGAGCGGATCGCGGTGAGCCTGTGCACGTATGAGTGTCGGTTGGTTCCGGGGTTGTTGCAGTCGGAGGACTACGCGCGGGCGGTGTTCGAGGGCACCATCCCTCTGCTGACGGATGAGCAGTTGGAGGCCCAGCTTGTGGCGCGGACCGAGCGGCAGAAGATGCTGCGCGCGCGGCCGCACGTCCCATTCAGCTTCATCGTGGAGGAGTCCGTGTTCCGGCGCGGGTTCGGCGACAGGGAACAGAGGCTGGCCTTGCTCGACCACGTACTGGAGCACAGTGCACTGCGCAATGTGAAGTTGCAAGTGGTACCGCTGGAAGCTGGGTTGCACGCGTGCCTTGACGGTCCGGTGCAGCTGTTGGAAACGCCGGAAGGACGGCGCCTCGCATACTCCGAAGGCCAGCAGAACGGACGGCTGATCGCCGACCGGAAAGAGGTGAGCCTGCTCTGTCAGCGCTATGACACACTGCGCTCGCAAGCCCTGACTCCCCAAGACTCTCGGGGCTTGCTGGAGCGACTGCGAGGAGAGCTATGAGCGCGACGGAACTTGCTTGGTTCAAGTCCAGTTACAGCGGCAGTCAGGGTGACAGCTGCGTGGAGGTGGCCGTCACCGGAGAGGCCGTCCACGTCCGTGACTCCAAGGACGTGGCACGCCCCGGCCTTGCCGTTGGTCGTGACGGCTGGACGCAGTTCGTACGGTTCGCGTCGGAGAACTGAGACCGAGGCGTACCGTTGGCATCCCCTTTTACCGGGGCCAGCGGTACGCCTCAACCACGTCCGCGTGCGGCTTGAGGAGCGGACGCAACTCGTCCCGGAGTACGTCGGCGTCAGCCGCCGGGAGCGACAGGGAGGCCCGTCGCATGCGAACACTCCAGTGCTTCGGCTCCGGGAACACGCTGAGACGGTCTACGTGATCGCGTAGCACGACGCCTTCACGGAAGGGTGCGAGGCCGTGGATGCTCAGTTCGCATCCCTCAGTGAAGCTTCGGTCGCCAAAGACGACGGGGTCGGCGAGGCTGCGCACGGGTGAGGACACGGTGGCGTGGCCGATGATCCGTCCCAGATCGCGGGTCGGGTTCCCGAAGCAGCCTCGCGTGGAGTACAGCAGCACCTCGTCGCCCTCTGCGATGGCCTGCGCCGCACGCGCCCGGCCGGGAGGGAAGGCCATGCGCTGCTCGGTGAGCACCCAACTCAGGGCGGTGCGGTCGCTGATGATTACGAGGTGGGTCGTCGGCATGCGGTCACGATATCCGTGTGCCCCGGGTCAGGCCGGGTGGCGAGGGCCGTGGCCTGGGGGCGGGTTGAGCGTGGAGGTGTAGTTCTCACCGTCCACCAACGGGTTCTCCAGGCTGACGCCAGCTGCGGCCATGCGGTCATACTCGGCGAGGATCAGCTCCTTGGTGCGGTAGGAACCGTACTTGGCCTCGTCCTTGCGGCGGACGATGGGAAAGGTGTCGAGGATGTAGTCGGCGTCCTCGCGGGAGATTCCGTAGAGGTGGAAGAACAGGGCGTCGAGTTCGGCGCGGATCACTTGGCGGCGGAATTCGTTCCAGCGGAACGGAGCTCCTTCGTCGCCCAGGTCTCGCGCGAACGGGGTCATATCCAAGGTGGTGTAGGTGATTTCGAGTACACGAGGAGCAGCGAAGGGCAAGTGAAGAGCAGCCAGATCTGGTGTCAGGACAGGAAGCTGCTCGGCGTAGGAGTACGTGAGGTGGGTACCGCCGATTTTTTGGCGGGTTACGTAGTCGAAGACAAACGATGCGAGGTTTGCGTAGAGCACCGGGGCGAGGCCGAGGCGTTCCACGAATAGCAGCGGATAGGTGTGACCGAAGCCAGCAATGGGGGAAAGTGCGGCGATCATTGTGCGCTCATTGGTGCTGTTGGTTATGTCGCGCCACCCAAGAAGCCACTCGCTGGTCCACGACTTAGAAGACAGCTTTGCACTGACTTCGGATTCGGGAACCCAGTAACGGGTGAGAGCGGTGACGGTTGGATCATCCTGCTGCTGCGGTGTCAGTCGCGGCAGCGTGCCCATATTGGCCTGCGCTTCGGTCTGACGCTCATACGTACCGAGCCGGTGGTCGTAGTGGTGAAGCATCTTCGCTTCGTACAGCGGGAGCATGCGAGATTCCGGCTTGATGAAGATGTTCCCTTCTAAGCTCCAGCCCTCCGCCTCAAGCTCCTCGCGGGTGCGGAAGAGGCCCGAGTCGTTCGACATGTGGAACATGGTCATGAACGACAGGCCCCAGGGATTTCCGTGCTCGTCGCCTTCCTTGATGAGCACCGGAACACGCCGATAGATGCCAAGGGTAATTTCGGCATCACGAGGGGTCCGGAAGGTGGGAGAGGAGCCGGTGTTCGGGTTGACGAGCAGGATGTCCTCAGGGCTCATGCTGAAGCGCCGGTCTGGCAGCTCCTCCATGTAGCGGACCTTCGAGGAGAAGAACGCCTGGGAGACTTGCGAGGAACGACCCGCCATCGCCAGCAGGCAAAAGTTGACGCGGTGATCGACATCCCGGCTAAGAATGTACCCCTCGTTCTCAAATCCGAGATAAGAGACAAGCTTCCTCCCTCTGACCAGGTCCGAGAAGAAGGGGGCGGTTGTGGCATCCGTGCCGATGCCGATGGGCAGAACGAGGCCGGATTGACCCGTTGGATGGAGCATGTTCCGAGCGGTCTCCGCGAAGACGGCGTAGGTGTTGATGTCCCCACGTCCGGTGAGCGGATAGCGCAGTGAGGAACGCAGGAACTGGCTCTCGCCCTCCGCACGCCGTTTGGCCGTGGTGAACTCGGTGTGAAGGTCAGGATTTGTCTCCGGGAGTGCCGCGATGAGCTTTTTGCGCGCGGCAGCGTTCTTCGCGGTGGCGATGGACACGTCTCGCTGGGCGAAGAACTCCTGCTCCTGAAGCTTGATGCGCTCCCACGGCGGGTTGCCCAGTACACACGAGAAGCCCCCAGCCCACCCAACATCAGGATCAACGTCGGTGTTCGCAGCCTCGGGGACGTGGAACACCTCGGGGAACTCCAGGTGCCAGTGGAAGAACCGGTGCTGCTGGGCGAGGCGGGTGATCTCCTTGTCCGTCGTCACCGGGATGCCCGCGCCGGGGCTCTGGAGGTCGCGGAAGACCCCCTCGGTGACGGGAGTTGGCGCCCCTTGCCACTTCGGCCACACAAACGCCGCACACCAAGCATCGGCGACGTGAAGGGCGCGGAGGTAGTCCGCCGACTGCTCCAGATCGCGGAAGCGGCTCGACTGCAGACGCACGTCCCGCAGGGTTTCCGCCGACGCGACCGTGATGTCCCGCAGGTGCGCCGCGAAGGCCGCGTTGGACACCCAGATGCGCTCTTCGGTGTGGAAGCTGAGCTGGCCGCCGCGTTCCTTTGCGTTCCGCTTCTTCACAGCGGAAGCGATCTTCTTGTCGTCACCCTCGATCGGCTTGAAGGCGTCGTCAGGTATACCGCCCGCGAGCAACGCCGGAGTCGCACCGATGAGCGCGTTGCCGTGCTTCACATGAGCGTCCAGGAAGCCCAGCGGCTTCCCCGGCTCCAATGCCTCCAGCCACAGCGACACCTTGGCCAGCTCCACCGCCATGGGGTTGAGGTCCACGCCGTAGATGCAGCGCGCCACGACCTCGTGCAGGGCGTGCCGTACGGCGTCCAGCGTGGGCTCGGGGTTCTGCTCCCGCACGGCCGCCAGGCGCTTGGCGATGCGGCGTGCGGCGGCCACCAGGAAGTGCCCGGAACCACAGGCGGGGTCGCAGACCGTCAGCGACAGCAGCTCCTCAGCGATGGCATCGCGAGGGTCCGGCTGACCCGAGCGCGTGGCGCGGATCTCGCCGCGCTTGACCGCGTCGTCGATGACCGGGTCGAGCGCGGAGTCGAGCAGGCAGTCGATCAGCGAGGACGGGGTGTAGTACGAGCCGGTCGTCTTGCGGGCGTTGCCCGCCAGCTCCACGAGTTCGAAGGTGCGCTCGGTGGCGTTGTGCTGGGGGACGAGCTCCAGCAGGGACTCGTAGATGGAGCCGAGTTCCTCGGCGTCCAGGTGGCGGTAGTCGACCACGCGGTTTCGCTTCGAACCGGCGTCGCGCACGATCGACAGCGCGCGTACGGCTTCCAGCAGCGGCTCGTTCGACAGAGCAAGATCGTGCAGGAGCTTGTCGGCCTCAAGGTCGTCGAAGATGCCGCCGAGGCCCGGCAGGCCCAGCTCCGGGCGGCCGTCGTCGTTCCCGAGACCGGAGAGGACGAACCGCAGCGCCTGGTAAAGGTCGCCGTGAGCGGTACCCCGGCGCCGCTGGGCGTGCCGTCGTAACCGGGCGGAGGAGAAGTACGTGGCATAGCGTTTCTTGGCCGTGGAGTCCGCCGACGGTGACAGCAGCACCTCCCGGTCCTCGGCCACGAACAGGAACAGCAGCCGGTAGACCAGGCGCAGCAGCGCGTAGTGGAAGGTCGTGACGTCCAGCGTCTCGCGCAGTTCGCGGTTGTCGGGGTGCTTGAGGAAGCCCGTGCCGAGCGTGGTGATCGCCGTCTGGACGCCCTTGCGGAGCTGGTCCAGCGCCCGCGTCCCCGACGCGATCGCCTCCGTACGCCACTTCTCCAGCCAGCAGGCCGACGGCGCGGCGTCTTCCGCGACCTCAAACCTCGATACGTGCAGCAGCCGGTACAGCAGCACGAACTCGCTGAACAGCTCGCCGTCGAAGATGGCCTCAAGGTCGAACTCGACGTAAGACGCCGTGGCCAGTGCGCTGGAGTCGCGCAGCAGACGGACCTGGCGGCCGTTGGTGAGCATGCCCCACAGGTGTGCCTCGGTCCGGTTCAGGCACTCCTGAAGCATCGACTGCGGCGGGACCGTGCCCGCGCCGCCGGGCCGCTTGTCCAGGTCGGCGTTCCAGGTGCTCTGGTGGACGAGGGTGTGCTGCCATCGGTGGGAGACGTCAAAGCTCTTCTCCGCGTCGGAGTCGGCCGTGACGCCACCCGCCCCGATCGCCGTCAGCCGTCCGAAGCCCAGCTCGCGCCAGAGCGGGGCCAGCCAGTCGGCCGGGGCGATGCCCGTCGGGTCGGCGGCCGGGAGGCCCGTGGCCGGGTCCTCGGGGAGCCGCTTGCGCAGCTCGCGCCAGAGCGGCTTGAGGTATTCCCAGCTGCGCTCGGCCTCGTCCCGTACCGAGCGGGACGACGGCAGGCCGTAGTCGGCGGGCTTCGAGCCCGGAACGTCCTTGCCCTCGGAGATCCTGACCAGCATGTCGGCCGGGAGCAGCGCGCCGACGGTGTGGACGGCGGAGAACACCTGGTTGCGGGTGGTGGCGGACATCAGGCGGACACTCCAGCGGAAGCGGCGGAACCGGACGTGGCGGCGCCAGTGGTGGCGGGCCCCGGGGCGGAAGCGGCGGGCGCGGCGGGCAGGTAGACGTACGCGCCGAGGACGTCGGCGGGCTTCTGGGCGGTGACGGACAGGCCCCGGACGATCTCGCCGGAGGCGGACCGCACCCGGCGGTGCGAGGCGTCCAGCTCGGCGGCCAGTTCATCGCCGTATGCCTCCAGGTGCCCCGAGGCGTCGGGAAGCTGGGCGAGTATCCGGGTCATGGTGCGCTCGCCGAAGTGCGGATCGGTGTTCTCGGAGGCGGTCGCGTCCAGCAGGGCCGCCGCCTCCTCCGGCGGCAGCCACACCGCGTTCTTCGGGGAGCCCTGGAAGGCCAGCAGCCGGGCGTCCTCCGCGACGAGCTGCTTCTCGCCGCGCCGGGACGGCAGAGTGAGGTGGAAGCGGTAGCGGACCAGCAGCAGCGTCGTACGCGTCGCCACCGCGTCCGTGGTGATGACGCCGCAGCGGCGGGCCGGGCGCGCGCCGTCGGCCTGGGTGTCCAGGGCGGCGTTCAGGACGTGGGCCGCGAGGGCGCCGACGACGGGGTCCGTGCGCACCAAGGCGGCCTCGCCTCGTGCGACCGCCGGGTCGGTGCGGAACGGGATCGGGCGGTCCTTCTCGATGGCCTCCGGTCCGACGACGGGCGCGAGCGCGTCCCGCAGGCCGGCCGGGGCGCCGCCCACCTGGGCCGTGAAGTCGTCACCGTCCCCCCGCAGCACCGCGTTGAGCGCGCCCAGCGATTCCCGTACGAAGGTGTGGATCTCGCCAGCGCCGCCCAGCGCGTCCCGGATCGCGGCGACCTCGCGGGCCACCTCCTCCGGGTGGATGGAGCGCTGCGCGAACCGCGAACGGGACGCCTTCTCGCGGTCGGCGGCCGAGTTCCAGTCCTTGTCCAGGTCCGCGAAGCTCTGCTGGAAGTCGTCCGAGTCGAACAGGGTCTGCTGCTCGCCTTGTCGGCCGCGTACGAGCAGCCACTCCACGATCGCGTCCGTGACGCCGGTGGACATCTCGTCGGGGACGGAGACGGAGATGCCGAGGTCCTTCTTGATCTGCCGGTGCTTCTTGATGAGGACTTCGAGGACCTTGCCGTCGATGCCGTTGTCGTCGCCGTACAGGGTGACGACGCGGACTTGGTCCTTCTTCTGGCCGTACCGGTCGACGCGGCCCTCGCGCTGGTCGTGGCGGGTCGGGTTCCAGGCCAGGTCGTAGTGGAGGACGGCGTCGAAGTGGTGCTGGAGGTTGACGCCCTCGGACAGGCAGTCGGTGGCGATCAGGACCCGGCGGGCGGCGGGGTCGTCGCCCGCCTCCGTCGCGAGCTGTTCGATGCGCTCCACGCGCTGCTGCGGGGAGAGGGTGCCGGTGACCGCCTTGACCACGGTCCTCGCGCCGAGCGGGCCCCGTTTCTTGGTCTCCGGGTCGTTGGCCAGATGTGCGGCCAGGTATTCCGCGGTCGGGATGTAGCGGCAGAACACGATCGGGTTGTGGCCGTCGGCGAGCAGCGCCTGAAGATGCTTGATGAGCGCCTTCAGCTTCAGGTCATGCTTCACGCCCTCCAGCTGCGCCGCCCGGTCCGCGAGTTCGGCCAAGCGCGATCCGGCGTTCTCCGCCGCCGCTTCGGTGTCCGTCTCCGCGCCGGGCGCCACGTCCATGCCTTCCAGCGCGTCGCTGTCCGCCGAGTCGCTGGTCAGCGGGGCGCCCAGCCGGTCGGCCTCCTCCGCTGACGCGGCCACCGCCGCGGCCGAGCGGGTCCGCAGCGTCTGCGCCGCCGCCCGGGGCGAGGACACCAGCGAACGCAGCAGGGCGATGGCCGACCACCAGGCGATCCGCGCCTCCCGCCGACCCTGGCTGTCGGCCGCCTCGACGCGCTCGCTCGCGTACGCGATGGCGTCGTCGAGCAGGGCGCGGTAGGCCGGGGACAGCTTGTACGTCTCGTCCTTGAAGTAGCGGTCCGAGGGGAACGCGGTCCGCTCGGCGAGGCTGTCGTCGCCGAGTCCGTCCTCCTTGGTGAGGTACTGGCGTACGTCCGCCCGCTTGCGCGCCACGAAGTGCTGGGCGAGGAGCGTCCGTCCGGCTTTCGACTCCAGGCTCACGGTCGCCAGTTCCGGTTTGACCAGGCCCAGCAGGTTGCGGAACGCGGACTCCTTGCCGCTGTGCGGCGTCGCCGTGACCAGGAGCAGATGCCGGGTCTCGTCCTGCGCGACGCGGCGGAGGAGTTCGTAGCGGAGCTGGTTCTGCGACCCGGCGGAGGTGTCGTCGGCGGCCACGCACGTGTGTGCCTCGTCCACGATCACCAGGTCGGGGCAGTGCCGGACGAAGTCGTCGCGGTGGCGCGTGGACTTGATGAAGTCCGTCGAGACGATGACGTGCGGATACTTGTCGAAGAGGGACTGGCCCAGGTCCAGGCCCCGCTCCAGGCGCGACACCGTGGAGGCGAGGACCAGTTCCGCGTCGATGCCGAACTTGCCGCGCAGCTCCTGCTGCCACTGCTCGGCGAGCGCAGGGGAGCAGAGCACGGCTAATCCGGTCGCCTCGCCCTGCGCGAGGAGTTCGCTCGCGATCAGGCCCGCTTCGATCGTCTTGCCGATACCGACGTCATCGGAGATCAGCATCCGTACGGTCTGCTGGCGCACGGCCATCAGCAGCGGCACGAGCTGGTACGCGCGGGGCTCCACCGCGATCCCGGCCAGGGAGCGGAACGGGCCCGCCCCCGAGCGGAAACCGATGCGCAGCGCCGTGCGCAACAGGCCCGCCGCGCGCTGGTCGCCGAGGTCACTCGGCTCGGGGGGAGCGAACTCGGCGCCCGTCACCTTCTCGATCGCGGGGAACACGGCGGCGATGTCGTCGTCGGAGCCGCCGAGCGGGCGCAGCACGAGCAGGTCGGGTTCGCTCTCCGGGAGCACCACCCATTCGCGGCCGCGGGCGGTCACCAGGGATCCGGCGGAGTATGTGGGTGCCATGTGAATCGTCAAGTCCTCGGGGGATGCGTTCAGCGGGCGGACGGCGTGCCGAAGTAGCGGGGGTGGGGTGCGACGATGTCGTCCCAGTCGGCGTCGTGCGGGAAGCGGATGACGTCCCAGCGCGCGTCGAGCAGCCGCTCCTCGGCCTCCTCGTCGCGCAGCGCCGTCGTCTCGGTGTCCGGCAGGTCGACGAACACGGCGAGGTTGACCCCGGGCAGCCGGTACACGTAGTCCGCCAGGACGTTGGCCTCGGTGATCAGCGTTTCGCCCTCGTCGGGGAGCCGGAGGCCGCGGGCCTTCAGCCAGGTGAGGAGGTTGTCCTGCGCGACGGCCTCGCGGACCGCGGTTTCCACCGCCGTGGGTGTGGCGGGCACCTGGTCGAGGAGCCGCTTGAACCGCTCGGAACGGGACTCGCTCCGCGCTTCCTTCGCCGCCGTCGCCGACGCGAGCCGCACCAGCAGGTCGCGCGCCGCGTGCCGGTTGATCAGGGCGTGGTTGAGCTGGTTGCCGTAGGTCAGCAGGCACTCGTAGCAGCCGAGCGCGCACGGCCGGTCCGGGTGCGGGCCGCGCAGGTCGGTGCCGTCCTCGTCGAAGTGGCAGATGGCGAGGGCCTGCCGGGCCGCCTTCGCCAGTGCGTCCTTCTCCGACTGGAGACGGCGCAGCACACCCGCGCCGCCCTCGGCGGCCTCCATGAACAGGATGCGGTTGCGGGGGCCGTCGTCCGGTGGCAGGAGTTCGCCGGACAGCTCCACGTCCTCCAGTTCGAACGCGGCCTCGATGCCCCGCTCGAGGGCGTACATCACGGACACCGCGACCGGTTCCGGCAGCGGCTCGTCGAGGGTCACGACGAGGATGTTGCGGCGGTCCTCCACGAAAGGGATGACCCGCTTCTTGCGGCGCCGCTCGTTGCCGTCCGCGTCGATCCTGGGCAGTTCGCCGGAGTCGCCGGACGCCTCGGCGGCGTCCTTGTCGTTCATCCAGCGGCCGTCGGCCAGGTCGAGCCAGTAGCCCGGCGGCTCGTCGTTCTTGGCGCGCACCCGGCTGGTGTTGGTGATGCGCACCGTCGCCGAGTCCCCGTACGCCAGCTCGGCGACGGGTGTGCCGGAGGCGTCGGAGACGGAGGCGTTCAGCCGGCCCTTGCGGGCGCCGTGGTCGTGGAAGCGGTACGACGTCTCCAACTTGTAGCCGGCGCGGCGCCGCTCCTCCTCGTCGGAGGAGATCCGCTCACGGCGGGTCGTGTACACGGTGTGCAGGTGCAGCAGGCCGTAGGTCGGGGCACCCAGGGGCTCGCCGCACATCTCGCAGCGGTCGGCGCGCTCTTCCGGGTCGTGGTGGTAACCGCACTGCGCGCAGCGGCGGGCCTGGCTGGTGGCCAGGTCGCCGGAGGAGTCCGGCGGGAGCTGGATGCGCGTGACCTGGTAGCGGGCGCCCTCGTGGTAGATGAGGGCGCCGGGACCGAACTCCCGGATGGCGAGGAAGCGGGGCCGCTGGAGGTAGTCGCCGTCGCCTCGGCGGCGTCCCACCGTGGGGATGTACGCGGCGAGCGGCAGTCGCGGGAAGCTGTAGCCGGGCAGGAAGCCCTCGGACGCCAGGTACCGGTAGGGGTTGAAGTCCGAGAGGACCGACTTGCTGTCGGCGCTCTCGTTCATCAGCAGATTGAGCTGCGTCTCCGCCTCACGGCGGCGGGCGTTGGCCCGGTTGCGGTCGCTCTCGGTGAGGCTGTAGTCGAGGCGGCGCTTGTTCTGGATGTACTGGTCGTCGAGCGCGGCCCGGAACAGCTTGCGCCACCGCTCGAAGGCATCGTCGAACCGCTCCGGCACGGTGCGGACCTTGTCCTGGATCCAGTCGTCGTGCCACCACGTCGTGTCCACGAAGTCCGGCAGCAGCGGGCCCAGGACTCGTAAGGCGGCGTCGACGGTGCGTCGCTGGGCGCTCTCGTCGCGGGAGGCCGCCAGGATGTCGGGCAGCAGCTCCAGGGCGGGGTCCGGGCGGTCGCCGGTGTCCGGGTACGACACGTCGAGGACTTCGGGGATGGCGCGGCCCAGCTTCAGGCCGGCCTCGGCGATCCAGATGCCCTGGAGGTGGGAAAGGACCAGGTCCTCGTTGGCGAGGTCCAGGCGGGGCGGGGCGACCGCGCCCGCCACCATCCGCTCCGAGCGGCGGAAGTAGTACTGGTCGTGGCTGTTGCCCGTCGCGCAGTACGTGGTCACCAGGGCGGGCTGGCCACTGCGGCCCGCACGGCCCGAGCGCTGCGCGTAGTTCGCGGGCGTGGGCGGCACGTTGCGCATCATCACCGCGTTCAGCGAGGAGATGTCGACACCCAGCTCCATCGTCGGCGAGCAGTACAGCAGTTTCAGCTTCGCCTTGCGGAACGCCTCCTCGCGCTTCTCCCGCTCCTCCGGCGCGACCTGCGCGGTGTGCTCGCGGGCGAACAGCCCGGACAGCGCACCCGCGGCGTCCTGGTACAGGTCACGGAAGAACGTGTTCACGCGCGGCCCTTCACCGCTGGGGTAGGTGCGGGTCAGCGGGTCGTGGGTGCCCGTCTCGCCCTTGCCCGCACGCCAGATGAGCGATTGCGCGGCCACCCGGTAGCCGGTCGCGGCGGGGGCGGTCGGCCTGCGGTAGCGGCCCGCGCGCTGCGGAGCGTCGGAGACCTCCTTCACCAGGCCCGCCTTGCTCAGGACCTTCAGCAGCTCCTCGATGACGAGCTGGAGATCGCCGGTGTCCAGCTCCTTGAAGGACCGGTCCGCGCGCCGCAGGTACTTGCCGAACTTGCCGCGTGCGGACAGGAACAGACTGGAGCGGTCCAGACCCGGACGCGAGGGATGGGGATAGGCGGTGCCGACCCTCGGCTTGTCGGACGCCGACAACACCCACGGGTCCACCAGCCGCTCCTCGCTCGCCCGCTGGAGCGAGTCGAAGTCGTCACGGAAGTACGACACGTCGATGGCGAGGGAACGGCGCATCTCGTTGAGCAGCGCCTTCATGATCTCGGCGCGCAGTGCCGGGTCCGCGTCACGCAGCGCCTGATGCGTGGCCTCCCACCGGTCCTGCTTGCCCGCCACCCAGGCCAGATCCTCGTAGTCGATCTCCAGCAGGCCGGTCTGCTCCAAGTTGGGCATGGTGATGCGCCAGCCGCGCTCCAGGTCCAGGTAGAGACGGAAGGCGATCACATCGCGGAGCGTCTTGGCGGCGTTGCGGGCGAGCGACGGCGGGAGATCGCTCTCACCGGTGTAGTCGGCCGGGTCGATGGCGAGCGCGTTCGTCACCGCGGAGGCAAGTTCCTCGTGGTGGATGCCGTCCTCGCCCGCGTCCACGGCCGCCCGGTACAGCGCGCCGCGCAACTGGGTGATCTGGACGAAGTCGTTGAAGTGGCCGGCCTGGAGGGACGCGTCCTGCCGGTTGTCGACGAAGGTGAGGAGCTTGCGCGCCTCCTCGTCCAGGGCCTTTTCCGGCACCGACTTCAGCGACCGCACCACCGACGCCGATATCAGGGAGGTCGCGGAGGATCGGCCCTCCTGGTCGAGCGTTGCCAGCTTCGCGAAGTCCCGGCCGCGCGTCTGCTCGTACGCCACCCCGCATTGCAGGCAGAACAGGAACGGGGACGGGATGAACGCGGCCCGGAGCTCGCCTCGGCCCTCGTAGCCGAGCGGGTCGACGGTGACGGCACGCGGCACCCGGTCGCGGTACGACTTCCTCACCACCTCCTGGCCCTTGTCGTCCAGCTCCAGCCAGGACTCGGGCAGCCGGCGGTCGTCCACCGCGTACTGGGTGTCGGACGGCCAGCCGCGCTCGTGGTCGACGTACAGATAGCCGTCGCCCTGCCGCCCGCCCGTCGCCGAGGTATCACGGCGCGCCTCGTACCGGACCTCTCCGTCCTTCTCGTTGCGCCACACCGTCAGGTATTCCTGGCCGCACTCGCGGCAGAACGCCAGCGGCATCAGCAGCTTGCCGCCGCTGCCCGGCTGTTCGAGCTGGTAGGAGCGGGTGAGATGACGGGAGAGCTTGTCCTCCAGGGTGACGTACACGGTGTCGCCCTTGGAGAGGAACTGGTGCAGGCGGAACGCGAACAGCGGCCGGTCCGTCACCGGATGCCTCGCCTGCGCACCGGCCTCCAGGGTGGCGCGGATGGCGGCGGCGCACTCGTCCTCGCCGACCCCGGACTCCTCGGCCAGCTCCGCCGCGGCGACCTCGATCTTCGTGGGCCGCCGGCGCACCAGCCGCCCCGTGGCCTCGTCGGTGGCCAGGCCGAAACGGGTCTCGATCCAGCGGGCCAGCGGGTCGCGCACCAGATCGTCGTACGCGCGCGGCGCGGCGGGTGAGGTGAGGCGGCTGGCGGGGACGGTGCCCGGCGTATCGCCGGTCGCGCGGACCAGGGTCTCGCCGATGACGTGCTCGGGGTGCACCGTCGTACCGAACAAGGTGCTCGCCACATCGGCGACGACCTTCTTCTGGTCGTCGAGGGGCCCTTCCGTCGACATGGTGGCCGACGTGCCGATGCATTGCAGGTCCGCCGCCTGGCAGGCCTCGCGGACGCGACGGATCAGCAGGGCCACGTCGGCGCCCTGCCTGCCGCGGTAGGTGTGCAGCTCGTCGAAGACCAGGAACTCCAGGCCGCGCGCCATCGTGATGAGGCTGGCCCGGTCGGCGGGGCGGGTCAGCATCAGTTCCAACATCACGTAGTTGGTGAGCAGGATGTCGGGCGGATTGTCGCGGATCTCCTTTCGCTTCTCGTCGTCCTCCTGGCCCGTGTACCGGGCGAAGGTGACCGGCTCGCGTCCCGCGCCGTAACCGTCGCGCAGATACTTCTCCAGCTCCCTGAGCTGGCTGTTGGCGAGCGCGTTCATCGGATACACGATGATGGCCCGCACCCGCTTGCGGGCCGTGGGCCCTTCGGCGTCCCGCTGCCGGAGCGCCTTGTTCACGATCGGAACGATGTACGCCAGCGACTTGCCGGAGCCGGTGCCGGTCGTCAGCACGTACGACGCGCCGGACGTGGCGGCCTCGACGGCCGCGCTCTGGTGCTGGTGGAGCGTCAGGGGACGGCCGTCGCACACCGTGCCGCCTTCGGTCTTCCCGGCCTGGAAGATCCGGGCGCACTCCTCGTGCAGCACGCCCTGTCCGGACAGTTCGGCGACCGTGCCGCCGCTCCTGAAGAACGGGTTGAGCGAGAGCCAGGGGTTGGGCCACTGCGACTTGGCGTTGAGGTCATCCTCGACGAACGCCTCGATGCGCTCATCCCGGATGACCGTGCCGCCTTCGGTGAAGAGGCGGTAGTCCTCGATGAGCGTGCGATGGACGCCGAAGACATCCATGCCGGCTCCGGAAGCGGTCACCGGCACGGGCTGCGGGGCGGGTTCCTCGGCGGTGGCCGGACGGGCGGGGGTCTCGGCGCCGTCCTCGCGCAGGGGACGGGTCGGATCCAGAGCGCTCCAGTGCGGCATCTGCGAGGCGTTGTCCTCTGCCTGTCCCGCCAGCGGAAGCAGCGCGCCACGGACGGCCACGGCATCCACGGGGCGGTCTGCCGGATCCTTGGCGAGCAGCCGGTCTACGAGACGGGCGAGCTCGGCGGGGACCCCCGTGCGGATCACCGCGATGGGCGTCGGAGCTTCCCCCACATGCTTACGGGCGAGTTCGTAGGGGGACTCGCTTGTGAACGGGGGGACGCCGACGAGCATTTCGTAGAGGACGCAGCCCAGCGCGTATAGATCGGCGGCCTGAGTGACCTGGTTGGCCCGGAACTGCTCGGGAGCCATGTAACGGGCGGTACCCACGCTGACGCCCGTACTGGTCAACCGGGTCTCGTCGGGGTCGTCGACGATGCGGCCCATTCCGAAGTCGAGGACCTTGACCGTGCCGCCCTGGGTCAGCATGACGTTGGCGGGCTTCAGGTCACGGTGGACGATGCCGGCGGTGTGCGCGGCGGCGAGGCCGTCCGCGATCTGGGCGCCGATGGCGGCGACCCAGGAGATGGGGAGCTGCCGCTCCTCCTCGACGAGGTCACGTAACGTCTCGCCGTCCAGGAACTCCATCGCGAGATAGGGCAGGCCGTCATTGTCCTCGGCGACTCCGCCGTCGATGAGCCGCGTGAGGTTGCGGTGGTCGAGGCGGCGCATGATCCGCACCTCGCGGGCGAAACGCTCCACGGCCTTGGGGTCGGCGGCGGTGTCGATCCGGGTGCCCGTGCGGCGGCGCAGAATCGTCTTGACGGCGACTCTTCGTTCGGGGGTGCCGTCCGCGGCCTGGAGATCTTCCGCTCGGTGAACCTCCCCCATGTTGCCCTTGCCGATGACGTTACCTATGCGGAACCGGCCATCGATCAATTCGTGGCTCACAGCCGCCCCCCATTGCTCTGTTCGCGCCGTTCCCCAGCAGAACGCGCCCCCTGTACCTGCTGTCACACAACCGCCATCGTGACACAGCGGAGAGTGTGGAAGCCGTCACCGTTCACCATCGATGACGTTATTTGCCGTTCAGTGACTCGTTGACATTGTCAACGAGTTAACTTATGCGCAGCCATGTCGTCACGCAAGGGGATGGGCGGCATCGGGTCTCGAATCATCAGCAGCGCTGGCTCCGGCGTTCGGCCGTGAACGGCACCACGCCGAACACGCCTTCGCGCCGCATGCCTGCACGCTGGACCCCCGTAGTGCCGGGCGCCCGCGGGATGAGCCGGTTCGGCCAGGGTTGCCGGGTGACGCGATGAAGGTGCATGCGGATGCTGACTACACAGATGCGGTAAAGGTTGTGCGAAAGATAAGAAGAACATGTGTCTGATCGGGTGAGGTGGTGCGGGCGCTGCCGCGGCGGCACGCGGGACGCGGTGGCGCTGCGGACCGGGACGAAGGGGCGCCGCCCGCCTCTCGGGACGCGTCCCGGCACTCCCAGCGGTCCCAGGTGCCTGAGTAGTTCAGCTCGCAGGGCGCTGTCGGTGAAGGGCGCGCGCCGCGAGGTGCTGATGGACCACCTCGGCGGGACGGCCGTATTCCGTCCTGTGACCCAAAGGGGGAGGACCGTCGGCGGTGAGGCGCTGCGTCGGGTCGGTGGCTCAGGATGCCGTGAAGCGGGCCCTGTCGATGGCCGACCGGGCGCGGACGGCCCCTTGGGTTCTCGATCAGGCGGAGCCTGAGTCGATGACCCGCTGGAGGAGTTCGGCACCTGCTGCGTCTGCGCTTGCGATGGACTTGAGTTCCTCCACGTTGAGATAGCGGTAACTCTGCGGGACGGTAAAGGGCGAGCACGCTCGGCGTAGCGTGGTGAGCGGCACGGGAGCGGGTAGTTTGCTCGGGGTATCGAGGAAGAGCGCCGACAGCGCGCCGGACCCGGTCGCGTACTCATCGTATTCGCGCCGGGTGATTCCCGATCGGGTGGCAACGCTCTCCCACAGGTGGCCGGGTTCAGCGGTGACGACGGTGTCGACACGGACGGTGCCGGCCAGTGCCATCTCGGGCGCGGAGGCGTAGAGCACCACGAAGGTCCCCGGCGGGAAGGCGACCCGACGCCGACGCAGCTCGACGGTCTTGGTGCCGTCGAGAATCGCCGAGGCGAAGCGCGGACGGATCGACATCAGGACCGCTTGTTTCGATGGTGGTGTCACGGTCTGGCGTGCCCTTCCTCGTACACGGCGCGGAACAGTCGCGGGCTGATCCGGAAGATCGACCGCAGGGACAACTTATGCCCCTGAGCCTCGGCGAGGTGCCGGAGACGAGCCAGAGGCACCGGGCGCGACAATATTTGTGTATCGGAGAAGCGAAGTGCCATCGCGCGTCCCTCGTGACGGTGTGCGATGTTCCTGACCTGCGCCCGGTCGAAGACTCCGAGGTGACGGAAGCGGTCGTACAACGCGTCCGCTTCGTTGACCACAACCTGGTCGAGGCGCGAGCAGGCGACCACCGCCGAGATGGCGGTGCTCCTGTCTGTGCTGGCGTACCACAGCAGGCGGGCCGGTGCGGTCTCACCATGGCGGGTCGGCGCCCGGTAGTAGACATGCTCCCGGCTGATGCCGAGTTCGTCGGGCCGGGGGATCAGTGACTCCCGGAGGCCGAACAGTAAGTCGGCTGGGCCTGGTTTGATCGGGACCAGGAACGACGGGAGGGGCGAATCGATCAGTTTGGCCGGCCACAGCGTGCGTTCCACGGAGGCGGCGATGTAGGCGGAGGCCGAGGCTGGAATCGCCGGTGGGGCTACCGAGATGGTCTGCACCGCGCGTTGGACCGCTTCGACAACGTTCGCGGTGTCGGCGCACACGTCGATGACCAGGCCGGCCCATTCCTCGTCACGCCGCGTGAATCCGTCGGAGTCGAGCGCCGAGCGCACGTGGTCCGACAACCCCGGATCCGTCACGCGCACCGCGTGGCCGCCGCCGTCCCGGCAGTGTCGGCGCAGGGTGAAGACCAGTTGCCGAGCCAAGGTCGGTTCCAATCGGTGCGCGACGGTTCGTAAGACCCGGACCTCCAGGACGCGCTCGTCCATGCGCCATGCGTACAGCGCGAGCGGCTGCCCTTCGGCATCTGCGATGAGTACGCATCGCCCATCGCCGCGCGAGATGGCTGCCCGAAGCCGCGCCGCGAGGTGGGAGTCCACACCTGCGCCCTGCTGAATGCCGAACGAGGTGAGCAGACCGTCCTGCCACGAGGTCAGGACCCGGGCTTCCAAGGACGTCCCCAGCAGCCCGGGACTGTATCCCTGAGACTCGCGGAGGTTGTGCACATTCGATACCACCGCCGCGGGCGGGAGCACCTGTAGCTGGCATTTTTCCCAGATCTCTTCCGCCAGCGAGGTGAGAATTTCGTCGGTGCTGACCAAGACGTGCGCCCCTGCGGCGGCGGCCTCGGCGGCATACCTGATCCGATCAGCCGCGGCCCCATCGGAAAGGATCGCTAGGTGACGCTCGGCCGCACCGGCCAGGTGCTCCATATGCTGCCGTACGACGTCGTCCGGGATCGACGGACGGTGATAGCTGTGCGTTGCCCGTAGTGTTCTTTGCCGCTCGCCATCATCTGCGATCTTGTCAATGTCGTGCAGCAAGCGTGGAGTCACCACGATATGCAGGAGATCGCTCAGCCACTCGGCGCGCAGCGCCTGCGCATCTTGGGCAGCCGCAGATTCAGCAGCGCCGTGCATCTCGGTCATCACACCGCAGTCGATGGCCACGATCAGAGGGGCCTCATCAGCTTGCGAGGAGAAAAGATCCGGAAGCCCGTGATCCTTCCACCACGTCGTGAGCACGGCGTGATCCGAGCCCCGGCCCGGCCGGTCACTCAGCGGGACGAACCCGAGCTTCTCCCACATGCCATTGAGACCGTAATTGCGACGGCAATTGAGCTTGATACCCCGTCGATCGGGGTGCCGACGCGTGATCTCTTCGACGAGCCGCCGGGCTACCTTATGGCCGTTCCACTCCGGAGCGACGCACAGGTGCGCCAAGCGGACCTCCTGACGGGGCAGCCCGTACAACGCGTACCCGGCCAATTGCCGACCCACCATCGCCGCCAGCAGCGTCCCGGCGGCTGCGCTCTCCCGGAAGGCTTCGCGTGGTAAAAGGCCAAGCGTTTTGCGGTGCCGGTCGCCAAGACTGATGACGGCGTCCAATAGCCTGCCGTTGTTTACTCCGACCTGTACCAGGCGCACGTCTGCCACGACGCCCCCTCCGTCGGCTTCTCTCCCCCTGGTCTATTCTCCGGTGTTTGTCGCGTTCATCCAGAGACGCATCCCAGCCACATGGCCGGGTAACGACTCACCGAACGCGCGGTCGGCGATCGGAGTCGCACTCGCCTCCGGCCATCCCGGCCAAGCCAGGCTCGAGCCCCCTGCCCCGCCTCGCCGACAGCTGGACGGCACCGGATGTTGGCGGCCGCAGCCGCTGGGCCCGGAAGAATCCGAGCGCCTGATGGCCACCTACACACAGCGGCCCCCGCGCCTGGCCCGTAGCCTGACGCGGGTGTGCGGTTTGGAGACCGACGGCAGCGCGGAGGACTACCAGCGGATCGGACGTGATCACGTGCCCTTCGTCCGTGTCCTCCCCGAGGAACGGAGCGCGTAGGCGGTGCGGTCGCCGAGCCGTGGAAGCGGCTGTAGTCCGTCCTACCGTTCCGCGGTGGCGGGTGTGTGTTCCTCCCACCACGCGCGGCATGAGACGTTCTCCGGCTTCTCGTGGCAGGGAACCCAGTTCTGTCCTGTGGGCGCGCTCATGTCCACGTACCACAGCTGTTGCGGACGCGCGGGAGACGCCTCGGCGACGAAGGGCTTCTTCCCGTCCTTCAGCGTGACCTCTCCTGTCTGCTGATTCGCGTCGCGGTAGCGGGCCTTGATATCCCAGGTGCAGGTCTTGCCGCGGGTGACCGCCTCGATGCGGAACCCTCCTGGCGATTCCCCGCCGCCCAGGTCCATCCTCTTCCGGCTGAAGTAGGGCCGGGCCTGGTCCTTGCCCGGATCGGTGATGAGCGGGGCGAAGTCCGGCTGTGTGAGGTCGTAGAGGATGCCCGTGTACGAAGCCTCTCCCTGGGGCGGGAACACGAAGACCGACTTCGCCGAGGGTTCGCGACAGGAGATGTCGCCGGCCTTCATGTCGATGATCGAGAGCTGGGTGTTCCGTTTGCTGAAGAGGTTCATGGTGAAGGCCGTCGAGTCCGTTCCGACGTTGTTGAAGGCCGTAGGGTTGTTCTCCAGCGTCGTCGGGAACCGAAGGGTGCGGCCGCCCAGGGAGGTGAGGAAGGCACGCGCCTTCCGCATGCTGCCGCTCGTGTAAGGGATCATTGCGGAGAGCTGCTTCTGCTCCGCCGCAGTCAGCGTGCGGTCCAGTACGACGGTCCAGTTCTCCGGTTCGCTGCGGTCGTAATCGATGGTGCCGGTGAACGGCTTCTCTTCCTGATCCAGCTTGTCTTCGACGTCCTGCTCTGTTTTCGTGCGAGATTCCTGCGTCTTGGTGTCACCGACGAACCCCACGTAATAACCGAATATGCTTGCGACGAGGAAGGTGACAAGCCCCAAAGCGATGGTCAGGCTGATGTACTTCTTCCTGGTGGGCTGTGCCATGCCGCTCGACCCGGGCGCGAAGAAATCGCCGGTCATGGCCCTTAAGGAGGGTCTCTCAGGGCTGCCACCGGAGGAGCCTGCCGCGCTAGGCGGCGCCGGCGCGCGGGCGGGCGGATCGGGAGTCTCCGGCGTTTCGGGAGGGGGAACCGCTGACACAATCATCCTCCACGCGAGTGCTGTGCCATGCCGTGCCTTCTGAGACAAGCAGCGTAGCGCTGTGCGTCGGCCCGAGGAATGATGTATGGCCTTTCTTGAAGGGCTCATCGCCGAGTTCCTCAGCCAGGTCCTCCTCGTCAACAGAAAGCATGTCCTTACCTAGAGGGGGAGCCTCTCCATCCCGGCCACCCCCACCGCTGACATGATCTTTTCAGCTGCGCATCAGCCGGCCGATGCGCACCCGCTGCCTGCTACTGCTCGAAGACATCGACAGCCTCGGACGGCCAGGCCCACTCCTGGGCCCGCATCGTCTCGTTGTCCTCGTGTTCGACGATGTGGCAGGGCCGGACGTAGAGCCCGCGCTTGTCGAACAGCGCCTTGTTACGGGTGACCTGGTTGGACGGCATCTGTACCGGGTCTTTCGGGCCTTGCTCGGTGGGGCTGGGTGGCTGGGCCTTGGCGATCTTGATGCTTGTCAGCGCAGGAGTCTGCGGCCCTGGGCCGAGGGCGAGGGCGCATGGTTCAGCGTGTGGAACCGCGTCAGGTGCAGGTAGATCGCGAACTACCAGGTCACAACCACCTTGCGTGTCCAATCCAGTGGCTACGCCAGCGCCAGCACCGTCGTCAGCGGCGTGATCCGTGGGGTATTGGTCCAGATCCCCCCTCGGACACGTACCAGATCCCCACGGTTGCTCGTCGACCGTGGGGATTTGCCGTTGTGCGGGTCGAGTGTGACCTCGGCACGCGAACAGCGCCCCCGGCGCACCGCTGGGGAGTCAGGTACGGCGCTTCGGACAAGGGCGGCTGGACCGAACCGCTGCTCCACACGCTTCCCGCCGTCTGGAGGACGCCCTCGGTCCCGGCACGTGAACCGCGCCGAGGCCGGGGGCGGTTTCAGGGCTGCGTGCCGATGAGGGACAGCGTGTAGGTGCTCGGGACCCGTCCGGTGATGCAGACCCTTGTCCCTGGTACGGGATCGCGGGCGCCGAGGTAGGAGAACTGCTCGCCGTCGTCGAAGACCGGAGGCTGGGCGGGACCTGAACCGTTGCCGGGGCCGAACCGGATGGTGTCCCCGCCCACGGTGTAGCTGCCCGTGCCCTCGACGAGTTCGTACGAGTCGGGGTCGCTGAGGGGCCGGACGCCCTTGAGCGTCCCGCCGGGACGGAAGACGAGTTCCAGGACGTACGAGGTCGGGATGGCGCGCAGATCCAGCCGGACGTCGACGCCGGATTCGGTCACGTCGACGTCGGCGTCGATCCGCAGCTGATGGTCGTCGGTGGGGCGGTGGGGGAAGTCCATCGAGGCGAAGAAGCGTCCCTCGTCGCCCAGTTCGTAACGTCCGTCGGCCCGGTGCCGGTAGGCCGGGAGCGGCTGGTAGAAGTGGGCCTGGGTGGTCTGGGTGAGCGCGTAGCGGCCCTCACCCCTGACGTACAGGCCCTCGCTGCGGAAGGGCCCGAGGTCGAAGAAGGCGACCGACAGCCGCAACGACTCCAGGACCGCGTTCCCCTGGCGGAACCGCAGGAAGGTGGGGTTGGTCGACAGGCCGGAGGCGATGCGTGGGAACCGGGCGTTGTCACTGCCGCCGAAGACCGTGACGCCGCGTCGCCCGGCGCGGACGCGGGCCAGCCCCGAGTCGGCGAGCACCGTCCGTCCGACGGCGGGACGCACGGGTCCGGCCGAGGGCAGGGGCCCGGCCAGCCGAGGGTCCAGGAGTACCTCCGCGAGGGCGTGGCCCGCGATTTCGCCGTCGACTCCGCGCGCGAGGATGTCGGTGACCAGCCGGGCATGGTCACCGCGCGACTCGCGGAGGGCGAGGCGCCGGTATTGAAGCAGGAATCCGGCGCCGTCGAAGCGCATCCGCTGGTCCTGACGGCGGGAGTGCACGGATTCCACCGTGCCGTCCTCGTCGAAGAGCGGGGCGAAGGCGTCGAGGTTGCGCCGCACCTTCTCCTCCAGTTCGGGACGGGCGAGCACGTCCGCGATGACGAGGAGCGAGGGGTTCGTCACGAACGCGGCGTACAGGGGGCTGCGCTCGGAGTACATCCCGTCGGGGTAGATGTCGATGCCCTCCGCGAGCCATTGGCCGATGCGGGCAGGAAGCCGCGGATCGGGCTCGATGTGGTGGAGCCGGGCGAGGGCGGCGCACAGTTCCCAGCGGTGGTTGGGGGTGTGTACCCCTCCGGTCAGGAGCGCCGGGGTCACGGCGCGCCGGATGCCGGCCAGCGCCGCGTACAGCTCTCCCATCTGTGGCAGGTCCCCGACGCCCGTGGTGCCGATCAGCTCGGTCATCACACAGACGTCGCCCACGGTGAACGACGAGTCGGGGGGTGAGGCGAGGTTGTCGCCGCCGAACAGGCCGTCGTCTCCCTGAAGGGTGGTGAGCTGACTGATCAGGCCCTGAGCAGGACCCAGCAAGGTCTCCGCGTCGCGGTGCCAGCGCGAGCGAGGGCACGCCAAGGCAGTGAGGAGCGCCTTGGCGTCGGCCGCGAGGAGGCGGTGCTGGGCGGTCGCGTAGCCACCGTCCGTCCAGTCGGTGACGATGCCGGGGATGCGCCGGTCGAGCGGCCCGACCAGGGCGTCCACGAACCCCAGGTCGGTACCGGGGCCGAGAAGGGAGGCCGGTGTCATGTCAGTCCTTCAGCCCCGCCTCGATGTCGGCGTTCATGACGTGGCGCTGGAACACCAAGAAGATCAGCACCAGCGGCAGCAGCGAGATGACGGAGGCCGCCAGCAGCACGGACCAGTCGATGTTCTCGGCTCCGATGAGATTGCGCAGGGCCACCTGAAGCGTGAACCGCTTCTGATCGTTGAGCACGATCAGCGGCCAGATGTAGTCGTTCCAGCGCCACTGGAACGAGAAGATCGCCAGGGTTACCACGATCGGCCGGGCGATCGGCAGCATGATCCTGAAGAAGATGCCGAATTCGCTCGCGCCGTCCAGGCGGGCCGCCTCCAGCAGCTCGTCGGGAACGGTCAGGAAGAACTGGCGGAACATGAAGATGCCGGTCGCGGTGATGATCGACGGCACCATGACGCCCGCCAGGGAGTCGTAGAGGCCGAGGTTCCGCACGACGGTGAAGGACGGCGTCAGGATGACCTCGGTGGGCAGCATGGTTGTCGCCAGGACGCAGATGAAGAAGGCTTTGATCCACCACGCGGAGTACTTGGCGAGGGCATAGCCCGTACTGGCGCTGGCGAGGACCGTGAGGACGGTGGTCAGGCTCGCCACGACGAGGGTGTTGGTGAAGTAGCGCGCGAAGTGGATCCGCTGCCAGGCGGTCTCGAATCCCTGAAGGGTCCAGTGGCGCGGGAGGATGGAGAGTGGATAGCTGAACAGTTCGCTGCCCGGCTTGAAGGCGCTGAGGACGAACCACACCACCGGAAAGGCGAACAAGGCGGCCAAGGCCCACAGCACGAGGGTGAAACCGGCCGTGCGCGTGGCCGTTCCCGCGCCCCGGGGGCGCCGTCGCACTGTCGCGACGCCGATGTCCTTCACAACGCTCCTGCCGTCCTTCATGACGCTCCCCGCCCTCTGCCCACACGCATCTGAACCAGCGCGATCACCATGAGAATCACCATGAGGACCATGGACACGGCGCTGGCGTAGCCCACCTTGGCCTGCTTGAATCCGGTCTCGTAGATGTACTGCACTATCAGCCGGTTCTCGGTGCCCGGACCACCGCCGTTGAGCGCTTGGACCATCGCGAACTCCTTCATGGAGTTGATCGTCGACAGCAGGATCACCATGAAGGACGTGGGTGCGATCGCCGGCAGGGTGATGTACCGGAACCGCTGCCAGCCGCCGGCCCCGTCGAGCTCCGACGCCTCGTAGTAGGAGCGTGGCACGTTCTTCAGGGCCGCGATGAACAGGAGCATGTTGAAGGCCGTGGCCGCCCAGGCGCTGGCGAAGATCACGATGGCCAGGGACAGGTCGCCGTTGGACGACCACTCCACCTCCGAGAAGCCGAGCTCGCCCAGGACGAAGTTGACGAAGCCGAAGTTCTCGCCGAAGAGCCAGCGCCAGATCACGCCCGTGACGATCGGGGAGATCAGCCAGGGGAAGAAGAACACCGTCTTGGCGAGTGTCTTGCCGCGGGTGAACTTGCTGACGAGGAGCACCGCCACGCCCAGGGACAGCACGTAGGTCAGGGGGACGGACAGCAGCACGTAGACCGCCGTACGCCGCAGTGCCGCGTAGAACTCCGGGTCCGAGAAGAGCGTGTGGTAGTTGTCGAACCCCACGAAGTCGGCCTGCCCGAATCCGCGGTAGTTGGTGAACGAGTAGAGAAGGCCGAGCGCGCCTGGCCAGATGAAGAACAGCAGGAACATGACGATGTTGACCGCCGCGAACGCGACGGGTGCGAGCACGTAACGGCTGCGCCGGCGCCGCCGGGCCGCTTCGGGCAACGGCGGACTGATGCGGTGGGGTTCCGCGGTGATCGTCATCGGCGTCGGCCTCTCCACTTCCTCGTCTTCCCGCACGTCATCCGGTGAGCTGGGCGTCCATCTGCTTCTCGATCGCGTCGATCGTCCGGCGGACGTCCTGCTTCCCGCTGAGGAACTTGACGGTCTCGTCCTTGATCGGGTCGCTGTCGCCGCTCATGCCCTTGTAGGCGTAGGTGAGCTCGTTCTTCATCTGCTGGGCCGACACCGGATCGGACTTGGCGATCTCGTCGTTGTAGAGGTCGTACGCCGCCTTGTGGTCCTTGTAGTCGACGTTGACGCCGTCCTCCACCGGAAGGAAGCCGGAGATCTCACAGAGCTTCGCGTAGTTCTTCGGGCTGTAGAGCCAGTTGATGAACTTCCGGGTCTTCTTCGCGTTCGGGCCGTTGTATCCGACGAGGTAGTTCGTCCCCAGGTTCGTCGCACGCACCGGCTGCTTGGGCATGAGGACGGACGTCCACGCGAAGTCCTTGATGTTCTTGGAGAAGTCGGTGATCTGCCAGACACCTGAGTAGTAGGCGGCGACCCGGCCGCTCTTGAACAACGCGCCGGCATCGTCGTCGGACAGCCACACCGAGCGCGGCATGAGCTTGTCGTCGTTCATCGCCTTGAAGCGTTCCAGCGCGGTGGCGGTCTTTTTGCCGGTGGTGAACTTGCCCTGGGCGTTCAGCGGGAAGCCGTTGCTTCCGAACTGGTAGAGGAAGGAACGCAGCCGGTGGCTGGAGGAGTCCATCACCAGGCCGTACTTGGCATCCGCGTTCTTCTGGACCTTCTTCACCGCCGCGGTGAACTCGTCCCAGGTCCACTGGGCGTCGCCCGACGTCGGATAGGCCACCTTCGCCTTGTCGAACAGGCTCTTGTTGATGAACAGCCCGACCGCCGTCAGGTCCGTCGGGAGCGCCTCGACGTGCCCCTTGGGGGACTTCGACAGAAGGCCGGGTTTGATGTGGTTCGTGGTGGCGACCTTGCCGAGGTCGAGCAGGGAGTCGGCCCACACCGGGTCGACCGTCCCCACGCGGGCCAGTGCGGGCAGATCGTCCGCCTGCGCCGCGTTGCGCAGCTTTGTCGTCAGGTCGTCGTAGGGGATGTCGACGACCTCGACCTTGACGCCGGTCTCCTTGGTGTATTCCTTCGCCATCGCGGCGAACCCGCCACCCTGGGCCCCGTCGCCGGAGAGCCAGAACTTCAGCGTGTCCGATTGGTTTCCGCTGGGGCTTTCGCCACCGAAGGCACAGCCGGTCAGGCTGAGGGCGAACACCGTCGCGAGGGGTATGAGCTTGTTTCGCATGCCGTCCAACTTTCGTCGCGCTCACGTGAGACGTACTGCCGCCCGGCAGGGCGGGAAGGGGGATCCGAGGATCAGCCGCAGATGGTCCGTAGTCCGGACGGAGACGCACCGGTGCGCTCCGATAACGGAACGGAAGGCGCCGTATCGGCCGGGGCAGCGGCGCCTCGCGCAGGCCGTGCCGCCTCGCGCGCGGCGATCAGGGCACCCGTGAGCGCGGCGTCGTCGTGCATGTCCGAGCGCAGCAGGCCGGGCGGGAAGGGCACCAGCCGCTTGAGCGCCACGGCGAGTTCGGCGAACACCTCGGTGTGTTCGGCCATCCCGCCGCCCACGACGATCCGGGCCGGGTCGAAGGCGGTGGCGAGGTTGGCGACGGCGGTGGCGAACCGCCGGACACGCACGTTGATCAGTTCGTTGAAATCGGGCTCGGCCCGTGCCAGGTCGAACGCCGTACCGGCGGTGGTCCCGTCTCCCGTCCAGGCGCGTGCCACCTCGGTGAGCGCGGCGCCGGAGAACGTCTCCTCCAGCGGAGCTCTGCCGTCGCGTACGCCGGGGTCGTCGGGGTCCAGCACCTGGTACGCGATCTCGCCGGCCGCGCCGTTCGCGCCGTCCAGCACGGTCCCCCGTACCACCAGGGCACAGGAGAGTCCGGTGCCGACATTGAGGTACAGGCCGTATTCCACGCCGTTCAGCAAGCCCTGCCGGGTCTCGGCCAGGGCGGCCGCCTTGACGTCGTTCATGACGGTGATCCGCGCCGCGGGGAACATGTCGGCCAGCACGTCGCGCACCCGCAGGTTCTCCCAGCCGGGGGTGTTCGGTGCGAACAGCACTCCGTCGTCGGTGGCGATCCCGGGACAGACCATACCGACGCCCACGACATCGGTGAGTCCGGCGTCCGGGCCGAGCAGCCGCCTCAACGACGCCTCGATCCGTGCGAAGAGATCCCGGGGGCCTCGCGCGGCGAGGGTCGGCAGGCGGTCCGCGCGAGGTGCCGAACCGCCCTGCTGACCGGCGACGAGGAGGGCGGTCTTCGTGCCACCCACGTCGATGGCCACGACAGGACCGAGGGGTGCAAGCGCTTTCATGGCGATGATTGTAAGGGAGGCTCCTAAATTAACAAGGGCTTGGGAGCGATACCCTGTCTTCACGTCTCAGAGCCGAGGGGGAGCCGTTGGGCAAGCTGACGCCGGTGGCCACCAGCACCACCTACATGCGCCACCTCAACGAGCGATCGGTCTTCCACCATGTGTACGCGGCCGATTCCGTCTCCATCCCGCAACTCGTCAAGGTGTCGGGGCTGTCGAAGCCGACCGTTACCGCCGCGGTCGCCGTGCTGGTCGACGCCGGGCTCGTGCGGCGGCTGGGCCTGCGCACCGGCAAGGCCGGGCGGGCGCCGCAGCTCTTCGGGCCGGAACCCACCGCGGGATGGGTCATCGTCCTGGACATCGGGCGTCGCTGGGTGAGGCTGGCGCTCTCCGACCTGGTCGGCGACGTGGTCCATGTGGCGCGGGTTCCGTCGGCCCGGGACGCTGAGGGGCTGGTCGGCGTCATCGAGGACGTGGTGGCCTCCACCCTCAGGGAACGCTCGCTGACCATGGCCGACCTGCTCCAGGTCGTGGTGGGCTCCCCGGGCGTCTACGACCCGGAGGAGCAATCCTTCAAGCTCGCCTCCAACCTGCCGGGCTGGGAGTACGCGCTGCACGTGAGGAAGCTCGCCGAGTTCTTCGCCGAGGCCGGGGCCGTCCGCTTCGAGAACGACGTGGATCTGGGCGCGCTCGGCGAGTGCGCCAGAGGTCTGGGCCGGGGCATCGACAACTTCGTCTACCTGCACGTCGGTTCCGGCGTCGGCGCGGGTATCGTGCTGAACGGCAAGCCGCTGCGCGGTGCTCGCGGCATGGCGGGCGAGGTGGCGTTCATGCCCGTCCTCCCCGTCCCGCGGCGCGGTCTGCCTCCGGAAGTGCGGGAACGCGGCATGCTGGAGAGCGCCACCGCCGGCGACGCCATCGTCGACGCGGCCCGCCGAAACGGCCTGGCAGACGCCGAGCGGGCCGAAGACGTCCTGGCGGCCGCCGGGGCGGGAGACGCGACTGCTCGTAAGATCATGGCCGACGAGGCCCGCGCCCTCGCCCTCGCGCTCGCCTCGATCATCACCGTCGTGGACCCCGAGCTGATCATTCTGGGTGGCGGTGTGGGCGGCCAGCTCCACGATTACATCCCCGCGCTGAGGGCGGAGCTGTCCCAGGTCGTGCCCTTCGAACTGCCGCGGCTGGCGGTGTCGACCCTCGGGGATCAGGGGATCCTGTACGGCGGCGTGGAGACCGGTGTCGAACTGGCGCGGGAGCTTGCGCTGGAACGGCGCTTCACCGACGACCCGGGATGAGGGGCGTCGGGCGTCGGTTCGAAGGGCCCTGCCCCGGATCCCGTCTCCCGCGCCGCCCACGGACCCCGCCGCCGGGCCGGTCGGCCGACCATCACCGGGCGGTCAGCCGGAGACCCTGATCCGTGTCCGCTGCCCGGCGGCCAAGGAGACCCTCCTGGCGTGCGGGCCGAGCGGAGAGTCGGCGACGTCCGCCGAAGTGGCGACGGAGGCCATCCAGCGGCGGCTGATCAGCGTGACGTCCTGGGTGGTGTCCGAGGTGACCGTCACCACGGTGGTACGGGCGGGCAGGTCCCACTCCAGACTGTGCACCCGTATCCCGCCCCGGCCCCGGATGCCCGTGATCGTGCCCTTGCCCCACGGCTCGGGTAGCGCGGGAAGGAGCTCCAGAACACCCGGCCTGGTGTAGAGCAGCGCTTCGGCCAGCACGGCGGGCAGGGTGTTCGCGGCGTCCGCGTTGTAGACGTCCAGACCGGGATTGTGGGAGGTCATCAGCGACCGGAAGAGCATGTCATTGCCGATGATCTTCCTCAGGTTGTCGTACACCGCGGCGCCGTCCTTGAGCCGGGCGGCCACCAGGGCGCGATGCAGGCTGCCGTGCGCGGACAGGTTCTGGTCTCCGCGCACGTCGAGCGCCTTGAGCGCAGGGGCCAGAAGGTCGGGACGCTCCTCCGGGTTGATCTCGTGCAGCGGCCAGGCCGCGTAGAGGTGCTGGACGTGCCGGTGGTCGTAGCGGTCCGCCAGACCGTCCCAGGACCACTCGGCCAGGGCGCCGTCCTCGTTGACCGCGTAGTCGGGCAACCTGGCCAGCAACGCGGTCCAGCGCTCGACGCCTTCGCCGTCACCCTGCTCGGCCCCCAGCGCGTTCGCCGCGTCGATGGCGGCCGTGAGGGCGTGCCGGCCCGCGGAGATGTCACCGGTGGCGTTGATCGAGAGGCATACGCCGGTATCGCCGGGGCTGTTCTCCATGGAGAAGGACGGCACGAACACCACCTTCCCGTGGGCATCGGTGCGGGTCAGGAAATCCTCGTAGAACAGGGCGAGCTCCATCAGGGCCGGGCCCAACCTGTCCCGCAGGAACGTTCCATCGCCGGTGACCTCGTAGTACTCCAGCAGCGGCTGGAGCAGCCAGTCCGCGCCACCGGTCCAGCAGTGGCCGGGGAACTCGCCGTTGTCGAAGTGGAGCATGTGCCCGTACTCGCCGTCCGTGCGGGAGGGGGCGAGGTAGCCGCGAGCGCCGTAAAGGTTTCTCGCGTTGGTCCGCCAGTGGTCGAGCTGGCCCACCACCAGATCGAAGTAGCCCTCCATGACCTCGGTCAGGTCCAGAATGCTGCCCTGGGCCACCTGGAGGTTGACATTCGCGTCCGTGGTGAAGTCACCGGCCCACGCGCTGCTCCAAGCCCCGGTCCAGATACCGGTCAGCCGGGGCGGCAGGATGCCACTGGAGCTGAGGAAGAGGTAACGGCCACAGTCGTAGAGCCGCTCGAGCAGGGCGCGATCGATCACCGCGGGGGTGGCCTTCTGACGCTTGAGCAACGCGGTGGTCGACAGCCGGCGGTCGGCCTCGGGCACGTCCAGATCGAGACGGGAGCGGTCGTACAACTCGGAGTGGATCGCGGTATGCCGGGCGAGCAGCGCCGCGTAGTCGGCTTCCAGCTCCGCCAGCTGTGCGTGCAGCGGCCGGGTGTCCCAGACGGCCGGTGCCTCGTACCGGTCCAGGCGGGTGAGCAGCGTGAGCCGCGCCGCCCCGGCGACCACAACGGCCGATCCGCTGACGCCGACCGCACCCCCGGTGGGCACGACGCGGGTCACGCCCTCGTAGCCGTATGCCCCCAGCCCCTTCGGGTAGGTACCGCGCAGGTTGAGCCATCCTGAGCCGTCAGCCACTGTGGCGAGAGTGGTGAAATCCACCCGGGTGTGCAGGTCGTCGCCTGCCCCGTGGGCGCTCGGAGCGTCGTCGAGCGCCGTGTGCACGCTCAGCGTGACATCGATGGTCCGGCCCGGGGGCGGCACCATCTCGTGGACGATGACCCGGTCGGCACGGGAGGCGAAGATCCGGCGGGACCACGTGCCGCGGCCGTCCGTCCAGGTGGAGCTGACCTGACCTGTGCGGAAATCGGTGGTCCGGCCGTATCCGTCGGCGACGGCCACGTCCGCGTCGATCCGGAGCTCGTACGCGGGGTGGTACATCTGCGTCCAGAGCAGTTCCCACCCGGCGGCGAAGTCCCGGTTCGCTCCCGAGTAGTCCCCGGCCAGCGCCTTGTCCCGGACGGGCTCCAGGCGCTCGGCGAGCACGGGCGGGGTGACCTCGCGGGTGCCGTTCGGCAAGACGAGTCGATGGTGGTTGAAAATCACCCTCTCCCGTGCGGGCTCCCCGTACAGCACGGCTCCGTACTCACCGCTGCCGGTGAGGAAACCGTCGGTCCAGGAGTCGGCGGGGGCGGTGTCATGGATCCCACGATCGGGCACGGAGATCGAAAGTGGCACGGGCGCGGTCACATCGCCCCCGCGGGGCTGTCCAAGCGGCATCGCCGTCTCTGCTTCCTTGAGGTGGGAGTCGCGGGACCAGGCACAGCGCGGAGGGCCCGTCGTGCCGCTGTAGCGTAGTCGGCCCCGCGGATCTCGGACCGTTCGCAAGGTACGGCGCTGCGCCGGCGCCAGTACCGTTGTGAGGGGCGTGGGCCGTGGGGTACTGATCCAGATACCGGCACCGCTCAGCCGCTTGTGATCCTTTCCGCTCGCGGGGTGTGCGCGGTCGGGGACCTGGCCGCCGGGTCACAGGCCGGACCGGAAGCGCAGGCCCCCCGTCTCGCCGCCCGCGGTGCTGAGCACGGCTTTACCCGCGCGCTCGGTGGTGAGGGCGAGTTCGTCGGTGGCGATGTCGACGGTGTAGCCGGGGGTCTTCCTGGTGGCCGGCACGGACACGGTGAGGGCGCCCGGGCCGCGGGTCACCTTTGCCCGGTCGGCGGGATCCGCCCACGCCGGTGTGGTGAGAGGATCGGCCACGGACGGTACGAGCGTCAGGGCCAGAGCAGCGGCCAGGAGTGTGCCTGATTTGCGAGCTTTGCGCGGTCTGCGCGGATCCTTCACCGCCCCGGTGCATTTGCGGCTGACGCGCGCCGGCGACGCCTATGCCGGCGAGTGCAGCGGTGACGTCGTCTCATGGACCACGGTCGGCACGGCCACCCCGGGCGGCGCCGCCGACGCACAGGACATCGGGGTGTTCATGACGGCCGCCAACGGCTGGACCGGCACCCGCGGGATCGCCGGCTTCCAAGGCTTGTCCGTCACCTGAGCCGGGCGAGGGCGGCGCCGTCCGGCGGATCCCGTGGCCTGGTGTGTGACGAGCCGTCGGAGGAGTCGTGACCGGTGGTTGCGGTGAAAGCAAGCCTTGCGAGCGATTCGACGCTGCTCTCGAACCTTGCGAGGGGTATTGACGCGGCCCGCTGTTCCCCTACTATCCAGGTTGCTCGACACTTCGGCCTTTGTTCGATATCACGAACACGCAGAGCTGCTCCACCCGCACAGCAGGGCACCTCTGGGTACGACATGTCATGGACTCGTCAATGTCCCGCGCCCGTACCGTCCCGGCGGGCCGGGCTCAAGAATCAAGAGGTCCTCATGCGTAGAGGAAGCTTCAGCCGCAAACGTCTGTCCGTGATGCTCTCCGCCGCGGTCGCGGCCCTGGTCTCGTTGGCGGCGACGCTCGTCGCCAACCCGGCTCAGGCGGCCACCAGCGCGTGTTCTCTCCCGTCGACGTACCGGTGGACATCGACGGGTGTGTTGGCGCAGCCGGCGAACGGGTGGGTCTCGCTGAAGGACTTCACCAACGTGGTGTACAACGGCAAGCACTTGGTCTACGCGTCGAACGTGTCGGGATCGTCCTACGGCTCGATGAGGTTCAGTCCCTTCACGAACTGGTCGGACATGGCGTCGGCGGGCCAGACCGGGATGGGCCAGGCCGCGGTGGCGCCCACGCTGTTCTACTTCGCGCCCAAGAACATCTGGGTGCTGGCGTACCAGTGGGGTGCGTGGCCCTTCATCTATCGCACGTCGAGCGACCCCACCAACCCCAACGGCTGGTCTTCGCCGAAGCCGCTGTTCACCGGCAGCGTCTCCGGCTCCGGCACCGGCCCGATCGACCAGACCCTGATCGGTGACGGCCAGAACATGTACCTGTTCTTCGCCGGTGACAACGGCAAGATCTACCGAGCCAGCATGCCGCTCGGGAACTTCCCGGGCAGCTTCGGCTCGTCGTACACGACGGTCATGAGCGACTCGACGAACAACCTGTTCGAGGGGGTGCAGGTCTACAAGGTCCAGGACCAGAACCAGTACCTCATGATCGTTGAGGCGATGGGTGCGAACGGGCGCTACTTCCGCTCGTTCACGGCCTCCAGCCTGAGCGGTTCGTGGACCCCGCAGGCCAGCAGCGAAAGGAACCCCTTCGCGGGCAAGGCCAACAGCGGTGCCACGTGGACCAACGACATCAGCCACGGTGACCTGGTCCGCAACAACCCCGACCAGACCATGACCATCGACCCCTGCAACCTCCAGTTCCTCTACCAGGGCAAGTCCCCCTCCGCGAACGGCCCCTACGATCAACTGCCCTGGCGGCCGGGCGTCCTTACCCTTCAGCGCTGACCTGCCTGATCCACCGAGAACCCCAGCCGCGCGCCGGCTGGGGTTCCGCTTGGTGACCGGCGTCTTCTCACGCAGGGGTGACCAGCGCAAGGGAAACATGGGATGGATCAGGTCCCGATTGAGAGGGACATGTCTATTGACAGTGTGAGGGGCCGGTGGAATCACTAGGGGACATGGGATGTATGAGAGTTCTTCGTGGATGCTCTCGAGCGCCCTGTCCCCACTCGACCACCCCGGCCGATACCCAGGTGGAGATCTGGAGCTGCCACACGCGCCGCAGCCCAGCGGCGCCGAACCGCAGGAGGATCGGATGAGGGCGAGAGCGAGACCCGGCCGTCTGGCACTGGTGGCCTGCACGTTACTGGCACTCGTGCTGCCGCTGCTGTCGACGGCCACGAGTCAGGCAGCGTCGGACAAGTCGCTGAGCGTGAATCTGGCATCGACCCGCGGGCCGTCGACCGGCGTGGGGGAGGGGTTTCTCTACGGCATCAGCGAAGACGGCAGCCGGCCGGTGGACCAGTTCCTCCAGCCGCTGGGGATCAACGCCTTCCGCGGCGGCGGATGGTTCTCCGGCGGCTGGATCAGGGACGGCTACCAGTACGGCTCGGCCACCCGGGCCGACGTCGACTCGATCGTCGCGCAGGCGAAACGGCTCACCCGGGCCCCCTATCACGCGCAGTACCAGGTGCTGGTGAGCGACATCTACGGCGCGAACGGCGGCCAGCCGTCGAACACGAGGTATCCGTGCGACAACGGCGACTGCTCCAACTGGGTCAGCTTCATCGACTCCACGGTGGGAGCGCTGCGGGCTTCGGGGCTCACGTTCTCCTACGACATCTGGAACGAGCCGGACATCTCCGCCTTCTGGACCCGCGGAGTGAACAGCGCCCAGTACTTCCAGATGTGGGACACCGCCTACCGCGAGATCCGGCGCCTCGCCCCCGGGGCGCAGATCGTAGGGCCCTCCTTCGCGTTCACCCCGGAGCGCAACCCGGGCCAATGGCGGACCTGGCTCGCGCATGTGAAAGCGGCCGGGACGGTGCCGGACATGATCGCCAACCACAACGAGGGCGATGTCGACGACCCGGTCACCGTCGCGCGGGCCCTGAACGGCGCCCTGACCGCTGCGGGCATCGGTCCGCTGCCGCTGTCCTCGAACGAGTACCAGCCGGCCGACCGGCAGACTGCCGGGGTGACCGCCTGGTACCTGGCGCGGTTCGCGCAGTCCGGGTACACCAACGCGATGCGCGGCAACTGGGTGTGCTGCGTCGTCCCGAATCTGACCGGAGTCCTGACCCAGAGCGGGGGCAGCTGGCAGCCGACCGGCAACTGGTGGGCGCTTCGGGACTATGCCGATATGACCGGCACCCTCGTGGAAACCTCCGGCCAGGTCGGCTCGACGGCGATCTCGGCCGCCGAGGACTCCTCCGCCAAGCGAGCGGTGGCGGTCATCGGTGACTCAGGCGGGTACACCGGCGCCGCGTCCGTGACGTTCGACGGGCTGTCCTCCGTACCCTGGCTGGCGAACGCCGGCGGCGTGCACGTCACCGTGCACCGCATCCCGGACCAGGCGCCGCTCAGTGCGCCACAGACCGTATACGACCGGAATGTGAGCACCTCGGGCGGCTCGCTCACCGTGCCGTTCACGTTCCAGGGCTCGCACGACGCGTTCGCCGTCTATCTCACACCAGCCTCGTCGGGCGGCGAGGGCTTCCCTGACGGCTACCACCAACTCGTGGTCGCCAGCGACAACCTGTGCATGGATGTGTACGACAACTCCGGCAGCACGGGCGCCGCGATCGACCAGTGGACCTGCAACGGGCAGGGCAACCAGCAGTTCCGGTTCGTACCCGCCTCGGGCGGCTACGGCGAACTGCGGGCCCAGAACTCCGGCCTGGACGTGGCGGTGGCCGACAGTTCCACGGCGGCGGGCGTACCGGACATCGTCCAGCAGGCCCCCGGCGCCGCGGCCAACAGCCTCTGGGCGCCCGTGCGGCAGTCCGACGGCTCCTACGCGTTCCAGAACAAGAACAGTGGTCTGTGCCTGGACGTCTACGGCGGCGGCGACAACCCGGGGCAGCAACTGGACCAGTGGCCGTGCAAGAACACGCCCGGCACCAACCAGGACTTCATCCTCCGCTGACCGCGGCACCACGGGACCTCCGACCTGCGAAAGGAAACCACCGTGTCAGCATTCAGCCGATTATTCCGGCGCCCGCGCGCCTCGACGGCCGTGCTCGCGGGCCTCCTCCTGACCGCCGGCGGCATCGTGGGCACGGCCGCCACGCCGGCCCAGGCCGCCACCTCCATCACGATCAACGGCGCGTCCGGCGGCCGGACCTTCGACGGCGTCGGCGCGATCAGCGGCGGGGGCGGCAACAGCAGACTCCTGATCGACTATCCCGAGCCCCAGCGCGGCCAGATCCTCGACTACCTGTTCCGGCCCGGCTACGGAGCATCCCTCCAGATCCTCAAGGCCGAGATCGGCGGTGACACCAACTCCACCTCGGGGGCCGAGCCGAGCCACCAGCACACCCGGTCCGACCTGAACTGCGACCGGGGCTACGAATGGTGGCTGATGGAGCGGGCCAAAGAGCGCAACCCGGACATCAAGCTGTACGGGCTCGCCTGGGGCGCGCCCGGCTGGATCGGTGGCGGGAACTTCTGGTCCACCGACACGATCAACTATCTGCTCTCGTGGCTGGGCTGCGCCAGGCAGCACGGGCTGAGCATCGACTACCTCGGCGGGTGGAACGAGCGAGGGTACAACGTCTCCTGGTACCAGCAGTTGCGTGGCGCGCTCAACAGCGGCGGCTACGGCAATGTCAAGATCGTCGCGGCGGACTCGGACTGGGCCGTGGCGGGCGACATCAACTCCAACCCGGCGTTCGCCGCCTCGGTGAGTGCCATCGGCACGCACTATCCCTGCGGCTACCGCTCCTCCCAATCCAACTGCTCGGTGCCGTCGGCCGCCACATCGTCCGGCAAGACGCTGTGGGCGAGCGAGAACGGCTCGGACGACTACAACGGGGGAGCGCAGGCCATGGCCCGCGGCATCAACCGCGGATACATCGACGGACGGATGACCGCGTACCTCAACTGGCCGGTGGTCGCCGCGCTCACCCCCAACCTGCCGTACCCCACCATGGGTCTGGCCCTGGCCTCGCAGCCGTGGTCCGGCTCCTACTCGATCGGCAAGAACACCTGGGTGATGGCACATACCAGCCAGTTCACCACCCCGGGGTGGCGGTACCTCGACGCCTCCAGCGGCTACATCGGCGGCAACCGCAACAACGGAAGCTACGTCTCGCTCAAGTCCGCCAACAACGACGACTACTCCACGGTCATCGAGACGATGGACGCCGGCAGCGCCCAGACGCTGAACTTCAACGTCACCGGGGGGCTGTCCGCCAAAACCGTCCACGTCTGGTCCACCGACGTCACGTCCGGGAACTCGGCCGACTACTTCGTGCACGCCACGGACATCACCCCGTCCGGCAGCGGTTTCAGTCTGACCGTACAACCCGGCCACATGTACACCCTCACCACCACGACCGGACAGGGCAAGGGCACCGCCGTCGGCCCCGGCCGGGGCCGACTGAGCCTGCCGTACAGCGACTCCTTCGACAGCTACGCCACCGGCACCGAGGCCAAGTACCTCATGGACTGGCAGGGCGCCTTCGAGGAGGTGGGCTGCGGCGGCGGTCGCGGCGGCAAGTGCGTGCGCCAGATGAGCCCGCAGAAACCGATCACCTGGGACGCGCTGTCCGATCCGCACGCCTTGCTCGGTGACGTGGGCTGGAGCAACTACACCGTCTCGTCCGACGTGATGCTCGAACAGCCCGGATACGCCGAGCTGATCGGCCGTGCCAACGCACAGGACTACAACAGCACCGGCGGGCTCAACGGCTACCACCTGCGGGTGAGCGACACCGGGGCCTGGTCGATCCTGAACACCAACACCGGCGGCAACGTCTCCACCCTGGCCCGCGGCACGCTCGCGGCGCCGGGCACGAACCGATGGCACACCCTGGCCCTCACCTTCTCCGGCACCACCATCACCGCCGTCATCGACGGTGCCACGGTCGGATCCGTGAACGACCGCACCTGGGCCGGCGGGCAGATCGGCTACGCGACCAGCCAGGGCGAGACGGCGCAGTTCGACAACCTGTCCATCACCCCCGGCAGCGGCGGGAACGACGGCACGACCGGCACGATCGTCGGGGCCGGTTCCGGCCGGTGCGTGGACGTGCCGAACCAGTCGCAGACGCCCGGAACCCAGGTGGAGCTGTGGGACTGCAACGGCGGAAGCAACCAGCAGTGGACGGACACCCCGGCCGGCGAGCTGCGCGTCTACGGCAGCCACTGCCTGGACGCCTCGGGCCAGGGCACCAGCCCCGGCACCAAGGTGGACATCTGGGACTGCACCGGCGGAAGCAATCAGAAGTGGACGCTCCATGCCGACGGCACGATCACCGGTGTCCAGTCCGGCCTGTGCCTGGACGCCACCGGTGCGGGAACGGCCAACGGCACCTTGCTCCAGCTATGGACCTGCAACGGCAGCAGCAACCAGAAGTGGACGCGCGGCTGATCCGGTGACCGGCTGACGATCACCGACTGCCGCACCGCCTACGCCAATTCCCCCGAGAGGCCCCCACATGTCTTCCTCTTCCCTGCCGCTCAGCCGGCGCCGACTGCTGGCGGCGGCGGCCGGCGCGGCCACGGCCTTCGGCCTGCTGCGGTTCGCTCCCGAGGCCGCCGCGACCGACGGCCCCGCAAGCTACACCCCGAGCTGGTCCTCCGTGGACCAGCACCCTCCGGCCCCGGCCTGGTTCCAGGACGCCAAGTTCGGCATCTACTACCACTGGGGCGCCTTCAGCGTTCCCGCGTTCGGGAACGAGTGGTATCCGCGCAACATGTACATCGGCGGCTCGGCCGAGAACCGGCACCACAACGCCACCTACGGCGACCCCTCGGCCTGGCCGTACCACAACTTCATCGACGGCGCCCGCGACAAGGCCGGCAAGTTCGTGCAATTCGCTCCGAAACTCGCCTCCCAGGGCGGCAAGTTCGATCCGGAGGCCTGGGCGCGGCTGTTCAAGGCCGCGGGCGCCAGGTTCGCCGGCCCGGTCGCCGAGCACCACGACGGCTTCTCCATGTGGAACAGCCGCTCCAGCCCCTGGAACTCGGTCCAGCGCGGCCCCCGACTCGACCTGGTGGGGCTGCACGCGCAGGCCATCCGCGGGCAGGGGCTGAAGTTCATGGCCTCGCTGCACCACGCCTACCACTTCAACGGCTACTACGACCACGTGCCGAACCAGTCGGACCCGAACCTGCGCATCCTCTACGGCCAACAGGGTTCGGCCGCGGAGAACAAGCTCTGGTACGACAAGCTGGTCGAGATCATCGACGGCTACCAGCCGGACCTGGTCTGGCAGGACTTCGACCTGAACCTGGTGCAGGAGTCCTACCGGCTCCAGTTCCTCGCGCACTACTACAACCAGGCGGTCGCGTGGAACAAGGACGTGGTCGCGACCTACAAGGACGGCCTCAACAACAAGGGTGAGGTCTTCGACTTCGAGCGCGGCGGCCCGGCAGGACTGCTCACACCGTACTGGCTGACCGACGACAGCATCTCCTCCTCCAGCTGGTGCTACACGGAGGGCATCGGCTACTACCCGACGCAGGCGCTGCTCCACTCGCTGATCGACCGGGTCAGCAAGGGCGGCAGCATGCTGCTGAACATCGCCCCGATGGCCGACGGCACCATCCCCTCCGGGCAGCAGTCCATCCTGCTCGCCATGGGCGACTGGCTCGGCCGCTTCGGAGAGGCGGTCTACGCCACCCGCGCCTGGACCAGTTATGGCGAAGGCCCCACCAAGATGGGCGGAGGCTCGTTCAGCGGACCGGTGGCCGGCAAACCACAGGACATCCGGTTCACCCGCAGCCGGGACAACAAGGTCCTCTACGCCACCGCGCTCGGCTGGCAGGGCGGCACCATGACCATCACGACGCTGAACTCGAACCAGATCAACCTCAGCAGCCTGACAGGCGCCACACTGCTCGACAACACCGCCGGCTCCTCCATAGACCTGCCCGCACCGACCCAGGATGCCTCCGGCCTGCACCTCACCATGCCCTCGTCCAACCCGCCGTTCAGTGCCCTGGCGTACACGGTCAAGCTCACCTTCTCCGGTGAGATCCCCGTCCTGGGCGCGCCGGGGGGCTCCACCACCTGGGTGAAGATCGCCAACGTGACCAGCGGACTGGTGCTCGACAGCGGGGGCAACGTCGCATCCGGCTCCAACCTCAAGCAGTGGAACTACGACGGGAGTACCAATCTGCAGTGGCAGCTGATCGACCTCGGCAACGGCTACTACCGCATCATGAACCGCACCAACGGCATGGCCGCCGACAGTTGGGGCGACTCCGCCAACGGCGCTCCGGCCCGGCAGGAGGCATGGAACGGTGGCAACAACCAGCAGTGGTCACTCAACAGCCTCGGCGGCAACCGCTACCAGATCATCAATCGGGGCACCGGTACCGCCCTTGACGGCAGTGGCAGCACCATGGCCGGCTCGACCGCGGTGATGTGGACTCCGAACTCCAGCACCAACAACGAATGGACCGTCACCGGCGTCTGAACCATCACCCAGGAGAACTGCCGGTCATTCTCGTACGGCGCCACTCCGTGTCTCGTCGTGGTCGAGGTGCTGACGCAGCCACTGCTCCGTCGTGCTCACATGCATCAGCGCCGCGGCCTCGGCCAGTGCGGAGTCCCTGCGCAGCAGGGCGGCGTAGATCGCCTCGTGCTCGGCGATGGTCCGGTCACCGGCATGGTCGTCGACCATGCCCCGCCAGACCCGGGCGCGCACGGTGCGGCTGGAGATGCCCTCCAGCAGCGTAGCCAGGGTCCTGTTTCCAGCGGCTGCGATCACCGCGTTATGGAAGGCGGCGTCGTGCTCGTTGAGCAGCTCGACGTCGTCGCGGACGGCCCTCATCGCGTCAAGGTGGTGCCTGATCTTGATGAGGTCGTCGTCGGAGATCCGGGTGGCGGCGAGCCTCGTGGCGACCGGCTCGAAGAGCCTGCGCACTTCGGTCAGTTCCAGCAGGGTGTCACCGTGGAGCAATTCCACCGCCGAGCCCAGCCCCTCGAGCAGCAGTGCGGGCTCCAGACTCGTCACATAGGTTCCGTCTCCCCGCCTGACATCCAGGACCCGCGCGACCACGAGCGCTCTGACCGCCTCGCGCATCAGATTCCTGGACAGACCGAGCTCTGTGGCCAGTTGTTGCTCGGGCGGCAGCTTGGCGCCCGGCGGCAGTTGGCCGGTCTGGATCATCTCCCTGATGCGTGCGATTGCCTTGTCGGTCAATGACATAGGCGGACTCCCATGTTGGGGGGCTGAAGAGCCTTGTCCCCGCCCCGTGAAGGGCGAGTCGTACGTCGGCCCTTGACAGTTCCACCAGCCCGCAACACGATACGTCCCACACCCCGAGCACTTTCAGCGCCATTGGGAGCGCTCCTCATGGGAGCGCTCCCAAATGTTCGCCCGCCGCCCTTCGGCCTGTCGTCCCCGCCGGGGAGTCGCCGCGCAAGGGCGCCTCGTATCACCGCACTTCCTCAGCGTGTCGCTCGCCGGTGACCGAGAGCGTGCGACGCATCCCTGCCAGGAAACCGAGGTACAGTCATGCGCCACGGACTCCGCGCCCTGGTGGCAGCGTTCTTCGCTCTGCCGCTGGCGCTCGCCCTCGCACCGTCCGCCCACGCCGCCGACCCGACCACCATGACCAACGGGTTCTACACGGACCCCGACTCCAGCGCGAAGCGGTGGGTCGCCGCCAACCCCGGCGACGGCCGGGCGTCCGCGATCAACGTCTCCATCGCCAATACCCCGATGGCCCGCTGGTTCGGCTCCTGGAGCGGCACCATCGGCACCGCCACCGGCGCGTACGCGGGCGCCGCGGACAATGCGGATAGACTGCCCATCCTTGTCGCCTACAACATCTACAACCGCGACTACTGCGGCGGGCACTCCGCGGGCGGGGCCGCTTCGCCGTCCGCCTACGCGACCTGGATCGCCCAGTTCGCCGGCGGAATCGCCAACCGCCCGGCTGTCGTGATCCTCGAGCCGGACTCCCTCGGGGACTACGGCTGCATGACCCAGGCCCAGATCGACGAACGCGAGGGCATGCTCACCGGCGCCCTCGCCCAGTTCAGCCGTCAGGCCCCCAACACCTGGGTCTACCTCGACGCCGGCAACCCGGGCTGGGCGGACGCGGCGACCATGGCCCGGCGCCTCCACGAAGCCGGCCTCCGACAGGCCCACGGCTTCTCCCTCAACGTCTCCAACTACTTCACCACGGCCGAGAACACCGCCTACGGCAACGCCGTCAACCGCGAACTGGGCGCCCGCTACGGCTACACCAAGCCGTTCGTCGTGGACACCAGCCGCAACGGCAACGGCTCCAACGGCCAGTGGTGCAACCCGTCGGGCCGCCGCATCGGCGCCCCCACCCAGCTGGGCGGAGGCGCCGAAATGCTCCTGTGGATCAAGACCCCGGGTGAGTCCGACGGCAACTGCGGCGTCGGATCCGGCTCCTCGGCCGGCCAGTTCCTCCCCGAGGCCGCCTACAAGATGATCTACGGCTACTGATGCTGTGTCCTCGGGCTCGGCCTAGCGGGCGGCGGGGGGCCGCTGGCCGGGCTCGATGCCGGCCCGGTCCATGACCTGTCGTGCGGCCGTCGGCCAGTTGCCACCGCTCACCTGGACGTTTCCGCGCAGGACGTTGTTGTGCGGGGAACCGGTCGCCACCTGGGTCGCGCCGCTGTTGTACCAGTTCTCCGAGAAGGTGCTGTCGTTGGTGTTGTTGGTGGGACCGGCGTTGGTGAAGGCCCACACCCCGGAGTCCCGGATCACGTTGTGCGACAGCGTCACGTACCGGGAGCCCTCGTCCAGATAGAGGCCGACGGTGTTGCGGTTGTCGTAGATGTAGTTGCCCTCGATGACGGTGCGGGGACTCGCCGACAGGTTGTACAGGCTGCCACCGTCGTGGAAGACCTTCTTGGTGCCGTGGATGAGGTTGTAGCGCACGGAGTTGTCCGACAACGTGGTCGGTGTGCTGTAGACCGGCTGGTAGTTGTACAGGCCCCGGTTCCTGTAGTCCGTGCTGCCGCCGGGGTCGTTGGCTCCCCAGCCCCATCCGGCGTCGATGCCGTCGTAGGCGAGGTCGGACACCTCGTTGTGCTCGATGACCGCGTGGGTGACGTAGGTGGTCAGGATGCCGGACATGTCCTTGTAGTCCTGGGCGACCCTGGTCACCAGATTGTTCTTGATCGTGATGTCCTTGTCGACCATCGCGGGGTTGGACGGGTGGTGGGCGTCGGGCTGCACACCGCCGGCCACGATGCCGGCGCCGGCGAGGTCGGTGAAGGTGTTGCGCTGGACGGTGATGTTCGACGCGCCCAGACCGACACCGGAGGCATGGGCGTTGGCGTCGTTGCCTATGCCGAGACCTACCTGGCCGAGATGGGTGAAGGTATTGCCGGTGAAGGTGATGCCGCGCGCGGCCGACACCTGTACGGCCGCGGGGATCTGGTGCCAGCTGTTGCGCGCCGCCTCGAACAGCGGGCAGCCGGACTGGCAGGACGTGAGGAAGTCGTTCGGCTGCTGGTGAGTGGCCGCGAGGAAGGCCCCGTTCTGCTGGTCGGCGTAGCCGATCGAGGTGCCCGGCTGGAGCCAGGTGGAGTACTCGAAACGGATGTTCTCGACGGTGATGTCGTGGGCCGGATTGTCGTAGGTGCCGCCGATCTGCATCAGCGAGGCGAGCTGCGGCAGCTCGACGTCGCTGTCGGCGGGATTCTTGCCGGGCGGTGCCTTGTAGTAGAGCTGGCCGGCGTCCTGGTCGAGGTACCACTGCCCGGCCGTTTTGAGGAAGGAGTAGGAGTTCTGGAGCATGAGGGTGCCGCCGGCGAAGGGCTTGGCGAGGGTGTCGTAACCCCAGTTGTTGTTGTTCCACGCCGGCTGCTGCATCGTGATGGTGGTGCCGTTGATGTTCTGGACGGGTGCGTAGCGGTCGGTGAAGGAATTCTGGCTCTCCACCTCGATCCGGTTCTGCCGGGGCAGTGAGGCGAGGTACTTCAGGTTCGGGTTGACGATGGTCATCCCGGTCTTGGTGACCTGGATGTCGTTGCGCGAGATCGTGATCGAGGCGCGGGGCGCGCCGGCGCCGTCGACGTAGAGCTGGCGCGAATCCGTTCCCTTCGGCACCGGTGCGGCGTAGATGTTCGCCGCCGCGTCGTGGACTTGCCAGCCGGTCACCCGCAGCGCGCCGGACAGGACGGGAGTCTGCCCGGGCCGCGCCCGCCAGGTGACGGTGTGACCGTTGCGTCCCGCGTCGGCTCCGGTCAGTCGTAACGGCTCTGCCAGGCGGTAGGTGCCGCCCATCAGCTCCACCACCACGTCGGACGTGCCGGACTGGGCCCGGGCGAGTTGCCGCGCCTTGGCGAGGGTGGCAACGGGGTGGTCGGCCGTGCCTGCGTCGCGGTCACTGCCTTCGGGGGACACCGTGATTCTGGCGACGGCCCTGGCCCCGGTGGCTGCGTGGGCCGCGGGGAGCATGGTCCCGGTGAAGGCCGTTAAGGCCGTGAGGGCCGCGGTGAGGGCGGCGAGTGCTCTTCCTGGTTGGCGGAACATGAGCATCCTCGGGGGTGAGAAGTTCGTGGACTTTCCTGGTCATGACGTCTCCTCGCCGTCCGGTCCGTCGAATGGCGTGCGACAGGACGGCGGACGGCTGTGCAGGTCGAGCCCGAGCGACAGGCGGATCCGGGTGGAACGCGGCAGATCCACGCGCAGCCACGGCCCGTCGACACGGGCCGTGGCGGAGGTGACGGCCGGTCGGCCGTGGCCGTAGTCGTAGAGACCGCCCATCCAGGCGGGGTCCTCGCACACGGTGTGGCACACGGTGCGCATGCTGTGTTCGGCGAACGCCCCCGCCTGCACGATCACCGATCGCGCGCCCTCGGGGTCGAGGTTGACCAGGTCGACCACGGTGGCCTCCGGGTCGACGCTCGAGACCAGGGCCGCGACCGAGGAGGGCAGACCGGGGCGCCGGGCGACGGCGTCGTAGTAGCGCACGCGTGCCTGTTGCAGGCCGCCGTTGTAGATGACTTGCGGTCCGCCCCAGGTCAGCTGGACCAGGGCCTCGGTGACCACCGGGTTCGACTGCTGCCACAGGTGGAGGTCGGCCTCGGGCACGTCCGCGCCGCGGTAGCGCTCCATCCGGGCCAGCCGGTGGCGTACCTGGGCCTGCGCGGCGGCCAGGATCCGCTCCGGGTAATCAGGGTTGTCGCCGGTGAGGAAGGCGAACCACGCTTCCTCGTGCCCGGCCTCCTCCTTGCTGCGGAAGGGGCGCACGGTGCGCCAGTCGTGCCCGCCGGCCGAGCGGAGCCGTTCGAGGCGTGCCCGGTCCGCGGCCGAGGCGGAGTGGTGCCACAGGGCGATCGGGACCGCCATCAGCATCGGGTTGTGGTCGAACCAGCCCCGGTCGGCGTACCGGAACGGCACATGGAGTGTAGGGGTGATCATGTCTTCGCGGAGTTGGACGGACCACTTGGACCGGAGGCTGGAGTCCGCCTCCGAGAAAGTCATGACCCTGCCCTGGGAGATGATCTCGTCCAGCGCGGGGCGGACCAGGTCCAGATAGGAGCCGTCGCCCGTGGCGGCCGCGCCCGCCAGGGCCGCGACCGTCGCGGCGTGCCCGACGCTGTACCAGCCGTGCGGCCAGGACCAGCCGTAGTGCCCGCCGTACCAGCGGCCGCCCAGCAGTCCGCCCACCGTGCCGTCCGGGGCGACGTTGTCGGGGAGGATCCCGCCGAGGGCAGCGGCGCGTTCGCGCCAGGCGCCCACGTACTCGGCGATCCAGTCGCGGTAGCGCGGATCACCGGTGAGGATCAGGGCGTTGAGGACGAGTCCCGAGGCGGCCAGGTTGACCGCGGTGTCTCCCGCCCCCATACGCCGCCGCATCTCGTCGCCCAGTCGCGGGTCGCGGCCGGGCGGCGGGGCATCGGCGCCGTCCGGCACCGTCCACTCCAGAGGGAAGCCGTAGGTCCGGGCCTCCTGGGGAAGCCAGGGGTAGGCGTCGCCGTCGAAGAGCCCCTCGCGGTCGGGATCGCTGCCATTGTGCGGCCGGCGGATGATGCGGTGTTCCGGGTCGTAGTTGCCGTGCCGGGGATCCACATAGAGGTCCGCGAAGCGCCGCGCCCGCTGTTTCCAGCGGTCGGGGGCGGCCATGCACAGGAAGTAGAACAGCAGCAGGCTTTCGCCCTGGTGGAACCAGTCGTAGCCGCGCTCGTACTCGTCTTTGAGCATGCCCAGTTCGGTCAGCTGCCGGGTGACTCCCTCCCAGTGCCGTTCGGCCTGGGCCAGCAGGTCCTCGTGCCCGCCGAGGAGGTAGAGCTGTGGCCAGTTGAAGAAGACCTCGTAGAAGTCGTCCGCGCCGTCGCGTGAACTGAGTCCGCCGGTGTACCGCAGTCGCCCGTCGGAGTCGGTGAAGTCATCGGCGAACCGGCGCCAGGCGTGGTCGAGCAGGTCGAACAGGGCACGCTGCGCAGTCGCCCAGCCCGGCGGCTCCAGCAGTGGTACCGAGGCCGTGATCACGGATCGCATCAGTGCTCCCTTCGGGGCAGGGCACCGGGCCGAGTTGGTCACACATAAGACCGCCCGTCTGGGGTGCCGTCAACGGGAGAGTCAGACATATTTTTCGAATATGGCCAGGTATATGCTTTTCAGGGATGGGGGCGGCCAGGATCGGGCGACTCCTCCCTGCGTCGAAGGAGACGAGCGGTTGGACGGAAAGCCCGTACCGGCGGCCGGTCACACGCCACCCCCGCAGCGACGCCATGCCGAGTCGACGGGCGCCTATCGCCCCGGGTACGAGCTCGTGGCCGAGCAGATCCTCGAACTCATCGCCGAGTCGCGGCTTCAGCCGGGTGACCGGATGCCGACGGAGCACGAGCTGGCCTCCCGCCTGGGCGCGAGTCGCACGGTGGTGCGGGAGGCGGTGAAGATCCTCTCCGCGATCGGGCGGGTGCGGGCCCAGAAGGGGCGCGGCCTCTACGTGACGGATGACGAGGGCCTGCTGGGCTCCTCGCGCTGGGGGAGCCCCTTCCTGCCGACCGACCTGGAACACGTCTACCAGCTCTTCGAGTTCCGGCGAGTGCAGGAAGCCGCGGCGAGCCGGTTGGCCGCCGCCCGGGCGACCCCCGTCGAGCTGCGTGCCATCGAGACCGCGGCGGAGATGTGCCGGGAGGGGCACGTGACGGGGCAGCGGGCCTTGTTCGACCGCGGTGACGACGACTTCCACATCGGCATCGCCACCGCCTCGCACAACCCGTTCCTCGTCGCGGCGGTACGCGAGGCGCGCCGGTTGCAGCGCCAGTCCAGCACGATCGGACTGCACGGCACGGTCGGAGGCCATGCCGCGGAAGCCGTGGACGAACACGCCTCGATCTGCCGGGCCATCAGGGACGGCGACCCGGAGGCGGCGGCTCGGGCCACCATGACCCACCTCGACAACACGCTCGAGGACTACCGGCGCGAGATCCAGCGCCGGGTCTTCGGCTGACCTGCCCGCCGACCGCAGCCGGGCGGGCCGGCATCCCTCTCGTCACCGAGAGGGTTGACAAACCTCGGGGCCGCTCTACGATCCTGGCTATCCGAGAGTACGACACATGTTCGACATATCGAATGTCGTGTTGCTCGTGGGCTCCGCAGCCGCGTACAGGGTTCAGGTGTGATTTGTCATGCGCATGATCTGACGCGCCTGCGATGTGGCCGCTCACCGGCCCATCGTCGACGCGTCCCTCCAAGAGGAGAGCCATGCAGCCTTCGTCAGCATCCCCGCCGGCGCCACAGCCCCGCAGCCGGCATTCATCCGCAGGTGTTGCCGCACGCTCGGCGCTGATGTCGATCGCGGCACTGGCGACCGCGTTCACCTGGCCGGTACCGGCGTCGGCGGCCGCCACCGGGCCGTGCGACCTCTACGCCTCGGGCGGCACCCCCTGCGTGGCCGCGCACAGCACGGTCCGCGCGCTCTACGGGGCCTACGGTGGCAAGCTGTACCAGGTCAGGCGTTCGTCGGACAACGCCACCCGGGACATCGGCGCCCTCGGCGCGGGTGGCGTCGCCAACGCTGCCGCCCAGGACTCCTTCTGTTCCGGCGCCACCTGCGTGGTCACCGTCGTCTACGACCAGTCCGGACGCGGAAACGACCTGTGGTACCAAGGGTCCGCTCAGGTCCCCGGCTCAAGCCAGAGCAGCCCCGCGAAGGCGACGTCCGAGTCCCTGACCGCCGGTGGCAGCAAGGCGTATTCCCTGTACATCAACCCCGGCAACAGCTACTGGCGTGACGGCCACGCCACCGGCATCCCCACCGGCAGCGCCCCCGAGGGTATGTACATGGTGACGAGCGGGACGCACGTCAACAGCGGCTGCTGCTTCGACTACGGCAACAGCGAGACCACGCGGAAGGCGGACGCCGCCGGAGCCATGGACGCCATCAACTTCAGCACCTCGTGCTGGTTCGGCGGGTGCTCCGGCCGCGGCCCATGGGTCCAGGCGGACCTCGAATGGGGCCTGTATCCGGGGGGAAGCCAGTCCTGGAACCCCAAGCAGCGGGCCTTCACCAGCAAGTTCGTCACCGCCACCCTGAAGAACAACGGCACTTCCCGCTTCGCCATCAAGGGCAGCGATGCCCAGTCCGGCGGCCTGACCACCCTCTGGGACGGCGCCCTGCCAGGCGGCTACAGCCCCATGAAGAGGCAGGGGGCCATCGTCCTGGGCAGCGGTGGCGACTGCTGCAAGCCCGGCGGCGGCGCCAACCTCAGCGCCGGGACCTTCTACGAGGGCGCCATGGTGGCAGGCTATCCGTCCGATCAGACGGAGAACGCCGTCCAGGCCAATGTGGTCGCCGCCGGCTACCGCTGACCAGCTCGTCTTCCCCTCGGAGCGGCCGCCGCCCTCGTCCTGCTCGCGGCGGGCGCGCTCGTGACCGCCGCCCCTCCGCGTCAGCCAGCGCCCCTGGAGCCGACGATGACCTACCCCCGGCCGCTTTCGCCGGCGTTACCGCTTTCGACCAGCAGGAGACTCAGGCGAGCCGTCGCCTGGGTGGTGGGCCTCATGCTCGCCCTCGCCGTCCCCGCCGTGGTCCAGCCCACCGCGGCAAGGGCGGACAACCCGATCGTGCAGACCATCTACACCGCAGACCCCGCCCCGCTGGTCCACAACGGCCGGGTGTACCTCTACACCGGGCACGACGAGGACAACTCCACCAACTACACCATGAAGGAATGGCGGGTCTGGTCCTCCGACGACACGGTCAACTGGACCGATCACGGCTCCCCGCTCGACCTGTCCTCCTTCAGCTGGGCATCCTCCAACGCCTGGGCGGGACAGGCCGTCTACCGCAACGGCAAGTTCTACTGGTACGTGCCGATGACGGACCGGGCGACCGGCCGGATGGCCATCGGCGTGGCCGTGGCCGACAGCCCCACCGGGCCGTTCCGTGACGCCCTCGGTCATCCCCTGGTGGAGAACGGCCAGTTCGACCCGACGGTCTTCATCGACGACGACGGCCAGGCATACCTGTACTGGGGCAACCCGGACCTGTGGTACGTCAAGCTGAACGCGGACATGACCTCCTACGCGGGCAGCCCCACCAAGATCCCGCTCACCACCGCGGGCTTCGGTACCCGTACGGGAGACGCGGGCCGGCCCACCCTGTTCGAAGAGGGGCCCTGGGTCTACAAGCGGGGCGGCCTGTACTACAACGTCTTCGCGGCCAAGTGCTGCCCGGAGTTCATCGCCTATTCGACCGCCCCCGGCCCGACCGGGCCGTGGACCTACCGAGGCACGGTCATGCCCACCCAGGGCGGCAGCTTCACCAACCACCCGGGGATCATCGACTTCAAGGGGAGTTCCTACTTCTTCTACCACAACGGCGCACTCCCGGGCGGGGGCGGCTACACGCGCTCGGTCGCCGTGGAGAGGTTCTCCTACAGGTCCGACGGCACGATCCCGACGATCAACATGACCAACGCCGGGGCGCCTCAGGCCGGCACGCTCGATCCGTACACACGTCAGGAAGCCGAGACGATCGCCTGGGAGTCCGGGGTCGAGACCGAGCCGTCCGGTGACGGAGGGCTGAACGTCGGATACATCGACAACGGCGACTACATCAAGGTCAAGGGCGTCGGATTCGGCGCGGGTGCGTCGTCCTTCACGGCACGTGTGGCCTCGGCAGTCGGCGGCAGCGCCGTCGAACTGCGCCTGGGCGGCCCCAGCGGGACGGTGGCGGGCCGGTGCGGTGTGCCGAACACCGGTGGGTGGCAGACCTGGACGACGGTGTCCTGCCCGGTCACCGGCGCGACGGGCACCCAGGACCTGTATCTGAGGTTCACCGGCGGCAGTGGCTATCTGCTCAACATGAATTGGTGGCGGTTCACCGCCGCCTCCGCGGCGACGGCGTCGAAGTAGCGCCGCGCCAAGGTGTTCGGGTGACTGGACCCCGGCCACCACATCACCCTCATCATCCACCACCAGGAGTCATCGATGTCGATGCGACGGCGCACCTTCCTCGGCACGGCCGCAGCGGCCGGCGTGGGCTTATCCGCGCTCGGCGGCACAGCGGTCGCCGGCACCGCCACACCCCGGGCGGCTTCCCCGCGGCAGGCGCCCACCCAGAAGTTCCCCATCGGGGTTCGGCAGTACAACTGGTCCCGCGGCGGGCGCCAGCTCCTCACCAAGATCTTCTACCCGGCCGCCACCGGCAACCCGGGCGGCACCCCCGTCCCGGACGCCCCTCTCGCCAGCGGCGTCTTCCCCATCGCCGAGTGGAGCCACGGCATGGGGTGCAACTCCGACTGCTACTCCTCGCAGACCCACGACCTGGCCGCCGCCGGTTTCATCTGCCCCGCTCCCTCGTTCTCCGACAACACCAACATCGGCAGCGTCTACAACGGCAACTGGTCGAAGGACGTCTCCGAGGTCATTACCCGGACACTGGCGCTGAACAGCGCGTCGGGCAGCCCGTTCGCCGGACACATCGACACCAGTACCGGTGTCGGCGTCTCCGGCCACTCGATGGGCGGGATGACCACCCACGGCCTGCTCACCGCCTGGCCGGACAACCGCATCGTCGCCGCCGTCCCGGTCGCCTGCGTGGACATGGGCAACCCCGCCGGCCTCAAAGCCAAGGTGCTGTTCATCCACGGCAGCAACGACGGGACCTGCCCCATCAGCTCGGCACGGCAGGCGTACAGCGAACTCCCCGCGCCCAAGGCGTTCCTCACCCAGAACGGTGCCGACCACGGCTCGTTCCTGACGCCGCAGTACCCGTACTACGCCCAGACGGAGAACACCTTCCTGGACTGGTTCCGCTGGGGCCTGTACGGCGACACCGCCGCCCGTGACCGCCTCCGGGGCGACGCCACCAGCAACGGAACGTCCTGGGTCACGGCCCTGTGACAGCGACGAACGACAACTAGCCCTGCCCGCTGCGGCAACCGTAGCGGGCAGGCGTCCGCCTCCATGGCAGATGCGCCTCGTCGGCACGCCGGACCTGGGGGCGCCACTCGCGCTCGTACCCGAAAGGTCTTCTCATGACGATCAACAGGCGCCTGTTCCTGTCCGGAGTCGCCACCGTCGCCGCCGCCACGGCAGCAGATCTCGGGATCGCCCCCGGGGCAGCGCTTGCCGCGCCTTCGTCGTACTCACCCACCTGGCCCTCGGTCGATCAGCACCCCGCGGCGCCCGAGTGGTTCCAGGACGCCAAGTTCGGCATCTACTTCCACTGGGGCGCCTTCAGCGTGCCCGCGTTCGACAACGAGTGGTATCCGCGGAACATGTACATCGGTGGCAGCGCCGCGAACAGGCACCACACGGCCACCTACGGCGAGCCCTCCGCATGGCCGTACCACAACTTCATCGACGGAGCCCGCGACAAGGCCGGCAACATGGTCCAGTTCGCCCCCAGACTCGCCTCCGCGGGCGGCAAGTTCGACCCGAATGCCTGGGCCCAGCTCTTCGCCGACGCCGGTGCCGGGTTCGCCGGTCCTGTCGCCGAGCACCACGACGGCTTCTCCATGTGGGACAGCGCGGTCAACGAATGGAACTCGGTGCGGCGTGGCCCCCGGCTGGATCTCCTCCGGCTCTTCCGCGACGCCATCCGCGGCAAGGGGCTGAAGCTGCTGGTGGCCATGCACCACGCGTACAACTTCAACGGCTACTACGATCACGTGCCCGCCCAGCCGACCCCCAGCCTGAAGAAGCTCTACGGCCAGCTGGACCGGGCCGCCGAGAACCAGTTGTGGTACGACAAGCTCAAGGAAGTGGTCGACCAGGCCCAGCCGGACATCCTCTGGGAGGACTTCGACCTCACCAAGGTCGACGAGGCCCGGCGCCTGAACTTCCTGTCGTACTACTACAACCAGGCCCTCGCGTGGGGCAAGGACGTCGTGGCCACCTACAAGGACGGCTACAACAACAAGGGCGAGGTCTTCGACTACGAACGCGGTGGTCCGGGCGACCTCACGTTCCCGTACTGGCTCACCGACGACAGCATCAGCAGCTCGAGCTGGTGCTACACGCAAGGCATCGGCTACTACTCCACCACCCAGCTGCTGCACGCGATGATCGACCGGATCAGCAAGAACGGGAACATGCTCCTCAACATCGCCCCCATGGCCGACGGCAGCATTCCGCAGGGGCAGCGCGACGTACTCCTCGGCATCGGCGACCATCTCAAGCGCTTCGGCGAGTCCCTCTACGTCACGCGTGCCTGGAGGGCCTACGGCGAAGGCCCGACCAAGATGGGCGGCGGATCCTTCACCGAGCCGCGCGCCGGTACCCCCAAGGACATCAGGTTCACCCGCGACAAGTCCAACAAGGTGCTGTACGCGACGATCCTCGGCTGGCCGGGCACGTCGACGGTGATCAGCACGCTTGCCGCCGGCCGCATCGACATGCGCTCGCTGACGTCGTTGCAGTTGCTGGGCAGCACCGCGGGCACGTACACGAACCTGCCCGCCCCCACCCAGAGCGGCGACGGGTTGCACATCAGCCTCCCGTCCCCCTCGGCACCGTACGGCGCGCTGGCCTACGTGCTGAAGTTCACCTTCTCCGGCCAGATCCCCGCCCTGCGTTGAGCCGCGCACTTCTCCACGGTTGCTCGTCGACCGTGGGGAAATGTCGTTGCGGGCCGCCCACCGCCGAAGCAGTGAGCGGCCCGGGTTCCGCGACCTTGAGGTGGTCAGTCGAGGGTGACCGCGCGGGCGAAGGTGGCGTCGATATCCTGGGCGATTTCGTCGAGTACGTCGGCCGGGACGTCGCTGTCGACGTTCAGGACGGCGAGCGTCTCACCGCCCGGCACGGACCGGGAGACCTGCATGCCGGCGATGTTGAGGCCCGCCTCGCCGAGTGCGTGGCCGACGGCGCCGACGATGCCGGGCCGGTCCTTGTACCGCAGGAAGATCAGGTGGTCGCTGACCGCGAGGTCGATGGTGTGCCGGCCCACCGACACGATCTTCTGGATGTTCCTGGGGCCGGCCAGCGTGCCGGAGACCGCGACCTGCTCACCGTTGTTCAGGGTGCCGCGGACGGTCACCACATGGTGGTGGTCGGGGCAGTGCGAGCTGGTGGTGTGGCGCACCTCGACCCCCCGTTCCCGCGCGAGCAGTGGTGCATTGACGTAGGAGACCGCCTGGTCGACGATGTTCTCGAAGACGCCCTTGAGCGCGGAGAGTTCCAGCACCTTGACGTTGTGCCGGGTGATGTCGCCGTACACCTCGATATCGAGCCGGACCGCGACCTCGCCGGCCAGGGCGGTGAAGATCCGGCCGAGGTTCACGGCGAGCGGCACGCAGGGGCGGACGTCCTCGGCGATGACGCCGCCCTCGACGTTGACCGCGTCCGGGACCAGCTCTCCCGCGAGCGCCAGCCGCACCGACGTGGCGACGGCGATGCCCGCCTTCTCCTGGGCCTCATCGGTCGAGGCGCCCAGGTGTGGGGTGGCCACGACGTTGTCGAACGCGAAGAGCGGGGAGTCGGTGCACGGCTCCTGGGCGAAGACGTCCAGGCCCGCGGCGGCGACGCGGCCCTCCTTGAGCGCGCTGGCCAGTGCCTGCTCGTCGACGATCCCGCCTCGTGCGGCGTTGACGATCCGGACCTCGGGCTTGACCTTGTGCAGGGCCTCGTCGCCGATCAAGCCGACGGTCTCGGGCGTCTTCGGGAGGTGGACCGTGAGGAAGTCGGCGACCTCCAGCAGCTCGTCGAGGGAGAGGAGCTTGACGCCCAGCTGCGCGGCGTGTGCGGGGGGGCACGTACGGGTCGTAGGCGATGACCTCCATGCCGAAGGCGGACATCCGCTGGGCGACCAGCACACCAATGCGGCCGAGACCGACCACGCCGAGGGTCTTCTCACTCAGCTCGACGCCGGTGTACTTGCTGCGCTTCCACTCGCCGTTCTTCAGCGCCGTATGGGCCTGCGGAATGTTCCGCGCGGTGGCGACGAGCAGACCGCAGGCGAGCTCGGCGGCGGTGACGATGTTGGACGTCGGGGCGTTGACGACCATGACGCCCGCCTGGGTGGCGGCGGAGACGTCGACGTTGTCGAGGCCGACCCCGGCGCGGGCGACGACCTTCAGCTTCTTGGCGGCGGCGATGGCCTCCGCGTCGACCGTGGTCGCGCTGCGCACCAGGAGCGCGTCGGCATCCGCGATCACGGAGAGGAGTTCGGCTCGATCGGCGCCATCGCAGTGCCGGATCTCGAAGTCCGGGCCCAGGGCGCCGACAGTGGCGGGCGACAGCTTCTCCGCCACGAGTACGACAGGTTTCGAGCTCACGGTGAATTTCCATCCCTACGGGTTCGTTGAAGAACGGCCGCCCCGGCGGCCGCATACGGCGGTGGCTTCGCTGCATGGCCCGCAGGGAGGACGAAGGAAGGCTCGTCCTCCCTGCGGCAGGACCATCGGTCAGGTGGACACCGACTCGGGCTGTGTCTCACGTACCGGCGGCGCGAGGCGGCCGGTGCGGTGCAGTCCGTACAGGGCGGCGGCACAGGCCAGGCCGAGCGCGCAGAGCACGATCCACGGGAGCGCGGAGACGCCGGCCGCGCGGGCGGCGTCCAGAGAGGCCCCGGTCAGCAGGTTTCCGAGCGTGATGCCGACGCCGCAGATGGTGTTGTAGAGCCCGTAGTGGGTGGCGACCAGACGGTCACCGGAGAGTCGGACGATGGTGTCCATCTCGAACGGGTAGGCAATCATCGTCCCCACCGCCAGGAGCAGAGCGGAGAGCGCGGGCGGGACGGCCGCGAGCAGCCACAACCCCACGCCGCCCTCCGGGACGGGCACGGCCGTCGGCACCAGCAGGGGCAGGAACGCCACACCCATGGTGAACAGCCCCCAGGCAAGTGCCCGGCCCGGCTCCATGCGGGCCTTGCACCACGCGGTCACCTTGGTCTGGAAGAGGATCGTGCTCAGGCCCGAAACAGCGAAGAGCATCGCCACCGCCGCTGTCCCGGACGTTCCGTCGCCGCCCAGGCGCCGCACTTCCAGCGGCAGGGCGAGATAGACCTGGAACTGCATGACGTAGAAGCCGATCATGGCGACCGAGAACAGCAGGAACGGCCGGTTGGCCACGATGGTGCGCCACTGGGACAGCACGCCGTCCTGCCCGCCGCTTCCCTTGGTGGCCGGCGCGTCGTCCGCCCGGCGGGCGGGCAGACTGCGGAGCTGCACGATGCTCAGCAGCGCGAAGATCCCGGCCGACACCAGGCAGGCGACGCGGAAGTCGACACCGGTGAGCACCATGCCGACGAGGGGGCCGAGCAGGATGCCGGCCTGGTAGAAGATGTTGAACAGCCCGAACGCTTCGACCCTGCGCTCCCCGGCGTCCGCCGCCAGATAGGCCCTGACCGCCGGGTTGAACAGGGCGCCCGCCAGCCCGGTCGCCGCGGACGCGGCGAGCAGCGCGGGCAGCGCGTCCACCAGTCCGAGGGTCGCGAAACCGACGATGCGGAGCATCAGCCCGGCGATGATCAGCGGCTTGTAGCCGAGCCGGTCGGCCAGGGTTCCGCCGACCAGGAACATCCCCTGCTGGCTGAAGTTGCGTATGCCGAGCACGAGCCCGACGGCCCAGCCGGCCAGCCCGACCGTGCCGGACAGGTGCGCGGCCAAGTACGGCATCAGCATGTAGAAGCCGAGGTTGATGGAGAACTGGTTCACCATCAACAACTGGACGCTGCGCGGGTAGGAGCGCAGCTGTGCCAGGGTTCCCCCGGAAAGTGACTGCCGGTCCATCACCGGTCTCCCTCCACCTGCTCCACCTGGGTGTCGAACTCAGGGAGCTCGGCAGCGTCGTTCTCCTGTGCCGGATCGGACAGGGTGAGCGGGTCGACCACGGTGGTGCACCGGGTCCAGCGGCTGACTTCCTTCTCGTCCAGGCGGCCGATCGTCTCCGGTTCGACGGGCGGCGGGGACTCGAGCAGACCGTGGGCGGCGCAGTAGTCGTCGTCGTAGACCGTGCCGAGATAGCGTTGCGGGCCGTCGGGGAAGATTGCCGCGATCTTCGTATCCGCGGGCAGGGTGCGGGCCAGCCAGCCCGCCACCAGGGAGACCGCGCCGACGCTCCAGCCGCCGCTGGCGTAGTGGGAGGCGGCGAGCTGGCGGCAGGTCCACACCGCCTCGGCCGGTGCCACCCAGTGCACCTCGCTGAAGTTGTCGTAGGCGACGTTGCGGGGATAGATGCTGGAACCCAGGCCGCGCATCAGCCGGGTGCGGGCGGGCTGCCCGAAGATGGTCGAGCCGATGGTGTCGACGCCGACGAGCTTCAGCTCCGGGTACAGGGCCTGCAACACCCGGGAGACGCCGGCGGAGTGGCCGCCGGTACCCACGCTGCACACCAGCACGTCGAGGTGGCCCAGTTCGGAGGCCAGCTCCAGCGCGAGCGGGGTGTAGGCGGTGGTGTTGTCGGGATTGTTGTACTGGTCGGGGCACCACGAGCCGGGGTGCTGGGCCATGAGCTGAGCCACCCGCTCGCGCCGCGCCTGCTGCCAGCCGCCGGTGGGGTGGGGTGCGGAGACGACGTCGACCCTTGCTCCGTAGGTGGTCAGCAGCTGGGTCATGGACCGCTCCAGGCCCGGGTCGGTGACCAGGGTGACGGGGTGGCCGTGGACCATGCCCGCCAGGGCCAGTCCCAGGCCGAGGGTGCCGCTGGTGGATTCGATGATCCTGGCGCCGGGGCGCAGATCGCCGCGGGCGCGGGCCCGCTCGACCATGTACAGGCCGGGCCGGTCCTTGATCCCGCCGGGGTTGAAGCCCTCCAGCTTCGCCCAGAACCCCCGGCCGGCGGGGGTGAGGGGCTCGGAGATCCGGAGAACCGGGGTGTCGCCCACGAGCCCGGACAGGGCCGAGCGGGCAGGGGGTGTGATCTCGGTGGTGGTCTGCGGGTGCATCTTCCGCTCTCATCGGTGGTGTGACGGGGTATGCGTCGGACGTGCCGTCCGGCCCAGGACGAGGCATCCGCCCCGGGATCTGGTGGCAGCACGCGCGGCCGGTGTCGACGACCGCGAAGGCCCGTCTAGATCCGCCACCGACAGACGACGGCGAGGGTGGACCGGCCCGAACGCCGTATCCGGGGTCTGCTTCCTCCGGGCCGAGCGGCCCCCTGCCGGCCGGCCACGGCAGCGGTCACTCCGGCCGCCACTCCGGCGAAGGCGGCCGGGGCCGCGGTGCCCGTCGACAACTGCCGGGCGTGCGGCCGGACTTGGCTGACCGCGTACGACGTGCAATGTGCACCGGAGTGTGGATGCGGTCCGTGGGGCATCGCACGCACGGTGTCCGCCTGCGCGAGCGGGAGGAGAACGGCCGAGGCCGCGGGTCGGCCCCGCGTGAGGCTGTTGTCAGCGTGCGTGGCAGAACAGTCGAACGTCCACAGCAGCAAGCCTCCGAGGACGAAGACCAGCAGCCGCAGCAGCCGAGCCCTGGTAGCCGGGCGGCTGAGGTGAGCGGGGGAAAGGGGGTGGAACAGCACGGTTCCTCCGGGGAGCGGCCGCTGCTCCCACGGCGTGGCGAGGGAGCGGCGGATCGGGATCAGCAGGCATCCGAGCGGGCACCGGGAGCGGACCCGTCCCACGCGAGGAAGCGTGGCTACGTGCGCCCAGGGTGCCGGGAACAGACCGCACGTGGCCGACCCGTCCCGCAGGACGGGGGCTGTCATCTCTCAGGAGAGCGGCGGCCAGTCGGGGACGCCGGAATCTAGACCTGCTGAACCACGGAGGCTCTCGAACCCGTCAACGAAAGAACGGCCGACTTCGATCGGAAAGGGTCGGACTTCCCCAACGCAAACGGGTACGCCAATGGCACGGTGCCCCACGTGGACAGACGGGGAGCGGCCAGACACAGGTCCTGCTGGGGCTGGCCCGAGAGGCAGTCCTCAACCGGGTGGGCAGAGCCGTCACCCTCGTGCTGGCCGTCGGCTGCCGCAACGTCGGGCGACGCGCACGCGGCAGCGCCGCCTCCTTCGGTCCTGCCCGTTTGACCTGCCTGAATCACGGTGGACGCGCGTGCGGACGCGGTCGCACCGGCCCCTGCGTGCCCCTCGGCGCTCTCAGCGCTCGCGCCGTGCGTGACCAGGACGCCGAGCACCAGAACGGCCAGCCACAGCAGGCGCAACGGCCCCGCGGAGCGGGGCCGCCGCATGCCGGAGCGCGACCAAGCCGTAACCATGTCGTGATCGTAACCATTGCCCGACGGCGCGGCGCAAACTTCTCTCGGAAACGCCGAGTTAACAGTGGCACACAGATTTCGCGCACGGGATCAGGCCGACGCTCCGGGTCTGATGAAACGGCAGGTCGTTCCACCGTCGGCACACTTTCGCGCGGGCCATGGCCGATTGGCCGCCGTCAGACGTGATCCGCCTCACGGTCCTGTCGACGGCTTCGTGGCCTCACTCGTGCTGCCGAGGTTCAGTCCTCGCCGACGACGGTCAGGTCATCTCCCAGGGCGGCGGCGATTTCGGCTGCCCGTGAGTGATCGTCCAACCGTCGCGTCAGGTAAGCGCAGGCGTGGTGGTGCCGAAGTGACCACCACGCGACGGAGCCGCCGATGCCGCCCTTGGCGATCTTGCCCTTGTCGCGTACGAAGCCCAGCGTCCAGGTGATCTCGGTGCCGAACACCTCGTCGTAGTCGGTGACTTGGGAAGTGAGGAGCTCGGTGTGCAGCTGTGGACCCAGGAGGTGGCGTAGCGGTCCGTCCTCGGCGGAGAGGTGGGAGAAGAACGCCGCCATCGCGGTCGCGGTCGTGTGCAGGTTGACCGCTCCGAAGACCGACTGCCGCCATGCCCGGGAGTTGACCCGCTCTGTGTCCAGGGCCCCGGCGGGGATCTGGAGCCACGGCGCCGCGTGGAGCTGCCGCGGCCAGCTCGGGTCGGCGTACTCCAGGTCGGCGACACGGTCCAGCGCCCGGTCCGGCACTCCGAACCAGGCATCGAGGCTCAGCGCAGGTCGCACCACATCGTTGAAGACGTCCCCCAGTGTCGTCCCGGCGCCTGCGCGCAGGATGCCGTCGACCAAGTGACCGTAGGTCAACGCGTGTTCTCCGAGCGCCGTCCCGGGCGGGTACTCCGGTGCCGCCTGCGCCAGGTCCTCCCGCAGCCCACTGTCGTCCAGCAGGTCGAGATGTGCGGCGCCGGCCGTGAAACGGGGCTGGCCCGCGCGGTGGGTGAGCACGTGACGGAGTGTGGTCCGTTCCTTGCCCCGGACGCCGTACCCGCCCCAGTAGTCGGCGATCGGCTCGTCCAGTGCCAGCGCGCCCTCGCGAACCGCCACCAGTGCGGCGATGGTGACGAACGCCTTCGACAGCGAGTAGGGCTGGACCAGGGTGTCGCCGCGCCAGGGACGGCTCCGCCCGGTATCGGCCCACCCGGCGTTCAGCCGGACGACCTCGCGGCCGTCCCGCCAGACCGAGAGCCCCGCCCCGGTTTCCGAGCCGTCGTCCACCAATCGCTGTAAGACCTCGCGCACCGCTTCGTAGCCGTCCGCGGCGAACCCCTCGACGCTCATCCCGCCCGCTCCTCCGTCCAGCCCGGTGCATGCGTCCGTTTCTCTGCCGTTACCATTACTACCAAGCAACTTAGTAGGTCACCCCCGCGCCCGACCCGCGCAGCATGATCCGGTCCGCTTCGGTGGCGTCGGAGAGCGGAGCGACCACAGAGGGAGTCACGACGTGCAGGTGAGCCGATGCGTACGAACAGGAGGTGCCCTCGGGCACCTGCTGCTCGTCGTCGTGCTCGCGATGGGCGTCTTCGTGATGCACTCGATGGGCCATCCCGACGGCGCCTCCCACACGAGCGTGGGAGCGGCTCACGCATCGGCCACGACCGCCCACGCAGGCGGCGGTATGTCCTCGCCGCGGGACGTTGCCGCCACCTCGCGCACTTCGGATTCCCACCAGGACAGCAAGGCGTTCTCCCACTCCCCGGCCATGGGGATGGACATGGCCTCGCTGTGCGTGGCCGTGCTCGGCACGTGGGTTCTCGCCGGTCTTCTCCGCGCGGTTCTGAGCCGCGGGACGGACTGGCTGGCGCGGCTTCGCGACGGCGCCATGGCGGCCCTGCACCCCAATCCCCCTCCGCGCAGACCGCCTGACCTCGCTCAACTGTCAGTCCTGCGGATCTAGGCCGAACGCCACCGTGGGCGGCTCGCGCTGCCCGCGTACCCCGTTCGACCACCTTTCCGCAGAACAGACACCACGAGGTTTTCGACATGACCGCCATCAAGCGCAGCGGGCTCCGTCCGCGCGTCCGCCGCATCGCTCTCGTCAGCATCGTCGCCGCCGCAGGCTTGGTCCTCGCCGCCTGTGGCAACGACGACGACATGAGCGGTATGGACCACGGGAGCAAGGGCAAGAGCTCCGCCTCGGCGAGCGCGAGCAGCGGGGAGAACCCCGCACCGGGCACGTTCAACGACGCGGACGTGAAATTCGCGCAGATGATGATCCCCCACCACGAGCAGGCCATCGAGATGTCCGAGCTCGCCGACGAGCGTGCCGAGGACGCCAAGGTCAAGACCCTCGCCGGGAACATCGAGAAGGCGCAGGGCCCCGAGATCAAGAAGATGAAGTCCTGGCTCAAGGCCTGGGGCAAGCCCGAGTCGGGCAGCAGCATGCCCGGTATGGACCACGGTTCCGGCAGCAGCATGCCCGGCATGGACCACGGTTCCGGCGGCTCCGACGACTCGGGCATGGCCGGGATGATGTCCGACAAGGACATGAAGGAGCTGAAGGCCGCCAAGGGCACGGACTTCGACAAGATGTTCGTGGAGATGATGATCGGCCACCACAACGGGGCGATCGACATGGCGAAGGACGAGCAGAAGAGCGGTAAGAACGCCACCGCGAAGAAGCTCGCCGACGATGTCGTCAAGGACCAGACCGCTGAGGTCAAGCAGCTCCAGGGCATCCTCGACAAGCTCTGATCCGATCACACGCCGACCGTTCCGGGCTCAGCCGGTCATTCCGGGGAGCCCGGGGCGGTCGCCCCCCTCACACGCCTCACTCGGGCCGCGCCCGGTCATGTCCCGGCCCGCCCCACGATTCCCGAGGACTCATGAAGATGCACCGCGCCGTCCGGGCAGCCGCCGCTGTCGCCCTCGGCCTCACGCTGGCCGCCTGCTCCGGCGGAGACGGCGACACGGACTCGTCCGCTGCCGTCACCACTGTCAGCCACATCCACGGACTCGGGCTGGACCCGTCAGGCCAGCGCCTGTACGTCGCGACCCACGAAGGCATCTACACCCCCGACTCCCAGGGCAATCCCAAGCTGGTGGGCGACAGCAAGGACGACTTCATGGGCTTCACGGTGGCCCAGGGCAAGACCTTCTACGCCAGCGGCCACCCCGCCTCCGGGTCGGACGGCCCCGGCAACAAGGGACTGATCAAGAGCACCGACGCGGGCAGGACCTGGCGGTCGCTCTCCCTCTCGGGGAAGTCCGACTTCCACGCCCTGGACTACGCACACGGCACCATCTACGGCTACGACTCAACCAACGGCCTGCTCCGCACCAGCAAGGACGGCACCACCTGGAAGGACGGAGCAACGTTCCAGGCGCTCGACATCGCGGTCAACCCGGACGACGCGGGCCTCGTCCTCGCCACCACCGCGGAAGGGGTGGCCCGCAGTACCGACGGCGGCAAGACCTTCGCCACAGCCAAGCAGCCGGTGATGGCCTTCCTCTCCTGGAAGGCCAAGAACGCCCTCTACGGCGTCGCCACCTCCGGCAAGCTGAGCCGCAGCACCGACGGCGGCGCCACCTGGCAGAAGCTCGCCACCGTCCCCGGTGGACAGCCTCAGGCGCTCACCGCCGTCGATGCCCAGCACGTCCTGGCCGCGACGCAGAACGGCGTGTACGAGTCGAAGGACGGCGGCACGACCTTTACCAAGCGCCTCGCCGTCGAGTCGAGCGGCGGCCACTGACCCGCACCCCAGCTGTCGTCACCGAGGCTGACTCATGAGGTGGGCGAGACCGTCCAGGATGCGTCGCAGTCCGGAGCTGAAGGCATGGTCAGGGTTGTACATGCCTTGGTGGGCGGCGCCCGCGGCGCTTCCGACGCGGGTGGCCAGGGGGAACCGGTCGGGGTCGAAAACTGTGAGAGCCGAGCGGGAGAGACCCACGACACCTCCTCACAGCGAGGTTCCGCTCCGCTACGTTGCGACAACACGGCACGGCTGTGGAACACGGCGGACGACCAGACGCGGATGGTGCTCACCGGCCACAGCGGCCTGGTGACGTCGGCCGCCTTCAGCCCTGACGGACGCCGTCTCGCCACCGGAAGCACCGATCACACGGCCCGGATCTGGGGCCTCCCCACCAGCCGTGTCCGGCATGTACTGACCGGCCACACCGACAGCGTGCTGTCCGTGGCGTTCAGTCCCGACGGCAAGACACTCGCGACCGGCTCCGTTGATGGAACGACGGGCCTGTGGGACGTCAGCTCGACCCCGGGGCCGTCGACACGGAGCGGTTGCGGCGTTCGGTCACCGAGCAGTGGCGCCGGGCGCTGATGGCGGATCTGACGGGGAGATGAACGCCCCTGCTAGGGTGCGCCGATGGCATCGGTCAAGCAGTTCCAAGTCACCTTCGACTGCGCGGAACCCGAGCGCGTTGCTCGTTTCTGGTGCGAGGTGCTGGGGTACGTCATGGCGCCGCCGCCCGAGGATCGGGGGTCGTCGGCGGCCTGCGGTGATCCCTCAGGTGTGGGCGCTCGGCTGTACTTCCAGCGCGTACCCGAAAGCAAGGTCGTCAAGAACCGCGTGCATCTTTGCGTGCGGGTCGGCACCGGGCTCGTGGGTGAAGAGCGACTGGCCGCGCTTGAGGCCGAATGCGCACGCCTGCTCCCGCTCGGCGCGGTACGCGTGCGGCTCCTGTACGACGGCAACGACTCGTGCATCGTGATGCAGGACATCGAGGGCAACGAGTTCTGTATCGACTGAGCGCCCGTAGCATCGGCGCATGCCGTTACGTCGTAGTCATGACAAGCTCGCCGACCTGCCGCGCGATCCGCGAGCCGACGCGTACCCGATGCCCCCCGTTCCCTACGGCTGGTACGCCGTGCTCCGCAGCGGAGAGCTGCGGGCGGGGCGGGTCGTCAGCCTGCACTACTTCGGACGCGCCCTCATCGCCTTCCGCGGCGCGGACGGGCAGGCGGGTGTACGTGACGCCCACTGCCCGCACTACGGCGCGCATCTGGGCGCCGGAGGGAAGGTCGTCGGGGGCACCGTGGAGTGTCCGTTCCACGGGTGGCGATTCGGGACGGACGGCCGGTGTACGCATGCGCCGTTCGCGGTCCGTACGCCCAAGGTGTCCCTCGGCGGGTTCCCGGTCCGCGAGCACAGCGGGCTGATCTTCGTCTACCACGGTCCGGACGCGCCCTCGTGGGAGGTGCCGGACATCCCGGAGACGAGTTCCGGCGACTTCGCCTCGCCGATCGACGACGTGTGCCGCGCGCGCATCCACATCCAGGAGATGCGCGAGAACATCGTGGACGAGTCCCACTTCCACTTCATCCACGGCCAGAGCGAACCGCCGGTGCAGGAGCTGTTGCCGGACGGTCCGTTCGCGGAGGTCCGCGGCCGGATCCACCGGCGTGTGCTCGGCCGGGACATCAACAACACCTTCGATGTGTCCATGTACGGGCCGGGCGTGATGGTGGTGCGTGTCCTCGGCCCTGTTCTGTCGGTCACCGCCGTCGCCCTCACCACCCCCGTCGACGACCGCACGAGCGAGATGCGGATGCTGTACTACATCCGCAAACCGACGCGACTGCCCCTGCTGGCGCCGGTGTTCAAGCTGGTCTTCCGGGCGGAGGCCCTGGGCGAGGTGCGGGAGGAGGTCCGGATCTGGGACCACAAGATCCACCAGCCGCGCCCCGTCCTGCTTCCGCACGAGAAGGGCATCAAGGCGTTGCGCCGTTGGTACGCGCAGTTCTATCCGTCCGACACCTGACGGGAGTCCAGTTCCGCCCATACGGTCTTGCCCACGGGGTGGCGCGGCTGGGTGCCCCAGCGGTCGGCGAGTGCCGAGACGAGGAGCAGGCCGCGGCCTGATTCGCTGTCCGGGGCGGGGGCGGGGCCGAGCACCGGCAGTTTCTCGCCACGGGTGTCGGCGACCTCGATGCGCAGGGTTCCGCGTGCTTCATCAAGTGTCAGGGCGAGCCGGAAGTCCCGGCCCTGTACGCGCCCGTGGATCGCCGCGTTGGCGGCCAGCTCGGCGACGATCCGCTCGGCGCGTTCGGTGACGGCGGGTGACACCGGCCAGGCGCGGAGCTGTCCCACGGCGAGCAGCCGGGCGAGGCGGGCCCCGCGTCGCGTGGAGGACAAGCGTTGGGCAAAGGTTCGTGCGGTGGTGGGGAGTTGGGGTGTGCGTGCGTTCATGGGGCAACGGTGGTGGGCCGTCGGGGGCCTTCGCCAGCGGCGCGCCATGTACGCTGCGTCAGCGTGCATGCGCGTTCGGTGGACGGTGCGTGGCTCGATCCGTCACCCTGGGTGAGTCGAGCGCGGGGGCCCTCGCACAACGTACGCACCGGAGGTGTCCGCGTATGACGATTGAACATGCTTGTGGGGCTGGAGGAGACCGGGAACCCGATCCGTCGGACAGTCTGCGGACGTTCGGGGCCGTCGTCCAGGCCCTGCGAGAACACGCGGGTCTGAGCCGGGCAGAGTTCGGGGAGTTGGTCCGGTTCTCGAAGCACACCGTGACGTCGGTGGAGCTGGGACGACGGATGCCGGAGGAGGCGTTCGTGGAGCGGGCGGAGGAGGTGTTGGGCAACACGGGCGCGCTGCGGAGGGCGGCCGGGTTCCTGTCGCGGGGCGAGCCGGGGATCGCGGCGTGGTTCCGGCGGTGGGCGGAGAAGGAGAAGACGGCGGTGAGCCTGTGCACGTACGAGTGCAGGCTGGTGCCGGGGCTGTTGCAGTCGGGGCCCTACGCGCGAGCGGTGTTCGACAACAGCATCCCGCTGCTGACGGACGAGCAGTTGGAGGCACAGCTCATCGCTCGGCTGGAGCGGCAGACGCTATACGAGCGGCCGAACGTGCCGTTCAGTTTCATCGTGGAGGAGTCCGTGTTCCGGAAGAGGCTCGGCGGCCCGGAGGTGATGCGGGGCCTGCTGGACTACGTGTTGGAGCACAGCGCGCCGCGCAACGTAAGCCTTCAAATCATGCCGCTGGACGCCGAGTTCCATGCGTGTCTGGATGGCCCCATGCGGTTGCTGGAGACGCCGGACGGGCGGCACTTCGCCTACTCGGAGGGCCAGCAGAACGGACGGCTCATCTCTGACAGGAAAGAGGTATCTCTCCTCCAACAGCGTTATGACACACTGCGCTCACAGGCCCTCAACACCAAAGACTCGCGGGGCCTGCTGGAGCGGATGCGGGGAGAGCTATGAGTACATCAGAACTCGCTTGGTTCAAGTCCAGTTACAGCGGGACCCAGGGTGACGACTGCGTTGAGGTTGCTGTCACCGAACAGGCTGTCCACGTCCGTGACTCCAAGGACGTGAGCCGCCCGCACTTCGCCGTGACGCCCGACATCTGGGCGCGGTTTGTGCGGTTCGTATGAGCACGCCTGAGCTCGACTGGTTCAAGTCCAGCTACAGCAGCGCCCAAGGCGACGACTGCGTGGAGGTGGCCGTGGCCGATGAGGCCGTTCACGTACGGGACTCCAAGGACACGGCCCGTCCCCACTTCGCCGTCACGCCCGACACCTGGACCCGCTTCGTGCGGTTCGCCGCGGGCGGCTGAGGCCGCTCAGCCGCCGTACGTGACGCGCATCCAGCGCGCCGAGGCGACCGCGCTGTCGTAGGGGTCGGCGATGTCCGGGCAGTCGACCTCTACCATCAGCCAGCCGTCGAACGTGGCGGGCAGGTTGGCGAGGATGCCCTTGAGGTCCAGTTCGCCGCGGCCGGGTTCGACCCAGAGCCCGGCCATGACGGTCTGCTGGTAGCCCCAATCCGCTTCGCGGCCCTGGGCCGCCACGCTCAGGCGGCAGTCCTTCACGTGCACGAACGGAATCCGCTCCGCGTAGTCCTTGATGAACCCGCCGACGTCCGAGCCCGCCCACGCCAGGTGGCCGGTGTCGGGCAGGAAGCCCAGCTTCGACTCCGGCAGGGCATCCAGGACCGCCCGGCCCTCTTCCTCGGTCTCGATCCACGTGCCGACGTGGGGGTGCAGGCTGGGCCGGACGCCTTCGGCGGTCATCGCGTCGGCGATCTTCCCGATCAGCTCCGTCACCGCCTCGACGCGCGCCGCGTCCGGCTCGTACGCCTGCGCCGGGTGCGCCACGCGCGGCTTGTCCTTGCCCATGGCCAGGCCGAGGCCGATCTCCGACATGCCCAGTTCGGCGTGCTGGCGCGCGACAGCGGCAGCGGCCGCGAGAACGTCGGCCTCCATCCCGTCCCGGCCGTCCGAGCGGCATACGAAGTAGCCGGGGGCCAGGGTCAGGCCGACCTCGTCCAGGGCCGCCCGGTACTGCTCCACGGTCCAGTCGGCCGGGACCTCGGCCATGACCGCGTCGAAACCGGACTGCTTGATCAGCGACAGCAGTTGCTTCCGCTCGGGGGCCTTGGACGGGTCGAGCCAGCCGTCGTCGCTGGCCATCCACTGGATCGGGTTGAGTGCGATACGCACGTACGTTTCCCTTCGAAGAGGTCGGGTCAGGGCGCGAGTTCGCCCGCGAAGTGGCAGGCGGCGTGCTGACCGGCGGGGGTGAGGGCGAGGGGTGGCGCGGTGTCCGCGCAGATCGTGCGCTCCGGGTGGGTCAGCGGGCCGATCGGGCAGCGGGTGCGGAACCGGCAGCCCGAGGGCGGGTTCGCGGGGCTCGGGAGGTCACCGCGCAGGACGATGCGTTCCCGCGTACGCGCCCCCACGCTCGGCACCGGCGACGACGAGAGCAGCGAAGCGGTGTACGGATGCTGCGGGTTGCCGTAGACCTCGGCGACGTCGCCGTGCTCGACGATCCTGCCGAGGTACATGACGGCGACGGTGTCGCTGAGGTGGCGTACGACCGACAGGTCGTGCGCGATGAACAGGTAGGCCAGGCCGAGTTCGTTCTGTAGCCGTTCCAGCAGGTTGATGATCTGCGCCTGGATCGACATGTCCAGCGCGGAGACCGGCTCGTCGAGGATCAGCGTCCTCGGCTGCCGGGCCAGGGCCCGTGCGATGCCGATCCGCTGGCGCTGCCCGCCGGAGAACGCGTGCGGGTAGCGGTCGAGGTGTTCCGGGCGCAGCCCCACCTGCGTCATCAGCTCGCGCGCCGCCGTTTCCAGAGCCCGACCGCCGATGCCCCGGAACGCGAGCGCTTCGGTGAGGGACTGCCGGATCGTACGGCGTGGGTTGAGCGAGGCGTAGGGGTCCTGGAACAGGTACTGCACCGAGCCGCGGACCCGTTTGAGGTCGTCCTCGCGCATCGCGCTCACGTCCGTTCCGTCCACCAGAACGGAACCGCCCGCGATCGGGTTGATGCCGACGACGGCGCGGGACAGCGTCGACTTGCCGCAGCCGCTCTCGCCCACGAGCCCGAGGGTGCGGCCCGGGTGGACGGACAGGCTGACCGAGTCGACGGCGTACACAGGGGGTTCCCGGCGGAACAGCCCGCGCCCGCGCGATCCGACGTCGACCCTGACGTCGCGTATCTCCAGCACGGGCGCGGCGGCGGCAGGGGCGGTACGCGGTACCGGTGCCACGTCGGTGCCGCTCGGGGCGAGGGTGACGCCGCGTTGGGCTACGAAGCACGCCGCGGTCTGCCCGGCGTCCCCGATGGCCATCAGCGCCGGGGATTCGTGGGTGCACCTCTCCTCGGCGTAACGGCAGCGTGGCGCGAACGCGCAGCCCGGCGGGGGTGTCGCGGGGTCGGGCGGGCTGCCGGGGATGGCGGGGAGCGGCTGGCCGGTGCGGTCGGCGTCGAGGCGTGGCATGGCCTCCAGCAGCGCCGCCGTGTAGGGGTGGCGCGGGTGCCGGAAGACCTGCTCGGCGGTGCCCTTCTCGACCGTGCGGCCGCCGTACATCACCACGACGTCCGTGCACAGCTCGGCGACCACGCCCATGTCGTGGGTGATGATGGCGACGGCGATGCCGAGTTCGGTGCGCAGTTTGGCCAGCAGCCGCAGGATCTGGGCCTGGATCGTGACGTCGAGGGCGGTCGTCGGTTCGTCGGCGATGAGCAGCGCGGGGTCGTTGGCCAGGGCGATGGCGATGACGACGCGCTGGCGCATTCCGCCGGAGAACTGATGCGGATAGTGGTCGATCTTCGTCGGGACGTCGGGGATGCCGACCTGTTCCAGCAGCTCGACGGCCCGTTTGCGCGCCGTCTTCTTGTCGACGCCGTGGACCGTCATGGCCTCCACGATCTGGTCGCCGACCTTGAGGACGGGGTTGAGCGCGGCCTGCGGGTCCTGGAAGACCATCGCGACCTTGGCTCCGCGCCGCCGCCGCATCTCGCGTTCGGGCAGGGCGAGCAGGTCTTCGCCGTCGAACCGCACCGACCCGGCGGTGATGTCGCCCGGCGGGCGCAGCATCCGCATGATGGACCGCGCGGTGACGGACTTGCCCGAGCCGGATTCGCCGACGATGCCGAGGACGTCACCGGGGTAGATGTCGAAGCTGACGTCGCCCACGGCCGTGACGGGGCCGGACTTCAGCTGGAATTCCGTCTTCAGGCCCTCGACGCGCAGCAGCGGTACGTCGTTGGTCGTCGTCGGCGTCACTGGGGTCATCGACGTCATCGACGGTTCACCGCCTCGTTGAGCGCGTCCGATATCAGGCTGAAGCCCACCGAGAGCAGCAGGAGCACCACTCCGGGGCCGATGATGTACGTGGGGGCCTGGGTGACGAACCGGAGTCCGTTGTTCAGCAGCACGCCGATCGACGGCGTCGGTGGCTGCACGCCCAGGCCGACGATGGACAGGCCCGCCTCGATGTAGATGCCGATGACCATCCAGACGGCGCCGTTGACGACGATGGCGTCCATCGCGTTGGGCAGTACGTGCCGGACGAGCAGTTTCCGGCGCGGGACGCCGAGCACCCGGGCGGCCAGGACGTACTCCCTGCCCTGCTGGGTGAGCCAGGCGCCGCGGGCCAGGCGTCCGGCGGTGGGCAGGCCGCCGATGAGGATGGTGAGGAACAGCGGGAACCACCCGGGGCCGAGGATGGCCACCAGGCACACGCCGAGGATCAGCCCGGGGAAGCCGATGATGACGTCGAGCACCCGTTGCAACCCGGCGCCGAGCCATTCGGAGATCGCGCCGGAGAGGCCGATCAGGGTGCCGATCGCCATGCTGAGCGGCACCGCGGTGAGGATGAGGCTGAGGTCGACGCGGAGTCCGTAGACGCTGCGGATGAAGATGTCGCGGCCGAATTCGTCCACACCGAAGATGTGCTGGGCCGATGGCCCGGTCAGGGCGTTCGCGCCCTGCTGGTCGTAGCCGCCCGGGAACAGGACGGGGGCGAGCAGGGCGGCGAGCACCATGATCGCGAGGATCGACAGCCCGATCACGCCCCGCGGGGTGCGGAAGGCGGACAGGTAGCGGGCCAGCGTCGGATTGAGCCTGCGGCGCGTCGCCGTGGCCGCCGCGCCGGGCGCCCACAGGGGTGCGTCGGTCATGTCTGGGCTCCCAACCTGATCCGCGGGTCGAGCGTCGCGAGGACCATCTCGGTGACGATTTGGCAGATCACCGCCACGAAGACCACACCGAGGATCAGCACCTGGAGGACGGTGAAGTCGCGGGACTGCACGCTGGAGACGGCGAGCTGGCCGAGGCCGTTGCGGTTGAAGATCGACTCGATGATCACCGCACCGGCGAGCAGGGTGCCGATCTGCAGTCCGATCGCGACGACCGCGGTGCCGAAGCTGTTGCGCAGGACGTGGCGCCGGGTGATCCGCCCGGGCGGGGTTCCCTTGGCCAGGGCCAGATCGACGTAGTCCTCGGTGCGGACCTTGGCCATCTCCGACTGGAGCAGCCGGGCCACGATGCCGGAGGACGACAGCGCCAGCGCGACGGCGGGAAGGGTCAGGTACTGGATGCCGATCGAGGGGTTCTCCAGCAGGCTCACCTCGCCGCTGACGGGCAGCCAGCGGTGGTACACGCCGAAGACCAGGATCAGGGCCAGGCCCGTGAGGAACGGCGGGACGGCGACCAGGAGGCTGTTGCCCAGGTCGAGGACCGCCCGCGTCCACCGGTGCCGGGTGGAACCGGCGAGCGCTCCGAGCGCGGTGCCGATGACGACGACGAGCAGCGTGGCGAACACGGCCAGCTCCACGGTGCTCTCCAGCCGGTCGCCGATGAGGCTCGCGACGCTGCGGTGGAGGCGGTAGGACTGGCCCAGGTCGCCGTGGAACAGCCCGGAGATCCAGTCCCAGTACTGCACGACGGGAGACCGGTCAAGCCCCAGCTCCTTCCGGATGGCGGCGACGTTGGCGGCGCTCGGATCCGTACCGGCGAGGCTGACCGCGACGTCTCCGGGGGCGAGCCGCGGCAGGGCGAAGGCGACGACCGAGCTGGCGAGGAGGGCGAAGAGGACTGATGGCGCCTTGCGCGCCATGAACCGGATCATTGCCTCGCTACCCCTTCGGGTCGGACAGCCACGCCTGGCCGAGGTTCAGGAAGCCCCCCTGGGTGGGTTCGATGCCGCCGACGGACGTCGACCTGACCGACAGGGTCGGGCGGGTGATCAGCGGCACCGCGAACGCCTGGTCGAGGAAGTAGGCGTTGTAGGCGTGCAGCGCCTTCCTCTGCGCGGCGGGCGTGCTGGCGGCGGTCATGGCCTGGACGAGCTTCGTATAGGCGGGGCTCTTGAAGTGCAGGAGGTTGTTCTCCGGGACGAACTCGGGCCTGCTGGCGACCGCGCTCGCGGGCAGCAGCGCGTTGCTGTTCATCATCTGGACCGCGGGCGCACCCATGTCCCGCTTGGCGATCCGCCCGTCGTATTCGGTCGCGCTGATGACGTCGGGCTTGGCGTTCAGCCCGACGGCGGCGAGGTTGTTCTTGACGATCTGGAAGATGCCGGTGGCCTCGGGGGTGTTGAGGGTGACGACCTTGAACGTGGCGCCCTTCACCCCCGCCTCGGCGAGCAGCTTCTTGGCCTTGTCCGGCTGATAGCTGTAGTGCTTCGCCTGCTTGGCGTCGTAGCCGACGGCGGACGTCTTCCACGGCAGGTCGGTGGCGTCCGCGTGACCGCCCTCGACCTGCTGCACGATGCGGCGGCGGTCGATCGCGTACTGGACGGCCTGGCGGACCGCCTTCTTGTCGAACGGCGGCTTCGTCACGTCCAGGGAGAGCGGGATCGCCGAGCCGCCCGACGACAGCAGGGCGTATCCGGGCTGCTGGCTCAGGGTGCGGGCGTCGAGGGCGGCCGCGCCGACGCCGTACTGCGCGCGGCCGCTGCGGATGGCCGAGACGATGGCGGTCGGGTCACTGATGACCTCGACGTTGATCTTGTCGAGATGGGTGTTCTTCGCGTCCCGGTACTTCGCGTACTTGGTGAGCGTGATGCGGCCCCCGGGCGTCCACGACTTCCACTCGAAGCGGCCGGTGCCGTCGACGACCTTGCCCGCCGCGTACTTGTCGTAGGTCGCGGGGTTGAGGATCGGGGTCGTCTCGAACAGGTCGAAGATGTTCGGCGTCGGCTTCTTGAAGGTGAGCGTGAGCGCGTGGTCGCCGTTGGCCCGCATCGACTTGATCTGAGCGGCGATCGTCTGGCCCGCCGCGCCCGTCGCCGGGTCCTGCGCCTTCTTCAGGGTGAAGATGACATCGCGCGCCGTGAGCTTGCGGCCGCTGTGGAACGTCACGTCGTCGCGAAGGGTGATGTCGATGCTCTTGGCGTCGGGCGCGAGCTTCCACGACTTCGCGAGGACGCCCTTCGGCTTGCCGGTCTTGGCGTCCATGAGGGTCAGCGTCTCCAGGACCGTGTACTCGGTCAGGATGTTGCCGACGGAGGTCTTGAGGAACGAGCCGGGGTCGGCGTCGCTCGCCTGCGCGACGGTGAGGGTGCCGCCGTCGCGTACCGGGCCCGCGGCCGTGGACTTCCCGCCGGAGGCACCGGCGGGGTGGGTCGCGGCGCTGCACGCGGCGGAGGTGAACACTGCCGCGACCGCGGCGGCGCCTGCTATCAGTCGGGTTCGCCAGGGCGTCGTTCTCGGCGACATCGCTGCTCCTTGAGGGTTTCCTGGGGGTATGCCGGGGGCGTCGGACCGTGAGCGGGGCTCACGCTTGGTAGCGCGGCTGCGGGCGCTCACACGTACTGCTCAGGTGGACGACGCTGGTCTGCTGGGAGGCTTCCGCCACCGCGCACAGCGCTTCGAGGACGTGGAAGGCGAACGTGGCGGTGGCGCGGTGCGGGCCGCCCTCGACCGCGTCCGCGAGGTCGCGGACGCCGAGTCCGCGGCGGGCCTGCTCCTTGGTGCCGACGGCGCCGAACAGCTCGACCACCGGCTCCAGCACCGTCCACTCGGCGTCGCCGTGCCGCCTGAGCCGCACCTCGCCGTCGAAGTGGTTCGGGTTGCCGAGGGAGAGCGTGCCCTCGGTGCCGTAGATCTCCATGAAGGGCAGGTCCGAGTCCCATACGTCGAAGCTCATCTGCGCCGTGCCGAGGACGCCAGAGGCGAAGGTCAGTACGGCCGCGGTGTGGGTGGGGATCGTGACCTCGATGGAGTCCACGGCCCGGCCGGGCGAGGTCACCGGCCGGTGCGGCGCGCCGATCCGGCTCGCCGCGCTGATGGCCTGTATCGGGCCCAGGCAGTTGACGAGGATGGCGATGTAGTACGGCCCCATGTCCATCACCGGGCCGCCGCCCGGCTGGAAGAGGAAGCGCGGGTCCGGATGCCAGGTCTCCGCCTTGCTGTGGCCGATGAACGTCGAGGCGCCGATCGGTGCGCCGATGAGCCCGTCGTCGATGGCCTTGCGCGCCGTCTGGCTCGCGCTGCCGAGGAACGTGTCCGGCGCCGAGCCGAGGATGCGCCCGCTCCTGGCGGCCGCTTCGAGTACCGCCCGGCCCTCCTCGACCGTCGTGGCCAGGGGTTTTTCGACGTAGACGTGTTTTCCGGCGTCCAGGGCGGTGATGATGGTGCGGGCGTGGTGCACCGGCGGGGTGAGGTTCACGATGATGTCCACCGACTCGTCGGCGTACAGCTCCGCATCGTCGCCCCAGGCCGGAATGTCGTGTTCGGCGGCGGCCTGCTTCGCCCGGGCCGTGTCGATGTCGCCCACGCGCACGATCTCCAGCTCCGGGTGGCGGGCCAGGCCGGTGACGTACCGGCCGAAGATGTTGCCGCTGCCCAGAATGCCGATGCGGTGCGTTTGCCTGGTCATGGTGCGGGTTCCTCTCGGGGGGCGCGATGCGGTGCGGTCACCATCGTTTAGTTCGCGCCATGGGGACAAGACGCCGCTTTTAATTTTTTGAGTGGACTAAAGATGGGCCGGTGAGAGACCTTTGACGCGCTCATTGACGGCCTCGGGGGCCGAAATTACTGTCATGGACGTGCATAAAGGCGAGGGCTATCGGCCCGATCCGGTCCTTCTGCCCTCCGTCTCCGTGGGGCTGCGAAGGGTGCTGGACCTCGTGGTGTCGGGCGAGGCGACCAGCCGTGCCGAGATCGCGCGGCGCAGCGGTCTGGTCCGGACGACCGTCGGGAAACAGGTCGACCATCTCGTCGAGCGCGGCATCCTGGAGGAGATCGAGCCGAGCGAGTCGGTGCGCGGCCGCCCGCCGAGGGTGCTGACGCTCAGCCCGCGCGCGGGGACCGTCGCCGTGGCGGACGTCGACACGCTGGCGTCACAGGTGGCGATCGCCGATCTCGCGGGGCGCGTGCTCGCGCAGGAGACCGTACCCCTGCGGATCGACACCGGGCCGGAGACCGTGCTGGAGACGGTGACGGAGCGCCTGCGCGGCCTGCTGGCGCGGTGCGGGCGCGACCCCGGCCGGGTCCGTGAGGTGGTGATGGGCCTGCCCGCGCCGGTGGACGTCCAGCGCGGCCGCGCGGTGCGGCCGACCGGGATGCCCGGCTGGGCGGGCTATCCGGTGGCCGAGGAGCTGAGCAGGCGCTTCCGGTGCCCCGCCCTGGTGGACAACGACGCCAACCTGATGGCCCTCGGCGAGGCGTGCCAGGAGGAGTCCGAAACGCCGCTGCTGTGCATCAAGATCTCCGCGGGGGTGGGGGCCGGGATCGTCACCGCGGAGGGCCAGCTGTACCGCGGGGCGGACGGAGCCGCAGGCGACGTCGGCCACATCCGGGCCGCAGGCGCCGGCGACGTCCTGTGCTCCTGCGGCAACACCGGCTGCCTCTCGGCGCTCGCCTCCCGCCCGGCCGTCCTGCGCGGCCTCGGCATCCCCGAGTCGACCGAGGAGGACCCGCTGCACGGCGCGCGCGTGCTGGCGGAGCGCGTCGCCGACAACGAACCGCGCGCCATACGGGCGCTGCGCCAGGCCGGATCCGACGTCGGCGAGATCGCGGCCATGCTGGTCTCCATGTACAACCCGCGCACGCTGGTCGTCGGCGGCCCGCTGAGCGCACTCCGCGACGAGCTCCTGTCCGGGGTCCGCGCGGTGGTCTACCGGCGCGCGGTGGCCCTGGCCACCAGCAAGATGACCATCACCACGCCCCGGCTCGGCGACAGCTCCGGGATTCACGGCGCCATCGCCCTCGCCACCCGGGACGTGTTCAGCGCGCAGGGCGTGGCGCGGCTGATGGTCGACACGCCGTAGGCGGGTCAGCTCCCATCGGCCTCGCCGGGGTCGGCCTCGCCGGGGTCGGTCTTGCCGGGGTCGGTCTTGCCGGGGTCGGCTTCGCGGGGCCGCATCAGCAAGCGGCACGCCGGGTCGCCGTCGCGCAGGCACGCGGTGGCGCAGTTGCGGGTGAGTTCGACGCCCAGCCCCTCCGACCAGCCCGCGTGGATGTCGGTGCACGGACACTCGTAGCCGTCCAGCGAACCGGCCATCCGCACCATGGTCACGGCGAAGTTCTGCCGCATGGTCAGCTCGATGTCGCCGTCCGGGAGCACTTCCGTGCCGCCGTCGCGCAGTTCGCTCGGGAACATCCACTCCGAGCAGGCGTCGTACCGCTGGCGGAGTTCTTCGAGGTCGGCGGCGGGTTTTCCGCCGTGCTGACGGTGGATGCGCTTGCCCGTCTGGGTGGCCACATAGCGCAGCGCCTCGGCGTTGATCTCGTTGGCCACCGCGTGGCCGAACCGCCGCGCCACGCCCTGGTACCAGCGCGCGTCGTGCAGCCACCACTGGCGGTACACGTCCATGGGTTTGGGGCGTGGGCTGGTCATCGCACCGTCCCGTCCAGCCCGGCCCCGCCCGCCAGCCGGGCCCGGAAGCGTTCGCGCATCTCCCGTTTGAGCACCTTGCCGGTGGCGCCCTTCACCACGTCGTTCGCGTCCATCCGGAGCGCTCCGGTGAGGGGCGGGTATCCCTCGGCGGTGAGGGCCTGGTTGACCCTGGCCGTCCAGTCGCCGGGGTCCGTCGCGTCCGGGCGCACCTGGAGCAGGACGTACGCGTCGGCGGTTCCGTCGCCTTCCCAGTCGGCCGACACGCCCTCGGGGGCGACAGCCACCACCGTGCAGTCGTCGAGTTCGGGCAGCTCGCGCAGCAGCACCTCCTCGGTGCGGGTGCTGAACACCAGGCCCGCGGCGGTGCGGATGGCGTCGGGGACGCGGTCGAGGTGGTAGAAGTTGCCGTCCTCGTCCCGGTAGGACAGGTCGCCGGTGAGCCAGTAGCCGCCGAGCCGCAGCCGGTGGAACGTCAGCGAGTCGTTCCAGTAGCCGGGGGTGAGGGTGGGGGAGCGCACGCCGAGGCGGCCCACCTCGCCGGGCGGCAGCGGCGTGCCGTCCTCGGACAGCACCGCGGCCTCGGCGAAGCTCATCGGCTTGCCGACGCATCGGGAGAACGACGACCGGCCCGGCTTGTGGCCGTTGTGGAAGAGCGAGTAGCCGGTCTCGGAGGAGCCGAGCCCGTCGGTGAACACCGAGCCTCGCACCCGGCAGCGCTTGAGGTCGCGGCCGACCGTCTCGTGGCTGCCCTGCGCGATGAGCGCCCTGATGTGGGTCTCGTGTGCCGCGTCGCCGGTGTTGTACCAGGCTTCGACGCTGGACAGCTCGCGCGCGGAGAGGTCCTGCGCCGCCATCTCCCCGTACGTACCGGCGAACGCGAACACCGTGGTCGGGCGGAACGACTCCATCGCGTCCAGCACATCCGTCCCGCGCTGGCTGGACAGCAGCAGCACCGGCGAGCGCAGCAGGAAGCCGAACAGCATCACCGAGATGGACGCGTTGTGCGAGCCGGGCATCGCGACCAGCAGCCTGCCCATCGAGGAGCCGACCGACAGCTTCAGCCGGTGCAACTGCGCGTACAGCAGCGTCTCGTGGGTGTGCGGCACGGCCTTGGGCATGCCGGTGGTGCCGGAGGAGTGGGAAATGATGATCGGGTCGGTGGGGTGGTGGGCGTACGGGTACGACGCGGGGAGCGGCCGGTGCGCAGAGGTGCGGATGTCGGCCGCGGTGGCGCAGAACCCGAGGCCCAGTTCGGCCTGGTGGGGAGCGAGGACGGGGTGGTGCTCCCGGTCGGTGAGGGCGCCCACCGCGCCCTGGCGGCGCACGTATTCGCGGGCGATCTCGGGTCGGAGGTTGCCGTTGACGAAGGACGGGATCGCGCCGAGGGAGGTGAGCGCGAGGAAGTTGATGGCGAACTCGGTGCTGGAGTACGTCTGGATCGCCACCGGGTCGCGCGGCCGCACGCCGTGCGCGTGGTACCAGCTCGCGTACGTGGCGACCACCTCGTGCAGCTCACCGAAGGTCAGCACCTCGGGGTGGCTGCCGTCCGGGGTCTGCCAGCGGTCGTCGGTCCACAGCACCTGCTCGTCGAGCGGTCTGCCGTACGCCTTCAGCCGGTGGATCACGTTTCCGGCACCCAAGGCGGCGTCCTCGCTGATCCGCGCGCGTTCTTCCTTAGTGATCATGGGCTGGTCCCTTGGGCTCGGGCGGCCAGCTCGACCAGGCCGCGGAGGGTGCCGTGCTCGGTCGGCGGGATGGGCGATGGGGGACGGGGGTGCGGTTCGCCGCGGTCGAGTACGAGCGCCACGGCGAGGTCGGTGGCGGGCGGGCCGACGCGGCCCAGCGCGCGGTACGCGGCCGTGGTGCGCTCGGTGCCGGTCAGCTCGACGCCGATGAGGACGACGCGGTCCAACTCGTCGTCTTCCCAGAGGAGTTCGGCGGTGGCCAGCAGCTCATCGGCCAGATCCGCCACCGTGGACAGGCACAGCAGCGGTCCGGTGATGGCGAAGTCGCGGCTGAGCTGGCCGAGGATCGCGTTGGCGGTGCTCTGCATGAACAGCAGCGGATTGTGCACCTGCCCGGCCACGAGCCGACGGCTGCCGAGGTCGAGGGTGGTGGCATCGCCCATCGTGCTGGCCAGCACCATCGCGGTCCGGGAGCCGTCACCGGGGCGGGCGGTCAGGGCCCGTTCGACGGCCTGGTGGACGAGTGGGTTGAACGGGGACTCCACGAACCCGGCGACGGGCGGCGCGTCCGGACCCGACATCGCGGCGATCATGCCCGCTCCAGGATCAGTGCGGTGTTGGCGCCGCCGAACGCGGCGTTGACGCTGAGCGCGCGGCGGAGGTCTGCCTTGTGGGGGCGGTTCGGTACGTAGTCGAGGTCGCAGGCCGGGTCGGGTTCGGTGAAACCGGCGGTGGGCGGCACGACACCGTCCCGCAGCGCGAGCAGGGTGATCACGAGTTCCACCACTCCGGAAGCCTCCAGCAGATGTCCCGTCGTGCTCTTGGTCGAGCTGACCGGCACCTGGGGCGCGTCCGCGCCGAAGAGCGTGTGCAGTCCGCGCGTCTCGGCGGGATCGTTGGTCTTGGTGGCGGTGCCGTGGGCGTTCACGTAGTCGATGCGCGGCCCGCCCGCCCGCCGCAGCGCCCGCCGGGCGGCGGTGACCAGCCCGGTGCCGTCGGGGTGCGGGCGCGCGATGTGGTGGGCGTCGGACGCGGCGCCCCAGCCGGTCAGCGCGCCGAGCGCCCGCGCCCCTCGGCGCCGCGCGCTCTCGGCGGACTCCAGGACGACGGCGGCGGCCCCGTCGCCGAGCAGCAGCCCGCTGCGATCGGCGCAGAACGGGCGCACCATCCCGTCGCGGGAAAGGGCGAAACCGGAGCCGAACTTGGCCAGGTTCTCCTCCTCCACCAGGTACGCCCCCGCGCAGATCGCGAGGTCGGTACGGCCCGAGGCGATGAGCGCGCAGCCGTGGGCGAGGGCGGTGGCGGAGGCGACACACGCGCCTGTGAACGCCAGCCGGGTGCCGCGCACCCCGAGCGCGTCGCCGAGGGCCTCGGCCTGCCACGCGGGCACGGTCTCGGCGGCGCGGCCGGGCTCGGCGGCTCCGCGCCAGAAGTGGGTCAGGGCGGTGAAGTCGCCTGCGGTGCCCACCAGAACCGCCGCCTCCGCGCCCCTCGGCAGCCCCGCCATCCCGACCGCCGCCTCCGCCACCTCGGCCAGTACCTCCCGCAGCGGGACGACGGCCCCGCCACCGGTGGCGGCCAGCCCCGTACGGTACGGGCCGGTGTCGAAGCGGGTGATCGGCGCGAACGCGGGGCTTCCGTCGAACACGCCCTCCCGCAGCGCGCCCGCGCCAGCGCCGAAGGCCGTCCGCACGCCGAAGCCGGTCAGCAGCACCTCATGGCTCATGGACGGTCCGCCAGATGATGGCTGTTCAGGTAGTCGGTGATGCGGCGCACCGAGGTGAACTCGGCGAGAAGCGCCTCGGCCGGTTCGATCTCCACGCCGTGGCGCAGCTCCAGTTGGTGCAGGAACCACACCAGGCCCAGCGAATCGAGCGCCAGGTCGGCGTCGTCGTCCAGTTCGTCCGGCAGCGCGGCGAAGATCTTGGGGTCGGACAGCAGGTCCCGCACCATGTCGACGGTGATGTCCGCGGTCATGCCGTGGCGCCCCGCTTGATGACGTCGTCGACCAGGTCGCCGAGATTCATGGCGCCGACCGGCTCGAAGTCCGTGTCCGGGAACTTCACGCCGAACCGGCGCTCGATGCGCAGCACCAGCTCGATCAGGCTCAGCGAGTCGATGTCGATGCCACCGGTGCCCAGGGGGCTGTCATCGGTGATCTCGTCCGCGTCGAGCGGGTGGTTCATGTCGTCGCTGATCGTGCTGAGCACGAACTGACGGATCTCCTTCTCCAATGCCGTCTGCGTGGCCATGGTGCAACAACCCTTCCGTAGCAGCGGTGAACAACACAGGGGATACGGGGTCAGCGGGCGGGGGAGCGGGCGAGCAGCGCGTCGCGGCGCCGGACGAGCTTGCCGTTGGAGGTGCGGGGCAGGTCCGGGAGGACCTGGACGACGCGCGGCACCTTGTAGTCGGCCAGTCGGCCCCGGCACCAGCGCAGCAGCTCCCCGGCCGAGGGGCCGTCCGGTTCGGTGGACACGTACGCCTCGGTCGTACCGGCGTGGACGACGACGGCGCCGCTGACCCCGGGGTGGCGGCGCAACACGTCCTCCACCTCGGTCAGATCGACCTTCAGCCCGCCGATGACCACGAGCGAGTCGCCGCGGCCCAGCAGCCGCACACCGCCGGAGTCGTCCAGCTCGACCCGGTCGCGGGTGTGCAGCCAGCCGTCGGTGAACCGGCCGCCGCCGGAGTCGTGCAGATACGGCGAGCCGTCCGGCAGCCAGACGTCCAGCTCGCCCTCGTGGATGCGCAGGCGCACACCGGGGGCCGCCCGTCCGACGGACGGCCGCGAGGCGCCGCTGACCTCCATCGCGACCACGCCCGTCTCGGTGGTTCCGTACGATTCGCCGACTCCGATGCCGAAGCGGTCGGCGAACCGGGCTGCCGTCTCCGGGGGCATGATCTCGCCGCCGGACACCGCGGCGCGCAAGGCGGGCAGCGGGGGCAACTCCCGTGCGGTGGCGAGGAGTTCGTAGTGGAAGGGGGTGCCGAACAGTGCGTGCACATCGTGGCGTCCGGCGGCGGCGAGGATGTCCTTGGCCGACACCCGGCGGGCGAACACGGCCGATACGCCCGCGGTCAGCGAGTGGAGCACCCCGGCGATCAGCCCGAAGCTGTGCGCGGTCGAGCTGAGCAGCAGCACCCGCTCGCCCAGCGTCGGCATGCCCTCGATGCGGGTGAACCGCGCGATCTCGGCGGCCAGGGAGGCCGGGGTCCGCCCGATCACCTTGGGCAGCCCGGTGGAGCCGGAGCTGAACTGCACCAGCCGGTGGCCGGTCGCCGCGGGGCGGCCGTCCGGGAAGCGGGAGGTGACCACCTCGTACCGGGGCTCGAAGCGCAGCGGCGCGCGCCCCGCCGTACCCGCGCTGACCAGGAACTGCGGATGGCACAGCGCGCGCAGGGCGTCCACTTCGGACTCTTTGAGCCGGTGGTCGGTCAGCATCACCTGGGCGCCCAGCCGCCACAGCGCGAGCAGCACCTCGATCTGGGTGAAGCTCGGCGGTATCCGCAGCATCACCGTGGTGCCCTCGCCGATGCCGTACTCGGCGAAGACCTCCGCCTCGGTGGCCGCGGCGGCGCGCACCTCGGCGCGGCTCAGCGGGTCGTCGCCGTGTACGAGGAACGGCCACCCACCGGGGTGGGCGTCGAACAGCGTCTCGACGAGTGCCCGCATGCCGATGTCGCCGCTCATCACTGTTCCCGGCAGAACTCGCCGATGGGGAAGCCCACATGGCGCTGGTCGGTGGCCAGATAGCCGAGCAGTTCGTCGCCGGGCCGCAGCTCGGTGACGTTGTGGACCTTCGCACCGGGCCCGAGCACCCGTACGTGCCAGTCGTCCTGCACGGTCAGGCTCACCTCGATGCCCTCGGGGGAGCGCGCGGTGATGGTCAGCAGCGGCCGGGACTCCAGCTTGGCGCGGCCGATCAGGACCGGCCGGGTGCGGCCGTCGGCGTTGACGGCCAGCGTGGTGCGGCCCGCGCGCAGCTCGCTGAGGTAGTTGGTGCGGTTGTCCGGGCCGAGGACGTACGAGTGGAGGGCGCCCGCGTTGACCCGGAAGGGGCGGGTCGGCATGTACGGCAGCGGATGGGTCTCGCTGCAGCACAGGATGAAGCCGGTGGAGTACGAGCCGACGAGGATGCCCTCGTCCTCGGCGAAGTGGGTGCAGGTGTCCACGCACACCCGGTCGCCGAGACCGTGGTGTTCGATGCCGTCGACGGTCAGCGTGGTCAGGTTCAGCGGTGTCGTACCGGCCTCCAGCAGCCGGGCCAGTGCGAACACCTCACCCGCTGACGAGGGGGCCAGCAATATGCCGTCCGAGCCGCGTTCGAGTACGTCGAGGACGGTGGCGGCCTCCTCAAGGTCCGCGCACACCGTGATCAGCTTGCCCTCGGAGCGGTCCGCGGCGGCGAGCACGATCTCCAGCGGGATCTTGGTGGGGTCGGCGAAGCGGACCACGGTGAAGGGCAGCGCGACGGCGGCGTCGCAGGCCAGCCGCAGCGACGGTTCGTCGTGGACGTCGACCCAGCCCGCGACGACCCGGCCCTCGGCGTCGGCGCCTGGGGTGTCGGCGCCTGCGGTGTCGGCGGCGAGGCCGTCCAGCTGCTTCTCGTCGGTCACCGGGGTGGTGGCGACGCCGGTGATGGTCGGGGGCAGCGCCTCCAGGACGGCCGCGTCGTCGCAGAGCACGCCCCGCATCCGGGTGTGGATGGCGGCGTCCACGACGGATTCGAGATGCTTCCGCGGAACGGTTCTGAGGTCGATCCAGGCGAACTTCATGCGGCACCTGTCGCAATCGTCGGGGGATGGGGGGCCGTTGCGGCGTCGGCGGTGTGTTCGGCGTCGGCGGCGTGGACGACGGCCGCGAGCCGCTTCACCAGCGAGGCGGGGGAGGGTGAGGAGAAGATCCGGCGGCCGACGGCGAGGCCACGGCAGCCGGCGAGCATCAACGAGGTTCCGTGGCTGATCAGATCCGTACCGTCGGGCGGGCCGCCCGCGGCGAGGACCGGCAGCGGGCAGCTGTCGACCACCTCGGCCATCCGGTCCAGCGGCAGCGCGACCGACGTCTTCACCAGGTCGGCGCCGAGGTCCGCGGCGATGTTGACGGCGTGGGCGAGCAGCGCGGGGTCGTGCGGATCGGCGATCCGCGGGCCCCGCGGATAGATCATCGCGAGGAGTGGCATGTTCCAGGTGTCGCACGAGGCCGCGACGGTCCCGAGGTCGGTGAGCTGCCGGTGTTCGGTGTCCGAGCCGAGGTTCACATGCACGCTCACCGCGTCCGCGCCCAGCCGTACGGCCTCTTCCACATCGCCGACGAGCACCTTGGCGTCGGTGTCGGCCTGGTACACGGTTCCGGCGCTCAGGTGCACCACCAGCGCGCAGCCGCGCAGGATGCCCGGCGCGATGGCGCGCGCCCGGCCCTTGTGGACGACCACCGCGTCCGCGCCACCGTCCACCAGCGCGCTGAGCAGCCCGTTCCAGCGGGACTGGGGCACCACCGGCCCGTCGGACACACTGTGGTCGAGCGGGACGAAGAGATATCTGCCGTCCCCCACGGCGGAGAGTCTCCGCATCCGGAGTGACTTGCCCAAATCGGTCATGTGCCGGGAACACCTCTTCCAACGGGTGGACGGTGCTTCGGGATTGCCGGGTCAGAATGGCACGCCCGTACGAAGGCGAGCCGATAGCGAATCTCCATCACTCCGCGGTTATGCGGCTCTGAGAAACCTCTGAGACTCCTGTGGCAGGCTGGCCGACGGCTCTGCGCAAGAACCGGACCCGGAACAGCGTTTTCGAGGAGGCCGGCTTGACCGCCCTGACCCACCCGGTACACATCGCGATCGCCTGTCACGGCGGCCGCGGACACACCGCACGGCTGGGGGAGGCCGTACACACCGGAGCGAGCCGGGCCCCGGACACCAAGGTCACCCTCGTCCGGGTCGACCGGATCGCCGACGAGGACTGGGGCGTGCTCGACGACGCCCACGCCATCGTCTTCGGCGCGCCCACGTACATGGGCACCGCCTCCGCCGCGTTCCACACCTTCGCCGAGGCGAGCGCCCGGCGCTGGCTGGCCCGCCGCTGGCAGGACAAGGTGGCGGCCGGGTTCACCAACTCCGGCTCCATGGCCGGGGACAAGTCCGGGACGCTGGGCTACTTCGCCACCCTCGCCGCCCAGCACGGCATGCTCTGGGTCAGCCTCGGGCTGGCCCCGGGGTGGAACTCCAGCCGGGGCAGCGAATCCGACCCCAACCGGCTCGGCTTCTTCCAGGGCGCGGGCGCGCAGTCCCCGGTGGACGACCGGTCGGGCACCGTGCACCCGTCGGACCTCGCCACCGCGGAACACCTCGGCGAGCGGGTCTTGGAGGTCACCCGGACCGTCGTCGCGGGGAGAGCGGCGCTGACGCCGTGAGGCAGTGGTGGGCCGTGGCCGTGGCGGTCCTGGCGCAGACCCTGGTCCTGCTGGACAACACGGTCCTCAACGTGGCGATGGAAACCCTCGCCGACCCGGTACGCGGCCTCGGCGCCGACTCCGCGGAGCTGGCGTGGGCCAACGCCTCGTACTCGCTGGTGTTCGCCGCGGGCAGCTTCGCCGGTGGCGCCCTCGCCGACCGCTACGGGCCGCGCCGCACCCTGACCGCCGGACTGCTGCTCCTGGCCGTCGCCTCCACGGTGGCCGCGTTCTCGCCCGGCGCCACCGAACTCGTCGTCACCCGTGGGTTCATGGGCGCGGGCGGGGCGCTCATCACCCCGGCCACGCTGGCCATCGTCACCCGCGGCACCCCGCCCGCCCACCGGACCCGGGCCATCGCGGTGTGGGCCTCGGCGGGCGGCGCGGCCGTCGCGCTCGGGCCGGTGGTGGGCGGCGCGCTGCTCACCCGGTTCTGGTGGGGCTCGGTGTTCCTGGTCAACCTGCCGGTGGTGGCCGTATGCCTGGCCGGGGTGGCGCTGCTGGTGCCCGAACTGCGCTACGCCGAGCGCCGGGTGCTCGACCCTTCTGCATTGCTGCTCTCCGTCCTGGGGCTCGGCCTGGTGGTGTACGGCGTCATCCAGGGCGGCCGCCCGTCCGGCTGGACGAGCCCGGGCGCGATGCTGCCGCTGGCCGCCGGGGCCCTACTGCTGGTGGTGTTCGTAACGGCGCAGCGCCACCGGGAGTCGCCGGGCTTCGACGTGCGGCTGTTCACCGAACCGCGCTTCGCGGGCGGCAGCGTGACCCTCCTGCTGCTCTTCTTCGGGCTGGCCGGGCAGCTCTTCTACTGCGCCTTCTATCTGCAAGGCGTGCACGGTCTGTCGGCGCTCGCGGCCGGAGTGGTGATGGCCTCCGCCGCCGGTGGCATCGTGCTCGGCAACCAGGTATCCCCGGCGCTGGCCCGGTGGCTCACCGTCCGCTGGTGCGCGGTCGCCGGAATCCTGCTGTCGAGCGCCACCTTCGGCGCCTATGTGTTCTGGGACGCGGACACCCCGGTGGGCGCCATCGCCGTCGTGCTGCTCGCGCAGGGCGCCGGTATCGGGCTGGTGGTGGCGCCGATGACGGCGGAGATGATGGCCGTCCTGCCCTCCCGCTACACCGGCGCGGGCGCCGCCATCAGCGCCGCCACCCGGCCCGTGGGCAGCACCCTCGGGGTAGCCGTCCTCGGCTCGGTGCTCGCCACCTCCTACCGCGGGGAGATCCGGCCCGCGCTCGACGGCCTGGCCCCGGGGCCACGGGACCGGGCCCTGGACTCCGCGGAGGCCACCCGGGCGGTGGCCGCGTCGCTGCACCGGCCCGAACTCGTCGCCGCCGCCGACCGGGCCTATCTGCACGCCCTGTACGTCACCGCCACGTGGACGGCGCTGCTGTCGCTGGCCGGTGCCGCACTCGTCATCGGCTATTTCCGGCCACGACCATCACCGACGGAGGCAGGAAGTGGATATGGGTCTGCGCCACCTGCGGATCGTGCTCACCGTGGCTGAATCCGGCAGTATCAGCCGCGCGGCCGCCACGCTGAACATCGCGCAATCCGGCCTCTCCACCCAACTCAGGCGCATCGAGGCCGAGTTGGGCGGTCCGCTGTTCCGCCGCCGCCCGCAGGGTGTCGTACCGACCGAGCTGGGCGTCCATGTGGTCGGCCGGGCCCGGGAGCTGCTGGACGAGTTCGGCGATCTGCTCACCACGGCCCGTACGCTCGCCCAGCCCGCCGAACCGCCGCAGGCCGTCGCGCTCGGCGGGGTGGACAACCCCTGGGTGCCACGGATCGCCGCGTTCGTACGGGAGCGGCTGCCGCACCACGAACAGCTCACCTATCTGGAGCCCTCGTCCCAGGCCGTGCTGGAGCTGCTGCGCACCGAGAAGATCGCGCTCGCGGTCGTCAGCGAGTTCCCGGACGTCGGGCCGCCCGCGGTCCGCGAGTTCACCGTGCGCGACCTCGGCACCGACCCGGTGCTGATCGGGCTGGCCCCCGGCCACCGGCTGGCCCACCGGCCGACGATCACCCTCGAAGAGCTGGCCGAGGAGATCTGGGTCGCCCCCGGAGACCGCTCCGACGGCCTGGGCCTGAGTCTGCGGATCGCCTGCGAGCGGGCCGGGTTCACGCCGCGCTTCCGCTACTTCGGCGCCGACCAGACCACCGCGGCGGCCATCGTCGGCGCCGGGGACGCGGTCGGCGTCTTCGCCGCCCCTGACGACCGCTGCCCGGGCATCGCCCTGAAACGGCTGGCCGACGGGCGGCTGTGGCGCCGCACCCGGCTGGTGTGGTCGGCGGGCTCACCGCTGGCCGCCCTCGCCGAGGACATCGACGGCGGCGCCCTGCTCGACGGGCGCCGCCCACGAGCCTCATGAGCGGCGGGTGTTCAGCGGGCTGGCCCGTCCGGCTGCCGGGCCACCACGGACAGGCACGCCGCGAGCGACCGCTGCCGCGGAATCGTGCCGCCCGCCGCCTCGTCCGTCCGGGCCGCCGGGAGTTCGACGGTGAACAGCGCGCCCTGCCCCGGGCGTCCCACGGCCGTGATCCGGCCCCGATGGCTCTCGACCACCTCCCGGGCCAGCGCCAGGCCAAGACCGAACCGCCTGCCCCGCCCGGACGTGCCCCGGGCGAACCGTTCGAAGAGGCGATCGGCCTCCTCCGGCGCGAAGCCCACCCCCGTATCGCGTACGGACAGCGATACGACACCGGGGCGCGGGGCGTCCACGGACACCACGACCTCCCCACCGGGCGGGGTGTGCCCCATCGCGTTGTCGACCAGCGCGGCGATCACCCGGCGCAGCGCCGGGGCGGTGCCCATCACCACCTGCCGCCCAGGACCGGGCCGCAGCCGCACGGTCAGCCCCATCGACTGGGCCCGGGCGTCCTCGGCGGCCACCGCCTCCTCCGCCAGCGCGGCCAGGTCCACCGGATCGCACGAGCCCGGCGACTGGGACAGCCGCGCGGACAGCAGCAGATCGTCGATGACGTCACCGAGCTGCCGGGTCCCGGTCACCAGCCGCTGGAGGTCGGCGGCCAGCTGCTGCGGGCGCTCCGTACCGGAGCGCCGGGCGAGCAACTGGGCGCGGGTGTGCAACTGGGTCAGCGGGGTGCGCAGTTCATGACTGGCGTCCGCGACGAACCGCCGCTGCCGGTCCAGGGCGTCGGACAGCGGCGTCATCGCCCGCCGGGCGAGCATCCCGCTCGCCGCCGCGACGAGCAGCAGCCCGATCGACTCGGCCGTCGCGAACGCCAGCAGCAGATGCTTGCGGTCCGCCCGCTGGAACCGTTCGCCGTACGCGGCCTGTACGACCTCGTCGCCGCGCCGCGCGGTGCGCACCGTGTACTGCTCGCCGTCGCGCTCCACCCGCTCCAGCACCGGCGGGCCGCCCGCGCGGACCGCGGTCAGGCTGGACAGCACGGGCAGGCCGTCCGGGATGCCGCGGGTGCTGCGGACCACCCCGTCCCGTTCCACGGTGATCCACATGCAGACCGGCGGGCTCTCGACGGTGTTGTGCCGGATGCCCCACGCCGTCTCGCGCTCGGCGTCGGCGCGCTGGGCGAACAGCACGACGGAGTAGACGATGGCCACCACCAGCAGCATGATCACCGACATCACCACCGAGATGCGGAGGGTGATCGACCACTGGGCGGAGGCGAGCCGCCGCTGCTCGGGACCGGCAGCCGTACGGCGGGAGAGGCGGACCGGGAGGGAGATCACAGGGTGCCCATCTGGTAGCCGCGCCCCCGCACGGTACGGACGACGTCACGGCCCAGCTTCCGCCGCAGATAGTAGACGTAGGTGTCGACGATGGACTCGGCCGACGTATCGGGAAACACGCGCTCGCGCAGGTGCGAGCGGTCGTGCACCAGCTTGGGGCCGTCCGCGAGGGCATGGAGCAGGCCGAACTCGCGCAACGACAGTTCGACACGGCTGCCATCGGCGAGGCACACCTCGTGGCGCCGCAGATCCAGCTGCCCGCCGTCCCCGTCGCCGAGCGGCAGAACCTCGGCGTCCGCGAGGTCGCGCCGGTGCAGCGCCCGCACCCTGGCCAGCAGCTCGTCCACCTCGAAGGGCTTGACCAGGTAGTCGTCGGCCCCGGAATCGAGGCCGGTGACCCGGTCGCCCAGCTCGCCGAGCGCGGTCAGCACCAGGACCCGGGTGGTGACCCCGACCCGCCGTAATCGTTTCACCAGGTCCAGACCGTCGATGCCGGGCAGCATCCGGTCGATGACCATCACCTGATGGCGGCGGCCGAGGCCGAGATGGAGTCCCCGGTGGCCGTCGAATGCCACATCGACGGCGTAGCCCTCTGAGACGAACAATTCGGCCAGCATGTCTGCGGTCTCCCGGTCGTCCTCGACCAGTAACAGCCGTGTCTGATCCGCAGTCGACCGTTGTGTATCGGCTGGGTAGATCATTCGCTCATCTTGGCAGCCCGGCTCCGGGCGCGGAGCGTGCAATCTCGGCCGTCGGCCGGCGAGTTCGCTCAGGCGGACGGGAGACGGCCGTACGTCCTGAAGGTGTAGTACGCCGTATATGTGACCACGCTGTCACCGGAGGCGGCGGGCAGGGCGAAACGGTGGTTGAGCGCACGGCCGAGGGGACCGCAGCCGGTGGCCGCGGGCGTGGTGGCCGAACGTGCCGTCGGGCAGCGGGCCCTCGGCGTGGACGAGCGTAATGGGCTTGATGCCGGGGAGGTCGAGCCCGCCCAGCCCGATGCGTCCGTACGCTGCCGACACCTCGCAGCGCCACTTCGCGCGGTCGGCTCCCGCGGGCAGCTCCTTCGGCCAGTCGGCGTAGGCGGGGGCGAGCGACTTCGGGGACCCTAGGGGGTGTCCGAGCCGCCCTCCAGGCTCGCGTCCCGGGCCAGGAGGGCGGCTTGGACGCGGTTGGTGACCTCCAGCGCTGCCAGGATGCGGCTCACATGGGCCTTGACGGTGCTTTCCCGCATGGCGAGGTGGGCGGCGATGTCCGCGTTGGTGTCGCCCCGGGCGAGCAGGGCCAGCACATCCCGTTCCCGGGGTGTGAGCCGGTCCAGCCGGTCCCGGGCCGCGGCGGCCTTCGGCCGGGTGGTGGCGTGGTAGCGGTCGATGAGGCGGCGGGCCGCGGTGGGGTGGAGCATGGCCGAACCGGCGGCCACCAGGTGGACGGCGCGCAGGATTTCGGCCGGGTCGGTGTCCTTGAGGAGGAACCCGTCGGCTCCGGCGGCGAGGGCGCTGTAGACGTATTCGTCGAGGTCGAAGGTGGTCAGCGTGATCACCTTCGGCGGGTGGGGGAGGGTTCGCAGCCGGGTGGTGGCGGTGATGCCGTCCATGCGGGGCATCCGTACGTCGACGAGGGCGACGTCGACGCGGTGCGCGGTGGCCTGCTCGATGGCCTGGAGTCCGTCGGCGGCCTGCGCGACGACCTCGATGCCCGGGTCGCCTTCGAGGAGGTCGGCGAGGCCCAGGCGGACCAGGGCGTCATCGTCGACGATCATGGCGCGGATCATGTGCGGGTGCCGTTCTGTTCGGTGTCGTTCTGTTCGGGGCCGATCGGGTGGGGGAGGCGGGCGGCCAGCCGCCAGGCGCCCGCCCCGGCCGGTCCGGCATCCAGCTGTCCGCCGAGAGCGGTGACCCGTTCGCGGAGGCCGACGAGCCCGTAGCCCGATTCGACGGTGCCCGTGCCGGGCGCACCGGGCGCGTTGGTGACCTCGACCAGGGTGGCGGGCGGGCCGTAGTCGACGCGTACGGTCACCTCGGCGCCGTCGGCGTGCTTGCGGGCGTTGGTCAGCGCCTCCTGGACGATGCGGTACGCGGCCAGACGGTGGGTGGTGGGAGCGGCCTCGGGCGGGCCGTCGGCCGTCAGCCCGACGCGCTGCCCGGCGGCGCGGGCCTCGTCGACCAGCTCGCGCACGTCCCGCAACGCGGGGGCGGGCGCGGAACTCGTCGGAGTGGCGTCGGGGTCGCGCAGGGCACCGAGGACATCGCGCAGGTCGGCCAGGGCCTCGGTGGAGGCGGTGCGCAGCAGGTCCAGGCGTGTCGCCACCGGCTCGGGCAGGGTGTCGCTGCGGGTGGCCAGGACGCCGGTGTGCAGGGCGATCAGGCTCAGGCGGTGGGCCAGCACATCGTGCATCTCCGCGGCGATGCGGGACCGTTCGGCGGCCCGGGCCGCCTCCTCGCGCAAGCGCGACTCGACCCGCAGGTGTTCGACCTGGGTGGCCAGCGCGGCCACCAGACGCCGCCGGTTGCCCAGCCACAGGCCACCGACCACGACCAGCAGCAGGAACACGACGGCCCCGTACTGCTGCGGCATCCACAGCGAGGTCGAGGGCCGGGTGAGCAGGTTGCCGGCCAGCGCGGCGACGACGCAGGCCATCGCCACCCGGGCGCGGCGGTGCGAGGCCAGGTCGAACAACGCGACCAGCAGCAGCGGCAGGACGGGCCATCCCCACCCCGCCGTCGCCGCGGTGACCAGGAGCGGGGCGGCATACCAGGGAAGTCGGCGCACGAGCAGGGCCACCCCGCACAGCAGGGCGGCGACGGACACGGGGGCCAGATAACCGCCGTCGCTGACCGACGCGCCGTTCTGCACGGCGATCGAGCCCAGCACCACCACCAGCCCGGCCCGCCCGTACGCGGCCCATCTCGGGCCCTGCTTCCAGCTCATCCGGGCAATCCTAGGCAGACCACCCCGCACGCCCGTCCGACGATCTGCTACGCCGACCCCCTACTTTCGTAGCGAGTGGCCGTCGCACAACGAGGGATTCGCGCAGGGGCGCGGGTTTCTAGCGTCGCCACCATGAACCACTGGACCACCTCCCACGACCGAGTCCTGGCGCAGCGCCGCGCCGAGGGCTGGATGTTCCTCCTCGAAGCGGCCCGCGACATGCGGACCACCGGCGCGCTCGCCCCCAGCGGCAGGGCCCTCGCCCGTGCGCTGACCGCACCCCTGCGGGCCGGGAGCCCCCGCTCGCTGTCAGTCCTGGAGGCGGGCGCCGGAACCGGCGCGGTCACCCGCACCCTGATACCGCAGCTGCCCCGCGGCAGCCGTCTGGACATCGTCGAGGCCAACCCGCGCTTCGCCGCGCGACTCCGCCACCTCATCGCCGCGTACCCCCAACTGACCGGCGCGCCCCGGCAGGTGACCGTGCACGAGACGTACGTCGAACGCCTCGGCACCGACCAGCGCTACGACGTGATCGTCTCCGGCCTTCCGCTGACCAACTTCCGCCCCGCGCAGGTCGACCGCATCATGGCCCGGTACCTGGAGATGCTGCGCCCCGGCGGCACCCTGACCTACTTCGCCTACGTCGGCACCCGCACCGCCCGCGCCCTGACCGCGTCGCGGGCCGAGGCGCGCAGGCACAGCGCGGTGGACGAGGTCATGGCCGGGTACCAGCGCGATTACGCCACCGGCCGCCGGACCGTATGGGCCAACCTGCCCCCGGCCCATGTGTGGCACCTGCGGCGCCCCCTTGCGTCCCCCGGTGAGCAGGAGCGGCCCCGGGGACCTGGCCCGCCGGTGAACACCCCGTCCGACCTCCTCGGCCACCTTCCGCCCGCCCCGGCCTACGCGGTGGTGGCCGTGGCCGTCCTGGCCGAGTCGATCCTTCTCATCGGTGCCTTCGTCCCCACGCTCACGCTGCTGCTGACCGCCGGTGCGCTGGCCCGCACCGGCCACATCAGCCTCCCCGCCGTCATGGCGGTCGCGGCCGGAGCCGTTGTCGCGGGTGACTTCCTCGCCCATCGCACGGGCACGCTCCTGGGCGACCGGCTGCGGGCGGGGCGCCTGGGGCGCGGCATCCCGGACCCGGCCTGGCGGCACGCCGAGGCACTGATGACCCGCCACGGCGGCCGGGCCGTCTTCCTGGCCCGCTTTCTGCCCGTGGTCCGCACCCTCGCCCCCCATTTCGCGGGCGCCACCCGGCTGCCGTACCACCGCATCGCCCCCTACAGCGCCACCGCCGCCTGCCTGTGGGCCACGGCCGAAGCGGGGGCCGGATACGCCGCCGCGACCTCACTCCACCGCGTGCTCGGCCTCGGTGGCCCCGCCATCGCGGTGGTCGCCGTGACGGTGGTCGCCGGTGTGGTGTGGGCCAGGAAGCGTGGCCGAGGCCGCCGCCACCCCGACCGCCTCGGCCCCGGTGGCGATCACCTGGGCCATCATCGGCTCCCGGAGCCCGCGAAGGGCACCTGCGCGGCGGGCTGTGCGGCGGCGGTGGGACGCGCCGGATGCGACCACAGCCCCTGCTGCTGCAGGCGCGGCAGCACGCCCTCGCCGAACCAGTACGCCTCCTCCAGATGCGGATAGCCGGACAGCACGAACTCGTCGATCCCGATCCGGTGGTACTCCGCGATCCGCTCCGCCACCTCCGCATGGCTGCCGACCAGCGCCGTACCGGCACCGCCGCGCACCAGGCCGATGCCCGCCCACAGATTGGGGTGGATCTCCAGCCCGTCCCGGCCACCGCCGTGCAGTGCCAGCATGCGCTTCTGCCCCTCGGACTCGCTGCGCGCGAGCCCGGCCTGCACGGACTTCACCGTCTCCGGGTCGAAGCCGTCCAGCAGCCGCTGCGCCTCCGCCCACGCCTGCTCGCTGGTGTCGCGGGTGATGACGTGCAGCCGGATGCCGAAGCGGATCTTGCGGCCCTCCTTGGCGGCAAGGCCCCGGATCCAGGCGATCTTCTCCGCGACCTGCGCGGGCGGTTCGCCCCAGGTGAGATACACGTCCACATGGCGCGCCGCCACCTCACCGGCGATGGGGGAGGAGCCGCCGAAGTACACCTCGGGCACCGGGTCGGGCAGCCGGGCCAGGGACGCGTCCGCCACCTGGAGGTGGTCGCCCGCCAGATCCACCGTCTTGCCGTCCCACAGCCCGCGCACGATCTCCAGGAACTCACCGGTGCGCTCGTAGCGCGCCTGCTTGTCGAGGAAGTCGCCGTACGCCCGCTGCTCATGGGTCTCGCCCCCGGTGACCACGTTCAGCAGCAGCCGACCGCCGGTCTGCCGCTGGTACGTCGAGGCCATCTGCGCGGCGAGCGTGGGGGAGACGAAGCCCGGCCGGAACGCCACCAGGAACTTCAGCCGCTCGGTGTGCTGGCTGACCATCGCGGTCGTCAGCCACGCGTCCTCGCACCATGCCCCGGTCGGCGTCAGCGCCCCGACGAAGCCCAGGTCCTCGGCGGCGCGGGCGATCTGGGTGAGGTAGCCGACGGACGGTGGACGGTCGCCACCGGCCGCGGTGACGGGCGTTCCATGGCCGCCGCCGACGACATGGCGGCTGTCGCCGTTGGTGGGCAGGAACCAGTGGAAGGTGAGGGACATGGTGTGCGGCTCCAATCGGGGCTGTGACAGGGGGTGTTACAGAAGGCCGTGCCGGGGCGGCGCGGTGCCGTTCAGCACGTAGCGGCCGATGTGCTGGACCTTCCAGCGGGGTGGGTCGTGCAGGGTGTGGGTACGGGCGTCCCGCCAGTGGCGGTGGAGGTTGAGCGAGTCCAGCGCCGAGCGGGTGCCGGACACCTCGAACAGCGCGCTGCCCGCCTCCACCGCCGCGGCGCCCGCCGACACCTTCGCGGTGGCCACGGCGATCGACGCCTCGGCCGCTGTGTCGTCGGTGAGATCCGCGCGGGCGGCGTCCACCGACCGCGCCGCGGCGGACAGCAGCGCCTCCGCCGATCGCACCTGGATGGCGAGTTCGCCGAACCGCTGGATGAGCAGCGGGTCCTCGGCGGCCGTCTCGAAGCCGCTCTCGAACCACGGACGGCTCTTGGTGCGGACGAACGCCACCGCCTCCGCGAGCGCGCCCGAGGCGATCCCCGCGTCGATGGCGGCATGCAGCAACTGGGCCACGGCGCCGTGCAGTTGGGGACCACGGAAGGTGAGGTGGTGCGGCACCACGCGGTCGGCGGGCACTGACACGCCCTCCAGCCGTACGGTGCCGCTGGCGGTCGTCCGCTGCCCCATGCCGTCCCAGTCGTCCACGACCGTCACGCCCGGCGCTTCGCGCGGCACGTACGCCACGTACAGCTCCTCGTTCCGGCCGCGTGCCAGCACCGGGATCCAGTCGGCGAACAGCGCGCCGGTGGAGTAGTGCTTGACGCCCGTCAGCGCGTACGAGCCGTCGGGGCGTGGCTCAAGCCGGGTGCGGATGTCCTGGATGTGCTTCGTCCCCGCCTCCGACTGGGCGTTGCCGAACCGCCTGCCCGCCAGCACCTCGGCGAAGAGATACGCCTGCTGCTCGTCCGTGCCCTGGCGGCGCAGCACATTGAGGTACACGAAGTGGCTCTGCGGGATCTGGGCGAGGCTGGCGTCGGCGGCCGCCAGCAGCCGGAACACCTCCGCGAGGGTGACCGCCGAGACGTCCGCGCCACCGTGTTCGCGCGGGACGGTGATCGCCAGCAGCCCGGAAGCGGACAGCCGGTCCAGTTCGGCGCGGGGCAGGGCGCGGTCCGCGTCGCGCCCGGCCGCGCCCGTACGGAACTCCTCGGCGAGCTTCGCGGCCACCTCCAGGGCCTCCGCGTCATCGGCGATGCGGTGGGCGGTTGCGGGAGAAGCTGTGGGATGGGACGTCATGGCGGCCGTCAGCTCGCCGCCGCCAGCAGGGGCCTGGACCCGAGCGCCACGGAGAACTGGTCGACGACCTGCTCCAGCGCCTCGGCCGCGCCCGGAGTGACGATCACTCCGCCGTCGGGGGTGGCGCTGATGTCCTTGTCGAGCGTGAACCAGCCCTGCACGATGTGCGCCGCGCCCATCGAGGACAGCACCGGCCGCAGCGCGTAGTCGATGGCCAGGACGTGGGCCGTGCTGCCGCCGGTGGCCAGCGGCAGCACGGTCTTGCCCGCCAGCGCGTACTGCGGCAGCAGATCCAGCAGGGACTTCAGCAGCCCGGAGTAGGCGGCCTTGTAGACGGGGGTGCCGACCACGACCCCGTCCGCCTGCTCGACCAGCGTCCTGGCCCGGACGATGTCCGGATGCGCGAAGTCGGCGCCGAGCAGCGCGGTGGCCGGGATGGTGCGCACGTCCAGCGGGACCACCTCATGGCCCTGGTCGGCGAGCCGGGCATCGAGGTGGCGCAGCAGCTTGCCGGTGCGGGAGGTGGCGGAGGGCGAGCCGGAGATGGACAGGACGGTGGCCATGAAGACCCCTTTCAAACAAGTGGCGGTCAGGAGTACCAGGTGGGCTGGGGGAGTTCGGCGGTCAGCACATGGCGGCCCACCTCGCGCCGCTTGTAGGCCACCGGGTCGTGCAGGGTGTGGGTGCGTACGTTGCGCCAGAAGCGGTCCAGACCCTCCGTGGCGGCGGTCGCGCGGGCCCCGGTGACCTCGAAGATGCGGCTGGTCACCTCCAGCGCGACATCGGTGGCCCGCGCCTTCACCGCGGCGACCCTGACCTCGAACTCGCCGCGGTCCTGCTCGGTGACCGCGTCCGGGTCCTCGTGCAGCCGCTGCCCCTCGGCCGCCACGGTGTCCGCGAGCGCCTCGACGGCCCACAGCTTGGCGGTGAGATCGCCGTAGGTGTCGATGACATGCGGCTCGTCGACCGCCGCGTCGAACCCGCCGTGCAGCCAGGACCGGGACTTGGTGCGGGTGTACACGGCGGCGGTCTCCAGCGCCCCGGCCGCGATGCCCAGGTAGAAGGCGACGAAGACCAGCTGGATCGTGGGCACGTTGAGCGTGTTGTAGACGCGGGGCTGGAACTCCTTGTCCACGTAGCCCGCGGCGGCCGCCCAGGGGACGCGTACACCGTCGAGCGTCACGCTGCCGCTCTCGGTGAGCCGCTGGCCGATGTTGTCCCAGTCGTCGTGGAAGGTCAGCCCCTCGCTGTCGGACGGGACGATGGCGAACACATGGCGGTCGGTGCCCTCGAAGACGCCCTCCAGGACGGTGACGTCGGAGACCTTGCTGCCGGTGGAGAAGGACTTGTGGCCGGTGAAGGTGAGGGTGTCGCCCTCGTCCCGCACGACGACGTCGTTGTCGCGCGGATTGACCGCGCCACCGAAGAACCACTGGTTGCGGGCCGCGTCGGCCTCGACCTGCTCCCACTGCTTGCGGGTGCCGACCAGCCGGGCGGCCCAGTTCCACAGATAGTGGTAGCCGAGCAGCTGGCCGATGGAGCCGTCGGCCTTGGCGATCTCCCGGACCACGCGGTAGGCGGTCGTCCAGTCCTGCCCGCCGCCCCCGTGCGCGGCGGGCCCGAGGAGGGTGACCAGGCCCGCGTCCTTCAGCAGCCGGACCTCGGCGTACGGAGTGGCGCCCGCCCGGTCGCGGGCGGCCGCGTCGGTGGCCAGGACACCGGCGACCTCGGCGGCGCGCCCGATCCAGCCGTCGGCGTCGGTGGGGCGGGGACGGGTCTGCCAGTCGGTGCGGGTGGCGGTGCTCATGTGCGTTCCCTTCCGGGCGTGGTTGCGGGGATCAGATGAGGGCGGGCGCGGGCTGGGGGTCCGGCTGCTGCGCCTCCAGCTCGCGCACGAGCGGCAGCACCCGCTTGCCGAAGTACTCGACCTCCTCCAGGTAGTGCAGGAAGCCGAGCAGGAACAGATCGACGCCGAGCCGCTTGTAGGCGACGATGCGCTCGGCGATCTGCTCGGGCGTGCCGATCAGCCCGGTGCGGAAGCCGTCGTTGTACTGCACCAGGTCCTCGAACGAGGAGTCCTGCCACATGCCCTTGCCGTCGGAGGTGGACTGCCCCGCCTGCTGTACCGCGTCGCGGAAGCCGTGCACGGCGTCGGTGTCGGCCTTGGCGACGATCTCGCGCAGCGTGTCGCGGGCCTCCGCCTCGGTGTCCCGGGCGATGAGGAACGCGTTGAGGCCGAAGCGGGGAGCGGTGCGGCCCGCGGTGGCGGCGGAGGCGCGGACGTCCCGGATCTGCTCGGTGACGCCGTCGAAGTCCTTGCCGTTGCTGAAGTACCAGTCGGACACCCGCCCGGCCATGGCGCGGGCCGCGGTGGAGTTGCCGCCCTGGAAGATCTCCGGATGCGGGCGCTCGGCGCTGTTGAGGGGCTTGGGCTTGAGCGAGAAGTCTCGGATCCGGTAGAAGTCCCCGGCCAGCTCGGCGTGGTCCTCGGTCCAGATCGTGCGCAGCGCGCTGATGAACTCCTCCGCGCGGCGGTAGCGCTCGTCGTGCTCCAGCCAGGGCTCGCCGAGCGCGGTGAACTCGCCCTTGAACCAGCCGCTGACGACGTTCACCGCGAACCGCCCGCCCGACAGCTGATCGGCGGTGGCGCCCAGCTTGGCCAGGACACCTGGATGCCACAGCCCCGGGTGGACGGCGGCGATGACCTTCAGCCGCTGGGTGGCGAGCAGCAGCGCGAGGCTGAAGCTGGTCGACTCGTGCTGGTACTCGGCGCCGTAGCTGGCCATGTACCGCACCTGGCTGAGGGCGTAGTCGAAGCCGTTGTTCTCCGCGAGCACGGCCAGCTCGCGGTTGTAGTCATAGCCCCAGTCGGTGCGCTGGTCGATCTTGCTGGTGACCAGACCACCGCTGACATTGGGCACCCAATAGGCGAACTGGAGCGGGTCGTTGCGGAATTCGGCAGGGGGATGTGCGGACATGGAGGAACTCCCGGAGCGTGAATACGGGCATTCAGGCACACGTGAATACGGTCGCCGCGCGACAGGAATGGGGGGAGGGGTTACGCGGAATGGCGGCGGCGGCCGGAAGGAAACAGCCCTGGACCGTGCGTGGTCGGATCAGGGGTGCTGAGGAAGAGAAGGGGCGGCGTGTTCGCTCAGGCCCGACAACAACAGGACGCGCTGGAGACACGCGCAAGGTCGACGTGGCGTCGCCGCGTGAGGTCCTGTCGCTTCATGGCATCGATACAAGCAGGCGAAAGTCCGGCTGGTCAAGAAGCGACGGCCCGGATTCCATATCCCGGACACGTCATGGGAGATGTTCATAAACGACGGCCGGGCCGCGGAAATCCCGCGGCCCGGCTGGTGTCACTGGCGTCACTCCCGGCTACAGCTCCCGGAGCGCGGGCAGCAGCTGCTTCTCGGCCCAGTCGAAGAAGGGCCCCTGATGGGCCCCGCCGATCTGGACCAGCGCCACGTCCGTGAAGCCCGCGTCCACGAACGGGCGGAGCTTGTCCACGAACTCCCCTACGTCATCGCCGCACGGGAGCGACGCGGCCACGTCCTCGGGCCGTACGTGTTGCGTGGCGCCCTCGAAGGAGGCCGGGCCCGGCAGCTCGGAGTTGACCTTCCAGCCGCCGCCGAACCAGCGGAACTGGTCATGGGCCCGGGCGACCGCCGCGTCCCGGTCGGGGTCGTACGCGATCGGCAGCTGGCCGATGCGCGGCTTCCCGCCGCCACCGTGCCGCTCGAAGGCGTCCACCAGCCCCGGCTTCGGCTCGGTGGCGATCAGCATGTCCGCCAGCCGCCCGGCGAGACGGCAGGACTTCTCGCCGGAGGCGGCCAGCCCGATGGGCGGCGCCTCGTCGGGCAGATCCCACAGCTTGGCGGACTCGACGTCGAAGTGGGTGCCCCGGTGGTTGACGTAGCCGCCCTTGAACAACTTGCGGATGATCTCGACGGCCTCCTCCAGCATCTCCTGCCGGATGTCCGCCGACGGCCAGCGCGTGCCCACGACGTGTTCGTTCAGGTTCTCACCTGACCCCAGGCCCAGCCGGAACCGGCCCTCGGACAGCAACTGCATCGTCGCGGCCTTCTGCGCGACCACCGCCGGGTGGTAGCGCACACTCGGGCAGGTGACGAACGTCGTCAGCGGGATCCGCGACGTGGCCTGTGCGGCCGCCCCGAGCACACTCCAGGCGTAGGGGGAGTGCCCCTGGGAATCGAGCCACGGAAAGTAGTGGTCGGAGGTCACCGAGAAGTCGAAGCCGACCTCCTCGGCCCGGACCACGTCCGCCACGAGCTGACGCGGACCGGCTTGCTCGGTCATCATCGTGTATCCCCATCGCATGGCCCCCGGGTACCGGTTTGCCCTGCTTTCAAACCCGCCCCGCGGGCCTGCCCGGATAACCATTTCCTCAGGTGTACCAGGGCGTGTCAGGGTCGGCGGATGAGTGCTTCCCGATGTGATCTCCTGCGCTGGCAGTTCGACCTGACCTGGTCCCTCTTCGAGTACCACCTGGAGCGGCTGGAGCCCGGGGACTTCCTCTGGGAGCCCGCATCCCACTGCTGGACGATGCGCCAGGCCGCCGACGGGACCTGGGTGCCGGACTGGGCCGACAGCGAACCCGATCCCGTTCCGGTTCCCACCATCGGCTGGGTGAGCTGGCACATCGGCTGGTGGTGGAGCGTGACCATCGACCACGCCCGGGGGCGGGCGCCCCGGGAGCGGACCGAGATCGTATGGCCGGGAGGCGGGAAGGCGGCCATCGAGTGGCTGCGCGGTCTGCGCGACGACTGGCTGGCGGTGCTGGACGGGCTCGGCGACGCCGAGCTGGACGCCACGGCCCCGTTCCCGTGGGACAACGACCCGCAGCACACCGTCGCCCACATGATCGGCTGGGTGAACTCCGAACTCATGAAGAACGCCACCGAGATCGGCCAACTCCGCCTGCTGCGCGCCGCGTCGTCAGGGTGACCTCTGATCGAGCTCCTGACTGAGCCGGTTGGCACGGTCGATCTCCGCCATGTGCTCCTCGGCCCAAGCCCGGACCGCGGCCAGCGGTCCCTCCAGCGAAAGCCCCAGCGGGGTGAGCCGGTAGTGCACGCGCGGCGGCACCGTTGGCTCCACCCGGCGGCCGACCAGGCCGTCGCGGGTCAGGCTCTGGAGCGTGGCGGAGAGCATCTTCTGCGAAACCCCCGGAATCCGGCGCCGCAACTCCGCGAAGCGCACCTCGTCCGGCGACGCCTCCGCCAGCACCTTGATGGCCATCGACGTCCACTTCGTGCCGATCCGGTCGAGCAGGCGGCGGGTCGGGCACTGCGGGCTGAACACATCGCCGCGCGCGCCCTCGGAGGCGGGCCCCGCCGGGGAGGAGGTCACCTGAAGCTCACCACCTGAGGGACAAGTACGGTCTTGGCGGGCCCAGTCTAGGGACTTAGCGTTCCCTTGTCACCAATGGTTACCACCTGGGAGCCCTCGTGCCCGTCACCCCGCACCCCGCCGTCGAGCTGCGCCGCGTCACGGCGGGCGGCGTCACCCTCAACGTCGCCCTCGCCGGCGAAGGCCCCGCCGTCCTGCTGCTGCACGGCTTCCCGCACACCTGGCAGCTGTGGACCGACGTGCTCGACGACCTCGCCACGCAACACCGCGTCATCGCACCGGATATGCGCGGCATCGGCGCGAGCGATCGCGCCGCGGACGGCTACGACGCCCGGACCCTCGCCACCGACGCTGAAGCGCTGCTCGAAGCCCTCGGCGAGACCTCCGCGTCCGTGGTGGCCATCGACGCGGGAACCCCACCCGCCTTCCTGCTCGCCATGCGCCGTCCCGAACTCGTCCGACGGCTGGTGCTCATGGAGTCGCTGCTCGGCAGATTGCCGGGCGCCGAAGGGTTCCTCGCGGGCGGGACACCCTGGTGGTTCGGCTTCCACGCAGAACCGGGCCTCGCCGAGTCCGTACTGACCGGCCACGAAGCGCGTTACATCGACTGGTTCCTCGACTCCGGCACCCTCGGCCGTGGGGTGCGTCCCGCCCTCCGCGACGCCTTCGTCCGCGCCCACACCGGGGCTGAGGCCCTGCGCTGCGCCTTCTCCACCTACCGCGCCCTGGCCACCAGCGCCCGGCAGATCCAGGCCGAGGCGGACGGCGGCCGCCGCCTCACCATGCCCACGATGACGATCGGAGCCCACCCGGTGGGCACCGCACTCGAAGCGCAAGTGCGGCCCCTCGCCGACGACCTCACCGGTCACCTCATCGAGGACTGCGGCCACATCATCCCGCTCGACCGCCCCGAGGCGCTGCTCGGCTTGCTGAGGCCGTTTCTCGCCGCCTGATGGAATGCCGCGCTCAACCGTCCGAGTCGTCCCCCGTGTTCTGACCCGAACTCCGGTTGCCGCGCTTCGACGCGGTCCTGGTCACCGAACTCGCCGCCAGGGTCACCCTGGACACCCCCCGCACCCACCGCGGAGCGCCACCCCGCGCCGCCCAGAAGACGCAGACGCACCCTCCCACGACGAGCACGAGGACACCGGCCAAGAGGACCACGATCATGCACACCACTCTCCTTCTGTTGTGATCGCGTCATCCTCTCAGCCCGCCGACCGGCGCGCTCAGCCCCAGCCGTCAGTGCTGATGTCCGCAGGTTTGGCAGACAACATCAAGAGGCTCCGGCGCACCACCGGACTGACACAAGAGGGGCTAGCCGAAGGGGCTGATCTCTCCCTCAGCACGATCCGTAAGGTCGAGCAGGGCGGGCACGTGTCCATGGACACCCTTGCCGCTCTTGCTGCCGCGCTGGGGGGTCTCCACTTCTGCCCTGTTCGCCAGCGAGGCCCCTGAGCCGGTTGTCGGCCCGCAGGATGAGGCGAACCGCCGACACCTCGCCGAGCTGAGGCGCGCCCTCATGCCCCCTATCGGGCTCGCTGCACCCTTGTCAGAGCCTGGTGAGGCTGAGGAGCCCTCCAGTATCCGGCAGCGCGTACAGGACGGTCACGCGCTCTACCAGGCCGACCGGTACACGTCCGTTGCCCGGAAGCTCCCCGGCTTGCTGCGTTCCTCTGAGGCTGCGGTGTCGATCCTTGAGGGTGAAGAGCGGCAACATGCGATGATCGCGCGGTCTCATGCGCTGCTACTTACGGGGAAGTACCTGACGCAGGTGCGGCAGTACGACATGGCCTACTACGCGCTCGCGGAGGCGATCCGGCTTGCCCGTGAGGCGGGGCAAACTCAACTGGCCTCAACGGGGGTTGTGGGGCTGTGTTGGTTGCTGCTCCGGCAAGACCGCTTTGACGAGAGCGAACACCTTGCGGCGCAGACGGCCGCGGAAATCGAACCGCCCATGTCTCGGGCGACACCCGCGCAGCTTGCCGTCTGGGGGGAACTGTGGCTCAGGGCAGCCGCTGCTGCCCGGAGGAACGACCGGCCGAATGAGGCGACTCATGCCCGACGAATGGCGGCTACCGCTGGAGGGGCACTGGAACGAGAACACGCCGATTTCCCGTCGCATTGGGGTGGGTTCGGCCCAGTCACTGTTGAGGCGAAAGCTGTTGAGGATCTGGCCCTCGTCGGTGATGCGCGTGGTGTTCTGCATCGGGCTGACGAAGGCCCGCTCAGCCCCAAGGCGGTGAAGAACTGTGGCCGTTTGAGCGCGAACAACTGGGGACGTCACCGGCTGGACGTTGCCCGTGCTCATGTTCTTCTTGGGTCCCATCAAGGCGCCATGGATGAGCTTGTCGGCCTTCGTGAAACAGGTGACGTGTGGATTACGCACCAGCCCATGGCGCGGTGCGTGATGGGAGACATTCTCAAGGCCCGTAAGCGGACGCTGACGGAAGAGATGCGGAGCATGGCAGCTCATCTTGGCATTGCCGGCTAGCTACTGCGGACGTGCCCCGATTACTCCCCTGGACGACGGACGACGGCAAGCCATGCTTGCTGAGTACGGACGATGAGGGCGGGTACGTGTCTCGACTCGCTGACCAGATGATGGACGTGGTGGACTACATCGACGGCAGCCAGCCGGGACATCTCCCCAAGGAGCCGGTTCGGCTCGCGTTCCTGAGGCCGCCGAACGGCGGCAAGGAGTGGGTCACACGCCCTGAGAACGTGATCTCGCCAATGGAGCCATGGGAGGGAGCAGCGTGATTCGCTTCCTTCGCTGATTCGCCGCTGCGCGCTAATGATCACGCTTGCCGGCTGGGCTGCGTTTGCCGCGCTGCCTCCCACAGCGCGGCAGCGACAGCGACCTCCGTGCCGGCGAGACCGACAGAGCAGAAGATGGTGATCTGGTCAGGGCTGGTACGGCCGGTCGTAGCGCCAGCCAAGACGGCGCCCAGGTCCACCATCCGGTCGGCGGGGAGGACGTGGGGCTCGCTGTAGCCGGCCGCCTGGGCGAGGGAGTCGGTAAGGAGCGCGCCAGCTCGGTCTGCCAAGGCCGCAGGCACTTCATGGCGCGAGACCGTTTTGGGCCCGAGTGTCGTCACATGCGTCCCTGGCGCGATCCAGTCCGCATCCAGCACGGGCGCCGTGCTGTTCGTGGCGATGACCACGACATCGTGATCACGCACTGCTTCCTCCGCAGTAGGCACCGCCCGTACCCTGACCCCCAATTCCTCGGCAGCCCGCTGGGCGAACACTTCCGCGCGTTCTGGTCTGCGGGCCGCCACCGTGGCCTCCTTCACATGCCGCACTGCGCGGATGGCCCACAGCTGTGTCCAGGCATGCGCACCTGCTCCCACCAGCCCGAGCCGTATCGGTCCGGGATTTGCCGCGGTGTCCACCGCTACGGCGCCAATAGCACCGGTTCGCCGGGCGCCCAGCTCATCGCCGTGTACCACGGCCCGGAGTTGACCGCCATCACAGCTCCACAGGGCCACCAGTTGTTCCGCTCCGACGAGGGTGTCGTAAGCGCGGAAGCCGAACAGTTTCTCCGTGCGCAGATGTCCTGCCGTGAACACCAGGTGGCCGTCCCCGAGGTCAGCGTGGACCCGCGGTGGCGCGTGGAGAACGCCTTCATGCGCAGCGATGAGAGCGTCCCGTACGACGCGGATGGCGGTTGGAGCATCGAGGTGAGTGCGTACATCGTCGTCATTCAGCAATAGCACAGGCATTACGTACATCCTTCGCGCGAGGAGTAACAGTAAGAGGCCAGTCTGACGGGGCAGCGCGGGGTGGTCATCCGTCTTCGGCCGGAGACGGGAGCTCCGTCAACCCAGACCGGGGCGTCCGTGCCCCACAAGCCTGGCGGGCGTGCCCAGTTCACCGGGCCCTGCTCGTACGACACCGGCGGCAGCGCGTGCCGCAGTCGGCCCATGGGGCTGTCGGTCTCGGTCAGCCGGCGCCCGGCGTCGAAGCCGTCGTCCTCGCCCGGAGTGGGGGCCAGGTCGTGGACCAGCCAGTGCGCGGTCTGCGTCAGGGCCAGGCGGACCAGCCGAGTGCCGCCCGCGCGGTGCTGCTCGGTGAGCGCACGCAGCACCCCGGCCGCCAGCAGATAGCCGGTGCCGTGGTCGAGCGTCTGGGCGGGCAGTGCGCCGGGCGAGTCCGGTGCGCCCTCCAGCTCGGCGATGCCGGTGGCCACCTGGACCAGGCTGTCGAAGCCGCGCCGCTCGTGCCACGGCCCGTAGCGGCCCCACGCGGACAGCTGGGCGATCACGAGACCCGGACGGCGCCCGGCGAGCGCCTCGGGCGTCAGCCCGAACCGGTCCAGCGCGCCCGGCCGGTAACCGGTGACCACCACGTCCGCCTCGTCGAGCAGCTCCTCGAAGACCCGCGGTCGGTGGTGTCGCCCAGGTCCAGGGTGGCCGAGGGCTTCCCCATCCCCATGTCGTTGTGGGCCTCCTGACTCTCCGGCAGATGCGGGGCGTCGATCCGCAGCACGTCCGCGCCGAGCAGCGCCAGCGTCCGGGTGGCGACCGGCCCGGCGAGCACCCGGGTCAGATCCAGGACGCGCAGCCCCGCGCACGGCAGCGCGGCGTCACCGAGCACCCGGCCCGGGGCGTCGCCGACGCGCGCCGTCGTCAGCAGCGGCTGCCCCGCGACCAGGGCCCCTGCTCGCTCGTGGCCCACTCCTCGGGGCCGCGTGCCGCAACGGCCAGACCGCCCGCCGCGTACACCGTCTCCTCCACCTCCAGGGCGGTACTCCCCGCGATCGCCCTGGCCACCGCGTCCACCGCCTCCTCGCCGGCGTCCCCCGGCACCCCGAGAGCGGCGAGCAGCCGGGTCCGGTGGTGCGGGTAGTTGGCGTGTGTACGGACCCATCCGTCGGCCGCCCGCAAGAACCGGGACAGCGGCGCGAAGGCCGACCACGCCCGCCCGTCGACCCGCACCAGCCGGTCGCTGAGGAACGCGGTCGCCACTGCCTCGTCGTCGACCCGCACTCGGGGGACGGGCCGCCCCGTGCGTACGGAAGTGAGCTCGGCGGCCGCGAGCGAGCACACCGCGACGGTGGCCCGCGCCAGCTCCATGACGGGCAGCCGCGCCGGCAGTCCTCCGGACGGACCGCCGTAGGACACCCGGTCGAGCAGGGAAGTGTCTGCACCCAGTGCCGCCCAAGCCTGCGATGCACCCGCGGAAAGTGGGGAGCTCATCCCGGCACTATGGCACTGAGTGCCACCGATAGGAACCCTGCTGAACGACTGACGGCCGCGGAACTCAGCCGCCGAGCCTGGCGGAGACGAGGGGCGCCAGGCGGTCGGTGACGGTCCGGTGGCCCTGGTCGTTGGGGTGAACGGAGTCGGAGAGGTCGCCGCTGGACAGCCAGCCGGTGGTGTCGACGTAGGAGGCCCGGGCGTCGCCGAAGGCGGTGACGGCGGCCTTGGTCTCGGTGCCGAAGCGGCCGCTGAAGGTGCGCAGGGCGAAGATCCAGGCGCCCGGGTAGGCGGTGCGGACCTTGCGGAGGAGGCTTACGTACGACGCCTGGAACTGCGCCGAACTCACGCCGCGGCCCACGTCGTTGGTGCCGAGGTTGATGACGACGGCGTTCGCCTGGTAGCGGGAGAAGTCCCAGGAGGGCGTGGCGGCGTTGGGGTTGAGCTTGGTGAACTGCTGCTCCAGGCTCATCCGGTCGTCCGCGGTGTCGACGAGCGCGGCGCCGCCCTGGGCGATCTGGGTGTGGTCGGCGCCGAGGCGTTCGCCGATGAGCCAGCCGTAGGCGGTGCGGGCGTTCTGGGAGGTGGTGGTGCCGACGGTGATGGAGTCGCCGACGAACTCGATCAGCTTCTTCGGGGTGGCCGGGGTGAAGGTGGTGGCGCCGCTGTCGAGGGTCAGGCCCTGGAAGACCGCGTCACCGTGGTAACTGCCCGCGATGACCTGGTAGTTGACCTGGAGGGTGTGGTTTCCGGCGGCGAGCGGGGTGGGGGTGAGGTTCACCGTGCCCTTGGCCTCGTCGTAGAAGGTGGCGGGGCCGCCGTCGATGCTGGCCCCAGGTCGATGGCGTTGCGTTGCTTGAGCTTGAGCGTGCGGCCGGTGAAGCCGGTGCGGAAGTAGGCGCCCGCCCAGTACGGGGTGTAGGCGGTGGCGGAGGTCTGGGTGTCCCAGCGGCCGCTGAACTTGATGTTCGGGTCGCCCGGCTGGCCGGGGGCGGCGGCCTTCAGGGCTGCGGAGCCGAGTTTCGCGGAGACGATCGGGGCCAGGCGGTTCGCGAACTTGGTGTGGCCCGCCTCGTTGGGGTGGCCGTTGCCGTCCTCGTAGTCCGTGCCGTCGGTGAGCCAGCCGGTGGTGTCGACGTAACTCACCTTGGCGTCACCCGCCGCGTTGCGCGCGCTCACGGCCGCCTTGGTCTCCGTCAGGTAGCGCTTCTTGAGGGTCTGGACGGCGAAGAGGGAGGCGTTCGGGTACTTGGCGCGGATGTCGCGGAGGAGGGTGGTGTACGCCGACTGGAACTCGGGTCCGGTGACGCCGTGCCCGATGTCGTTCGTGCCCAGGTTGATGACGACGGCGTTGGCCTGGTAGCGGGAGAAGTCCCAGCTCTGGTCGCCGGTGGAGGCCGTCTTGAAGAACTGGGCGGCCAGGCCCACGCAGCCGTCCTTGCCGACCAGGCAGTAGCCCGCGCGGGCGATCTGGGTGTGGCGCATCCCGAGTTGTTCGCCGGTCTTCCAGCCGTACGAGTCGAGCGCGAGCCGGTCGGTGAGGGCACCGGCGGTGATGGAGTCGCCGACGAACTCGATGAGCTTGCCGGGCACGCGCGGGGCGGTGGTGCCCGCGCCCGCGTCGAGGACCAGTCCCTGGAAGACGGTGTCGCCGGAGCGGTAGGACACGCGGAGGGTGTGGTTGCCCTGGGGGAGGGGCGTCGGGGTGAGGTTGACGGTGCCCTTGACGCCCGCGTAGAAGACGTCGGCGCCGCCGTCGACGCTGGCGTAGAAGTTCACCGCGTTCCGGGCCTTGACCTTGACCGTCGTCCCGGTGAACGCGGTCTGGAGGTAGCCGCCGGTCCAGTTGGGGACGGCGGCGGTGGTGGAGCTGAGGTCCCAGCGGCCGGTGTAGACGATGTTCGGGTCGGTCACCGAGCCGTTCCCCAGGGCGCTGGTGGGGGCGGGCGTGGCGGCGTGGGCGGTGCTGAGGCTCAGCCCCAGCACTAACAAAGTCGTGGCCATGACAAACGCTAAGAGTCTGCGCATGGGAGGGGGTCCTCTCGCGGAGGGGGTGGTCCTGGGAGCGCTCCCAGGTGCGGGGTGCGGTCACGATGGAAGCGATGAATCGGTTCAACGTCAAGGTGTGGCGTCAAGGTGCAGTGCGCACGTGGTCCGGGCCGCCCCCTCAGCGGCCCGGACCGGTCCGGAAAAACGGACTACCAGCGCGGAATCGTCGGGGTCACCCACTCGGGGTCGGCCACCCGCATCGCGGCGGCGTCGTCGCGGTCCCGCATCGTGCCGTCGTCGTCCAGCCAGCGCTGGTGCAGTACGGCGAGCCGGTCGCGGTCGAGCTCGACGCCGAGCCCGGGGGCGTCGGAGACGTCGAGACGGCCGTCGCGGAAGGTGAGGCGCTCGGTGATCACGTCCTCGGACTGCCACGGGTAGTGGCTGTCGCACGCGTAGTCCAGGTTGGGCACGGTGGCCGCGACATGGGTCATGGCGGCCAGGCTGATGCCCAGATGGGTGTTGGAGTGCATGGACAGGCCGACGCCGAAGGTGCGGCAGATGGCGGCCAGTTCGCGGGTGTTGCGCAGCCCGCCCCAGTAGTGGTGGTCGGAGAGGACGACCTGCACCGCGCCCTGGGTGAACGCCTCCCGGATCTCCGCGAAGGTGGTCACGCACATGTTGGTGGCCAGCGGGACCCCGGCGGTCCTGGCCACCTCGGCCATCCCTGGCGTACCGCTGGTCGGGTCCTCCAGGTACTCCAGGACGTCCCGCAGCTCCTCCGCCACATGCAGCGACGTGGGCACGGACCAGGCGCCGTTGGGGTCCAGCCGCAACGGCTGGCCGGGGAAGCGCTCGGCCAGCGCGCGGATCGCGGCGATCTCCTGGTCGGGCTCGAAGACGCCGCCCTTGAGCTTGAAGGAGGTGAAGCCGTAGTCGCGGGAGAAGCGCTCGGCCTGGGCGACCACCCCGGCCGGATCGACGGCCGCGTCCCAGTCGTCGGCCTCGCAGGCGACGCCCTCCGGGTGCTCGGCCCAGCGGTAGAAGAGGTACGCGCTGTACTCGACGCGGTCGCGGACCTTGCCGCCGAGCAGCGCGTGCACGGGCAGTCCGGTCGCCTTGCCCCAGGCGTCCAGGCAGGCCACCTCGAAGCCGGACACGATCGACAGGCGCAGCTTGTCCGCCGTCTGGACGCCGCGCAGGCCGCCGACGTCGACCGAGTTCTCGACCCGGGAGGAGTCCACGGCGACCTCGTCGGCCAGGGTGAACAGCCCGTTGAGGTCGGTCACGCTGTGGCCGGGGAGCTTCTCGGCCAGCGGGCGGGCGAGTTCGAGGTACTTGGTGTCGCCGTACGTCTCCCCGATGCCGGTCGTGCCGTTCCCGGTGACCACCTCGATGATCAGCCGCGGGGTGTAGGGCTGGTGGACGCCCTGGGTGTTCAGCAGCGGCGGGTCGGCGACGAGGATGGGCGTCAGCCGTACCTCGGTGATGGTCAGATTCTGCGCCTGCGTCGTCTGCGTCATCGTGCGGCTCCCACGAGTTCGAGTCCGGTGGTCAGAAGGGCGTCGAGGTCGGCCAGGTCGTCCGGTCCCGGGTCGGTGAGCGGTGCGCGCACCGGGCCGACCGGCCGTCCGCGCAGCCGCGCCGCCGCCTTGACCAGCGAGACGGCATAGCCGGGGACGCGGTCGCGCAGCTCGACCAGGGGTACGTAGAAGTCACGCAGCAGCCGCTCCACCGTGGCGTCGTCGCCGTCGCGCTGGGCGGTGAAGAAGGTGCTCGCGATCTCGGGAGCGAAGGCGTGTACGGCCGAGGAGTACGCGGTGATGCCGATGCTGGCGTACGGGCGGGCCTGGACCTCGGCGGTCGCCGCGCCGTTGAAGAACAGGAAGTCGTCCGGCGCGGCCAGCTTCAGGCGCTGGAGCCGGTCCAGATCGCTGTGCCCGTCCTTGAGCCCGATCACGCCCGGGATCGTGACCAGCTCGCGCAGGCCCTCGATGGTGAACGCGACCTGGTCGCGCTGGTACGCGATGAGCGGCAGCCGGGTGCGGGCGGCGATCTGCCGGACCTGTTCGACGAGCCCCGACTGCGGACCCTTGACCAGGTAGTGCGGCAGGACGAGCGCGGCGTCCGCGCCCGCCTCCTCCGCGATCCGGGCGAACCGGGCCGCCTGCGCCCAGCCGTAGCCGATGCCCGCCACGACCGGCAGGCGGCCGTCGGCCTCGCGGACGGCCGCGGTGATGACCTCGCGGTACTCGTCCTCGTCCAGGGAGAAGAACTCCCCCGTGCCGCACGCGGGGAAGATCGCGCCCGGGGCGGTCTCGATCTGCGTCGCGAGGTAGTCGCGGTACGCGGGCAGGTCGAGCGCGGTGTCCCCCTTGCTGCCCTGGTCGCCCTTGCCGCCGGTGAAGCTGGTCAGCGGGAACGAGAGCACGCCGCTCGCCATCCCGTCGCGCAGCCGGGCCGCAGTGGTCGCCGCATCGGCCGTGAGGGCCGTCATGACTCGTCTCCCTATGTAGATGGCGTCTACGTATGAAGATAGAGATTAGGAATGTGCACGCGGGGGCGTCAATAGGCGGGACGTCGGCGGCGTGCCGCGGATTACGATGCGACCCATGGCGGAAACCGGTGGCGTACGCGAAGTGAAGTCGGCGGGCCGCACCGTGCAGCTCCTCGAACTGCTCGCGGCCCGCGGCGACCAGCCCGCCCGGCTCCGGGAGCTGGCCGAGGAACTGGACGTGCCGCGCAGCAGCATGTACGCGCTGCTCCAGACGCTGATCGACCGCGGGTGGGTGCGGACCGATGTGACCGGCTCCCTGTACGGGATCGGCATCCGGGCCCTGCTCACCGGCACCAGCTACCTGGACAGCGACCCTCGGGTGCGGGTCGCGCGGCCCTATCTGGACGAGGCGTCCGACGCGCTCGGCGAGACGATTCACTTCGCGCGGCTGGACGGTGGCGACGTGGTCTACCTCGCCACGCGTGAGTCGCACGAATACCTGCGGCCCTTCAGCCGAGTGGGGCGCCGCCTCCCCTCGTACGCCGGAGCCCTCGGCAAGGCGCTCCTCGCCGAGCGCCCTGACGACGGACTCCCGTTGCCGGACGGCCCCTTGGAACCGCTGACCCCGAAGACCCACCGGGACCGGGCCTCCCTGGTCGCCGACCTGGCGCGCACCAGGGAGCGCGGCTACGCGGTGGACCGCGAGGAGGGCGTCACCGGCATCGTGGGCTTCGGCTTCGCCCTGCGGTACGACGCGCCCGCGGTGGACGCGATCAGCTGCTCGGTGCCGACGGCGCGGCTGGAGGAGGGGCGGGAGGAGCGGATCGTGGCGGTGATGCGGGAGATTCGCGAGAAGATCGAAGCGGTGGCCCCCAGGGCGGGCGGCACGACGCCCCAGTGGCGCTGACGGGGTCCCGACCCCGGGGGCCAAGCCCCCGGCCCCCGAGACCCCCGGGCCCCCGGAACGGCCGGTGGGGGACCGGGGTCAGGTCCAGCCTCGGTGGGCGGCTCGGGCGCCGGCTTGGAAGCGGCCTCGGGCGCCCAGGCGGCGTTGGAGGGCGCTGACGCGGCGGCGCAGGGTGCGCAGGCTGATGCCAAGGTGGCGGGCTATCGCCGCGTCCTTCATGCCCACCGCCAGCAGATCCACCAGGTCGCGGTCCGCTTCGGTGAGGTCTTCGGGGCTCTCGTCGCGTACGCCGCTCAGTGGGGTGGCCTGCTGCCACAGGGTTTCGAAGAGGGTCCGCAGCGCGTCCGTGAGGGCGGAGTGGCGGACGATCACGGCGCAGTAGCCGGGACCCGCGTCCGTGCTGGTCAGTGGGAGCATCGCGCAGCGGCCGTCGACGACCAGGAGCTTCATGGGGACGGTGGGGAGCACCCGGGCCTGTTCGCCGAGGGCGACCATGCCTTCGGCGTAGGCGAGGAGCTGGGGTGTCTCCAGGGAGGAGACGGAGTAGATCGTGCGGTAGGAGACCCCGCGGCGCAGCACCTCGCTCTGGAGGTCCAGTTGCGGGGTGAGCGGCGCGAGGTAGGGCGGGGAGTCGAAGAGGCAGATGTCGTGTTCGGCCCGGGCGTACAGCTCTTCCAGCCGTGCCGCGTTGGCGCCTTCGCCGTGCACCACTTCGATCAGCCCGGACGGTTCGGCCCGCAGCAGCCCGGCCGCGTAGACCTTGGCCAGGTCCTCGGCGGTGGCGGCGAGGAGTTCCGATTCGGTTTCGCGTTTGCGGATGAGGGCCCGTACGGCGATGCGGGGGTCGACGGGACGGAGCCCGCCCGTGGAGTCGGGCGCCTGGAGGAGGCCGAGGCTCAGGAGCCGGGCGCAGCCGCGGCGGATGCGGGAGGGGGAGGTGCGGAGCAGTTCCGCCCAGCCGGTGACGCCCGCGTCGGGCTGGTGGAGGATCGCGTGGTACAGCGTCTCGTCGAAGTCGGAGACCCCTGCCGCGGCCCAGGGGCTCGGGGGCGCGGCAGAGGTCTCGTCGGGTGCGGATGCTGCTCTGCTGTCCACTTCCGGCGGCTCCAGCGTGTCGATGCAACGATTCAAACAACGGCACGCTAGACGGTGTTCGTTACAGCCGAAGGAAGGGTTTCGGCCTACTTCAGGCCATATGCGCGAATGACCGTTTGATCGATTCGGTTGCCGTCGGCATCGGTGGCCTGGACGCGCAGGCCCGTGAAGCCGTTGGTGGCGCCGAGCCGGGGGTGGTCGACGGCGGCCCGGTACGCGGCGCCGGCGCGGGTGAGTTTCACCGCCTTCCAGGTGGCGCCGTCGTCATAGGTCACCCATGCCTTGACGGTGCGTAGCTTGGTGGCCGAAGTGCCCTCCTGGTGGCGCGGGGTGAGGCCGAAGGTGAAGCCGTGTCCGGCCTTGGCGCGGCCGAGCAGGTCGACGCCGAGGTCGTAGTCGAGGGAGAGCAGGGGGAGTGCGGTGGCCTCTGCGGTGTGCGCGGAGGCGAAGTCCCACTGGGTGGTGGTCCTGGTCGAGTACGCCGACCAGTCGGCGGTGCGCCGCGCGTCGACGGTCAGCCGGTAGTCGGCTTTCGCGGCCGGTACGGCGAAGGTGCCCGAGCCGTACGGTGCCTCACCGATCAGCGTGCCGTTCGCGTAGAGGCTGGTCTTCACCGCGTCCACACCGTCCTTGGCCGCGCCCGCCGAGCCGTAGTGTCCGGTGCCCGAGTCGGAGAACTCGGGTACGGCGAGGGTGAGTTGGTCGCCCTCGCGCTGCGAGACGCCGAACTCCGCGGCGGTGGTGGGACGGATGACGGGCGACAGCCAGTTCGCGGTCTCCTTCGTCCCGGGCGCGTAGGTGCGCAGTGGTGTCCACTGCCGTCCACCACCGTCGTAGTCCTGCATGACGGTGCGCCATACGCGGGTGTCGGGGTCGGCGCTGTAGTACTCGGTGCGCTGGGTGCCGAGCGGGATCTCGGACTTCTCCTCCACGGAGAAGAGCTGGTAGGGGCGGTAGGTGTGGGTGGCCTCGGCGCCGAGGTGTCCCTTCCCGGGGCCGTGGTAGCGGGCGGTGACCTTGTGGGTGGTGCGGCTGTTGAGCGGGTACGTCAGGTTCTCGCCGATGGCGTCCCGTTCGGGCAGCACCACGTCGTACAGGTACGGGCTGTTGGCCGTGCCGCCCAGCTCGACGGTCACCTTGGACTTGCCGTCCAGCAGGTCGAGCAGCTTGTCGCCCTCCTCGCCGGGCAGCGACATGACGGGGATGGTCGCGCTGTCGACCGCGGTGATCCACATGCCGAGCGTGGTCTTGCGGTAGACGAGGACGTACGCGGCGCCCGCCTTGGTGGCGTTGATGACCGCCTCGTCGGGCCATCCGTCGGGGGCCAGGCCCACCAGCACGGCCTTGCCCTTGACGTCCAGGCCCTCGAAGTCCTCGGCCGTACCGGCCCCGGCGGACACCACCGGCACCTTCCGCTTGCCGTCGATCTTGACGGGCCAGCCGGTGTACGTGGTCGCGTACTGCGGGTTCAGGGTGACCCGCGCGGGGCTGGTGACGCGCGCGGTCAGCTCCGTCTTCGCCAGCCGCCATCGGCTGTAGAACTCGAAGAAGCCCTCGGTGACCTTCTCGGTCGGCGCCGCGTAGATGTGCTTCTTCCACTTGCCCATGGAGTAGGTCAGGCCGAAGGAGCTGCCGCCCGCCAGCTCCCGGTGCCAGGAGGTCGTCACACCCTGGGGTTCGACGTCCTTCTCGTTCGTCTGTGGCTTGATCTCGACGGCCTTGCGGGCGTCGAGGGTGAGGGAGGTGTCGCCCGTCAGCTCGATCTGCGGATCACCCACGACGCTCGTCGCGACCTCGCGCTTCCCGCTGTCGTAGACCGGGATCCAGGTGGCGAGGGAGTAGGTGCCGGGCGGCAGCTGGAAGGTGTCGGAGCCGCTGACGAAGCCGAACTGGTTCTGGCTCGCGTCGCTGAGCTTCTGGAGGGTGTAGAGCGCAGACCCGGACAACTGCTTGCCCTCGCGGTCCAGCAGCGTGACATCGAGGTCGTAGAGCTTCTCCGCCTTCTCGTAGGCGACGGCCGTGGTCACCTTGACCGTGCCGCCCGCGCCGTCGTCGGCGGTGGCGGTGATGTATCCGGTGTGGCGGCCCGCTGCCGCCTTGGCCGGGTCGACGGTGACCAGGACCTTCACGGCGTCGTTCGCGGGCACGGTCACGGTGTCGGAGCCGAGGGTGAGGGAGCCGCCGTCGACCGAGGACGCCAGCTTCAGCGTCACCGGCTTGTCGGTGGCGTTGGTGTACTTGATGGTCTTGGGGTCGGCCTGGTCGGCGTCGTACGCGTACTGGCCGTAGTTGAGGACCGGGGTCCCGAAGACGTCCTGGGTGGCCGCGCGCGGTACGTCGACCCGGCCGTCGCCCTGGGTGAACGGACCGTCCGACGCCCTGGTCCTGGCCGTGCTGGCCAGCGCGTCCTTGATCTGCTGGCCGGTCCAGTCGGGGTGGACCTCCGCGACGATCGCCGCCGCGCCCGCGACGTGCGGCGTGGCCATCGAGGTGCCGCTCGCCGTGGTGTACAGGTCGTTGACGGGGGTGCCCATGGTCGTACCGGCCGCGCGGGCGGCCGTGATGTTCACACCGGGCGCGGTGATCTCCGGCTTGACCGCGTAGTCCCCGGTGCGCGGCCCACGGCTGGAGAAGGTCGCCCACTTGTCGGACTTGTCGACGGCGCCGACGGTGAGGGCCGAGTCGGCGATGCCGGGGGTCTCCACGGTCCCTTCGAACGGGCCGGAGTTGCCCGCCGCGATCACGAACAGCGCCCCGGAGGACGCCGACAGCTGGTCGACCGCCTCGCTCAGCGGATCCGAGGGGCCGGACGCCGTGCTGCCGAACGACATGGAGACGACCTTGGCGCCGGACGTGGCAGCCCACTCCATGCCCTCGATGATCCACGACGAGTAGCCCTCGCCCGCGTCGTTCAGCACCTTGCCGACCAGCAGCTTCGCGCCCGGTGCCACGCCCTTGTACTTCCCGTCGGACCCGGCGCCGCCGCCCGCGACGGTGTCGGCCACATGGGTGCCGTGGCCGTGGCCGTCCTTGACGCTCTGGTCCGGGACGAAGCTCTTGGAGTCGGCGACCGCGTCCTTGACGTCCGGGTGGGTGGCGTCGATGCCGGTGTCCAGCACGGCGACCTTGACGCCCTTGCCGTCGTGTCCGGCCTTCCACATCTCCGGCGCGCCGATCTGCGGAACGCTGACGTCGAGCGACGCCTTGACCTTGCGGTCCAGCCAGAGCTTCCGTAACCCCTTGTCGTGGCTGACATCGGCCCAGAAGTCGGCCGCGTCGGCCTTCCTGGCGCTGAGCGCCGCGCCGTCCACGCTGCTCAGGGCGAAGGTCTTGCGCGCGCCCTCGGGGGTCGGGTGCGCGCCGTCGGTGCGGTAGGTGGCGATGACCGGGATCGAGCCGGTCTTCCGGTCGTCGTACCCCTGCTTCACGAGCTGGGTGATGTTGAACAGGTCCGCGTCGACGCGGCCCTTGGACAGCAGCCGGAGCGCGTCCACGGGTACGACGCTGACCTCCTTGTCCTGCTGGGTGGTCACGAACTCCGCCGACTCGCGGCCCGGCGCCCGCTGTACCTCCACGGCGTATTTGCCGTCCGGGCCGGTGGTGACGGTGACCGTGTCACCGGTGATCAGGGTGACCGTGTGCTGTTGCGTACGAACCGGCGGGGCGGCCTGTGGCGCCTTCGCGGCGGACCGGGACGGCTGGGCGCCGACCGCCGGGGCGGCCATGGCGGCGGCCACCACCCCGGCGGCGCCCACCACGGCCACGAGGCGACGCAATCTTCGCATCGGCTGGCTTCCTCCCTCATCGCATCCGACTCTCCTGTCGGAAGGTGCGATCAGAGTGGTCGCCGGGGGTGTGCGGGCTCAAGGGAATCCTGTGGCCGCGCGGTGCCAACGCCTTGATTGGCCAGGGGAGTTACCACCGGTGGGCGAGATGCCTCACGGCCGGGGGTGCTTGATCATGTCGGCACACTTCTCGCCGATCATCATCGTCGTGATGCACGGATTGACCGCCACCAGATGCGGCATCGCCGAGCCGTCGGCCACCCGCAGGCCGCCCACGCCCTTGACCCGTAGCCGCGGGTCGAGCGGGGCGGTGGCGTCGTCGGGGGCGCCCATCTTCACCGTGCAGGACGGGTGGTAGACGGTGTTGTGGGTGTCGCGGATGTAGGCGAACAGCTCGTCGTCGGTGTCCACGTCGGGGCCGGGGGCGAGTTCGGCGCCCGCCCAGAGGGCGAGGGCGGGGCGGGCGGCGATGTTGCGGGCCAGCCGCAGGCCGTGGATCATCACGCGGACGTCGTGGTCGTGGGTGAAGTAGCGGGGGTCGACCCTCGGCTTGTCGCGGAAGTCGCGGGTGCGCAGCCGTACGGTGCCGGTGGAGCGGGCGCGGGTGACGTTCGGGGTGAGACAGAAGGCGTTCTCGGACGTCGGATAGCCGCGCCGGTAGGTGTTCAGATCGAACGGCACCGAGCCGTAGTGGAACATCAGGTCGGGCCGGTCCAGATCCGGTTCGGTGGCGGCGAAGATGCCGATCTCCCACCACTGGGTGGAGCTGCGCACCATGGGCTGTTCGGCGTTCCACATGATGACGCCCTCGGGGTGGTCCTGGAGGTTCTCGCCGACCCCGGGGGAGTCCACGATCACCTCCACGCCCACCTCGCGCAGCTGGTCAGCGGGCCCGATGCCGGAAAGCATCAGCAGCTTCGGGGTGTCGATGGCGCCGCAGGAGACGACGACCTCGCGCCGCGCGTGCACGGTGTGGGTGTGGATGAGGTCGGGGGCGAGGTAGTCCACGCCGATGCAGCGCCGGTCCGCGTCCAGCAGCAGCCGCTTGGCCTGGAGCCCGGTGCGTACGGACAGATTGGGGCGGCCGGACATGACCGGGTGGAGGTAGGCGACGGAAGCCGAGCAACGGGTGCCGTCCTCGCGGGCGTTGATCTGGAACCAGTGGGCGCCGCGCACCACCGTCCGGCCGGTGTTGAACGGCGTGAGTGGGATGCCCGCCTCCTCGCACGCGGCCAGCAGCGCCCGCCCGCACGGGTCGTGGGGCGGCACGGTGCGCAGGGTGACGGGGCCGCCCCGGCCGTGGTGGTCCCCGGGCGCGTCGTTGTTCTCCAGCCGCCGGAACAGTGGGAACGTCTCCTCGGCGCTCCATCCCGTACAGCCGGTCCCTGCCCATTCGTCCAGGTCCTCGGCGGGCGCCCAGAAGGCGATGCAGGAGTTGTGGGACGAGCAGCCGCCCAGCACCCGGGCGCGGGCGTGGCGCAGGAAGCTGTTGCCCTTCTTCTGCGGCTCGACGGGATAGTCCCAGTCGTAGCCGGACTCCAGCAGCGCCATCCACCGGTCCAGCCGCAGGACGTTGTCGTCGCCGACGTCCGAGGGGCCCGCCTCCAGCAGGCACACCGTCACCGACGGGTCCTCACTCAGCCGCGCCGCGACGACCGACCCGGCCGTACCGCCACCCACCACCACGTAGTCGAATTCGTCCACGGGCCTGTCCTCCCTCACGGGGTGGCGGCGTGCTCGGCGAGTACGCCGGTGTGTCTGCGCTGCACGAACCAGTAGTAGGCGAAGCCGCCGAGCGCGACCACGCAGATGAACAGGACCGCGCCCCAGCGCAGATACCAGTGCTGCGGCCCGGTCGCGTTGTAGACCTGGGCGCGCGGCCAGGCGAGGTTGACGGACATCGCGAGGCCCCACAGCACGGCCAGCGCGTTGACCGGCACACCGAGGCGGCCCAGCGAGAAGCGGCCCGCGGCCGGTTGCCACCGCCCCCGCAGCCGCCGTACCAGCATGGGCACGGTGACCAGCAGATACGCCATGTAGATCATGATGATCGCGATGCTGGTGACGACCGAGAAGATCTGCGGCTGGTTGATGTTGATGACCAGGATCGCGATCGCCACCAGGCCGATGAGGATCGCCGGGAGCACCGGGGTCTGGAAGCGCGGATGGACATGGGCGAGCCGGGAGCCGCCGGGCAGGTTGTTGTCCCGCGCCATGGCGAACATCAGCCGGATGCTGGCGGTGTGCACGGCCAGCGCGCACACCGTGATGGCGATCACCACGCACCACAGCATGATCTCGCCCATGGTGTGCCCGAGGGTGGACAGCACCACGTATTGCAGCCCGTCCACCGCCAGCTGTTTCGCGTGCAGATTCCCCACCGCCATCAGCGCGAACAGCAGGATGAGCCCGCCGATGAGGAACGACGCGATCAGCGCCCGCAGGATCGCGCGCGGCGCGTTGCGGCCCGGGTCCACGGACTCCTCGCCGAGTGACGACGCCGTGTCGAAGCCGTACATGACGTACGCGGAGGCCAACGAGGCGGTGAGGAACGCGCCGAAGTAGCCCAGCGACTGCCCCTCGCCGCGGCCGAAGGTGTCCGTCACGACGGCCGGGCCGCGGGTGAGGTGCGCGGCCAGCAGCAGGATCAGCACGATCGCGGCGATCAGCTCGATGGCCACCCCGGCCGAGTTGATACGGGCCATCAGCTTCACCCCGAACCCGTTCACCAGGGTGGTGAACAGGACCAGGATCGAACCCAGCACGACGGCGTTGGCCGCCCGCTCCGTGCCGCTGCTGCCGTCGCCGACGAACTGGAACCACGAGGAGATCTGCGGAAGCGTGATCTGGTACGCGAGCGCCACCGCCGCCAGCGACACCATCGAGGCGGTCATCATCATCCAGCCGCCCAGCCAGCCGACATGCGGGCCGCCCAGCAGCTTGGACCAGTTGTACACCGACCCTGCCACCGGATAGCGCCCGGCCAGCTCGCAGAAGCACAGCGCCACCATCAGCTGGCCGAGGAACACCATCGGCCACGACCACCAGTACGCCGGGCCGCCGTGTGTCACACCGAAGTAGAACAGCTGGAAGGTGCCGGTCAGGATGGAGATGTAGCTGATCCCGGCGGCGAAGGTGTGGAAGTTGCCGAGCGTGCGCTTGAGTTCTGGCCGGTAGCCGAGTTCGGCGAGCGACGAGTCGTCGTCGTGTGCCGTGTCCTTGCGGCGGCCGTGGCGGTGTGGTTCGGGCGGATCGGCCCCCGTCATACGAACCACCGCAGCGGGCGGGGCGCGGTGTTCCGCCAGATGTGCTTGGCCTCCTGGTACTCGTGCAGCCCCGCCGGGCCCAGCTCACGGCCGATGCCGGACTGCTTCATCCCGCCCCATTCGGCCTGCGGGACGTACGGATGGAAGTCGTTGATCCAGACCGTTCCGGCGCGCAGCCGCGACGCCACCCGGTGCGCCTTCTCCGCGTCCTGCGTCCACACCGCGCCCGCCAGCCCGTACACCGTGTCGTTGGCGAGCGCCACCGCCTCGTCCTCGTCCCGGAACCGCTCCACCGTGAGCACCGGGCCGAAGGACTCCTCCTGCACCACCGTCATGTCCGGGGTGCAGTCGTCCAGCACCGTCGGCAGGTAGTAGTGGCCGCCCGCGAGCGACGGTTCGTCGGGCGGCGCCCCGCCGCAGCGCAGCACCGCGCCCTCGTCCAGCCCCGCCGCCACGTACGACGCCACCTTGTCGCGGTGCGCCGCCGAGATCAGCGGTCCGGTGCGGGCGTCCTCGTCGAACGGGCCACCGAGCCGGATCGCCCGGGCGCGGGCCACCACCTCGTCCACGAACGCGTCGTGCAGCTGCTCCTGCACCAGCAGCCGGGCACCCGCCGAACACACCTGCCCGGAGTGCAGGAACACCGCCGTGAGCGCGTAGTCCACGGCCGTGTCGAAATCGGAGTCGGTGAACACGATGTTGGGGTTCTTGCCGCCCAGCTCCAGGGCGATCTTCTTGACTGTCGGCGCGGCCGCCGCCATGATCCACCGGCCGGTCACCACGCCGCCGGTGAAGGACACCATGTCCACCCGCTCGTCCGTGACCAGCGGCGCGCCCGCCGTCGACCCGGCCCCCAGGACCAGATTCGCCGCCCCCGGCGGCACGCCCGCCTCCGTGAGCAGCCGCAGCAGCCCGATCGCGGTGTGCGGGGTCAGCTCGCTGGGCTTGAGGACGAACGTGTTCCCGGCGGCCAGCGCGGGCGCCACCTTCCAGGCCGTCTGGAGCAGGGGGTAGTTCCACGGTGTGATCAGGGCACACACCCCGACCGGCTCGTGCACCACCTTGCTGTCGATCTCCGGGCTGCCCGTGTCCAGCACCCGGTCCGTGCCACCGGTGGCGACCAGATGGCCGAAGTAGCGGAAGCACCCCGCGATGTCGTCGAGGTCGTACTCACTCTCCACCAGGCGTTTGCCGGTGTCCAGGGACTCGGCGCGGGCCAGATCCGCCTTGTCGCGCTCCAGCAGGTCCGCGACGCGCAACAGCAGCCGCCCGCGCTCGGCGGCCGGAGTGCCCGGCCACGGCCCGCGGTCGAACGCGTCCCGCGCCGCCGCGACCGCCGCGGCCACGTCCTTCGGCCCGGCCTCGTCCACCGCGGCCACCAGGGACCCGTCCGCCGGGCAGCGGATCTCCCGGGTGTTTCCGTCGAGGGCGGCGGTCCACTCTCCGCCGATGAACAGCTCCGGCATGAGCACCCCCTCTTCCTGGGGCTCGGTTCTCCGCCAGCTACCGCTGGGAGGTGCCTCTCGGCGGACCCGAGCCCGGGCGGGCGGCCGACGCACGGGGTCCCGTACGGCCGGTCCACAAACCGAGCGTAAGCGCCCCGGGGCGCCCCCGCACGACGTACGCCCGCCCGCTGGGCCTCCCGGGCACGCCGCCCCCGGCGCCGCGGGCCTGGCCCTGGCGTTGCGGTCCGGGTCCTGGCGCGAGGGGCGCCGCGTCCGATCGGGCCCGCCCCGGCCACCTGGGCGGTGCCTCCAGGGCGCGCCGGACCATCCCGCTCTGCTCCGACCTGAAGACGTGAGGCCGCGGATTCCGCATCCCGTCCGGCCGTTGGCCGGACGTTGTGGCGCCACTCCGTGCCGGGCAGCCTCCGGCCACTCGGGCGTGCCTCCGGGGTGTGCCGGAGCGTCCGGTCCCGGCATGGGCGTTGGGCCTCCTGCCCGGCCCCTGCCCGGGGGCACCCGCCTCCAGCCGCTCCGGGGGTGCCCGGCCTTCCGGGCGGGGTCCCGCGCGGGGGCGTGGCTGGGGGCCGCGTTCGTTCGGCTCCTGGCCGGGGGCCGGGGGCGGAAGCCCACTGTTCGGGAAGGGGCGGGGTGGGGGAGAACGACCCGGCGGGGAGAATCCTCCGCATGGTGTACGACCCCGACGCGCCGCGCGTCCTCGCCGACGAACTGATCGCCGCCCTCGACCCCCTGCCGTATCCGCGGCGCATGCGGGAGCTGGCCGGATGGGTGCGGGCGGCCAGTGCGCAAGGGCGGCTGGCCGTGGTCATCGGCGAGTTGGCCGGGCGCGGGGCGTACGAGCGGCGGCTGGCCGCCGCCGCGGCGGCCATCGGCGGGCGGACCGGCCATCTGGAGGCGCGGCTCGCCGACCCCGACCCCCTGGTACGGGGCCACGCCCTGCGGGTCCGGGTCGGGGACGAGGCGCTGGAGGCGGCGTTCGAGGACGCGCCCGCCTCCGTACGGCGCCAACTCGTCCGGACCGTCGTCGCCCAGCACCGCACCGCCCTCGCCGACCGGCTCGTCGACCCGCTGCGGGAGCGCTGGGGCGACGCCGAGGCGGCGCGGCTGCTGCCCGGCTGCGGGGCGGACACCGCCGTACGGCTGCTGCCCGCGCTGTTCCACGCGATCGGCAGCTGGCGGCCGCTGACCGCCCGCCACCCCGCCGCCGTCCTCGACGAGGCCGAACGGCAGCTGACCGCCCTGCCCGTGGCGCTGCGCGCCGGCTGGTGGACGCGGTACGCGCCCGGCGTGGCGCTCGCCGCCCGGGCCGAACCGCACCGCGTACTGGACCTGCTGGAGCGGCGCTGCCACAGCCCGCTGCCCCCACCCCTGCGGCACCGGCTGGGCACCCTGGTGGCCGCCGACCCCGGCCGCACGCTCGATCTGCTGCTCACGCCCGAGCACATACACCTGGTGCGCGGCCGCGGTCTGGAACGGGCCGTGCTGCGCCGCCTCGTGGCGGCCGACCCGCCCGAACTCGACGCCCTGGGCCGCGCCCTGGCCCACTACGACGAGGCCATGGCGCGGCTGCTGACCGCCCTGCCGCCCGCCCGCCGCGCCGCCTTCTTCGACGCCGCCACCGCCGAACGGGACCGCGCCCACGCCGTCCTGGCCCCCGCCGTCCTCGACGCGCTGCCCCGCGCGGCCCGCCACGCGGAGGCGCGCCGGATGGCCGAGCAGGCGCGCGAGCGCGGCGCGCACTGGGCCACGGTCCTCGAAGCGGTCGCGTATCTGCCGGTCGAGGAGGCGCACGACGAGCTGCTGGCGGCCACCCGCCGCCCCGCCGCCGACGACCGCGCCACCGCCTACCCGCTGCTGATCCGCAACGCCGCCCGCTCCGGCGACCCGGACGCCGTCACCGCGCTGCTGCGGCAGCTGGAGGGGCTGCGCAACGAGCCGGACCCGGTGCGCCACGCCGCGCTCGACGCGCTCGCCGCCCTATCGCCCGCGCTCTTCACCGACGACGCGGCCGAACCCCTGGACCGGGTCGCCACCGACGCCATCCAGGCCCGTGACTCCTCCACCGCCACCCGTCGCGCGCTGCGCCGCCTCGCCGTCGCCCTGCTGCGCGAACACGCCGTCACCGGGCGGCGCGAACTGCTCGGCTGGGGCCTGCGTACCGTCACCCGGCTCGCGGGCAGCGTCGGCGCCGCCGACCTCGGCCGCCTCGACCACCAGTTGCGGCGCGGCCAGGAACACACCGTCGTGGAGGCGCTGCGCCCCTGGCTGGAGGCGGGCGCCGAACGCGTCGACCACGAGCTGACGTTCGCCCTCGTCCGCTCCCTCGGTCGGCGCGCCCACACCCTGCCGGAGCTTCAGGAACTGCTGGGCCAGGCCATCGCGTTCGGGCGTGGCGAAACCGCCCGCACCGCGATCGCCCTGTGGCTGGAGCCGCCCCGCGAACGGGACGCCCGGGTGGCCGAACTCCTCGCCCAGGAGCCCTCGGCCGCCGTCCTGCCGCCGGTCCTCGCGGTGCTGACCCGGCGCCGCACCGATCTGCTCGACCTGGTGCTCGGCGACACCCCGCCGTACGGCCGCTTCCTCACCCACGGCACCCACTGGACCCCGCCCACCGGCCGCGACTCCGTCCGCTGGCTGCCCCGGCAACAGGTCGCCGCGGCACGCCTGTTGGCGAAGGCCGCCGCCGACACCGCCCTGCCGACGGACGAACGCGCTTCGGCCGTCGCCCGCGCCGCGCCGCTCGACGAGGGCGGCGCGCCCGTCGTCCGGACGTGGGCGGCCGCCGATGACGTGGCGCTCGCCGAGGCCGCGCTCGCCGCCCTGCCCCGCACCCGCCGCCCCGGGGACGCCCTGCCCCTGCTGCTCGCCCACGCGGGCGGCGACCGGGCGCGGGTGGCGGTGTACGCGGCGGCCGCGGCCGCCCGGCATGTCCCGCCGTCCCGGCTGGACCGGCTCATCCGCGGCGTCCTCGCGCCCGACGGCGTCGCCACCGCCGTACCGTCCGTCCCGGCCAAGGTCACCAGCCGCAAGGAGGCCGTCCGGCTCGCCGCCACCCACCTCCCCGTCCCCGACGCCGCCACCCTGCTCGCCGACGCCCAGGGGCTCCCCGGCCAGCACCCCGACGTACAGGCCGTCTGCGTCCGCTTCGCCGCCCGGCTGCTCGGCACCAAACGCGCCTGGGAACTGCTGACCGCCGCCGCGGGCGGGCGCCGCGAACTGCGCCACGCAGTTCTGCGCGCCCGCCCGCTCGACCTCCCCGAACTCCACCGCGAGCGCTACGCCCAGCTCATCCGCGTCGTCTGCGACACCGAGGACCCCGAGGTGGCCGCCTCCGGCCACGCCGCGCTCGCCCGCTGGTCGCCGTGGGCGCCGGACGCGGCCGCGCTGCTGGTCGCGGCCGTCACCGACCTCGGCAACCGGGCGAACTGGCGGTCCGCCGCCGACGCCCTCCTCGCCCTCATGGCCACCGCGCCCGACGGCGCTGCCGAGGACAACCCGCTCGCCTGGGCGCTGGCCGCCCTCGTCACCGCCGACGCCCGGACCGGCATGCCCGACGCCGAACCGGACCGCGACCGGCCCGCCCGCCAGCGCGTACGCCATCTGGCCGATCGACTCGCCCAGCACGGGCGGATGCGGCCACGGGAGATGCGGCGCCACGCGCTCGGCGCCGCCGAACTGCTCGCCGGATACGAGACGTTCGTCCCCGAGGCCGCCCAGGTCCTCGTCCAGGCCCTCGACCTGGATGCCCGGCCGACGGCCCTGACCGCCGCGCTCGCCCGCCTCGCCCGGCTGCACACCTCCCGCCCCGTGCTCGCCGCCCGCACTGCCGACCTGCTGCGGAACCGGCTCGACGCCGCCTCCCGGCCGGGCGGCGGCGAGGCGTTGCTGCGCGCCGCCTGGCAGCTGGAGGAGGACGGCGGCCACGCCGCCGGGCTGTTCGCCGCGGTGCTCACGGGCATCGGCGGCCCCCGTACGGCATGGGCGGAGCCCTGGCGGGAACGGGTGCGGGGCCTGCGGCAGCATCCGCACCCCGATGTGCGGGACGCGGCGCTGCGGCTGACGACGGCGGGGGAGTAGGGGTGTCAGCCGTCCTCGCGCCAGGCGGCGTCCGCGTAGTCGTACCCGTACGCGGGACGGCCCTTGACGCCGCTGGTGCGGAACGGCGCGCCCCCGTCGTCGATCCGCACCGTCCCTGAGCGGTCCCCGCTCGTCCACTCCAGCTCCAGGTACCAGCTGCAGTCGCAGCCCGTCGTACGGGCGTTGACCAGCAGGACCTCGGGGTCGGACGCGGAGACCCGGTACGGGAAGCGGACGGCGGGGATCGGCGTGCCCTCGTCGTTGCCGTCGGTGGGGCGCGCCTGCGGGCGCGCGGCGTCCAGGTCGACGGCGAAGGCGCGCGGGGTGAGGGAGCCCCCGCAGCCGTTGTTCATGGCGAACGACGACCACGCGAGCGGCGTGCGGCGCCCCACCACCCGTACGTGCAGGGCGCGCAGCACCACCGCGGACTCCTTCGCCCGGCCCCGGACCGTCACCTCGACGTTGGTGGTCCCGCCGTGCACCGCGCCGTGGGCGGCGGCCCAGGCCGGGGCGTCCTGCTCGGTGGGCGGCGGGGCGACGCGGGTGGGCGGCCGGTCGATGAGGTAGCGGTGGTCGCAGCCGTTCTCCCAGACGTGGGAGCGGGTGCTGAGGGTGAGGGGCAGCCGGGCGGATGTCCTGGTGCGCGGCGCGCCGCTCGACCGCGGCCCGCCGCCGTTCTCCTGCCGCTCCAGGCTGCCGCGGGCGGTGGCCCCTGCGGTGGGCGGACGCGTCGCGGGCGCCTCGGGCGCCGTCGAGGTCGCCGCGGGCGGGGCGGCGGTGTCGCGCCGCGGTCCGCCGCCGCCGGACGACGAGCGCACCTCGACGGCCGTGACGGCGAGCACGAGGACGGCGGCCGCGCCAGCCACCAGGGCCCACGGCCGCGCGGGCCACCTACCCCGCCCCGCCCCACCGGACGCCACCCCGCCCGGCGCCGCGTCGCCCGCGACGGCCCGTAACCGCCCCCGCCCCGGCCCGCCCGTGCCGCCGTCGGTCCGCCGCACCTTCGCCAACCGCCGCGCCCGAGCCGCCGCCGCGTCCGGGGCGGCGTACCTCTCGACCTCGTCGTCGGGTCTGCCCATCGGCCCCATCCCCATCCCCGTCCCCCTCCTCCGTACCGCTGGAACGTTCTGGGCGCGTTCCAGGAGGGCGTCATCCCCCCAAGTCAGCGTACGTGCGGACATTCCCGCGTCCCGCATCGGGAACCGGGCGCACGCACCGGGGGTGCGCGTCGCCGCGGCCGGGGGAGGGCACACGCCCTAAGGTCAGTGCACCCGCCCGACCGGATCACGCCACGCCACCGCCCGGAGGATCCCGTGCCGAACGGTTCGCTCTCCCTCGCCGCCATGCTCTACCTGCTCGCCTTCGACCCGGACACCGGCAAGCCCGTCACCCATCTGGGCTATCTCGTCCAGGCCGGGGCGCTCACCGAACTCGCGCAGCGCGAACTGCTGGCCGACGCGCGGGGGCGGCCCAAGCCGGTGCCGGACGCGCGGACCGGGGACCGGGCGCTGGACGGGTTGCTGGAGCTGATCGAGGAGTCCCGGCCGCGCACCTGGGGCACCTGGGTGGGACATCAGCCGCAGCTGACCGAGAAGGCGGTACGGGAACAGCTGCGGGCGGCCGGGTATCTGCGCACGACCTCACGCCGGGTGCTCGGACTGTTCCCGGTCAAGGAGTACGCGCTGGAACGGCCGGAGCCGGTCGCGGGGATGCGGGACGAGGCGGTCCGCGTCCTGCACGGGGGACAGCCCGTGGCCGAGGTGTCCGAGCGGGACGCGGCGCTGATCGCGCTCGCCGCGGCGGGCGGGCTGACGACCGTCGTCACGCACCAGGACCTCACGGCCCACCGGCGGCGGATCGAGGAGCTGGAGGCGCGCAGCGGCGCGCCCGGGGCCGCGCTGGAGGGCGTGGTCGACCATGTGCGCGCGGGGCTCGCCGCCGCGGTCGCCACGGCGCTGTCGGCGGCGACCGCCGTCGCGACCACGAGCACCAGCTGATCGGTGCGGAGTTCTCTCAGGCGCAGTCTCTGAGCAGCGACGCCAGCCCGTCGTCCAGGTGCAGCTCCCCGCCCTCGGCCCCCTCCGGGACCACCGCGTACGAGCGGCCCAGGAACCGCCGCAGGTCCGCGGTGTCGAACTGGACCATCGCCATGCCCTCCGGCGCGTGGAACTCCAGCACGGTGCGCTGCGTTCCGCACGGCCACATCTGGACGTCCCCGCTGCCGGCGGGCCCGCGCAGCCCGGCCGCGAGCAGTTCGCGCCCGAAGGTCCACTCCACGGCGGAGCCGTCGAGGGACGCGACGGGCGGGAAGGAGACGCGGACGGCGAACGGGTCGTCGCGCTCGTAGCGCAGGCAGGCCGGGATGGCGCGTGCTTCCGGGGTCGACGCGATGAGGTGGGCCTGGACTGCTTGATCGATGACAGTGGTCACAACGCCTGCTCCCTTGCGATCGGTGCGGGTCCTCGCTGCGGGTCCTCGCCGTCTCTACGTCCATAAGACGTACGGGCCGACTGGCCAGTGCACCCGCGCGGGGCGTGACGTGCGTCACGACCGGTTTTTCGGGGGGACATACGGCATTTAGGCTTGCCAAATCCATGCACGGTCTCGGGTGCCGTGCGGAGCTGTTACAAAACTTCCGCCGCACTCCGCTCTCCCGAGGCACCCACCCCAGGGGTTGTTCCACCATGACGATCCGTCCCGCGGCGCTGGATGCGGCCGCGTACACCCGGCTTTACGAATCCGAATATCCACGACTTGTCGGGTACGCCCGCACCCTCACCGGCAACCCCTGGACGGCGGGGGATCTCGTCGCCGAAGCGCACTTCCGCGTCTGGCGGCGGCTGCGCACGGGGGAACCGCTCGACGCCGACGCCGTACCGGGCGAACTGACGGGCGCCGTCCGCGGGCTCGCGGTGGCCTCCGTGAACTGGGGCCCGCCGCAGCAGGCGTCGCTCCTCGAACCGCTCATACGTGTCCTCGGCGAGCTGCCGCAGCGCTGGGTCAAGGCGCTCTGGCTCGCCGAGGCCGAGGACCTGCCGCCGGAGGAGGCGGCCCGTCGCCTGGGGACGACCCCCGAGGCGTCGGCCACACTCGTGGAGCGGGCCGGGGAGAGCCTGCGCCACGAGTTCCTGCGCGCCCATCCCGGCACGCCCGCGAGCGCGGCGTGCGGTGGCCACTGGGACGCGCTGCCCGGCCATGTCCAGGGCACGGACGAACCGCACCAGGCCGAGCAGATCGCGGTGCACATCGACGGCTGCCGGGACTGCCGGGCCCGCATGGAGCGGCTGGTGGCGGCCGACGGCCGACTGGCCGCGCTGACAGGGCCGGCGCTGGTGGCGCTGTACGACCGGGGCACCGCGCCGTATCTGCGGCCGCTGGCCGCCGTGGGCGCCTGGGCCGCGACGAGCGCCGCCGCGGCGGGCGCCGGGACCGCTGGGGTGGGCGGTCCGGCGACCGTGCCGATCGGCGGCGCGCACGCGGCCCCGGCGAACGGCCCGCTGGTCTCCGGCCGCCGGTCGATGAGCCACCTGATGCACGGGCAGGTCCGCGAGGCGGGCCCGGTCGCGGTGGCGGTGGCCGGGGCCGGGGTGCTGTTCCTGGCGGGCGCGGCGGTCATGACGGGGCTCGCCCTCACCAACGGCGGTGCGGCGGAGGCCGGACAGCCCGCGGCGGCGTCGGCGCCGAGCCATGAACCTTCCGACTCGTCCACTTCTTCGGGTTCTTCGGGTTCTTCGGATTCTTCTGCTTCTTCCGGTTCATCCGGTACCGACGCGACGAACGCCGCGTCGCGGAAGCCGGACGCGCCGCATGCGGACGGTACGCGGGAGGCGTCCCGGAGCCGTCCGTCCACGAAGGCGCCGGGACCGGCCGATGTGCCGTCGAGCGCGGTGTCCCCGTCGCGGTCCACCGCGCCGTCGTCCGCTCCGTCGGACCCGTCGTCGGGGAAGCCGACCGCATCGCCCGACCCGACGAAGTCCGGGTCGACTCCGACGTCCAAGCCCACGTCCGACCCCACCTCCGAGCCCTCGTCGCCGTCGCAGGACCCGACGGACGGCTCCGGCGACGGCGGCGGCACGAAGGACCCGCAGGGGAAGCCGGGCCAGCCCGACACGCCGACCGCGGCGCCCACCGACGATTCGCAGAACTGCGTGTCGCTGCTGGTCAAGCTCTGCGTGAACAAGTGACCCGGCACGGCTGACGACCGACCGACGGTGCCCGCGGATTCCCGCGGGCACCGTCGTGTGTGCGGCCATATGGACGGCGTACCGCCCATGGGCTAGCTTCCACGCCCATGACGGGCATGGGGATCATGGGCACGATGAGACGCCTGGCGGCCGCCGGACTCTGCGGGGCGGCGCTCGCCGCCGCCCTCGCTTCGCCCGCGCAGGGCCAACCGGCCGGTGCGCACACCGGATGGCGGCTGAAGGACAGCGGCACCGACGCCCGCTTCCGCGGACTCGCCGCCGTGGACCGCGGGACCGCCTGGGTCGCGGGGACGCAGGGCACGGTGCTGCGGACGAGCGACGGCGGGCGCACCTGGCGGAACGTGTCCCCGCCCGGCGCGGAGGGGCTGGAGTTCCGCGACGTCGAGGCGTTCGGGGCGCGGCGCGCGGTGGTCCTGGCCATCGGCGAGGGCGAGGCGTCGCGGGTGTTCCGCACGGACGACGGCGGCGCCACCTGGAGCGAGACGTTCCGTAATCCCGAGCCGCGCGCCTTCTACGACTGCCTGACCTTCTTCGACGCCCGCCACGGCATCGCGCTCAGCGACCCGGTCGACGGCAAGTACCGCATCCTCGCCACCGGTGACGGCGGCCGCCATTGGCGGGTCCTGCCCTCCGGCGGGATGCCCGCCGCGCAGGCGGGCGAGGCCGCGTTCGCCGCGAGCGGGCAGTGCCTGGTGAGCGCCGGGCGCCGGGACGCGTGGTTCGCCACCGGAGGCGCCGCCACCGCCCGGGTGTTCCACACCGCCGACCGCGGCCGTACGTGGACCGTCGCCGACGCGCCGCTCCCCGCAGGTGATCCCGCCCGCGGTGTCTTCGCCCTCGCCTTCCGTGACGTTCGCCACGGCCTCGCCGTCGGCGGCGACTACCGCCCCGACCAGCCGTCCCCGCGCGCGGCCGCGGTCACCGCGACCGGCGGCGCCGCCTGGACCCCGGCCACCCGGCCCCCGTCCGCCTACCGTTCGGGCGTCGCCTGGCTGCCCCACAGCCGCCACCGGGCCCTCGCGGTCGGCCCGACCGGCACCGACGTCACGGCGGACGGCGGCCGCACCTGGCGCGCGCTCGACCCCGGTTCGTACGACACCGTCGACTGCGCCCCGGACGGCACCTGCTGGGCCTCGGGCGAGAAGGGCCGCATCGCCCGCCTGGAGCCGACCCGGTAGCCGTCGACCCGGTAGCGTGACCGGTCATGACCAGCGCGATCGATCCCCGCTATCAACTCCCGCACGACTGGCCCACCACCGAGGCCGAGGCGACCGCCGTGCAGGAACGGCTGCGGGAATCGGTCCGGGTGGCGGGCGGGTCCGTGCCGGCGCCCGGCGGCGGGACCGTCGCCGGGGTGGATGTGGCGTACGACGACGAGCGGGGCGTCGTCGCGGCGGCGGCCGTCGCGCTGGACGCCCGTACCCTCGCCGTCGCCGAGGAGGCGACGGCGGTCGGCCGGGTCGGCTTCCCGTACGTACCCGGGCTGCTGGCGTTCCGCGAGATCCCGGCCGTGCTGGAGGCGCTCGGCGCCCTCGACCGGCGGCTCGGCCACCGCCCCGATGTGGTGGTGTGCGACGGCTACGGCCTCGCCCACCCCCGCCGCTTCGGGCTGGCCAGTCATCTCGGGGTGTTCACCGGGCTGCCGACGATCGGCGTCGCCAAGAACCCGTTCACCTTCCGCCACGAACCGCCGGGACCGCGCCGCGGCGACTGGACGCCGCTGCTCGACGGGGACGAGGAGGTCGGCCGGGCGCTGCGCACCCGGGACGGGGTGAAGCCGGTGTTCGTGTCCGTGGGCCACCGGGTGACCCTCGACGAGGCGTGCGCGCACACGCTCGCGCTGGCCCGCGACTACCGGCAGCCGGAGACCACCCGCCGCGCCGACGCCCTGTGCCGCCGCGCACTGGCCGACATCCTCTGGCCCGACACCCCCTAGCCCACCCGCCGCGTCTCGGCCACGAAGCAGCCGAACTCGACGCAGCGCACATGCACCACGGCCACCTCCGGGTCCGCGTACAGCTCCGCAAGGGTCTCCTCGCAGGCCCGCTGCCCGCCGCCGGTCAGCAGCCGTCCGCCGAGGATGCCGCCCTTCGCGGAGTAGGCGCGCAGCACCCGGTGGTCGCCCCACATGCCGGCCGGGAAACCGGGTCCTGTCCAGCCGCCGCACTCCTCGGCGTGGAGGAAGACCGGCCCCTGCTCGTCGTACGGGCCAGGGTCGGCGCCGGTCTCCTCGGCCCAGCGGCGCAGCGGGGCGTAGGAGACGAGGGCGATGGTCTCGCCCGGACGGCTGCGGCCCAGGCAGCAGCGCAGCGGGCTGTTGCCCTCCTCGTCGTCCACCACCATGCGCGGCGGATCGCCCGCGTCGTCCCGGATGCGCAGCTGCGCGGCCACCTCGGGCGCGAGGGCCCGGATCTCATAGGTCACGTTGTCGCTCATGCGTTTCATCGTCGGCCGCGGGCGCCGCGATGTCTGGCGGGATTTGGACGGTGCGCTCGAGGTGGGCGTACTTGACAGGGGGCTGGCGCTGAGTCAGATTCGCCCCACACATAGGACATCCGATGTCCATATTGCCCCATAAGGAAGGCAGGGTCCTGATGAGTCTTCCGGCTCCGCTCACCGGTGTCGTCCCGCCCCTGTGCACCCCCCTCACTCCCGCCGGTGACGTCGACCGGGCCTCGCTCGCCGCCCTCGCCGAGCGGCTGATCGGCGCGGGGGTGAGCGGGCTGTTCGCGCTCGGCTCCAGCGGCGAGGCCGCGTATCTGGGCGACGGCAGGCGCCGTGCCGTCCTGGAGACCGTGGTCGGGACGGCGGCCGGGCGGGTGCCGGTGCTGGCCGGGGCGATCGACACGGCGACCGAGCGGGTCGTGGACCACGCCCGTGCCGCCGCCGCGCTGGGCGCGGACGGGATCGTGGCCACCGCGCCGTTCTTCACCCGTACCCATCCGGTGGAGGTCGCAGACCACTTCCGGCGGGTGCGCGAGGGCGCGGGGCTGCCGCTGTTCGCGTACGACATCCCGGCCTCCGTCCACTCCAAGCTGACCCCCGGGATCGTGCTGCCGCTGGCGGCGGACGGCACGCTCGCCGGGCTCAAGGACAGCAGCGGCGACGACGGTGCGCTGCGGCGGCTGCTGGTGGAGGCCCGCCGCCGCGGCCTCACCGACACCTTCTCCGTGCTCACCGGTTCCGAACTCGCCGTGGACGGCGCGCTGCTGGCCGGGGCGCACGGCGTCGTCCCCGGGCTCGGCAACGTCGACCCGGCGGGCTACGTACGGCTCTACCGGCACGCCCGCGCGGGCCACTGGGACCGGGCCGCGGCCGAACAGGACCGGCTGGCGGCGCTGTTCGCCCTCACCGACGCCGGGGACCCGGCCGCGTTGGGCGGCAGCTCATCGGCGCTCGGCGCCTTCAAGGCGGCGCTGCACCTGCTGGGCGTCATCGCCTGCCCGGCGACGGCCGCGCCGCAGGTGCCGCTCGGAGGCGACGCGGTGAAGACGGTGCGTCAACTGCTGGAAGAGGGAGGGCTGTTGCCGTGACTGAGGAGGCCGGGACGCCGCGCGTCCCCTGGTACCGCCAGGTCTCGGGGCGCCAGTGGAAGTCGCTGTTCGCCGCGTGGATCGGCTATCTGCTCGACGGTTTCGACTTCGTGCTCATCACCCTCGTGCTGACCGAGATGGCCGACGAGTTCGACTTGAGCGCGGCGTCGGCGGCGAGCCTGGTCTCGGGGGCCTTCATCACCCGCTGGCTCGGCGGGGCGCTGCTCGGCGCGATGGGGGACCGGTACGGGCGCAAGCCCGCGATGATCGCCAGCATCCTGCTCTACTCGCTGGGCACCTTCGCGTGCGGCTTCGCCTGGAACTACTTCAGCCTGTTCACCGCCCGGCTGTTGATTGGCATGGGCATGGCTGGCGAATACAGCGCTAGCGCGACGTACGCCCTGGAGAGCTGGCCCGCCCAGCTCCGCAACCGTGCCTCCGGCTTTCTGATCTCCGGTTACGCGGGCGGCACGATCCTCGCCGCCGAGCTGTACGAGTGGGTCGTACCGCACTGGGGCTGGCGCTGGATGTTCTACATCGGCGTCCTGCCGGTGTTCGTCGCCCTGTGGGTGCGGCGCGCGCTTCCCGAGGCGGGGGACTGGCGCGAGGAGGTGGCCGCGTCCGGCGCCGCCCGGCCGAACCCCTTCCGGCCGCTGTTCACCGGCCGCCGCGGCTACCTCAACGCCGCCCTGGCGGTGGCCGCGAGCGCCGCGCTGTTCTGCGTCTTCACCCCGCTGGGGGCGGGCTGGCGATGGCCGCTGTCGCTGCTGGCGGCGGGCGCCCTGCTCGCCTTCGCCGCCCAGCTCGGCGGGCGCCGGGGCTGGCTGCTGTACGTGGCGCTGATGTGCACGGTCTTCTGCGCCTTCCTCTACAGCTGGCCCATCCAGGCGCTGCTGCCCACCTACCTCAAGACCGAGCTGGGGTACGCGCCCTCCGGGGTCGCCGACGCCATGTTCTACGCGGGCTTCGGCACGATGGCCGGATGCTGGCTGGCCGGGTTCGCCGGGGACCGGTTCGGCACCCGTCGGGCCTACGCGTACACCCTGCTCGCCTCGCTGTGCTTCGTCTTCCCGGTGTTCGCGGTGCGGGACACCCTCGTGGGGCTCGGGGTGCTGCTGTTCTGTCTGCTCGCCCTGAGCCAGGGGATCTCCGGCATCCTGCCGAAGTACATCGCGAGCCACTTCCCCACCATGAGCCGCGCCGCGTCCCTCGGCTTCGTCTACAACACCGGCGCCCTCGGCGGCGCCGTCGCCCCGGTGCTGGGCGCGCGGCTGGCGGAGGGCATGCCGCTCGGGCAGGCGCTCGCGGTGCTGACCTCCGGTCTGACGCTGGTGGTGATCGTGCTGGTGGGGGCCGATGTGCCGCGTCGGCTGGGCCGTCTGGTGGACCCGTCGCTCACCGGCGACCAGCTGCTGCGGGAGCGCCCGCTCCCGGCGGACACGCCGGGCTGAACACCCCGCTCCGGGTGGGGGCTTGTGGAATGAGGGGTGCGTTCCTAGCATCGGCGGTGTTACAGCGGTGGTGTCATACTTCAGGCGCGAGGACGGACCCGGATGGCGGCGGCAGCAGACGTGGGCGGAACGACGGGGCACGGGCCGCTGGCCGGGGTGCGGGTGGTGGAGCTGGCCGGGATCGGGCCCGGGCCGTTCGCGGCGATGCTCCTCGGCGACCTGGGCGCCGACGTCGTACGGATCGACCGGCCGGGGCGCCCCGGCGGGCTGAAGATCGACCCGGCGTACGACCTCGCCAACCGCAACAAGCGTTCCGTCCTGCTCGACCTGAAGTCCGAGCACGGCCGGGACGCCGCGCTCGGCCTCGTCGAGCGGGCCGACATCCTCATCGAGGGCTACCGCCCCGGCGTCGCCGAGCGGCTGGGCCTCGGCCCCGACACCTGCCTGGAGCGCAACCCCCGGCTCGTCTACGGCCGCATGACCGGCTGGGGCCAGGACGGCCCGCTCTCGGGGACGGCCGGGCACGACATCGGCTACATCGCCATCACCGGCGCGCTCGGCATGACCGGGGAGGCCGACGGCCCGCCGGTGGCGCCCGCGAACCTCCTCGGCGACTACGCGGGCGGCTCGCTCTACCTCGTCATCGGCGTCCTCGCCGCCCTCCAGCACGCCCGCTCCGGCGGCACCGGCCAAGTGGTGGACGCGGCGATCGTGGACGGCACCGCGCATCTGACCGCAGTGCTGCACGGCATGATGGCGGCCGGCGGCTGGCGCGACCGGCGCGGCAGCAACCTCCTCGACGGCGGCAGCCCCTTCTACGGCACGTACGAGACCGCCGACGGCGGCCACATGGCGGTCGGCGCGCTGGAACCCGCCTTCTACGCCGAGTTCATCGACCTGCTCGGGGTCGCCGACGAGGTGCCCGCCCGGAGCGACATCGACAGCTGGGACCGGCTGCGCACCGTCATCGCCGACCGCTTCAAGCAGCGCACCCGCGAGGAGTGGACGGCGGTCTTCGAGGGGTCGGACGCCTGCGTCGCGCCCGTCCTGTCGCTGCGCGAGGCCCCCCGCCATCCGCAGCTCGCCGCCCGCGGCACCTTCGTCGACGAGGCGGGCATCACCCAGCCAGCGCCCGCCCCGCGCTTCTCCGCGACCCCCGGCCGGGTGCGCGGCGGCCCCGCGAGGCCCGGCGCGCACGCAGCGGAGGTGGCACGCGACTGGGGCGTACCGGATGTCGCTGCGACGCCGCCCACCGACTCGGCCTCCTGAACCGCCCACCCCCGAAAGGCATCAGACGTGAGCACCGAAGCGTACGTGTACGACGCCATCCGCACCCCGCGCGGACGCGGCAAGGCCGACGGCGCCCTGCACGGCACCAAGCCCGTCGACCTCGTCGTGGGCCTCATCCACGAGATCCGGCGGCGATTCCCCGACCTGGACCCGGCGGCGATCGACGACGTGGTGCTCGGCGTCGTCAGCCCGCTCGGCGACCAGGGCTCCGACATCGCCAAGGTCGCGGCCATCGCGGCCGGGCTCCCCGTCACCGTGGCGGGCGTCCAGGAGAACCGCTTCTGCGCCTCGGGCCTGGAGGCCGTCAACCTGGCCGCGGCCAAGGTCCGTTCGGGCTGGGAGGACCTGGTGCTCGCGGGCGGCGTCGAATCCATGTCGCGCGTGAAGATGGGCTCCGACGGCGGCGCGTGGTTCGCCGACCCGATGACCAACTACGAGACCGGCTTCGTCCCCCAGGGCATCGGCGCCGACCTCATCGCCACCCTCGGCGGCTTCACCCGCCACGACGTGGACACCTTCGCCGCTCTGTCCCAGGAACGGGCGGCCCTGGCCTGGAAGGAGGGGCGCTTCGACCGCTCCGTCGTCCCGGTCCGCGACCGCGCCGGGCTGACCGTCCTCGACCACGACGAGCACATCCGCCCCGGCACCACGCCCGAGACCCTGGCCGGGCTCAAGCCGTCGTTCGCGACGATCGGCGAGGCGGGCGGCTTCGACGCGGTGGCCTTGCAGAAGTACCACTGGGTGGAGGCCATCGACCACGTCCACCACGCGGGCAACTCCTCCGGCATCGTGGACGGCGCGGCCCTCGTCGCCATCGGCAACCGCGAGACCGGCGAGCGCTACGGGCTCACGCCCCGCGCCCGTATCGTCTCCGCCGCGGTCTCCGGCGCCGACCCCACCATCATGCTCACCGGCCCGGCCCCCGCCTCCCGCAAGGCCCTGGCCAAGGCCGGGCTGACCATCGACGACATCGACCTGGTCGAGATCAACGAGGCGTTCGCCGCGGTCGTGCTCCGCTTCGCCGAGGACATGGGCCTCGCCCTGGACAAGATCAACGTCAACGGCGGCGCGATCGCCATGGGCCACCCGCTGGGCGCCACCGGCGCGATGATCCTGGGCACCCTGGTCGACGAGCTGGAGCGCCGCGACGAGCGCTACGGACTGGCGACGCTGTGCGTAGGGGGCGGCATGGGCATCGCAACGGTGGTCGAGCGGCTGTAGGCCGTGGCCGCGGGCCTTTCCCCACCCCGCCCCTCCCCGAACCGGGGCTCCGCCCCGGCCCCCGACCTTGGGTGCCGGGCCCCGGGCACCGGGTTCCTGGCTCCGCCAGTGCCCGGCCCGGTCCCGGGCATCGGGCCCGGCCTGGGAAGGGCGGGGGCGACGGGGAGCCCGGCCCCCCAACGTCGTCCGCGACCGACATCCGACCCGCTTCCCTTCACCCCTCGCCCCTGGAGACCGCAAGATGAGCAACTCCGCCACCGCCTCGACCGCTTCGACCATCCGCTGGGAGCAGGGCGACGACGGCGTCGTCACCCTCGTCCTCGACGATCCCGGTCAGTCCGCCAACACCATGAACGCCGCCTTCATCGCCTCCCTCGACGCGGTCGCCGACCGGCTGGAGGCGGAGCGGGAGGCGGTCCGCGGCGTCATCGTCACCTCCGCCAAGAAGACCTTCTTCGCGGGCGGCGACCTCAAGGACATGGTCACGCTGGGGCCTGACCAGGCCCAGCAAGCCTTCGAGACCAACCTGCGCATCAAGCGCGCGCTGCGCCGCATCGAAACGCTCGGCAAGCCCGTCGTCGCGGCCATCAACGGGGCGGCGCTCGGCGGGGGGTTCGAGATCGCGCTCGCGTGTCATCACCGGATCGCGCTCGACGCCCCCGCGTCCCGCATCGGCTTCCCCGAGGTCACCCTCGGCCTGCTGCCGGGCAGCGGCGGCGTCGTACGGTCGGTGCGGCTGCTCGGCGTGGCCGACGCGCTGCTCAAGGTGCTGCTCCAGGGCACCCGGTACGCCCCGCGGCGGGCGCTGGAGGCGGGGCTTGTGCACGAGGTCGTGGACACCGCCGACGAGCTGCTGGCCCGGGCGCGGGCCTTCATCGACGCGCACCCCGAGTCGCGGCAGCCCTGGGACGAGAAGGGCTACCGCATCCCCGGCGGCACCCCGGCGGATCCGAAGTTCGCCGTCAACCTGCCCGCCTTCCCGGCCAATCTGCGCAAGCAGCTGAACGGCGCCCCCTACCCGGCGCCGCGCAACATCCTGGCCGCCGCCGTCGAGGGCTCGCAGGTCGACTTCGAGACGGCCCAGACCATCGAGGCCCGGTACTTCACCGAGTTGGTCGTCGGCCAGACCGCCAAGAACATGATCCAGGCGTTCTTCTTCGACCTCCAGGCGGTCAACTCCGGTGCCAACCGGCCGCAGGGGATCGAGCCCCGCCAAGTCCGCAAGGTCGCGGTACTGGGCGCCGGGATGATGGGCGCGGGCATCGCCTACGCCTGCGCGAAGGCCGGGATCGACGTCGTGCTGAAGGACGTCTCCGACGAGGCGGCGGCCAAGGGCAAGGCGTACGCGGAGGGGCTGCTGGCCAAGGCGGTCGCCAAGGGCCGTACGAGCGAGGCCCGGCGCGACGAGCTGCTGGCCCACATCACCCCGACCGCCGACCCGCGCGACCTCGCGGGCTGTGACGCCGTCATCGAGGCGGTCTTCGAGGACCCGGCGCTCAAGCACAAGGTGTTCCAGGAGATCGAGTCCATCGTGGCGCCGGACGCTCCCCCAAACTCCGTTCGGGGGTACCCCCTGCTGTGCTCGAACACCTCCACCCTGCCGATCACGATGCTCGCGGAGGGGGTGCAGCGCGCCGGTGACTTCATCGGGCTGCACTTCTTCTCGCCCGTCGACAAGATGCCGCTGGTCGAGATCATCAAGGGCGAGCGCACCGGGGAGGAGGCGCTGGCCCGCGCCTTCGACCTGGTGCGGCAGATCAGCAAGACCCCGATCGTCGTCAGCGACTCCCGCGGCTTCTTCACCTCGCGTGTCATCGGCCACTTCATCAACGAGGGCGTGGCGATGGTCGGCGAGGGCATCGACCCGGCCTCGGTCGAACAGGCCGCCGCCCAGGCGGGCTACCCCGCCAAGGTGCTCTCCCTGATGGACGAACTCACCCTCACCCTCCCGCGCAAGATCCGCGAGGAGACGCGGCGCGCGACGCTGGAGGCGGGCGACGAGTGGCGGCCGCATCCGGCCGACGCGGTCATCGACCGCATGGTGGACGAGTTCGGGCGCCCGGGCCGCAGCGGGGGAGCGGGCTTCTACGAGTACGACGCGGCCACCGGCAAGCGCCTGGGCCTGTGGCCGGGGCTGCGCGAACACTTCAGTGACACCGGCGCCGAGATCCCCTTCGAGGACATGAAGGAGCGGATGCTCTTCTGCGAGGCCCTCGACACGGTGCGGCTGCTGGAGGAGGGCGTGCTGACGTCCGTCGCCGACGCCAACATCGGCTCGATCCTGGGCATCGGCTTCCCCGGCTGGACGGGCGGGGTGCTCCAGTACATCAACGGCTACGAGGGCGGCGTGGCGGGCTTCGCGGCCCGTGCCAGGGAACTCCAGGCGGCGTACGGCGAGCGGTTCGCGCCGTCGCCGCTGCTGCTGGAGAAGGCGGAGCGCGGCGAGCGCTTCACGGATCGGAACTCCTAGATGGTGCTATGCCTAAAATTGCGCAGAAAATACGCCACAATAAGGCTTGGAAAAGTTTTAAATGATCGATTTTGGTCATTTATTAGGTAAAGCTATTCTAAGCCTTTACTAGGGTGATGTGGTCACTGAGGATGGTCGTGCTGAATCTCAGGAGATCAAAAGGAGCCCGAGTGTCGAGGAAAGTGATCGTTGTCCTTGCTGTGTCCATGGCGGCGGCCGCTGGGTCCCTGGTCACCGCGGGGCCGGCTGGGGCAGATCCGCGGCCCCAGGCCTACGCCTACTCGTCCAGCTCTGTCGCTCCTCCGGCGGGGCTGATCGGCCCGAACGGTGAGCAGCCCACGGATTGGGGAGTGGCCGCTATTCCCCTGAACTCGTCGGAAGGGTCGGCGACCCCTCTGGGCAGCAAGAAGGTCGGCGGTGGGACGTGGAGCTACGGGACAGGGACGGACGGCGCCTACAAGGGGTGCTACTCGGACTACATCCACCCGTCCAAGAAGCACTCCGCGAGCATCGCCATCGGCGGTAACACCGATAAAGATGTCAGAGAGGCCGATGTTTGGGCCAAGGCATACGGTAAGTCGGGTATGGGTCACACGTGCTACACCTATTGGGGTATTTATTAGGCTGATGCGGCTCTAGGTCCAGAGCGCACTGTCAAGCCTCACGATGTCGCATTTTCCTGGCCGCTGGATGCCCCAAAGCGGTTGATCAGGAGTTCCGCTCGCCCCGCTCGCGGTGTCCGGCGTCGCTCGTGGCCCGGAGGTACTAAAATGCCATGTGACCCCGGATGCCGGAGCCCGCAAGGATGTGTGTTCGTGCATTCTTCTTTTATTTCTTATGCCTCTGCCGTGGCTGCAGGTGTGATTGTCGGGATCTGCGGCCCATTGTTCGCCTCCGCTGCTGGCGGGGTGGGGAATGTGGTGCATGTAACCTTTAGCTCCGGGTGGAGTTGGGCCGCCCTTGCCTTCTGTCTGGGGATGATGGGCGAGTCGAAAAAGCGCTCGACCGCCATCGGGGTGATCTCACTCGTGGTTGCCGTACTCTCCTACTACCTGGCGAAGGCAGGTCAGGGCGATTTCGAGACGGCGGACTTGAGCGACAAGACCGGGCAGACGACGTATTTTTCTTGGGGCGACTTCTTGTCGATGTCTGCGGTATGGTGTTTTTTTGCCTGCCTCTTGGGGGCGGCCTTGGGTGTGGCCGGGAACATGGCGCGCAATGGGCCGTACAGTTTGCCCTGCCGGTTGGTCGTCCCGTTCGTGGCCATCGTCGAATGCTCTATGCGACTGCGTGACGAAGGCTCGCTGCAAACGTCGATCGTCACAACGACATGGAGCGTCACCCGCGTCGCGGCAGCAGCCATCGCCCTTGTTCTGGTGGCTTATTCGGTAGTGGGCAACTGGCGTCGGCGATCGGCCCGGCGGATTCAGGTCTGACCATCGACTCATCAACGGCTGCCGCGCCCGCGTTCTCGCCCGTGGGCGCGTTGGGGGTGACCGGGTCAGGCTGGCGGCGCAGAGGGCGGCGAGCAGGAAGCGGACGATGGCGGTGTGCTCCATGCGGCCGCGCTGCTCAAGCCGGAGGAGCAGGCATCTGGGCTCGGCCTCAACGGAGAACCGCCTTCGGTGCGCCGATATCTGGCGGATATCGGCGCACCGATGGCGAGATATGGCCGTGGATAATGCCATGTCGAACAGGTGGACTGTTCCCATGAGCAACGATCAACCCACCATGTACGTATTGGTCCACGGCGCCTGGCACTCCTCCTGGCAGTGGGCGCCCACCCAGCGCGCCCTGGCCGGGCTCGGCGCGGTGAGCCTCGCCGTCGATCTGCCGGGGCACGGCTTCGACGCCCCCGTGCCCTCGGGCTATCACGCCCCCGGCCAGCCTGGTTTCGCGACCGAGAAATCCGCGCTGGCCGGGCTGACCCTGGAGGAGTGCGCCGGGGCCGTCGTCTCGGCGCTGCGCGCGGTGCGCGGCCACCGAAGGGTCGTCCTCGTCTCGCACAGCGCCGGTGGCGTCAGCGCGTCCCTGGCCGCCGAGCAGGCGCCCGAACTCGTCGACGAGCTGGTCTATCTGACGTCCGTCGTGCCCGCCGGGCGCCCCCGCTTCAGCGACTACATGGCCTCCCCTGAGCAGGCCGCGACCCGCGGCGGGGGGCTGATGGTGGGCGACCCGGAGGCCATCGGCGCGTTCCGCGTCAATCCGGCGTCCACCGATCCGGAGTACGCCGAGGAGCTGCGCACCGCGTACTACCACGACGTCCCCGCCGGGTCCTTCGCCCGCTGGCGCCACGCCCTGAGCCCCGACATGCCGTTCGCGATCCCGACGACCCCGGTCGCCCTGACCCGGGAGCGGTGGGGCCGCGTCCCGCGGACCTTCATCCGGTGCGCCGAGGACCGGGCCCTCACGCCCGCGGTGCAGGATCTGATGATCGCGGAGGCGGACGCGGCGATGCCGGACCGGCCCTTCACCGTGCGGACGCTGCCGGGCAGCCACTCACCGTTCGCCGTCCGCCCCGCCGAGCTGGCGGACGCGCTCGTGGGGGAGCACACCGGGTCGTAGCGGGCTTCAGGGGGCGTCCGTGCCGTACCAGGCCCGCAGCTCCTGCTTCATCGACCGCTGAAACGCGATCACCAGGGCCTGCACCACCAGCGGTTGCATGTCCGCCGACAGCGACTTCTTCGCCGCCACCCGCTCCGCCCCGCCGCCGGACTCCGGCTCCCGCTCCGGGCCCCACACCTCGTCGCGGAAGAGCCTGCCCAGCTCGCGGGCGACGGAGCGGCTGTGCTCCGTGACGACCGTATGGGCCGCGAGGATCGTCTCCAGGTCGATCGGGACGTCCAGCAGCCGCAGGCCGAGGTGGAGCACTCCGGGGTCGACGCGGAAGGCATCGGGACGGTCGGTGCGCTCCAGCGCGTGGAGAGCGGCCAGCCGGTCGATGTCCTCGTCCGACAGCTCGCGCCCGGCCCGCCGGGCCAGCTGTTCGCGGGTCGTCTCCTCGGGTGCCTCGGGCGCCCAGGAGGCGACCAGGGCGCGGTGGATGGCGAGGTCGTCGGCGCTGAGGTCCGCCGGGAGCTGCCGCAGATAGCGCTCGATGGCGGAGAGGGTCATGCCGTGGTGCTGTAGCTCCTCGATGAGGGCGAGCCGCGACAGGTGCCCGGGCCCGTAGTGCCCCACCCGGCGCGGGCCGATGGCGGGCGGCGGAAGCAGTCCGCGGGTGCCGTAGAAGCGGATCGTGCGGACGGTCACCCCGGCCCGGGCCGCCAGCTCGTCGACGGTGAGGGGCGGTTCCTCGCTGGTCGGCCCCTCGCTGTCGGGGGTGGTCATCGGCGTGCCTCGCTCTCGGGGGTGCCGCCCGGCGGTCGGGTGGAGTCGGGCGGAGTCGGGTGCATCAGTATTGCTGTCTCATCATCACTGTGAAACCTTCCGGCCTTATCTGATCGCACAGAGATCCGTCCGCACCGTTGACGCTCTCTTTACCTGGCCAATAGCGTGCATCGCTGTTCAGCTGTGTTCGTTTTCTTGCGAATATGTGAGGTGGGGTCGGGTTGGGCACGGTACGCGGCAGGTACGGCACACGACTGATCGCGGTGGCGGCCGCCATGGCCACCGCCCTGGGGGCCGCCCTCACCACGGCGGACAGCGCCGCCGGAAGAGCGCCGGACGCGGGCAAGTTCCCCGCCGATGTGCACAGTTACCTCGAGGACCCGGAGAAGACGGGTGAGGGCCAGGAGCCCCCGCACACCCGGCTGAAGCCCACCGGGCAGGACGCGGGGAAGTGGCAGCGCAGCCTCGACGGCAGCTGGCGCTTCGCCCTCGCCGACAAGCCCGAGGACGCGCCTCAGGGCTTCTGGAAGGAGGACTACGACGCGTCCTCTTCCCAGGGATTCCAGCGTGTGAAGGTCCCGCACACCTGGCAGACCGACGACCTCGACCACCCCATCTTCCGCAACATCGACGGCGAGATGGTGCCCGAGAACCCCCCGAAGGTGCCGCACGACGTCAACCCCACCGGGGCGTACGTCAAGGACGTCACCGTGCCGAAGAGCTGGGACGGGCGGCGCCAGGTGCTCCGCTTCGACGGGATGACGTCGGCCGCGTTCGTCTGGGTCAACGGCCGTTACGTCGGCTACGACCAGGGCGGCTACGTCCCCGCCGAGTTCGACGTCACCGACTACCTGCGGCCAGGGCACAACCGCGTCGCCGTCCAGGTGCACCGCTGGAGCGCGGGCTCGTACCTGGAGGACTACGACCAGTGGCGCTTCGCGGGCATCTTCCGCTCCGTGTCGCTGTACTCCACTCCCAAGACCCGGATGGAGGACGCGTACGTCACCACCGACCTCGACGCCGACTACCGCGACGCCACCCTCCGCGCCCAGGTCGACATCGCGCGCGCCGAGGGCGGCGAGCAGGACGGGCAGCGGGTCACCGGCGTGCTGTACGACCCGCGCGGCCGCGAAGTGCGGCGGCTGACCGCCGAGGAGAAGGACGGCAAGGCCGAGCTGACGGCGGAGATGAAGAACCCCGCCAAGTGGTCGGACGAGACGCCGAACCTGTACCAGCTGAAGCTGACGCTGCGCGACGCCGACGGCAAGGTGACCCAGACCGCCGAACAGAGCGTCGGCTTCCGCGAGGTCGAGGTCAAGGACCAGCAGCTCAAGCTCAACGGCAAGCGCATCCTCATCCGCGGCGTCAACCGCGCCGAGACCGACCCCACCACCGGCCGGCACGCCACCCGGGCGCGCATGGAGCAGGACGTACGGCTGATGAAGCGGCTGAACGTCAACGCGATCCGCACCTCCCACTACCCCTCGGACCCGTACCTCTACGAACTCGCCGACCGTGAGGGCATCCTCATCGACGACGAGATGGAGGTCGAGACCCACAGCTTCGAGAACTGCCCGGACGACTGCCTCGCCGAGAAGCCCGAGTGGCAGAAGGCGTTCCTGGAGCGCCACCAGGGCATGGTCGAGCGCGACAAGAACCACCCCAGCGTCATCATGTGGGACACCGGCAACGAGGCCGGGCTCGGCAAGGCGCACTACGCCATGGCCGAGTGGACGAAGAAGAACGAGCCGACCCGGCCGCTGTACCACCAGCCCAACCGCCCCGACGGCGACGCTCCCTTCGCCGACGTCGCGGGCCCGCGCTATCCCACCCCCGCCTCACTGGAATCCAAGGCCAAATCCTTCACCAAGCCGATCGTGATGGGCGAATACGCGCACGCGATGGGCAACAGCCTCGGCAACTTCCGGGAGTTCTGGGAGGTCATGCGGAAGTACCCCAGGGCGCAGGGCGGCTTCATCTGGGACTGGGCCGAGCAGAACATCAAGCGCCCCCTGATCACCACCCCCGACTCCTCCGGCAACCGCGTCGCCGCCAGCCTCTCCGGCAAGCCGAAGGTGGTCGACGGCAAGCAGGGCAAGGCGCTGTACCTCTCCGGCCTCGACGACTTCGTGGAGACCTACCGCGATCCGAAGCTGGACCTGACAGGCAAGGCGGTCACCCTCGACGCCCAGGTCAAGCCCGCCGAGCCGTTCACCGGCGACTTCACCATGGTCAGCAAGGGCGACCAGTACGTGCTGCGGATGAAGGACGCCGACACCCTGGAGTTCACGATCACCAGCGAGGGCAAGCCCCGCACGGTGACCGCGGACGTGCCTGAGGGCTGGACCGGCGCCTGGCACCGCGTCACCGGCACCTACGACGGTGAGCACTTGCGCCTCTACGTCGACGGCAAGCAGCTCGCCGAGACCGCCTGGAGCGGCCCGCTTGACTACACCGGCTACGACCTCGGCGTCGGCCGCAACGCCGACACCATGGAGGACGGCTACCCCGGGCGCACCGCCAAGGGCACCATCGACCAGGTCCGCGTCTACGACACCGCGCTCGGCGCGGCCCGGCTCGCCGCCGGTGCCGACCCGAAGCGGGACGCCCTGATCGCGCTGGACTTCGACACCTTCCAGCGCAAGGGCGACTACCTCAGTTACGGCCTCTACGAATCCGGCGTCGACGGCCTGGTCACCGCCGACCGCAAGCCGGAGCCGGAGACCGCCCAGCTCGCCTGGGTGCAGGCACCGATCCGGATCACCGACGCCGACGCCCGCACCGGCAAGGTGAAGGTCACCAACGAGCGCGTCTTCACCGGCACCTCCGATCTGCGCCTGCGCTGGAAGGTGACCGAGGGCGCCAAGACCGTCGCCGGCGGCACCCGCGCCCTGGACGTCGGACCGGACGCGAGCGACGAGGTCCAGCTGCCCGCCCCGCCCGCCAACCCCGGCGGCTACGAGCGCTACCTCACCGTCCAGGCGGTGACCGCCCACGACACGAACTGGGCGAAGGCCGGACACGTGGTCTCCTTCGGGCAGTTCGCGGTCGGTGGGACGAAGGTCCCCGAGCCGTCCCGTACCGGCGACGCCAAGGCCAGGACCGAGACCACCGACCGGGGCGACACCGTCGAGGTCACCGGCAAGGACTTCCGCTACACCTTCGACAAGAAGAAGGGCACGCTCACCTCGATGCGCGCGGGCGGCCGCGAACTGATCACCTCAGGCCCCGAACTCGACGTCTGGCGCGCCCCCATCAGCAACGAGCGCTCCGACTGGGGCACCGCCGAGGGCAAGCAGTGGCGCTCCCTCGGCCTCGACCGGCTGCGCGCCACCGACATCGGCACGGAGGTGACCCCGGGCGACGACGGCACGGTCACCGTCGCGTTCACCACCACCGTGACCCCACCCGAGGCGACCAAGGCGTCCTTCGACCAGACCATGACGTACCGTGTCGACGGCTCCGGCGAGATCGGCATCCGGCACCAGGTCCAGGCGCGCGACGAGGCGGCGAAGCTGTCGTATCTGCCGCGGGTGGGCATGAAGCTGAAGGTGCCGGAGCGGTACGACACGTTCCGGTGGTACGGCCGCGGGCCGGTCGAGAACTTCAACGACCGCAAGGACGGCACGCCCATGGGCGTGTGGTCCTCCTCGGTCGAGGACCAGTACGTGGAGTACCTGAAGCCCCAGGACCACGGCAACCACGACGATGTGCGCTGGGCCTCGCTCACCGACGGCCGCACCGGCGGGCTGCTGGTCTCGGGCGACCTGGAGGTGGGCGCCAGCGCGTACGACGACCTCGACCGCGCCGCCTATCCGCACTTCCTGAAGCGCAACGACGGCTGGAACACCCTGCACGCCGACCACGCCGTCACCGGCGCCGGGGACACCCCGAACCCGGTGCGCGACCAGTACCGGGTCAAGGCCGACAAGGCGTACGACTACACCCTCACGCTGCGCCCGCTCACCGCGGACTGACCGCGAAGGTGAACGCCCCCGGCCGGTGCGCGGGCACCGGCCGGGGGCGTCGTCACCCCACTTCTCGGAGCGTCACTTCTCGGAGTGCGCCGCCTGGATCTTCTGCCAGGACTTCGGCCGCACCGGCGCCTTCGCCGCGCTCAGCTCCGCACCCTTCGCCTGCGCCGCACCCGGCTTCGACGGGGTGAACAGCCAGGTGTCGAAGAGCGAGGCGAGAGGCTTCCCCGACACCTTCTCGGCGTAGGCCACGAAGTCCTTCACCGAGGCGTTGCCGTACCGGTGCTCCGTCGTCCACCCCTTGAGGATCGCGAAGAACGCCTTGTCGCCGACGCGGTTCCGCAGCGCCTGGAGGGCCAGCGCGCCCCGGTCGTACACCGCCTCGTGGAACTGGTTCGCCGCGCCCGGGTCGCCCGGCTCGACCTTCCAGAACGGGTCGTCGGCCGGGTAGGAGGCGTACGTGTAGTCCGCCAGCTCCTGCGCCGTGCCCTCGCCCTCCTTCTCCGACCACAGCCACTGCGCGTAGCTCGCGAAGCCCTCGTTGATCCAGATGTCGCGCCAGTCCTTCAGCGAGACGCTGTCGCCGAACCACTGGTGCGCCAGCTCGTGCACGACCACCGACACGTTCGAGCCCTTGGCGAACTTCTTCGGGCCGTAGAAGGGCCGGGTCTGGGTCTCCAGGGCGAATCCGGCCGACACGTTCGGCACATAGCCGCCCAGCGCCTCGAAGGGGTACGGACCGAAGACCGTGGACTCCCAGTCGGCGACCTCGGCCGTGCGCTCGACGCTTGCCCGCGCCGCGCCCGCGTTCTCGCCGAGGTCCTTGCTGTAGGCGTTGATGACGGGCAGCCCGCCCGCGGTGGTGTCCTTCGTGATGTCGAACTTGCCGACCGCGAGCGTGGCCAGATAGGTGGCCTGGGGCTTGCTGGAGCGCCAGTTGTAGCGGGTCCAGCCCAGCTGTGAACTGCTCGACGCCAGGGTGCCGTTGCTGATGGCCTGCGTGCCGTCCGGCACCGCGACCGAGACGTCGTACGTGGCCTTGTCCAGCGGATGGTCGTTGCTCGGGAACCACCACCACGCCGACTCCGGCTCATTGGCCGCGACCCCGCCGTCCGGCGTCCGCTGCCAGCCGGTGAAGCCGCCCGCCTCCACCTTCGACGGGGTGCCGCTGTAGCGCACCACGACGGTGAAGGAACGGCCGGAGTCGAGCGCCGAGGGCGGGGTGATCTCCAGCTCGTGGTCGCCGGTCTTCGTGAACGCCGCCTTCTTGCCGCCCACCAGCACCTCGCGCACATCGAGCGCGAAGTCGAGGTTGAAGCGGGACAGATCCTGCTTCGCGGTGGCGACGACCGTCGCCGTCCCCTCCAGGCGGTCGTTCGTCGGCTGGTACTTCAGCCGCAGGTCGTAGTGGGAGACGTCGTACCCGCCGTTGCCGTACGAGAGGTAGTAGGAGTCCCCGATGCCGGGCGCTCCGGGCGCCGGTTCGGCCGCCGAGGCCGGGATCGCCAGCAGCAGGCAGGCCGCGGCCGCGCCCGGGACGAGGAGTCTGTGGTGACGCACGAGTCCTCCAACTCGTAGGGGAGAACGATCACTCGCGACCCTATGTACTCCCGTCACGCACTTCCCGTCCATCCGATATCTGACATGCAATCGACATCCAGCCGCCACACGGGCCCGGGCAGTCGCCCGCCACACCGTCCGCCCTCTTCTGCACACCAGTTCACTCGCGCTACCGTCCGGCCGTGCTGCTACGTAGGCGGAAACCCCGCATCCACTGGGCCAGGCACCTCCTTCCGGCGGTCACCGCACTGGTGGCCGCCACCCTCTTACCGCTGTCGCCCCTCGGCACCCCACCGGCCCACGCGGCCACGGTCCGGGAGAGCAGACCGGTGTACTCGTACGACCACGCCATACGCGAATCCGTATGGGTGGACACGAAGCTCGACGGCGACGCCGACGGCAGGACCGACCGGGTCGCCGTCGACATCGTGCGCCCGAGCGAACCCGCACGGCAGGGCCGCAAGGTCCCCGTGATCATGGACGCCAGTCCGTACTACTCCTGCTGCGGACGCGGCAACGAGAGCCAGACCAAGACCTATGACGCCAATGGCAAACCGGTCCTGTTCCCGCTCTTCTACGACAACTACTTCGTCCCGCGCGGCTACGCCACCGTCCTGGTCGACCTCGCCGGAACCAACCGCTCCGACGGCTGTGCCGACGTCGGCGGCCGCTCCGACATCCAGTCCGCCAAGGCCGTCGTCGACTGGCTGAACGGCCGCGCCACCGGATACAGCGCCGCGGCGGGCGGCAGACCCGTCAAGGCCACCTGGACCAACGGCCGCACCGGCATGATCGGCAAGAGCTACGACGGCACCATCGCCAACGGCGTCGCCGCCACCGGCGTCAAGGGCCTGAAGACCATCGTGCCCATCGGCGCCATCTCCTCCTGGTACGACTACTACTTCGCCAAGGGCGCCGCCCTCTTCGGCTCCGGACCCGACGGGCTCGCCGACGCCGTCGAGAGCGACGCGGCGCACGGCCGCTGCGCCGCCGTACAGAAACGTCTCGTCGACGGCGCCCCGCGCAGCGGCGACTGGACCGGCCTGTGGAGCGCGCGCGACTACGTGCCCGACGCCCGCAAGGTGCGCGCCAGCGTCTTCGCCGTCCATGGCATGCAGGACCTCAACGTCCGCACCAAGCACCTCGGCCAGTGGTGGAACGCGCTCGCCGACGCGGGCGTGGAGCGCAAGATCTGGCTGTCCCAGACCGGCCACGTCGACCCGTTCGACTTCCGCCGCGGACCCTGGGTCACGACCCTGCACCGCTGGTTCGACCACTACCTCCTCGGCATCGACAACGGCATCGAGCGCACCCCCATGGCCGACGTCGAGCGCGCCCCCGACCAGTGGTCGACCGACCGCGTCTGGCCCCCGTCCGGCACCCGGCAGACCACCCTGCGACCCACTCCCGGCACGGCCCCCGGGGTGGGCGTCCTCGGTACCGGGCGGGCCCGGCCCGGCGCCACCACGGCCTTCACCGACGACCCCCGGCTGAGCGAGACCGAATGGGCCGCCGACATCGACCGGGCGACCCCGGCCAAGGCGGGCTTCAGCACGCCGCCGCTCACCCGCGACCTGCGCCTGTCCGGCTCCGGCAGCGTGACGGTCACCGCCACCCCCTCCACCACCAGCGCCCACCTCTCCGCCGTCCTGGTCGACCTCGGACCCGACACCATCCGGGACTACGGCGCGGCGGGCGAGGGCATCGTCACCCTCGACGACCGCACCTGCTGGGGGAGCAGCACGGCGGGCGACAGCGCCTGCTTCAAGGTGACCGCGGCCGACACCAAGGCGGTCGACCAGACCGTCTTCAGCCGCGGCTGGGCCGACCTCGGCCACTACGCCGACGCCCGCGAGGGGCGCCCGCTGACCCCGGGCAAGCCCTACACCCTCACCCTCGACCTGGCCGCCACCGACCATGTGATTCCGGCGGGCCACCGGCTCGGCCTGATCATCGCCGGTACTGACGCCGGGCTCCTCGAACCGCCCGCCACCACACCCCGGCTGACCCTCGACCTCCACCGCACCTCGGCACGGCTGCCGCTGGTCGGCGCCCTGAGGACCGAACGCGCCGCCGCACCCGGGGCCGAGCGCGCACCGCTGCGCGGCGTCCGCACCCCGCACCTCGACTCGCCCCTGCCCCTGCGCTGACCCGGAAGTCCCCACGGTGAGGCGCCCGCACCCGGGCGCCTCACCGCTCCCTCACCCAGGAGGTCCGTACCGTGTTCTCACCCGCGCCCCTCATCCGCACCGCCACCGCCTGCGGCGCGCTCGGCGCGCTGCTCACCGGATCGCTGCTGGCCGCCCCCGCGCGGGCCGAGCCGGGAGCGCCGCCGCGCACCGGATTCGAGACCAGCCAGGGCAAGCGCTGGACCAGCCAGGCCGAGGAGGCGGATTTCCTCGCGGCCGTCGACAGGGCCAGCGCGCGCGTCGCCGTCGACACCATCGGCACCACGAAGCAGGGGCGTCCCCTGAACCTGGTGCGGATCGGCGCCCCCGCGGCGCCCGCCGACGCCGCCCGGGCCGCCCGCGGCAACTCCCTGATGCTCATCTGCTCCCAGCACGGTGACGAGCCATCAGGCCGCGAGGCGTGCCTGACCACCATCCGCGACCTCGCCTACGCCAAGGACCCGAAGACCCGCCGCTTCCTGGAGCGTACGAACGTCATCGTCGTGCCCACCGCCAACCCCGACGGCCGCGCCGCCGACACCCGCGGCAACTCCGACGGCACGGACATCAACCGCGACCACATCGCGCTCACCACCGCCGAGGGCCGCGCCATGGCGCGCGTCATCCGCGACTGGCGCCCGGACACCGTCTACGACCTGCACGAGTACGGCGCCACCGTCCCGTACTACATGAAGGACCTGCTGGCCCTGTGGCCGCGCAACCTCAACACCGCCGACCCCGTACACCGCGAGGCGCGCACCCTCTCCGACGCTCACGTCCGCCCGCACACCGAGTCCGCGGGCTTCTCCACCGGCGTCTACGGCATCTGGACCGACCCGGAGACCGGTGAGCCGGTCAAGCAGGTGGCGGGGGACGGCCAGGAGCGCATCCTGCGGAACACCGCCGGGGTCAAGAACAGCCTCGGGCTGCTGGTCGAGACCCGCGTCGACCCGCTCACCGACGCCGAGAAGGACGACCCCGCCGTCAACAACAAGCGCCGGGTGGGCTCCCAACTCGCCGCGCTGGATGGCGCGTTCGCCTTCGTAAGGGAGCGGCGCCCGCGGATCGAGGCCGCCACGACCGCGGCCCGGCTCGCCGGCTGGGCCGACCGCGGTCCGGTGTACCTCGGCGGCGCCGACAACGACCCGGCGGGGGAGGACGACGTCCTCCAGGACCCGCCGTGCGGCTACCGGCTGGACGCCGCGCAGTACGCCGACGTACGCGATGAACTGGCCCTGCACGGTATACGGGTGAAGGCCCTGCGTGGCGCGGGTCACGAGGTCCTCGTCCCCCTGCGACAGTCGCTGCGGGCGCTCGTCCCGCTGCTGCTCGACGGCCGCGCGGCGTATCACCTCACGGCAGGTCAGCCCGTGAACACGTGCTGACACAACGAGGGTCGTGCTGACATACGCATCCGACTAGTGGGTAGCCGGAACGTCGACCCATTAAACCCAGTGAAAGGTTCATGCGTGACGGAGAAGCAGAAGGACACGGGGGACGTAAGAAGCGACCCTCCGGTCACGGCAGACCTTCCCGGCAGTCCCGATCCGACCAAGGCTCCCCAGACCGACCGCGTGGTGTTCGGCGTCTCCGCCGGACTCACCCTCGCGTTCGTGATCTGGGGATGCCTGTTCACAGGCGCGCTCGAGAGCGTCTCGGACAGCATGCTGTCCGGACTGATCCACAACGGTGGCTGGGCGTTCATCCTCGCCGCCACCGGCTTTGTGATCTTCGCGCTGTGGCTGGCGATGAGCCGCTACGGCAAGATCACGCTCGGGAAGGAAGGCGAGGACCCCGAGTTCAAGACCGTCTCATGGGTCGCGATGATGTTCAGCGCGGGCATGGGCATCGGCCTGATGTTCTACGGGGTGAGTGAGCCGCTGGCGCACTTCGTCACCCCGCCGCCCGGGACCGACCCCGGCACCTCGGCCGAGAAGATGCAGATCGCCATGTCCACGACGCTGTTCCACTGGACGCTGCACCCGTGGGCCATCTACGCCGTCGTGGGCCTCGCCATCGCCTACAGCACCTTCCGCCGTGGCCGCCGCCAGACCATCAGCGCCGTCTTCACCCCGCTGATCGGCAGCAGGCACGCCAACGGCGCGGGCGGCCGTGTCATCGACATCCTCGCGATCTTCGCCACCCTCTTCGGCTCCGCCGCGTCCCTCGGACTCGGCGCGCTCCAGATCGGCAGCGGTGTCGAGGTGCTGGGCTGGAAGAGCAACGTCGGGACCGGGCTGCTGGTCGCCGTGATCGCGGTCCTCACGGTCGCGTTCATCGCCTCCGCCGTGTCGGGCGTCGCCAAGGGCATCCAGTGGCTGTCCAACATCAACATGGTGCTGGCGCTGTTCCTGGCCGTGTTCGTCTTCGTGGCCGGTCCCACGATCATCATCCTCGACCTGCTGCCGACCTCCATCGGCTCCTACATCGGTGACCTGCCGCAGCTCGTCGGCCGCACCGAGGCGACCGGCGGCCAGACCGTCGCTAGCTGGCTGAGCGACTGGACGGTCTTCTACTGGGCCTGGTGGATCTCCTGGACGCCGTTCGTCGGCATGTTCATCGCGCGGATCAGCCGTGGCCGCACCATCCGGCAGTTCGTCGGCGGCGTCATCCTGGTGCCGAGCACCGTCAGCCTGATCTGGTTCGCCATCTTCGGCGGCTCGTCGATGAAGCTTCAGGCCGCGGGCAAGCTGGGCAAGGAGACGACGCCGGAGGGCCAGCTGTTCGGCGTGCTCGAGCAGTACCCGATCGCGAGCGTCATGAGCGTCATCGTGATGATCCTCGTCGGCATCTTCTTCGTCTCCGGCGCGGACGCCGCCTCGATCGTGATGGGCACCCTCTCGCAGAAGGGCTCCTTCGAGCCGAGCCGCTTCGTCGTCATCTTCTGGGGTGTCGTCACGGGCGCCGTCGCGGCCGTCATGCTGCTCGTCGGCGGCGGCGGTGACGACGCGCTCACCGGGTTGCAGAACCTGACGATCCTGGTGGCCGCGCCCTTCACCCTGGTGATGGTCGGCCTGTGTTGGGCCCTGCTGAAGGACCTGCGCCGCGACCCGCTGATCGTGCGCGGCGAGAAGGGCGAGGAAGCGGTCGAGATGGCCGTCATCGCCGGACACGAGAAGTACGACGGCGACTTCGAGATCCGGATCGGCCCCGCCGCTCCCGCCGAGAACCCCGCCGAGAACATCGACGGTGCCGCCGGTACGGGCGAGGCCGACGCCTCCTCGACGGCCGAGGACCGGGTCGGCGCGAGCGATTCGACCCGCTGACCCCGCACCGCACCGCAACCCGCCGGAGCCCCGAGCCGATGCGCCCCCGCGCATCCGGCCCGGGGCTCCGGCGTGCCCTACCTCGCCGAACTCCCCGCCTTCACCGACGCCATCCGCCATGGCACGCCGCCGCCCGTGACCGGTCCGAGTGCAGCCCCAGCACCTCCAGCGCCGGTCGACAGCGCGCGGCGCGGTTGCCCCACCACGTACCCCACGGCGACGGCGATCCGGTCGTACGCGATGCGGGTTGTCACCCCAGCGCGCTCGGTTTCCTCCCGTTATAGGCGCGTCGCGGTGACACTGCCCCGATGAGGGAATACTTGGGGGATGACCTCCGAGTACGCGACGTTCGGGCTGGTACCGGCCATGCGCGCCGGCGGCGTCCTGCCCGACGGCACGTACCGAACGCACCGCGACTTCCTGGACTTCGAGGTGAACGGCAGCCCGCCGCTGCCCCGCCTCGCCGACCTCGACGCCGTCACCCCGCTCGCTTCCGACCTCGGCCCCACCGTCTTCGCCGACCAGATCCGCGGACTCCTGCTGGAGACCGAGCCACCGCTCGACGGCGGACGGTACGTCCTCTACGGCTGCCCCGAATGCGAAGGACCGGCCTGTGGCATGGTCACCGCCGTCATCGCATGCGACGGACCCGACATCGTCTGGCGGGACGTCCAATGGCAGACCGACCGGCCCCCGGCCGACCCCTGCCACGGCATCGGCCCCTACCGCTTCCACGGCGAGCAGTACCGCGCCCTACTGGAGCGGCTGTTGCGCGACCCCGACGCCCACGACCTCTCCGCCCACCGCCGCGTCCTCCTCGTCGGCAGCCGCGCCGCCCTCTTCGCCAAGCTCGCCGCCGCCCTGCGGCGCACCGGCATCGGCGCCGAGATCACCCTCGACGCGGTCGGCGCCCACGTGGCCGAACTCCGCCGCTACGCCGTGGTGTTCTTCGGCCGGACGATCCGTCAGGACGAGCGCGACGCCGTACGGGACGCCTTCGCGAGGGCCCGCTCCGACGCCGTCTTCATCACCGGCCTCGCCCCCATCGTCCCCCTGCTCGTCGCCCAGGTCGAACAGGCCCTGGATCCCACCCCACCGGACCGCCGCCTGATCCGCCTCGCCGCGCGGAACGGCGAGGCGCTCGTCGAGGTCGCCTCCGAGTGCCGCGTCCGCCTCGCCGCCCACCGCCTGGACCGCCTCTCCCGCCCCCACACCCACCCCCTCCACGACGCCCCCCTGCCCCCGGGTCTCCACCGCCTCCCCCTCCCCCCGAAGACCCTCCGCGGCGAGTCCTACCTGGCGGCCCACACGACGTCCACGGTCCTGACGGCCCCACTGACCCCGTAGAAATGGCGGGCCCACGGGTCGCGGCGGCCGTTAGGATCGGCCGTCTGATGACTGCCACTCTCGTCGCCAAGGACCTGGCCGCCGGACACGGTGACCGCCCCCTCTTCTCCGGGCTCGACCTCGTCGTCGCCCCGGGCGAGGTCATCGGCCTCGTCGGGGTGAACGGAGCGGGGAAGTCGACCCTGCTGCGGATGCTCGCCGGGCTCACCGACCCCGAGCAGGGGGCCATCCGGATCAGCCCGCCGCACGCCACCGTGGGGCACCTTCCGCAGGAGCCCGAGCGGCGGGCGGGGGAGACCGTACGGGCGTTCCTGGCGCGCCGCACCGGCGTGGCCGCCGCCCAGACCGACCTCGACGCCACCACCCAGGCGCTCGCGGACGGCGCGCCCGGTGCGGACGACGCGTACGCCGTCGCGCTGGAGCGCTGGCTCACCCTCGGCGCCGCCGACCTCGATGAACGCGCCGACGAGGTCGCCGCCTCCCTCGGGCTCGACATCTCGCTCGACCGCCCCATGACCGCCCTCTCCGGCGGCCAGGCCGCCCGCGCCGGTCTCGCCTCGCTGCTGCTCAGCCGGTACGACGTCTTCCTGCTCGACGAGCCGACGAACGACCTCGACCTCGACGGGCTCCAGCGCCTGGAGACGTTCGTCAGGGGACTGCGCGCGGGCACGGTGCTCGTCAGCCACGACCGCGAGTTCCTGGCCCGTACCGTCGACAAGGTCCTCGAACTCGACCTGGCCCAGCAGCAGGTGAACCTGTTCGGCGGCGGCTACACCGCCTACCTGGAGGAGCGGGAGACCGCCCGCCGTCACGCCCGCGAACGCTACGAGGAGTACGCGGACACCCGCGCCGGCCTGGAGGCCCGGGCCCGGACCCAGCGCGCCTGGATGGAGAAGGGCGTCAAGAACGCCCGCCGCAAGGCCACCGACGGCGACAAGATCGCCCGTAACGCCCGCGTCGAGTCCACCGAGAAGCAGGCCGCCAAGGCGCGCCAGACCGACCGGCTGATCGAGCGTCTTGAGGTCATCGAGGAGCCGCGCAAGGAGTGGGAACTGCGGATGGAGATCGCCGCGGCCCCGCGCTCGGGCGCGGTCGTGGCGACCCTGCGCGGTGCGGAGGTGCGGCGCGGCGACTTCCACTTCGGCCCCGTCGACTTGCAGGTCGACTGGGCCGACCGGATCGCGGTGACCGGCGCGAACGGCTCGGGCAAATCCACCCTGCTGGCCGCCCTCCTCGGCCGCCTCCCGCTGGACGAGGGCCATGCGTCACTCGGCCCGGGGGTGGTGGTGGGCGAGGTCGACCAGGCCCGCGCGCTGTTCTTCGGCGGCGAGTCGCTGCTGGACGCCTTCGGTGCGGCGGCGCCGGAGATGGCGCCCGCGGACGTACGGACGCTGCTGGCGAAGTTCGGCCTCAAGGCCGCGCATGTGCTGCGCCCGGCGTCCACGCTGTCCCCGGGCGAGCGGACGCGCGCGGCCCTGGCCCTGCTCCAGGCCCGGGGCGTGAACCTGCTGGTCCTGGACGAGCCCACCAACCACCTGGACCTGCCGGCGATCGAGCAACTGGAATCCGCCCTCGCGTCCTACCAGGGCACGCTGCTCCTGGTCACCCACGACCGCCGCATGCTGGAAGCAGTCCACACCACCCGCCGCCTCCACGTATCAGAGGGCCACATCACCGAGCCCTAGCCCCCAGCCATCCGACGACGCGGGTGCCCGTCCCGCGTTCCGGACCGGAGCCCCCGAATCGGGAAGGGGCGGGGTGGGGAAAAACCACCCCGCCCCCCGAACCGCTAGCGCCGCTTGGGATCCACCAACCCCGCCCGCCGCAACGCATCCGCCATCGCCCCATTGGCCGGAGCCGCATCGCGCCCGCCCCCGCCACGCTGGCCGCCGCCGCGCGAGCCACGCCCGCCGCCGCCCTGGCGCTGCTTCGGGGCGGAACGGCGTCCGCCACCCCCCTGCTCAGAGCGGTCGGAACGCTCGGAGCGGTCGGAACGACCGCCGCCCCCACCGGCCCCGGCGGCCTCGTCGTCCAACCGCAGCGTCAACGAGATCCGCTTCCGCGGAATGTCCACATCGAGGACCTTCACCCGCACGATGTCCCCCGGCTTCACCACATCCCGCGGATCCTTGACGAACGTCTTGGACATCGCGGAGACGTGCACCAGCCCATCCTGATGCACACCGACATCCACGAAGGCCCCGAACGCGGCCACGTTCGTGACGACACCCTCCAGGACCATCCCGGACGCCAGGTCGCCGATCTTCTCGACGCCCTCCTTGAAGGTCGCCGTCTTGAAGGCGGGGCGCGGGTCACGGCCCGGCTTCTCCAGCTCCTTCAGGATGTCGGTGACGGTCGGCAGACCGAAGGCGTCGTCCACGAAGTCATCGGGCCGCAGCGACCGCAGCGCAGAGGCGTTGCCGATGAGCGTGGCCACATCGCCACCGGTCGAGGTGACCATACGGCGCACCACCGGGTACGCCTCGGGGTGCACGCTGGACGCGTCCAGCGGGTCGTCACCGCCGCGGATACGGAGGAAGCCCGCGCACTGCTCGTACGCCTTGGGCCCGAGCCGGGCCACGTCCTTGAGGGCCTTGCGGCTGCGGAAGGGCCCATTGGTGTCGCGGTGGGCGACGATGTTCTCCGCGAGCCCGGCACCGATACCCGACACCCGGCTGAGAAGCGGCGCGGAGGCCGTGTTGACGTCGACCCCGACGCCGTTCACACAGTCCTCGACGACCGCGTCCAGCGACCGCGACAGCTTTACCTCGGACAGATCGTGCTGGTACTGACCGACCCCGATCGACTTCGGATCGATTTTGACCAACTCGGCCAGCGGGTCCTGGAGCCGTCGCGCGATCGACACCGCGCCGCGCAGCGAGACGTCGAGGTCGGGCAGCTCCTGGGAGGCGAAGGCGGAGGCGGAGTACACGGAGGCGCCCGCCTCGGAGACCATCACCTTGGTCAGCTTCAGCTCCGGGTGCTTTCCGCACAGCTCACCCGCGAGCTTGTCGGTCTCCCGGGACGCCGTGCCGTTGCCGATGGCGATCAGGTCGACGTCGTGCTCACGGGCCAGCTTGGCGAGCCGGTCCAGCGACTGGTCCCACTGGTTCCGCGGGACGTGCGGATAGATCGTGTCGGTCGCGGCCACCTTGCCGGTCGCATCGACGACGGCCACCTTCACGCCCGTACGGAAGCCGGGGTCGAGACCCATCGTGGCGCGCGTCCCGGCGGGGGCGGCGAGCAGCAGATCGCGCAGGTTGGCGGCGAAGACGCGCACGGCCTCGTCCTCGGCGGCCTGCCGCAGCCGCAGCCGCAGATCGATGCCGAGGTGGACCAGGACGCGGGTGCGCCACGCCCACCGCACGGTGTCGGCGAGCCACTTGTCGCCGGGGCGGCCGCGGTCGGCGATGCCGAAGCGGTGCGCGATGGACCGCTCGTACGAGGTGGGGCCGGGGTCCTCCGACGGCTCCTCGGGCTCCAGGGTGAGGTCCAGGACCTCTTCCTTCTCGCCGCGGAACATCGCCAGCACCCGGTGCGAGGGCAGGTCGGTGAAGGGCTCGGCGAAGTCGAAGTAGTCGGCGAACTTGGCGCCCGCCTCCTCCTTGCCGTCCCGCACCTTGGTGGCGACCCGGCCGCGCTCCCACATGCGCTCGCGCAGCTCACCGATGAGGTCGGCGTCCTCCCCGAACCGCTCGGTGAGGATCGCCCGCGCGCCCTCCAGCGCGGCCGCGGGGTCCGCGACGCCCTTCTCGGCGTCCACGAACGCGGCGGCCGCCGCCGTGGGCTCCACGGTCGGGTCGCCGAGCAGCCCCTCGGCGAGCGGTTCGAGACCGGCCTCGCGGGCGATCTGCGCCTTGGTGCGGCGCTTCGGCTTGAACGGGAGGTAGATGTCCTCAAGACGGGCCTTGGAGTCGGCGGCGAGGATCTGCGCCTCCAGCGCCTCGTCCAGCTTCCCCTGCGACCGGACCGATTCGAGGATCGCGGTGCGCCGCTCCTCCAGCTCCCGCAGATAGCGCAGCCGCTCCTCCAGGGAGCGCAGCTGCGCATCGTCGAGCATCTCCGTCGCTTCCTTGCGGTAGCGCGCGATGAACGGCACGGTAGAGCCGCCGTCGAGCAGCTCGACGGCGGCCTTGACCTGCCGTTCCCGTACGCCGAGTTCTTCGGCGATCCTGCCTTCGATGGACGTCGTCACGATCACGCTCCGCTTTCGGTCTGCACTGCAACTGCATTGTGGCAGGTGGCACTGACGAAGCGGTCACGGACGACGTGTTCGGCGGGTGTCGCACCACAACAGTGGGCGCGTACGGGCCTCAGACGTGCCTGCGGCGGCGCGCGCCGCCCGCGGTGTCGGCGGCCCCGCCGAACAGCCGGGCCACGGCGCGGAACGGAAGGGTCACCACCGTGGCGATCGCGGAACCGATGGCGCGGAGCACATCCGCGATGGCTCTCAGCACTTCAGTCCTCCCCTCGGGTCGGGAGCGGGACGGCAGCCGCCGCCGGGCGCCGCACGTACGCGGAGCACGGGCACTCGCCGGCGTGCGCGGCGCGCGGTTGGGCGCCCGGTGAAAAGGGCGGCCGATCACTCATCAAGCGGGTATCCCGCCCTGCTCCCCGCAAACCCGCCCCGATCCGAGGGGGCCCGCCCCCGACCTCAGAGGAGTGGGTCAGCCCTTGCCCCGCAGGTCCGCCGGGAAGGCGCCCGCCTCCATGGCCCGGCTCGTGAACGCCCCGGCCAGCTCCGTCAGCCGGGCCACGCCCGCCGCGCCCAGGTGCTCGTACGGCGCGGCGTCCAGACGGTCCGTCTCGTCCTCCAGGGACTCGCGCAGCTCGGCACCGGCCGGGGTCAGCTCGCCCGCCTCGTCCAGCAGTCCGCGCGTCCGCAGCCGGTCCTGTCCGGCGGCCAGCTCCTCGGCCGTCCAGCCACGGGTGGCCAGGAGCCACTTCGGGGACATGCCCTTGCCGGTCGCCGCATGGCTGACGATGGCCTCCACCCCGTCGAGCCCGGCGGCGACGAGGGTCAGCAGATGGGCGTCGCCGCGGTGCTCGCGCAGCAGGGTGGCGGCGTGCCACAGCGCCAGGTGCGGGGCCTCGGGTACGGGCAGGTCGGCGTGGGCGGCGTACAGGGGGCGCGCGGAGCGGGAACACGCCTCGGTGGCGCGCAGCGCCAGCTCGGCCGCCTCGGCCATCTCCTTCGAGGCCAGCGCGTCGTCCCCCAGCAGCCGCCGCAGTACGGAGTCGGCGGCCCGCAGCCGGGCCGCCAGGGCGTCCTCGGGGGAGACCACGTCCCAGGCGCGCGGGATGTGGCGGGCGACCAGCTCGTGCTTGAAGTTGTAGAAGGTCGCGGTGACGGTCCCCGGACCCACCCGGCCGAACGCCGCCGCACGGCCCACGAAGTAGACGGCGCCGCGCTCCTCAAGGCCCAGTGCGGCCAGCTCGTTGGCGTAGTCCGGGGCGAAGTAGACGGAGGAGTGCAGCGGATTGACGACGGAGTGGCAGCGCCGTGCGGCGCGCTCGGGAAGAGTGGTCATGGCCCGCACGCTACCGGCTGGTAGGAAAAGCTGACAGCCGAGTCCGAAAGCCGGGCCCGCGGGGGCGGTCAGGGGCCCGGTGGGGTCCAGCCGAAGCGCGGCGCCCGGCGCCCCAGGAAGGCGGCGATCCCCTCCCCGGCCTCCCCGCTGATCCGCGCCTGCTCCCGCCAGTACGCGACCCGCTCCTCCTCGGCGGGCCCGGCCGCGAACTCCTTGGCCGCCGCCTGGGTGAGCTGCGACCGGGACACCAGCACCCTCGTGAACTCCGCGATCCGCTTGTCCAGCTCGCCGACCGGCAGCACCTCGTCGACCAGGCCGGTGCGCAGCGCCCGCTCGGTGTCGATCAACTCGCCGGAGAACAGCAGGTACTTGGCGGTCGCCGGTCCGATCAGCCCGACCAACCGCCGGGTGGAGCCGGGGGCGTAGACGATGCCGAGCTTGGCCGGGGTGATCCCGAAGAGCGCGCCCTCCTCAGCGAACCGCAGATCGCAGGCGGCCGCGAGCTGGCAGCCGCCGCCCACGCAGTAGCCGCGCACCGCGGCGAGCGTCGGCTTGGGGAAGGCCGCCAGGGCCTCCTCGGCGGGCAGCGCGAGGCCGGTCGTCTCCTCGTACGTCGCGCTCAGCGAGCCGATGTCGGCGCCCGCGCAGAAGGTGTCCCCGTGGCCGGTGAGCACCAGCGCCCGTACGGCGGGGTCGGCGGCGAACCGGTCGAGCAGCGGGGGCAGCGCGCTCCACATGGCCGGGGTCAGCGCGTTGCGCTTGGTGGGATTGCGGATGACGACGGTCGCTATGCCGTCCGTGACGTCGTGCCGCAGGCAGGGCTCCATGCGGCGGATCGTATCCGGGCCGTGACGACCTTCCCGCCGGGGCCACCGCGGCGGGCAGGTCGAGCCATAGGCACCAGGGGGCGTCATTCAGACGGGCAGGAACAGTCGAGCGAGTGACCCTGGCATACGCCAACGAACAAAAGCGGTCGATAGGCGTCAAGTTGTGTACTCTCCGCCGGTCCGTACCTGACCGTTCCCACACTCGATCCGAGAGGTCGAGCCGTGGCGATGGGTGGGTGTGTCGGGCATGGAGATCGTCGGGAGAGTCCCCTCCGAACCGGGGCACGCCCCGCCGCGCGGACCGGCGGTCGGCGAGGGGGTGTGGCGGTTCACCGCCCCGGCCCTGGAGTCCTCCGTACCGCAGGCGCGGCACGCGGTGCGGGATCTGCTGGCCCATCAGGGGGTTTCAGGGCAGGGCGATCTGGTGCCGAATCTGCTGCTGATCGTCTCCGAGCTGGTCACCAACGCGGTGCGGCACGCGGCGGTGCTGTCCCCGCAGATCGCCGTCGAGGTGTCGATCCGCCGGGGCTGGGTGCGGGTCGCCGTCGAGGACGACCATCCGTACCGGCCCAGGCCCCTGGAGCTGGAGGCGGATCAGGGGCGGACCGGCGGCCGCGGACTGCTGCTGGTGCGGGCGATCGCGGAGGAGTCCGGCGGGAGGTACGACGTCGATCACACGGCGAGCGGCGGCAAGGCTGTCTGGGCGACCCTGCCGCTGACCCCGGCCGCCACGGGCCCCGTCGTGCCGGGCCCCGCCGCGCCGGACCCCGCCCCCGGCGGGCCGCTCACCAGCCTGCGGCCGCCCCGGTCAGCTCCCGGATCGCCGGCCGGGCCGCGTCCAGCACGGTCATGAACCAGACCGAGAACGGGCCCTCCGCGTGCAGCTTCGTCAGTTCGTCCGGCGTGACGAAGGCGGTCTCGCCGATCTCCTCCGGGTCGGGCCGCGGCGTCTCCTTCAGCAGCCCGACGAACAGGTGGTTGTACTCCTGCTCGACCAGGCCCGAGGCCGGGTCCGGGTGGTTGTAGCGGACCGTGCCCGCCTCGCCGAGCAGCGCGGGCGCGATGCCCAGCTCCTCACCGGTGCGGCGGGCCGCGGCCACGAACGGCGGCTCACCGGGGTACGGGTGGCCGCAGCAGGTGTTCGACCAGACGCCGGGGGAGTGGTACTTGCCGAGCGCGCGGCGCTGGAGCAGCAGCCGCCCCTGCTCGTCGAAGAGGAAGACGGAGAACGCCCGGTGCAGCTGCCCGGGTGCCCGGTGCGCGGAGAGCTTCTCCGCGGTGCCGATCGTGACGCCGTCCTCATCGACCAGTTCAAGCATGATCGATTCCGTCGATCCGTTCGGCGCGGGGGACGCGGCGGCGGTGTCGGCGGAGGGACCGCTTGCGGGTGTGATCGGCATGACCGTCCTCATAGTTCTGACGTTGGCCCTCAAGTCTGCCGCACCCATGCACGTGTCACTGGCACAGCCGGGCTTCGTGATCAGCATGTCCACCCGGTTCCAGCTGAAACGTGCAGTGTGCGACGTCGAAATGCTCCCCCAAACATCCCTGGAGGTCGTGCAGCAGCCGCTCATGACCGACCGCGTCGAGCACCGGTCGGCCGACCACCACATGCGCGGAGAGCACCGGCATTCCGGAGGTGATGGTCCACACGTGGAGGTCGTGCAGCCCCTCCACGCCGGGCAGCGCGAGGATGTGGGCGCGCACCGCGGCCGTGTCGACGCTGCGCGGTGCCGCCTCCAGGAGGACGTTCAGCGTCTCCCGGAGCAGGGTGTATGTACGCGGCACGATCATGAGCGCGATCGCGAGCGAGGCGATCGGATCGGCCGCCTGCCACCCCGTGGCCAGGATGATCCCGGCCGACACCAGCACCGCGACCGACCCCAGGGCGTCCGCCAGCACCTCCAGGAACGCGCCCCGCACATTCAGGCTCTCCCGCTGCCCGCCCCGCAGGAGGGCCAGCGACACCAGGTTCGCGGCCAGCCCGACCGCCCCGAAGGCGATCACCAGACGGCCCTCGGTCGCGGCGGGGTGGAGGAAGCGCAGCACCGCCTCGTAGAGGATGTAGCCGCCGACCCCGAACAGCAGCAGACAGTTCGCCAGCGCCGCAAGGATCTCGGCGCGCGCGTATCCATACGTACGCCGGGGGCTGGGCGGGCGCCCCGCGAAATGGATCGCCAGCAGCGACATGGCGAGCCCGAGCGCGTCGGTCGCCATGTGCCCCGCGTCCGCCAGCAGCGCGAGCGAATCGGCGAGCAGCCCGCCGACGATCTCCACGGCCATCACGGTGAGGGTGATCAGGAGCGCGAGCCGCAGCCGCCACCGATGCGCGGTGCCCGCGGTGCGGTGGTCATGACCTGCGCCCATGTCCGTACGGCCCTCCTGCCAGGGGCGGCCCCTGTCCCAGTGAACTACGCCCAGGGGGTGTCTTGCCGATCATGCCGGGCTCCCGACGCCTGGCACGGCATCTCGCGGCCCCGCGCTCGTCGCGCTCCGCGCCTCCCCCAGCTACCGCTGGGAGGTGCCCGCTGCGCTCTCCTCACGCGGGTTGCGAGCTTCCCCCAGCTACCGCTGGGAGGTGCCCCCGGACGCCGCTCGCTGATCCGGCCTGACCGACAAGACACCCCCTAGGCCACGCCACGGGCAGGGATACCGCCGTCCGGTCGAGCCGTGCTGGGGCCGGGCTTCAGCCGCGCGCCTCGGGGTGGTTCAGGCACCAGCCCTCCCAGGCCGACTCCACCATCGCGCGCACATCGTGCCGGGCGCTCCAGCCCAGTTCCCCGGCGATCAGGTCCGTCGAGCCGACGACCCGGGCCGGGTCGCCCGGGCGGCGGGGCTCGACCACGGGGGCGGGCTCACGGCGGCCGGTGACCTCGGCGATCAGGTCGGCCATCTCGCGCACCGAGACGCCCTGACCGGTGCCGATGTTCACGGTCAGATCACCCGCGCCCGGCCGGGCGGCCAGCCGGCGGGCCACGGCGAGGTGGGCGGAGGCCAGATCCTCGACATGGATGTAGTCGCGGACGCAGGTGCCGTCCGGGGTCGGATAGTCGTCACCGAAGATCCTCGGAGCCTCCCCATGTGTGATCCGCTCGAACATCATGGGGATGATGTTGGAAACCCCGGTGTCGGACAGCTCGGGCCGCGTGGCACCCGCCACATTGAAGTAGCGCAGACAGGCCGTCGACATCGAATGCGCCGCTCCTACGGCCCTGACCAGCCATTCTCCGGTGAGCTTGGTCTCTCCGTACGGATTCATCGGCACGCACGGGGTGTCCTCGGTGACCAGTTCCACATCCGGCATGCCGTAGACGGCGGCGGAGGAGGAGAAGAGGAAGCTGCCGATCCCGGCGGCGGTCACGGCCTCCAGCAGCACGATGAGGCCGTGCACGTTCTCCCGGTAGTACCGCAGCGGCTGCTCGACCGACTCCCCGACCTGCTTCTTCGCCGCGAGATGCACCACACCCGTGATGCCGTGCTCGGCGAACGTACGGTCCAGCAGCTCACGGTCCAGTGTGGAGCCGCGCACGAGCGGAACGTCCTCGGGCAGCCGCCCGGGGATTCCGCTGGAGATGTCGTCGAGCACGGCCACCCGCTCGCCCGCCCGGGCCATCGCCCGCACGACATGCGACCCGATATATCCGGCACCACCTGTGATCAGCCACGTCATGACGGCACCCTATCCACAGGTCAGCGCGGCGCCCGTTTGTCGAGGAGACACGCCATCCACCATGATGATCGGCGGCGCGCGGAAGCGGTCGTTCACCCGATCGCGTGGTGAATGTGCGGTGAACGGTCGCTCCCATCGATCCGATAGCCTCTGCCGACATGCCGCCCGCCCCACCCGGGACCGGGACGCACGCTGCCCGCTGTTCCGAGGGGATGTCCCCAGGGCTTTATGGCCTGTGCCAGAGCGGCGCGGCCACCATGTCAGCTGCCAAGGAGTGAGTTCGTCTGTCGACCGCGATTCTCACCGGTGCCCCGGTCGCCGGCTCGTCTCTCCAGGACGACCTGCGGTCGCTGGGTTTCGACGTGCGCACGGCGGCCGACGCGGCCGGGGTGGCGACGGAGCTGGCCGCCGTCCCGCCGCGTGAGCGGGTGGCCCTCGTCGACCCCCGTTTCGTCGGCCACGGCCACGCCCTGCGCCTGGCGCTGACCGACCCGCGCTTCCCCGCGGCCGCCGTGCCCGGTGCGCTGACGGCCCAGCCGGAGGCCCGCGCCGCCCTGACCCGCGCGCTGGCGTCCGCCGAGGCGGGTACCCCGGGCGTCTCGGCGGCCCCCGCCGAGGACGCGGACGGCGCGCCGCGCGCCGGGGGCACGGCGGTCGCGGACGCGGCCCCCCGTACCGACTGCCTCGTGGACGATGTCGCCGCCGCCCTCGACGCCGAAGGCGCCGCCCCGCACCGGCCCGAGCTGGGCGTGCTCGTCGCCACCGTGCCCGTGGACGCGGAGCGGCGGGCGGCGGCGCTGGCGGAGACCGCCGCCGTGGACGACGAGAAGGTGCGGCTGCGCACGGCCGTGAAGGCGCGCGACGGCTTCTTCACGACCTTCTGCATCAGCCCCTACTCCCGCTACATCGCCCGCTGGTGCGCCCGCCGCGGACTGACCCCCAATCAGGTCACCACCGCCTCCCTCCTCACCGCCCTCATCGCGGCGGGCTGCGCCGCGACCGGCACCCGGCCCGGGTTCGTCGCGGCCGGGGTGCTGCTGATCGCCTCGTTCGTGCTGGACTGCACCGACGGCCAGCTGGCCCGCTACTCGCTCCAGTACTCCACCCTCGGCGCCTGGCTGGACGCGACGTTCGACCGCGCCAAGGAGTACGCGTACTACGCGGGCCTCGCCCTCGGCGCGGCCAACGCGGGCGGCGGGGACGACGTATGGGCGCTGGCGCTCGGCGCGATGGTGCTCCAGACCTGCCGCCACGTCGTGGACTTCTCCTTCACCGAGGCCAACCACGACGCCACCGGCAACTCCAGCCCCACCGCCGCCCTCTCCGACCGCCTCAACAGCGTCGGCTGGACGGTCTGGGTGCGGCGCATGATCGTGCTGCCGATCGGCGAGCGCTGGGCGATGATCGCCGTGCTGACCGCGCTGACCACGCCCCGCGTCACCTTCTACGCCCTGCTCATCGGCTGCGCGCTGGCCGCCTGCTACACCACCGCCGGGCGCGTGCTGCGCTCGCTCACCCGCAAGGCGAAGCGCACCGACCGGGCCGCGCGGGCGCTGGCCGACCTCGCGGACTCCGGCCCGCTCGCCGAGCTGATCGCCAAGGCCGCGGCCCGTAAGCCCCACGGCCATCTGTCCCCGGTCGCGGCCGCCCTCGGCGCCGCGCTGCTCGTCGCCGGTGCCGCCGCGCTGCCCGCCGGGTCCTGGCTCGCCGTCGCGGGCGCCGCGCTCTACGCCGTCTTCGCGGGCTACGCCGTCGCCGCCCCCCTCAAGGGCCCGCTCGACTGGCTGGTGCCGCCCCTGTTCCGGGCCGCCGAATACGGGACCTTCCTCATCCTCGCCGCCCGCTCGCAGGTGAACGGAGCGTTGCCCGCTGCTTTCGGGCTGGTGGCGGCCGTCGCCTACCATCACTACGACACGGTGTACCGCATCCGCGGCGGCACCGGGGCGCCCCCGCACTGGCTGGTGCGGGCGATCGGCGGGCACGAGGGGCGGATCCTGGTGGTCACGGCCATCGCCGCGCTGCTGCACGGCCGGAGCCAGGGCGGCCCGAACCAAGGTTTCACCATCGCGCTGACCGCGCTCGCCGTGGTCATCGCGCTGACGGTGCTCATCGAGAGCATCCGCTTCTGGGTGTCCTCCGGAGCACCCGCTGTCCACGACGAAACAGGAGAACCCGCATGATCGGCCTCGTGCTGGCGGCCGGCGCCGGACGGCGTCTGCGCCCCTACACCGACACCCTCCCCAAGGCCCTGGTGCCGGTCGACGGTGAGACCACCGTCCTCGACCTGACCCTCGGCAACTTCGCGGAGGTCGGCCTGACCGAGGTCGCGATCGTGGTCGGCTACCGCAAGGAAGCGGTGTACGAGCGCAAGGAGGCCCTGGAGCAGAAATACGGCCTCAAGCTCACCCTGATCGACAACGACAAGGCCGAGGAGTGGAACAACGCCTACTCCCTGTGGTGCGCCCGTGACGCGATCAAGCACAGCGTGATCCTCGCCAACGGCGACACCGTGCACCCGGTCTCCGTCGAGAAGACCCTGCTCGCCGCGCGCGGCAACGGCCAGAAGATCATCCTCGCCCTCGACACGGTGAAGCAGCTCGCCGACGAGGAGATGAAGGTCGTCAGCGACCCGTCCAAGGGCGTCCAGAAGATCACCAAGCTGATGGACCCGGCCGAGGCCACCGGTGAGTACATCGGCGTCACCCTCATCGAGGGCGAGGCCGCCGCCGATCTCGCCGACGCGCTGAAGACCACCTTCGAGCGCGACCCCGACCTCTACTACGAGGACGGCTACCAGGAGCTGGTCAACCGCGGCTTCAAGGTCGACGTGGAGCCCATCGGCGACATCAAGTGGGTCGAGATCGACAACCACGACGATCTGGCGAAGGGCCGTGAGATCGCGTGCCAGTACTGACGAGGCTCATCCCCTCGCCGCTCGTCGTCGACATCCGCGCGGGCGCCCTGGACGACCTGGCGGACGTCCTGGCCGACCAGCGGATCTCGTCCTCCGGCAAGCTCGCCGTCGCGATCAGCGGCGGCTCCGGGGCCCTGCTGCGCGAGCGGCTGGCCCCGGCGCTGCCCGGCGCGAGCTGGTACGAGGTGGGCGGCGGCACCATCGATGACGCGATCAAGCTCGCCGACCGGATGAAGTCCGGGCACTACGACGCGGTCGTGGGGCTCGGCGGCGGCAAGATCATCGACTGTGCGAAGTTCGCCGCGGCGCGCATCGGCCTCCCGCTGGTGGCCGTCGCCACGAACCTCTCGCACGACGGTCTGTGCTCACCGGTCGCGACCCTCGACAACGACGCGGGCCGCGGCTCGTACGGCGTGCCGAACCCGATCGCCGTGGTCATCGACCTCGATGTGATCCGCGAGGCCCCGGTCCGGTTCGTCCGCTCCGGCATCGGCGACGCGCTCTCCAACATCTCCGCGGTGCGGGACTGGGAGCTGTCCGCCCGCGAGACGGGCGAGCAGATCGACGGACTCGCCGCCGCCATGGCACGCCAGGCGGGCGAGGCCGTGCTGCGCCACCCCGGCGGCGTCGGCGACGACAGCTTCCTCCAGGTGCTGGCCGAGGGCCTGGTCCTCACCGGCATCTCGATGTCGGTCGCGGGCGACTCCCGTCCGGCGTCCGGCGCCTGCCACGAGATCAACCACGCCTTCGACCTCATGTTCCCCAAGCGCGCGGCGAGCCACGGCGAGCAGTGCGGCCTTGGCGGGGCGTTCGCGATGTATCTGCGCGGGGAGCACGAGCAGTCGGCGTTCATGGCCGAGGTGCTGCACCGGCACGGTCTTCCGGTGACGCCGGAGGAGATCGGCTTCACCGTGGACGAGTTCGTCCAGGTCGTGGAGTACGCGCCGAAGACCCGCCCCGGGCGCTACACGATCCTCGAACACCTCGACCTCTCATCCGACGCGATCAGGGACGCATACGCCGACTATGCCAAAGCAGTCAGTCAAGCCATCAGTGGCTGAACTCCGCCCGGTCGTTCACCCCGCGGGGGTGAAGGACCGGCGGAGCGGTGAGCACTGGGCCGGGCGCCTGTACATGCGGGAGATCTCGCTGCGGTGCGACCGGTACCTGGTGAACACGCGGGTCACGCCCAATCAGCTGACCTATCTGATGACCGTCTTCGGCGTCCTCGCCGCCCCGGCCCTGCTGGTGCCGGGGATCGCGGGCGCCGTGCTCGGGGTGCTGATGGTCCAGCTCTACCTGCTGCTGGACTGCGTCGACGGTGAGATAGCCCGCTGGAAGAAGCAGTTCTCGCTGGGCGGTGTGTATCTGGACCGCGTCGGCGCGTACCTGTGCGACGCCGCGGTGCTCGTCGGCTTCGGCCTGCGCGCCGCCGACCTGTGGGGCTCGGGGCGGATCGACTGGCTGTGGGCGTTCCTCGGGACGCTGGCCGCGCTCGGCGCGATCCTGATCAAGGCCGAGACCGACCTCGTCGGGGTCGCCCGGCACCAGGGCGGTCTGCCCCCGGTCAAGGAGGCGGCCTCCGAGCCGCGCTCGTCCGGGATGGCGCTGGCCCGCAAGGCGGCCGCGGCGCTCCAGTTCCACCGGCTGATCCTCGGGATCGAGGCGTCGCTGCTCATCCTCGTGCTGGCGGTCGTGGACCAGGTGCGCGGCGATCTGTTCTTCACCCGGTTGGGCGTTGCCGTACTGGCCGGTATCGCCCTTCTGCAAACCCTGCTTCACCTCGTGTCCATCCTCGCGTCGAGCAGGCTCAAGTGACGGGCGGCACGATGAAGGTCGGAGCGGTTGTCCTCACGATGGGCAACCGCCCCGAGGAGCTGCGCGCCCTGCTCGACTCGGTCGCCAAGCAGGACGGCGACCCGATCGAGGTGGTCGTCGTCGGCAACGGCTCGCCCCTTCCGGCGCTGCCCGAGGCCGTACGGACCGTCGAGCTGCCCGAGAACGTGGGCATCCCGGCGGGGCGCAACGTCGGCATCGAGGCGTTCGGACCGGGCGGCCGCGACGTCGACGTCCTGCTGTTCCTGGACGACGACGGGCTGCTTCCGGAGACCGACACGGCCGAGCTGTGCCGGGAGGCGTTCGCCGCCGACCCGGAGCTGGGCATCATCTCCTTCCGCATCGCCGACCCCGACACGGGCGTCACCCAGCGCCGCCACGTACCCCGGCTGCGCGCCGCCGACCCGATGCGCTCCTCGCGTGTCACCACCTTCCTCGGCGGCGCCAACGCGGTCCGCACGGCGGTGTTCGAGCAGGTCGGAGGGTTGCCGGACGACTTCTTCTACGCCCATGAGGAGACCGACCTGGCCTGGCGTGCGCTGGACGCCGGGTGGATGATCGACTACCGGTCGGACATGGTCCTGTACCACCCGACCACCGCGCCCAGCCGGCACGCGGTCTACCACCGCATGGTGGCGCGCAACCGGGTCTGGCTGGCCCGGCGAAACCTTCCGGCCCTGCTCGTACCCGTGTATCTGGGCGTCTGGCTGCTGCTCACACTGGCCAGGCGACCCTCCGGAACCGCGCTTCGTGCCTGGTTGGGAGGGTTCCGCGAAGGCTGGAAGACCCCTTGCGGTCCACGGCGGCCCATGAAGTGGCGTACGGTATGGCGCCTGACCCGACTGGGCCGGCCTCCTGTCATCTGACAAGCTCGTATCAGATACGCATCGAGCGCGACCGGGGCGCGGCCCCGCTCAGCGCACCCTGAAGACGAAAGTGTCAACTGTGAGCGAGACTACGCACGACAGTGCGGTCGCCGTGAGCGCCCCGCCATCACCTGACGACGGCCTGTCCCCGGCCGAGCTGGCGAAGAAGTACGGGCTGTCGGTCAGCGGAGCCCGGGTGGGCCTCGGCGAGTACATCCGCCAGATGTGGGGTCGGCGCCACTTCATCCTGGCCTTCTCCCAGGCCAAGCTGACCGCGCAGTACAGCCAGGCCAAGCTGGGCCAGCTGTGGCAGGTCGCGACGCCGCTGCTGAACGCGGCGGTGTACTTCTTCATCTTCGGCCTGCTGCTGGGCGGCAGGGGCGGCATGAAGAACGAGCAGTACATCCCGTTCCTGGTGACGGGTGTGTTCGTCTTCACCTTCTCGCAGAACTCCGCCATGGCCGGGGTGCGGGCGATCTCCGGGAACCTGGGTCTGGTGCGGGCCCTGCACTTCCCGCGGGCCTCGCTCCCGATCTCCTTCTCGCTCCAGCAGCTCCAGCAGCTGCTGTTCTCGATGATCGTGCTGGTCATCGTCCTGCTGGGCTTCGGGCACTACCCGGGCTTCGCATGGCTCCTGGTCATCCCGGCCCTGGCGCTCCAGTTCGTCTTCAACACCGGTCTGGCCCTGATCATGGCCCGGATGGGCGCCAAGACTCCGGACCTGGCGCAGTTGCTGCCGTTCATCCTGCGCACGTGGATGTACGCCTCCGGCGTGATGTACCCGCTGGAGCACATGCTCCAGAAGGCGGGCGCGCACTCCTGGGTCTCCGACGTCCTGCTGGCGAACCCGGCGGCGGTCTACATGGATCTGATGCGGTACGCGCTGATCGACGGCATGCCCGAGGCCCTGCCCCCGCACGTCTGGGCGTTGGCGCTGGGCTGGGCGGTGCTCTTCGGGGCCGGGGGTTTCGTGTACTTCTGGAAGGCAGAGGAGCAGTACGGCCGTGGCTGAACAGACTCTCGAAACCGTCGAGCAGGCCATGCCCGCCGAGGCGCGTGTGCCCACCGTCGTCGCCGACGACGTCCACATCGTCTACCGCGTCAACGGCGGCCCCAAGGGCAAGGGCAGCGCCACCGCCGCCCTGAGCCGCATCATGCGCCGCAAGGGTGCCCCCGGTATGCGCGAGGTGCACGCCGTGCGCGGCGTCACCTTCGTGGCGTACAAGGGTGAGTCGATCGGCCTCATCGGCTCCAACGGATCCGGCAAGTCGACGCTCCTCAAGGCCGTGGCGGGGCTTCTGCCCACCGAGCGCGGCAGCGTCTACACCGACGGCCAGCCGTCGCTGCTCGGCGTCAACGCGGCCCTGATGAACGACCTCACCGGCGAGCGGAACGTCATACTGGGCGGTCTGGCCATGGGGATGTCGCGCGAGCAGGTCCGCGAGCGGTATGCGGACATCGTGGACTTCTCGGGCATCAACGAGAAGGGTGACTTCATCACCCTCCCCATGCGCACCTACTCCTCCGGTATGGCGGCCCGGCTCCGCTTCTCCATCGCGGCGGCCAAGGACCACGACGTCCTGATGATCGACGAGGCCCTGGCCACCGGTGACCGGAAGTTCCAGAAGCGCTCCGAGGCCCGCATCCGGGAGCTGCGGAAGGACGCCGGAACGGTCTTCCTCGTCAGTCACAACAACAAGTCGATCCGGGACACCTGCGACCGGGTGCTGTGGCTGGAGAAGGGCGAGCTGCTGATGGACGGTCCGACGGACGAGGTCATCAAGGCGTACGAGAAGGAAACCGGCAAGTAGCCGAAAACCTGGGAGGGCCGGGGCCGCGAGGCGGTCCCGGCCCTTCGTCGTGCACCCGTCCTGTGGAAAAGCTCACGCACTGTCACCCCGCCCTACTAAGGTGGTGGTCGGAAGGGGCCATCGGGCTTACGGGGGGTGACGCGTGCGACTGCTGCCGGGAATTGATGACCACGAGGCAAGCGGAAGCTGCATTCCGCATCGGGGGAGGGACCTGGTGAACACACGTCCACCAGGTGGAATTTCGCCCCGTTGGTGGGGCGTGGACGGGCCGTCGGAGGCGCTTCGCGGCGCCGCGGCAGGCCGCCGACCGGCTGTCCCTCGGATTCGGGCGCGGTCGCGCCGTCTCTCCCGGGGCCGTCCGCGCGCCGTGGGTGACGCAGAGGTACTGCCGCTGCCGCTGTTCACTAAACGGAGGCGCTGTATCGTGTGCGTGTACGCCGGGTTGCCGAGCGGCGGGGTATGAGGGAGGGGGACGCGTGTCGCCAGGGGAAGCGCACGTCGCACCGTACTCACGGCGTGAGCGGTTGCGCATTGCGACCATCCGCGAAATCAAGGACGTCGCCCGGACGCTCTTGGTTCAGGAGGGCCCGGAAAATGTGACCATCCGGGCCATCGCCCGTGAGATGGGCATGACCGCGCCGGCCGTCTATCGCTACTTCAGCAGCCGGGACGCGTTGATCCTTCAGCTGCGGGTGGACATCTTCGCGGAGATGGCCCGCTACATGCGCGGGGTCATCGGGCAGCTCCCCGAGGGCGAGCCCGGTCGCAGACTGATCGGCGGCGCCCGGGCGCTGCGCGTGTGGGCCATCAAGCACCCGCACGAGTTCGGGCTCATCCTCGGACCCTGGGCCCCGGGCCTCGGGCGCGAGGAGACCAAGCCCGAGCGCACCATGGGCTGGGTCTTCGGGTCCGTCTTCTCCGACCTGGTCTCCGACCTGTGGCGGGTGCGGGGCTTCCCCGCCCCCGAGGAGGAGCAGCTGGATCCGGCGCTCGCCCGTCAGCTCGGGGCGCTCAGCGAGGACCAGGGCGTCGACATGCCGCCGGGTGCCATCGCCGTCATGCTGCGCTGCTGGGCGCGGCTGTACGGGGTGATCTCCATGGAGGCGCTGGGGCACATGTCGTTCGGGCTGTCGGAGGGGAAGTCGTTCTTCGAGTTCGAGCTGCGCGACCTGTGCACCATGCTGGACATCATCGAGTTCTACGACGACGCGGCCTGACCCGGCCGCCCGGCAGGGGTCCGGGCGGCCGGGACGTCGTAGGGGTGCGGTCCCGTACGTGTGTGCGTGGAGGGGCGTAAGCTGTAGCAATGCCCTACCGGATCATGCCCGACCGGATCATGTCGGACGTGTGCGGCTGTCACCCGATCGGGGGTGCGCGGCCGGACGTCCTTGACGTGTCGGCGCGGCGTGTCCGGATCGTGCCGACGCTGGTAACCGGTGTAGAACGGGGGATGTGACGGCATTGGCTCCACGGCCCATCTCCAGTACGCCCACGGGCCCCGGTCACCGGGATCCGCGCGGCGTGCCGGCCCTCGCCCGTACGCCTGGCTGTCCACGGTGACCGCGGAGGACGAGCGCAGCGGGTCCTCTACCATGCCGGGCAGCCTGAGCGGCGGACAGGAAGCCACGCGCGCCGTGCTCGACAAGGCCGCGCACGAGAACTTCCCCGTGGCACCCTTCTTCGTCCCCCGCGCCTGGCGCGCCGACCTCATGGCCGTCTACGGCTACGCCCGGCTGGTCGACGACATCGGCGACGGCGATCTGCCGCCCGGCGGCGCCGACGCCGAGCTGCTGGGCCTCGACCGGTCCCTCGCCGACGATCCGGTGGCGATGCTCGACGCCTTCGAGGCCGATCTCGACCGCGTCTTCGACGACACCCCGGCCGCGGTGCCCCGCCATCCGCTGCTGCGCGCGCTGCGCCCCACCGTCCGCCGCCACGGTCTCACCCCGGGGCCCTTCCGCGGCCTGATCGAGGCCAACCGCCAGGACCAGCGGGTCCGGCGGTACGGCTCCTTCCAGGAGCTGCTGGACTACTGCGAGCTGTCCGCCAACCCGGTGGGGAGGCTCGTCCTCGGCATCACCGGCACCGCCACCCCCGAGCGGGTGCGCCGCTCCGACGCGATCTGCACCGCCCTCCAGATCATCGAGCACCTTCAGGACGTCTCCGAGGACCTTCGCAGGGACCGCGTCTACCTCCCGGCGGAGGACATGAAACGCTTCGGAGTGTCCGAGGCCGACCTCGCCGCCCCGAAGGGTGGCGCATCGGTGTGTGCCCTGGTCGCGTACGAGGCGGAACGCGCCCGAGAGCTGCTGAATGAAGGCACCCCCCTGGTGGGTAGCGTCCACGGCAGGCTCAAGGTGCTGCTCGCCGGATTCGTGGCCGGGGGGCGGGCCGCCCTGCGGGCGGTCGCGGCCGCGGATCATGACGTACTCCCTGGACCGCCCAGGCCCACCAAGCTCAGCCTGCTGCGCGAGGTGGGGGCGACACTGCGAAGAGAGGGGTGAGCCGGACCGTGGACGGATCTCCGCACGCGTCCGCGCCAGTGCTCGCGGCGTACCGCTACTGCGAGGCCGTGACCGGGCACCAGGCCCGCAACTTCGCCTACGGCATCAGGCTGCTGCCCACCGAGAAGCGCCAGGCGATGTCGGCGCTCTACGCCTTCTCGCGCCGCATCGACGACATCGGTGACGGCGCGCTGGCCGCCGACGCCAAGCGGGCCCGGCTCGCCGAGACCCGCGGACTGCTCGACCGGATCCGCGGCGGCGCGATCGAGGAGGACGACACCGACCCGGTGGCCGTCGCGCTCAGCCATGCCGCCCGGCGCTTCCCGATCCCGCTCGGCGGGCTCGACGAGCTGATCGACGGCGTGCTGAAGGACGTGGCCGGGGAGACCTACGAGACCTGGGACGACCTCAAGGACTACTGCCGCTGTGTGGCGGGCGCCATCGGGCGGCTCTCCCTCGGCGTGTTCGGTACCGTGCCCGGCGCACGCGACGCCGATCGCGCCCCCGAATACGCCGATACGCTCGGCCTCGCGCTCCAGCTGACCAACATCCTGCGCGACGTCCGCGAGGACGCCGTGACCGGGCGCACCTATCTGCCCGCCGACGACCTCGCCAAGTTCGGCTGCACCGCCGCCTTCCACACCTCGGTCGCCCCGCCCGACGCCGACTTCACCGGGCTGGTGCAGTTCGAGGTCCGGCGGGCCAGGGCGCTCTTCGCCGAGGGATACCGGCTGCTGCCCATGCTGGACCGGCGCAGCGGAGCGTGCGTGGCCGCCATGGCGGGCATCTACCGCAGACTCCTGGAGCGGATCGCCCACGATCCCGCGGCCGTTCTGCGCGGCCGCGTTTCGCTTCCGGGCCATGAGAAGGCGTACGTCGCGGTGCGCGGCCTCGCCGGTCTCGACGCCCGCGCAGCCGTCCGCCGCGGAGCCGGGGGGCTTCGGTGACCGGGGCAACCTCGCGGCCCGATGCGGCGTCGTGTTCACCCGAGGGGGTGAACACATGACAGCCGGAACCACACGCTCCGCCGACCGCCCGGGCCCGGACCCGGCAGGCCGCCCCGAGGGGGCGGCCGCGCTCGTCCGTGACCCGCGCGGGACCGCGCTGGTGATCGGCGGCGGGCTCGCCGGGACCACCGCGGCGCTCGCGCTCGCCGACGCCGGGGTGCGCGTCACGCTGCTCGAAGGGCGCCCCCGGCTCGGCGGGCTCGCCTTCTCGTTCCAGCGCCCCTCACCGGCCGGTGAGCTGACCGTCGACAACGGGCAGCACGTCTACTTGCGCTGCTGCACCGCGTACCAGTGGTTCCTGGACCGGATCGGCGCCGCCCGGCTGACCCGGCTCCAGGACCGGCTGGACGTCCCCGTGGTGGACGCGGCCGCCCGCCCCGGGCGGCGGCTCGGGCGGCTGCGCCGCACCGGCCTGCCGGTGCCGCTGCACCTGGCCAAGAGCCTCGCCACCTATCCCCATCTCTCGCTCGCCGAGCGCGCCCTGGTGGGCCGCGCCGCGCTCGCCCTGGGGCGGCTCGACCCGCTGGACCCGGCGCTGGACGCGGAGGACTTCGCGGGCTGGCTGCGCCGCCACGGCCAGTCGCCGCGCGCCGTCGAGGCGCTGTGGGACCTGGTGGGCGTGGCCACCCTCAACGCCACCGCCGGGGAGGCCTCGCTGGCCCTGGCCGCGATGGTCTTCAAGACCGGGCTGCTCTCCGGGGCGGGCGCCGCCGACATCGGCTGGGCCCGCGCCCCGCTCGGCGAGCTGCACGACACCCTGGCCCGCGCCGCCCTGGACACGGCGGGCGTGCGGACCGAGCTGCGCACCCGGGTGACCGCGGTCCGCGCCGACACCGGCGGCCGCTGGACGGCCCACACCGACCGCGGTCCGCTCGGCGAGCCGGTGGACACCGTGGTCCTCGCCGTACCGCAGCGCGACGCGCACGCCCTGCTGCCCGACGGCGCGCTCGGCGACCCGGACCGGCTGCTGCGCATCGGCACCGCGCCCATCCTCAACCTGCACGTCGTCTACGACCGCACCGTGCTGCGCCGCCCGTTCTTCGCCGCGCTCGGCAGCCCCGTCCAGTGGGTCTTCGACCGTACGGACGCCTCGGGGCTGCGGGACGCGCCGGGGGCCGGGGACAGCCAGTATCTGGCGGTGTCGCAGTCCGCCGCCCAGGGCGACATCGACCGTCCCGTGGCCGAGCTGCGCGCCCGCTATCTGCCGGAGCTGGAGCGGCTGCTCCCGGCCGCCCGCGGCGCGCGGGTACGGGACTTCTTCGTCACCCGGGAGCGCACCGCGACGTTCGCCCCGGTCCCCGGCGTCGGCCGGCTGCGGCCCGGCGCCCCCACTGACGCGCCCGGCCTGTACCTGGCCGGTGCGTGGACCGCCACCGGCTGGCCCGCGACCATGGAAGGCGCCGTGCGCAGCGGGCTCACCGCAGCCCGTGCCGCCCTCTCCGAAACCGGCCGCCCGCATGTGATTCCGCTTCCCGCCGTAGGCGGGGGGACGCCCAAGGAGGCGGCATGAGCACCACCACAGAACCCAGAGGAGTAACCGTGACCCCGGCGACCCCAGCTGTCGACTCCGCAGGCGTCATCGCGCTGCTGGAGCGCGGCCGTACGCTTGCCACGCCGGTGCTGCGCGCGGCGGTGGACCGGTTGGCTCCGCCCATGGACACCGTCGCCGCCTACCACTTCGGGTGGATCGACGCCGATGGCCACCCCGCCGCCGGTGACGGCGGCAAGGCGGTGCGCCCGGCGCTCGCGCTGCTGTCCGCGCAGGCGGCGGGCGCGGACCCGGAGGTCGGGGTGCCCGGCGCGGTCGCGGTCGAGCTGGTGCACAACTTCTCCCTGCTGCACGACGACCTGATGGACGGCGACGAGCAGCGCCGCCACCGCGACACGGTGTGGAAGGTGCACGGTCCCGCCCAGGCGATCCTGGTCGGGGACGCGCTCTTCGCCCTCGCCGGGGAAATACTGCTGGAGCTGGGCACCGCGGAGGCGGGCCGGGCCACCCGCCGCCTCACCTCCGCGACCCGCAAGCTGATCGACGGCCAGGCGCAGGACATCAGTTACGAGCACCGGGAGCGGGTCACCGTCGAGGAGTGCCTGGAGATGGAGGGCAACAAGACGGGCGCGCTGCTCGCCTGCGCCGCCTCCATCGGCGCCGTGCTCGGAGGCGCCGACGACCGCACCGCCGACACCCTGGAGCGGTACGGCTACCACCTGGGGCTCGCCTTCCAGGCCGTGGACGACGTGCTCGGCATCTGGGGCGACCCGGTCTCGACCGGCAAGCAGACCTGGAGCGACCTGCGGCAGCGCAAGAAGTCGCTGCCGGTCGTCGCCGCCCTGGCCGCGGGCGGCCGGGCCTCCGAGGACCTGGCCCAGATCCTCGCGGCCGACGCGCACAAGCCGGAGGAGGAGGTCGCCGACTTCAGCGAGGAGGAGTTCGCGACCCGCGCCGCGCTGATCGAGGAGGCGGGCGGCCGGGACTGGACCTCGCAGGAGGCCAGGCGGCAGTACGCGAGGGCGATCGAGGCCCTCGACGAGGTGGACATGCCCGGCGAGGTACGAGAACAGTTCGTGGCGCTCGCGGACTTCGTCGTCGTCCGGGAGAGATGATCACAACCGACCGCGCCTAGGCCCGTCCCGTAGGACCAGGCTCGCAGTCGTGCCGGCCGGCACCAGCCCGGTGCCGGCCGACAGCAGGCCCCAACGACGGCAGATCACACTGCAGAGGGGAAGCCATGACAGCGACAACCGTCCAACCGTCCGAGTCATCCGAGTCCGAGACGTTAGTGCTCGCCCGCGAGGCGACGGGCCGCGCGGTCCAGCATCTGCTCTCCCGCCAGGACGAGCAGGGCTGGTGGAAGGGCGACCTGGAGACCAACGTCACCATGGACGCCGAGGACCTGATGCTCCGGCACTTCCTCGGCATCCAGAAACCCGGCGTGCTCGACGCCGCGGGCCGCTTCATCCGCTCGCAGCAGAACGCCGATGGCACCTGGGCCACCTTCCACGGCGGCCCGCCTGACCTGTCCGCCACCGTCGAGGCGTACGTCGCCCTCCGGCTGGCCGGTGACGCCCCCGAAGCGCCCCATATGGCGGCCGCCTCGGCGTGGGTGCGGGACCAGGGCGGGATCGCGAACAGCCGCGTCTTCACCCGCATCTGGCTGGCCCTCTTCGGCTGGTGGGCCTGGGAGGACCTGCCCGAGCTGCCACCGGAGATCATCTACTTTCCGAGCTGGCTGCCGCTCAACCTCTACGACTTCGGCTGCTGGGCGCGGCAGACCATCGTGCCGCTCACCGTCGTCTCCGCGAAGCGCCCGGTGCGCCCCGCCCCGTTCCCTCTCGACGAGCTCCACGCCGACCCGCGAAGACCGCGTCCGCCGCACCCCGCCGCCCCGCTCGCCTCCTGGGACGGCGCCTTCCAGCGGCTGGACCGGGCCCTGCACCTGTACCGCAAGGTGGCCGTCGGCCCGCTGCGCCGGGCGGCGCTGCGCTCCTGCGCCCGCTGGATCGTGGAGCGGCAGGAGAACGACGGCTGCTGGGGCGGCATCCAGCCGCCCGCCGTCTACTCCGTGATCGCGCTCCACCTCCTCGGCTACGACCTCGACCACCCGGTGATGCGCGCCGGGCTGGAATCGCTGGACCGCTTCGCCGTCTGGCGCGAGGACGGCAGCCGCATGATCGAGGCGTGCCAGTCCCCGGTCTGGGACACGTGCCTGGCCGCCATCGCCCTCGCCGACGCCGGGCTCGACCCCGGCCACCCCGCCCTGGTCAAGGCCGCCGACTGGATGCTCGACGAGCAGATCGACCGGCCGGGTGACTGGTCGGTCAAGCGGCCCCGGCTCGCCTCCGGCGGCTGGGCCTTCGAGTTCCACAACGACAACTACCCCGACATCGACGACACCGCCGAGGTCATCCTCGCGCTGCGCCGCGTCGACCACCCCCGGCCGGAGCGGATCGCGGCGGCCGTGCGGCGCGGGGTGCGCTGGACGCTGGGCATGCAGTCCCGCAACGGCGCGTGGGGCGCGTTCGACGTCGACAACACCAGCCCGCTGCCCAACCGGCTGCCGTTCTGCGACTTCGGCGAGGTCATCGACCCGCCGTCGGCGGATGTCACCGCCCATGTCGTGGAGATGCTGGCCCACGAGGGCGGCGCCCGCGATCCGCGCACCCGGCGCGCCATCACCTGGCTGCTGGCCGAGCAGGAACCCAGCGGCGCCTGGTTCGGCCGCTGGGGCACCAACTATGTGTACGGGACGGGATCCGTCGTCCCCGCCCTGGTCGCCGCCGGGATCCCGGCCTCCCACCCGGCCGTCCGGCGGGCCGTGCGCTGGCTGGAGAGCGTGCAGAACGAGGACGGCGGCTGGGGCGAGGACCAGCGCTCGTACCCCGACCCCGAGTGGATGGGCCGCGGCGCCTCCACCGCCTCGCAGACCGCGTGGGCGCTGCTGGCGCTGCTGGCGGCGGGGGAGCGGGAGAGCAAGGCGGTCGAGCGCGCGGTCGGCTGGCTCGCGGCCACCCAGGAGCAGGACGGCTCCTGGGACGAGCCGTACTTCACCGGCACCGGCTTCCCCTGGGACTTCTCCATCAACTACCACCTGTACCGGCTGGTCTTCCCGCTCACCGCACTCGGGCGCTATGTGAGCGGTGAGGCCACCGGGGCGCGGCCGCGGAGGACGTGATGGCCTCCGGACCGGCCCCGGACACCGGCGGCGCCCCGCTGCTGATCGCCTGCGCGCTCGGCATCGAGCGCTTCGCGCTGCGGGGGGCCGGTCCCGGCTCGGGCGGGCCGGTGACGGTGCTGCGCACCGGCATGGGACCGCAGGCGGCGGAGCGGGCGGTGAGCCGCGCGCTGGCCGAGGGGCCGGGTCCGGCGGTGCGTACCGCCGTCGTCGCCACCGGGTTCTGCGCCGGTCTGGCGCCGGGGATGCACCCGGGGGATCTGGTGGTGGCCGACGAGACCCGCGACCCGGCCGGTCGCACCCCCTGCCACGACAGCCGGTTCCTCGCCGAGGTGCTGGCCCGCCACGCCCGGCGGGCCCGCGGCGGCGCCGGGCGGACCGGCACCGGCACCGGCACCGTCCATATCGGGCCCCTCGTCGGCTCCAACCATGTGGTGCGGGGCGCGGAGCGGGCCGAACTGCACGCCACCGGGGCCATCGCGGTGGACATGGAATCCGCCGCCACCCTGCGCAGCGCGGTGCGCGCAGGGGCACGCCCTGTTGCGGCCGTCCGGGTGATCGTGGACGCTCCTGAACATGAGCTGGTCCGCATCGGGACACTGCGCGGTGGAATATCGGCTTTCCGGGTACTACGAACTGTTCTTCCCGCTTTCTTCGACTGGCACCGTTCCTCTCTTCTCCCAGGAGGTGAGCTAGATGGCCATGCCGCTCCGCCAGACCATCCGGGTCGCGACGTATCTCTTTGACCAGAAGGTGATCAAGCGGCGGGACAAGTTCCCGCTGATCGTGGAGTTGGAACCGCTGTTCGCCTGCAATCTCAAGTGCGAGGGCTGCGGGAAGATCCAGCATCCGGCGGGGGTGCTCAAGCAGCGCATGCCGGTGGCGCAGGCGGTCGGCGCGGTGCTGGAGTCGGGCGCTCCGATGGTCTCCATCGCGGGCGGTGAGCCCCTGATGCATCCGCAGATCGACGAGATCGTCCGGCAGCTGGTGCACAGGAAGAAGTACGTCTTCCTGTGCACCAACGCGATGCTGCTGCGAAAGAAGATGGACGACTTCACCCCCTCCCCGTACTTCGCGTTCGCCGTGCACATCGACGGGCTGCGCGAGCGGCACGACGCTTCGGTGGCGAAGGAGGGGGTGTTCGACGAGGCGGTGGCGGCGATCAGGGAGGCCAAGCGGCGGGGCTTCCGGGTCACCACCAACTCCACCTTCTTCAACACCGACACCCCGCAGACCGTGGTCGAGGTGCTGGACTTCCTCAATGACGACCTCAAGGTGGACGAGATGATGATCTCGCCCGCCTACGCCTACGAGAAGGCGCCCGACCAGGAGCACTTCCTGGGGGTCGAGCAGACCCGCGAGCTGTTCCGGAAGGCGTTCGCCGGCGGCAACCGCAGGCGCTGGAGGCTCAACCACAGCCCGCTCTTCCTTGACTTCCTGGAGGGCAGGACCGACTTCCCCTGCACCGCCTGGGGCATCCCCAACTACTCGCTCTTCGGCTGGCAGCGGCCCTGCTACCTGATGAGCGACGGATATGTGCCCACCTACCGCCAGCTGATCGAGGAGACCGACTGGGACAAGTACGGCCGGGGCAAGGACCCGCGCTGCGACAACTGCATGGCCCACTGCGGCTACGAGCCCACGGCCGTCCTGGCCACCATGGGCTCGCTCAAGGAGTCGCTGCGGGCGGCCCGCGAGAGCGCCGTGGGCTGACACACGAGGAGGGGAACCGAGCATGCCGATGCTGGAGAACATCCGGGGCCCGCACGACCTCAAGGCGCTGACCAGGGAGGAACTCGCCGCACTCGCTCAGGAGATCAGGGAGTTCCTGATCACCGCGGTCGCCAGGACCGGCGGCCATCTGGGCCCCAACCTGGGCGTCGTCGAGCTGTCCATAGCCCTGCACCGCGTCTTCGACTCGCCGGTGGACCGCATCCTGTGGGACACCGGCCACCAGAGTTACGTCCACAAGCTGCTCACCGGCCGCCAGGACTTCTCCAAGCTCCGCGGCAAGGGCGGGCTCTCCGGCTATCCGTCCCGCGCCGAATCCGAGCACGACGTCATCGAGAACAGCCATGCCTCCACCGTGCTGGGCTGGGCCGACGGCCTCGCCAAGGCCCACGAGCTTCGCGGCCGCACCGACCACGTCGTCGCGGTCATCGGCGACGGCGCGCTCACCGGCGGCATGGCCTGGGAGGCGCTGAACAACATCGCCGCCGCCCGCGACCGACCCCTGATCATCGTCGTCAACGACAACGAACGCTCCTACGCACCCACCATCGGGGGCCTCGCAAGCCACCTCGCCACCCTCCGCACCACCGACGGCTACGAACGCTTCCTCGCCTGGGGCAAGGAGGTCCTCCAGCGCACCCCCGTCGTGGGACAGCCGCTGTACGGGTCGCTGCACGGCGCCAAGAAGGGGTTCAAGGAGGCGTTCGCGCCGCAGGGCATGTTCGAGGACCTGGGGCTGAAGTACGTCGGTCCCATCGACGGGCACGACATGGAGGCCGTCGAGGGGGCGCTGCGCGGCGCCAAGCGGTTCCACGGCCCCGTCCTGGTGCACTGCCTCACCGAGAAGGGGCGCGGTTACCGGCCCGCCCTGGAGGACGAGGCCGACCGCTTCCACACCGTCGCCGCGATGGACCCGCTCACCTGCGCGCCCCTCATCCCCTCCGGCGGCCGGTCGTGGACGTCGGTGTTCGGCGAGGAGATGGTGGCCATCGGGGCCGAGCGGCCCGACGTGGTGGCCCTGACCGCCGCGATGCTCGACCCGGTGGGCCTCGCGGGATTCGCCGAGGCGTATCCGGACCGGGTGTGGGACGTCGGCATCGCCGAGCAGCACGCGGCGGTCTCGGCGGCCGGGCTCGCCACCGGCGGGCTGCATCCGGTCATCGCCGTCTACGCGACCTTCCTCAACCGCGCCTTCGACCAGCTGCTGATGGACATCGCCCTGCACAAGTGCGGGGTGACCTTCGTCCTCGACCGGGCGGGCGTCACCGGCACCGACGGGCCCAGCCACAACGGCATGTGGGACATGTCCGTCCTCCAGGTGGTGCCGGGCCTGCGCATCGCCGCCCCGCGCGACGCGGACCAGCTGCGCGCCCAGCTGCGGGAGGCGATCGACGTGGACGACGCGCCGACCGTCGTCCGCTTCCCCAAGGAGTCGGTGGGGCAGCCCATCCCGGCGCTCGACCGCGTCGGCGGGATGGATGTGCTGGCCCGCGGCGACGACGTGCTGCTCGTGGTGGCCGGGGTCATGGCGCCGGTGGGTCTGCGCGCCGCCGAGCTGCTGGCCGAGCGCGGCATCGGCTGCACCGTGGTCGACCCGCGCTGGGTCAAGCCCGTCGACCCCGAACTGCCCGCGCTCGCGGCCCGCCACCGCGCGGTGGCCGTCGTCGAGGACAACGTGCGCAGCGCCGGAGTGGGCGCGGCCGTCGGCCAGGCGCTGCGGGACGCCGGGGTCGACCTGCCGCTGCGGACGTTCGGCATCCCCGAGGCGTTCCTGCCGCACGCCAAGCGCGGCGAAGTGCTCGCCGACATCGGACTCACCCCCGCCGAGATCGCGGGCCACATCGGCGCGGCCCTCGCCCGCGTCGACGTGCGCACCGCCTCCGGGGAGGCCGCCGCCAAGGAGAGGGACGCATGACAGCAGCCGAGCAGCGCCCGGTCACCTCGGGGTTCGATCTCGGGAAACTCCTGGCCGGGCGCGGGTCCGAGCGGTACGACCTGCACACCCGGTACCTCAACCACCAGCTGCCGCGGATGCTGCACACCATCGGCTTCGACAAGGTCTACGAGCGGGCCGAGGGCGCGTACTTCTGGGACGACGAGGGCCAGGACTACCTGGACATGCTCGCCGGATTCGGGGTGATGGGCCTGGGCCGCCACCATCCCGTCGTCCGCAAGGCGCTGCACGACGTGCTGGACGCCTCGCTCGCCGATCTGACCCGCTTCGACTGCCAGCCGCTGCCCGGGCTGCTCGCCGAGAAGCTGCTCGGCCACGCCCCCCACCTGGACCGGGTCTTCTTCGGCAACAGCGGTACGGAGGCCGTCGAGACCGCGCTCAAGTTCGCCCGCTACGCGACCCGCAGACCGCGCGTCCTCTACTGCGAGCACGCCTTCCACGGGCTGACCACCGGCTCGCTGTCGGTCAACGGCGAGGACGGCTTCCGCGACGGCTTCGCGCCGCTGCTGCCCGACACCGCGATCCCGATGGGCGACCTGGACGCGCTGGAGCGGGAGCTGAGACGCGGGGACGTCGCCGGGTTCGTCGTGGAGCCGATCCAGGGCAAGGGGGTGCACGAGGCGCCGCCGGGCTTCCTGCGGGCCGCGCAGGAGCTGCTGCACCGCCACAAGGCGCTGCTCATCGCCGACGAGGTGCAGACGGGACTCGGCCGCACCGGGGACTTCTTCGCCTACAGCCACGAGGACGGCGTCGAACCGGACCTGGTGTGCGTGGCCAAGGCGCTGTCCGGCGGGTACGTGCCGGTCGGCGCGACCCTCGGCAAGGACTGGATCTTCAAACGGGTCTACTCCTCCATGGACCGGGTGCTGGTGCACTCCGCGAGCTTCGGGGCGAACGCCCAGGCCATGGCGGCGGGGCTCGCCGTGCTCTCCGTCATGGAGGACGAGCAGATCGTCGGAGGCGCCCGCCGCACCGGCGAGCTGCTGCGCGACCGGCTCACCGCGCTCATCGACCGCTACGAGCTGCTGCACGATGTGCGCGGCCGCGGGCTGATGATCGGCATCGAGTTCGGCAAGCCCGCGTCCCTCGGGCTGCGCAGCCGCTGGGCGATGCTCCAGGCCGCGCGCAAGGGCCTGTTCGCGCAGATGGTCGTGGCGCCGCTGCTCCAGCGCCATCGCATCCTCACCCAGGTCTCCGGCGACCATCTGGAGGTCATTAAGCTGATCCCACCGTTGATCATCGGCGAGCGGGAAGTGGACCGCTTCGTCGAGGCGTTCACAGCGGTCATGGACGACGCACACGGGGGCGGCGGTCTGATGTGGGAGTTCGGCCGGACTCTCGTCAAGCAGGCGGTGGCCCACCGCTGACCGGACGGGGGACCAGGGTAATGATCGATACGAGTGTCGTACGGGCCGTCAACGCGCTCACCGGGCGCTGGGCGCGGGCCGCGGTGACGGACGACGAGGGCACGGTCTTCACCGGCGCCGGGGCCTGGCCGCTGCTGGCGCTGCTCGCGGGCGCCGCCGACGGCCCGGCCCGCGGCGAACTGGAGGCGGCGCTCGGCGTCGGGGCGGAGGACGCGACGGCGCTCGGCCGCGCGGCCGTCGAGACGCTGGCCGCGATCGACGGCGTCGACGCCGCCACCGGACTGTGGACCCGTCACGACCTGCCGGTGCGGCCCGATTGGGAGGCGGAGCTTCCGCAGGGCGTACGGTCCACCCTGACCGGCGACACCGAGCGCGACGGCAAGGAGCTGGACGCATGGGCCTCCCGGTGCACCCGGGGCGCGATCGCCGAGATGCCGGTGCCGCTGACGCCCACCACCCAGCTGGTGCTGGCGGGCGCGCTCACGGTGAAGACGGCCTGGCAGCAGCCGTTCCAGCCGGGGTTCCTCCAGCCGCGGAGCGGCCCGTGGCAGGGCCGGACGCTGGCCGGTCTCAGCCGGACGACGGGCGACCTCGACGGGGTGCTGCGGGTCGTCCCCGACACCCCGGCCGGGCCGCTCACCCTGTCGGGGGTCGCGGGCGACAACGGGCTCGACGTCCATCTGGTCCTCGGCGCAGAGGGGGCCGCGGGCGGCGAGGTGCTGGAGGCCGGGATCGGCGCTGTCGCCGGGGCGTACCCGGGCCGGGGAGGTTCGGCGCTGCCGCTGGGCGAGGCGGGGCCGGGCGTCACGGTCATGGAGGCCACCAGCTGGGACACCACCCCCTCGCTCTTCCTCACCACTCCGCAGTTCACCGTGACCGCCCGGCACGATCTGCTGCGTCACGCGGAGCTGTTCGGGCTGCGCAGCGCCCAGGACACCTCACGCGGCCACTTCCCGGGGATCAGCCCGAATCCGCTGGCGCTCTCCTCCGGTCAGCAGTCCATGACCGCGTCGTTCAGTGCCGAGGGGTTCTGGGCGGCGGCCGTGACCGCGTTCGCCGTGGCGCCGGGCGGGGGCCCGCCGCAGGAGAAGGCCCGGTTGGTCACGGTCTCTTACGACCGTCCGTTCGCGTTCCTGGCCGTGCACCGGGCCACCGGTCTGGTGCTGACGGCGGGCTGGGTCACCGAGCCCGAGGCCGGGGCCTGAGGGCAGGGCTGAGTCAGGCGGTGAGCAGCCGGTCCCGCAGTCGCTCGCGCTGCGGGGCGGTCAGCCCCAGCCCCTCGGCGAGATAGCGCTCGGGGCCGCCCCAGGTCTCCTCTATCGTCTCGAAGGCCGCCTCCAGATAGGCGGTGCGCGCGTCGAAGAGCGGGCTCAGCAGCGCCAGCACCTCCGGGGACATCGGGTCGGACCCGTCAGCGGGATTGCCCTTGCGCCAGATCTTGTAACGCCGGTGGGCGGCGGCCGACTGCAGATAGTCGGCCTCGATCGCCTCCCGCTCGACTCCGAGCGCGAGCAGTGTCACCGCGATCGACAGACCGGCCCGGTCCTTGCCCGCGGAACAGTGCATCAGCACCGGGGAGCTGTCCTCCGCCATGGCGCTGAGCACCCGGCCGTGCTCGACGATGCGGCTGGTGATGATGGCCCGGTACGCGTTGATCATCCGCCGCTCGGCACGCCCGTCGTCCAGCAGCTCACGCAGGGTGTTGAGGTCGCCCTCGCGCACCATGGTCCAGAATCCGGCGCCGTCGGCCGGGTCGGACAGCGGAAGGTTCACGTTCCGCACGCCGGTCAGGGAGACGTCCGGGCCCTCCAGCTTGATGTCGGCCGCGTTGCGGAAGTCGAAGACGGTGTGCAGGCCGAGCGAGTCGAGGAACGCCGCGTCGCTGTCGGTGGCATGGGCGAGGTGGCCGCTGCGGAACAGCACACCGGACCGGACGCGCCGCCCGTCGGTGGTCGGCAGCCCGCCGACGTCGCGGAAGTTGCGTACCCCCACCAGCTCGGGTTCGGCCTGCGGGACCTGCGGCGACGGCTGCGTCACGGGCGCTCCTCACGATCGGCCGCCGCGCCGCTCGTCGACGAGGCGGGCTCTGCTGACCCTACGACATTGCATTCCTGCTGCAATCAGTTCTGCGGATCACGAGCGGAGGCCATTGCCGTGCGGGAAACCCTGACCGATGATGTTGGGACCTGTGGGGAATTGGGGATGTGTGATGATTGAAATCGGCGGAAACGGTCGACTCTGGCTGCTCTCGGGGCGACGCAGCAGCTACGCCCTGCACCTCACCGGCGAGGACACCCTGCTCCATCTCCACTGGGGCCCGCGGCTCACGGTCCCGGACGCCGAAGCCCTCGCCGTCGAACCTCTGCCCGCTGAGCGAGGGTTCGAATCACCATGGGACGGGCGCGAGGAGTACCCGGTGGAGGGCGGCCCGCGCTTCGTGCGCCCCGCCCTGTCCGTCCGCGCGGGCGGCGTGCGGGGCACCGAGTGGCGCTTCGAAGACAGCACCGTCACCGGCGACGAGCTGCGGCTGCGCTTCCACGACCCGCTCCACCACCTCGACATCACCCTCCACTACCGGATGCGGGACGACGGCGATGTCATCGAGCGCTGGACCACCCTCACGCACACCGGCACCCCGGACGACGTCCCGCTGGAGCTGCTGCGCGCGGACTCCGCCGCCTGGTCGCTGCCGGTCGGCGAGCGGCGGCGGCTGAGCCATCTGTACGGGCGGTGGGCCGCCGAGAGCCGGCTCGCCCGAACCGACCTCACCCCCGGCGAGAAGGTCATCGGCAGCCGCCGCGGCCACACCAGCCATCAGCATCTGCCGTGGATCGCGCTCGACGACGGCACGGCCACCGAGGAGAGCGGCGAGGTGCACAGCTGCGCCCTCGCCTGGTCCGGCTCCTGGCGGATCGCCGTCCAGCGGCTGGCCGACGGCACCGTGCAGACCGTCGGCGGCGTCGGCCACGACGAGTCGGGGCTGCTGCTCCTCGCCCCCGGCGAGTCCTTCACCACCCCCGTCTTCGCCGGTCTGTGGACCGACGGCGGCTTCGGGGCCGCGAGCCGCGGCTGGCACGCCTGGCAGCTCGCCCACGTCATCCCCGGCGCGGACGGGGACCGGCCGGTCCTCTACAACTCCTGGGAGGCCACCGAGTTCGAGGTGAGCGAGGGGCAGCAGCGCTCCCTCGCCCGGCTCGCCGCGGGTCTCGGCGTCGAGCTGTTCGTCGTGGACGACGGCTGGTTCGGGTCCCGCACCAGCGACCGGGCCGGGCTCGGCGACTGGACCCCCAACCCGGACCGCTTCCCGCACGGGCTCAAGCCGCTCGCCGACGAGGTGCACGGCTTGGGCATGCGGTTCGGCATCTGGGTCGAGCCCGAGATGGCCAACGCCGACAGCGACCTCTACCGCGCCCACCCCGACTGGGTGCAGCACCACCCGGGACGCACCCGCACCGAGTTCCGCAACCAGCTGGTGCTCAACCTCGCCCGGCCCGATGTCCGCGCGTATCTGTGGGAGAAGCTGGACACCCTGCTGAGCAGCGCCCCCATCGACTATGTGAAGTGGGACTTCAACCGCTCCTTCACCGACCCCGGCTGGCCAGGCGACCCGTATCCGCAGCGGCTCGGCATCGAGCACGTCCACGGCCTGTACGACCTGCTGGGGCGGCTGCGCGCCGCCCACCCCGGGGTCGCCTTCGAGTCCTGCTCGGGCGGCGGCGGCCGCATCGACCTGGGCGTCCTCGGCCTCACCGACCAGGTGTGGACCTCGGACAACACCGACCCGCTGGACCGCCTCGCCATCCAGCACGGCTTCAGCCAGCTGCACCCGGCCCGGGTGATGGCCGCCTGGGTCACCGACAGCCCCAACGTCATGGGCAACCAGCGCACGAGCGGGCTCGGCTTCCGCTTCGTCAGCGCGATGGCCGGGGTGCTGGGCGTCGGCGGCGACCTGACGAAGTGGAGCGAGGCCGAACTGACCGAGGCCCGCGACTGGGTCGCGCTCTACAAGCGGATCCGGCCCGTCGTCCAGCACGGTGCGCAGTACCGGCTGCGGCCGCCGGGCGACGGCGGGCTCAGCGCCGTGCAGTACGTGCGCGGCGAGGAGACCGTGGTGCTGGCGTGGCTGCACGCGCAGAGCTTCGGCGAACCCCAGCCCCCGCTGCGGCTGCGCGGCCTGGACCCGGCCGCGGCGTACGAGGACCTGGCCACCGGGACCGTCCACCGCGGCGCCGTCCTCAGCCACCGCGGGCTGCGCACCGGGCTGCGCGGTGACCTGGACGCCGCCGTATTCCACCTACGCCGAACTGAACAGGTGGGATAACTCACCCCTGGTCAAGGGCTGGTTACGGTGGCGTAGGTCACGTGTCGGGGTGAATGATGTCCGGATGTGGCAGACGATTCGCAAAGACTCAAGCGTGCAGTGATCGGGTCGTACGCAGCCATCGGGGACAGCTTCACCGAGGGCGTCGGCGATCCCGGTCCGGACGGCGTCTACATCGGATGGGCCGACCGGCTCGCCGTCCTGCTCTCCGATCGGCGGCCGGAACACGATTTCCGCTACGCCAACCTCGCCGTGCGCGGCAGGCTCCTGGACCAGATCGTCGAGGAGCAGGTGCCGCGCGCGATCGACCTCGGTCCCGACCTGGTCACCTTCTGCGCGGGCGGCAACGACATCCTGCGGCCCGGCAGCGACCCCGACGATGTCGCCCGGCGCTACGAGGCCGCCGTCGCCGACCTCACCTCCCGGGTGCCGGCCGTGCTGCTGTGCACCGGCTTCGACACCCGGGGGATTCCGGTGCTCCGCCATCTGCGCGGCAAGATCGCCACGTACACCGCCCATGTGCGGGCGATCGCCGACCGCTACGACTGCCCGGTGCTCGACCTGTGGTCGCTGCGCTCGGTGCAGGACCGGCGGGCCTGGGACGACGACCGGCTCCACCTCTCACCGGACGGACACACCCGGGTCGCGCTGCGTGCCGGTCAGGTCCTGGGCCTCGAAGTGCCCGCCGACCCCGACCAGCCATGGCCGGACGACGGTCAGCGCACCCCCGCCGAGGTGCGACGGGACAACATCCACTGGGCGCGCGAGTATCTGGTGCCCTGGATCGGGCGGCGGCTGCGCGGGGTGTCCTCGGGGGACCATGTGGAGCCCAAGCGCCCGGACCTGCTGCCGCTGCACCGCTGAGCCGGTCCTTCGCTCTTTCAGGTTTCAGGCCAGGTAGGCCCACACCCTTCAGGCCAGGTAGGCCCACACCGCGCGGCCCGCGCCGCCCGTGTGCGGCCGTACGCCCCACGCCTGGGACAGGGCCTCCACCAGCATGAGCCCGCGTCCGCCCTCCTGATCCACGCTCACCGACGACCGCGCCTGCGGCACCGTGCGCGCGCAGCCCTGGTCGGCCACCTCGAGGCGCAACCGGGTCCCCATGAGCTGCAAGGAGCAGCGCACCTCGTCACTGGAGGTGTGGCGGACCGCGTTGGTGAACAGCTCGGAGACCACCAATTCGGCGCTGTCGCGGGTGTCCTGGTCGACACCCCACGAGCGCAGCCGCAGGACGACATGCCTTCTCGCCTCCGCGACGGACGTGCTCAGCGCCGGGAGACGAAACGCGTCCTGAAGGCACGCAGCGACCGTCGAGCCGCTGTGCCCTAACCGGAGAGCCTCGTAGGAAGGAGCCACGTCCGACACTATGCTCTGTCACGATCGCTTGTGACAAGGTTCAGTCTGTAAATTACAGAATCGCAAGGACAGACTGTTCCGAAAGCTGAGCCCGTGCCAGACTGCTGTGCTGTGACAGTAAGTGGAGGGGGACGATAGTGGCGGATGCGCGGTCGGGTGGTGCCCCGACCGTCCTGCGGGTCGTGCTCGGCAAGCGACTCCAGGACCTTCGCGAGAAGTCCGGGCTGTCCTTCGAACAGGCGGGGCGGGCCCTCGACGTCACCCATGCCACGATCCGGCGCATGGAGAAGGCCGAGGTCGGCCTGAAGCTCCCGTACGTCGAGAAGCTGTTGCGCACGTACGGCGTCACCGACCCCGAAGAGGTCGAGGCCTTCCTCTCTCTCGCCAAAGAGGCCAACAAGAACGGCTGGTGGCACCGGTTCCGGGACGTCCTGCCCGACTGGTTCAACACCTTCGTGAGCCTCGAGGTGGAAGCCAACCTCATCCGCGCCTACGAACCCCACTACATCCCCGGGCTGCTCCAGACCGAGGACTACTCCCGCGCGGTGCTCCGCGCGGGCATGCCGCACGCCCCCGAGTCCGAGATCGAGCGCAACGTCGCGCTGCGGATGGAGCGGCAGGCGCTGCTGCGCCGCCCGGATCCCCCGATGCTGTGGGTGGTGATGGACGAGACGGTGCTGCGCCGTCCCATCGGCGGGTCCGAGACCATGCGGGCGCAGATCGGCCGGCTGATCGAGGTCGCCGACTCACCCCAGATCAGACTGCAGGTCATGCCGTTCGACGCCGGTCCGCACCCGGCGATGTACGGCCCCTTCCATATCTTCCGGTTCCCGATCCCGGAGCTGCCCGACATCGCGTATACGGAGACGCTCGTGAGCGGCTCCTACTTCGACCAGCGCGATGACGTCTCGGCGTTCCTGGAGGCCCTGGACCGGATGTGCGCGCAGGCCGCGCCTGCACAGACCACTCAGGCCATTCTGAGTGGCATTCGCAAGGAGATCTGAACGATGGATCGCATATGCGGGAGCCGCGCCTACAGCGGCATGCCGGCCAGGGACCTCGGTTCCGAGGGCTGGCACAAACCGTGGAGCGGTGGCAACGGGGGAAGCTGCGTCGAGGCGATGAGGCTGAAGGACGGCCGGGTGGCACTGCGCCAGTCGACCGATCCGGACGGACCGGCGCTGATCTACACCCACCTGGAGATGAAGCGCTTCATCCAGGGGGCGAAGGCCGGGGAGGCCGACTTCCTGCTTCTGTGACGCTCGTGCGACCGAGGGGGAACGAGGGGCACTGACAAGGGGACATGGTGTGACCGACCACAGACCAGCCGACCAGGCATCAGCCGGCCGGCGATTATCCGCATCCCGCATCCCGGGGACGCGGGTGTCCGGCCAGGACATCGACACCAGCAGGCCGCATCCGGCCCGGATGTACGACTACTACCTGGGGGGAAAGGACAACTACGAGATCGACCGCGAGGCCGCCGAGCGCCTCATCGAGCAGTCCCCGGACATCCTGGCCAGCGCCCGCGCCAACCGCGCGTTCCTGCTGCGCGCCGTCCGTACGGTGGTGTCCGGCGGCGTACGGCAGATCATCGACCTCGGGACGGGCATACCGACCTCGCCCAACACCCATGAGGTGGCCCGGGAGATCGCCCCGGACACCCGGGTCGTGTACATCGACAACGACCCGATCGTCGCCGCGCACGCGGACGCCAAGCTGACCAGCACCCCCGGTACGCACTTCGCGGCGGCCGACGCGCGAAGACCCGCCGACATCCTGGCGCACCCGGCGGTGCGCGACGGCATCGACTTCACCGAACCCGTGGCGCTGCTGCTGGTCGCGGTCCTCCACTTCGTCTCCGACGCGGAGGACCCGGCGGGGACCATCGCCGCCCTGACCGAGCGGATGGTCCCCGGGAGCCATCTGGTGATCAGCCACGGCACGACGGACTTCCACGGCCCCGACCAGATGGCCGACGAGGTGTACCGGAAGTCCACCGCCGAGCTGAGCCTGCGCCGCCACGCCGAGATCGTCCCGTTCTTCGACGGGTTCACCCTGCTCGACCCGGGTCTGGTGCGGGCGCCGCTGTGGCGGCCTGACGGACCGCCGCCCGACGCCGCGGCGCTCGCGCCCGTGGGCATCTACGGAGGCGTGGGCCGCAAGACTTAAGTGGGCGCGGCGGGGATCCGCTCCAGGACCCCGCCCGCGAACACGTCGTACAGCGGCAGCGACTCCAGATGGACGTAGCCGATGTGGCAGTCGCACACGGCGAGCGGACAGGGCCGGGGCCGCAGCGCCGCACGGTAGGAGCCGTCGTACAGATTGCCCAGCTCCGTGCGGACGAAGTGGCAGCGGCGCACCGTGCCGTCACCGTCCACCGAGATCACCGAGGCGCCGGTCCGGCACGGCAGACCGGCGCTCCGGTGCGGATGGCGGCTGTAGCCGAAGAGCGGATCGAGCGCGGTCCAGTCGGCGGCCTCGGCATCCGTATAGGTGTGGCCCTCCGCCGCGTTCACCCACAGATAGACCTGCTCGGGCAGCTCGGCGCGCAGCCTGCGGGCGTGGTCGAGATGGCCGGGCAGCCCGACGATGCCCACGCTGTGCCGCACCCCGCGCGCGGTCAGCTCCCGGCACTTGGTCAGGAACCGGTCGTACGGGGTCTGGCCCGGGTGGTACGTGCACCACAGCGCGAGCGTGTCGCGGTCGGCCTCGGCCGTCCAGTCGGTGCGGCAGCTCAGATTGGTCTGGATCGCCACCCGCTCGATGTGCGGAAGACGGCTCAGCCCGGTCAGCGCACGGCGGTACCAGGAGCGCGTCAGCCCCTCACCCCACGGTGTGAACAGCACCGACAGCCGGTCGCCCGACTGCTCCCCGGCCCAGGCCGTGAAGCGCTCCAGCGCGGCCCGGTCGGCGCGCAGCGCCTCCCGGCTGTCGCGCCGCTTGGCGAACGGGCAGTACGGACAGTCGTAGTCGCAGGAGGCCAGCGGGCCCCGGTACAGGATCGTCAGGTCCACGGCGGCCGCCATGCCTACTTCGCCTCGTACGCGGCCATCGCGGCGCGTACGGCGGGCGAGAACAGCTCGGGGCCGAGCGCGTCGGAATGCGCCAGGCCCTCGGCCGACAGCCGCAGGCGGCCGGGCTCCGCGGCCGGATCCAGCCAGCCGCGGGCGGCGAACCGGGCCAGCTCCTCGGGGAAGTCCTCGGTCGGATCGGCCGCGAACCGCTTCCGGTATCCGGCCACGTCCAGGCCCTCGGCCTGGAGGACGGACTGGAGCAGATGGCGGCGGCGGGCCTCGTCGCCGCTGATCGCCCGGCCGTGCTCGGCGCGTGCGAAGTCGGGCGCGGGGCGGGAGACGTAGTCGTCGATGATGCCGCGTATCTCCCGCATGTCGACCGCGTAGTCGAAGGAGTAGTGCAGCCCGGAGGTGTAGGAGCGGGCGCCGCAGCCCAGGCCGATCATGCCGTCCGTCTGGCAGGCGTAATCCTCGCCGCCGGTCGCGGGCGCGTCCGGGCGGCGGAACATGCGCATCGAGACCTGCTCATAGCCGTGCGCCCGCAGCTGGTCCCGGCCCAGCCGGTACAGCCGCAGCCGCCGGGCGTCCCACTCCTCGTCGCTCTCCGTGTCACTCCCTGGGGCCCCCTTGCGGCCGCCGAGGCCGGTCAGCGGGCGGACGTAGAGGGGGTAGAGATACAGCTCCTCGGGGTGCCAGGCGAGCGCCGCGTCCAGGGAGCGCAGCCAACTGTCCCCGGTCTGGCCGTCGATGCCGTAGATCAGGTCGATGTTGAGGACCGGGATGCCCGCCTCGCGGATCCGGCCCAGCGCCGCCTCGACATCGGCCCGCCGCTGCGGCCGGACCGCCGACCGCGCCTCCGCGTCCACGAAGCTCTGCACGCCGAGGCTCAGCCGCGTCGTGCCGCGCGCGGCGAGCACGGCGAGCCGGTCGGCGGTGGCGGTGGCCGGGGACGCCTCGACGGACAGCGGCACGGCGGTCAGGCCCGCGCCCATCCGCTTCTCGGCGATGTCGCACAGCCGCTCCAGCTCGGCCGCCTCCAGGAACGTCGGGGTGCCGCCGCCGAAGGCCGCGGCGGCGAACCGGGCCCCGTCGCCGAGCGCCCCGGACACCGCGTCCGCCTGGCGCTCCAGCGCGTCCAGGTAGGCCGTGGTGAGGCCGTCCGGGGCGCCGATCCGGGTGAAGAGATTGCAGAAGCCGCAGCGCACCTCGCAGAACGGGATGTGCAGATACAGCGACAGCGCGTCCTTCGGCTCGTCCGCCCACAGCGCGTGCAGCGCGGGCCGGTCCGCCAGCGCGTGGTACGCGGTCTTGTGCGGATAGGCGTAGACGTACGACTGGTACGGGCGGACGGGGGCGGTGATGTTCATCGGGTCCCAAGGAAGAAGTGGGTGTACGGCACGGTCCAGACGGCCTCGTGGCCGATCCGGTGGCCGGTGTAGCCGTCGTCGCCGTACGCCGTGCCGTGGTCGGAGCAGACGATCGCGAAACCGGGGCCGCGGCCGCTCATCGCGGTGAGGAGACGGCCGATGTGGCGGTCGACGTACTCCAGCGCGGCGGCGTGGGAGGCGCGCGAGTCACCGCTGTCGCGGGTCGCGCCCGGCAGATGGAACCAGTTGGGCTGGTGCAGCGCGGACACATTGACGAAGAGGAACAGCCTCCGGTCCGGAGCGAGATCCCCGATGACCTTCTCGGCGCACGCGATCTGCGCCTCGAAGGAGGTGGGGGAGGGGACGCCGAACTCCGGCTCCCAGTAGCTCTCCTGGAAGTATCCGGGCAGCACCGAGCCCAGCGGGCCCCGCTTGTTGAAGAACCCGACGCCGCCGACGCACACCGTGCGGTACCCGGCCGCCGCGAGCCCGGTCACCAGGTCCGGGGTGTCGTAGACATACGTCGCCCCGGCTGTGGTCTCGCTGCCCGCGAAGCGCGCGGCGAACAGCCGCGGGTGCGGGCCCGGCCGGGCCGGGGTGGGCAGGAAACCGGCGAACATGGCCTGGTGGGAGGCGTAGGTGAAGCTGCCCGGCGCATGCCGCTCCTCCCAGACCCCGCCGGGCATCCGGGCGGTCAGGTTCGGGATGCGCCCGGCGGCGGCGAGTTCGGCGGCGACGTCGTAGCGCAGGGTGTCGAGGGTGACCAGCAGCAGATCGTGGCTGCCCACGACCGCGTTCATGTCCGGCTCAGCCAACGGCATCGTGATGGGCCTCCCGGTGTGCGCGGAGCACGGCGGCGACTTGCGCCGCGTACGTGTCCTGGTCCTCGGCGCCGCTGCCGGTCAGCCCGGTCAGCCGGGGCAGCAGATCGCCGAACGCGTTGACCTCACCGACCGCGAACCGCCGCCACCCGGTGCCGGGCAGCAGATCCACCCCGACGCACAGCGTGCCAGGGAAGCAGGCCGCCGCCCGCTCCGCCGTGCCCAGCACCGCGCTCCACGCCACCCCCGCCGCCTCCGCGGCCGCGCGGGCGGCGGCCAGATCGCCGCGCACGCCCCCGAGGTGGAGATTGGTCATGGGGGAGCGGCTGGTCCGTACGACGGCATGGGTCGCCCGGCCGTCGATCACCACCACCCGCAGATCGGCGGCGCGCTTGGCCTGCGATGCCTTGGGCAGCCAGCGCTCGATGTGCAGCCCGTCCGGGGCCAGCGTGTCCAGGATCGCTGCGACGTCCCGTTCGGTGTCGTACCGCCGCACCCGCAGCGAGTTGAAGAGCGAGCCGTCCTCCGTGCGCTCCACCGAGGTGGTGGCGCGGATCCGGCCGGGGCCCGCGTACTCGACCGCGAGCACCCCGGAGGCGGACGAGCCGTGCGCGAGCTTGACGAACGCACGGTGCATGCCGCCCTCGCCGAGCGCCGCCCGCACATCGTCCCAGCCGCGCACCGGCGGCGCCTGCGGACCGGAGGTCGGCGAATACGGTACGGGGACCTCCGCCGCGTCCAGCACCCCGTGGCACAGCCGCTTGTCGAACAGGATGGCCAGCTCACCGGGGTCGTCCAGCAGGGTCGCGCCCGCCGCGTGCGCGGCCTTCGCGACGGCCCGTACGGCGTCGGTGAACCGCGCGTACCAGCGGCCGGTGCCCTCGACCCGGGTCGGGTCCCCGGCCCCCCGCAGCAACTCGTCCACCTCGTGGTCCTCGCCTGGCGACTCGATCCGCACGCGCTCGCCCGGCTCGAACTCCACGCTGCCGCACAGCACATCGCGCCAGGCCAGCACCCGGGGTACGGCCAGCCCGGCGGCCAGGGCTGCGTCGGTGAACATCTCCACCCGGCGGTGGCCGGGATTGCCGACGACCGCGAGCCGCGGGCCGTTCCGGCACGGCTCATTCGGAAACGGCGACATAGCGCTACTCCTTCTCTTGGTCGTCTACTCGGCGACGGCCGTGTAACGCTGCACTTCGCCGTCCTCCCACTCGTACTCGTCGCCCTTCTCGGACAGCGCGACCTTCACCCCGGACGGCTCCAGCGCGTCGCGCAGCCGCTGCTCCATCGGCTCCGAGAAGTAGTTGTGGTCCAGATCGAGCCGTGTGAGGTGGGTCAGCGGCTGGCCGTCGAGCAGCGCCGCCGCGCCGTCGTCGGTGAGCACGCCCATGGACAGGTCGAGGGAGTCGAGCTGGGCGAGGACCGGGGCCGAGGCGACGGCGGCGGCGATCTCGTCCTGGATCTCGCTGTTCATCAGGCCCAGGTGGCGCAGCGCGGGGAACCGGCCACCGGACAGCAGCGGGGCCAGGTCGCCGACGGTGACATCGCCCCCGTACTCGTCGACGCCGAACCACATCTCCAGGTGTTCGAGGGCGGGCAGTTCGCTGCCGGAGACACCGCGCACCACCTCGCCGGGCAGCCCGCCGGTCTCGAAGCGGAGCCTGCGCAGGTTCTGGTGCCCGGTGGCGGGGAACCGCAGGCCGCTGCCGCCGCGGATGCCCAGCTCCCGCAGCCCCGGGTAGGCGTCCAGGACGGGGGTCACGTCCGACTGCTGGATCCAGGAGATCTCGGCGTCCCCCGCCTCCAGATCGCCGATGAAGACCGCTTCGAGGGAGGTCAGCCGGTCCTTGGCGGCCACCAGCAGATCGACGATCACCGCCGAGTCCTTGTCGTACGCCTCGCCCCACTGACCGATGATCAGCGCCCGCACCCGGGTGGGGTCGACCGTGGTCAGGAATCGGTCGAAGCGGCCCTCGAAGACCTCGTCCGACTCCTCGGCGTACGGGTTGTAGGAGATGCGCCAGGCCGCCGCCTCCGGCTCGGGCAGCTGCGGGTCCTCGTCGGGCAGCGGAAAGTCGAAGACCGGAAGCCGGTGCAGTTCCGTCAGGTAGTCGGTCATGGCGCGGATTTCTCCAGGGGGTTCGAGCGGGCGTGCCCGGTTCCGAAGTGCGTGCGAAGAGTTGTACCAAGCCCCACCGACGGCCGCCCCGGCGGCCGTTGTCGGACCCCCTGCGTACCGTCAGGACCATCGACCGGCCGCCGCGCGGCGACCGGTGGACCGATGACGGCTGCGGTGGGGACCGCGGGGGAAGGGGAGCGCATGTACCGACAGGGAGACGTGCTGATCGTGCCGGTGGCACCGGAGTCGCTGCCGCCGGGCAGCGAGGGGCTGCCGCAGCAGCCACGGGACGGGCGGGGGCGGCTGGTGCTGGCGCTCGGCGAGGTGACCGGGCACGCGCACGCGGTGGTCGGACCGGGCACGCTGGTGCGCGAGTCGGGGCCGTTCGGCGCCTCGTATCTCCATCTCCCCGACGGCGGGCGGGTGGTGCACGAGGAGCATGCGGCGATACCGCTGCCCAAGGGGTGGTACCGGGTGGTGCGCCAGCGGGAGTACGTGCCGGGCGCCGTGCGCGTCGTGGCGGACTGAGAGCACGGGGGACGAGGACGGATGACGACGGCGACGGCAGCGGAGACGACGAGCATGACCACGAGCGCCAGGAGCACGACCGTAATGACCACGGGGGACTGGCGCGCGGTGGCCGCCGCGACCGGCCCGGCGGACCGCGAGACGGCCGAGGAAGGCATCCGGCGGGCGTACGCGGACGCCGGACTGGTGCCGCCGGAGCGGATCGTGTGGACGGGCTCCCCGCTGGCGGGCACGGCGGCCGCGCTGCTGCTCACCGGGCAGGCGGAAGGGCTGCCGGGCGAGGCCGCCGAGCGGGCCGCGGACACCCTGGCGGCCGCCGGGGTCGAGCCGGTGGCGGGCGCCGCGGGCGCCTCGGTGCGGGACGCGGTGCGCACCCGCCCCTGGGCGCGCGCCCGGGAGCGGGCGCACACCGCGCTGGGCCCGTCCGGGTGGGCCGAGCGCTGGGCGCTGACGGGGGCGCCGCTGTGGGACGTCACCCGGGCGCTGACCGAGCGCATCCGCACCGGTGTCATCGAGTCCCTGGCGGAGGGCACGGGCACGGTCACGCGGCGGGCGGATCAGGAGACGGCCGTCCGGCTCGCCCTGCTGGACGCGGTGCTGGGGCAGCACGACGCGCCCTGGCTGGCCTCCGTCACCGAGGGTCCTGACGACGGGCTCGCCGGGGTGGCCGCGATCGCCCGCGCCGCCGGGTGGTGGTGGCCGTACGAGAGGGTCGTGGTGATCGCGGAGCGCCCGGAGGAGCTGCACCGCGACGAGGCGGGCCGCCTCGACCGCGGCGACGGCCCCGCGCTCGCCTTCCCCGACGGCTTCGCGCTGTACGCCTGGCGCGGCATGCCGGTGCCCGCTGACTTCCTCGACCAGCTGGGCGAGCTGACCCCGGACCGGATCCGCGCCGAGGAGAACGCGGAGCTGCGCCGGGTGATGCTGGAGCACTACGGCTACGACCGCTATCTCGACGAGTCCGGGGCGCAGCCCGTGCACCGGGACGAGACGGGTGTGCTGTGGCGCATCGACCTGGTCGACGACGAGCCGGTGGCGATGGTCGAGGTGGTCAACTCCACGCCGGAGCCGGACGGTACGCACCGCACGTACTGGCTGCGCGTACCGCCCCGCACCCGGACCGCCCGCGAGGGCGTGGCCTGGACGTTCGGCCTGGACGCCGCGGCCTATGTGCCGGAGCGCGAGACCTGATCCGGACGCGCTCACCCCACATCGGCTTGGTCTGGACCTTGACTGGTATAGACCAAGCCGATTGAGTGTCCTCCGACAACACAAGAGATGGGGTGGTCCCATGTGGGGAAGACGCGCCATGGCATGGTTCGCCGCACTGGCGGCGGCGTGCGCCTTACTGTTTGGCATGCCCATGGCCTCCGCGTCGGCGGACTCGGCGGGCACGGCCTCGCGCGCGGCATGCAGCTATCCGGACTGGGGCGCGGGCAAGTGGTACGTGACCGGTGACATCGTCCGGTACACCGACGGCAGGTACTACCGGGCCGAGCACGACAACCCGGGCTACGACCCGGTGATCAGCACCTGGTACTGGGAGCCCTACGACTGCGGCAGCGGCGGGAACGCCGGATTCGTCGTGAGCGAGGCGCAGTTCAACCAGATGTTCCCGAACCGGAACGGCTTCTACAGCTACCAGGGCCTGACCGCCGCCCTCGGCGCCTACCCCGGCTTCGCGAACACCGGCAGCGACACCGTGAAGAAGCAGGAGGCCGCCGCCTTCCTCGCCAACGTCAGCCACGAGACCGGTGGCCTCGTCCACATCGTCGAGCAGAACCAGGCCAACTACCCGCACTACTGCGACTGGAACCAGCCGTACGGCTGCCCCGCGGGCCAGGCCGCCTACTACGGCCGCGGACCGATCCAGCTCAGCTGGAACTTCAACTACAAGGCCGCGGGCGACGCGCTCGGCATCGACCTGCTGAACAACCCCTGGCTGGTGCAGAACGACTCCGCGGTGTCCTGGAAGACCGCCCTCTGGTACTGGAACACCCAGACCGGCCCGGGCACCATGACCCCGCACAACGCCATGGTCAACCAGCGCGGCTTCGGCGAGACCATCCGCAGCATCAACGGCAGTCTGGAGTGCAACGGCGCCAACCCCGGCCAGGTGCAGAGCCGGATCGACGCGTACCAGAGGTTCGTCCAGATACTCGGCACCTCGCCGGGTTCGAACCTCAGCTGCTGAGCTGATCGGGGACGCGCCGCGGATAAATGAGATGCGCCGCGCGGGCCGGGCGCGCCAGCCTGGAACGCATGGCGTGGACGACGACATCCGACCTCGATGCGTTCCAGGCCGCGGCGGGCGCGTTCCTGCGCGCCCGCCCGGTCCAGCACACCCTTCTCCTCACCGTCGTCTCCTCGCTGGAGGCGGCGGGCAGCGGCCGCTACGGCGACCAGCCGCCGGTCTTCGGCTGGTGGCGGGCGCCCTCGGGCGCGGTCGACGGTGCGTACCTGCGCACCCCGCCCCGTCCGCCGCTGCTCTCCGCGATGCCCGCGGAGGCGGCGGACGCGCTGGCCCGCACCCTCGCCGGGGCGGACGGGGCGGACGGGGCGGACGGGGCGAACCGGGCGCGGATCGGCGGGGTGAACGGCGCGCGCCCGGTCGCCGAGGCGTTCGCGGACGCCTGGGAGCGGCACACCGGGGAGGCGCGCGGGGTCGACCATGTCCAGCGGCTGTACCGGCTGGACACCCTGACGCCGTCCGGGCCCGTACGGGGGCGGGCCCGGACGGCCACCACCGACGACCGCGACCTGCTGCTGAGCTGGTACGCGGCGTTCGGCCGCGACACCGGGGCGCTGCCGGAGGGCGAGGTCGCACGCGCGGTGGACGACCGGCTCAGCCACCACGGCGCCCTGCTGTGGGAGGTGGACGGCGAGCCGGTGGCCACCGCCGCGGTGAGCCGCACGATCGCGGACACCGTCCGGGTCTCGCTCGTCTACACGCCGCCCGAGTGGCGGGGACACGGCTACGGGGGCGCGGTCACGGCCGCCGTCAGCAGGGCGGCGCGCGCCGCGGGGGCCGAGCGGGTGCTGCTCTTCACCGACCTCGCCAACCCCACCAGCAACGCCCTGTACCAGCGGATCGGCTACCGCCCGGTCGAGGATCACCTGATGCTGACGTTCGCGCCCTGAACAGATCCGGAGCCTCCTTCCGGAACAAGGTCACCGTCAGGACAGTTGTCACAGTGCAGCAGCACAACAGCACAGGCCATGGGGTGCGCCGTCATCCCCTTCACCCAGGAGGTGCCGTGACCGGTTCCAGCTCCCAGCGTGCCCGGCTCACCACAGCCCTGCGCCCCGCCGCCTTCGGGGCCGATCCGGCCGGGGAGCGGATGGAGCGCATCCGGCGCTCGCCGAACTTCGCGAACGGCGTGTTCACCAACCCTGGCGGCGGCGGCGGCGCCGCGCCGTCCGGCTCGATGCTGAAGTTCCTGCCCACGTACTTCCGCAAGGAGAACCGGATACGCCGGGCCCCGGCCGGGACCGTACCGGTGTACCCCACCACCCTCGCCGACCTGGCCACACCGCCCGCCTCCGGGCTGCGGCTGACCTGGATGGGCCACTCCAGCGTGCTCGCCGAGATCGATGGGCGGCGAGTGCTGTTCGACCCGGTGTGGGGCAGCCGCTGTTCGCCCTTCGCCTCGATCGGGCCCAAGCGGCTGCACCCCGTCCCCGTGCCGCTGCGGGAGCTTGGGCCGGTGGACGCGGTGGTCATCTCGCATGACCACTACGACCACCTCGACATGCCCACGATCCGCGCGCTCGTGCGCACCGGCACCCAGTTCGTCGTGCCGCTCGGGGTCGGCGCGCATCTGGAGCACTGGGGCGTCCCGGTGGGGCAGATGACGGAGCTGGACTGGCACGAGTCCACCGATGTGGCCGGGCTGCTGCTCACCGCCACCCCCGCCCGCCACTTCTGCGGCCGCGCGCTGCGCAACACCCAGCACACCCTGTGGGCCTCCTGGGTGGTGGCCGGGCCCGAGCACCGGATCTACCACAGCGGGGACACCGGGTACTTCTCCGGATTCGCGGAGATCGGGGCGTCGTACGGGCCGTTCGACGCGACCATGATCCAGATCGGTGCGTACAGCGAGTTCTGGCCCGACATTCACATGAGGCCCGAGGAGGGCATGCGCGCCCACCTCGACCTCCAGGGCGGCGAGCCCGCCCGGGGGATCATGCTGCCGATCCACTGGGGCACCTTCAACCTGGCCCCGCACCCGTGGGACGAGCCCGCCGAGGGCACCGTCACCGCGGCCCGCGCGGCGGGCGCGAGCGTGGCCGTGCCGCGCCCGGGGCAGCCCTTCGAGCCGGGGCGCGGGCTGCCGCTGGAGACATGGTGGCGGGCGGTGGCGGTGCCGGGCGCCGCGCCGGTGGCCGTCGAGGCCGTCGCCGAGCCGGCGGGCCCGGTCGGCACGGCTGGTGCGGCCGACGGGACCGACCCGGCGGTGCCCATTCCGCAGCCGTAGTACGCGAGTTGAGTCGAAAGCCTTGTGGGTGGTGTGGCGCGCTCGCTTCAATGGTTAGGAAAGCTTCCTAACGGACGGCTCAAGCGAACGGAGTCCCCCATGTCCAGAAGGATCGGCCTCACGGCGGCGGCCGTGGCGTTACCCGCCGCGCTCGTGTTCACCGGCGTCGGAGTCGGCGTGGGCCAGGCCGCCACCCCCATATCGTCCTCGGCGCACCAGGCCGCCACCGCGGCGGCCAACCTGGACGATCCGGCCAAGAAGGAGATCGCCATGAAGCTGGTCTCCAGCGCCGAGAACTCCTCCCTCGACTGGCGCGGCCAGTTCAAGTACATCGAGGACATCGGCGACGGCCGCGGCTACACCGCCGGGATCATCGGCTTCTGCTCCGGCACCGGCGACATGCTGGACCTCGTCGAGTACTACACCGACCAGAAGCCGGACAACGTCCTCGCCAAGTACCTGCCCGCGCTGCGCAAGGTCAACGGCAGCGACTCCCACAGCGGCCTCGACCCCAACTTCACCAAGGACTGGAAGAAGGCCGCCGCGGACAAGGCGTTCCAGGACGCCCAGGAGCACGAGCGCGACCGCGTCTACTTCAACCCGTCCGTCAAGCAGGGCAAGGACGACGGCCTCGGCGCGCTCGGCCAGTTCATCTACTACGACGCGATCGTCATGCACGGCCCCGGCGACAGCAAGTACAGCTTCGGCGGCATCCGCAAGACGGCCATGTCCAAGGCCAAGACCCCGGCGCAGGGCGGCAACCAGACCACCTACCTCAACGCCTTCCTCGACGCCCGCAAGAAGGCCATGCAGAGCGAGGAGGCGCACAGCGACACCAGCCGGGTCGACACCGCGCAGCGCGTCTTCCTCAACGCGAAGAACTTCGATCTGAACCCGCCGCTGAAGTGGAAGGTCTACGGAGAGTCCTTCGAAATCAACAGCTGACCGCCCTTGTCAGTACCCCCTTGTACAGTCTGAAGCCGAAAGACAATGAGGGGGGACGCATGGTGGAACTGTCGGAGATGATCCGCGAGTTGCGCGCTCAGCTCACGGTCGCGGCGGGCGAGGGCGCGGGGGAGGCCCTTCAGTTCGACGTCGGCCCGATCGAGATCGAGGCCACGGTCGCGGTCACCAAGGAGGCGGGCGGCAGCGGCAGGGTCCGCTTCTGGGTGGTCGAGGCCGGTGGCGACGGGAAGTACGCCTCGTCCGAGACCCAGCGCATCACCCTCACCCTCCAGCCGACCACCCCGGGCCCCGACGGCACCCGCACGACGGCCAGGATCTCCGGGGCCGAGGTGGCCGGGGAGCGCTGAGGCTGAGCGGTGGCGGGGCTGACGGGCCACCGGGTGGCCGAGATCATCGTCGAGACGGCGACGGGGGACCGCCGTCGCGGCTCGGGCTATCTCGTCGCGCCCGGGAGGGTGCTGACGGCGGCCCATGTGGTGGCGTCGGCGGTGTCCGTACGGGTGCGGTTCGAGGCGGACCGGCCGGGGGAGCGGGTGCTCGAAGCGGAGGTGTGCTTCGAGCACCCGCCCACGGATGTCGCTGTCCTGGCCGTTCCCTTCTCGTCGGAGGAGGTCCCGGTGGCCCGTTTCGGCCGGGTCGGCGAGCGGGACGCGGTGCTGCGGTGCAGCGCCATGGGCTTCCCGGCCTTCAAGATCCGTCGCGGTGACGACGGGCGGCCGTACCGCGACGCGGAGCATGTGCACGGCACCTGCGCGGTCCTCTCCAACCGCCGTGAGGGCACCCTCGACCTGAGCGTGCCCCCGCCGGACGGCAGCTGGGACGGCATGTCCGGCGCGGCGGTCTTCAGCGGCGGCCGGATCGTGGGGGTGGTGGCCGCGCATCACCACGCCGATGGCGCGGGACGGCTGGCGGTGAGCCGGGCGGACCGCTGGGCGGAGCGGCTGCCGGACGACGAACGGTCCACCCTCGAACGGGAGCTGGGCACCGCGTTCGCCCCCCTCCCGGACGTCCTCCCGCCGTCCCGGCTCGGCCAGATCGAGGCGGGCTACCAGGCCCTGCTGCGGGACATCGCCCCGCCCGAGCTGATGGGACGGGCCGAGGAGCTGCGCGAGCTGGTCGACTTCTGTGCGGGCCCCGAGACGTATCGCTGGATCCAGGGCCGGCCCTGGTCGGGCAAGACGGCGCTGGTGTCGTCGTTCGCGCTGCACCCGCCGCGCGGGGTGGTCCCGGTGTCGTTCTTCATCACCTCCCGGCTGGCGGGCCAGGCGGACAGCACGGCCTACACCGAGGCGGTGGTCCACCAGCTGGCCGCCCTCGTCGGCCGCGAGCCGTCGCCGCACGCCTCGCCCGGCGTCCGCGAGGCCGAGCGCCGCGCGCTGCTGACGGAGGCCGCCGAGCGGGTGGCCGAGGACGGCGGCACGCTGCTGCTCGTCGTGGACGGGCTGGACGAGGACCAGTCCGCGCGCGACGGCGCCACCGGCCCCAGCATCGCGTCCCTCCTCCCCGAACGCCCACCGCCCGGCGTCCGCGTCCTGGTCGCCAGCCGCCCCAACCCCGCGCTTCCGCTGGACGTCAAGGCGCGCCATCCGCTGCGGGGTGATGTCGTACGGCAGCTGGGCGCGACGGACTTCGCCACGGATCTGGAGCACGACGCGTGGTTCGAGCTGTCCCGGGCGCTGGCCGGGGACGATCTGGAGAAGGACATCGTCGGCCTGCTGGCCGCTGCGCGGGGCAGCCTGCGGTCGGAGGAGCTGCGCGAGCTGACGGGACGGCAGCTGTACGCGGTGCGGCATCGGGTGGAGGGGATGTTCGGGCGGATCCTGCGCCGCCGCGGACGCTCGGCGAGGCCGCACGAGAAGCGGGGATACCTCTTCGCCCACGAGACGCTGTTCGTGGCGGCGACGGAGATGCTGGGCCCGGATCTGCTGCCGTATCGGGACCGTATCCACGCCTGGGCGGCTGGGTACCGCGATCAAGGATGGCCGGAAGAAACGCCGCCGTACTTGTTGCAGCAGTACGGACGCATGGTGAGCGGTCTGGGGGACGTCGATCGGGCCACCGCGCTGACCACCGATCCGCGGCGGCAGGACCGCATGCGCGCGGTGACCGGCAGCGATGCGGCGGCCCTCGCAGAGGTCGATGCCGTACGCACGATGGCCGCCCGCGAGGCCCCCGACGACCTTGGCACACTGGCAGCCCTGGGTACGGCGGAGGACCTGCTGTCCCGTCGTAACAGCTCCCTCCCGTGGAACCTCCCTGTCGTCATGGCCCGGCTGGGGCCGACCCGGCGCGCGGAGGGGCTGGCCCGAAGCGTCTTCGACGCGCATGACCGAGCCCGGGCGCTGGTCGGGGTCGCGCAGACGATGGCCGAGAGCGGCGATGCGCGCGCGACCGAGCTGGCACGAGAGGCCGTGGCACTCGTGAACCGGGATGCGTTCCCCTCCGGCTCGAAGGATGAGGACGAGGCACGACAGATCACACGAGCGGCAGCTGTCACGCTGGCCACGGTGGGCCGAGGCACCGAGGCTCTGGAACTCATCACCGAGCGAGACGACACCCGGTCCCTTGTGTACGGGACCGACCACTCACCCGGCGTACTCATGGCTTTCGTGGAGGTCGCCGAGGCCGTGCGCCCTCATGACGCCCCGTTGGCCGATCGCACGCTGGACCGCGTGCTGGCGGCGGCCACGCCGCGGTTCGGCTCGTGGTGGTGGGCGCGCGTAGTGGCGGCGGCCGCGACGGCCTGCGCCGGGGTGCATCCCGCTCGCTCGGCGGGTCTGTTCGATGACCTGGACAAGCTGGCGCTTCAATCACCACCTGACGAGGTTGCGAAGCTGTGTGCGGTGGCCTTCGCCGTGCGCCATGCGCGACCGGAGTCAGCCGTACGGCTGGCGAGGATGGCGAAGGAACGCGTCGGCACTCTTCTTCAGGGGGACGAGAGCCCGGACGCCAAGGTGACGGCAGTACACGTCCTGAAGCTCCTGGCCGACTGTGGGCTTGCCCAAGAGGCACAGGACCTGGCCGAGGCCCATACCGGATTCGGGCCTGAGGTATCCGACGTCCTCGCCAGGGGGTGGGCACGCGAGGGAAACGCCGCACGGGCGTGGCAGGCGGTGTGTGCGGCATACGGTTCGAACGTCCCGCACGACATCCTTTCCTCTGTGGCGGAGGAGCTGGCCACAGCCGGTGCGCTGGACGAGGCCGAGCTCATTGCCACGAAGATCGAGGTCCCCGTGCGGGCGGCGGAAACGCTGGGAGTGGTGGCGGGACATGCCATCCACCACGATCCGGCCCGCGCGGCCAGGCTGCTGGCGGCCGCTCTGGAGACCGCACCGCGGTCCCTCGCCGGGAACCGAGGAGTCGATCAACAGTTGGAGTCGCTCGTCGACGCGCTGGCCACCCGCCAGGACTTCTCGCATGCCGAGCGACTGGCCCGGTGGTTCGACGGTCCTGAGGAACGCGCCGAAGCGCTGGTGAGGATGGCGGTGCGTATCCATACGACTGATCCGTCAGGTGCCCGGCGGCTGGCCGAGGAAGCAGCCGAGGAGATGGACAGCGTTGCCGACGGTTCGTCCTCGGACGACGAGGCGCCGTATTCTCCCGTGCCCTCCTACAGCGCGCAGCTTGTCAGGCATGCGCTGGCTGAAGTCGGCCCGCGCCCTTCGCGGCTGGATCGCTGCGAGCGTGCCGAAGAGGAGATCGTGTCTCCGAACGAGGGGTGGATTTTCGACCACGCGGATGCCGAGGTCGCCGAATGTGCCGAACTCGTCCTGACAGCCGAACGCGAGGCACCTGAGCGTGTGCCGTCGCTGCTTGTGACGTTGCGGGACGCGATGGCCACGAGCAACCCCTGGTTCCGCGACCTCTCTGCTGTGACATACGTGGCGGGCGAGCTCCTGCTGGGAGGGCTGGATCCGGACTCGCCGCAGAGCCTGCAGGACATCGCGACGCGGTTGGACATCGATACGTACGGTTTCCGTGGCCCGGACGCTCATGGCCTCGTCGCCCTGGTGTACGCCGTCTGCGGCGACGACGAGCGGGCCGAGGAGATGGTGGGGCGGCTTCGGCACGAGGGGGACGAGCCCTCCGTGCGCGCCGAAATGGCCGCGGCCATCCTCGGGCTGCTGTGGCAGCCGTGGCTGGTACCGGGCGGGCTGGGACTGGTCAGGAGGTGCATCGACCTGCTCATGCCGCCGCCCCCGGCGGACGCCGGTCGCATTGCCCGCGCCCGCGAGCAGCTGCGCCGGGCGTTGATGTGTGACGGCGGGTGGCATCATGCCCTCCCCGTCCTCGCGCACCTCGACCCGGACGCGGTGCGCCGCGTCCGGGACGTGGTGTTCGCTCAGCTCGGGCTGGAGGTCAGTCCCGAGCCGCCGCAACCAGCGCCCGCATGACCCGCAGATCGTCCCCCGCCTCCGGATGCCACTGCACGCCCAGCACGAAGCCCTCCGCGCCGGGCAGCTCCACCGCCTCCACCGTCCCGTCGTCGGACGCATAGGCCGAGGGGACCAGGCCGTCGGCCAGGCGGTCCACCGCCTGGTGGTGGAAGGTCGGCACGGAGACCGGCTCCGGGAGCACCCCGCCCAGCAGCGTGCCCGGGACCGGCTTGACCTCGTGCCGGTCGAAGACGCCGGGCGGGCCCGCGTGGCCGTCCAGGTGCTGGACGAGGGTGCCGCCGAGGGCGACGTTCAGGAGCTGCATGCCGCGGCAGATGCCCAGCAGGGGGACGCCCGAGGACAGCGCCGCCTCGATCAGGGCGAGTTCCCAGGTATCCCGCTCCCGCGCGGGCGGGCCCGTACGCGGATCAACGGCGGCTCCGTACCGTACGGGCTCCACGTCCGGGCCGCCGGAGATCACGACGGCGTCGAGGCGGGAGACGACGGCCGCGGCCGACCCGACGGCGGGGTCCGGCGGCAGCATCGCGGCCAGACCCCCGGCGCGCTGGGCGAGTTGGTGGTACCCCGCGGGGAGGAGCGCGGCGGGGAGGTTCCAGACGCCCCAGTGCGCCGAGGCTTCCAGGTAGGTGCTGATGCCGATCAGAGGCAGAGGGGGCACGTACGGGTCCAATCTCTCAGTCGCGGGACAGTTCCGCCTCGGCCTCCGCCAGCGCCGCGAACTCCTCCTCCGGCGCCGCCGCGACCAGCCGGTGGCGGCTGTAGAAGGCGAAGTAGGCGAGCGCCACCGCGTAGACGCCGAGGGCGATGAAGGCGGCGTCCTGGTCCACCAGGAAGGTGGCCAGGAGCGCCGCGCAGGCCAGGAGGAAGGCGACGGACGAGGTCACGATGCCGCCGGGGGTGCGGTACGGGCGGTCGAGGCCCGGCTCGCGGCGGCGCAGGACGATGTGGGAGAGCGACATCAGGGCGTACGAGATGGTGGCGCCGAAGACCGCGACGTTCAGCATCCGCGCGCCGTCGCCCGACCAGGCGGCGAGGCCGAAGCCGATGGCGCCGGGGACGAGCAGGCCCAGGTAGGGGGCCTTGCGGCGGCTGGTCAGGGAGAGGAAGCGGGGCAGGTATCCGGCCCGGGACAGGGCGAACAGCTGCCGCGAACCGGCGAAGATCAGGGAGAAGAAGGAGGCGACCAGACCGGCGAGCCCCGCGTAGTTGACGACGCGGGACAGCGTGGTGGCCTTGCCGTCCGGCTGAAGCGCCTCGACCAGCGGGTTGCCCGCGTCCTGCACGGCGGCCGGGCCGCGGGCGCCGGTGGCGGCGAGGAAGGTGAGCAGGGCCAGGAGCAGCAGGATGCCCATCGAACAGGCCATGGCCTTGGGCAGGGTGCGCGCGGGCTCGCGGGTCTCCTCGGCCGCGAGCGGGACGCCCTCCACGCCCAGGAAGAACCACATGCCGAAGGGGAACGCCGACCAGATGCCGAGCAGGCCGAACGGCAGCCAGGAGCTGGCGCCGAACGCCGAGTGGTCGACCGGGATGTCGGTCAGCGAGCCCGCGTCGAAGTCGGTGAAGGCGCCGACCGCGAAGATCAGCAGCGCGGCGACGGCGATGGCGGTCACGACGAGGCTGAACCGCAGGGCCTCGCCCACGCCCCACAGATGGATGCCGATGAAGATGACGAAGCAGGCGAGATAGACCGGCCAGCCGGACTCCAGCCCGAAGAGGCCGAGGGATTCGACGTAGTCGCCGATGAAGATGGAGATGGCGGCGGGCGCGAGGACGTATTCGATGAGGATCGCCGTGCCGGTGAGGAAGCCGCCCCACGGGCCGAGGGCGCGCCGCGCGAAGCCGTAGCCGCCGCCCGCAGTGGGGAGGATGGCGGCGAGTTCGGCGAGGGCGAAGACCATGCAGGTGTACATCAGGCCCATGAGCACGGCCGCGATGGCCAGCCCGCCGAAGCCGCCCTCCGCGAGGCCGAAGTTCCAGCCGGAGAAGTCGCCGGAGACCACATAGGCGACGCCGAGGCCGGTCAGCAGTAGCGGGCCCGCGCTGCCGCGGCGCAGGGTGCGCCGCTCCAGATAGCCGGATGCGCCCGGTTCACCTGGATCGGAGGAGGCGGTGCGGGCGGTCTCGGTTCCTTCGGCCATGTCAGCCATGGGCACTCCTGGCTTGCACGAGGGGACGGCGGTGGGGAGGGGATTGGTGTGGGGGCATACCTTTGCCGTACGTGGAGGGTCCGCGCAAGACCTCTGCGTAAAACCGGGGTTACGGCAGGAACCCGCGCAGCAGCGCCGCCGTGCCCTCGCAGTGCTCCCGCATCACCTCGCGCGCCCCGTCCGCGTCCCCGTCGAGCACCGCCTCGACCAGCGCCGCGTGCTGGGCCTGGGAGTGCTCCAGGTTCCGTACCAGCAGCGGGATGCAGTCCAGCAGGTCGTTGACGGTGGCGCGGACGGCCGCGTACTGGGCGGCCAGTGAGGGCGAGCCCGCCAGCTCCGCCAGCGTCAGATGCAGCATCGTGTCCAGCCGCCGGTAGTCGGCCAGCGGGGCGTCGCGCGTCGCGTCGAGGGCGGCGCGCAGGCGCGCGGCCTGCCCGTCGGTCAGGCCGTGCGCGGCGCACAGCCCGGCGGCGCCGACCTCCAGGACCTCCCGGAAGCGCAGCGTGTCCTCGACGTCCACCGCCTCGACCCGCCGCCGCAGCTCGTCCTCGCCGCCCGCGGCGGGCTCCGGCCGGGTCCGTACGAAGGTGCCGCCGTACCGGCCGCGGCGGCTCTCCACGATGCCCTGGTCCTGGAGGACCTTCAGCACCTCGCGCAGGGTCACCCGGCTGATCCGCAGCCGCTCCGCCAGCTCGCGCTCGGCCGGGAGGCGGCCGCCGTCGGGGACCAGCCCCAGCCGTACGACCTGGAGTATCTGCTCCAGCGCCTCCTCGAAGCCGTTTCCGGCGCGCACCGGGCGCAGCACCGGCGCGAGCCGGTCCCCGCCGCCATGGGTCTCGCTCATCGAACCGTCCGCACCTCCTTCCCAATCAATGGTCTGCGGTATTACCTTAAGGCCACTCCGCGCCCCTCACACCCGTCCGAACCCGTCCGAAAGTCCGGAAGTCCGGAAGCCAGGAGGCACCACCGTGGCAGACCGCACGCCCCCGCTCTCGGTCGACGAGCTGACCAGGCTCGTGGCCGCCGGGGAGATCGACACCGTCGTCCTGGCCTTCACCGATATGCAGGGCAGACTCCAGGGCAAGCGGTTCGCCGCGCGCTTCTTCCTGGACGACGCGCTGGAGCACGGCACCGAGGGCTGCAACTACCTGCTCGCCGTCGACGCCGACATGAACACCGTCGGCGGCTACGCCATGTCCTCCTGGGAGCGCGGCTACGGCGACTTCGCCCTCCACGGCGACACCGCCACCCTGCGCCGCACCCCCTGGAACCCCGGCACCGCGATGCTCACCGCGGACCTCTCGTGGCACGACCGCTCGCCCGTGGTCGCCTCCCCTCGGCAGATCCTGCGCCGCCAGCTGGACCGGCTCGCGGAGCGCGGCTGGACCGCGTACGCCGGGACCGAGCTGGAGTTCATGGTCTTCCGGGACACCTACGAACAGGCGTGGAACGGCGGCTACCGCGGGCTGACCCCCGCCAACCAGTACAACGTCGACTACTCCATCCTCGGCACCGGCCGCGTCGAGCCCCTGCTGCGCCGCATCCGCAACGAGATGGGCGCCGCCGGGATGACCGTGGAGTCGGCCAAGGGCGAGTGCAACCTCGGCCAGCACGAGATCGCCTTCCGCTACGACGACGCGCTGACCACCTGCGACCAGCACGTCATCTACAAGACCGGCGCCAAGGAGATCGCCGCCCAGGAGGGCATGGCGCTCACCTTCATGGCCAAGTACGACGAGCGCGAGGGCAACTCCTGTCACATCCACCTCTCGCTGCGCGACGAGGCCGGGGACCCCGTGCTCGCCGACGACGACGGCCCGTACGGCATGTCGAAGACCATGCGCCACTTCCTGGCCGGGCAGATCGCCGCGATGCGCGACTTCACCCTGCTCTACGCGCCCAACATCAACTCCTACAAGCGCTTCCGGCCCGGTTCCTTCGCGCCCACCGCCGTCGCCTGGGGCCCGGACAACCGCACCTGCGCGCTGCGCGTCATCGGCCACGGCCACGCCCACCGGCTGGAGAACCGGCTCCCCGGCGGCGACGTCAACCCGTACCTCGCCGTCGCCGGAATGGTGGCCGCCGGGCTGTACGGGATCGAGGAGGAGCTGGAGCTGCCCGAGGTCTGCACCGGCAACGCCTACACCGGCGACGCCGACCACGTGCCGACCTCGCTGCGCGACGCCGCCGACCGGTGGCAGGCCAGCCCCATAGCGCGGGCCGCCTTCGGCGACGAGGTGGTCGAGCACTACCTCAACATGGCCCGCGTCGAGCAGGAGGCGTACGACACCGCCGTCACCGACTGGGAACGCTTCCGGTCCTTCGAGCGCATGTGAGGAACCCCCGAGTGAGCACCGAACACCCCCACGAGCACCACATCCTCAACCCGGCCACCGAGGAGGTCATCACAGTCGTCCCGGCCGCCACCCCCGGCGACGTGGACGCCGCGGTCGCCCGCGCCGCCACCGCCCAGCGCGGCTGGGCCGCCCTCGCCCCCGCCGACCGGGCCCGGCTGCTGCGCCGCTTCGCCGCCACCGTGGACGACCACATCGAGGAACTTGCCGCGCTGGAGGTCCGCGAGGCGGGCCACCCCATCGGCAACGCCCGCTGGGAGGCGGGCAACGTCCGCGATCTGCTGGAGTACGCGGCCGGGGGAGTGGAGCGGCTGAGCGGCGCCCAGATCCCGGTGGCGGGCGGCCTGAACATCACCTTCCACGAACCGCTCGGCGTGGTCGCCGTCATCGCGCCGTGGAACTTCCCGATGCCCATCGCGGGCTGGGGCACCGCCCCCGCCCTCGCCGCGGGCAACGCGGTCCTCCTCAAGCCCGCCGAGACCACCCCGCTGACCGCCCTCCGGCTCGCCGAACTCGCCCTCGCCGCCGGGCTGCCCGAGGGGCTGTTCCAGGTGCTGCCCGGCGCCGGTCCGGTGGCCGGGGCCGCGCTGGTCGAACACCCGGGCATCGCCAAGGTCGTCTTCACCGGGTCGACGGCCGTCGGCAAGGAGATCATGGCGAAGTGCGCGGCGGGCGTGAAGCGCGTGACGCTCGAACTCGGCGGCAAGAGCCCCAACATCGTCTTCGCCGACGCCGACATCGAGGCGGCGGCGAGCGCCGCGCCCGGCTCGTTCCTCGACAACACCGGCCAGGACTGCTGCGCCCGCAGCCGGATCCTGGTGCAGCGCGGCGTCTACGACCGGTTCATGGAGCTGCTGGAGCCCGCCGTGACGTCCTTCGTGGTCGGCGACCCGGCCGACCCCGCCACCGCCATGGGCCCGCTGATCTCGGCCGCGCAGCGCGAGCGCGTACGGTCCTACGTCCCCGAGGACGCGCCCGCCGCCATCCGCGGCGAGGCCCCCGGCGGCAAGGGCTTCTGGTACCCGGCGACCGTGCTGGAGGGCGGCGCGCCCGGTGACCGCACCGCCGTGGAGGAGATCTTCGGACCCGTCGCCGTCGTCCTCCCCTTCGAGGACGAGGCCGACGCCGTACGGCTGGCCAACGCCACCGAGTACGGCCTCTCCGGCTCGATCTGGACCCGCGACGTGGGCCGCGCGGTGCGCGTCTCGCGCGCCGTCGCCGCCGGGAACCTGTCCGTCAACTCGCACAGCAGCGTGCGCTACGCGACCCCGTTCGGCGGCTACAAGCAGTCCGGGCTCGGCCGGGAGCTGGGGCCCGACGCCCTGACCGCCTTCACCGAGACCAAGAACGTGTTCATCAGCACCGAGGAGCAGTGACGTGAGCGAGACCGAAACCCCCGTGTGCCGCCGCCTGGTGGGCCGTACCGCCGTCATCACCGGAGCGGGCAGCGGCATCGGCCTGGCCACCGCGCGCCGCTTCGCCTCCGAGGGCGCGCGCGTTGTGTGCGCCGACATCGACGCGGCCGCGGGCAAGGCCGCCGCCGACGAGGTCGGCGGACTCTACGTCCAGGTGGACGTCACCGATCAGGAGCAGGTCGAGGCGCTTTTCAAGACCGCGTACGACACCTACGGCTCGGTCGACGTGGCGTTCAACAACGCGGGCATCTCGCCGCCCGACGACGACTCGATCCTCACCACCGGGCTCGACGCCTGGAAGCGGGTCCAGGAGGTCAACCTCACCTCCGTCTATCTGTGCTGCAAGGCCGCGCTGCCCTATATGCGGCGGCAGGGCCGGGGCTCCATCATCAACACCGCGTCGTTCGTGGCCGTCATGGGCGCCGCGACCTCGCAGATCAGCTACACCGCCTCCAAGGGCGGCGTGCTGGCGATGTCGCGCGAGCTGGGCGTGCAGTTCGCGCGCGAGGGCATCCGGGTCAACGCGCTGTGCCCGGGGCCGGTCAACACCCCGCTGCTGAAGGAACTGTTCGCCAAGGACCCGGAGCGGGCGGCGCGGCGGCTGGTGCACGTGCCGGTGGGGCGGTTCGCCGAACCGGAGGAGATCGCGTCCGCGGTCGCCTTCCTGGCCAGCGACGATTCCTCGTTCATCAACGCGGCCGAGTTCCTGGTGGACGGCGGCATCGCGGGGGCGTACGTCACGCCCCTCTGATCTCCGGTCACGTCTCTCGTCACATCCCTGATCACGTCTCCGGGCGGCCGCGTCATCGCCGCCCGGCCATCCCCCGGCAACCGGCGCGCCAGATAGCCTGGCCGACCGGTTGCCTTTTTTCTGCCCGGAATATGCCCGAGGCAAGAAAACGGCAACGAGGCGGGCGCTTTCGGGCGCCGTCGGCCCCGTGCGCCCCCGGCCGCCCGGGGCCTGGGGAAATCTCCTTCGAACGGCCTTCTGACACGGGGGATTCGGCCGCCGGTATTCGGTGGCAGGCGCAAAGCGTTTCGGTCTCCGTATCGGTGCGTCCCGTGTCGTGCGCGGCAGTTTCCGTTGTGCATGCTGAGCACTGCGTGGCGCTGCCTGAACCCATGGTGGTGCCGTTTCCACGGGAGGGACGAAGCCTTGTCCATCACGTCAAGCGGTGAGAACTCGCCTGAGAAATTCGATCCATCAGTGTCAGCGGCGGTGATCCGGGCCCGGGTCGAGGTCCCGGTGTGTTTGGCCAACGGCGAATGGCACACCGCAGAAACGATCACATTCTCCGGACTCGGCGACGGGCAGGAGCACATCGCGGTGTCCTTCGCTCCCAGGGCGGAGGTCCCGCTGGTGAGGCTCCATTCGGAGTGCCTGACGGGTGATGTCTTCGGCTCCGGCCGCTGTGACTGCGGGCCCCAGCTCGCCGAGTCGCTGCAACTGGCCGCCGAGTCGGGGGGCATCCTGCTCTACCTCCGTCAGGAAGGGCGTGGCATCGGTCTCTACAACAAGCTCGACGCCTACCGGCTCCAGGACGAGCTGGGTCTCGACACGTTCGCGGCCAATCGCGAACTGAACTTCTCGGACGACGCACGCGATTACCGCGCCGCCGTACAAATGCTCCACACCCTGGGTGCTACCCGGATCCGGCTGCGTACCAACAATCCCGACAAGGCGCGGCAGCTGACCGCACACGGGATCAACATCGAGGAAGTCATCCCGACCGGGATATTCAAGACGGAACGCAATCACGGATATTTGCGCGCCAAAGTCGAACACAGCGGGCACACCATCGCCCTCGTAGGGGAGTCCATATGATCCAGCATCGAGGTCCGATCAGCGGTATCGCCGCCTGGCAGGCCGAGTACGTGGCCACCGCCGGATACGACAACCAGGTCATCTGCTGGGACCAGAGCACCGGCCGGGCCCTGGCCAGGGCCTTCCACGACCACCTGGCCAACCAGTGCGTGTTCTCGCCGGACGGCCGCTATCTGCTCACCTCGTCGAGCGACTACACGGCCCGGCTGTGGACCGTGCCGGACCTGCGCCTGCTGGCCGTCTTCTCCGACCAGGAGGACGACGTGGAGATGTCGGTGTTCCACCCCTCCAAGGAACTGGTGGCCACCGCGTCCCGCGATCACCGGGTGCGGGTGTACGACTTCGCCGGTCGCCTCGCCGCCACCTTCACCGGTCACACCGCGGACGTCATCTCCGTCGAATGGGCGCGTGACGCCGATGAGCTGATCTCATCCAGCGATGACGGCACCATCAAGCGCTGGTCGCTGGAGACCGGCGGGATGACCGCCGACCTGGACATGGACGGGGTGGAGACCGACACCATCGCCATCTCCTCCGACGGGGTCATCTTCGCGGGCAACGACGACGGCCAGATCATCGTCGTGGGACCGGAGGAGCGGACCGTGCTGCCCGCCCACGACGCGGGCATCAAGCGCCTGGTGCTGGACGACGCCCGCGGCCTGCTGGTGAGCCTCAGCTACGACCGCACCATGCTGCTGTGGAACGTCTCCTCCGGCCTTCCCGAGCTGCTCGACACCACGGCGCTGCCCGACGACGTATGGCCGCGCTCCTGCGCGTTCGCCGGGGGCTCGCGACTGGTCTTCGCCACCTTCGGGGCGCGGTACCGCGGGTACGACTACGAGGCGCGGGCCTGGGACACCGACGTGGTCCCGCCCACCGGCGGCGTCAACGCCGTCCTGCCCACGGCGGACGGCACCGCGCTCACGGTCGGCGACGCGGGGATGGTGCGCGAGGACGGAGAGCTGGTGGCCGAGACGGGCAGCCTCTGCAACTTCCTCACCCCGCTGGGCGGTCTGGTCCTCTCCGGGGGGCAGCTCGGGAAGGTGTTCGACGCCTTGACGGGGCGTGTGCTGTACCAGCACCGGTCCCCGCTGAACTGCGGGGTCGCCTTCGAGCGCGAGGGCGAGCGGTACGCGGTCGTGGGGTCGTACACGGGCGAGGGCCTGCTGCTGAAGCTCCACGGCGACGGCGGAGTCGAACATGTCATGGACCTGCCACTACACACCAACGCTGTCAAGGGAATCGCGGTGTCCGGGGACTACCTCTTCTCCGTCGCCGCCGATGCCTCCGCCACCTGGTACCGCATCTCCACCCTGGAGCGGGCCGCCACCGTCGACGATCTGCACGAGAAGATCGCCAACGGCTGTGCGGGGCTGGGCGACGGGTGGTTCGCCAGCGTCAGCCGCGACCTGAAGCTGCGCATCTGGGACCCGGAGCTGCGCGCGGAGACCCTGCCGACGCCGCACACCCACTCCATCAAGTGCGTGGCCGCCTCCGATGACGGCCGGGTGGTGGCCACCGGCAGTTACAACGGTCTGGTCGCGCTGTACGACCGGGTGGACCGCAGCTGGCGGGAGAAGGCCAAGCCCACCACGGCCGGGATCTCCTCCCTCGCGTACGACGCGGTGAACAAGGCGTTCGTCGCCTCGTCCTACGACGGCCAGGTGTACACGATCGGCGTCTGAACCGCGGACGTTCCTAGGCGTGCCGGGGAAGCGCGGGCCCGTCCCGCCTTCCCCGGCCCCATGCCCGCGGCCCCACGCGGGACCTCAAAGCCAGTGGCTCTTCCAGGACAGGACTTGGCACCACGATGGACAGGTACGAGATAGCCGACGCGTACACGATCGCCCCCGCACAGGCGCCGCCGCCCGACCGGTCGGCCTACCACGCCGTGCTCCACTCCGACTTCGAGGACCACTACGCCGACGGACGCGACGTGTGGACCACCGAGCGCGCCATGCGGGAGACGCCGCTGCTGCTGATGCGCGCGCTCGGCGGGACCGCGTCCGGCGATGTCCGCGAGGTTCGCGACGTTCTTCATGTGCTCGACATCGGCACCGGACACGGCCGCGACGCCGCCATCCTGCTCGACCACGGGCACCGGGTCACCGGGATCGACATCGTCACCTCCCCCGAGTGGCCGGCCGTCTGCGCGGGCCGGGCCGACCGGGCACGCTTCCTCACCACCTCGGTGACGGAACTGGAGGGCGAGGCGGAGTACGACGCCGTCCTGGACAACGGCTGCCTGCATCACCAGCACCCCGACGACCTCCCCGCCTATCTGGGGCGGATCCGCGCCCTGCTGCGGCCGGGCGGGCTGTACACCGTCTCCGTGTTCCAGTCGGCGGGCGAGCGGGGACGGCTCTTCGTCAACGAGGGCAGCCGCCTCTACCAGGAGTTCACCACCGCCGAACTGACCGACCTCGTCACCGCACACGGCTTCGCACCGGTCACCTCGCACCTGGTGCCGCGCACGACGCCCGGCCTCAACTACCTGGTGGGCACGTTCCGCGGCACGGACCCCGGCCAGGTGCCGTGCTGACCGCAGGCCCTTCCCCGCTCACGGACCGGAGGCTCTCGTGACCACCAGCCCGCCCCCCACCGCTTCGTCCGCGGTCCTCGCCAACCCCAACACCCTGTCCGACCGGGCGGCCATGGGCCTGCCCGACACCTTCGCGGCCCGCCTCGGCCCCTGGCCGCTGAGCGACCACCGCGATCTGCTCGCCGCCCCCGCCGACCTGCTCGTCGCGGTCGCGGAGGACCCGTCCCGGTCCTTCCTCCGGCGGTACGCCGCCGGGACCGTCCTGGGGCTCATCGGCGACCCGCGCATCCGCCCCGACGATCCGCCCATGGCCGACATCCCGGCGGCCCGCGCCCGGCTCGGGCTGGCACCGGAGCTGGTGGCGGACGTCACCGGCCGCTGGCGCCACGCGGGGGTGCAGGAGGACTGGATCGCCAAGGAGTGCCCCGTCCACGAGACGGACCTGGCGGCCTTCCGCATCGCGCTCCACCCCGTCACCAACCATGAGTACCGCCGTTTTCTCGAAGACACCGGCAGCACCGTGCTGCCCACGTCGTGGCGGTTCGGCAGCTACCCGGAACCGCTCGGCAACCACCCGGTGTGGACCGTGCCCGCCGAGGCCGCCGACGCCTACGCGGCCTGGCTCGCGCACCGCACGGGCCGGGCGTTCCGGCTGCCGACGGAGGCCGAGTGGGAGTACGCGGCCGCCGGTCCCGCGGGTTACGAGTTCCCGTGGGGCGACGAGTTCACCGCCGACCGGGCCAACACCGTCGAGCACGGCCCGCTGACCACCACCCCCATCGGGGTGCACCCGGCCGGCCGCTCGCCGTTCGGCCTGCACGACATGGCGGGCAACGTCGAGGAGTTCACCGCCGACGACTACCGCCCGTATCCGGGAGGCGCCGCCGTCGACGACGACCTGGCGCTCAGCCGCGGCACCTACCGCATCGCCCGCGGCGGCAGCTTCACCCGCTTCGGCGATCTCGCCCGCTGCCGCAGGCGGCACGGATGGTACGAGCGCGACATCTACGCCATGGGCTTCCGGCTCGCGGAGACGCCGTGACGGCCGGGGACGCGGTGACGGCCGGGGACGTCACGGCGCGCGTCTCGCCCGCCGAGGAGACCGCCATGCGCCGGGCCGTCGATCTCGCCGCCGTCGCCCTGGGCCGCACCAGCCCCAACCCCGTCGTCGGCTGCGTCGTCCTCGACCCGGCCGGACACCCGGTCGGCGAGGGCTTCCACCGCGGCGCCGGACAGCCGCACGCGGAGGTCGAGGCGCTCACCGCCGCGGGCCCGCGGGCGCGGGGCGCCACCGCCGTGGTCACCCTGGAGCCCTGTGCGCACCAGGGACGTACCGGGCCGTGCGCCGAAGCCCTGCTGACCGCGGGGGTCGCCCGGGTCCTGTACGCGGTGCCCGATCCGACCCCCGGGGCCGCGGGCGGCGCGCGGCGGCTGCGCGAGGCCGGGGTGGAGGTCGTGCCCGGCGTGCTGCGCGCGGACGCCGAACGCGTCAACGAGCTGTGGCTCACCGCGGTCCGCCGCGACCGGCCCTGTGTCACCTGGAAGTTCGGCGGCACGCTCGACGGCAGATCGGCGGCGCCGGACGGAACGTCCCGGTGGATCACCGGGCAGCCCGCGCGGGAGGACGTGCACGCCCTGCGCGCCGCGCATGACGCGGTTCTGGTGGGTTCCGGGACGCTGCGCGCCGACGATCCCCATCTGGGGCTGCGCCACGCGGTGCGGGGCGACCCGCCGCTGCGGGTGGTGCTGGACCGTACGGGCACCATCCGGCCCGGCGCGCGCGTGCTGGACGACGCGGCGCCCACCCTCGTGGTCGTCGGCCACGGCACACCGCACCCCCGACTGCCGGACCCCCACGAGGTGCTGGAGGTGCCCGCCACCGGTGACGGGCTCGACATCGCGGCGCTGACCGGCGAGCTGTACCGGCGCGGTCTGCGCTCGCTGCTCCTGGAGGGCGGGGCCGGGCTGGCGGCGGCCTTCGCCGCGCGGGGCCTGCTCGACCGGGTGGTCGCCTACGTGGCACCCGTGCTGCTCGGCTCCGGAGGCCGCCCGGTGCTCGACGGCTTCGGGGCGCGGACGCTGGGCGAGGGCCTGCGGCTGCATCTGGACGACGTATCCCGCATGGGCGACGACGTACGGCTCGTGCTGCGGGCCGAACCGCTGCCCGGGGAGGCGGGATGAGCCCCCGGGTCGCGGTCATCCACCACAGCAGGCGCGGCACCATGCGCACCCTCGCCACCCTGGCCGCCGAGGGGGCCAGGGCCGGGGGCGCGGCGGTGCGGCTGCTGCGGGTGGCGGAGGACGACCCGGCTGCCGCGGCGTGGCCGGAGCGCGTCGCGGAACCGGAGGACGTGCTGTGGGCGGACGGCCTGGTGCTGGCCACCCCGACGTACTTCGGAAACGTCTCGGCCGCCTTCAAACGGTTCCTGGAGACCACCAGCCCGCTGTGGCGCCAGGGGCTGCTGGCCGACCGCATCGTGACCGGCATGACCTCCTCCACCTGCACCCACGCGGGCCGTGAGGCGACGCTGCTGGCACTCCACCAGACCGCCTTTCACTGGGGTTCCTGGGTGCTCGGCGCGGACCCGGCCGACCCGGTCTTCGGGCCCGCGGGCGGGAATCCGTACGGCGTGTCCGCGGACAGCCGCCCGGAGGCCGCGGGCGCCGAAGTGCGCGACGCGGCCCGGAACCTGGGCCGCCGGGTGGCCGACCTCACTGCCCGGGCGGGCCCGCACCCCGCACGCCCGCTCCGCTCAGCCGTACCCGGTCCGGTGAAGGTGACCGTGGTGCACTGCGCGGACGACGGCCGCACGCGGCTGATGGCGCGGCAGTGCGCGGCCGGTGCCCGCTCCGTGGGCGCGCGGGTGCGGCTGCGGCGGGTCGGGGACCCGGGCCGCCACCCGGAACCCGTGGCCGCCACCGCCACGCGGGAGGACGTGGCCTGGGCGGACGCGGTGGTCTTCGGCGCCCCGGCCCGGCTGGGCTGCATGTCCGCGCGTCTGCTGGACTTCGTCCAGTCGCTGGCGTCCGACGGAGGGCGGGGGCCGTTGTGGGGCAAGCCCGCGAGCGGGTTCGTCACGACCGCGCTCACCCACGCGGGCAGCGAGTCTGCCCTGCTCGCCTTCCACCACCTGCTGCTGAACAGCGGTGCGGTGGCGGTCCCGCCGGGCTTCACCGACCAGGCCGTCTTCGAGGCGGGCGGGAACCCGTACGGCGCCTGCGACGTGCGGAGCGCGAGCGCGGCACCGACCGGCGCGGCCCTGGCGGCCGTCGCGTACCAGGGGCGGCGCACGGCGATGGCGGGCGACCTGCTGCGCCGCCCGGCCACGACCCCTCATCCCGGCCCGGGACAGTGGGCCGGGAGCAACGAGAACACCGGAAACCCGGGAGGACTGCGCGATGACCACGCTGCAATATGACGAGATCGGTGAGGAGTACGAGGGCGTCAAATCGCTGCCGATGGCGCGGTACCCGGAGCGGGCCAGCTTCCTCGGGATGCTCGGTGACATCAGGGGCAGGTCCGTGCTCGACCTGGCCTGCGGTACGGGCTTCTACACCCGGCAGCTCAAGCGGCTCGGCGCCGCGGAGGCTCTGGGGGTCGACATCTCCGGGGAGATGGTGGCCGCCGCCCGCGGCATCGAGGAGCGCGGCCCGCTGGGAGCGCGCTACGAGGTGTGCGACGTCACCGAACTGCCGCCCCCCGAGCGGCCCTTCGACCTCGTCACGGCCGTCTATCTGCTCAACTACGCCCAGGACGCGGCCGCGATGGAGCGGATGTGCCGCGGCGCGCACCGGAGCCTGGCGCCCGGCGGCCACTTCTACGCGCTCACCCAGGACCCGGACTTCCGCTTCGACGGACCGCCCACCGACAAGTACGGCTTCCGGTACCGGGCGGAGGGAGAGAACGCGAGCGGGCCCCTCATGCGCATCACGGCACTCGTCGACCCGCCGGTCGAGTTCGTCGCGGGCTGTCCGCCCCACGAGGTCTACGAGCGCGCGCTGCGGGCGGCCGGATTCGGCCCGGTGGAGTGGGTGCCGCTGACGGTGCCCGAGGAGGGCGAAGCGGCCCTGGGGACGGCGTTCTGGACGGACTTCCTGGCCAACCCGCCGCTGACCATGCTGCGCTGCCGCGCCTGACGGGCCATCGGGCCACCCGCCTGACAGGGAGGCCCTTGGGAAACACGCCCGCGCCCCGCCGCTGCGAGCGGCGGGGCGCGGGCACGTGGGGTCCGCGGGTCACAGCCAGGGCAGGAAGTCCTCCCCGGGCCGCCGCGGGGACGAGGCGGCCCGGGCCGCCGTCTCGGTCTGCCGGATGTGGAGTAACAGCCGCATGGCCACGGTGGGGTCGGCGATGAACACCCGGCCGCCGGGCTCCTCCCGCAGGAGCAGCCCGGCGTGCCGGACGATGGTGCGCGGCCCCACGCTCCGGCACGCCGAGCCGAGCAGCAACTGCTCGACGTCGGTGAACGCGGCCGGATCGGGGGCGTCTTCCGCGGTCGTGGTCAGCACGGCCGCCGGCTTGCCCGCCATCGGGGATCCGGCCCTGGGCCATACGAGCCAGTTCAGGGCGTTGAGCAGGGCCCCGGGCGGCATGGCCGACTCCTCCGGTACGGCGAGCACCAGCGCGTCAGCGGCGGCCGCCCGGGCGCGCAGGGCCCGGACTTCGGCGGGCAGCGCGTCCCTGGGGTGGTCGTCGTGCGGCGGCAGCCCGTCCCGGACCGGGCACACATCCCATCGCAGGCCGCCGCAGTCGGGCCCCGCGAGCGCTCGCAGCAGCGGCTCCCCGAACGGGTCCGTCTCCGTTCCCGCGCAGAGCCCCAGCAGGTGAATGAGGTTCACGGTCGCCTCCTGGTCTTCCCTGTTATGTCTTCCCCGTTGTGCCGTCCTACGAGGGCGCCGGGAGCCCTTCAGGCGGACCCGGCCGGGGCGGGTGCGGCCCGGAGCCGTCGGGACAGGAGCATGCCGAGCAGCGAGAGGGCGGCGGTGAGCCCGAAGAGGCCGAACAGCGCCCCACGGGTGCCGACGTCGTAGTGCTGCGCGATGGCGATGGCCGCCCCGCCGAGCCCCGCGATCACACCGGTGGCGAGGGTCTGGGCGAGCTGTAGCGCGCCACTGATCTCGCCCTGCCGCTCGGCCGGTGCCTGCTCCATGGTTTCGGTGGTGGAGGCGTTGAACGCGATGCCCATGCCGATGCCGCCGATTCCCCATCCCACGATGGCGAGCCAGCCTGGGATCGAGGCGGTGAGGATGACCAGCGCGATGACCGCCACACCGGCCAGCAGGACGGCGAACCCGAGCGCGACGCCACCGGTGCGGCTGCCCTGCCCCTTGCCGTCCCGCTTCGCCTGAAGCGCGGAACCCAGCACCCAGGTGATCGCGCCCGCGGACAGCCCCAGGCCCGCCGTGGCGGAGCTCATGCCGTGCAGATCCTGGAGGCCGAGCGGCAGGAATGCCTCGCTGCCGAAGTACGCGCCGCACAGCAGGCCGCGGATGACGGTGCCCGCGCCGAGCCCGGCGCGTGCGGTCAGGGTGCCCTCCGGGGTCACCTGGCGCAGCGCGGGCAGTGCGACGGCCACGCCGAGCAGGGAGAGCGGGACGAGCAGGGCCAGGTTCTCCAGCAGGAGCGCCTGGAGCAGCAGACCGGTGCCCGCGGTCAGCAGGACGGCACCGGCCAGCGGCCCCTTCCACCACGGCAGGGCGGGGGCGGTGTCCGCGGCCGTGTCGCCGTCCCCGGTGCGGTTAAGGCGGCGCAGGCCGGGGAGGGTCAGCAGCGCGGCGGCGGCGATGATCGGCAGCATGAGCAGGAACACCGCGCGCCAAGTGGTGTGGTCCGCGAGCGTGCCGGTGATGACCGGGCCGATGAGCGACGGGATGGTCCACGCGGAGGAGAGCAGCGCGAACATGCGGGCCCGCAGGTGCGCGGGATAGGCGAGCCCGATGACCGTGTACGCCATCGCCATGACGGCGCCGACACCGAGCCCCTGGGCGAACCGGCCGAGCAGGAACAGCGGCCAGGAGGTGGCCGACCCCGCCACCGCGCAGCCCACGGCGAAGACGAGCATGCCGCTCGCCGCGGGCCGCCAGGGGCCTCGCCGGTCGGCGGAGCGGCCCGCCAGGACGGTGCCGATGATGTTGGCCAGCATGAGCGCGGACAGGCCCCAGCCGTAGGCCCCGAGGCCGTCCAGTTTCCGGGCGATGCCCGGCAGCACCGTGGCCACGCCGAGCGATTCGAAGGCGACCATGCTGACCGAGAGGATCACACCGAGCGTCAGGGCCCGGTACGGACCCGCGAAGACGCTCTCCGCGGGCCGGGGTTCCGCCGTGCCCGGTGGCGCGAGGGGCTCTTCGGTGGCGTCCGTCGTCTTGTCGGCCTGCTGGCCCATGTCCTCACTCCTCGCCGCGATTTACATTCCGTTCCGGAACGGAAGTGAACCATATCTATACTGCTGCCATGGCGAAACCCCCCGAGGCACCGGCCCCCGCCGAGGAGTCGGTCAGCAGTCAGCGTTCCGGCAGGCCGCGCGACGCCCGTATCGACACGGCCGTGCCCGGCGCGGTCATGGAGATCCTGGACGAGGTGGGCTACGGGAACCTGACCCTGGAAGCGGTCGCCGCCCGTGCCGGTACGAGCAAGCCCGCCCTGCGCCGCCGATGGCGGTCCCGTCAGCACCTCGTGGTGGACGCGCTCGCCGCGCACATCGGCACCGAACCCACCCCCGACACCGGCTGTACGCACTGCGACCTCATCGCCGGGGTGAGTACGCTCGGGCACGCGGCCACCACCGCCGCGATGGGGCGGCGCGTACTCCCGGCCCTGGTGGCCGACATCGCCGGGGACCCGGAGCTGGAGGCGGCCTTCCTGGAGAGGTTCTTCTCCCCCCGCCGCGCGTCGACGGCCGAGGCCCTGAGGCGCGGGGTCAGGCGGGGCGACATCCGGGCCGACGCCGATATCGATTTGCTGTTGGACATGCTTGCGTCGACCACGTATTACCGGATGCTCTTCGGCCATCTGCCCGTCACGGCAACGCTTGCCGAAGACGTGGTCGAAGTGGTCCTCGCCGGGGTAGCGACTGATCAGTGGCACATCCGGCACGGGCACAGAGGGAGGCTCCGTACATGATCGAGCACGGGAGCGCGCCCGGGCGTCCTGACTGCGAGGGATGAGGGATTGCTTTGCTGGGCCGAGAATGCGAAGTGTCAGCCCTTGAGAGGGCACTGGCTTCGGCGGCTTCCGGGATGGGAGTCAGCCTTCTGGTGGAAGGAGACGTAGGCACCGGCAAGTCCCATATGCTGCGCACCGCGTTAAGGATCGCGCGCGGCAAGGACTTCGAGGTGATATCCGCCCGCGCCCGGCAGCCCGAACGGGCCCTGCCGGGGGGCGTACTGCACCAAGTGCGGGACCAGGTGCTCTCGGTCCGGGGCGGACCCGGCTTCGGCCCGTCCGGTCCCACCGAGACGGCAGCCGTCACCACGCACCGGCTGGTCTCGGCGCTCGCCGACGCCACACCGCTGCTGGTGTGCGTGGACGACCTTCAGTGGACCGACGGCGACTCGCTCCACTGGCTCGGCCACCTCATGGCACGGCTCGAAGGGCTGCCCATCGTGCTGCTGTGCACGCTGGGGCGGGACTACGCGCACCCGAGGGACGGCGAGCAGCGCACTCCGGGCACGGCCACGCTGACCGATGTCGTCCCCGGCTTCCATCAGCGCCTCCTGCTCCAGGGGCTCAACGACGACTGCGTCGGCTATCTCCTCGCCCGTTACTTCGGCGAGCCGGTGAGCACGGACCTCGCCCGGGCCTGTCGCGCGGCCACCGGTGGGAACCCCCTGCTCGTCCAGTCGCTCCAGCGCGAACTGCGGCGCGCCGGCACCTGCCTGGCCGAGCTGTCCGCCGAGCGCGTCGCCGACATCGGTTCGGTGGAGGTGGCGGACACGCTCGCCTCCCGTATCGAGCCGTGGTTCCCCGGCGCGGGCCGGGTCCTGGAGGCCGTCGCCGTCATGAGCCCGGTCAGCCACTGCGCCGTCGTGGCCCGGCTCGTCGGCGTCACCTCCGAGCAGGCCGCCGACATGCTGTACACGTTCGTCCGCTGCGGGATTCTGGTGAAGACCGCGGCGGGCGTCGGCTTCGGCCAGCCCATGGTCCGGGCCTCGTTCCTGATGGCCATGCCCCCCAGCGAGCGGGCACGGCTGCACGCGGAGACCGCCAGGGTGCTGCACGAGGAGGCCGCACCCTGCGGCGACATCACCGGGCATCTGATCGTCGCCGCGCCGATCGGGGAATCCTGGGCCAGTCAGCTCCTGGTCGGCGCGGCTGACGCCGCCCTGGCCGAGGGAGACGTCAAGAAGGCCAGGACCTGCCTGGAGCGTGCCCTGGACGAATGCGGTCCAGCGGAGCAGGCCGTACTGCTGAGGCGGCTGGGCCACGTCGTCCTCATCGACGACCCCGACGCGGCCATCGCCTCGCTCCGCAGCAGCCTGCGGATCCTTCACGGGGCGGGCGAGGAACGGGTCCTGGTACTCCTCCATCTCCTCCAGGCCATCGTGCTGACGGGCGACATGGCCGAGGCGTCGCGCGTCGCGGAGGCCGCCCTGACGGAGCTGGAGCACGATGACGCCGCCGTGGAATCGCGCCGGGCCGTCGCCGCCGTGGCGGGAGTCCTGGCCCTCATGCGGGAAGGGGGAGCGGGGCCGGTGGCCCTCGAGGTGAGCACCGATACCAGCCGCGCCCCCTGGGTGAGACGCCTGGAGGCCGCCTGGCTGGCCCTGAGCGCCCAGTGGCGCGGCAGCGGGCGGGTCGAGGCCGTGCGCTGGGCGCGTCTGGGGCTCGACCAGACGTCCGCCCAGGTGCACGCCCACGTCCTGCCGCGGCTGTGGCTCGTACTCGCTCTCTTCTATGCGGGTGAACAGGCGGAGGCGGTGGAGAAGTGCCAGGTGATCGTGGCCCAGGCGACCGCCGCGGGCTCCCGCACCATGGCGGCGCTGGCCCGGTCGGTGCTGGCCGAGTGCGCCTTCCGGACGGGCCGCATCAAGGAGGCCGCGGCGGAGGCGCGGGAGGCGCTGGAGTACGGCCGTGGCCGGGTGTGGCTGGGTTCCGCGCAGGCCCGCTGCTGGCTGGGAGGCATACTCCTCGAATCGGGTGAGGTCGACCAGGCGCAGGAACTGCTCGCCGACGACGGGGCCCTGGGCAGCACCCCTGATGTGCTGAGGCCCACGCTGCTGTTCCACCGGGGGAGGCTGCAGATCGAAGTCGGGTGGACCGCGGCGGGGCTGGCCGATCTGGAGGAGTGCGGGCGGCAGCTGTCCCAGCGGGGCTGCCTGAACCCCGCCGTGTTCCCCTGGCGGTCCGAGGCCGCCCTCGCCCACGCACAGCTCGGCGATCCCGCCGCCGCCGACCGGCTGGCGCGCGAGGAGCTGGACCTCGCCCGCGAATGGGGGGCGCCGACGGCCATCGGCGTGGCCCTGCGCGCGCTCGGTCTGCTGGCCCGCGGCGACCAGCGGACCGCCTTCCTGGGAGAGGCGGTCGGCGTGCTCCGGGAGGCCGGGGCGCCGCTCGAAGAGGCGCGCGCCATGCGGGACCTCGGGCGCGAATTCCTGCGCACCGGCAAGGCCCGGCAGGCCCGGGCCGAGCTGCGGACGGCCCTGGGGCTGGCCCAGAAGTGCGGAGCGGACGGGCTCGTGGACACCTTGGGCCGGGACCTGGTGGAGGCGGGCGCGAGACCGCGCCGCGGTACCGAGATCGGGCTGGCGTCCCTGACCCCGGCCGAGCACCGGACCGCGCTGCTCGCCGCCCGGGGGCTGACCAACAGGGAGATCGCCAACCGGCTGTACGTGACGCGCCGCACGGTGGAGATGCACCTGAGCAGGGTGTACCGGAAGCTCTCGATCTCGGACCGGCGCGATCTGTCCGTGGTGACCTCCGACGAGAGCTCCGCACCACCCGCCCTCGCCTCGGCACCGGCGCGGTCGGCGGTCGTACGGCCCCTCATCCCCAGAGTGAGGTGATGACCTGTCGGGTCCGGCGGGATCCGGTGTACGGAGCCGAGCCGTGGCCATAAGGTGACGGCGTGAGCATGAACACGCCCCCGGGCTGGTATCCCGATCCCGGTTACACAGGTCACGGCCCCGCCACCCATCGGTGGTGGGACGGTTCCACCTGGACCGATTACACGCGCGACGCCACCGCCCCGGCGGACTCGCCCTTCGGCCCGCCGCCCGCGCCCGGCTATCTGCCAGGACAGGACGGCGGCCGGGGGCTCGGCCGCGGCCCCCGGGTCGCGGTGCTCGCCGTGTCGGTGGGGGTCGTGGTGGCCGCGATCATCGGCGGCATCGTGCTGCTGGGCGACAGCGGGGACGGCGACGAGGGCGACCGGGCGAACCCGCTGCCGACCGCCCCCGCCCCGCCCGGGGGCGGCGGCGACGCCCCCTCGGACGCCCCGTCCGGCCTGCCCACCGACGGCCCCAGCGCGCCGCCCACCGACGATCCGAGCATCGCGCCGGACACCGTCAGCGGCATCAGCCTGCCGGTGCTGACGGGCTGGCAGGCGGGCCGCAGCAGCTCCGGCGGCGCGGGCGTGACCACCTCGCGCTACCCGTGCCCGGGCGACCCGTCCACCGACTGCGTCCGCGGCGGCGCCTTCTCCGGGACCGCCCGAGGCTTCAAGGCGGACACCGCGAAGGGCATAGCCGAGGAGGACATAGCCAAGAACGCCGAGGAGTCCTACGGCACGGACGAGGACACCGACCGCAAGGCGTACGGCGGGATCTCCTCGCACAAGCGGCTCAAGGAGGAGGCGGTCGACGTCGCGGGGGAGAAGGGCTTCCTGGTGCGCTGGAAGGTGATGACGAAGAAGGGCGACGACGGTTACGTCCAGTCCCTCGCCTTCCCGTCGCCCACCGTCCCCGACACCATGGTCCTGGTGCGCTTCGGGTTCGACGTGAGCGACAAGGCGCCGCCGCTCGGCGACATGGACAAGATCGTGGACGGCATAGCGGCCCTGGCGGGCGACGGCCGGTCCATATAGGCCGGTCCATACAGACCGGCCGGACAGGGCGGGGGCGGCTACAGGAAGGTGTGGCCCTCGCCCCGGTACGTCGGTACGGAGTCCACCACCCGGTCGTCCTCGACCAGGTGCAGCGCCGCGAAACGCTCGCACAGCTCACCGGCCTTGGCGTGCCGGAACCACACCTTGTCGCCGATCAGCAGATCGTCGGCGGCCGTGCCCAGCAGCGGGGTCTGCACCTCGCCGGGGCCCTCCTGCGGGTCGTAGGCCAGCCCCTCCGGCAGATACGGCACCGGCAGCCGGTCCCGGCCCGCCGCGCCGGACGCCGGATAGCCGCCGCCCAGTACGGTCACCACGCCCACACCCGGACGGCGCACCACGGGCTGGGCGAAGAGCGCGGCCGGGCGGCCCCGGAAGGACGTGTAGTTGTCGAACAGCCGCGGCTGGTAGAGCCCGGACCCGGCGGCGATCTCCGTCACCGCGTCCTCGGCGGCGGTGTGCTGCACGCTGCCCGTGCCGCCGCCGTTGACGAACTCCAGGTCCGCCACCTCCCGTACCGCCCGCACAGCCGCCGCCCGGCGGACCGCCAGCTCCCGGCGCGCGGTGCTCTGCATCAGCCGGATCGCGCGGGAGCGCAGCGGACGCCCGGTCACCGCGTCGCCGACCCCCGCCACATGGCCCTCGTAGCCCATCAGCCCGACCACCCGGAAGCCGGGGCGGCGCTCGATCGCCCGCGCCAGCGTGGCCAGCTGCTCGGGGGTGCGCAGCGGGGAGCGCAGGGCGCCGACGCGGATCCGGCCGCCCAGCATCCGCAGCGAAGTGTCCAACTCCAGGCAGACCCGGACCTCTTCGGTCCCGGCGCGAACGCTCTCGATCAGGTCGAGCTGGCCGATGTCGTCGACCATCACGGTCACGGCGGCGGCGAGCTTGGGGTCGCTGGTCAGGGTGGCGTAGCCGTCCCGGTCGGTGGAGGGGTAGGCGAGCAGGACGTCGTCGAATCCCTCGCGGGCCAGCCACAGGGACTCGGAGAGGGTGAAGCTCATGATGCCCGCGAAGCCGTCCCGGGCCAGGACCCGTTCCAGCAGCGCACGGCACCGCACCGACTTGCTGGCCACCCGGATCGGCTTGCCTCCCGCCCGGCGCACCAGGTCCGTTGCGTTGTCGTCGAAGGCCCTCAGGTCGACAATCGCCACGGGTGCTTCGAGATGGGCGGTGGCCCGGTCGTAACGGGCCCGGTCAGCGGCGGAAGAGGACATGTCGTGAAGCTTGCCAGACCGCGATTACCGCTGGGTAGAGGGCGACCGGTGCGGAGGTGACCGGGGCCCCGTAGAGTGTCGCGCACGCCACGACCGGCAGGTCAGCGGCGTGATGTCCGTATTCGGGCCCGCCTGCCCGAAAGGCGGTGGGGCGGCGCGGCGAAGCGGACGGAGCGACGTGGACCAGGTCTCGATGGGCGCGAGGGGGTGCCGGTGAGCGCGGACGCGGAACAGGCGCACTCTTCTCGTCGTACGCCCCCACCTCGCCCTGTGCACCCTCCGCGCACCGCGCCCACGCCCCGGTCCGCGCCCCCACCGCGCAACGTCACCCCGCCCAGCGCCCCGCCCGGTTTCGGGCCCCCGCTCTTCGGCCCGCCCGGCTCCGCCCCGGACCCGGACACCCCCGTGCTCGGCGTCCCGGCGAAGGTCCCCTTCCCGCGCGGCACCGCCCGCGGCGTACGGAACACCGGCCGGAACGGCTTCGGTTCCGACCGCCCGCGCATACCCCCGCGCCCGGCCGCCCCGCCGCGCCCCACCGCCGCGCCCAGCGCCGGAAGCGGCCACCACCGCGCGCCCAGCCGCACCGTGGCCGCCGCCGTCTCCCTCGTCCTCGGCCTCGGACTGCTCGTCGGCGCGGCGGCGGGCAGCTGGCTGGGCGACGGCCCCGACGCGGCGCCCACGGCCGCCGACACCTACGCCAAGGCGCGCGCCGCCTGGCACAGCGTCCCCGTGGACGACCTCTTCCCCCGCACCCTGCGCGGCGAGGGCCAGGGACCCGGCGGCTCCGACCGCCTCTGGACCCGGATCGCGGTCGCCCCCGACAGCAGCTGCGGCGGCGGGTTCGATCCGCTGCTCACCAAGGCGCTCTCCCCGGTGGGCTGCCAACGCCTGCTGCGCGCCACCTACACCGACGCCACCAGCACCAGCGTGACCACCGTCGGCCTGCTGATCACCTCCGCCGACCCCGCGGGGATGAAGGCCCTGCGGGACCGCTTCACCGACGACAAGCTGGACGAACGCACCGACCTGATGCCCCGTCCGTACGCCAGGAAGGGCACCGCGGCGGCCCGCTTCGGCGACGACCAGCGCGCGTCCTGGCGCATCCGCATCCTGACCGGCGCGCCCGCCGTCCTCTACGCAGTCTCCGGCTTCGCCGACGGCCGCAAGGTCACCGAACCGCAGTCGGCGGGCGAGGCCACCCGGCGCGGCGCCACCTCCGCCCCCGCCCAGTCCGGCCTCGGCAACGACGCCCGCGGCATCACCGACGCGACCGAGGACGCCTTCCGCCACGCCCTCTCCAAGGCCCCGGAGGCGCCGACCGACCCGTCGGACAGGCCGGGAGGCGGCTCATGAAGACCGCGCGGCGCATCGCCGTGAGCCTCGCCGCCGCCGGGCTGGCCCTGGTGCCCGTCGCCCCCGCGCGGGCCGACGGCATCCAGGCCCAGGAGTGGGCGCTCGACGCCGTCCACACCCGTCAGGCGTGGCAGACCACCAAGGGCACGGGGACGACCGTCGCCGTCTTGGACACCGGCGTCGACGACCGGCACCCCGACCTCAAGGGACAGGTGCTGCCCGGCAAGGACCTCATCGGCTTCGGCGCCGGGCGCGGCGACCGCCCCTGGGCCCGGCACGGCACCGCGATGGCGGGCATCATCGCGGGCAGCGGACACGGCGAGGGCGGCAGCGAAGGCGTGCTCGGCGTCGCGCCCAAGGCCAAGATCCTGCCGGTGCGGGTGATCCTGGAGGACGGCGACCCGGACCGCGCCAAGGCGCGCAGCTCCCGGGGCGGCGCGCTCGCCAAGGGCATCCGCTGGGCCGCCGACCACGGCGCCGACGTGATCAACCTGTCCCTCGGCGACGACAGCGCCTCGGCCCACCCCGAGCCCGCCGAGGACGCCGCCGTGCAGTACGCGCTGCGCAAGGGCGCCGTCGTCGTCGCCTCCGCGGGCAACGGCGGCGGCAAGGGCGACCGCGTCTCCTACCCGGCCGCCTACCCCGGCGTGATCGCGGTGACCGCCGTCGACCGCTACGGCAACCGCGCCGGGTTCTCCACCCGCCGCTGGTACGCCACGGTCTCCGCGCCCGGCGTCGACGTGGTCATCGCCGACCCCGACAAGCGCTACTACGAGGGCTGGGGGACCAGCGCGGCCTCCGCCTTCGTCTCCGGCGCCGCCGCCCTCGTCCGCTCCGCCCACCCCGATCTGAGCCCGCGCCAGGTGCGGCAGCTGCTGGAGCAGACCGCCCGCGGCCGCCCGGCCGGAGGCCACAGCGACGAGCTGGGCGCGGGCGTGGTGGACGCGGCGGCCGCCCTCAAGGCCGCGGCGAAGACGAAGCCCGAGCCCCAGCAGCCCGCAGCGGCGGCGTCGCGCCGCTTCTTCGGCTCAGGCCCCGGCCACTCCGGTACCTCGGGTGACGGGGGCGGGGTCAACGAGACGGCACTGTTCGCCGCCTTCGCCGGGGCGGGCCTGGTGGCCGCGGCGATCGTCCTGTGGCGCGGCGCGGGCCCGCTGCGCGCTCCGCGCGCACTACGGCGCCTGATGACGCCGCGTACGCCCCCTCCGAACTGAGGGCGCACGCCTAACGGCGCCTACGCGCGCAGCGAGGTGGCCGCCCCCACGGCGGCCCGCGCGGCCTGCTCGACCAGGGCCACGCCGGTGTTCATGTTCCTGCTGCCGTCGGAGAGCACCGCCACCAGATAGGTCCGCCCGCGCGCGGTGACCTGCCCGATGCTGTTGACGTCCCACAGCCCGGTGGTGCTGCGCGGCAGCCAGCCGTTCTTCAGCGGCGTGCCCGCGCCCGCGTCGGCGGCGGCCGAGACACCCCAGTCCTGGCCGGTGGTGATCCGCCCCATCAGCGTCCGTATGTACGCCTGGGAGCCCGCGTTCAGCGGCGAACCGTCCCCGAACACCGCGCGCAGCAGCTTCAGCTGGTCGGCGGCGGTGGTCCGGGTCAGCCCCCACAGCCCCGCCCGGCCGCCGCGGGTCTGGGTGAGCCCCAGCCGGTGCTGCGCCGCGTCGAGCCCATCGGCGCCGCCGATCGCCTTCCACAGCGAGGTCGCCGCGGCGTTGTCGCTGTGCTCGATCATCACGGTGGCGGTGTCGCGCTCCTTCGCGGTCAGCCCGCGCCGCTCGTCCTGCGCGGTGAGCAGCAGCGACGCGAGGATGCCGACCTTGACGATGCTCGCCGTGTCGAACGTGCGGTTGCCGTACGTCGCGCTCGCCCCCGACCGGGTGTCCAGCAGCGCCACCGCGAACTCCCCGTCGCAGTCACGCGTCACCGGCGCCAGCGCCTGGGTGAGCGCCCGGCGCAGCGTACGGGCCGATGCGGCCGTCGGTGCCGCCGATGCGGTCGAGGGCGCCCCGACCCCGGTCACCCGCTCCACGCCGCCTCCCTGGATGTCGCCCGCCGCGCACCGCGGCCCGGCGCTCGGCCGCAGCGGGGTCGTCGCCGGTGAACTCCTGGCCGCACCGCACCCCAGCAGGGTCGTCGCGAGCGCCGCCACGACCGCGATCACGGTCGGGCGGCGCGGTCTTCGGCCGGGGCCGCGGCCCCGGTTCATCCCCCCTGACGTGTCGGTCTTCATGGAGGGCGAGGCTAGACGGCCCGGCCGCGCAATAGGGGCCAAGGTGATGAACAACCCATGAGAAAGACCTCACGGCGGCCCCGATACCCTCATGGAGTGGCGCTCAAGAACATTCCCGACCCCGGCTTCTCCGACGACGACGGCTCCGCCGACGCCCGCCTGACCGCGGCGCTCGCCGCCTGGGCCGACGACCGCACCGCCGAACCCGAGGTGCTGGCCGCGCTCACCGAGGCGCGCCTGCTCGTGCCGGTGGTCGCGCTCCTCGGTGAGGTCGAGGAAGGCCCGCCCGATGGGCTGCGCGAAGCGTCCGTTGAGGGTGGTGGTGGGCGACGGGCGGGCGGTTTGCGCCGTGAGAAGACCAGCGACATGGCCGTGCCCACCTTGGAGGCCCCCGGCGGCCGCCGCGCCCTGCCCGCGTTCACCTCCCTGGAGGCCCTGGCCCGCTGGCGCCCGGACGCCCGGCCCGTCGCCGTACCGCTGCGGCAGGCGCTGGAGGCGGCCGCGCACGAGAAGGCCGACACCGTGGTGCTGGACCTCGCGGGGCCGGTGCCGTACCAGCTCACCGGGCCCGCCCTGCTCGCCCTCGCCGAGGGCCGGACCAGCGTCGATCCGCTGGCCGACCCCGCGGTCGCCGAGGCGGTGCGTACCGTGCTGGCCGCCGAGCCGGAGGTGGTGCGCGCCCACCTGGCCCCGGCCGCGGACGCCGACGGCATGCTCGCGCTCGCCCTGGCCCCGCACGCCCCGGCGCGCGAGACGGCGCAGCGGGTGGCGGGCGCGCTGGCGGCCGATGAGACGCTGCGGGCCAGGCTGGTGCGCGGGCTGACGCTGGCGCTGCTGCCGCCGGACGCGACGGTGCCCGGGAAGCCCCTCTTCAGCCGCTGACCCTTGCCCCCTCAGGACCGCCCCTGACCTGCGACGGAACGGTCACCGGCAGGCAGAATCACCCGATACGCCCCACAATGCATAGGGCAACTGGCGGTCCGAGCGATGCGAGGAGAACGCCATGGAGACGAGAACGGTCGTATCGGAATTCACCGGAACCGCGCTGCTGGTCCTCTTCGGCGTCGGTTCCCTGGTCCTGGCGGGTGACTACATCAACGCCGTCGGCATCTCGCTCGCCTTCGGCTTCACCCTCATCGCGCTCGCCTACGCGTTCGGCCGCATCTCCGGCTGCCACATCAACCCTGCGGTCACCCTGGGGGCGCTGCTGGCCGGGCGGATCAACCTCCGCAAGGCCGCCGAGTACTGGGTCGCGCAGCTGGTCGGCGGGATCGTCGGCGCGGCCGTGCTCTATCTGCTCGCCAAGCAGGTGCCGAGGCTGCGCACGGCCGACGCGTTCGGCAGCAACGGCTACGGCGGCCGGTCCCCGGTGGGCATCGGCGCGGGCGGGGCGTTCCTCGCCGAAGTGCTGCTCACGTTCCTGCTGGTCTTCGTCTTCCTCACGGTGACCCGGAAGATCGTGATGACCGGTAACGAACCGGTGCCGGTGGGGCTCGCGCTCGCCGCCGTCAACCTGGTCGGCATCCCGCTGACCTGGACCTCGGTGAACCCGGCGCGCAGCCTCGGCCCGGCGCTGTTCGCGGGCGGCGGGGCGCTCTCCCAGCTGTGGCTGTTCCTGGTCGCGCCCATGGTCGGCGGGGTGCTCGCGGCCGTCGTCCACCGCTTCACCCATCTCCACCCGGCGGGTCAGGCCGAGGAGGAGCAGGTCACCGAGCCACGGCCCGGCCCCTGGGGGCGGATGCGCGGCGGGCACCGGCCCGAGGCGGGCGGCCCCGAGGCGAAGGGCCCGGAGGCGGCGTGAGGCGGGGGCGCCCGTCCCGGATCAGAAGGCTCAGAAGACCGGCCCGGTGAACTTCTCACCGGGCCCCTGACCCGGCTCGTCCGGGACGGCCGAGGCCTCGCGGAAGGCGAGCTGGAGCGACTTCAGGCCGTCCCGCAGCGGGGCCGCGTGGAAGGAGCTGATCTCGGTGGCGCTCGCCGTGATCAGACCGGCGAGCGCGTGGATCAGCTTGCGCGCCTCGTCCAGGTCCTTGTGCTGCGGGCCCTCCTCGGCCAGCCCCAGGTTCACCGCCGCGGCGCTCATCAGGTGCACCGCGACCGTCGTGATCACCTCGACCGCGGGCACGTCCGCGATGTCCCGGGTCATACGGTCGAAGTCGGGGGCGGGCTGCCCGCTGTTGGCGTCGCTCATGGTGGTCGAAGGCTCGCTTCCTGGTGGATGATGGGCTCCACCCTAGGACGCCGCCCGGCGGCCGCTCGTACCGGTCTGGACAACCGGGTGTGTGACATGGACGACGGGCCCCGCCGCCGTCATACTGCCCGGCCCGGTGAGCGTCCCGCGCGGGTGCTGGTATCGTTGGTAAGCGACCGGCCGGTCACTCGCGTGTCCGGCCCACAAGTGGAGGCTCCGCACTCCCACCTCCCGACCTCGGGTCGGCAGGTCATCGGTCAGGCTGCGCCCCGCGGTGATATCGCGGCGGTGCTCCCGGTCAGTGAGGAGCCCCGCCTGTGTACCGTCCGGGGCGTTTTGTGTTTCTCGGCTCGGTGGTCTCTATACAGACGTAACGCGGCAGTCCGCCAGACGGTCGCGTGGTGCAACCGAGGAGGATCCATCAGCGCCGAGCCCCGCATCAACGACCGGATTCGCGTCCCCGAGGTGCGACTCGTCGGTCCCAGTGGCGAGCAGGTCGGCATTGTGCCGCTTGCCAAGGCCCTGGAGCTTGCGCAGGAGTACGACCTCGACCTCGTCGAGGTGGCGGCGAACGCTCGCCCGCCGGTCTGCAAGCTCATGGACTACGGAAAGTTCAAGTACGAGTCGGCCATGAAGGCCCGTGAGGCGCGCAAGAACCAGGCGCACACGGTCATCAAGGAGATGAAGCTCCGGCCGAAGATCGACCCGCACGACTATGACACCAAGAAGGGTCACGTCGTCCGGTTCCTCAAGCAGGGCGACAAGGTCAAGATCACGATCATGTTCCGTGGCCGTGAGCAGTCCCGGCCCGAGCTCGGCTACCGGCTGTTGCAGCGGCTCGCTGAGGACGTCCAGGAGCTGGGCTTCGTGGAGTCCAACCCCAAGCAGGACGGCCGAAACATGATCATGGTTCTCGGTCCGCACAAGAAGAAGACCGAGGCGATGGCCGAAGCCCGTGAGGCGCAGGCCGCCCGTAAGGCCGAGCGCCAGGGCGGTGTCGCGGAGGCCGAGGAGCCCGCCGAGGAGCCTGCAGAGGCGTGACCGCGAGGCGCGAGCCTCGACCGCCCACCCCGCCCGGGACCCCGGTCCCGGACATCAACCGAACCACAAGACGCCTCCGTACGCCGGATCGCGGTACCCCCCGCGCCTCCGGCCGCCCGGAGAGCGCCCCCGACGAGGAGTGAACGGCGACATGCCGAAGAACAAGACGCACAGCGGTGCCAGCAAGCGTTTCAAGGTCACCGGCTCCGGCAAGGTCATGCGCCAGCGCGCCGGTCGCCGCCACCTTCTCGAGCACAAGCCGTCCACGCTGACGCGCCGCCTGGCCGGTAAGACCGAGATGGCTCCGGCCGACGCCAAGAAGATCAAGAAGCTTCTCGGCAAGTGACGCCCCGCCCCGCCGAACCGGCGGGGCGCACGTCAGGCCGACCGGGACCTATTCGTTTCCGGGCCGTGTGAGTCCACCCACGGCCCCGTACAAGGAGTTAAACAAGTGGCACGCGTCAAGCGGGCAGTCAACGCCCACAAGAAGCGCCGGGCGATCCTCGAGCAGGCCAGCGGCTACCGGGGCCAGCGCTCCCGCCTGTACCGCAAGGCCAAGGAGCAGGTCACCCACTCCCTGGTCTACAACTACAACGACCGCAAGAAGCGCAAGGGCGACTTCCGGCAGCTGTGGATCCAGCGCATCAACGCCGCTGCCCGCGCCAACGGCATGACGTACAACCGCTTCATCCAGGGTCTGAAGGCCGCCAACATCGAGGTGGACCGCAAGATCCTCGCCGACCTCGCGGTCAACGACGCCAACGCGTTCGCCGCGCTGGTCGAGGCGGCGCAGAAGGCGCTGCCGAGCGACGTCAACGCCCCCAAGGCGGCCTGACCCTCGGCACCCAGGGCCCGCAGGTAAACCCACCTGCGGGCCCTCCCACGCTCCCGTCTGCGGCCCGGTGGCCGTTTCGGCGTCCGCGGGTGCCCCCTGCGGCATCGTCGCCGGGTGCGGCCCGGTGGCCGGGTTGTGCCCACCCGTTCCGCCCCGCGGAACGATTGCCCACAACCAGGTCACGCTGCCCCGGTTGTGGGCAGGCGTCCCGCGAGGGGGCACCTCCCGGCGGTAGCTGGGGAGGGACGGGTGGGCACAACCGGCCACCGGGCCGCACGTGGCGACGAGACCCGCAGGGGCACAACCACGGCCACCTGGGCGCGCTCGGCGACGAAACCCGCAGGGGCACCGGCGGCCGCCGAACCGGTCACCGGGCCGCGCTCGGCGACGAGGCCCCCACGGTCCGGGGGCTTGCCCCCGGTTTCGGGAAGGGGCGGGGTGGGGGAAAACCCGCCCCCGCCACCACCACACCGCAACGAGAAGGCGCGCACCCAAACATGGCGACCCCCGAGCTGACGTCCCTGCGATCGCCGCGCGTCACCACGGCCAGACGGCTCGCCAAGCGCAGCTTCCGCGGCAAGGAGCGCCGCTTCATCGTGGAGGGCCCGCAGGCCGTCCGCGAGGCGATCGCGCACCTGATCGAGGTGTACGCGACGCCCGACGCCGCCGCCCGGCACACCGAGATCATCGAGGCCGCCCGAGAGGCCCGCATCCCCGTCCTCACCGCGTCCGACGACGTGATCGCGGAGATGTCCGACACGGTCACCCCCCAGGGCATCGTGGGCCTGTGCCGCTTCCTGGACTCGCCGTTCGAGGAGATCCTGCGGGCCCGCCCCCGCCTGGTGGCCGTGCTGGCGAACGTACGCGACCCGGGCAACGCCGGGACCGTGCTGCGGTGCGCGGACGCCGCCGGGGCGGACGCGGTGGTGTTCACGGACGCGTCCGTTGACCCGTACAACCCGAAGGCGGTGCGCGCCTCCGTGGGCTCGCTGTTCCACCTCCCGGTGGCCACCGGCGTCCCCGTCGAGCAGGCCGTCGGCGGCCTCCGCGAGGCCGGGGCGCGGGTGCTGGCCGCGGACGGGGCGGGGGAGCGGGACCTGGACGAGGAGCTGGACGACGGCGTGCTCGGCGCGCCCACCGCGTGGATCTTCGGCAACGAGGCATGGGGCCTGCCGGAGGCTACCCGCGCACTCGCGGACGAGGTGGTGCGCGTTCCGATCCACGGCAGAGCCGAGAGCCTCAACCTCGCGACGGCCGCCGCCGTGTGCCTCTACGCCTCCGCTCGTGCGCAGCGCGCTCCCACAGGGTGCCGTTCCGTGACGGGGACCTAGTAGGGTTTGCCCCCACACGAGGCCCAGGAGGGGGTGTGGGGATGGACGTCAGGACCTCCGGCGCGAGGGTGGCCGCGGCCGATGCCCACGCGCCCGGACACAAGCGGGAGCCCGGCACGGCGGGGCGCGACGAGCAGGCTCCGCACGACCCGTACGAGGCGCTGGCCGCGCTCGGCCTGCACCCGGACGATCTGCCCGACGGCCTGGTGGTGGCCGACGAGACGGGCCACGTCACCTGCTTCAACGCGGCGGCGGCCCGCATCACCGCCATCCGCCCCGCGGACGCCATCGGCCAGCGGCTGGAGCGCGCGCTTCCGTTAGAGGACCTGGACGGCCGGCGCTGGTGGGCGCTGACCGATCCGTACGGAGGGCTGGCCACCCGCGTGGGCCAGCCCGAGCGCAACCTGCTGTTGCCCGGCGGCCACGAGGTCCTGGTCTCGGCCCGTTACGTACGCGAGCGGCCGACCGGACCCGTGCGCCGCCTCGTCATTTCGCTGCGCGGCACCGAGGCCCGGCGCCGCACCGAGCGCAGCCACGCCGAGCTGATCGCGACGGTGGCGCACGAGCTGCGCTCCCCGCTGACGTCCGTGAAAGGTTTCACGGCCACCCTGCTGGCGAAGTGGGAGCGGTTCACGGACGACCAGAAGCGGCTGATGCTGGAGACGGTCGACTCCGACGCCAACCGGGTCACCCGGCTGATCGCCGAGCTGCTGGACATCTCCCGGATCGACTCCGGGCGTCTTGAGGTGCGCCGCCAGCCGGTGGACGTCGCGGCCGCCGTGCGCCGCCATGTGCAGGCGCTCACCTCGGCGGGGCAGACCGCCGAACGGTTCCTGATCAAGGTGCGGGGCCCGCTGCCCGGTCTGTGGGCCGATCCGGACAAGATCGACCAGGTGCTGGGCAACCTGCTGGAAAACGCGGTGCGGCACGGCGAGGGTACTGTCACCATCGAGGTGGCCCCCGCACCGCACCGCCCAGCGGCGGACGGCCCCGTTGTCGAAAGGACCGCCATCACCGTGAGCGACGAGGGCGCCGGTATCCCGGAGGAGTCGATGAGCCGCGTCTTCACCCGCTTCTGGCGGGGCAGCAAACGCGGCGGCACCGGCCTCGGGCTCTACATCGTCAAGGGCATCGTCGAGGCGCACGGCGGGACGATCACCGTCGGACGGGCCGCCGGGGGCGGCGCCGAGTTCCGATTTACGTTGCCCGTGGGCACCCCGGCCTATCTGGCCTGACCGTCCCCACGGGCTTCCCCCGGAACAGCAGACCCCCTGCGCCCCTTAGACTCGGGCTTTGGCACCTTTGGCGTCCCCTGCGGTCGCTTTGTGGTCGCAAGCGTCGCAGCCGTTTCGAGCGGGGTCGCGCAGCCAGCCAACTGGAAGCACGGGAAGAGATGTCGGCACCCAATAAGTCGTACGACCCTGTCGAGGTCGAGGCACTGAAACCGGAAGAGATCGCCCGGATGCGGGACGAGGCGCTGGACGCCATCGCCGCCGCGGGGGACCTCGAGGCGCTGCGCGAGGTGAAGGTCGCCCACACCGGCGACCGCTCGCCGCTCGCCCTCGCCAACCGCGAGATCGGCGCCCTGCCGCCGCACGCCAAGGCGGACGCGGGCAAGCGCGTCGGCCAGGCCCGCGGCCAGGTCACCCAGGCCCTGAAGGCCCGGCAGGCGGAGCTGGAGGCGGAGCGCGACGCCCGGGTGCTGGTCGAGGAGGCGGTGGACGTCACGCTGCCGTACGACCGCACCCCGGCCGGCGCCCGCCACCCCATCACCACGCTCTCCGAGCGCATCGAGGACGTCTTCGTGGCCATGGGCTACGAGGTGGCCGAGGGCCCGGAGGTCGAGGCCGAGTGGTTCAACTTCGACGCGCTCAACTTTCCGCCGGACCACCCCGCCCGGGAGATGCAGGACACCTTCTTCGTCCGGGGAGCCGAGAAGAACGAGCCGTCCGGAGTGGTGCTGCGGACGCACACCTCGCCGGTGCAGATCCGGTCGATGATCGACCGGAAGCCGCCGATCTATGTGATCTGCCCCGGCCGCACCTTCCGCACCGACGAGCTGGACGCCACCCACACCCCCGTCTTCAGCCAGGTCGAGCTGCTGGCCATCGACGAGGGCCTGACCATGGCCGACCTCAAGGGCACGCTCGACCACATGGTGCGGGCGCTGTTCGGCGAGGGCATGGACACCCGGCTGCGGCCGAACTTCTTCCCGTTCACCGAGCCGTCCGCCGAGATGGACATGCGGTGCTACGTGTGCCGCGGCGAGTCCGTCGGCAACCCGGACCGCCCGTGCCGCACCTGCTCCAGCGAGGGCTGGATCGAGCTGGGCGGCTGCGGCATGGTCAACCCGCGGGTGCTCGTCGCCTGCGGCCTCGACCCGGAGAAGTACAGCGGGTTCGCCTTCGGCTTCGGCATCGAGCGGATGCTGATGTTCCGGCACAACGTGGAAGACATGCGAGACATGGTCGAGGGTGACGTGCGCTTCACCAGGCCGTTCGGGATGGAGATCTGATGCGGGTCCCGCTTTCGTGGCTGCGGGAATACGTCGACCTGCCGGCCGGTGAGACCGGCCGCGACGTGCAGGCCAAGCTCGTCGCCGCCGGCCTTGAGGTCGAGACGGTCGAGCAGCTGGGCGCCGGGCTCAAGGGCCCGCTGGTGGTCGGCCAGGTGCTGGCCATCGAGGAGCTGGAGGGGTTCAAGAAGCCCATCCGCTACTGCCAGGTGGACGTCGGTCAGGCCAACGGCACCGGCGAGCAGCAGAACATCGTCTGCGGCGCCCGGAACTTCGCGGTCGGCGACAAGGTCGTCGTCGTGCTGCCCGGTGCCGAACTGCCCGGCGGCTTCGCGATCTCCGCGCGCAAGACCTACGGCAAGACCTCGCACGGCATGATCTGCTCCGGCGACGAGCTGGGCATGGGCGACGACGGCAGCGGCGGCATCATCGTGCTGCCGCCGGAGTCCGAGGTGGGCACCGACGCGATCGAGCTGCTGCAGCTCGTCGACGAGGTCCTGGACATCGCGGTCACCCCCGACCGGGGCTACTGCCTGTCGATGCGCGGCGTCGCCCGCGAGACCGCCATCGCCTACGAGCTGCCGCTGCGCGACCCGGCCCTGCTGGACGTGCCCGCGCCCAACAGCCACGGCTACCCGGTCAAGGTCGCCGACCCGGTCGGCTGCGACCGCTTCACCGCCCGTACGGTCACCGGGCTCGACCCGGAGGCCCGCTCCCCGATCTGGCTCCAGCGGCGGCTCCAGAAGGCGGGCATGCGCCCCGTCTCGCTCACCGTCGACATCACCAACTACGTGATGCTGGAGATCGGCCAGCCGCTGCACGCCTACGACCGCTCCCGGGTGACCGGCGCGATCGGCGTGCGCCGCGCCGAGCCGGGCGAGAAGCTCACCACCCTCGACGGCACCCAGCGCGTCCTGGACGCCGAGGACCTGGTCATCACCGACGACAGCGGGCCGATCGGCCTCGCCGGGGTCATGGGCGGTGCCACCACCGAGATCGCGGACGCCGCCGAGGCGACGGGCACCACCGAGGTCGTCATCGAGGCCGCGCACTTCGCCCAGGTCTCGATCGCCCGCACCGCCCGCCGTCACAAGCTGTCCTCCGAGGCGTCCAAGCGGTTCGAGCGCGGCAGCGACCCGGAGGCCACCTCCGCGGCCGCGCAGCGCACCGTCGACCTGCTGGTGCTGCTCGCGGGCGGCTCCGCCGAGGCGGGCGTCACCGAGGTCATCTCGCCGAGCGCCCCGCACACCATCACCGTGCGCGCCGACCACCCGGACCGGGTCGCGGGCGTGGCGTACGGCCGGGAGACCGTGGTGCGGCGCCTCCAGCAGATCGGCTGCGACGTCTACGGCACGGACGACCTCACCGTCACCGTGCCCAGCTGGCGGCCCGACCTGCGCGACCCCAACGACCTCGCCGAGGAGGTCATCCGGCTGGAGGGCTACGAGAACCTGCCCTCCACCCTGCCGCAGCCGCCGTCCGGCCGCGGGCTGACCGAGCGTCAGCGGCTGCACCGCCGGGTCGGCCGGGCGCTGGCCGGGGCCGGTTACGTCGAGGCGCTGAACTACCCGTTCATCGGCGAGGAGGTGCTGAACCAGTTCGGCCTCGCCGCCGACGACCCGCGGCGCGACCTGGTCCGCCTGGTCAACCCGCTCTCGGACGCCGAGCCCGCGCTGCGCACCACCCTGCTGCCCGGCCTGCTCGCCGCGCTGCGCCGCAACGCCGGGCGCGGCGAGAGTGACCTCGCGCTGTTCGAGACCGGTCTCGTCTTCCGTGCCACCGGCGACGAGCCCCCGGCCGTCCGCCTCCCCGTCGACCACCGGCCGTCGGACGAGGAGATCGCCCAGCTCGACGCCGCGCTCCCCAGCCAGCCCCGGCGCGTCGCCACCGTCCTCGCGGGCGAGCGGCAGCAGGCCGGTTGGTGGGGCAAGGGCACCCCGGTCAGCTGGGCCGACGCCGTCGAGGCGGGCCGCACCGTGGCCCGTGAGGCGGGCGTCGAGCTGATCGTCCGCCAGGACCAGCAGGACCCGTGGCACCCGGGCCGCTGCGCCGCGCTGCTCGCCGTCGTCGACGGCGAGGAGATCCTCGTCGGCAACGCGGGCGAGCTGCACCCGCGCGTCACCAAGGCGCTCGGCCTTCCGGAGCGCACCTGCGCGATGGAGCTGGAGCTGGACCGTCTGGAGCGCGCCGGTGGCGGCGCGGTGACGTCTCCCCGCGTGTCCACCTTCCCGGTGGCCACCCAGGACGTCGCCCTCGTCGTGGACGACTCGGCCGCCGCGGCCGATGTCGAGAAGGCGCTGCGTGAGGGGGCGGGCGAACTGCTCGAATCCCTGCGTCTGTTCGATGTCTTCACCGGTGAGCAGCTGGGCGAGGGCAAGAAGTCGCTGGCGTACGCGCTGCGGTTCCGGGCGGCGGATCGCACCCTGACTGCGGATGAGGTCGCGGTCGCCCGCGACGCTGCGGTGGCCGCTGCTGCCGATCGCACGGGCGCGACGTTGCGCGGGGCCTGACCTCAGCACCACGCCCAGGGGCGCATCCCGGTACCCGGGGTGCGCCCCTTCGCTTTGCCACCTGGGGTTTCGTGGGCGGGTGCGGGCCGGTGGGTGGGTTGTGCCCACCCGTCCCTCCCCCAGCTACCGCTGGGAGGTGCCCCCTCGCGGAACGATTGCCCACAACCGTGCGGGACGGTTGCCCACAACGTCACACGATCGGGTGAGAATCGGAGGGGGCCGGTCCTTTTGGCAGTGGCTGTCGCGAGAATCGTCGCGGTTGGCTGCGAGTGGGGGCTGCGCATGATCGGGACCAGGGCGGTGTGCGGGCGGAAGCGCGGGCTGACGCTGGCGGCGGTATGGGCGGTCGGCTGCGTCGTCGTGGGGCAGCGGCACGGGCTCTGCGGTGCGCTGCTGGCCGCCGTACCCGCCCTCGCGTACGCGGTTCGGCGGCTGGTCCGGGAGCTGGAGCGGGCGCGCGAAGTGGCCGTCGCCGCACAGGAGGTGGTGCTGCGGCCGCTGCCGTCGCGGCTGGACGGGATCGAGATGGCGGGCGGCTGTCTGTCGGCCAGCCGCGGCACCGCGCTCGGCGGCGATCTGTACGAGGTGCTGGCCACCGCGCACGGCGTGCGGGCCGTCATCGGGGACGTACGCGGCCACGGCCTGGCCGCCATCGGCACCGTCGCCGCCGTGCTCGGCAGCTTCCGCGAGGCGGCGCACGAGGAGGCCGAACTCGCCGGTGTCCTCAGGCGGCTGGACCGGGCGCTGCGCCGCCACCTCGGCGACGATCACGGCGAGGAGTTCGTGACCGTCCTGCTGCTGGAGATCGGCCCCGCGGGGGAGGTGACCGCGCTCAACTGCGGTCACCCGTGGCCGTACCGGCTCTACGAGCAGCCCGTCGGCCCGGCGATGGCCCGGCAGACCACGCCAGGGGACGTCCTGCCGCCGCTCGGCCTCTTCCCGCTCCCCGCCGAACTGCCCCTGGCCCGCTGCACCGCACTGCGCCCCGGGGACGCGCTCGTGCTGCACACCGACGGCGCAGAGGACGCGCGGGACGCGCACGGCACGTTCTTCCCGCTGCGCCGCGCCCTCGGCGAGGCGGCCGGGAGCGGACCGATCGTTCCCGCCGCGGTCGTCGGGGCACTGCGCACCGCCGTGCTGCGGCACACCGGCGGACGGCTCGCCGACGACATCGCGCTGGTGGCGCTGCGCAACGACCGCTGCCCGCTGCCCGCGAGCTTCACACCCCGTGTGAAACGGACTTCACTACGCTGAGAGGCGCAGAGTCCACCGGGAGGGCGACATGGAGCCCAACACACTGCTCGACTCCGTACTCGACGAGGCCGGGATCTCCCACGCAGGGCTGGCCGCCCACATCAACGAGGCGGGCCGGGCACGCGGCATGAAACTGCGGTACGAACACACCGCCGTGGCCCGCTGGCTGAAGGGACAGCGGCCGCGCGGCCAGGTGCCGGACCTCATCTGCGAGGTGCTCGGCGAGCGGCTGCACCGCGCCCTCACCCTCGACGACATCGGCCTCGGCACCCCCGGCACCCCGCGCGCCCCCGCCACCCCGCTGTCCGGCTTCGTCGAGCGCGCCACCGCGCTGTGGCGCTCGGACGAACAGCAGCGCCCGCACGTCATAGGAGCCCCCGCGGTCACCGGCACGCCCGCCGTGATCCCGGTGTGGGAGTGGGAGAACCCGCCCGAGGACTCGGACGTCTCCCGCCACGGCCTCACCCGCGTGTCGATGACCGACCTGGAGATGCTGCGCGCCGCCCGCGCCCACTACGAGCAGATGTACCGCAAGGCGGGCGGCATCGCGACCAGAGCCCGGGTCGTGGGCTTCCTCAACTCCGAGACCGCGCCCCTGCTGCGCGGCGCGTACGGCGACGACATGGGCCGCCAGCTGCACCGGGCGACCGGCGGGCTGGTCGCCATCGCCGGGATCTGCGCGTACGACTCCAACGCCCACGGCCTGGCCCAGCGCTACTTCCACCAGGCCCTGCGGCTCGCCAAGGCCAGCGGCGACCGGGGGCTGGGCGCGTATGTGATAGCGCTGCTCGTCACCCAGTCGCTGTTCATGATGGAGTTCCGGCAGGCCGTCGCGTTCGCCGAATCGGCGCTGCGCGCAGCGGGTTCCCAGATCACCCCGGCGCTCGCCGCCGATCTGTACGCGATGCAGGCCAAGTCGTACGCCCGGCTCGGCGACGGGCACAGCGCCCTGGCCTGCATCCGGCGCGCCGAGACCGCCGCCGAGCGCATCAAGCCAGGCCAGGAGCCCGACGAGACCGGCTATGTGCAGCCGGGCCTGGTCAACATCCAGGTCGCGGAGGCGCTGCTCAGCCTCGGCGACCTCGGCGCCGCCCGGGAGCACGCCACCGCCGCGGTCGGCACGCCCGCCCACGACCGGGGCCGGGTGCACCGGCTCGCCATGCTCACCCACATCGAACTGCGCCAGGGAGACGCGGACCGGGCGGGCGCCACCGCGGTCGAGATGACCGAAAGGGCCCGCGGCATGGAATCCCAGCGGTTACGCGACCGGCTCCGCGCGGTACGCGAGCACCTGGCAGCCCACGGGTGCGCCGCGACGCACGAGGCCGCCGAACTCATCGACGGAGCCCTGCGCGTGCCGCTCTGACCGCGGCCGCCACCGCGCGGCCCCCACCGTGGCCGCGCCCTCGTCAGCGGTTGGCCGCGAGGATTGCCATCTCTCCGACGGAAGGTGGCCGACCAATGCGATGGAAGAATCTCACGGAGCAGACCGTGTACGAGAACCGATGGTTCCGGGTCAACCTCGCTGACGTCAGACTCCCCGACGGCCGTCATCTGGACCACTATCTGATCCGCTTGCGGCCGGTGGCCGTGGCGACGGTCGTGAACGAGGCGAACGAAGTACTGCTGCTGTGGCGGCACCGTTTCATCACCGACAACTGGGGCTGGGAACTGGCCGCGGGTGTCGTCGAGGACGGTGAGGACATCGAGATCGCGGCGGCGCGCGAGATGGAGGAGGAGACCGGCTGGCGCCCGGGACCGCTGCGGCATCTGCTCTCCGTGGAGCCGTCCAACGGGCTCACCGACGCCCGGCACCACATCTATTGGGCCGAGGAGGCCGAGTACGTCGGTCCCCCGGAGGACGACTTCGAGTCGGACCGCCGCGAATGGGTTCCGCTGAAGGTGGTGCCCGACCTGGTCGCGCGCGGTGAGGTGCCGGCGGCGAACATGGCGGCTGCCCTGCTGTTGCTCCACCACATCCGCCTGGGCTGAACCCCACCGCGCGGACCACGGCAGGCGTCGGGGCACCGGCCGCGAACGGCTAGTGTCCCGCCGCCTGCCACACCGCCAGCGCCAGCGCGGATACCCCCGTCAGAGCGGCGATGGAGGGCAACGGCCAGCGCCCGTGCTCCAGGACGCGGACGCGCCCGGCCAACTGGTCCAGCTCCTCCTCCGACTGCTCTCCGCGGTGGTCGTGCAGGATGAGCCGGCCGTCGACGCGGGCGAAGCCCACTTCGACGCTCCGGCGGAGTTCCGCGAGCTCCACGGCTGACGCGGACTGCTCGGGCTCGGTGGTCACGGGTTTGCTCCCCTTCCGGATGTACGTCCGTGCTGCACTGTTCACGCTCCGAGTCAACCGCGTAACGGGGCGGCGCGGGAGAGTGTGTGGGGATTGTGTGTGAGTCACCGGCGCACACCCCGTGCGAATCCGGGGTGTACCAGGGCCGACGGGTGCGGTTACCGTTCCGCTTCCCGTGCCTTCGGGCCGATGTCGGGTACGGGTGATGTGATCGTCCCCGGGCCGCGTCGTCACAGTCCGTACCGATGAGCACAGGCCGTCCAGAGAGCGAGGTGCGACGTGTCACAGATCGCCGCTCCGATGTGGGAATTCGGCGCCGACCAGGGCGTCCGGCAGTTCGCCGAACTCGGCATCGCGCTGGTGCTGTCCACCCTCATCGGACTGGAACGCGCGGTGCAGCAGAAGAGCGCGGGCTTGCGCACCCACACCCTGGTGGGCGTGGGCAGCGCGCTGTTCATGCAGGTGTCCCAGTACGGCTTCGCCGATGTGCTGTTGCGGGAGCACATCACTCTGGACCCGTCCCGGGTGGCGGCGCAGATCGTCTCCGGCATCGGCTTCATCGGCGGCGGACTGATCTTCGTGCGGCGGGACGCGGTACGCGGTCTGACCACCGCCGCCACCATCTGGCTGACCTGTGCCGTGGGAATGGCCTGCGGTGGCGGGCTGGCGCTGCTGGCCACCGCGGCCACCGCGGTCCACTTCCTGGTGGTGCGCGGCTATCCGCTGCTCACCCGGCGCATGTCGCCCGTGTGGTCGGCCGAGCGGGTCGAGGTCCAGCTCTCCTACCGGGTGGGCAGCGGGCTGCTGCCACGCGTCCTGGAGCTGTGCACCGCCGCCGGATTCACCGTGCAGCGGGTGCGGGTGGACCGGGCGCCCTGGAAGGGCCGGGACCGTACGACCCGGGTGGTCCGGGCCGAGGAGGAGGCCCGCCCCGCGGACACCGGCGTCGCCGAGGTGCAGCTCGCCCTGGAGGGCACCGGCGATGTGCTCCGGCTTGTCGGTGAGATCTCCGAGCTGGACGGCGTCCTCGGCGCGGACGCGGGGGAGGACCTGGACACGGGCGACTGACCGCCCGTATCAGTACTCGTAGAAGCCCGAGCCCGTCTTACGGCCGAGCCGCCCCGCGTCGACCATGCGCAGCAGCAGCGGGGGAGCGGCGTACAGCGGCTCCTTGTACTCCGAGTACATCGAGTCGGCGATGGCCGCGATGGTGTCCAGGCCGATCAGGTCGGACAGCTTGAGCGGGCCCATCGGATGGGCGCAGCCCATCTCCATGCCGTTGTCGATGTCCTCGCGGGTGGCGACCCCGGAGGCGTACATCCGGATGGCCGACAGCAGATACGGGATCAGCAGCGCGTTGACGACGAAACCGGCCCGGTCCAGCGCGTGGATCGCGTGCTTGCCGAGCACGCCCTCGACCAGCGCCTCGGACCGCTTGATGGTCTCCTCGCCGGTGGTGAGCGCCGGGATCAGCTCGACCAGCGACTGCACCGGCGCCGGGTTGAAGAAGTGGATGCCGATGACCTGGTCCGGGCGGGAGGTCGCGACGGCCAGCTTGACCAGCGGGATGGACGAGGTGTTGGAGGCGAGGATCGCGTCCGGGCGGGTCACCACCTGGTCCAGCACCTGGAAGATCTCGGTCTTGATCTGCTCGCTCTCGACGACGGCCTCGATGACCAGATCGCGGTCGGCGAACTCCCCGAGGTCGGTGGTGAAGCTCAGCCGCTCCAGCGTCGCGTCCCGCTCCTCCTCGGTGATCTTGCCGCGGGCGGCGGCCTTGTCGAGGGAGGTGGTCAGGCGGGTACGGCCGATCTCCAGGGCCTCGCCGGTGGTCTCCGCGACCTTGACCTCAAGGCCCGATCGCGCACACACCTCCGCGATGCCCGCTCCCATCTGGCCGCAGCCCACTACTCCGACGCGTTCGATGTCGGTCACATCGTGCCTTTCGCTGAGCTCGTGATCCCCCTGTCGCCGCAGACGTTACCCTCCGGTTAGGCGTGGGGGACGGGCCGGGGCGGCATTGGCCCGCCCCGGCCCGCCCGTGTTCACGGTGTGCTGATCGGGCCGTTACGACACGTCTCTGCGTCACATTCCTACGGCACGTCCCCGCGCAGGATTCCGCGGCCGTTCGTCCCGACGTAGACCCGGCCGTAGACCCGTGGGTCGCCGGTGATGGTGGCGCCGGTCCAGCCCCACTGGTGGGCGTCGTCGTTGATCCGGGTCCAGCTCTTCCCGGCGTCGGTGGAGCGGAAGATGCCGCGCACCCCGCCGATCTTCGCGCTGGTGTAGAGCGCCTGGTAAGAGGCGCCGGGCGCTGCCTTGCCGAAGCCGATGGTGTCGGCCTGCTCGACGCCGGGCACCTTGGTGAAGGTCGCGCCGGAGTCCGTGGAGTGCCACAGCCCGTACGCGCCGCTCGCCGTGCCGCCCGCGAGCCAGATGTCGCCCTCCGCGCCCGGTACCGCCTTGAAGCGCACGCTCTCGGCGGGCAGCCCGGAGGTCGCCTTGGCGGTGAAGGTCGCGCCGCCGTCGGTGCTCGCATAGAAGGTGCCCGACTTGTAGCCGTAGAACTTCTTGGGGTTCTTGCGGTCGGACTCGACCACCGCCCCCGCCGGGATGCCGCTCGACGCCGTCCAGGAGTTGCCGAAGCCGGTGGTGCGGTAGACGGACGAGGCGCCGTCCGGGCTCCAGACGAAGCCGCTGCCGTCCGCCGCCGCGGCCACCGTGCCGCCGCCGGTGACACCGGGCGGTTCGGTGCCCTGGAACCAGTTGGCGCCGTTGTCGGTGGAGAAGGCGATGCGCGGGGCGGTGTCGTTGTTGCCCACCCGCACCACGGTGTTCGGGCTGCTCTCGGCGTAGTCCAGACTGGTGGACGTGGTGAACGACGGCGAGGCGTACATCTTCGCTGGCACCGTGTCGAGATCGGTGTGGCGGAAGCCGCCGATGTCGCCGAGCGCGCTCAGCAGCGGGGCGCCGGACGGCGGGCTGGCCAGGTCGTTGACCGCGGTCTCCTCCAGGCCCTTCACCATCGGCGTGATCTTCGCCTGGCCGCCGGAGTCCCACGCGGTCAGGTTCTCGGTGCCGTAGACCGTCGCGCCGGTGCCGTACATCATCCGGTTGGAGTCGAACGGGTCGATCTCCAGCGCCTCGGTCATCCAGCCCAGCTTCGGGGTGACCTCGGGCGGGCTGGGGTTGGTGCCGAAGGACAGCCAGGGGACGGACGAGATGTCCTGGGTGTAGCGGAAGGACCGGTTCGGGTAGCTGGTGTAGTCCCAGGCCCGGGTCCAGGTGGCGCCGGAGTCGGTCGAGCGGAAGATCTGGGTGTCCGGCCACCAGGAGCTGTAGCCGGTCACCATGAGCGTGCCGGGCTTCTGGCGGTCCACGGTGAGCCCGCTGTAGCCGAAGTAGGTGTCGGCGTCGGCCATGGGGCTGATGTTCTTCCACTCGCCGGTCGCGGTGGCGTACCGCCACACCTGGCCCTTCCCGCCGTCGTACGGGCCGCCCTTGTCGCTGGTGGTGAGGTAGAGGTAGCCGTTTTTGCTGTCCAGGACGCCCTTGTGGGAGAGGTAGCCGGTGGGCTGCCCGGCAAGGCGTGACCAGGTGGCGCCCGCGTCGGTCGAGCGGTAGACCGTGTTGTCCTTGTCGGCCACGCCCACGTAGATGGTCTTCGTGGCGCTCCCGGACGAGCCGGTGCGCTCGTCGAACGTCACCCACACCACGCCCTGGTTGTCGCTCGCGTAGCCGCTGGTGTCGCTCGGGTCCTGGACGTAGTTGCCGGGGTTCGGGAAGGAGGTCACCTTCGACCAGCTGACCCCGGAGTCGGTGGAGCGCCACAGGCCGTTGCCGCTGGGCGCGCCGAGGTACAGCACGCTGTTGCGGTTCGGGTCGACGGCGAGGCGTTCACCCATGCCGCGGCCCGGCATGTTGCCGCCGAGCTTGAAGGGGAGCGTCGTCGACTGCCAGGTGGCGCCCCGGTCGGAGGAGCGCAGGACCGCGCCGTTGCCCGGGTCCCAGCTGTTGGTGTACGTACCGGCCGCCGCGTACACCTTGTCCGGCGCGACCGGGTCGCTGGCCAGGCTGACCACCCCGGTCCAGCCCCAGTGGTCCCAGCCCACCGAGTCCAGCAGCGGCACCCACCGCTTGCCGGACTGGTCCCAGCGGTACGCGCCGCCGATGTCGGTGCGGGCGTAGGCGAGGTTCTTCTCCTTGCGGTTGAAGACGATGCCGGGGACGAAACCGCCGCCGTCGATGCGGACGTTCTTCCAGCCGTAGCTTTCCGCCACCTGCCGTGGTGTGGGGGAGTCGTCGGGGCGGGCCGCGGCGGGGGCGGCGGCCGCGGTCAGTAATCCGCCGACGAGTGCCAGCGCGGCCATGAGCGCGCCGAGCGGTGTTCTCCTGCCTCTGCTGCTGCCTCTGCTGCGCACGGGAACTTCCTCTCCGGGCGTGGGGGTGTGATGTGTTGGGAGCGCTCCCATGCGTGCGTGCTTTCGATGCTAACGGCCGGATGGCCCCGCGAGAAGAGTGAAGTCCGGAGGTAGCCATTGCCGCCCGCTCCCAAGGCGCCCATCATCGGCGGGAGTTGCGCCTGAGTGAGGAGTCAGCATGGGTCGGATCACGGGCATCACACGGCGAAGCCTGACGGCCGCGGCCGCCGGGGCACTGGCCACGGCCGTCACGGCCGCCACGGCGAGCGAGGCGGCGGCGGACGGGCCGGGGCGCCGCAGACAGTTCCGCGGGATGTGGCTGGCCACGGTCGCGAACCGGGACTGGCCGGCGCGCCCCGGGCTCCCCGCCGCCGAACAGCGGGCCTCGCTGCTCGCCTTCCTCGACACCGCCGTCGAGCGCCGTCTCAACGCGGTCGTCTTCCAGGTCCGGCCCACCGCCGACGCGCTGTGGCCGTCCCCGTACGAGCCCTGGTCGGAGTGGCTGACCGGGGTACAGGGCCAGGACCCGGGCTGGGATCCGCTGGGCACCGCGGTGCGCGAGGCGCACCGGCGCGGTCTGGAGCTGCACGCCTGGTTCAACCCGTACCGCATCGCCAACCACGCCGACCCCACGAAGCTGCTCCCCACCCATCCGGCCCGGCTGCACCCCGAGTGGGTCGTGCGTTATGGCGGCAAGCTGTACTACAACCCCGGACTGCCCGAGGTCCGCCGCTTCGTCCAGGACGCGATGCTGCACGCGGTCGCGCGCTACGACATCGACGCCGTCCACTGGGACGACTACTTCTACCCCTATCCGGTGGCGGGCCAGGTCTTCGACGACGACGCGGCGTACGCGCGCCACGGCGCGGGCTTCCCCGACCGGGCCGCCTGGCGGCGCAACAACATCGACCTGCTGGTGCGGGAGACCGCCGCGCGGATCAAGCGGCTGAAGCCGCAGGTGCGCTTCGGCATCAGCCCCTTCGCGGTGTGGCGCAACCGCGCCACCGACCCGCTCGGCTCCGACACCCGCGCCGGGGTGCAGACGTACGACGATCTGTACGCGGACACCCGGCGCTGGGTGCGCGAGGGCTGGATCTCGTACGTCGTCCCGCAGGTCTACTGGAACATCGGCTTCGCGGCCGCCGACTACGCCAAGCTCGTGCCCTGGTGGGCGGATGCGGTGCGGGGCACCGGCGTGCACCTCTACATCGGCGAGGCGCTGTACAAGGCGGGCGATCCGGCGCAGCCCGCGCCCTGGCAGGACCCGGCGGAGCTGTCCGGGCACCTCACCCTCTGCGCGGACCATCCGCAGGTGAAGGGGAACGTGTACTTCTCGGCGAAGGAAGTGGCCGCCGACCGCAACGGCGCCATGGCGCGCGTGGTCGCCGACCACTATCCGTGCCGGGTACGTCCGCCCCGCTGAGCCCGGCCCGCGGCCGCGGGTCCGCTGCTACCGCGGCCGCTGTCCGGCGGGCAGGTGACGTACGACGGAGTCGGGTCCCGGGGAGAACAGGCATTCATGACCGTCGTCCTCGTAACGGACGCGGTACGGCGGTTCGCCGTGGTCCCCGAGCACTTCGATGATCTCTGCGGTCCGGTCGTGCAATCCGACAACCCTGCCGTGCACCAGCAGCTTGTCGCCTACGGTCGCCTCCATCTGCGTGACCTCCTGTAGTACGGCTACCCGGAGGGCAATGCGATCCCTGTGGCCAGTCTATGGCCGCTCCACGCGGAGCGCGCCCGCCGGTCACCCCCGCTGCGTCACCCCGATGCACACCAGGACCGCTACGGCGGCGATCGGCGCGGCGGGGCCGATGTGCTCGCCGAGCAGCAGTACCGACCACACCAGGGTCAGCAGCGGCTGGGCCAGCTGGAGCTGGCTGGCCCGGGCCACGCCGATGGCGGCCATGCCGCGGTACCAGACCACCAGGCCCACGAACTGCGAGCCCACCGCCAGCCACAGCAGCCCGGCCACGGCGTGGCCGCCGAGGTGGACGTCCTCGGCGGCCAGCGCGAGCGCCGCGCCGGGGACGGCCACCGGGACGCAGGCCACCAGCGCCCAGCCGATCACCTGCCAGCCCGGCATGGAGCGGGCCAGCCGCCCGCCCTCCGCGTAGCCCGCGGCGCACACCAGCAGCGCGCCGAACAGATACAGATCGCCGGTGGTCGGCGTTCCGCCGCTCTGCTGCACCGCGAAGCCGATCACCACCGCGGCCCCGGTGAGCGCCGCCGCCCAGAACCTGCGCGAGGGGCGTGCCCCGGTGCGCCACGCGGAGACGACGGCCGTGGTGAGCGGCAGCAGCCCGACGACCACGGCGGCGTGGGAGGTGGTGGAGGTCTGGAGCGCGAGCGTGGTCAGCAGCGGAAACCCGACCACGACCCCGGCCGCGACCACCAGCAGCCCGGGCCAGTGGCGCCGCTCCGGCGGCGCCACCCGCCGCGCGGCCAGCACGGACCCGGCCACGAGCGCGGCGAGCACCACCCGGCAGGTGGTCACCGACCAGGGGCCGAGCCCTTCGAGCGCCCAGGCGGTGCCGGGGAAGGTGAGGGAGAAGGCGACCACTCCGAGGGCGGCCAGCAGCGTCCCGCTGCGAGCGGTGCCGTGGGAGTCGGCGGTGGTGGCGGTGGATGCAGTGGGCGCGGTAGTCGGTGCGGCGGTGCCGCTCACCGCTATCGCGCCATCTGCAGTAGCGCTATCGTTTACTCTCATGCACGAGCGTAGCAGTGTCGCCGAACTGGCTGAAGTGCTCCGTCGGGATCTGAACCGCTACTCTCCCGGTGAGAAGTTGCCCTCCAGCCGTGCCCTGGTCGAACGCCACCGGGTGAGCCCCGTCACCGTCTCCCGCGCCCTGGCCGCGCTCGCCGCCGAGGGGCTGGTCGTCACCCGGCCCGGCGCCGGTGCCTTCCGGGCCGCGCCGCGGGTCGAGGCGCCCCGGGCCGGGGACACCTCCTGGCAGGAGGTCGCGCTGAGCGTCGAGACGCCCGGCGAATCCGTCCCGCGCTCGGTCGACGCCTCGGGCGTCCTGGCCACCCTCGCCGCTCCGCCGCCCGGAATCCTGGAGCTGAACAGCGGCTATCTGCATCCCTCGCTCCAGCCCGAACGGGCCCTGGCCGCCGCCCTGGCCCGGGCGGGCCGCCGCCCGGGCGCCTGGGGCCGCCCGCCCATGGAGGGCCTGCCCGAGCTGCGCGCCTGGTTCGCCCATCAGATCGGCGGCCGCGGCGGTGCCGTCACCGCCGCCGACGTCCTGGTCACCGCGGGCGGCCAGTCCGCGCTGACCTGCGCGCTGCGCGCCCTCGCCCCGCCCGGCGCGCCCGTCCTGGTCGAGTCGCCCACCTACCCCGGCATGCTCGCCGCCGCCCGCGCGTCCGGGCTGCGCCCGGTCCCCGTACCGGCCGACGCCGACGGCATCCGCACCGATCTGCTCGCCGAGGCGCTGCGGGCGGGCGGCGCCCGCGTCGTCGTCTGCCAGCCGCTGTTCCAGAACCCGACCGGCGCGGTGCTCTCCGTCGAGCGGCGCCGCGAGGTGATCCGGATCGCGCGCGAGGCGGGCGCGTTCGTGATCGAGGACGACTTCGCGCGCTACCTCGTCCACGAGGACGCGCCCCCGCTGCCCCCGGCCCTCGCCGCGGACGACCCCGACGGGGTGGTGGTCCACGTCCGCTCCCTCACCAAGGCCACCTCGCCCAGCCTCCGCGTCGGCGCGCTCGCCGCCCGCGGCCCGGCGCTGGAGCGGCTGCGCGCGATCCAGGTCGTGGACAGCTTCTTCGTCCCCCGCCCGCTCCAGGAAGCCGCGCTCGAACTGGTCGGCGCCCCCTCCTGGCCGCGCCATCTGCGTACCGTCGCCGCCGAGCTGCGCACCCGCCGCGAGGCCCTGGCCACGGCCGTCCACCGGGAGCTGCCCGACCTCGCCCCACCACATGTCCCACCCGGCGGCTTCCACCTCTGGCTGCGCCTCCCGCACGGCACCGACGAGCCCGCCCTCGCCTCCGCCGCCCTGCGCGCCGGGGTCGCCGTGGCATCCGGCCGCCCGTACTTCAGCGCCGAGCCCCCCGCCCCCCACGTCCGCCTGAGCTTCGCCCCGGTCGCGAGCACCGCCGAACTCGCCGAAGGCGCCCGCCGCTTGCGCACCGCCTGCGACGAGGTGCTCGGCCAGGCCCCGCACACCTCACGCCCGGGCTTTCCCCGGAACCCTGCCCCCGGTGCCCCGGCGGACCATACGATGCGCGAATGACGTTTCGGCTGACGCTGGTCGCCGCCGCCGCGACCTCCTCGCGGCTCGGGGAGCGCTTCGGCGACGACCGGCCGCTGGACGCGGCGGGCCGCCGCGCCGCCGAGCGCGCCGCGCCCGTACTGCTGCCGCTGGCCGCGGCCGAGCTGCGGTACTGCTCGCCGTCGCCGCGCAGCCGGGAGACCGGCCTCGCGCTCGGCTTCACCCCGCTCGTCCAACTCGCCCTGCGCGACTGGGACATGGGCCGCTGGGGCGGCCGTACGCTCTCCGATGTGATGGCGCGCGAGCCGCGCGAGGTCGACGTCTGGCTCGGGGACCCGCGCTCGGCGCCGCACGGCGGGGAGTCGCTGCTGGCGTTCATCACCCGGGTCGGCGGCTGGCTGGACACCCGGCCGGTCGAGGAGCACGCCAAGATGCTCGCGGTGGCCGACCCCGGGGTGATACGCGCCGCCCTGATGTACGCCATCAAGGCGCCGCCGCACTGCTACTGGAACGTCGACGTGACCCCGCTGTCCACCGTCACCCTCACCGGCGGCGCCGGGCAGTGGCGGCTGCGGGTGGAGGGCGACACGCCGGGCTGACGGGTCCGCCGTCACCCGGATGATCTTGTCGGGTCGCCGTGGCCGGTGCCTGCCGCAAGGCTGCTGCCGGAGCCCCTACGACTCGATAGGAATCGCCATCATGCGCCCTCTCCGGCACCTCGGCCTGAGCGCCGCCACCGCCCTGGCCGCTGCCCTCTTGTGCGCCGCCCCCGCCTCGGCCGCCAACCCGGTACCCGTCGGGGGCAGCGGCCATCCGACGCACCCGACCGGGCGTGAGCAGGTCTTCGACCTCATCGCGCGGCGGACCCAGACCTCCTACGTCGACGTGGGCACGCCCGGGCCCAGCCAGGGGGACGAGTTCGTCATCAGAGGGGACGTCCTCCAGGGCAGTGCCGTGGTGGGCCACTTCGGGGAGGTCTGCACGTTCACCGGGGTCGGCCCCACCCCCGATGCGTTCGATCAGCAGTGCGTGGCCACCTTCACGCTGCCCGACGGGGACCTCACCATCCAGGGGCTGATCTCCATCACCGCCGCCGGTCCCGCCGACGCCGAGCTGGCGATCACCGGGGGCACGGGCCGCTACCGCACCGCCCACGGCTTCGTCCGCGGCGTCAACACCAATGCGACGGACACCGCCGTCTCGGTGCACCTCATCCTCTGACCTCGTGGAAGCGCCGGTGCAGCGTACGAACCTCCTCGGCGAGCGCCGGATGCGGGCCCCGCACCTCCGCGCCGGGCACGACCTCGCGGATCGGCAGGGGCCGCACCGGCGGCGCGGGCACGCCGAGTTCGGCGAGCCAGGCCGACAGCTGCTCCGAGGAGCTGGCGTACACGATGCGGCCGAGCCCGACCCAGCCGTGCGCGGCCGCGCACATCGGGCAGTGCTCGCCGGAGGTGTAGACGGTGGCCGCGGCCCGCTCCGCGGGCGTCAGCCGCTCCGCCGCCCAGCGCGCCAGGGCGAACTCCGGGTGGCGGGTGTGATCGCCGCCCGCCACCCGGTTGTGGTCCTCGGCGAGGACGGTCCCGTCCGCGGCGACGAGCACCGAGCCGAAGGGCTCGTCGCCCGCCTCCAGTGCCTCGGTCGCCAGCTCCACGCAGCGGCGCAGCTGCCGCACGTCGTCCTCGGTCAGGTCGTCGTTCACGATGCCTCCCCCGGTGGTGAATCGGAGCCCGCATGCTAGTCGGTCAGCTCCTCGGCCAGCAGGTCCATCAGCAATCCGTCGTGCCAGGTGCCGTCGGGGCCGCGCTCGTAGCGGCGCATCACGCCGACCGGCCGGAACCCGGCCTTGCGGTAGGCGCGGATGGCGGCGGTGTTGTCCGCGGCCGGGTCGATCACGATGCGGTGGTGGCCGTGGGCGGTGACGAGGTGCCGGGCCAGGGTGCGTACGGCGTCGGTGCCGAGCCCTTGGCCGTGCACCGCCGGGTCCAGATAGATGTCGATGCTCGCGTGCCGGTAGTCCGGCTCCGTCTCGGCCGACCACTGGATCATGCCGACCACGTCCCCCTCGTACACGACGGCCAGCGTCTCGGTGTCCGCCCCGGTCAGGTCCTCGATCACCGCCGCCACCAGGTCCTCGCCGCCCTGCCAGCGCGCGTACACCTCGGGCCGCGCGCGGATGGCGGCGAGCCGGGGGATATCGGTGGGGAGGGTGGGGCGCAACACCACCCGCGCGCCGTGCAGGGTCGTCCGCATGGACACCGACGATCTCAGGAAGCGGGGGCGAGGACCAGTGGGGGCCCGGTCAGACCCGCTCGGCGCGCTCCCGCAGCAGCCGCCGCTCCGGGGCGTTGCGGGTGAGGGAGGCGGCGCGCTCGAACTCGGTGCGGGCCTCCTCCCGCCGTCCCAGGCGCTCCAGCAGATCGCCGCGGACGCTCGGCAGCAGGTGGTAGTCGCGCAGTGCGGGGTCCGCCACCAGGGCGTCGACCAGCACCAGCGCGGCCGCCGGGCCCTCGGCCATCGAGACGGCGACCGCCCGGTTCAGCTCCACCACCGGGGACGGGGTGAGCGCGGCCAGCCGGTCGTAGAGGGCGGTGATGGTCGTCCAGTCGGTGTCCTCGTAGCGGAGGGCCCGCGCGTGGCACGCGGCGATCGCCGCCTGGAGGGCGTACGGGCCGTGGCCCGCGTGGTGCAGGGCCTCGACGCCGCGGCGGATCAGCAACCGGTTCCACCTGGCCCGGTTCTGGTCGGCGAGCAGCACCGGCGCGCCGCCCGGGCCGGTGCGCGCCGGGATGCGGGACGCCTGGAACTCCAGCAGCGCGGCCAGCCCGTGCACCTCGGGCTCCTTGGGCATCAGCCCCGCCAGCACCCGGGCCAGGCGCAGCGCGTCCTCGCACAGGGCGGGGCGCACCAGATCGTCCCCGGCCGTCGCCGAGTAGCCCTCGTTGAAGATCAGGTAGATGACCTCGAGGACGGAGGAGAGCCGGGCGGCCCGGTCCTCCCCGTACGGCACCTCGAACGGCACCCGGGCCGTGGCCAGTGACCGCTTCGCGCGGACGATCCGCTGGGCGACGGCCGCCTCCGAGGCCAGGAACGCGCGGGCGATCTCCTCCGTGGTCAGCCCGCCCAGCAGCCGCAGCGTCAGGGCGATCCGGGCCTCCGGCGACAGCACCGGATGGCAGGCGGTGAAGATCAGCCGCAGCAGGTCGTCGTCGATGTCGTCCGGGTCACCGATGTCCTCCGGACCGGGCGGGGTCGCGTCCTCCAGGGCGCGCCCGACCTCGGCCAGCTTGCGCGCGTAGGTCTCCTTGCGGCGTACGAGGTCGATCGCGCGGTGCTTGGCGGTGGCCATGAGCCAGGCTCCCGGCTTGTCCGGGACGCCCGACTCCGGCCACTGCTCCAGCGCGGCGATCAGGGCGTCCTGCGCGAGTTCCTCGGCGATGCCGACATCCCGCACGATGCGGGCGACACCGGCGATGATGCGCGCGGATTCGATCCTGAAGACCGCTTCGACCGTTTCGGTCGCGTTTGCTGCCGTCACGGCCACCCATCAGAGCAGCCGACCGGTGGTGCGGCAAGCGGAACCGGATCAGTGCGGGACCCGGATCACTGCGAGGATCAGCCCTCGTCGAGCTGGCGGACCTCGGCGGTGATGGTCCAGTAGTCCTCGTGGGTCTCCAGGAACCGCTTCGTCCACTCCACCGCCTCGGCCTTGTCCTTGGCCTGGATCAGCGAGTAGCCGCCGATGACCTCCTTGCTCTCGGTGAACGGCCCGTCGGTGTAGCTGAGCTTGCCGCCGGACCAGGTGACCCGGGTGCCCTCGGAGGTGGGCTTGAGCCCGGCCGTGTCGAGCATGACGCCCGCCTTGGTGATCTCCTCCAGCAGCGCGCCCATGCGCTCCATCAGCTCGGGGCTGGGGCCCTCGGCCGGGGCGTTCTTCTCGTCGATGCGGATCAGGGTCAGAAAGCGCGGCATGGTGACTCCTCGGTTCGGTCGCCGGGGCGGGGCCGTTCCCCGCCTCTCACCCTCACGTCGAACGGGAGACGCCCGGATCGACAGCTCCCCGGAAAAATCCCCGAAGATTTTTCCGGGGACGCGGTCAGCCCTTGTCGTGCTGCTGCTTCCGGGCGTTGATGGCGAGCGCCGTGACCGTCAGCCCGGCCAGGAACATGACGGCCGCGGCGGCGAAGGCCCGGGTGTAGCCGTGGGTCAGCGCCTCACCGGCCCTCGCCACCAGCGCCGCGTCATGCGTGGCCCGCCCCCGGTAGAGGGCGGCGGCCGCGCCGGGCAGCCGGTCGTCGGCCGCCGACGTGGACAGGGTCGACATGACGGCGAGCCCCAGCGCGCCACCGACCTGCTGCGCGGTGTTCAGCAGCGCGGAGGCGATGCCGGCGTCCTCGGGCCGTACGCCGCTGACCGCGCCCAGCGTCATCGGGACGAAGCCCAGGCCCAGGCCGAGCGCGGTGACGAACATCGCGGGCATCAGATGGCCGGTGTACGAGGAGTCCGGCTCCAGGGTGGAGAACCAGAGCATGCCCGACGCCGCGACCGCCAGACCGGGCCCGGCGATCAGCCGCGGGGCGAGGTGGGCGACCAGCTTGGAGCTGAGCCCCGCGGCCAGGGCGATGCCGAAGCTGAACGGCAGATACGCGAAGCCGGTCCGCACCGGGCTGTAGCCCAGGATCAGCTGCATGTAGAGCGTCAGGAAGTAGAAGGTGGCGAACATGCCGGAGCCGATGCACAGCATGGTGGCGTAACTGCCCGACCGGCTGCGGTCCCGGAACAGCCGCAGCGGCACCATCGGATGCCCGGCCCGGGCCTGGACCAGCAGGAACACGCTCAGCAGCACGGCCGCCGCGGCGAAGGAGCCGAGGGTGAGGCCATCGGACCAGCCGTGGTCGCCGCCGCGGGTGATGCCGTACACCAGGGCGATCAGACCGCCCGTGCCGGTGATCGCGCCGGGGATGTCCAGCCGCCCCTGATTGCGGTCGGCCTCGACCAGGGTGCGGGTTCCCGCGAGGACGGCCAGCCCGATCGGGATGTTGACGAAGAACACCCAGCGCCAGTCGAGGACATCGGTGAGCGTGCCGCCCAGCAGCAGCCCGACCGTGGCGCCGACGCCGCCCATGGCCGCGTACACGCCCATCGCCGTGTTGCGCGGCTTGCCCGCCGGGAAGGTCGTGGCGATCAGGGCCAGCGCGCTGGGCGCGGCCATCGCGGCGCCCACGCCCTGGAGCACCCGGGCGCCGATCAGCAGCCCCTCGCCCGGGGCCAGCCCGCCGAGCACCGAGGCCAGCGTGAAGACGGCGATCCCGGTACGGAACATCCGCCGCCGCCCGAACAGGTCCCCGGCCCGGCCGCCGAGCAGCAGCAGCCCGCCGAATGCCAGCGCGTAGGCGTTGACGATCCACGCCAGATCGCCGTCGGACACCTTCAGATCGGTCTGGATGCTGGGCAGGGCGATGTTGGTGATCGTGGCGTCGAGGACCACCATCAGCTGCGCCGCGGCGATCACGAAGAGGGCCAGCCCGAGATGGCGGCCCCCGGCAGGCTTCCCGACCGGTTCCCCGACGGGTTCCCCGGCCGGTTCCCCGGTGGGTTTCGGCCGCGGGGGGACGGCGGCAGGGGTGGTGGTGTCAGCGGACATCAGAAGTCTCCAAGAAATGCGCTCATCGCGACCGGCATCGGTCGACGGCGCTCAGACTGCCCGCAATACATGACATCCGCCGTCATGTTTTTCCGTGATCCTCGACGCATGAAATCCGACCGGATGCTGTCGATCCTGCTGCTGTTGCAGACCCGCGGACGGGTGCCCGCCACCGAACTGGCCGAGCGCCTGGAGGTGTCCGTACGCACCATCTTCCGCGACGTCGACGCGCTCTCCTCGGCCGGGGTGCCCGTCTACGCCGAGCGCGGCCGCAACGGCGGCATCGCCCTGCTGCCCGGCTACCGCACTGATGTGACGGGGCTGACCGCCGATGAGGCGCGGGCGCTGTTCGTGCTGGTCACCGACCGGGCCCACGTCGATCTGGGGCTCGGCCGGCCATCGGCTCGGCGCTGCGCAAGGTCATGGCCGCCCTGCCGCCACCGCACCGCGACGCCGCCGCGCTGACCCGCCGCCGCATCCTGGTGGACCCGGTCCGCTGGCGCAGCGGACCCCGGACGGCGGCCGATCTGGGGGTGCTCCAGGACGCCGTCTTCACCGACCGGCGGCTGCGGCTGCGCTACCGGCACGGCCGCGACGACCGCGAGGCGTCGTACACCGTCGATCCGTACGGCCTGGTCGACAAGGCGGGCGTCTGGTAGCTGGTGGCCGACCACCGCGCCCGGCCCGAGCTGTTCCGGGTGGACCGCATCCAGGCGGCGTCGGTCGCCGACGAACCCGTACGGCGTCGGCAGGGCGCCGAACTGGCCGATGTGTGGGAGACCTTGCGCCGCCGGGTCGACGACCGTTCCCTCGGGGTGGACGTGGTGGTGCGGGTCCGGCGGGCGTCGCTGCGCCGCTTCCTGAGCATCTACCACGCCGATCTGACCGCACCACCGCCCGCCGAAGCCGACGCCATCACGCACCCCGGCTCCTCCGGCCCCTCCGGCCCGGAGCACGTGGAACTGCGGCTGCGCTTCCACCCCATGGCCGCGGCCCGGCCCCTGCTCGCCTTCGGCGCCGACGTCGAGGTGGTCTCGCCGCGTGAGCTGCGCGAGGAACTGGCCCGCGTCGCGGCCGAGTCCGTGGCCCTCTACTCCGGCGAGGGCCAGGGCTGAACCGCCTCTACGATCGGGGGTCTGTACGGGGGCTGCGCGGAAAGGGACTCCATGCTGACGCTCGGCACCATCTGCGACGAACCGGACTTCTCGCTCCGCTTCGCCGGTGAGCACCGCCCCGCCGAACGGACGGTGGACTCCGTACGCGTCGTCCCGGGCACCACATGGAGCGACGAGGCGCTCGGCGACGTCGGCGACGCCCTGGTGGTGATACGTCTCCCCGAGCACTCCGCCGCCCACAGCGGCGGCCCGCTGGAGCGGCTGCTGCGCGTCCTCGCCCGGCAGCGCGCCGCGGGCCTCGCCTTCGCCGTCGACCGGCACGGTCCGCAGGCCACACCAGTCGCGGTTCGCAGCTGGGCCGCCCGGCTGGGCGTACCGCTGCTGACCACCACCCGGTCCCTCGACGCGTGGCGCCAGCTGGTCCCGCGGCTGCACGACCACCGCCGCAGGTACGCCGAGTGGCACGCCGATCAGCTCACCGCCCTGCTGAACCGGCTGCCCGCCCGGCTCGCGGACGCCGGTCCGGACGCCACGCAGCGCATCGCCGACTGGCTGGCCGCGGCGCTGGACGCCGAGGTGCTGGTCAGCGACGAGCAGCGGGGCGTCCTGGCCGCGTCGCCGGATACCGCGCCGGGCGCGCTCGCGCCGCTGCTCGCCCGGCGGACCGCAGGGTCGCGGCTGCCCGCGGCACCGGCCGACGCCGCGCTGCACACCCGCTTCCTGCCGCTCGGCGCCACCGGCCCCGGCGCGGGCGCCGTGCTGTCGGTGGGCGCGCGCCGGCCGTTCGACGACATCGCCGCCGAGCTGATGCACCACGCGGCCCGCGTCCTGAGCCTGGTCGACCAGGCCCGTCGGCAGGACCGGGCGATGGCCTCGGCCGAGCAGGGGGTGCGGCTGGGCGCGCTCCAGCTGCTCATGGTCGGCGACGAGCTGGCCGCCCAGCGCGTGCTGGTCGGGCTCGCACCGGGCCTGCTGGCGACCGAGCACATCCGGGTGTACGTGGTCGACTGCGGCGCCGCGGACCGTGAGCCCGCCGCCCGGCACGGGGAGAGGGCCGTGGGCGGGCGCACGCTGCTGGTGCGCTGCCCCGCGTACAACCACCTGATCGTGGTGGACCCCCTGCACGACGACGACCCCGCCCCCGACCCCGAGCGGGACGACGTACGGAGCGCCCTGCGGCACGTCGTCGCCGGGCTGCCGGACCACCGGGTGGGCGGCAGCCGCGTACACAAGCTCGGCAATGTCGCCGACGCCTACGCGGAAGCGCTCACCGCCCTGGTGACGGCCCGGCAACTGCCCGACCGGATCGCGCTGTCCGAGGAGCGGGCCGATCTCGTCGAGCTGCTGGACCCGGATACGGCACGCCGCTGGGCCGCGACCGTCCTCCACCCGCTGCTGACCCTGCCCACCGGCCGCCGCGACCGGCTGCTGCGCACCCTCGACCTCGGCCTGGAGGTGCAGCACAAGGCGGCCGGACGCGTCCTCGGTATCCACCGCAACACCGTCGCCCACCGCATCCGGCAGGGCTTCGACCTGCTGGGCCTGGACCGGAACCGGGTGCTGGACAAGGTGCTGGTCTCGATGGCGCTGAAGATCGTCATCACCTACGGGCACGACGGGACCTCGGCCGAACCCGCGGCCGACTTCGCGGCCATGGTGTCCGCCCCCGAGGTGCGGGTGTGGGCGGAGTCCTTCCTGAAGCCGCTGAGGGACGACCGCCGCGATCTTCCGCGCACGCTCCGCGCCTGGCTGGAGAACGACACCCAGGTGGAACGCGCGGCCACCGCGCTGAATCTGTCGCCGGTCACCGTGCGCGCCCATCTGCGGGCCGCCGCGCCGCTGCTCCACCGGGACCTGGGGGCCGAGGAGGAACAGCTGCCGGGCGGGGTGCGCGCGCTGGTGTTCGCCCTCCATGTGAGCACCGGCCACCCGGAGCTGCCGACCGCCCGGCACCCCTGACTGTGCACGGGAGGACGCCCCCACACCCCCCGTTGTGCACCACCCCCACCCCCGGCCCCCGCACCGTGCACCGATGCGGTGCGTTCCCGCCGGGTTGTGCACGCATGACATGGCGGTGGCCAGAGGAACTGCCTAGCGTGACGGTCGTTCCCACGCACTCCGGACGGGCCCGCGCGGGGGTGGGGCCCGTCCGGAATATTCTTTGCATAAAGCTGCCGTCAAACGTATAGTCATGCCATCCGTGAGGGAGGATGGCAATGGCGATACGCGCAGCGGTGGCGGGAGCGAGCGGATACGCGGGCGGTGAGGTGCTGCGGCTGCTGCTCGCGCACCCCGAGGTCGAGATCGGCGCGCTGACCGGCAACGCCAACGCCGGACAGCCGCTCGGCTCCCTCCAGCCGCACCTTCTCCCGCTGGCCGACCGGGTGCTCGCGCCGACCGGGGCCGAGGCGCTGGCCGGGCACGACGTGGTGTTCCTCGCGCTGCCGCACGGGCAGTCCGCCGCCGTCGCCGAGCAGCTGGGCGATCAGGTGCTGGTGATCGACTGCGGTGCGGACTTCCGGCTGGAGGACGCGGCCGACTGGGAGAAGTTCTACGGGTCGCCGCACGCGGGCACCTGGCCGTACGGCCTGCCCGAGCTGCCGGGGGCCCGCGCCGCGCTGGAGGGGTCCAAGCGCGTCGCGGTTCCCGGCTGCTACCCGACCGCCGTCTCGCTCGCGCTGTTCCCGGCGTACGCGGCGGGGCTGATCGAGCCCGAGGCCGTGATCGTCGCGGCCACGGGGACGTCGGGCGCCGGCAAGTCGCCCAAGCCGCATCTGCTGGGCAGCGAGGTCATGGGCTCCATGAGTCCGTACGGCGTGGGCGGCGGCCACCGGCACACCCCGGAGATGATCCAGAACCTGTCCGCCGCGGCGGGGGAGCGGGTCTCGGTGTCCTTCACCCCGACCCTCGCCCCGATGTCCCGCGGCATCCTCGCCACGTGCAGCGCCCCGGCGAAGCCCGGCGTGACGGGGGAGACGCTGCGGGCCGCGTACGAGAAGGCGCTCGGCGGCGAGCCGTTCGTCCACCTCCTGCCGGAAGGGCAGTGGCCCTCCACGGCCGCCGTGTACGGATCGAACACCGCCCTGCTCCAGGTCGCCCACGACGAGGAGGCCGGGCGGGTCATCGTGATCAGCGCGATCGACAACCTCACCAAGGGCACCGCGGGCGGCGCGGTCCAGAGCATGAACATCGCCCTCGGCCTCCCCGAGGAGCTGGGACTTTCCACGATCGGAGTCGCTCCATGAGTGTGACGGCAGCCAAGGGTTTCACCGCCTCCGGCGTCGCGGCAGGGATCAAGGAGAACGGGAACCCCGATCTCGCTCTCGTCGTCAACAACGGACCACGGCTGGCCGCCGCTGGCGTCTTCACCTCCAACCGCGTCAAGGCCGCCCCGGTGCTCTGGTCCGAGCAGGTGCTGAAGGGCGGCCAGGTCTCCGCCGTCGTCCTCAACTCCGGCGGCGCCAACGCCTGCACCGGCCCGCTCGGCTTCCAGGACACCCACGCGACCGCCGAGAAGGCCGCCGACGTCCTCGGGCACAGCGCGGGCGAGATCGCCATCGCCTCCACCGGGCTCATCGGCCTACGGCTGCCCATGGAGCCGCTGCTGTCCGGTGTCGAGACGGCGGCCGCCGCGCTCAGCGAGCACGGCGGCGAGAAGGCCGCCATCGCCATCAAGACCACCGACACCGTGCACAAGTCGGCCGTCGCCCAGGGCCCGGACGGGGCGTGGACCGTCGGCGGCATGGCCAAGGGCGCCGGCATGCTGGCCCCTGGCCTGGCCACCATGCTCGTCGTCCTCACCACCGACGCCGACCTGGAAGCCCCCGCGCTGGACACCGCGCTGCGCGCCGCCACCCGCACCACCTTCGACCGGATCGACTCCGACGGCTGCATGTCGACCAACGACACCGTGCTGCTGCTGGCCTCCGGCGCCTCCGGGGTCGCCCCCGCCGCGGACGAGTTCGCCGAGGCGGTCCGCGCCGTCTGCGCCGACCTCGCGCGGCAGCTGATCGGGGACGCCGAGGGCGCCTCCAAGGACATCCGCATCGAGGTCGTGGGCGCGGCCACCGAGGACGACGCCGTGGAGGTGGGCCGCTCCATCGCCCGTAACAACCTCCTCAAGTGCGCCATCCACGGCGAGGACCCCAACTGGGGCCGGGTGCTGTCCGCGATCGGCACCACCTCCGCCGCCTTCGAGCCCGACCAGCTCAACGTCGCCATCAACGACGTGTGGGTCTGCAAGAACGGCTCGGTCGGCGAGGACCGCGAGCTGGTCGACATGCGCTACCGCGAGGTCCGGATCACCGCGGACCTCGCGGCAGGCGGTGAGTCTGCGGTGATCTGGGCCAACGACCTGACGGCCGACTACGTCCATGAGAACAGCGCGTACTCCTCTTGACGTGCCCGCTTGGTTGTCGCGGGTCCCCGCCGTCACCGACGAGGGTTCCTGCTTCACGGGCGACTGCCCGGCTCGGACACATCCGAGACAGGTCTTACACCGCCTCCACAGGCCAGCACCGCCCGCCCGGCGGCTGACACGAAAGTCTTCCGGAAGTCCGATATGACGGTCAATCACTCGCAAGAGCGAAAAAGTCCCACCCGCAAGCACACCGCCCAGCCCAAGGCCCGCATCCTCATCGAGGCGCTGCCCTGGCTGACCCGCCACCACGGCAAGACGGTCGTGATCAAGTTCGGCGGCAACGCGATGGTGGACGAGGAGCTGAAGGCCGCGTTCGCCCAGGACGTCGTCTTCCTGCGGCACGCCGGGCTGCGCCCGGTCGTCGTCCACGGCGGCGGCCCGCAGATCAGCGCGCAGCTCGACCGGCACGGCCTGGTCAGCGAGTTCAAGGCGGGCCTGAGGGTCACCACCGACGACGCGATGGACGTCGTACGGATGGTGCTGGCCGGTCAGGTGCAGCGTGAGCTGGTCGGGCTGCTCAACCAGCACGGCCCGCTCGCCGTCGGCATGACCGGCGAGGACGCCCACCTGATGTCCGCGACCAAGCACTTCGCCGAGATAGACGGCGAACAGGTCGACCTCGGCCGGGTCGGCCGGATCACCGACATCGACACCGGCGCCATCCAGGCGCTGCTGGACGACGGCCGCATCCCGGTCGTCTCGTCCATCGCGCGCAGCTCCGACGACGGCCACGTCTACAACGTCAACGCCGACACGGCCGCCGCCGCGCTCGCCGCCGCGCTGAGCGCCGAGACCCTGATGGTCCTCACCGACGTCGAGGGCCTGTACGCGGACTGGCCCAACAGCGACGAGGTGATCAGCCAGCTCGGCGCGAGCGAGCTGGAGAAGCTGCTGCCGGAGCTGGCCAGCGGCATGGTGCCCAAGATGCAGGGCTGTCTGCACGCCGTACGCAACGGCGTCCACACCGCGCGCGTCATCGACGGGCGGGTGCAGCACTCGATCCTGCTGGAGATCTTCACGGACGAGGGCATCGGCACGATGGTCCTGCCGGACCAGGACGCGACCACCACGAGCGAGGGGGCGGACCAGTGACCAACGCGGAGCTGACGCAGCGCTGGCAAGGCGCGATGATGGACAACTACGGCACCCCGCGCATCCCGCTCACCCACGGCGAGGGCGCCACCGTGTGGGACGCGGACGGCAGGGAATACTTCGACTTCGTCAGCGGAATCGCCGTCAACTCCCTCGGCCACGCCCACCCCGCCGTCGTACGGGCCGTATCCGACCAGGTCGCCACCCTCGGCCACGTCTCCAACCTCTTCGTCGCCGAACCTCCGGTGGCGCTCGCCGAGCGGCTGCTCCAGCTCTTCGGCCGCGGCGGGCGCGTCTACTTCTCCAACTCCGGCGCGGAGGCGGTCGAGGCCGCCTTCAAGATCGGGCGGCGGACCGGCCGTACGCACATGGTCGCGACCGAGGGCGGCTTCCACGGCCGCACCATGGGCTCCCTGGCCCTGACCGGCCAGCCCGCCAAGCAGGAACCTTTCCTTCCGCTGCCGGGCGACGTCACCCATGTGCCGTACGGCGACGCCGAAGCCCTGCGCGCGGCCGTCACCACCGACACCGCGCTGGTCATCGTCGAGCCCATCCAGGGCGAGAACGGCGTCATCGTCCCCCCGGCGGGCTATCTCGCCGCCGCCCGCGAGATCACCCGTGCCACCGGCACGCTCCTCGTCGTCGACGAGGTACAGACCGGAATCGGCCGTACCGGACACTGGTTCGAACACCAGGCACAGGGCGTCGAACCCGACGTCGTCACCCTCGCCAAGGGCCTCGGCGGCGGCATGCCCATCGGCGCCACCGTCGCCTTCGGCCCCGCCGCCGATCTTCTGACCGCAGGTCAGCACGGGTCCACCTTCGGCGGGAACCCCGTCTCGTGCGCCGCCGCCGTCGCCGTCCTCGACACCATCGAGGCCGACGGCATCCTCGACCGCGTCAAGCGGGCGGGGGAGCGGCTGCGTGACGGAATCGAATCGCTCGACCACGCTCTGATCGGCCACGTCCGTGGCGCGGGCCTGCTGCTCGGTATCGTGCTCACAGAGTCCCTCGCGCCGCGGGTGCAGCAGGCGGCTCAGGACGCGGGACTCCTGGTGAACGCGACCGGGCCGGACGTGGTCCGGCTCGCGCCGCCGCTCGTCGTCGGCGACGACGCCGTGGACACCTTGCTCCGGGAGCTGCCCGCCGTCCTGACCGCCGCACAAGAGGGTGGCGGGGAATGACGATCCGGAGACTGACGAGACGATGACCGAGGCGCAGCACACCGACGCGGCGAACGACGCCGATGCGAACCACAACGGCCAGTCCGTGCCGCAGACCCGCACCGCCCGCCACCGCCGGATCGTGGACATCCTGAACCGGCAGCCGGTCCGCTCCCAGAGCCAGCTCGCGAAGCTCCTCGCCGACGACGGACTCTCCGTCACCCAGGCGACGCTCTCCCGCGACCTGGACGAACTGGGCGCGGTCAAGATCCGCAACACGGGTGGCGAGCTGATCTACGCGGTCCCCAGCGAGGGCGGCGACCGCACGCCCCGCGCCCCGCTCGGCGAATCGGCGAGCGAGGCGCGGATGGCGCGGCTGGCGGGTGAACTCCTCATCTCGGCGGAGGCGTCCGCCAACCTCGTCGTCCTCCGCACCCCACCGGGCGCGGCCCAGTTCCTGGCCTCGGCCATCGACTCCGCCGAGCTGCACGTGATCCTGGGCTCGATCGCGGGCGACGACACGGTGCTCCTCATCAGCCGCGACCCCGTCGGCGGCCAGGCCCTGGCCGACCACCTCCTCCGCCTGGCCCAGAAGGCCCGCTGACGCCTGGGCGGCGGGCGGCCCGGGGCGTTGCCCCTGGGGCTTTCGTCGCCGGGTGCGGGCCGGTGGCCGGGGCGCTGCCCCCTGGGGTTTCGTTGCGGGGTGCGGCCCGGTGGCCGGGGTGTGCCCACCCGTCCCGCCCCGCGGAACGATTGCCCACGACCGGGTCACCTATCCAGCCCCTCCGGGCGGTACCACCCAGCCCCTCCGGCGTTTGAGGAGCGGGGGTGCAGGAGGGGGCGGAGCCCCCGCCCGGGGGCCGGGGCGGAGCCCCGGTTTCGGGGCGGGGCGGGGTGGGGGATTACTGCTCCTCACCCCCGGCGCGCCCGGTGGGACATCCACGCCGCCACCACCGACCCCGACACGTTGTGCCACACGGAGAAGACGGCCGCCGGAAGGGCGGCCAGGGGGCTGAAGTGGGCCGCAGCAAGAGAGGCCGCAAGCCCAGAGTTCTGCATGCCCACCTCGAACGCCATCGCCCGGCTCGCGGGCGCGCCCAGGCGGGCGACCTTCCCCGCCGCGTACCCAAGGGCCAGCCCCAGCCCGTTGTGCAGGACGACCGCCAGCAACACCAACGCCGCCGCCGACCGAATGGCTTCCGCACTGCCCGCGACGACCACCGCCACGATCACGCCGATCGTCACGGCGGACAGCCACGGCAGCACCCCGAGCACACGCCCGATGTAACGCCCCGCCACCAGCCGTACGACCAAGCCGCCCACCACCGGCAGCAGCACCGTCTTCAAAATGTCCGTGACCATCGACTGCGCATCCACCGGCAGGAACTCCCCGGCCAGCAGCAACGTCAGCGGCGGAGTCACCAGCGGCGCGAGCACCGTGGAGACGGTGGCGACGGAGACAGACAGAGCGACGTCGCCGCGCGCCAGATACGTCACCACGTTCGAGGCCGTACCGCTCGGCGCGCAGCCGACGAGGATGACACCGGCCGCCAGCTGCGGCGACAAGCCCAGTACCTGAGCGATGAGCCACCCAAGCCCCGGCATGATCACGTAGTGCGCGACCAGCCCGAGCGCCACCGCCCAGGGCCGTTTCACCACACCGGTGAAGTCGGCCGGGGTCATGGTCAGCCCCATGCAGAACATGATCACGCCGAGCAGATACGGCACCTGCGGCGCCCACCCGGTAAACGTGCCGGGCGTACTCAGCCCCGCCACTCCGGCGGCGAGGACGAGCAGAGGGAAGACGGTGACGGCCCGCCGGGCCGCCCGGTCGGCGGAACCGGGCGCAGACGACGTGGACGACGGGGAGTCCGTTGCGGGGCTCTTGGGTTCGGATCGCACGGCGTGATCGAACGCTGCGCAGACCCCACCACGCAAGACCGTCTCGATATCTGGTCGCTACAACGAAAGCGGCGGCAACGGCAGCGGCAACCCCGGCAGCCCGTCCAGACTGCTGGCGACATGCTCCTTCCGCTCACAGTAAGCGGTCAGCTTCACCTCATCATCCTCGCGCCGAAACCGCTGCGCGTGCAGCGACCGCTCCTCCCGGTAGTCCATGAACGGCACCGCGTACCCACACGTGTCCCGGATCAGCTCAGCGGTCACCACGATCACGGCCCGCAGCCCATGCGTATGCACATCGACAGACGGAAAGTGCTTCACCAGCTCCCCGAACCGCGGATCGTCACGGAACACCGGCTCACCCCGCCCATGCACCCGCACGATGTTCGGCGGCCCGTCAAAGGCACACCACATCAGCGTGATGCGGCCGTTTTCCCGCAGATGGGCGATGGTCTCGGCGTTGCTGCCGGAGAAGTCCAGGTAGGCCACGGTCAGTTCGTCGAGCACGGCGAACGAACCGGCCACCCCTTTGGGGGAAAGGTTCACGGTGCCGTCCCCGGCCAGCGGAGCGGTGGCGGCGAAGAAGATCTTCTGCTCTTCGATAAAGGTGCGAAGCCTGCCGTCGATGCGTTCGTAGATCTTTCCCATGTGGCGCATTATCCGCCGAGGTGGACACCGCACAGATGGTTCGATGGAGACATGGCAGACAAAAGCGCTCGCCGGGCCCGCCCCGGAATCCGGGTCCGCCGCGTCTACGACACCCCGGAGCCGGACGACGGCACCCGCGTCCTGGTGGACCGGATGTGGCCGCGCGGCCTGGCGAAGGCCGACGCCCGTCTGGACGAGTGGGCCAAGGCCGCCGCGCCCTCGACCGAGCTGCGCCGCTGGTACGGGCACGAGCCGGAGCGGTACGCGGAGTTCGCCCGCCGGTACCGCGCCGAGCTGGCCGAACCGGAGCGCAGCGAGGCCGTGGACCACCTCCGCGAGCTGGCGGACCAGGGCACGCTCACCCTCCTCACGGCCGTGAAGGACCTGAGCTACGGCCACGCGGGCCTGCTGGCCGACGCCGTACGCGGCCACCGCTGACCACACACAGTCTGGTCAGGACACGCACAGCTCAGCCGAGAAACGCGCGAAACCACTCGTCTGCCACGTCGTCCCCTCCGCCGTCACCACGAACGCCTCCGCGCCCGGCTGCCGCTGGAGCCACGGGCGGGCGCGCTCCGCGCCCATCGCGCACGCGGCGGTCGCCCAGGCGTCGGCCTCCGTCAGGCTGGTGCCGACCACCGTCACGGAGGCGAGGCCGTCCGCCGGAGGGCGTCCGGTGTGGGGGTCCAGGATGTGGCAGCCGCGCTCCGCCGGACCGGACGTGGCCACGGCCAGCTCGCCGTGTGCCTCGACCACCGCCAGCAGCTCACCGCGCCGCATGGGGTCGGCGATGCCCACCCGCCACGGCCCGCCGTGCAGCTGGACGTCGCCGCCGCCGTTGACGCACACCGAACCGGCGCCCGCCGAGGCCAGCATCCGGGCGGCGCGCTCGACCGCCCAGCCCTTGACCAGGCCGGTCGGATCGGGCCGTGTCCCGGCGTAGCGGGTCGTGAACCAGCCGTCGCTGCGGTACGAGACCTCCTCGCACAGCTCCAGCACGTCCCGTACCTCCGGCTCGCACCCCGACAGCGTCAGCTCACCGCGCCCGAGGCGGCTGATCTGGCTGTCCCGGCGGTACGTGGAGAACAGCTCGTCCACCCGGTGCAGCCCGACCACGGCCCCGTCCAGCGCGGCCAGCACCCGGGGCCGGTCGGCGTCGTGGATCTCGCGCAGGTCGAAGGAGAAGACGGTGCCCATGACGTGTTCGACATGGCGCAGGGACTGGTCATCGCTGTACGTCATTTGGCACCCGCCTTGTCGAGAGCGCTCTGCAAGGACTTGGAGTAGCCCTCGCTGGTGTACGTCGCACCGGACACGGTGTCGACCTTCGCGGCGGCCACCGCCTGCTGGTTGAGCTTCGGGATGGAGTCCTTGGCGATCTGGTCGCTGCGCGGACCGGAGTCCGGCGTCTTCACGGCTTGCGCGGCGGTGATCTTCCCGCCGCTCATGGTGACGCTGACCTGCACCGGCCCGTACTGGGTGTCGACGACATCGCCGGTGAGGGTCTGCCCACCGGCCCCGCCCGACCCCTCGGGCGCGGTGGCCGCGACGGGCGGCGGCGCCTGCCCGGCGGGCGGCGCGGCGAGGTTTCCGCCACCGGCGGGCTGCTTCAGCGCGAGCAGCGCGACGACACCCGCGACGGTGGCGGCGGTGCCCAGCAGGATACGGCGCAGCGGATGCTTCCTCTTCATGGCTCCACCTCAGGTCACAGCTCGAAGGATTCATGATGGATACGGCGGTCCGGGACCCCCGCGTCGTGCAGCGCCTCGTACGCGTGCTCGGTCAGGCCCGGGGGCCCGCACAGATAGACGTCGTGCTCGTCGATGTCCGGCAGCAGCGCCCGCAGCCGCTCCGCGCTGATCTCCGGCCGGGCCCCGTCGGGGCCGTTGACCGCGTACAGCAGCCGGGCATCCCGCTCGGTCGCGATCTGCTTCAGCTCGCCCCACAGCGCCAGGTCCTCGACGGTCCGGGCGCGGTAGAGCAGGGTCAGGTCGCCGCCCTTGCCGGGCAGCGTCTCGAACAGGGCCCGGATCGGGGTGATGCCCGCCCCACCGGCGATCATCAGCACCTTGCCCTGACTGCGCCGGGACGCGGTCATCGCTCCGTAAGGCCCCTCGGCCCATACCCGGGTGCCCGGCCTCAGATCGGCGAGCCGCGTGCTGTGCCCGCCCACCGCCTTCACGGTGATCCGCAGCAGATTGGGCCGGGGAGGGGCGGACAGCGAGTACGGATGGGAGCCCCACCGCAGCTGCGGGGCGAGGAACCGCCACCGGAAGAACTGACCCGCCTCCGCGCCGATCCGGTGCAGCTTGCGCCCCTTGATCAGCACCGAGACGATCCCGGGCGCCTCCTGGACGACGGCCTCCACCCGCATCCGGTGCCGCAGGTTCAGCCGCAGCGGCACCAGCAGCCGGTACCAGATCGCCAGCGCGCTGACCGCGCCGTAGAGCACGTACCAGGCGGTCTGGGCCGTCATGTCGCCCACGAACTCGGCGCCGTTGCTGAGCTGGTGCCAGAAGGTCAGGAAGACGGCCGCGTAGGTGAGCAGATGCAGGTAGTACCAGATCTCGTACGGAATCCTGCGGCGCACCATCCCGGCCGAGATCAGCCCGATCACCACGAGGGTCACCGTGCCGATCGTCGCTTCGAGCATGTCGGGGAAGGTGAGCACCATGGTCTCGGTCTGCGCGACGAACGAGGTGCCGCCCTGGGTCGCGTATCCCGCGATGATCAGGCCCACATGAGCGAGGATCAGGCACAGCGCGTACCGCCCGCTCATCGCGTGCCACCGCGCCACCCGGTCCGACCCCACCCGCCGCTCCAGCGCGGGAACCCGCGCCATCTGGAGCACCACCAGTGCCAGGACGTACCCGGCGAGCAGCCCGCTGAGCCGTCCGGCGCCGTTCAGCCAGGCGGCGTTGCCGGTGACGTTCGGGGTGTTGAACCACCACAGGGACAGCACCGCGGCCGCCCCTGCCCAGCTCAGCAGCACCAGCGGCACGGCGGGGGAGCGCCGCGGCCGAATCTGGCGCAGGGCCAGCCGTCGACCGGCCCGGCTGTTCAATAGCGTCGTCACGGCCCGCTCCCCTTCCTATGGGCTCCGGTGCACAGGGGTACGGCCGGGAGCGGGCGATGACTCAAAGGTCGACGAGATTCACAAGTTTGCGTTGAGCCGGGGGCCGGACGGGCGCTACTGGAGGAAGAAGGGCGGCACGCCGTAATCACCGTGGAGCAGCGCCGCACCCAGAGCCGTGACCGTGTGGATCACCGTGTTGCGGTGCCGCCGACTGTGGATCAGATTCGCCTCGCGCAGCACCGTGGCCTGGTGGCTGGCCGTCTGAATGGGCACGCGCGCACGTTCGGCGAGCTGCGTGGTGGTGCACGCCGCCGTCGCGACGACCTCCAGGACGCGCGCCCGCGTCTTCCCCAGCAGCGCCGCCACGGCCTGCCGTGACGCGTGCGGTGGCGCCGACCAGTCGAGGCTGCGCTCGACCGGATACACCAGCACGGGCGGCAGCCCGGTGTCCAGAAACGTGGTGGGCGCACCCCAGCAGAAGAACGACGGCTGGAGCGTCAGGCCCCGGCCGTCGAGGTGGATGTCGTGGTCGGCGGGAAAGGCGAGTTCGAGCACGGGATAGTGCCAGGCCGCGGACGGATGCAGCGTGGCGAGCACCGCTTCCCATCCGGTCGCGTCGAGGGCGCGGGTGCGCCACTCCCGGTCACGCTCCACCTGCCGCCGCACCTGCGGCCAGAACGGTTCCAGCGCCGCCGCGAAATACCCGGTGACGGCGTCGGCCACCGCCGTCACCGCCTCCGGATCGCCCTCCGCCAGACCGCGCGTCCAGGCGGGCAGCGGGCGGCCGGGGTGGCGGGCGTGCAGTTCCGCCAGGTCGTTGCGTAATCGCGTACGCGGTGTCCGCCGCAGGGCCTCCATGCCCGCGGCCGGTGACGGACCGGCGCCCGGCGGGGTCAGGAAGTCGACGGCGTAGCCCGTCGGGGGCGCCAGAGCGGCCAGCAGATGCGCCGAAGGCGCCAGCCGCGGCGCGACCGTACGCCGCCAGCCGCCGAAGTACGCCGCCCCGCTCGGATGCCGCAGCCGGTACGAGCTGAGCAGCACCTCCCACAGCGGGTCGGGCGCCGGAACCAGCCGGATGCGGGCCAGATCGTCGCTGGTGAAGTGGATCCGAAGCATGGCAGCGCCTTCCCACCCCTGTCTTCCCACCTCTCTGGGAAGACGTTGCCCGGGTTTCCCGCCCGGGGACAGGCTTCTTTCAGCACTTGTCAGGCCACGTCCATAACGGACACACAAGTATCACAAAGGGGGTAACAGTATGCGCATGAACAGGAAGGTCGCGGCCATCGCCGGCGGCATCGTGCTGACCGGCGGCCTGCTGGCCGGAAGCGCGGGCGCCGCCAGTGCGTCAGAGAGCACTCCGTCGGCGGCGTCGGACTGCCCGTCGACCTACTTCTGCGTCTGGTCCGGGACGAACTACACTGGTCATCGGCAGCAGGTCGCGGGGAACAACGCGGACCTGACCCAGTACTCGGTCTTCCAGAACTTCAAGTCGTACTACAACCACGGCGCTTCCTGTGGTTTCGCATGGTATCTGGGGAAGAACTACACCGAGTACGGAGGAACCATCCCGAAGGGGGAGAAGAACCCCGGTAACGGCACGTCCGCGTACATCAAGTCCAACAAGTGGTGCTGACCAGCGACCGCTGAGCACAAGAGGGCGGCGCCCCACCAGGGGCGTTGCCCGCGCTCCTACGCGCCGGTGCGGCAGGCGCGGCACGCGTCCCCGTGGGCGGGGTCGTACGGGGCGCCGCAGGCGCAGCGGGGCCAGCCCAGGCAGGTGGGGCACTGGGTGTACGGGTCGGTGACGGGGCGGCCGCACGTGCCGCCCCGGCCTTCGCATTCGCGGTGCGGCGGCCGGTACGCGACCGCCTGCGCCGGGGTGCGGTTGGTGGCCGTGGGCGCGGCAGGCGCCCGGTCGTGGTCCGGTCGGCCGTCATCGTCGGGGTGGCGGGGGTCCGGACCGTGGCCGGGCAGGAGCCAGCCGCCACGGCATACGCCGCACGGCTGGTCGTCGTCGGTCGGCCGGTCGGCCGGGGCGGGGTGCCAGCCGTCCTCGCACCGCCCGGCGCACGACGTGGCCGCCAGCAGCCACATCGCGACATCGTCGGGCCGGTACCCGTCCTCTCCCGCGTCCGCCGCGCGTTCGAGGGACCGGTTGGCCCAAGTGGTCCACCAGCGGCGCTCGATCCGCGCGATCAGCCGGGCCGCGGGCTGGCGGAGCAGTTCGTCGCGCACGCTCTGCACCACGGCCGGGGGCACACCGCCCCCGCACGCGCGCAGCAGCTTGTCCGGAAGCGCGGAGAGTACGGCGCGCACGGGGTCGGTGGCGGTCGCCGTGTTCTGGCAGGCGGCGCACTGGTCCCAGGAGCGGGGGTAGTAGGTGCGGGACCAGCGGCGGTGTTTGTCCTTGCGCTTGTCGGGCGCGACGCTCGTGGTGGTCCCGGCGGAGGCCGGGCGTTCGGGCAGCGGGGCGGAGCACGTACGGCAGCGGCCCCGGCAGCCCCGGCAGGGCCTGCCCTCCTGGTCGGTGACGGCCTGGCACACCGGGCACTCCCGGCGGCAGACCTGGCACAGGTGGTCCTCCGGATGCGGCTGCGGCAGCCAGCGGTGCTCGCCCTGACAACGCACGCACCTGCGGGTGTCGATGTCCTCCAGATAGGTGGGGAGGACGGGGCGGCCAGGGCACTGGTCGCACCGGACGGTGGCGCGGTCGGTGTTGCGGTGCAGGAACATGCGGCGCTCCCGGCGTGGTGGGCGGAGGCGAATTGCTCAGCGTAGCGGGTGGTGACCGAGCAGAAGGCGGCAGGCGACGGGATCGTATGATCGCTGACCACGTCATTCTTGGTTAGGAAGCTCATGTCAGTGCCGCCCCCGCCGCAGGGGAATCCGTACGCCTCCGCGCCCCCGCAGGGGAACCCGTACGCCGCCGGGCCGCCCCAGGGGAACCCGTACGCCTCCGGCTACAACCAGCCGCACCCGGCGCCCGGTTACGACGCCTACGGCCAGCCGATGGCCGGGGTGCCGCAACCGCCCACCTGTCGCGTCTGCGCGGCGTATCCGGCGGCGGAAGTCACCATCCGCGCCCACGTCGGCATGCTGCTGATGATGAAGTTCCAGAAGTGGCAGGGTTCGTTCTGCCGTACGTGCGGTACGGCGATGCGGCGCGACGCGACCACGAACACGCTGTGGCAGGGCTGGTGGAGCCCGTTCTCACTGCTCATCTTCAACCCGTACACGATCATCAACAACCTGGTGGTCCGCGGAAAGCTCAACAAACTCCCGGAGCCGGGACCCGCGATATACGGCGCGCGTCCCGACCCCGGAAAGTCCGTGCTTCAGCGCCCCGCGGCGTACGTGGCGCTGCTGCCGATCCTCTGGTTCCTGTTCCTCATCGTCCGCGGCGGCTAGCGAAGGCTGGACGCGCCAGGCCCGCCACGGCGAACGCCAGGGCCACCAGCAGCGCGCTCACCCACACCGGGGACCGGTAGCCAAGACCCGCGCCCAGGGTGAGCCCGCCGAGGGCCGGACCGACCGCCGCCCCCACGTTGAGGGCGGCGGTCGCGAACGCCCCACCCAGCGCGGGCGCTTCGGCCGCCGCGTACAACGCCCGCGTGATCAGCGTCGAGCCGACGCCGAACGACAGCGTCCCCTGTACGAGGACCAGCACCAGCGCCACCCCCTGCCTGTCCGCGCCCACTGACAGCAGCAGCCAGCCGAGCAACAGGGCCAGCCCGCCCGGTACGAGCACCAGCATCGGCCGGGCGTCCGACCACCGCCCGGCGACCGTCACCCCGGCGAACGAACCGAGCCCGAACAGCGCCAGCACGACCGGCACCCAGGACTCGTCGAAGCCGCTCACGTGCGTGACGAGCGGCGTCAGATAGGTGAACGTGCAGAACGTCGCGGCGTTCACCAACATCCCCAGCCCGAGCGTCACCAGCAGCCGAGGGCTGCGCAGCGCCCGCAGCTCACCGCGCGCGCTCGGCGCCTCCTGCGCCGGTGCCGTGGGCTGGTGCGGCACCGACCGTACGATCGCGAAGAGCGCCGGTACGGAGACGAGCGCCACCGCCCAGAACGCGGAACGCCACCCCCAGACCTGCCCCAGCACCGCACCGGCCGGAACCCCGGCCACACACGCGAGCGTCACCCCGCCCAGCAGCGAGGACGTGGCCCGCCCCTTGGCACCGGGCTCCACCATCGCGGTCGCCGTCGCGAGCCCCACGGCCAGGAACCCGGCGTTGGCCAGCGCCCCCAGCACCCGGGTGGCCAGCAACACGGCAAAGCTGGTGGTGAGGGCACCGACGATGTGGACGACCACGAAGGTCGTCAGAAACACCAGCAGCGCGCGGCGCTGCGGCCACCGCATGCTGAGGACCGCCATCAGCGGCGCCCCCACGATCATCCCCACCGCGAACGCCGACGTCAGCGCGCCCGCGGAGGGGATGGAAACACTCAGATCGCTTGCGATGTCCGGCACCAGGCCGGACAGCATGAATTCGGATGTCCCTTGGGCGAAGACCGCCAGTCCCAGGACATAGATGGCATAAGGCATGAAGGCTCCATGCATCGGCTCGAAGAAGAGAGAGGGCCGATGACCGGACAGCTCGATGAAGGCGCCACCGAACGACCGGTGGCTAGAGCCTGGATGCCTCGGGACTGGACATGGTGGTCAGGTTAGCGGTTCGCCGTGTGGGTGACGAAAGCGGCCCATGCGGTGGGGGAGAAGGCGAGCTGGGGCCCCTGCGTGTCCTTGGAGTCCCGGACGTGAACGGTGTCGGCGCAGGTGGCGACCTCTACGCAGTCGTCGCCGTCGCCTCCGCTGTAAGTGGACTTGTGCCAGGAGAGGGCCCGCTCACGGAGTCCCCAGGGGTGAGAGCCTGTGAGCGCAGTTTCGCATACCGCATCTGGAGCACGCTGACGTCTTTCCGCTCGGAGATCAACAGGCCGCCACGCTGGGCTTCCGTGTAGCCGAGCCATTCGTTGTCAGGAGTCTCCACCAGCCGCATGGGCCCCTCCAGCCCGCGTGATGCTCCTGGACGATCGGCATGATCTGGATCTCGACGTTGCGAAGCCTCGCGCATTCCAGCACGTGCTCGATGAGCTCCCGGGTCGTCTCCACCCCTCCGGTGCACCGCCGGAACAGCACCTCTTCGACGATGAAGCTGTACGCCGTGTTCGGCCGCTCGCGGAGCAGGCGTTGCCGTTCCTGGCGGGCCACGAGCTGGGTCTCGATCTGCTCGTCGGCCAATGGAGGCACCCTCTCGCGAAAGACCGCCCGCGCGTACGCCTCGGTCTGCAACAGACCTGGCACGACTCGGCACTCGTACGTACAGAGGCTGATCGCGTGCTCCTCCAGACCGGCCCACTGCCGGAACCACGCCGCCAAGCCCGGCTTCCGCACGAGACACTTCGCCGCCGCCCGCAGAACCCCGAACGCGTCAAGCAGCTCCTCCGCCCGCTCCACGTACTCCCGTTGCGGGAAGCGTCGACCCTGTTCGATCGAGGCCAGGGTCTGCACCGAGTACCGCAGCAGCGGCGCCAGTTGCTCCTGCGTGTAGCCCGCGCGTTCTCGGAAGACCTTGACGACCGCCCCGAACGTCTTGAGGCTGTCCGTGGACTGCGGTTCGTTGCTGCCGCACGAGTTGTCGGCCATCGTCGGCCACCTCCGATGGTGCCTGGTGTACTGAACCTGACTATCTGCCCAACTCGGCCATGGTCACGGTCCGTTATTCGTACAGTCCACCATCTGTACTCGTACACTGACGCAGAGTACGAGAAGCCGATCTGGTCTGGTCATTCGCCGAACCGCAACGGTGACGCCATGCCAATCCCAGCTCATCCACGCACGACTTCCGACCAGTTCACCCATCGCTTCAGCTCCACCCGCCGTGGGGCACGACTCGCCCGGCTGCTGGTGCTCCAGCAGCTCGACGAGTGGGGGTTTCGCTATCGCGGCGAGGTGTCCGACCTCATCGCCGCGATCGTGGCCGAACTCGCCGCCAACGCCGTGATCCACGGCCGCGTCCCCGGCCGGGACTTCGAGGTAAGGCTCGCTCGCACCGCCACCGCGCTCCGCGTCGAGGTGGCGGACACCCGTACCGAGGGGCGGCCGCCGGTCGAGGGCGCGCCCACCGCGCCCTCGACCGACTCCGAGACCGGCCGTGGCCTGCTGATGGTCGCGGGGCTCGCCGCGCGCTGGGGCGTGGCCGAGCGGAAGGGGCCGGGCAAGGTGGTCTGGGCCGAGATCGACCTCACTTCCCCTGATGGAACTTGATCGGATAGGAGACGGTCGAGCGCGGCAGGGGCTTCTTGTCGCCCTTCTTCGTGCCCTTCGTGTCGTCCTTCTGGAAGTGGACGGGGTACCGCCCCGTCTGATGCGGCTTGGGCGACTTGCTGTCGCCCTTGTCGTCGCCGTCGCCATGGCCGTTGATCCACAGGACCCCGACCACGACCACCCCGAGCACGATCATCTGGTTCTTCTTGTCCGCCACCCTCTAAGGCTTCCCGTAACCGACCGAGGTGATGTTGCCCTGTACCGCGTTCTCGGTGGCGTCCGAGGGGTAGCCGGATGTCATCACACCTTCGTAGAAGGTGCCGGCGGCGCCGTTGCTGTTGTCACCTCCGATGCCGAGGATGATGGCGCCTTCCTTCTTCATCGGGTTGTAGCCGGGGACGTTGGGGCGCGGCCCGTTGTAGAAGGTCGACAGGCTGCCCGACTGCGCGTTGCCGCCACGGATGGACCAGTGGTTCGGCTCGCCCTTGACGATGGCGGTCAGATACCGGTGGCTGATGCTCGGGTCGTTGGCGTTGTAGCGCTGGTTCACGCCGGAGAACAGGCCGTTTTCGAGGTCGGCCATGATCCAGGGGCCGTTGCCCGCGCCGTAGCCCCAGACCTTGCTGTTCCCGAAGTAGATGGCTTCCATGGTGCCGTTGCCGTTGTCACGGCTGTTGGTCTCGGCGTTGCCGTAGTCGAAGCAGCAGCCGCCGTTGTAGTGGCTGCCGTCGAGGATGGCGTACATCCCCTCCGGCTGGTCCCCCTTCGCGACGCCGTTGGTGGTGTTGTTGCGGTACCCGACGCCAGGGGCCACGAAGACGCCGTAAGCCTTGTGGCCGCCGACCGTGGTCGGCGCGGCTGTCGCGTTCGCGAGGTTGTCGTAGCCGCCCGGGGCCGGGCCGGGGAAGCCGCCGGGAGGCGCTTGGGTGAGGCGGTTGTTCCGGCCGGACTGGTCGTAGACGACGGTGATGAGGCAGGTCGTCCCGGCGCAGAACGAATCCTGCGCGGCGGCGTTGGCGTAGCCGCCCGCACTCAGCACACCGATGTCCCGCGTGGCGTTGTCGGAGGCGCGGCGCACCTGGTACAGCGGTCCGTTGTAGGAGCCGTACAGCGCGCGGGTCGTGCTGTGCGCCGCCACGCAGGGCGTGCCGCCGGAGGCGTAGAGGTCGCAGGGCAGCGAACCGGCGGCGGCATGGGAGGCCGGGGCCGTGCCGGTGAGAACTCCGACGCCGAGGGCGACCGCCGCTCCCGTAGCCAGGAGGGTGCGCTTCAAGGGGCGTAAGGGGCGTAAGGGGCGTAACGCCGGTCGAGTGGTCACGGATGAACTCCTCTGCTCGGAGTGGAGGGGGTCAGGGCGTGGCGAGCTCGAAGCGGGTGACGTCGACCGAGCCGCCGAGCGCTTGGGTGGCGTAGTTGAAGATGGCGTACCGGTAGCCCATGAAGAACCGCCAGTCGTTGCCCATGGCGAACGAGGGGCCGAGGCGGATGAAGTTGCTGCCGTCGGTGCTGTACGAGAAGGTGCCCGGCCGTCCCGCGCCGGGGCGGATGTCGGCGGTGGCGCGCAGCCATATGCGGCCGCTCGGGACGGTCGCGCTCGCCGCTTCCGTACCGGTGCCGGTGGTGTTCCAACTGCCGTCCATCGTCAGCCCGTTCACCATCACCACCCGGGTCGCACCGCCGTCGCGCTTGATCCCGATCCACGCGGAGGAGTCGCGCAGCAGCGCCAGTCCGGCCCGGTCGCCGTCGCGCATCGCGGAGTGGTCGAGCTGGACGGTGGCGGTGGAGGTGGGGCCCTGGATGCGGTGGGTGAGGGTGTTGCGGGCCGAGTACAGGTCGTTCGTGACGGTCGCGGTGCGCAGCGTCAGCCTGTTGTTCACGGACCACTTGCTGTTGTCAGGGTTGTGGTTCCACTCCCACTTCGGCTTCAGGGCCGTGCCGTCGAAGGTGTCGACGCCGGTCAGCGGGGTGACCTGGCGCGGCGGCGCGGGGAGGGCCGGGCTCGGATACGACGCGCCCCACGCGCCGTTCACCAGCTGTACGACGGGCCAGCCGTCGGAGGTCCAGGTGACCGGGGCCAGCACGGGAATCCGGCCGCCGGGGTAGGCGTCCACGAAGGCCATGTAGTACCAGGCGCCGTTCTGGGTCTGTACGAGCCCGCCCTGATGCGGCACCCCGCCGCCGGAGACCGGTCCGCGCAGGTCGAGCAGGACCTGCCGCAGCGTGTACGGGCCGAAGGGGCCGCTGGTCGACTTCAGGATGTACTGGCCGTTGGCCGGGCGGGTGAGGAAGATGTAGTAGTTCCCGTTGATCTTGTAGAAGCGGGAGCCCTCCAGCGTCCCCACGCTGGACGGGGTGGTGAACACCTGCTGCGCACGGACCTGACCGCGCCCGTCGGCGGTGAGCTGGGCCACGCTGATGGTGGTGTTCCCGTACGCCACGTACATGGTGTCGTCGCTGTCGATGAGCAGGCCCGCGTCGTAGTAGGCGTTGTTGATCGTGGTGAGCCTGCTCCAGGGCCCTTCGACGGACGGGGCGGTGTAGACGTACGACCTGGAGAACTCGACGCAACCGAGCCAGTAGAACGTGCGGTTGCCCGGCCGGTAGGCGAGGGACGAGGCCCAGATCCCCTTGACGTAGGCGCGGGAGCCGCTGAGGTCGTACGCGGAGCCGAAGTCCAGAACCGGCACCGAGTGGCCCGCGAACTCCCAGTTCACCAGGTCGTACGAGCGGAGGATGGGCGCCCCGGGGGAGTAGTGCATCGTGGAGGCCGAGTAGTAGTAGGCGTTACCGACGCGGATGATGTCGATGTCCGCGAAGTCCTGCCAGATCACCGGATTCGTGAACTGGGCGGCGGCGGTGGGAACGGCCTCGGCGCGGGCGCCGGAGAGAGGCAGGGCGGCCCCCGCCGCCAGCCCGGTGGCCGCTGCCAGTGCGGTGCGGCGACTGTGCTCATGATGAAGCCAGGACATGGAGGATCTCTCCTTTGCGGCCTGTCCGTCCGATCTCTATCGTTATTCGGAATCTCGAACACTAATCGGCTGCTCGGACAAGCATGGATGATAGGCAGGCGGCCAGAGACGTCAATACCTGCTGCACTATTGACAGTTCGGATTCCGTCGCCACAATCATGCGGTGGCGCGCATGGGAGCGCTCCCAAGGTGGAGGAGGAAATCAATGGTGCCGAGCCGGAGATCCGTTCTGGCCACGATGGGCGCACTCCCGGCCCTCGTGGCCGCGACGCCGACCGCGGCGGCATCCGCGGCGGCCGCCAATGTGATCGTCGACCCGGCGGCGGTGCGGCAGACCATCCGGGGCTTCGGCGGCATGAACCACACGCTCTGGATCAACGACCTGACGCCTGCCCAGAGAGACACGGCGTTCGGCAACGGCGAGGGGCAGCTCGGGTTCTCCGTGCTGAGGATTCCCGTCCACGAGAACCAGGCGGACTGGAGCCGCGAGGTGGCGACGGCGAAGCGCGCGAGCGAGCTGGGGGCGACCGTGATCGCGTCGCCGTGGAATCCTCCCGCCTCCATGGTGGAGACCTTCGTCCACGGCGGTCAGACCAACGCGAAACGGCTCCGGTACGACATGTACGGCGCCTACGCGCGGCACCTGGACGATTTCTGCCGCTTCATGAAGAACAACGGCGTGAACCTGTACGCGATCTCGGTGCAGAACGAGCCCGATTACGCGCAGGACTGGACGTGGTGGACCCCGAACGAGATGGCCAGATTCCTGCGGGAGAATGCCGGTTCGATCGGCACCAGGGTCATCGCACCGGAGTCCTTCCAGTACGTGAAGAGCTTCTCGGACCCGATTCTCAACGACGCGGCAGCCCTCGCCAACCTGGACATTCTCGGGGCCCACCTCTACGGCACGTCATTCCAGAACTTTCCCTACCCCCTCTTCAAGGAAAGGGGCAGGGGCAAAGAGCTGTGGATGACGGAGGTCTATTACCCCAACAGCAGCGATTCCGCGGACCTCTGGCCCCAGGCACTCGACGTGGGGGAGCACGTCCACCGCGCCCTGGTGGACGCCGAGTTCCAGGCGTACGTGTGGTGGTACATCCGGCGCGGCTACGGCCCGATGCGGGAAGACGGACGCATCAGCAAGCGCGGCGCCGCCATGGCCCACTTCTCGAAGTTCGTCCGCCCGGGGTACGTACGGATCGACGCGACCCCGAACCCCCAGTCGAACCTCTACGTCTCGGCGTACAAGGGGGGCAACGCGAAAGTCGTCATCGTCGCCGTCAACAAGGGGGCCTCGCCGGTGAGCCAGCCGTTCACGCTGGTGGGAAACACCTCGTCCAGCGTGTCGACCTGGTCGACGGACGCGAACCGGACCCTCGCGCCCGGGGCCGCGATCCCCCTGTCGAACGGCTCCTTCACGGCCTCGCTTCCCGCCCGAAGCGCGATGACCTTCGTGACCGGGTGAAGGAAGCGACCGTCATCCCTCATTCCGCAAGCTCAAGCCCGAGGGGTTGTCCGGGTCCGTTACCCGGTCCTCGTCGCCGAAGAACGCGTCGGCTTCGGCGCGCATCGCGGCGCAATCCGGGTGGGGGGGGGTACCGCGCCAGGCGCGCTGGAGATCAGCAACCGGGACGAAGCGCCGTGGCGCTTCGCGGTGTGGGGGCCCATGTGTCCGGCCTCAGCTCTTGCGCTTGAACCCGTCGGTGGGAATTTCCACTGCGCTGCCGTCTGCCAGGTGGAGCGTGATGGTCTCGCCGTAGGCGTAGTCATCCCGGGACGCGTACGTGTCGCCCTTGGGGCGGGTCAGCAGGGAGCACTGGCCCCGGAACGGATCGATGATCAAGTACGTCGGGATCCCGAACCGGGCGTATTGCCTCAGCTTGATCACGTAGTCGTTGTCATCGTCCTCGGTGGAGACGATCTCCATTGCGGCCAGTACGTCGTCGTAGGAGTACGGCTCCTTGGCCCCGTCTTCGAGGATCGTCACATCGGGTACGCGAGGTGGCTCGCCGGGGAACTGGATCAGCACGTCCGACAGGAGTCGTTCCTCGGCGATGCCTGACGCTTCAGCGGCGTTCTGCACCCGGCGAATCGTCCAGCTCTGAACGTCGCTCTGCGGCGTCATGACGATGTGGCCCCCCACGACCTCGATCTTGAAGCCTTCGAGCTGGGCCGCAACGCGCTCAGCCGCCTCGCAGAGGATGTCGTCTTGCACGCTCATGCTGGCTACCTCCCCTGTCGGGCACCTGATAGCGGCATCGTAGCGCCGCCCGCCGACAGCCCGCCGGGTCGCCGCGTTGACGAAACATACGGCCCAGTGCATACTTATGCCAGTCAGTGCATGGACCGTAAGGAGAAACCCGTGACCGAGCGCGTCGTACTCGCCTACTCGGGCGGCCTGGACACCTCCGTCGCCATCGGCTGGATCGCCGAGGAGACGAACGCCGAGGTCATCGCCGTCGCCGTGGACGTCGGCCAGGGCGGTGAGGACCTGGACGTCATCCGTAAGCGCGCGCTCGCCTGTGGCGCGGTCGAGGCGGAGGTCGCGGACGCCAAGGACGAGTTCGCCGACGAGTACTGCCTCCCGGCGATCAAGGCGAACGCCTTGTACATGGACCGCTACCCGCTGGTCTCGGCGCTCTCCCGGCCCACCATCGTCAAGCACCTCGTCGCCGCCGCGCGGAAGCACGGCGCCACGACCGTGGCCCACGGCTGCACCGGCAAGGGCAACGACCAGGTGCGGTTCGAGGCGGGGATCTCCTCCCTCGCGCCCGACCTGAAGTGCATCGCCCCGGTCCGGGACTACGCCATGACGCGGGACAAGGCCATCGCCTTCTGCGAGGCGAAGAGCCTGCCGATCGCGACCACCAAGAAGTCGCCGTACTCGATCGACCAGAACGTCTTCGGGCGGGCCGTCGAGACCGGCTTCCTGGAGGACATCTGGAACGCGCCGATCGAGGACGTGTACGAGTACACCTCGAACCCGGCCACCCCGCGGGACGCCGACGAGGTCATCCTCAGCTTCAAGGACGGCGTCCCGGTGGCCATCGACGGCCAGCCCGTGACCGTCCTCCAGGCCATCCAGCAGCTCAACGAGCGGGCCGGGGCGCAGGGCATCGGCCGGATCGACATGGTCGAGGACCGGCTCGTCGGCATCAAGTCCCGGGAGATCTACGAGGCCCCCGGCGCCATCGCGCTGATCACCGCCCACCAGGAGCTGGAGAACGTCACCGTCGAGCGCGAGCTGGCCCGCTACAAGCGGCAGGTCGAGCAGCGGTGGAGCGAGCTGGTCTACGACGGTCTGTGGTTCTCGCCGCTCAAGCGGGCCCTGGACGGCTTCATCACCGAGGCGAACCAGCACGTCACCGGCGAGGTCCGGATGACCCTCCACGGCGGCCGGGCCGTCGTCACCGGCCGGAAGTCGGAGCAGTCGCTGTACGACTTCAACCTGGCGACGTACGACACGGGCGACACGTTCGACCAGTCGCTCTCCAAGGGCTTCATCGAGCTGTTCGGGATGTCCAGCAAGATCGCCGCGAAGCGCGACCTGGAGCAGTAGGCCGCAGTAGCCTGCCTACCAGACGGATCGACACCGCCTTCCCGCCTCCGTGGCGGGAAGGCGGTGTCACAGCACGGTGTCACAGCACCCACCACCACAGCCTTGAGGAGCAACAGCGTGAGCAACGGCAACAGCGGCGACGTCCGGCTCTGGGGCGGCCGCTTCGCCGACGGGCCCGCCGAGGCACTGGAGCAGCTCAGCGCCTCGGTGCACTTCGACTGGCGCCTGGCGCCGTACGACATCGCCGGTTCCCGTGCCCACGCCCGGGTGCTCCACGCGGCCGACCTGCTGACCGCCGACGAGCTGGAGCGCATGCTCGCCGGGCTCGACCGGCTGGAGGCCGACGTCGCCTCCGGCGACTTCACCGGCACCATCGCCGACGAGGACGTGCACACCGCGCTGGAGCGCGGGCTGCTGGAGCGGCTCGGCCCCGACCTCGGCGGCAAGCTGCGCGCCGGGCGGTCCCGGAACGACCAGATCGCCACCCTCTTCCGGATGTATCTGCGCGACCACGCCCGGATCATCGGCGGTCTGATCGCCGACCTCCAGGAGGCCCTGGTCGGGCTCGCCGAGGCGCACCCGGACGTCGCGATGCCCGGCCGCACCCACCTCCAGCACGCCCAGCCGGTGCTCTTCGCCCACCACGTCCTCGCCCACGTCCAGGCGATGTCGCGGAACGCGGAGCGGCTGCGGCAGTGGGACGAGCGGACGGCCGTCTCGCCGTACGGCTCCGGCGCGCTGGCCGGGTCCTCGCTCGGCCTCGACCCGCAGGCCGTCGCCGCCGACCTCGGCTTCGAGCGCGGCTCGGTCGCCAACTCGCTCGACGGCACGGCCGCCCGCGACTTCGTCGCCGAGTTCGGCTTCATCACCGCGATGATCGGCATCGACCTGTCGCGGATCGCCGAGGAGATCATCATCTGGAACACGAAGGAGTTCTCCTTCGTGACCCTCCACGACGCCTTCTCGACGGGCTCGTCGATCATGCCGCAGAAGAAGAACCCGGACATCGCGGAGCTGGCGCGCGGCAAGTCGGGCCGCCTGATCGGCAACCTCACCGGGCTGCTGGCCACGCTGAAAGCCCTGCCGCTCGCGTACAACCGCGACCTCCAGGAGGACAAGGAGCCGGTCTTCGACTCCTGCGACCAGCTGGAGATCCTGCTGCCCGCCTTCACCGGCATGATGGCGACGCTCACCGTCCACCGGGAGCGGATGGAGGAGCTGGCCCCCGCCGGGTTCTCGCTGGCGACCGACATCGCCGAGTGGCTGGTCCGGCAGGGCGTGCCGTTCCGGGTGGCGCACGAGGTCGCCGGCGCGTGCGTCAAGGAGTGCGAGCTGACCGGGATCGAGCTGGACCAGCTCACGGATGAGCAGTTCGCGAAGATCTCGCCGCATCTGACGCCCGATGTGCGGAGCGTGCTGAACGTGCCGGGTGCGCTCGCGTCGCGCAGCGGGCGCGGGGGTACGGCCCCGTCGGCCGTGGCCGCGCAGCTCGACGAGGTCAAGGCCGACCTCGCCGCGCAGCGGGCGTGGGCGGACGCGAAGCGCTGATGTCCATGTCCGGCTTCCTGGGTCTCGCCGAGGCCGCCGCCGCCACGCCGGTGTCCCGTATCGGGCTCGGCCTGGCCGCGGTCGGCCGCCCCGGCTACATCAACCTCGGCCGCGACCGGGACCTCCCGGCCGACCGCACCGTCGAGGCGATGCGGCGCCGCTCGCACGAGCTGCTGGACGCGGCGTACGCGGCCGGGGTCCGCTACCTGGACGCGGCCCGCTCCTATGGGCGGGCCGAGGAGTTCCTCGCCGACTGGCTGCGGGCGCGGCCGGATGTGGCGGGGGAGGTGGTGGTCGGCAGCAAGTGGGGTTACACGTATGTGGCCGACTGGCGGATGGATGCCGAGACGCATGAGGTCAAGGACCATTCGGTGGGGACGTACGAGCGCCAGCGCGAGGAGACCCGTGCGCTGCTGGGCGACCACCTGGACCTGTACCAGATCCACTCCGTGACCCCGGACAGCCCTGCCCTCACCGACCCCGCCCTCCACGCTCGGCTGGCCGGGCTGGCCGCGGAGGGTGTGACGGTCGGCATTTCGACCAGCGGTCCCGCGCAGGGTGACGCGATTCGCGCCGCGCTGGAGATCGAGGCGGATGGGCTGCCGCTGTTCCGTACGGTCCAGAGCACGTACAACGTGCTGGAGCCGTCGGCCGGGCCCGCGCTGGAGGAGGCCCATGCGGCGGGGCGGACGGTGATCGTCAAGGAGGCCCTGGCGAACGGCCGCCTGGCCGCGCCCGACCAGACCCCGCCGCATCTCCGCCGCACCGCCGAGGAGCTGGGCACCACGCCGGACGCCCTCGCCCTGGCGGCGGTCCTGCGGCACCCATGGGTGACCGTGGCCCTGTCCGGCGCGGCGACGGAGGCCCAACTCCGCTCCAACCTGACCGCGGCGTCGCTCCGCCTGCCGGAGCCGTTCGAGGACCTGGCGGAGCGCCCGGACGCGTACTGGCGGCAGCGCTCGTCCCTCCCCTGGACCTGATCCCGCCGCTGGACGCGAGCCGGGGCGCTGCCCCGTGCTGCTTCGTCGCCGGGTGCGGGCCGGAGGCTTTCCCCCACCCCGCCCCGGCCGGGGCTCCCGGGTGGGGGCTCCGCCCCCACACCCCCGCTCCTCAAACTCCCCCGGCTACCGCTGGGAGGTGTGCCCCCAGGGGGCCGGATGGTGGACCCCGTAGGGGCGGGACCTGGCCACCGGCCCGCACTGAGCGGCGAGACCTCAGGGGGCAGCGCCCCGGCTACCGGCCCGCGCCGGGCGGTGCCCCGGTTACCGGCCTGTGCTCGGCGACGAGACCTCAGGGGGCGGCGGCCCGGCTTCGTCCCCCCGGCGGGCATCCTGCGGTCCGGGTCTGGGGCGGAGCCCCAGCGGGGGCCGGGGCGGGGAAAGGCTACGCCTCGTCCGCCGACAGCGAGCTCAGGAAGCGGCCCACCGCCCACGCGTACTCCTTCGGCGCGTCGTCGTGGATCCAGTGCCCGCACCCCGCGAACTCCCGCAGCGTCGTCCGCGGCCGCCGCCGCGCCATTTCGCGGGCGTGACCGGGCGGCAGCAAGGAGCTGTGTTCGCCGTGCATCAGCAGGGCCGGGCAGACCGAGCCGAGCCATTCGGACCAGAAGTCGCCCCGCATCGCCTCCTGAGAGGCCATCATGTGGGCGGGTTCGAACAGCAGTCGCCATCCACCGGTCGCCCGATCCGGCTCCGCGCTGTCGAGGAAGTACGAGGCGTCCGCGATGCCGCGGGATTCGATCTGGGCGCGCAGGGCCTCGCGGTCGGCTGCCCAGGTGGGCCATCCGGTGACGTCGAGGACGGGGTGGGCGACCACCGGACGGTCCGTCACGGCTCCTATGTCCTCGACGACGAGGGCGCTCACCAGCTCCGGGTGCCGCGCCGCGAGGGCGTACGCGGCGACCGCGCCCGTGGAGTGGGCGACGACCGGCACCGGTCCTGGCCGCCGCAGCTCGTCCAGGAGGGCGGCGGCGTCGGCGACGTACTCGTCCAGGGTGAACGGCCCGCCGCCCCCGGTCAGCCCGTGTCCCCGCTGGTCGAGCGCTATCACCCGGTACGCGGGGGCCAGGGCGGCGGCCAGCGGCGCGTACATCCGGCCGCGGCCGAAGTGCCCGTGGAGGGCGAGGACCGGGGTCCCAGGTCCGCCGAAGTCGGTGAGGGCGAACCGACGACCGCGGAGGGACACGAAGTCGGGGGAGGGCACGGTCATTGTCGTCACCCGCGGCACGGTAGTGGCCGTCCCGGGCGTGAGACCAGTGCAGGGGAGGGCCCTACCGACGGTGACAGGACAATGACCGGAACCGAGCGAAGAGGGGCAGAAGCTGACACTTTGATATCAGCCTCCGATCGCCTCAGGCCGCCGCCTTCGCCTTGGTCGCGTACATGTCCACGTACTCCTGCCCGGACAGCCGCATGACCTCGCTCATGACCTCGTCGGTCACCGCCCGCAGCACGTACCGGTCGCGGTCCATGCCCTCGTAGCGGGTGAACTCCAGCGGCTCACCGAACCGCACCGCCACCCGCCCGGGGCGCGGCAGGCCCTTGCCGCCCGGCTGGAGCCGGTCGGTGCCGATCATCGCGAACGGCACGACCTGCGCGCCGGTCATCAGGGCGAGCCGGGCGATGCCGGTGCGGCCGCGGTAGAGGCGGCCGTCGGGGGAGCGGGTGCCCTCGGGGTAGATGCCGAAGACCTTGCCCTCCTCCAGGATCCGGCGGCCGGTCATCAGCGCGGCGACGCCGCCGTGCCCGCCGTCCCGGTCGACCGGGATCATGCCGACGCCGGTGAAGAACCAGGCCATCAGGCGGCCCTTGAGGCCCTTCCCCGTCACGTACTCGTCCTTGCCGATGAAGAAGACCTGACGGTCACACACGAGCGGCAGGATCACCGAGTCGATGAAGGTGAGGTGGTTCCCGGCGAGGATCACCGGACCGGAGCCGGGAATGCGCTCCGCGCCCTCGACCCGTGGACGGAACATGAGGCGCATCAGCGGACCGAGTACTGCCTTCAGGAACACGAAACGGGACAACGGGCCCTCCGGTCGGGGTCAAGGTCGGGTGCGTCCGCCATGCGATCGGTCGACCCGGAATCGATCCGGAGTCAACCCGTCGCCGCACAACAACGCCGATGAGGACGATACTCGCCGGTCAGGCCAGGCCGCACACCGGGTTCACCCACCTGATACGCAGTGTTGACACCCGTTTCCCACGCGTTTCGTCGCAGGTCTCCCATAGGAAAGGCACACCCGCCTACCATCAGCCCGTCCTCTGACAGGAATTGACGGTGCTGGACACCAGAGCGAGGAGTGCTCATGGAGCGCGAACAGCGCGAGCAACAGCCCGGGCGGCGCGCCCTGCTGGGGGCCGCGGCCCTCGGTGCGGGAGCGATGGCGCTGGGCGGCGCGGGCACGGCCACCGCCGCGGAGCCGGGCGTCGCGGGGAAGCCCGGGCCCGTGCGCGGGCTGCCGGTGCCGACCGTGATCGGCCACCGCGGTGCCTCCGGCTACCGCCCCGAGCACACGCTCGGCTCGTACCAGCTCGCGCTGGACATGGGCGCGGACATCGTCGAGCAGGATCTCGTCCCCACCAAGGACGGGCATCTGGTGTGCCGTCACGAGAACGACATCACGGCCACCACCGACGTCTCCGCCCACCCGGAGTTCGCCGACCGCAAGACCACCAAGACGGTCGACGGCACCAAGCTGACCGGCTGGTTCACCGAGGACTTCACCCTCGCCGAGCTGAAGACGCTGCGCGCCAAGGAGCGCATCCCCGGCAACCGCCAGCGCAACACGCTCTACGACGGCCGCTGGGAGGTGCCCACCTTCGAAGAGGTGCTCCAGTGGGCCGACCGCGAGGGCCGCAAGCGGGGCCGGAAGGTCTGGCTGTACGTCGAGACCAAGCACCCCACCTACTTCCGCAAGCTCGGCCTCGGCCTGGAGGAGCGGGTCGCGAAGCTGCTCCGCAAGTACGGGCGCCACAAGAAGGACGCGGCGCTGTTCCTCCAGTCCTTCGAGCCGAGCAGCATCCAGCGGCTGCGCAAGCTGGTCGACACCCCGGCGGTCGTGCTGCTGTCCACCATGACCAGCCGCCCCTGGGACTTCGTCGAGGCGAACGACCCGCGGACGGTCGCGGACCTCGTCAAGCCCGAGGGCCTGAAGTGGATCGCGAGCTACGCCCAGGGCATCGGCCCCGACCTGTCGGTGATCATCCCGCGCACGTCCGACGGCAAGCTCGGCACCCCGACCAGCGTGGTCAAGGACGCGCACGCGGCCGGGCTGGTCCTGCACCCGTACACCATGCGCAACGAGAACACGTTCCTGCCCGCCGACTTCCGCAAGGGCAGCGACCCGAACGCGTACGGGGACGCCTTCGGCGCCTTCAAGGCGTACTTCGACACCGGTATCGACGGGATCTTCTCCGACAACCCGGACACCGCGCTGCTGGCGGCCGCGGACTTCCGTAAGTAGGAGTTGTGGTGGGCCGCCCGTCGTCAAGGCGCGGCCCACCCCCACCCCGGTCGGGTGAGACACCCGTCGCCCGGCAACCGCCCGCCGAGCGGGCCACGTCCCGCCCGGCATGGACCTTGTGGAGCAACTGCGTCCGCTGCTCGCCGCCGAGGCGGCGGCCGAGGCGTACGGCGCGGGGGTCGACCCCGCCGAGCTGGAGCAGGCCGTCTGGCTGCGGCTGCTGGAGCGCACCCGGGACAGCGGCCCGCCGCCCCAGCCCGCGCGCTGGCTGCGCCGCGCGGTCCGCGCCGAGGTGCGCGGGGCCCGGCGCCGGGCACGCCTGGAGGTCCCGTACGACCCGCTCGGCGGCGGCCCGCCGAACGGCCGCGACCCCCGCCCCGCCGAGGACGCCGCGCTCACCGCCCTGAACGGCTCGGCGCTGCGCGCCCTGGTGCGGCGGCTGCCCGGCCGCTGCCCGAGGCTGCTCGGGACCATGCTGACCTGGCCCGAGCTGACATATCGCGAGATCGCGGGTGAGTTGGGTATCTCACAGGGCAGTCTCGGCCCGGTACGTTCCCGATGTCTGGGTTGCCTGCGCAGAATGCTCACGGCGGAGGTTGCGGCTCCTGAACCGTGGGGAAAGGAGCGTTAGACAATCGGCGCCCAGGAGTCGGCCACCACCCGTGGCCTCTCCTCACCAGGCAATGAACCCCGGTCGCCCCTACCCTCAGGCGGCCGGCGGACCGACACATGGGGAGGCATGCGCACATGGGCATGAGCGTGACCATCTCCGCGGCGACCGCGGACGACGCCGAGCAGATCCTCAAGCTCCAGTACCTCTGTTATCAGGGCGAGGCCGAGCTCTACGGGGACTACTCCATCGAGCCGCTGACGCAGACGCTGGACGACCTGCGCGCCGAACTGGGCCAGGGCTGTGTGCTGGTGGCCCGGCTCGGTGCCGAGGTCGTCGGCTCGGTCCGGGGCGCCGTCGACGACAAGGGCACCGCGGCCATCGGCAAGCTCATCGTCCACCCGCGGATGCAGCGGCACGGGCTGGGCGGGCGCCTGCTCGCGGCGATCGAGGCGCGCCTGACGGAGGAGCGCGCCGCCAAGCGCTACCGGCTCCTCACGGGTCATCGGAACGACGGCAACCTGCGCCTGTACCGCAAGTACGGGTACGCCCAGGTGGGCACCGAGGAGGTCAACCGGCGGTTGAGCCTGGTCACCCTGGAGAAGGACGCCACGGCCTCGGCCTTCGCGGCCAGCGCGTAGGCGCTCCCCGGACGGGCTGGGCAACCAGCCCGTCCGGCGCCGTTGCCGGGGTGCGGCCGGGGTGCCTTGCCCCTCGGGGCTTCGTTGCCGGGTGCGGGCCGGTGGCCGGGTTGCGCCCACCCGTTCCGCCCCGCGGAACGATTGCCCACAACCAGGTGACAGATCCAGCCCCTCCGGGCAGTACCACTCAGCCCCCTGGGGGCACCTCCCAGCGGTAGCTGGGGGAGTTTGAGGAGCGGGCGTGTGGGGGCGGAGCCCCTACCGGGGTCCGGGGCGGAGCCCCGGGTTCGGGAAGGGGCGGGGGGCTAATCCCTGCGGCGGAGCCAGAGGAGGCCGGTCACGGGGAGGAAGATCGGGATGAAGAGGTACCCCATCCCGTAGTCGGACCAGACCGTCTGGTCAGGGAAGGCCGACGGATCGGCAAGGGTCCACGTGCCGACCGTGAGCACACCCACCAGCTCCGCCCCGCAACACACCATCGCCGCCTTCCGCGCCCCCTCCCCACCCCGCACCAGCGAGACCGTGATGAAGGCGTACACCACGGCGGACACCGCCGAGAGCAGATACGCGAGCGGCGCCTCGTCGAACTGCGCGATCAGCTGATACAGCGAGCGCGACGCCGCGGCCACCGTGAACACCCCGTACAGCAGGACCAGCAACCGCCCCGGCCCCTGCCCAAGCCCCGTACGCGCCGACTCAGCCACCCACGCCTCCCCAGATGTCGTACAGCCGTACCTCCAGCACCGCCAGCACCAGCGCCGCCGCCGCCACCGTGGCCGAGCCCCACCGGGTCCGCTCCGCCAGCGACATGAAGGCCGCGATCGGCACGGCCAGCGCCGAGCCGACCAGATAGGCGATGAAGATCGCCACGCCCTGTTCGGGTTTCTCGCCCTGCGCCAGCCGCACGATCCCGATGACCAGCTGGACGATCGCCAGCAGGGACACCACGGCCATGCCGATGAAGTGCCAGTCCTTCGTGGGCTGGTCGCGGTAGGCGGCGAAGCCGCACCACGCGGCGAGCGCGAGGGCGGTCGCGCCGAGCACGGCGGTCAGCGCGTCGATCAACGGAACCTCCGCCGACGGAGCCGCGCGGTGCGGTACCGCACACAGGGGGTGACAAGCATGGGACGACTGTAATCGGCCCGAATGGCCGCGTTGCGATCGGCCCCGACCCGCCCCGTACGCTGCGCCCCATGAAGATCACCGCTGACGCGCTGCTGTTCGACAACGACGGAACCCTCGTCTCGTCCATGGAGTCCGTGGTCCGCTGCTGGACCCGCTGGGCCGAGGAGTACGGCGTGACGGAGGCGTTCGCGCGGGTCGAGCTGCACGGCCGCCCGGCGGCCGACATCATCGGCGATCTGCTCCCGGCCGACCGCGTCGCCGAGGCCCGCCGCCGCATCGACGAGCTGGAGGTCGAGGACGTCCCGGGCGGGGTGCGGCTGCTGCCCGGCACCCTCGATCTGCTGGCCGCGCTGCCCCGGGAGCGCTGGGCCGTGGTGACCTCCGCGGGCCGCGCGCTGGCCGAGGCGCGCCTCGCCGAGGCCGGGATACGCCCGGGGCTGCTGATCACCGCGGACGACATCACCCGCGGCAAGCCGGACCCCGAGCCGTTCCTGCTGGCGGCCGCGAAGCTGGGCGCCGACCCGGCCCGCTGCGTGGTCTTCGAGGACGCCCCGGCCGGGCTGGCCGCGGCCCGGGCCGCCGGGATGCGGACCGTGGCGTTGGCCACAACGACCGGCCGCGACGAGCTGGAGGCGGACGTCGTGGTGGAGGACCTGTCGGCCGTGTCGGCACGCGCCGTCGACGGGGGAGTGGAGATCGTCGCGGGGGAGTGAACCGAGCCGCGGAACCCACCCCCTATTGTCCACGGACTGGACTTCGATGTCCGTAATGCGGACATGCTTGATGGGCCCGTCAGGGTCTCTGGTTTACTGGCGGCCATGACCACGACGAGCTGCCGCACCCCTGCGACCGAGGCGATGACGACGCCCGGTGCTCGTTGTCGGTGTCGAATGTGCGACCGCTGAGGGCCCCTGCCTGAGCCTCGCGCCCCGAAGCGAGACCCGCTGCGCCCATGTCCCCGCGCCCCGTGCGCGGGGATCGGCCTGCCCCGCGTCACCGCACCACCGAGCCGCACCGCGCCCACACCGCGCACGCCCTCGGCCCGCACACGCCGCTTCCGCAAGGAATGAACCGTGCCCGGCGGCACAACCGCCCTGCACTCAACAGTGACGGAAACCCTGTGATCACGACTACGGACCTGACGAAGGTCTACCGCTCACGAGGCCGCGAGGTCACCGCCCTCGACGGCGTCGATCTGCACGTCCGCGAGGGCGAGGTGTACGGCGTCGTCGGTCAGAGCGGCGCCGGGAAGTCCACGCTCATCCGCTGCGTCAACCTCCTGGAGCGCCCCACCTCCGGCACGGTCACCGTCGCCGGTCAGGACCTCACGGCGCTCGCGGGACGGGGGCAGGGGGCACCTCCCAGCGGTAGCTGGGGGAGGGCCGGTTCCGCACTGCGCCAGGCGCGCAGCCGCATCGGCATGGTCTTCCAGCACTTCAACCTGCTCTCCTCGCGCACCGTGCGCGACAACGTCGAGCTGCCGCTGGAGATCCTCGGCGTCTCCGGTAAGGAGCGCACCCGCAAGGCTCTGGAGCTGCTGGACCTGGTCGGCCTCGCCGACAAGGCCAAGGCGTACCCCGCGCAGCTCTCCGGCGGCCAGAAGCAGCGCGTCGGCATCGCCCGCGCGCTCGCGGGCGACCCGAAGGTGCTGCTGTCCGACGAGGCGACCTCCGCGCTCGACCCCGAGACCACCCGCTCGATCCTCCAGCTGCTGCGCGACCTCAACCGGCAGCTGGGCCTGACCGTGCTGCTGATCACGCACGAGATGGACGTCGTCAAGACGATCTGCGACTCGGCCGCGCTGATGAGCGACGGCCGGATCGTGGAGTCCGGCACGGTCACCGAGCTGCTGGCCACCCCCGGCTCGCAGCTGGCGCAGGAGCTGTTCCCGGTCGGCGGGGAGCCCTCGGGCGAGGACCGCACGGTCGTGGACCTGACGTTCCAGGGCGAGGCCGCGGCCAAGCCGGTGATCTCGCAGCTGTCCCGTACATACAACATCGACATATCGATCCTCGGTGCCGCGATGGACACCGTCGGCGGCGGCCAGGTCGGCCGGATGCGCATCGAGCTGCCAGGGCCGTTCGAGGAGAACGTCGTGCCGATCGGCTTCCTGCGGGAGCAGGGCCTCCAGGTCGACGTAGCGGACGTGGCCGGTGTGGCCGGTGCCAAGCAGACCGCCGTGCTCAAGGAGGGCGCCAAGTGACCTGGTCCGAGATGCAGCCCCTGTTGCAGCAGGCGTGTCTGGAAACCCTGTGGATGGTCGGCTGGTCGGCCGTCATCGCGATCGTCGGCGGACTGCCGCTCGGTGTGCTGCTGGTGCTCACCGACCGCGGCGGCGTACTGCCGAACGTGGTCGTGAACAAGGTCGTCGGTCAGGTGGTCAACATCGCCCGCTCGATGCCGTTCATCATCCTCATGGTCGCGCTGATCTCCTTCACCCGCGCCATCGTGGGCACCACCATCGGCCCGGCGGCCGCGATCGTGCCGCTGGCGATCGGCGCCATCCCCTTCTACGCCCGCCTCGTGGAGACCTCCGTGCGCGAGGTCGACGGCGGGCTGGTCGAGGCCGTGCAGGCGATGGGCGGCTCCACCTGGACCGTCGTACGCAAGGTCCTGCTGCCCGAGTCGCTGCCGTCGCTGATCTCCAGCGCCACCACCACGATCGTCGCGCTCATCGGCTACTCCGCGATGGCCGGCACGGTCGGCGCGGGCGGCCTGGGCGACCTCGCCGTCCGCTACGGCTACCAGCGGTTCGAGACCGAGCTGATGTGGGTCACCGTGGCCATCCTCGCCGTGGTGATCTCCCTCATCCAGTTCGCGGGCGACCTCGCGGCCCGCGCCCTCTCCCACCGCAGCCCCGACTCGGCCGCGCCCCGGCTGGTGCTGCTGCGCTCCCGGACCAAGACCTCCTGACGACACCCCGTCCCCCGAAAGGCACTTTTCGTGCGTAACAGCATCAAGACCTCCGTCACCCTGCTCGCCGCCGCCGCGCTCGCCGCCGGTGCGTCCGCCTGCGCCCCGCCGAGCTCGGGCAGCACCGACAAGAACGGCCCGCTCGTCGTCGGCGCGAACCCCGTCCCGCACGCCGAGATACTGAACTACGTCAAGGACCACCTGGCCAAGAAGGAAGGGCTCAAGCTGGAGGTCAAGGAGTTCACCGACTACAACTCGCTGAACCCCGCCACCCAGGACGGCTCGGTGGACGCCAACTACTTCCAGAACAAGCCGTTCCTCGACGACTACACGAAGAAGCGCGGCGGCGACATCGTGCCCGTCGTCACCGTGCACCTGGAGCCGCTGGGCCTGTACTCGCACGAGGTGAAGAAGGCCGACGACCTCAAGAAGGGCGCCACCGTCGCCGTCCCCAACGACGCGGTGAACGAGGCCCGGGCGCTCCAGCTGCTGGACTCCCACGGCATCATCAAGCTCAAGAAGGGCGTCGGCACCGAGGCCACCCCCAAGGACATCGCGGACAATCCGAAGAACCTGAAGTTCAAGGAGCTGGAGGCGCCCCAGCTGCCGCGGTCCCTGGACGATGTGGACGCCGCCGTCATCAACGGCAATTACGCCATCCAGGCTCACCTCAAGCCCGCCAAGGAGGCGCTGATCCTGGAGTCCCCGGACAACAGCCCCTACGGCAACTTCCTCGCCGTGAAGAAGGGCAACGAGGACGACCCCCGGGTCAAGAAGCTCGCCAAGCTCCTCACCTCGCCGCAGGTGAAGAAGTTCATCAAGGACAAGTACGACGGATCCGTCCTCGCGTCGTTCTGATACCTACCATTCCGAAAAACCACCGACGCACCACGCAAGGCTCCGCATCCGGGCGACAATCGGATGCGGGGTCTTCCGTTTCCGCACCCCGTGCTGCATTTCGCCTGGCCGATGCTGCATGCTGGGCTCTTCGCCACGACTTTGAAACGACCCCCGGTTACGGAGCGGCGCATGACATCCACTTTCCCGGACATCTCCATCAGCACGGAACGGCTGGTGCTGCGCCCGTTCGAGGAAGCGGACGTGCCCGCGCTCGCGGACATGATGAACGACGAACTCATCATCACCTGGAGCCGGGCCCCCCACCCGTACACCCATCGCGACGCGCGCGACCAGGCGCTGCGGCTCGCCCCCGCCGAACGCACCACGGGACGCGGAATCGTCTTCGCGGTCGCCGAATTCCTCACCCAGCGGCTCGTCGGAATCGTGCATCTGCGCAACACCGACTGGAAGGTGCTGGGCAGCGAGATCAGCTATATCACCGCCCCGTGGGCGCGCGGCGAGGGCTATGCCGTGGAGTCGGTGCTGGCCGTCGCCCGCTGGCTGTTCCAGGACCAGAAGTTCGAGCGTCTCGAGCTGCGTACCGCCGCGGGCAACACCGCCGGGCAGCAGGTCGCGCAGAAGGTCGGCTGCATCAGCGAGGGCGTGCTCCGCAACGCGTACATAGCGCGCACCCAGACGGAGGACGGCGGCTGGACCGATGTGCGCACCGACCTCATCGTCTGGAGCCTGCTGCCCGAGGATCTGGAGGGCGCGCCCGAGCAGCGGGACGAGACGGAGGGTTTCAGCATCTTCCCGACGTATTCCGAGTACACCGACTGGCGCTGACGGACCACGCCCGGTGCTGCTGCTCTGCCGCTGCTGCCCGGTGCTGAACCCCGGCGCGTAGTGCCTCCGGTGCGCCCCGGCACACCACCTCCGCCCCTGCCCCCGGTCCGGTGGCCCGGACCGGGCGGGGTAACCTCTCCGGGCTGAACACCTGCGGTCCGGCCCGCCCACCGCCGCGATACGCGCGTCCACGGCACGCGCACCGCGGCGCACCCGCCCCGGCCGTCGCGGCACGCGACCGACCTGCGACATGTTCCTGCGACACGTTCCTGCGACACACAGGGGAGACAGACGACGATGGCCGACCGCGTCACGGTGATCGGTTGGGACGGCTCCCCGCTCATGGACGTGGCCCGATCCGCCCTCAGCGCGGCCACCCTCGTGGCCGGAGCCGCCCACCACCTGGCGCTGCCGGAAGTCCCGCCCGGCGCCGAACGCATCCGGCTCGGCAGCGTGGACCTCGCCGCCCGCCGCATCGCCCAGCACCGCGGCTCGGCCGTGGTCCTGGCCGACGGCGACCCCGGCTTCTTCGGCGTCGTACGCGCCCTGCGCGCCCCCGAGCACGGCCTGGAGGTCGAGGTCGTGCCCGCCGTCTCCTCCGTCGCCGCCGCGTTCGCCCGCGCCGGGATGCCCTGGGACGACGCCCAGGTCGTCGTCGCCCACAGCCGCGACCTGCGGCGCGCCGTCAACGTATGCCGCGCCCACACCAAGGTCGCCGTCCTCACCTCACCGGGCGCGGGACCCGCGGAACTCGCCCTGCTCCTCGGCCCGGTGCACCGCACCTTCGTCATCTGCGAGGCCCTGGGCACCGAACGCGAGCAGGTCACCGTGCTGACCTCCGACAAGGCCGCAGACCACACCTGGCGCGACCCCAACGTCGTCATCGTCATCGGCGGCTCCGGCGTCGCCGCCACCCCCGTCGGCGCCCCCGCAGGGCCCGCCCGCGGCGCGCTCCAGAGCGGCGGCTGGATCGCCGGGCGCGACCCCGGCTACCCCGGCTCCGTACGCGGCTGGGCGCTGCCCGCCCCCGCGTACGCGACCGTCCTCGGCGAGCACGAGTCGCAGCAGCTGCGCGCCTTCCAACTCGCCCGCCTCGGCCCCCGCGTCGGCGACCTGATCTGGGACATCGGCACGGGCAGCGGCGCCGCCGCCGTCGAGACCGCCGGTTTCGGCGCCGCCGTCATCGCCGTCGACCGCGACCCCGACGCCTGCGAACGCACCGAAGCGCTCGCCCGCCGCTTCGGCGTCCAGCTCCAGGTCGTCCACGGCACCGCGCCCGAAGTCCTCGAAGACCTGCCCGAACCGGACGTCGTCCGCATCGGCGGCGGGGGAGCGCCCGTCGTCGCCGCGTGCGCCGCGCGCCGCCCCGAGCGCATCGTCACCCACGCCGCCACCCGCGACGAGGCGGAAGCCATCGGCGCCGCCCTGGAGGACGGCGGCTACGGGGTCGAGTGTCTGCTGCTCCAATCCGTCGAACTGGACACCCGGGTATGGGCCGAACGCGAGCGCGCGGTCGCCTTCCTCGTCTGCGGACACCGCCCGCACCAGTGATTTTGTCTCTGTGACGTTCGCCCCGAGCTTCGCCCCGGTGACCTTCCTGAAGCGTCGCGCGGGGTAGGCTGGCGGATCGTTGTACTGCCTGTACCGCTGCCCGGTGTTCGGCGCTTTATCGGCCAAAGGCCGGAATGTGCCTCTCCTTTATCGGGCGGCGGTAGGCAAGCCTCGGGCGTGCTACGTGCCGCGCACGGCGCACGCTCGTTCTTGCTCACGGGGCTTGCTCCCGGCGGTAGGCGGTTGGAAGGAGCACTAGCGATGGGCGAGGGGTACGCATGACCGACACCGGCCAGGTCCCGGGCGAGGGACTGCCGGAGAACGCAGGCGGACGACTCGGACAACCGCACCCGGCGGATGTCCACGCCCCGCCTGCCGACGCCGGTTACACCTTCGTCGACGGCCCCGAAACCGGCGGCGAGGAGGACGACCTGCTGCTGATGCCGGGCGCCCAGGGCGCCTGGAGCGAGCAGCAGGCCCAGTACGACCCGCAGATGCAGATGCAGTACGACCAGCAGGCGCTGTACGAGCAGCAGATGCAGGCCGCCGCCGCGATGCAGCAGCAGCCGATGTACCCGCAGCCGCAGGAGCCGGGCCACGGGCTGTACGAGGGCGGGGTGCTGGACCCCGGCATGGCCGCGTACGCCGACACCCAGATGCCCGAGCCGCAGCCGGTGGCCGACCCCCCGGCCGGGCCGGTCACCCACCCGGCGCCGGAGCAGCCCGCCGCGCCGAAGCCGCCCCCGGCCCCCGCCGCGCACGCCGCGCCCCCCACGCCTCCCCGCCGCCCCCTGCACATGGGCCCGCCCGTGCCCGACACCTCCGGCGGCGTGGTCCGTTCCCTCGCCGACCGCGGCCCGGCCGCCGGGCGGCACTCCGCCCCGCGCGTCCAGCAGCCCCAGCCGACGCCCCCGCCGGAGCCGGAGCCCGAGTACCCCGGTGGCGTCGACTACGCCAGCGCCCCCGAGTACGCCGCCGGTCCGCAGTACTTCGCCACCCAGCCCCACCAGTCCCAGCCCGAGGACCCCGGCACGCTCTCCGGCCCGCAGCTCGCCGACATCCCGCAGATCGGCGACGCCCCGCAGCCCGGTGACGCCTGGGGCCCCCAGCCGCCAGCAGAAACGGTCGGTCTCGGCGACCACCCGATGCCGCCGGAGGGCGCCCACCCGGCGCCCATGGACCTCGGCTACGCCGACGTCCCGCCCGAGGGCGGGATGGGCATCCAGGAGCCGGTCGACATCCCGGCCCAGACCCAGCCCGGCGCCACCCCGGACCAGCTCTACGCGGGCCCCCACGCCGTCATCCCGGCCCAGATCCCCCACGAGGCCCCCACCCCTGACCAGGCGATAGTCGCCGACCCGGCCCCCGCCGAGGCGTACGCTCCGGCCCCGGAGGCCGACGTGCAGGCGATGCCCGATGGGGCCCAGGCCCCGATTGCCGAAGGACACGCCCCGGCCGCCGCCGAGGCGCAGCCCCTGGCCCCGGAGGGGCTGGTTGCCGATGGGCAGACGGTGCCCGCCGAGGTGCAGGACCCTGCTGACGCGGCTGCGCCCGCCGATGGGCAGGCCCCGGCCGCTGCCGGCCCGACGGCCGATCCGGCTGCCGCCGAGCCCCTTGCCCCGGAGCCGGAGGCCGACATCCAGCCCGCGCCCGACGAGGCGCAGGACCCTGCTGACGTGGCTGCGCCCGCCGATGAGCAGGCCCCGGCACCGGAGGCCGACGCGCAGCCTGCGCTCGGCGAGGCGCACGCCCCGGTCGCCGATGGGCAGACCCCGGCCGCTGCCGACGCAGCCGTGGACTCGGCTGCCGCTGAAGAGCAGGCCCCTGCCCCGGAGGGGCTGGTTGCCGATGGGCAGGCGGTGCCTGCTGAGGTGCAGGACCCTGCCGCCGTGGCTGAGCCAGCCGATGGGCAGGCCCCGGGTGCTGCCGATCCGATTGCCGATCCGGCTGCCGCCGAGGCCCATGCCCCGGGGCCGGAGGCCGACGTCCAGTCCGCGCCCGACGAGGCGCAAGCGCCGGTCGCTGACGGGCAGGCAGTGCCCGCCGAGGCGCAGGACCCTGCTGACGTGGCTGTGCCCGCCGATGAGCAGGCCCCGGCTGCTGCCGACGCGCCCGCCGAGGCGCACGTCCCGGCGCCAGAGGCCGACGCGCAGCCCGCGCCCGACGAGGCGCAGACCCCGGTCGCCGATGGGCAGGCGGTGCCCGCTGAGGTGCAGGACCCTGCCGCCGAGCAGGACCCTGCTGCCGTGGACGCACCAGCCGATGGGCAGGCTCCGGCCGCTGCCGACCCGGCTGCCGCCGAGGCGGAGGCCCCCGTCGCTGACGGTCAGGCAACGCCCGCTGAGGCGCAGGCTGCCGCCGACCCGGCTGGCCCGGGCGAGGCCCCGGCACCAGACGCCGAGGCGCAGGCCGAGGCGCAGGCCCCGGCGCCGGAAGCCGAGGCGCAGCCTGCGCCCGGCGAGACGGAGGCCCCGGTTGCCGATGGGCAGGCTCCGGCCGACGCCGACGCCGACGAGCAGGGCCCGGCCGATCCGGCTGACCCGGGCGAGGACGCGGCGCTGGACGCCGCCGACGGGCAGGCAGTTGCTGAGGCGGAGGCCCCGGTCGCCGACGAGCAGGCGTCGCCTGCTGAGGCGCAGGGCCCCGGCGCGGACCCGGTTGACGCGGCTGCGCCCGCCGATGGGGAGGCCGGTGCCGACGCGGTCGCCGATCCGGCTGCGGCTGAGGCGGAGGGCGCCGTAGAGCCCGCGCCCGACGAGGCGGAGGCCCCCGTCGCTGACGGTCAGGCAACGCCCGCTGAGACGCAGGCTGCCGCCGATCCGGCTGACCCGGGCGAGGAGGCCGAAGCGCTGGCCGAGGCTGCCGATGGGCAGATCCCGGCCGACCCGGCTGCCCCCGGCCAGGACGCGGCGCCCGACGACGCCGACGGGCAGGCGGCTGACGAGCCTGCCTCCGCCGAGTCGGCCGGAGCAGAGGCCCCGGCCGACGAGGGCGCTCCCGAGGCACCCGACGGCGAGGCCCCCGAGGACGAAGCCACCGACGCAGCCCCCGAAGCGGAAGCCGCCGACGAGGCCCCCGAGGCGGAAGCCACGGACCAGGAGGCCGGGGACCAGGAGGACCAGGAGGATCAGGAGCCCACGGACCAGGAGGACCAGGATGACGACGAGCCCGTCGTCATCCCCCTCGGCCCCCGCGCCGACGCGGGATACGACGACGCCGAGCGCGCCGCCGTGCACCGCGTGATGCGCGAGCGCCGGGACATCCGCAACGGCTTCCGGCCCGACCCCATCCCGCACGAGGTGCTGCTGCGCGTACTGGAAGCCGCGCACACCGCGCCCAGCGTGGGGCAGTCCCAGCCGTGGGACTTCGTCGTCATCCGTTCCGAGGAAACCCGGCGCACCATGCACGAGCTGGCCGCGCGCCAGCGCGACGCGTACGCCAAGTCCCTCCCCAAGGGCCGGGCCAAGCAGTTCAAGGAACTGAAGATCGAGGCGATCCTCGAGACGCCGATCAACATCCTCGTCACCGCCGACCCGACCCGCGGCGGCCGCCACACCCTCGGGCGGCACACGCAGCCGCAGATGGCGCCGTACTCCTCGGCGCTCGCCGTGGAGAACCTGTGGCTCGCCGCCCGCGCCGAAGGGCTCGGGGTGGGCTGGGTCAGCTTCTTCGACGAGCGCGAGATGGTCCGTACGCTCGGGCTGCCCGATCACCTGGAGGCCGTGGCGTACCTGTGCGTCGGGTACGTGGACGAGTTCCCGGAGGAGCCGGAGCTGCTGCGGGCCGGGTGGTCCAAGCGCCGCCCGCTGTCGTGGGTCGTCCACGAGGAGACGTACGGGCGGCGCGCGCTGCCCGGCGAGGACCCGCACAACCTGCTGACCGAAACCCTCCAGGGCATCCGCCCGCTGGACGCCAAGGCGCTCGGCGAGGCGTGGGAGCGGCAGAAGCGGATGACCAAGCCCTCCGGGGCGCTCGGCATGCTGGAGATCATCTCCGCGCAGCTCAGCGGGCTGTCCCGGCAGTGCCCGCCGCCGATTCCGGAGCCAGCCGCGGTGGCGATCTTCGCGGGGGACCACGGGGTGCACGCCCAGGGCGTCACCGCGTGGCCGCAGGAGGTCACCGCCCAGATGGTCGCCAACTTCCTGGGCGGCGGCGCCGTCTGCAACGCCTTCGCGAGCCAGGTCGGCGCCGAGGTGTGCGTCGTGGACGTGGGCGTGACGAGCGAACTGCCGTCCACCCCCGGCCTGCTGCCGCGCAAGGTCCGCGCGGGGACCGGCGACTTCACCACCGGACCGGCCCTCACCCGCGAAGAGGTGCTGCGCGCCCTCGAAGTGGGCATCGAGACCGCCCGCGACCTGGTCGCCGCCGGGAACAAGGCGCTGCTCACCGGCGAGATGGGCATCGCCAACACCACCACCTCCGCCGCCCTGGTCTCCGTCTACACCGGCGCCGACCCTGCCGAGGTGACCGGCCGCGGCACCGGCATCAACGACGAGATGCACGCGCGCAAGATCGACGTCGTACGGCGCGGTCTTGAGCTGCACCAGCCCGACCCCGCCGACCCCATCGGCGTCCTGTGCGCCTTCGGCGGCCTGGAGCACGCCGCGATGGCGGGCCTGCTCCTCGGCGGCGCATCCCTCCGTACGCCCGTCATCCTGGACGGCGTCAGCGCGGGCGCCGCCGCCCTGGTCGCCCGCGCCATCGCCCCCGAGGTGCTGGCGGCGTGCATCGCGGGCCACCGCAGCGCCGAGCCGGGCCATGTGGCGGCCCTCAACAAGCTGGGCCTGCGCCCCCTGGTCGACCTGGACCTGCGCCTCGGCGAGGGCACGGGCGCCCTGCTCGCCCTCCCCGTGGTGCAGAGCGCCGCGCGGGCGATGCACGAGGTGGCCACGTTCGACTCCGCGGGAGTCACGGAGAAGAACTGACGTGCGCCCCCGCCACGTAAGGTGTCGGCGGGGGCCACGCCCCACCCTTTGATCAGCGTCACTTGATCGCGTCACTTGATCAGCCGCTCCAGCGCCGCAGCGGCAGGCATTCTGCACGAGGAGAGCCGCACCGCCATGTCCGAGACCTTCGCATACCCCGTCGGACTGCGCCTTTCCGGGCGGCGCGTCGTCGTCCTCGGAGGGGGCCAGGTCGCCCAGCGGCGGCTGCCCGCGCTGATCGCCGCGGGCGCGGACGTCCTGCTGATCTCGCCCTCCGCGACGCCCTCCGTCGAGGCCATGGCCGAGGCGGGGGAGGTGCGCTGGGAGCGCCGCCGCTACAGCGAAGGCGACTTCGAGGGCGCCTGGTACGCGCTGATCACCACTGACGACCCGGCCGCCAACACGGCCGCCTCCGCCGAGGCCGAGGCGCGCCGCGTGTGGTGCGTACGCAGCGACGACGCCGAGGCTGCCTCCGCGTGGACCCCGGCCACCGGGCGCAGCGAGGGCGTCACCGTCGCCGTGCTCACCGGGCAGGACCCACGCCGCTCCGCCGCCGTCCGCGACGCCGTGGTCGAGGGCCTGCGCGACGGCACCCTCGCCGCGCCCCGCCACCGCACCCGCGGCCCGCGGGTCGCCCTGGTAGGCGGCGGCCCCGGCGACCCGGACCTGATCACCGTCCGCGGCCGCCGGCTCCTCGCCGAGGCCGACGTCGTGGTCGCCGACCGGCTCGGCCCCCGCGACCTGCTCGACGAACTCCCGCCCCACGTCGAGGTCATCGACGCCGCGAAGATCCCGTACGGCCGCTTCATGGCCCAGGAGGCGATCAACAACGCGCTGATCGAGCACGCCAAGGCGGGTAAGTCGGTCGTCCGGCTCAAGGGCGGCGACCCGTTCGTCTTCGGCCGCGGCATGGAGGAGGCCGAGGCGCTCGCCGAGGCTGGTATCCCCTGCACCGTCGTCCCCGGCATCTCCAGCTCCATCAGCGTCCCCGCCGCCGCCGGTATCCCGGTCACCCACCGCGGGGTCGCCCATGAGTTCACCGTGGTCAGCGGCCATGTCGCCCCCGACGACCCGCGCTCCCTCGTCGACTGGTCCGCGCTCGCCAGCCTGCGCGGCACGCTCGTCCTCCTGATGGCCGTCGAGAAGATCGGCGCCATCGCCGCCGCCCTCGTCCACCACGGCCGGAGCCCGGACACCCCCGTCGCCGTGATCCAGGAGGGCACCACCGCCGCCCAGCGCCGCGTGGACGCCACCCTGGCCACCGTGGGCGACACGGTCGCCGCCGAGGGCGTACGGCCCCCGGCCGTCATCGTCATCGGCGACGTGGTCTCCGTCGGCTCCCGTCCGGCGTAACCACCGGTAACTTCCTCCCGTCGCCGCATTGGCACGGCATCCAGGACAAGGCAGTATCACTCAAGTGGCTGATCTCATCACCGTCGATGATCCCGACGACCCGCGGCTGCGCGACTACACGGGTCTGACCGATGTGGAGCTACGGCGCAAGCGCGAGCCCGCCGAGGGCCTGTTCATCGCCGAAGGCGAGAAGGTGATCCGGCGGGCCCGCCTCGCCGGTTACGAGATGCGCTCGATGCTGCTGTCGTCCAAGTGGGTCGACGTCATGCGCGACGTCATCGAGGACGTCCCCGCCCCCGTCTACGCGGTCAGCCCCGAACTGGCCGAACGCGTCACGGGCTACCACGTCCACCGCGGCGCCCTCGCCTCCATGCAGCGCAAACCGCTGCCCGAGGCCGAGGAACTCCTCTCCGGCGCCCGACGCGTCGTGATCATGGAGTCCGTCAACGACCACACCAACATCGGCGCCATCTTCCGCAGCGCCGCCGCCCTCGGCATGGACGCCGTCCTCCTCTCCCCGGACTGCGCCGACCCCCTCTACCGCCGCTCCGTCAAGGTCTCCATGGGCGCCGTCTTCTCCGTCCCGTACGCCCGCCTGGAGACCTGGCCGCGCGGTCTGGAGGCGGTCCGGGACGCGGGCTTCAAGATCCTCGCCCTCACCCCCGACGAAAAGGCCACCTCCCTCGACGACGCCGCCCCCCACCGCCTCGACCGCGTCGCCCTGATGCTCGGTGCCGAGGGCGACGGCCTCTCCACCCAGGCCCTGATGTCCGCCGACGAATGGGTCCGCATCCCGATGGCCCACGGCGTCGACTCCCTCAACGTAGGCGCAGCGGCAGCCGTAGCGTTCTACGCCGTAACGACAGGCCGCCCAAGCGCCTAACGGCTCCCCGGCCGGGCCACCGACCGGCAGCCGCCGTGCGGCCACCCGCCCCGCTGCCCGCGCCATTGGGTGAACTGGCACCGGGCCCGGTCGGCCCACCGGCCGGTGGGCGCTGTACGGCGGGAGGCGTGGGGACGCGCCCACCGGGCGAACCGGACGTGGCCCGGCCCCGGGCCACCGGCGGGCGGCCGCCGACGCGACGGGAGGGGGCGGGGTCGCATCCCACCCCCGCCGGCGCCAGCCTCGCCGGGCGGACCGGGAGCGGGTCGGGAGCCGGGGGCCACCGGCGGGTGGCCGCCGACGCGACGGGGGAGGGGGTGGGGCCGCAGGGGTGGGGTCCTGGACGATGACGTGTATTTGTGGCGCCTACTTCCGGCCCACCCCACGTCTCCGGGCACCGGCGCCAGAAATATACGAGTCCAGGGCCCTGCCCCGGAGGCCCCGCACCCGGCACCACCACCCCAGCGGCTGCGCCCGGCCAACCAGGTCAGAGCCCGCTCTCGGGGCCTGCCTCCGGCGCACCCGGCGCCGTAGGCGCCGTCGGTACGTGCAGGCCGCGGGGCGGGCCCTCGCAGCCCTGGGCCGCCGCGATGCCCAGCGCGACCAGCAGCGTCACCACCACGAAGACCGTCAGCCGCTGCCGCAGCAGCCGGACCCGGTCCGGGCCGCCGGGGCGGCGGCCGTTCGGGGCGGTGCGGACCGGACGGGCCGGGGGCCGCTGAGCGCCGCCCCCGCTCCCGCCCCCGCCGCCGCGGCGCGGCGCCGGAGGCCGCGCCGGGGTGTTGCGGCCCGCCGTACGCGCCGCCCCCGAGCCCGCACCGGGCGGCCCGGACCGCGGCGACGACGCCCGCGGCGCCACCGCACCCCGGGGCGGCGTCCCCGGGCCGGGGCGGCGCTCCGTGTGCTGGTCCGCGTACGCGTCGGCCCGACGCCCCACGGGACGCCCGTCCGCAGCATGACCGTGCCCGCCATGCCCGCCGTGCCCATGGGGCGAACCCTGCCCATGGGGCGCGCCGTGCCCATGCGCCTCCCGCGCCGCGATCTCCTTCAGCCGCAGCGAGAGCTGGAGCGTCGTCGGCCGGTCCTCCGGATCCTTCGCGAGGCACGCGTGCAGCAGCGGAGCCAGCGCGTCCGGCACCCCCAGCAGCTGCGGCTCCTCGTGCACGACGCGGTACAGCATCACCTCGGAACTCCCGTGCCCGAACGGCGAATCCGCCGTAGAGGCGTACGCGAGCGTCGCGCCCAGCGCGAAGACGTCCGTCGCCGGGGTGACGGCCGCGCCCCGCACCTGCTCGGGGGCGAGGAAGCCGGGGGAGCCGACGGCCGTGCCGACGTGGGTCAGCGTGCTGGCGCCGGTGGCCCAGGCGATGCCGAAGTCGATGATGCGCGGGCCCTTGGGGGAGAGCAGGATGTTCGACGGCTTGAGGTCGCGGTGGACGACCCCCGCCTCGTGCACCGCCAACAGCCCCTCGGCCAGCGCGGACCCGACGGACGCGACGTGCGCGGCCGGAAGCGGGCCCTCCTCGTTCACCTTGTCGTGCAGGGAGGGCCCCGGCACGTACTGGGTGGCGAACCACGGCCGGTCGGCCTCCAGGTCCGCGGCCACGAGCCGCGCCGTACAGCCGCCGCGGATCCGCCGCGCGGCGGACACCTCGCGGGCGAACCGCGACCGGAACTCGCGGTCCTCCGCCAGATCCGGCCGGATGACCTTCAGCGCCACCCGCTGCCCGCGCCGGTCGGAGCCGAGGTAGACGACCCCCATACCGCCCGCGCCGAGCCGCCGGTGAAGCCGGAAGGAGCCGACGACACGCGGGTCCTCGCGCCGGAGCCGCATCATCGCCATGTCCGTCCCCTACCTCCGGTGGGGAGCCCTTCCCTCACCCCTTGGTGGGGAGCCCCATCCGCTGCCGTCTGCTGCCGGTCCACTGCCGTCCGTCTGACGTGCACAGCTTACGGATTGACGGCCCCGCGCGCTGAGAGGCCGCGCATGCGTCGGCCGATGGATTGTCAGCGGTGCCCGAGATCCTGGAGAAGTGGGCCGGAATCGTGGCAATCCGTGCCCCGCTCTGCCCGTGCTTGATCTCAAAAGACCGTCTCAGAGGGGGAATTGGGGCAGTGAAGGGCGATCGTGTGGAGACAGTGGGGGACGCGGGCGACACGACCCGGACGTATGACGTGGCGGCCGCGAGGGCGCGGCGGCGGACCCGGCCGGCGGCGCGGCGCGGGGCGGTGGAAGTGAGCGAAGTCACCCGAAACGGGTCCGCCCCGGCGGACCCCTCCGGGAAGACCCCAAGTCCCCGGCGGATTTCTCCACCCAGGGGAGTACGAGGCCCGGTCCGGCGTCATCCTCCGGGAGGCCCGGCAAGCGGTACGAGGGCATGACGCCGCGCACCGGCCCGCGCGCCTAATGTTGAGGTCAAGCGGCGGGCGCAGCACTCGTCCCCCGAGGTCAGACGCTCGCCGCTCCAGATGTGACGGAGGAAGGACGATGGCGGACACGGTAGGTCGCACAGTCGTCAGGGCGCGCGGGCGCAGGGCCCTCGACGCCTTCGGCAGCCCGCAGACCGGCACCCGTCATCCCCTGGTCGCGGCGGCCATGGTGCTGCCGCTGGCCGTCCTGCTGAGCATCGCGTTCGGCGGCTGGGAAGCCGTCGTCACACAAGCGTCGTCCGTGGCGGGAATGCTGGGGCGCTGAGCGCCCCAGGCCCGGGAGAGCGGCCCGGGCCGGGGACTTCCGGCCATCAACCCCGTGGGGACGGGGGTGCGGCGGACGGCACGAAGCCCGGACAGCTGGGGAGCTGTCCGGGCTCGCGCCATTACTGGGCCAACAGCGCACGGCACAACAGCGCACACGACAAAGGGCCGGAGCTTCTCGCTCCGGCCCTCGGCCGATCCATGTGGACGATACTGGGATTGAACCAGTGACCTCTTCCGTGTCAGGGAAGCGCTCTCCCGCTGAGCTAATCGTCCCGGGGACTGCGTGCGCGATACTGGGATTGAACCAGTGACCTCTTCCGTGTCAGGGAAGCGCTCTCCCGCTGAGCTAATCGCGCGGGTGTGGGGCCACGAGGACCCCGGAGGGTGGGACCACGAAGGTCCCGAGTGGACGATACTGGGATTGAACCAGTGACCTCTTCCGTGTCAGGGAAGCGCTCTCCCGCTGAGCTAATCGTCCGAGGTGGAGACGGGATTTGAACCCGTGTAGACGGCTTTGCAGGCCGTTGCCTCGCCTCTCGGCCACTCCACCAAGCGCGGGGGCGTGAACCCCCACTCCGAGCGGACGACGAGATTCGAACTCGCGACCCTCACCTTGGCAAGGTGATGCTCTACCAACTGAGCCACGTCCGCAGGTGTCGTTTCCCGGGGCGCTTCCGCGTCCCGGCGACGTGTTGAACTCTAGCGGATTCCGGAGCCAGCTCAAATTCCGTTTCCGCAGCGTGCTGCCCTGCTCACCGGCGGGCCGTCCCGCGGTGGTCCCTCCCGCGACCCCTGTGACCAGGCGCCATAGACTCGCAAGCGTGCACGACCTGCCCCCGCTCGCCCGCTTCGGCGGCCTGCTCGCCACCGATCTTCGCGACGTGACGAGCGATCCCTCGGCACTCGACACCGAGGGTTTCTGGGCTGTTGTCGCGGACTTCGAAGGCCGTGTGGTCTGCGCCCGCTTCGGTGACGTACGCCGCGAACCCGTGCCCGCCCCCGCCCCCGGCGCCTGGCGCGGCCCCCGCACCACCGACTGGACCTCCTCGCTGGACCGGGCCGGGTACACCGAGGGCGTGCGCCGGGTCCGCCGCCACATCGCGGCGGGCGAGGTCTACCAGGCCAACCTCTGCCGGGTGCTCTCCGCGCCGCTGCCCGACCCGTACGCGGCGGACGTGGACGCCCTGACCGCCCTGCTGGCCCGCGGCAACCCGGCCCCGTACGCGGGCACCGTGCGGCTGCCGGACCACGGGGTGGAGGTCGCCACGGCCTCGCCGGAGCTGTTCCTGCGCCGCTCGGGCCGCACGGTGGAGTCCGGGCCGATCAAGGGCACCGGCCGCTCGGCGGAGGACCTGCTGGAGAAGGACCACGCCGAGAACGTGATGATCGTGGACCTGGTCCGCAACGACCTGGGCCGGGTCTGCGTGACCGGCTCGGTGACGGTCCCCGCGCTGTGCGAGGTCGAGCCGCATCCCGGGCTGGTGCACCTGGTCTCCACGGTGCGCGGCGAGCTGGCGCCCGGGGCGGGCTGGGCGGAGCTGTTCGCGGCCGCCTTTCCGCCCGGGTCGGTGACGGGGGCGCCCAAGTCCAGTGCCCTGCGCGTCATCGGGGAGCTGGAGACCGCGCCCCGCGGCCCGTACTGCGGCGGCATCGGCTGGGTGGACGCGGGCCGCGGCACCGGCGAGCTGGCCGTGGGGATACGCACCTTCTGGATCGACCGGACATGCATCGACCGGACGTGCGTCGACCGGACGGGGACCGACCGGACTGGGACCGACCGGACGCCCCCCGGCGGCGCCGTGCTGCGCTTCGGCACCGGGGCCGGGATCACCTGGGGCTCCGACCCGGAGCGCGAGTGGGACGAAACCGAACTCAAGGCGGCGCGACTGCTCGCGGTAGCGTCGGAAGTACAACAGCCGACGGGAAGGACCATGCGGTGACGATCTGGCTCGACGGATCCCTGCACGAAGCCGACAGCGCCCAGGTGTCGGTCTTCGACCACGGGCTGACGGTCGGCGACGGCGTCTTCGAGACGGTCAAGGCGCTGGACGGCCGCGCCTTCGCGCTCACCCGCCATCTCCACCGGCTGGCCCGCTCGGCGCGCGGCCTGGGCCTGCCCGAACCGGACCTCGACGAGGTGCGGCGGGCCTGCGAGGCGGTCCTCGCCGACAACCCCATGCCGCTGGGGCGGCTGCGGATCACCTACACCGGAGGGCTCTCGCCCCTCGGCTCCGACCGGGGCACGGCGGACCCCACGCTCGTCGTCGCGCTGGTCGAGACCCACCGCAGGGCGGACACCACGGCCGTGGTCACCGTCCCCTGGACCCGCAACGAGCGCGGCGCGCTCGCCGGTCTCAAGACCACCTCGTACGGCGAGAACGTGGTCGCGCTCGCCCGCGCCCGGGAACACGACGCCACCGAGGCCCTGTTCGCGAACACCGTGGGCGGGCTCTGCGAGGGCACGGGGACCAACGTCTTCGTCGTCCTCGACGGCGAACTCCACACCCCGCCGCTCGCCTCCGGCTGCCTCGCGGGCATCACCCGCGCCCTCGTCCTGGAGTGGGTGGGAGCCCGGGAGACCGAGCTGCCGTTCGACGTCCTGGAGCGGGCCGACGAGGTCTTCCTGACCTCCACGACCCGCGACGTCCAGGCCGTACGGCAGGTGGACGACCGGACCGTACCGGGCACGCCGGGACCGGTCACCGCCAAGGCCATGCGGATCTTCACCGAGCGGGCGGCCTCCGACCTCGACCCGTGACCCGTACGGGCCGGGGCAAACGGAACGGAAGCCTCTCGCCGTAAACCTGATGACGTGCGCCCCGGGCCCGGGTAGAACACCATCGTGACCACCACCCTGCGGCCCACCACGCCCGACCGGTACACCGACGACGGCGGGCGCGCGCGCTCGTACGAGGTGTGCGTCAACGGCCGCCCCGTCGGCAGCGTGCGGCTCACCACCGACCTCCGGCTGGGCCCGGCCGTCGGGCGGATCGAGCACCTCCACATCGACGCCGCCGACCGGCACCGCGGTCGTGGCACGGTCGCCGCGCTCGCCGCCGAGGAGGTGCTGCGCCGCTGGAACTGCACCCGGCTGGTGGTGGGCGTCCCCGCCCGGGCGGCGACCGCCCTCGGGCTGGCGGCCGCGCTCGGCTACCGCGAGCGCGGCCGTAACATGATCAAACCGCTGGCCGAGCCGCCGGAGCTGCCGCCGGGCAGCGCGATACGGGCCATGTCGGAGGCCGACTACCCGGCCTGGCACGCCCATGAGCGCGCCCGGTACGTCCAGAGCGTGCTGGACAGCGGCCTCACCCCGGACGCGGCCGAGGCCAAGGCGGACGCCGACTACGCGGCGCTGCTGCCGCACGGCCTCGCCAGCCCCGGAACGGTGCTACGGGTCCTCGCCCACGGCGGTACGGACGTGGGCGCCCTCTGGATCGCGCTGCGCGCCGGGGAGCCGGACGCCGAGGAGCGGGGCGAGGCGTACGTCTTCTCCGTCGAGGTCGCCGAGGAGCACCGCGGCCACGGCCACGGCCGGACCCTGATGCTGGCCGCCGAGCGCGACAGCCTGGCCGCCGGGGCGCGCACCCTCGGCCTGCACGTCTTCGGCGGCAACACCCCCGCGCTGCGGCTGTACGAGTCGCTGGGCTACGAGGCGGTCGAGTACCACCTCGTCAAGCCGCTGCTCTGAGCGCGACCCGGCCGCTGCCCGAAGGCCGCCGTGCCAAGGCCGCTACGCCGAAGCCCCTCGTCTACGAACGGTCCAGCAGCCGGGCCGCGATCTCCTCGATCCGCTCCCGCAGCCCCTCCTGGCTCTTCCCGCCGTCCAGCCGCTCCCCGCCGATCACATACGTCGGGGTGCCGGTCACCCCGATCGCCTTGCCCTCGGCCTGGTCCGCGTCGACGATCAGGATGTGGCGGCCGTCGATCAGAGCGGTGTCCATCTCCTCGGCGTCCAGGCCCAGTTCCCGCGCCACCTCGACGAGCATCAGCTCACCCCGGCTGCTCAGCTCCTCGGCGCGCGCCAGCACGGCTTCGACGTAAGGCCAGCCCTGCCCCTGCGCGATGGCCTCCTCGGCGGCCTGCGCCGCCGCGTGGGCGTGCTTGTGGCGCTCCAGCGGGAAGTGCCGCAGCCGGATCTCCAGGGCGTCGCCGAAGCGCTCGCGCAGGGCGCGCACGTCCGTCAGCGCGGTACGGCAGTCGGGGCACTGGAGTTCGCACCACACGTCGAGTACGGGTCGGGCGGGATCGGTGTCGCTCATGGGGGTCAGTCTTCCAGCCCCCGGGGCCTCCTCCGAACCCGGAGATGACCCTGATCCCGGGCCCCGGCTGTGGCCCCCGCCGCCCCGAGGGGTGCACGATGGACATATTGGGTGACCCATCGGCGGGAGGAACGGATGCTGACCGACACCATCTGCGCGGCGCTGTCCGCGGCAGGTCTGGGCATCGCCGGTCTGACCGCGTACCGCAAGCGCTTCCGGACCGCGGTCCGGATCGCGGCCTACGCGCTGCTTCCGGTGGGCCTGGCGATGACTGGGATCCTGGACTGGCTGAGCGGTCTGGTCTTCAACCCGACGGTCTGGGCGGGCTTCGGCCTGCTGGGGCTCTCCTGGCTGCTGTTCATGGTGAGCCGGGCGGCCGAGCGCCGGGCGGGCGGCACCCGCAAGGAGCGGCGCGCGGCGGCCGCGGCGGAGCGGAACGGGGCGGTGGCCCCGGGAGCCTCGGGACCCGCCCTGGGGGCCGGGCGCGGGGCCGGCGGAGCGAAGGCGGCGGGCACGCCGAAACCGACCGGGGCGGGCAGCTCTGGCAGCTCCGGTACAGAAGATTTCTCAGATATCGAGGCCATTCTCAAAAAGCACGGGATCTGACAACCTCCCGATCAAAAAGCGCTCGTCGGTCGCAGCGGGGCTTCGCGCTGCGCCATGATCTCCGGCGAGATGCTGCACACACCCGGGGAGCAATCCCCTCTCGAACGACCCCCTGTTCCACCGAGCGACGAGCCGCGCGGCTGTCTGTTCGCCCTCTCCCAGCCGCCGCTGATGCTTTTCCTCGCCTTCATAGGCATGCTGCTCTTCGGCACCGCGCTCCACGACCTCTACCGGTGGTGACGCTCAGCTCGCCGCTTCCTTGCGCCGCGCGCGATACGCGGCGACGTGCAGCCGGTTGCCGCAGGTGCGGCTGTCGCAGTAGCGCCGGGAGCGGTTGCGCGACAGGTCCACGAAGGCGAACCGGCAGTCCGGGGCCTCACAGCGGCGCAACCGCTCGTGTTCGCCCGCCACCACGAGGAACGCCAGCGCCATGCCGCCGTCGGCCGCGAGATGGTCGGCCAGGGACGCTCCCGGGGCGAAATAGTGCACATGCCAGTCGTAGCCGTCGTGGTCGGTCAGCCGGGGAGTGGTCCCAGCGGCCGCGATCATCGTGTTGAGCAGTTCGGCGGTGTGCCGGGTGCCGCTGCCGGCCGTGGCGAAGACCTCGGCGAACCGGGCGCGTACGGAGCGTACGGCGGTCAGGTCGCGCTCACCGAGCGTGCCGGTGTCGCTGATGTCGTTGCGTTCGACGAACCGGCGCAGCGCGGCGACGTCCGCGAGGCGATCCTCGCTCGCGTCCCCGGGTGCGGTGTTCACCAGGTCGACGACCGCGTCGAGCGCGCACCGGGTGTCGTGGTTGATCAGCACGATTGGCTCCCTGGCCCGCTGGGTCCTCCGACGCGCTCGACTCTAGCGGCGCCGGGCCCGGAGCGTGACACGGCGGGGCGACACGGCGGTGCCGCCGCCGCGGACGGTTCCACGGCGGCGGCACCGCCGCCTGCCTCTGCCATTTTTGGGATGTCGCCGTCTCCCCGAGTCGGACGGCCGCGCTCAGCTCTCGTCGGGTCTCAGCTCTCCGCCAGGATGTGGGAGAGCTCGGTGTCGAGGTCGAAATGGCGGTGTTCGGTGCCGGGTGGCACAGCGGCGTCGGTCCGCTTCAGGAACGACTCAAGGGCCCGCGCCGGGGCCTCGAGCAGAGCCTCCCCCTCCGGGGAGCTCAGGGCGATGCAGACGACGCCCTGGCCGTGACTGCGGGACGGCCACACTCTGACGTCTCCGGTGCCGGTGGGCCGGTGCAGCCCCTCGGCGAGCAGGTCGCGGGCGAAAACCCATTCGACCGTCTCTTCGGCTCCGGTGTGGAAGGTGGCGTGCACGGCGTAAGGATCGGCCGTGTCATACCGCAGTCCCGCGGGTACAGGCAGTGAGGACTCGCTCGACACAACGAGGCGCAGGTGCAGCTCGCAGCTGACCGTGGTGTTCATAAGCGCCAGGGCCTTTCGCTCAGTGTGCGCTCGGGGATTCGCACGTCGGCGAAATCGACATGCCACCTACGGTGCCGTTGTAAACCCCTCTGACCGTTTTGCGGGTCTTCCGATAGCTCAAGCGGCCGAGCCGCGGGCCCGCCGGTGCGGCCATTACGGTGACTTCGGCGCATCGGGTAGGTTGGGTCGCATGAATGCGGAGAGTGACGAGCGACGTGCGGATGCCGTGCCACCGGCACCCGAGGTCGCGACGGGGGACGACGCGTCGTCGGAGGAGCCGGTTTTCGGTTCCCGGGCGCCGCGATTCATCAAGCGGTCGCGCACGCTGCACCTGAGCTGGCAGGTCGGGGTCTTCATCGTCGGGCTGGCGGTCGTGGTGGGAGGCATCATCATGCTTCCGCTGCCCGGCCCCGGCTGGCTGGTGATCTTCGGCGGCATGGCGATCTGGGCGACCGAGTTCGTCTGGGCGCAACTGGTGCTGCGCTGGACGAAGCGCAAGGTCACCGAGGCGGCCCAGCGGGCCCTGGATCCGGCGGTGCGCAAGCGGAACATCATCCTGACCACGATCGGGGTCGTGATCTGCGCCGTGGCCGTGACGGTCTACGTGTGGAAGTTCGGCCTCGTCATGCCCTGGAAGATCAAGGAGTGAGCCGAGTCCGGCCGTCCGGCCGGGTGCGATGGTCATGAGCACGGTCCGGCATACGCTAATGTTGGCCGTGCGCCCGGGCGATTAGCTCAGCGGGAGAGCGCTTCGTTCACACCGAAGAGGTCACTGGTTCGAACCCAGTATCGCCCACCCCGGACCGAGGGCCCGGAGGCTTCCAGCCTCCGGGCCCTCGGCGTTTGCGTGCTCGTCGTTGAAGCGCTTCCGTATCGATCCTGTCCGAACCGTTGACGTACGCGGCGCCGCTCTCTAACTTGTCCCGGCAAGCGCTTACCTAAAACGTTTCAAGCGTGGTTTCGTGGGGGCAGCTCGGACAGACCTGCCCGGGAGGGGCGTGTCATGAGTGCTCGGCGATGGACGGCGAGGGCGAGAGGGCTTCGGGGGGCCGCGGCGGGGCTGGTCGCGCTGGGGCTGCTGGCCACCGGCTGCGGCGGCGACGGCGGCAGCTCGTCCGGCGGGAAGGTGACCATCCGTTACGCCTGGTGGGGTGCCAAGGACCGGGCCGTCATGATCAAGAAGACGGTGAAGCTCTTCGAGGAGAAGCACCCGAACATCACCGTGAAGACGGATTTCGCCGAATACGCCGACTTCTGGAGCAAGTTCAACACCCAGGCCGCGGGTGGCAACGCACCGGACGTCTTCCAGAACTCGTACGCCTTCCTGCGCAAGTACGGGGAGAAGAATCTGCTCCTCGATCTCAACAAGCAGGCCAAGGAGGGCAATCTCAATCTCAAGGGTTTCCGGGACGGCCTGGAGAAATCCGGGGAAATCGACGGAAAGCTCTGGGGCGTGCCGGTCGGCGCCAATACCTTCGGCTTCTTCTACAACCCGGCCGCCTTCAAAAAGGCGGGCGTCACCGTCAAGGACGGATGGACGTGGGACGACTTCTTCGCCGCCGCCAAGAAGGTGCGGAAGTCCGACGGCACGCTCTACGGCGCCAGCGACAACGCCGGTGTGATGTACCTGTACGACCTCTATCTGCGCCAGCACGGCAAGGCGTTCTTCACCGAGGACAAGAAGCTCGGCTTCACCAAGGACGACCTCAAGCAGTGGTGGAACACCTGGCAGCAGCACGCCAAGGCCGATGAGCTGGTACCGGGCAAGAAGACCGAACAGGCCAAGCCCAAGGCGACCATCAGCGCCAACCTGTCGGCCGCCGAGTTCACCTGGGACAACTTCATGGTCCGCTTCGCGGACGAGACCAAGACCCCGCTCGAACTCGGGCCGCTGCCGACCACGGACGGCAAGCGGACCGCGCAGTACCTCTCCTCGCTGATGCTCAGCGGCTCCGCCCGCACCCAGCACCCCAAGGAAGTCGCCCAGCTCATCGACTTCATGACGCACGATCCCGAGGTCGGCAAGATCATGGGCTACAACCGCGGCATCCCGGCGACCACCGCGCAGAACGAGGCGTACAAGCCCACCGGCGTCGACGCCAAGATCGCCGCGTATGAGAAGAGCGTGACCGACAAGCTGGAGCCGATCACTCCGCACCCGGCGGGCACCGATGTCGCCGAGGCCGCCTTCCTGCGCACCTACGCCGATGTCACGGTGGGCCAGAGCTCGGTGGACAAGGCCGTGGACCAGTTCTTCGACGAGGCGGAATCCGCGCTCGGCTCGTGAGGAGAGCTTCCGTGACACGAACCACGACGCGCGCGGCGGCCGAGGGGGCGCAGCTCCCGGCCGCCGCGCCCCGGCCCGGGCCCCGCAAGGGGGCCGCGCCGGACGCTCAGGGCGCGGCGGCCGGGCGGCGGTCCGCCCGCCGGGAGACCCTGGCGGGCTATCTCTTCCTGACGCCCTGGTGCGTCGGCATCCTGGTGCTCACGCTCGGCCCGATGCTGGTCTCGCTCTATCTGGCGTTCACCGACTACAACCTCTTCGACCCGCCCCGCTGGGTCGGGTTCAAGAACTTCCGCGAGATGTTCGGGGACGACCGCTGGTGGACGTCGGTCGAGGTGACGCTGAAGTACGTCCTGATCGGCACCCCGCTGAAGCTGCTGGCCGCGCTCGGGGTGGCGTTGCTGCTGGTCAAGCCGCGCAAGGGGCAGGGCTTCTACCGCTCGGCGTTCTACGCGCCCTCGCTCATCGGCGCGAGCGTGAGCATCGGCATCGTCTGGCGGGCGATCTTCAACGACGAAGCGATCGTCGACAAGTCGATGAGTCTGTTCGGCTGGGACGTCGGCGGCTGGATCGGTGACCCGGACTGGGCCCTGCCCACCCTGATCACGCTGACCGTCTGGCAGTTCGGCGCCCCGATGGTGATCTTCCTCGCCGGGCTGAAGCAGGTGCCGCGCGAGCTGTACGAGGCGGCCGAGATGGACGGCGCGGGGGCGTGGCGGCGGTTCCGCTCCATCACCCTGCCGATGATCTCCCCGGTGCTCTTCTTCAATCTGCTGCTGGAACTCATCCACTCCTTCCAGGTCTTCACCTCGGCCGTCGTGCTCGCGGGCTCCGGCACCAACACCGGCGGCCCGGGCGACTCGCTGCTGGTCTACGGCTGGTACCTGTACGAACAGGGCTTCCGGAACCTGCGCATGGGCTACGCCGCCGCGATGGCCTGGATGCTGATGCTCGGGATCGGCCTGGTGACCGCGGTGCTGTTCAAGACCCAGCGCGGCTGGGTGCACTACGAGGAGGACGCCCGGTGACCACTCCCTCGACCTCCCTGACGCCCTCGAAGTCCCTGACCGGCACGGGCCGGGCGCGGATCCGCTCGGTGGCCTGGCACGCGGGCGCGCTCGCCGTGCTGGCCGTGATCCTCTATCCCGTGGTGTGGGTCATCGGCGGTTCGTTCAAGCCCGGTGACGAGATCATCGGCAGCCTTCAGCTGCTGCCCACCGATCCGATCACCGAGAACTACCGGCGGCTCGCCGACGGCATCGCGGACGTCCCCGTCCAGACCTTCTTCACCAACTCGCTGTTCCTGGCGGTCGGTTCGGTGATCGGGGTGCTGATCTCCTGCTCGCTGGCGGCGTACGCCTTCGCCAGGATCCGGTTCGCCGGGCGGAACGCGCTGTTCACGCTCATGATCTCCACCCTGCTGCTGCCCTTCCAGGTGTTGATCATTCCGCAGTACATCCTGTTCCAGAAGCTGGAGCTGATCAACACCTACGTCCCGCTGCTGCTCGGCAAGTACCTGGCGGCGGACGCCTTCTTCGTCTTCCTGATGGTGCAGTTCATGCGGGGCCTGCCCCGCGAGCTGGACGAGGCGGCGCGGCTGGACGGCTGCGGCCACTTCCGCATCTACTGGAACATCGTGCTGCCGCTGTGCCGCCCGGCCCTGATCACCAGCGCGATCTTCACCTTCATCTGGTCCTGGAACGACTTCATCGGCCCGCTGCTGTATCTCAACGAGCCCGACAAGTACACGGTCTCGATGGGGCTGAAGCTCTTCATCGACCAGGACAGCGTCGCCGACTACGGAGGCATGGTCGCCATGTCGCTGGTGGCCCTGCTGCCGGTGCTGCTGTTCTTCCTCGCCTTCCAGCGCTATCTGGTCGAGGGCGCCTCGACCTCCGGGCTGAAGGGCTGAGGGCCGTGGTCCGGGACACCGCCGCCGTACGCGCTCCCGAGCGGCCCGCGCGGCGGCTGGTGCGCTTCTCCCTGTTCGCCGAGTGTCTGCTGACCGGGGTGTGGGTGGTGCTCGCCGCGCTGCCGCTGCTCACCCTGCTCCCGTCGTTCGCCGCCGGTTGCGCGCATCTGCGCCGCCATCTGGACGGCGAGCGCTCCACGCTGCGGGACTTCGTCTCCGGGGTGCGGGAGGCGACCCGCGGCGGCTGGCGGTTCTCCCTGCTGTGGTGGGCGGCGCTCGCGCTGCTCGCCTTCGATCTGCGCGTGGCCCGCACCGGCGCCCTGCCGGGCGGGCCCGCGCTGATCGCCGTGAGCATGGCGGGCACGCTGACGGTGATCGTCCTGGGGCTGCGGACGGCCGCCGCGTGGCGGCCCGGCGCGGGCTGGGCCGCGGTGGCCCGCACCGCCGTACGCCGCGGCCTGGCCGCCGACCCCGGCGGATCGCTGCTGCTGGCGGGCGGGCTGGCGGTGGTCACCGTCGCCGCCTGGCAGATGCTGCCGCTGGCCGCCCCGGCGGTGGGCGCCCTCGCGGCCTGTGCGGTCGCGGTCGAGCGCCGCGCCCGCGTCTGACCCGGCGGCGCCCGTCCCGCGTCGCCGTCCCCTGAAGCCACCCATGTCATGCACCTGCCCCCGTACGAAAGGTGAGACCGACATGCCCCCGATCCCCCGGCGCAACCTCCTCAAGGCCGCCGCCGCCACCGGCGCCGCCGTCCCGTTCTCCTGGCTGCTCGCGCGGAACGCCCCGCAGGCTGCCGCCGCCGACCGGGTCGCCGACGAGAAAGCCGCCGACGACCCCATGAAGATCACCTGGCTGGAGGACGGCGGCCTCGGCGCCGCCGCGGGCACCACCTTCGGCGTCCCCTGGCCCAAGGGCGCCCACCCCGCCGACCGGACGTTCGCCCTCACCACGGCCGACGGCAAGGACGTGCCCCTCCAGACCTGGGCCACCGCTTACTGGCCCGACGGCTCGCTCAAATGGACCGCGCACGCGGCGGGGGAGGGGCTCGGCGACACCACCGCCTACCGGCTCAGCCCCGGTGAGCCCGCAGCCCCCGCCAAGAAGGTCACCGTCAGCGAGAAGGGCGGCAGGATCACCGTCGACACCGGCGTGATCAAGGCCGTGATCTCCAAGGACGGCGAAAAGCTCGTACGGTCCGTCACCCGCGGAAGCACCGAGATCGCCCGCGACGGCCGTCTCGTCCTGCTCCGCCAGGGCGACATCGACGACGGCGACCACGGCAGCGCCAAGTGGGACCGGTTCGACGGCGAGATCAGCGGCGCCAAGGTCGAGCAGAAGGGCCCCGTACGCGCCGTCGTCCGCATCGACGGCAAGCACCGCAAGGGCGGCCGCGGCTGGCTCCCCTTCAGCGTCCGGCTCTACTTCTACGCGGGCGCCGACTCGTTCCGCATGGTGCACACCATCACGTTCGACGGTGACCAGAACAAAGACTTCATCCGCGGCCTCGGCGTCCGCTTCTCGGTCCCCATGCGCGACGAGGCGTACGACCGCCACATCCGCATCGCGGGCGAGGACAAGGGATTCCTCACCGAGGCCGTCAAGGGCATCACAGGACTGCGCCGGGACCCCGGCGCGAGCGTCCGCAAGGCCCAGGTCAAGGGCGAGAAGCTGGCCGACCCCGCCACCTGGGACCAGCGGGTCACCAGCCGGCTGCACCTCATCCCCACCTGGGGCGACTACACCCTCTCCCAGCTCTCCGCCGACGGCTTCACCCTGCGCAAGCGCACCAAGCCGGGCCACGGCTGGATCCCCGCGGGCGGCGGCGGCCGGGCGTCCGGCTTCGGCTATGTCGGCGGGGTCAGCGGCGGGCTCTCCTTCGGACTGCGCGACTTCTGGGAGAAGTTCCCCGCCCAGCTCGACATCCGGGGCGCCGCGGGCGACGAGGCCGAGGTCACCCTGTGGCTCTGGTCGCCCGAGGCCCAGCCCATGGACCTGCGCTTCTACCACGACGGCCTGGGCCAGGACACCTACCCCGAGCAGCTGGAAGGGCTCAACATCACGTACGAGGACTACGAGCCGAAGTTCGGCACCCCGTACGGCATCGCCCGCACCAGCGAGCTGACCTTCTGGGCCAACGCCGCCACCCCCGGCGCCGACACCCTCCTCCAGCAGGCCGCCGCCCTGCGCACCCCGCCGCAACTCGTCGCCGGACCCGAAGACCTGGTCCGCGCCAAGGTCTTCGGCGGCCTCTTCGCCCCCGTCGACCGCTCCACCGCCGCCAAGGCGAAGATCGAGGATCGTCTCGACCTCCTCTTCGCGTACCACAAGGGCCAGGTCGAACAGCGCCGCTGGTACGGCTTCTGGGACTACGGCGACATCATGCACACGTACGACGAGGACCGGCACCAGTGGCGGTACGACGTCGGCGGCTACGCCTGGGACAACTCCGAACTCTCGCCCGACCTGTGGCTCTGGCTCGCGTATCTGCGCTCCGGGCGCGCCGACATCTACCGCTTCGCGGAGGCCATGACCCGGCACACCGGCGAGGTCGACGCCTACCACCTGGGCAAATGGACCGGGCTCGGCACCCGCCACGGCGTCCAGCACTTCGCCGACAGCGCCAAGCAGCAGCGCATCTCCACCGCCCTCTACCGCCGCTACCTCTACTACCTCACCGCCGACGAGCGGATCGGCGACATCATGCACGCCCTGGTCGACTCCGACGAGACGTTCCTCGTCCTCGATCCGCAGCGCAAGGTCCGCGAGGACCCCGACTACAAGCCCGATCCGCACGCCCTGGACATCGGCTTCGGCACCGACTGGAGCGGTCTGGCGGGCGCCTGGCTCACCGAATGGGAGCGGCGCGGCCCGAAGGCGGAGAAGGCCGAGGCGCGGCTGCGCTCCACGATGGAGACCATCGCGGCCCAGCCCAACGGCTTCGTCCAGGGCAGCGGGCTGTACGACCTCGACACCGGCAAGTACGCCGTCGCCGACAAGCCCAGGGTCAGCGTCTCCCATCTGTCCGCCGTCTTCGGCCTGGTCGAGGTGTGCGCCGAGGTCATCGACCTGATCGACATGCCGAAGTTCAAGGAGGCCTGGCTGGACTACTGCCGCTACTTCAACGCCACCAAGGCCGAGCAGAAGGCCCGCTACGGCACCGACTTCGGCTCGCTGATCCTCGTCCAGGGCCACTCCCGGCTCGACGCCTACGCCGCCGTGCAGCTGAAGGACGACACACTGGCCGCCCGCGCCTGGCAGAAGTTCACCGAGTACCACGAGGGCGACGGCTACCCGGACGCCTCCGTCAGCTGGAAGACGACCAAGGTCACGGGCCCGGACGTGCTGGTGCCCGGCGTCGAGGCGCCCTGGGTGAGCACCAACGCCACCGCCCAGTACGGCCTGGCCGCCATCCAGAACCTGGCCCTGCTCGGCGACAAGCTGCCCGGCTAGCGGGGGCTGCCGCACACTTGAGGACATGGACTGGTGCCACTACCGCTTCCACTGCCGATGGGACCTCGACGCACCGCCCGCCGCCGTCTTCGCGGCGCTGGCGGACCCCGACGGCTATCCGCGGTGGTGGCCCCAGGTCCGTGAGGTGCGGCGGCTCGACGACCGCACCGGCACCGCCCGCTTCCGCTCCCTCATCCCGTACGACCTGCGCGTCACCGTCACCGAGGCACACCGGGACCCCGCCCGCGGCACGCTGCGGATCGACTTCTCCGGCGACCTGGACGGCTGGGCCCGCTGGACGGTCACCGCGCGCGGCGCGGGCACCCGCGCCCTGTTCGAGCAGGACGTGGTGGCGCGCAAACCGCTGCTGCGGCGCTTCGCGGTGCTCGGGCGGCCGCTGTTCCGCGCCAACCACGCCCTGATGATGCGCGCCGGGCGCCGGGGGCTGCGGGCCCGGATGCTCACCCGGCGGCCCGACCGGAATCCGGTTTGAACCACACCTCGCCCGACCTGTATTGTTCAGGTCGTTCCACCGGGGAAGACCCGGGCGAACATCCCGGGCGATTAGCTCAGCGGGAGAGCGCTTCGTTCACACCGAAGAGGTCACTGGTTCGAACCCAGTATCGCCCACCGATCCGGGGCCGGGCCGCCAACAGGCGGCCCGGCCCCGGTGCTTTCCGGGCGTGCCGCCGCCCGACCTGGGTACCCGCCTGGCTCCCGCGGACGAATCGAAAGGGAGCCCATGGCCGTCACGACCACCACCGTCGTCCTGTCCCTGGACTGCGCCGAGCCCGAAGAGCTGGCCCAGTTCTACGCCACCGTGCTCGGCGCCGAGATCACGCCGGTGACCAGCCTCGACCGGATCGACATCACCGCCCCCAGTGGGGCCCGCATGGCCTTCCTCCGCGACCACGGCTACGCCCCGCCGAGCTGGCCCCGGCCGGACGACTCCCAGCAGGCCCATCTGGAACTCGTGGTCGACGACATGGACGCCGTCGAACGCCAGGTCGTCGACCTGGGCGCGCGGCCGCTGGACACCAAGGACAACGGCGGCCCGAACGACGTCCGCCTCTACTCCGACCCGGCCGGGCACCCGTTCCGGCTCCGGCACGCCTGAGAGACCGGATGTGCCTCAGGCTGCCGCCGGGAGGTCCGGCCGCAGCGGCCACGCCGGGTCGCAGACCTCGTCCGAGCCGTTGAGCGCGAACCACGCCTGGAGGCCGCGCGCCTGCGCCGCGTACCAGACCGTCTGGCGGTCGTGCAGCTCACTGGGCGTCAGCTTCTCCAGCCGTGACGCGAAGCGGCGGCCCACCGCCCGCACGACCTCCAGGGAGGCCATCGCGTCCGCCGCCGCGTCGTGCGCGCCCGTCAGCTCGACGCCGTAGTGCGCACACAGATCGGTGAGCGTGCGGCGCCCCTTGCGGTAGCGGTCCAGGTGCTTGTCCAGCACCCGGGGATCGAGGACGCACAGCGCGCGCAGCGACAGATAGGTCGCCAGGGTGGCATTGCGGTGCCGCTTCAACTCGCGGTCCAGCAGCGTCAGATCGAACGGGGCGTTCATCACCACCACCGGGGTGCCCCGCGCCGTCTGCTCGGCGAGCGCCCGCGCCACCTCGTCCATCACCGGCGCGGGCCATCGGCCGAGCCGCTGGAGATGCTCATCGGTCAGCCCGTGTATCTCTGTCGCGGCCCGCGGCACCGGTATGCCCGGGCTCACCAGCCAGCGCCGCACCTCCGGCAGGCTTCCCGCGCCGCGCTGGACGATGAGAGCGGCCGACACGATCCGGTCGTGCTCGACATCGATCCCCGTCGTCTCCGTGTCGAACGCGGCGAGCGGCCCCTCGAACCAGGACGACATGGCCTCAACTCCTCGTGCATACGTGCCCCATGACCTCCGGACCCCGCCCCGACCTGGTGATACCCGGAGGGGGATGGACGAACCACCGCTGTTTGCACAGCAACTGACGGGGAGACAACACAGGTGTACGGACACCGGCGACGACCGGAAGGCGTCACGCACATGGCGCTCGCGCAGCCTGAACCGGCCCCGTCGGCGAGCGGTCTGCTGCCCGAGCGGACCGCGCCCTCGCGCGGCCACATCGCCACCACCGCCTGCATGGAGACGCTCCAGGTCGGCTATCTGCACGCCGTCGCGGCGGCCGCGGGCTGCTCGCTCGCGCAGCCCTTCCCGGACCACGGCATCGACTGGCACGTCAGCCACAGCGCGCCCGGCCACGCCGTGGACGACGAGGTGACGATCAAGGTGCAGCTGAAGGCCACGTACCAGCTGGCACCGCATCCGCCCGGCCCGACCTTCGGTTTCACCCTCGACAACGACCATCTGGTCAAGCTCGCCCGCAGCCCGGTCTCGGTGCACAAGATCCTTGTGGTGATGATCGTGCCGCGCGACCGCGACGACTGGATACGGGCCGGTCACGACCGTCTGGCACTGCGGCACTGCTGCTACTGGATCAACCTGGCGGGCCACCCGGTGACGGGCCGCCGCCGGACCACCGTGCGGATCCCGACCTCGCGGATCTTCGACGACCGCGCGCTCTGCGAGATCATGACCCGGGTCGGGGCGGGAGGGAGACCCTGATGGACCGCGACCGGCCCCCCACGCATCGCCTTCCGGAGCCCAGGCTCCATACGCCCGCGCCCCGCCCCGACGAGGTGGACCCCGCCGTCCTCGGCGCGCTCCTCGCCCGGCACGGCTGGCACCGCCGCGGCGGCGCCCGGGGACGCTACGCCCGCTGGACGCCCCCGGGCGAGCTGCCGGGCACCAGCCTGCTCGTGCCCGAGCGCCGCGACTTCCCCGACAGCGTCGACCTCCTCGGCGAGGCGCTGCTCGCCCTGGCCCGCAGCGCCGCGCCCTCCGCGCGCGAGGTGCTGACCGGACTCGCCGTGCCCAGCGACGAGATCCGCTGGTGGCGAGAGATGCCCGAGTCCCACGACGGGTCCCACGGCGGCGCCGCCTGGCCCGCGCAGGAGCGGCTGCGCGCCGCCGCCAGGGCCACCCTGCTGGCCGGGGCGCTCGCCGCCCGGGGCAGGGCCGGGTACTACGGCGCACGGCACCGCCGGGCGGCCGAGGCATCTCTGGAACACGTGCTGACCGGCCCCGCGGGCGCCGCGTCGGGCGGCCATCAGCTGACCGTCTTCGTCCCCGTCGAGGACGGCCGGGCCGTCACCGCCACCCTGCTGCGCGCCCTGTACGCGCTGCGCGACGCCGTCGACTACCAGCGGGCCACCGGCGGCATGGAGGCGTTCGACGCAGCCGTGGCGGCGGGGGCGAGCCGTGAGCTGACCGAGGCCGTCGTCGCGCTCGTCCAGGGCACCGAGGGCGCGCGGATGGCCCTGGAGTGGTCAGCGGCCGCCGGTCCGCCGCCGGGGTTCTCCACCCGGCCCGAACCCGTCGCGTTCACGCCCGGGGACCTGCCGGGGCTGCGCGAGGCCGGGGCCCGCTACGTACGGGATGAGCCGTCCGTCCCCGTGCGGGTCACCGGCGCCGTGGTGCGCCTGGGCCGCGCCGGTCCTGGCGGCCCGGGGACGGTGCGGCTGCGGGTGCTGGCCGGGGCGGACGTGGCGCAGCTGCGGATCGTGCTGGACGAGGACGACTACCGGATCGCGGGCCATGCCCATCTGGTCGGGCTGCCGATCCGGGTGAGCGGGCGGCTGGAGAGCCGCGGCGGCTTCCGGCGGCTGAGCGGAGCCGGGGGCGTGGCACCGGTGCGGGTGGACGACGCGGAGCGGGACCGGCTGCTCAAGTCGCTCCAGGAGAACCCGGACTTCTTCGAGGAGGCGTGCGGCGAGGACTGAGCGCGCCGGGGCGGCGCCGCCGTCGTTGCCCGCCAGGACAACCGTTTCGCGGTCGGGCCGGTCGGCTCGGTACGATTCTCGCTGCGCGGCATTCGCCGCGGGTAGCGATCCTTCAGTCAGGAGAGACCGGTGTCAGACGTCCGTGTGGTCATCCAACGCGATTCCGAGCGGGAAGAGCGCGTGGTGACGACGGGCACTACGGCGGCGGACCTCTTCGCCGGCGACCGCTCGATCGTCGCCGCGCGCGTGGGCGGGCAGCTGAAGGACCTGGCGTACGAGCCCGCCGACGGCGAAGAGATCGAGCCGGTGGAGATCACCAGCCAGGACGGTCTGGACATCCTGCGCCACTCGACCGCGCATGTGATGGCGCAGGCCGTGCAGGAGCTGTTCCCCGAGGCCAAGCTCGGCATCGGCCCGCCGATCAAGGACGGCTTCTACTACGACTTCGACGTCGAGACCCCGTTCCAGCCGGACGATCTCAAGCGCATCGAGAAGAAGATGCAGGAGATCCAGAAGAGGGGCCAGCGGTTCTCGCGCCGTGCGGTCACCGACGAGGCCGCCCGTGAGGAGCTGGCCGCCGAGCCGTACAAGCTGGAGCTGATCGGCCTCAAGGGGTCGGCCGCTGACGCCGCCGAGGGCGCCTCCGCCGAGGTCGGCGCGGGCGAGCTGACGATCTACGACAACCTCGACGCGAAGTCCGGCGACCTGTGCTGGAAGGACCTGTGCCGTGGTCCGCACCTGCCGACCACCCGGAACATCCCGGCCTTCAAGCTGATGCGCAGCGCCGCCGCGTACTGGCGGGGGAGCGAGAAGAACCCGCAGCTCCAGCGGATCTACGGCACCGCCTGGCCGACCAAGGACGAGCTGAAGGCGTACCTGGACTTCCTGGCGGAGGCCGAGAAGCGCGACCACCGCAAGCTGGGCGCCGAGCTGGACCTGTTCTCCTTCCCGGACGAGCTGGGCTCGGGCCTGGCGGTGTTCCACCCGCGCGGTGGCGTGATCCGCAAGGAGATGGAGGAGTACTCGCGGAAGCGGCACGAGGAGTCGGGGTACGAGTTCGTCAACACCCCGCACATCACCAAGGCCAAGCTTTTCGAGACCTCGGGCCACCTGCCGCACTACATGGAGGGCATGTTCCCGCCCATGGAGTTCGAGGGCCAGGACTACTACCTCAAGGCCATGAACTGCCCGATGCACAACCTGATCTTCAGGGCGCGCGGGCGGTCCTACCGTGAGCTGCCGCTGCGGCTGTTCGAGTTCGGCACGGTCTACCGGTACGAGAAGTCCGGCGTGGTCCACGGCCTGACCCGGGCCCGGGGCTTCACCCAGGACGACTCGCACATCTACTGCACCAAGGAGCAGATGGCCGATGAGCTGGACAATCTGCTCACCTTCGTGCTGGACCTGCTCCGCGACTACGGTCTGAACGACTTCTATCTGGAGCTGTCCACCCGCGACGACTCCGACAAGTTCATCGGCGGGCCTGAGCAGTGGGAAGAGGCCACCGAGGAGCTGCGCAAGGCCGCCGAGAAGCAGGGCCTTGAGCTGGTCATGGACCCGGGCGGCGCGGCCTTCTACGGCCCGAAGATCTCGGTCCAGGCGCGGGACGCGATCGGCCGTACCTGGCAGATGTCGACCATCCAGGTCGACTTCAACCAGCCGGAGCGCTTCAACCTGGAGTACACCGCGGCCGACGGCTCGCGCCAGCAGCCCGTCATGATCCACCGGGCGCTGTTCGGGTCGATCGAGCGCTTCTTCGCGGTCCTGCTGGAGCACTACGCGGGGGCCTTCCCGGCGTGGCTCGCCCCGGTGCAGGCGGTCGGCATCCCGATCGGCGACGGCCATGTGCCGTACCTGGAGGAGTTCGCCGCCCAGGCCCGCGCGAAGGGCCTGCGGGTGGAGGTCGACTCGTCCTCGGACCGCATGCAGAAGAAGATCCGCAACGCTCAGCGCAGCAAGGTCCCGTTCATGGTCATCGCCGGTGACGAGGACGTCGCCAACGACGCGGTGAGCTTCCGCTACCGCGACGGCTCGCAGAAGAACGGCATCCCGGTCCAGGACGCCATCGCCGAGATCGTCGACGCCGTGGAGCGCCGCATCCAGGTGTGATCCAAAGCCATGAGGGGCGGCTCCCGGCCGGGGGGCCGCCCCTCGTCGCATCCCAGGGCGCCGGGGGCGAATATGCTGGCCCGCATGACGAGTGAGCCGGAGCAGCAGATCGGAGTGGGGACGCCGGACGCGTTCCAGCGCCTGTGGACGCCCCACCGGATGGCGTACATCCAGGGCGAGAACAAGCCCACCGGCCCGGGGTCGGGCGATGGCTGTCCGTTCTGCTCTATTCCGGACAAGTCCGACGAGGACGGCTTGATCATCGCCCGGGGGGAGCGCGTCTACGCCGTGCTCAACCTGTACCCGTACACCGGCGGGCACCTCATGATCGTTCCGTTCCGGCACCTGGCCGACTACACCGAGCTGGACGCCGAGGAAACGATCGAGCTGGCCGAGTTCACCAAGACCGCCATGACCGCGCTGCGCACCGCCTCGGGAGCACACGGTTTCAACATCGGGCTCAACCAGGGCACCGTCGCGGGGGCCGGGATCGCCGCCCATCTGCATCAGCACGTGGTGCCCCGCTGGGGCGGCGACAGCAACTTCATGCCGGTCATCGGCCGCACCAAGGTGCTGCCGCAACTGCTCGCCGACACCCGCCGGTTGCTCGCCGACGCCTGGCCGAAGGGCTGAGCAGCACCGCCGTACGACACGAAAAGGGGCGTGGCTCCCGGCAGACCGCCGGGGGCCACGCCCCTTTCGTCACGCCGGGGCCTACGCGTCGTAGAGGTCGGCCTTCTTCGGGGAGGCGTCCTGGATCTGGCCGCTGAGGGCCAGCGAGCGGTTGCCGAAGCGCTCGGTGTCCACGCCGTGGTGCTTGAGCACGCCGATCGCCGCCTCGTGGACCACCCGCAGCACGGGGGTGGCGGTACGCAGCGCGTCGTCCGCCATGAAGCGGTGCCGCCAGGGCTTGTCGGCCCAGGCGTGGCGCAGCCCGAACGGCTCGGGCAGCACGAGCTTGCCGCCGAGGTGGTCGAGTATCGGCGGGTACCAGGTGAAGGGGGCGCGCGCGGCGAGCCGCACCACCTCGGAGGGCTTCACCAGCGGCAGCGGAACCGACTTGGTCTCCCAGAACCGGAAGGTCTTGGGAACCGTCTTCGAGGGCGCCGAGGGCTTGCCGAAGAACAGCGAGTTCACCGGGCCCAGCGCATGCCCGGTGACCTCGATGCGCATCGTCTTGTGCAGCAGCGTCACCGTGATCATGAATGTGATCACCAACTGGCCGTCCCACAGCACGAACTGCACACCCAGATAGTGCCGGTCACCGGAGCCGAACTGCTGCTGATCGCAGATCCGCTGGAGCTCGACGCCCTTTATCTGGAAGCCCTCCTCCTCGGAGGCGCCGCCGCGCTCGACCGACTTGGCACCCTCCCCGATGGGGGAGACCACCCAGTGGCGCACCTGGGGCGGGCTGGTGAAGCCGCCGGTGTGCAGCGGGGTGCGCTCCAGCATGCGCAGCTGGTCGTGGATCGCCCGTATGACGTCCCAGCTGCGGAAGGGGTCGATCTCCTTGTCGGGGTCGGCCGACACCAGGTCCTCGGCGAGCTGCCAGCTGCCCCAGCGGGTACCCATCCCGAGTATGCCCTTGGGGCCGGCGTAGAAGACCACGTTGCTGTACTGCTCGGCGGTGAGCTTGTGCAGCGACTTGCGCAGCACCTCGGCGGAGGTCTGGCCCGGGTGGTTGGGCACCGTCTCGGGCACCTTGGCGCCGACGCCGGTGCCCGAGAGCAGCCCGCCCCAGTAGTCGCGCAGCTCCTTGGAGGTGCGCTCGCAGATCTGCTTGGCGATGTACCAGCCGATCACCGGGGCGACCACCACACCGCGCAGGTATATGCCCCAGAAGCCGTTGAACGGCAGCTTCACCAGGAAGATGAGGACGAAGATGCCGAGGGCCGCCATCAGGACGGTGCCGATTGCCCCCATCCGCTTGTCCTGGGCTCCGGCCACCGAGCGGCGCAGCTGGAAGGCGCCGAGCCAGAGCAGCGCCCCGGGGAGGAAGAGCAGCCCGAAGATCACCATGACGACGGTGAGGCGGGCGTCGCGGACCTTGCGGATCCGGTTGGCGGCCAGGCAGTGCTCGACGATCGTCTGCGGCTCGGTGCCGAAGGACTGGATCACCTGCTTGCGGCCGCCGCCGAGCATACGCAGCTGGACGGCGCGCGAGAACGCCTCGCCCAGGTTCGGCTCGAACAGCGAGATCTTCGGTGCCTTCACCTCCGAGACGGTCCACTCGGAGTTGGCCTCCAGCAGCTTCGCCACCGGGTCGTCACGGTAGGCGGCGGAGGCCAGGGCCTGTGTCGCCGCCGTCTCTCCATCCGACCCGGACAGGGGCACCTGTGCCCCGGGACTGAAATCGAATCCGTCCGTCACCAACGCCCCCAATACCGCACGCCGCTTGCGCTGCGACCTCAGCGTATCCGGGGTGCGTACCGCCTGTCGCCAGGGCGTGGTTGCCTGTGGAAAACTTCCCCGTCCTCACCTCCCCGCGGAGGGCGCGAGCCGACCGCCGCCCACCCCGGCGGAGTTGGGGCGGACGGCGTCGCAGCGGCCCGTGAACTACGCCCCGGCCGCGGCCCGTTCGCCGCGCACCCGCTCGGCGACGTGCGGCGGCATCGGCTCGTGCCGGGCGTACGAGCGGCTGAAGCGGCCCGTGCCGTGCGACAGCGACCGCAGGTCGACCGCGTACCGGCCGATCTCGATCTCGGGGACCTCCGCCTGGATGAGGGTCCGCCCACCGCCCGACTGCTCGGTGCCGACGACCCGGCCGCGCCGCCCGGACAGGTCGCTCATGACGGCGCCGACGTAGTCGTCGGAGATCAGGACGCCGACCTTGACCACTGGCTCCAGCAGCTCGATCCAGGTGTCGGCGGCCGCCTCGCGCAGCGCGAGCGCGCCCGCCGTCTGGAAGGCGGCGTCGGAGGAGTCCACCGAGTGCGCCTTGCCGTCCAGCAGCGTGATCCGCACGTCGACCAGCGGATTTCCGGTGGAGACGCCGCGCGCCGCCTGGGCCCGTACGCCCTTCTCGACGGACGGGATGAACTGCCGGGGCACCGCGCCGCCGACGACCTTGTCCACGAACTCGATGCCCGAGCCGCCCGGCAGCGGCTCCACCTCGATCTCGCAGATCGCGTACTGGCCGTGCCCGCCGGACTGCTTGACGTGCCGTCCGCGCCCGGTGGACTTGGCGCCGAACGTCTCGCGCAGCGCGACCTGGTACGGCACCGCGTCCACCTGGACCCCGTAGCGGGCGCGCAGCCGTTCCAGCGCGACGTCCATATGGGCCTCGCCCAGGCACCACAGCACCACTTGGTGGGTGTCCGGATTCTGCTCAAGACGCATCGTCGGGTCCTCGGCGACCAGCCGGGAGAGGCCCAGCGACAGCTTGTCCTCGTCCGCCTTGCTGTGCGCCTCGATGGCGACGGGCAGCAGTGGGTCGGGCATCTGCCATGGCTCCATGAGCAGCGGCCGGTCCTTGGCCGAAAGCGTGTCCCCGGTCTCGGCGCGGGTCAGCTTGGCGACGCACGCCAGATCGCCCGCGATGGCCTGGGACAGCATGCGCTGCTGCTTGCCGAACGGCGCGGACAGGGCGCCCACCCGCTCGTCCACGTCGTGGTCCTCATGGCCGCGGTCCTCCAGGCCGTGCCCCGAGACATGCACCGTCTCGTCAGGGCGCAGCGTCCCGGAGAAGACCCGGACCAGCGAGATCCGGCCGACATACGGATCGGAGGAAGTCTTGACGACCTCGGCGGCCAGCGGCCCGTCCGGGTCGCAGACCAGCGCCGGGCACGCGGCGCCCTGCGGAGTGGTGACCGCGGGTGCCTCGCGCTCCAGCGGGGTCGGGAAGCCGCGGGTGATCAGCTCCAGCAGCTCGGTGGTGCCGAGGCCCTGCTTGGAGCCGTCGGCGGCGGGCGCGGCGGCCAGCACGGGGTGGAAGCTGCCGCGGGCGACGGCCTTCTCCAGGTCGTCGATCAGCGTCTTGACGTCGATCTCCTCGCCGCCCAGATAGCGGTCCATGAGGGTCTCGTCCTCGCTCTCGGCGATGATCCCCTCGATGAGCCGGTCGCGGGCCTCCGAGACCAGCGGGACCTGGCCGTCGGTGGGCGGGGTCTCGGTCCGCACCCCGGAGGAGTAGTCGTAGACCTGCTGGGAGAGCAGGCCGATCAGCCCGGTCACCGGGGCGTGCCCGTCCGGCGCCGGTTCGCCGCGCAGCGGCAGGTACAGCGGCAGAACGGCGTCGGGGTCGTCGCCGCCGAAGGTCCGGCGGCAGATCTCGGTCATTTCCTCGAAGCTGGCGCGGGCCGCCTCAAGGTGTGTGATCACGATGGCGCGCGGCATCCCGACCGCCGCGCATTCCTCCCACACCATGCGGGTGGCGCCCGCGATGCCCACCGCGTCCTGGGCCGCCGAAACGACGAAGAGGGCCGCGTCCGCTGCCCGCAGACCGGCCCTCAATTCCCCGACGAAGTCGGCATAACCTGGGGTATCGAGCAGATTGATCTTGATCCCGCCCGATTCGACGGGGACCAGTGACAGCTGCACCGAGCGCTGCTGCCGGTGCTCGATCTCGTCGTGGTCGGAGAGGCAGCCGCCGTCCTCGACCCGGCCGGCCCGGTTGATCGCGCCGGTCGCCAGCGCCAGGGCCTCCACCAGCGTCGTCTTCCCGGACCCGCTGTGGCCGACCAGCACCACATTCCGCAGGGAGCTGGGCCGGTCGGCCGCCGCTGCCCTTCCGGCGGCCCCTGGGTGTGTGTTCGTCTTGTCGCCCATGTGTCTCGCCTCCCGGTCGACACCTTGCGATACTTCGAGCTTTCCACCGAGGTCACGGTGCGTCCATACGTCGCACATCCGGGCGTCGTACGGGAGGGGTGTGGGAGCGGTCCGACAGGTGCGCTGCGCCCCGGTGGCGCCTGGCTACGATGGGCCCGCCGGTGGCCTTTTGACCATCCGGCCCGTATCGACCCACCGGGAAGGCCATGCTGAACAAGTACGCGCGTGCTTTCTTCACGCGTGTTCTCACACCGTTCGCCGCCCTGCTCATCCGCCTCGGCGTCAGCCCGGACGCGGTGACGCTCACCGGAACCGGTGGTGTGATCGCGGGTGCGCTGGTCTTCTATCCCCGGGGTGAGTTCTTCTGGGGAACCGTCGTCATCACGCTCTTCGTCTTCTCGGACCTGATCGACGGCAATATGGCGCGGCAGCTGGGCCGCTCCAGCCGCTGGGGAGCGTTCCTCGACTCGACGCTGGACCGGGTCGCCGACGGGGCGATCTTCGGCGGTCTGGCGTTGTGGTACGCGGGCGGGGGCGACGACAATGTGTTGTGTGCGGTGACGATTTTCTGTCTCGCCAGCGGCCAGGTGGTCTCGTACACCAAGGCGCGCGGCGAGAGCATCGGGCTGCCGGTGAACGTCAACGGGCTGGTGGAGCGCGCCGAGCGGCTGGTGATCTCGCTGGTCGCCTGCGGTCTGTCCGGCCTGCACATGTTCGGTGTGCCGCACATCGAGATCCTGCTTCCGATCGCGCTGTGGATCGTCGCGGTGGGCAGTGCGGTGACCCTCGTGCAGCGGGTGGTCACCGTGCGCCGGGAGGCCGCCGAGGCGGACGCCACGGAGCGGCCGGTGGCCCAGGGGGGCGAGACACGGTGAAGGACAGGCTGACCGACGCGCTCTACGGGCTCGGCTGGAGCACGGTCAAGAAGCTCCCCGAGCCGACCGCGGTGCGCCTCGGGCAGCGGATCGCCGACCAGGCGTGGAAGCGGCGCGGCAAGGGTGTGCTGCGCCTGGAGGCCAATCTGGCGCGCGTCGTCCCCGAGGCATCGCCGCGGCGGCTGGCCGAGCTGTCCCGGGCGGGCATGCGGTCGTACATGCGCTACTGGATGGAGTCCTTCCGGCTCCCCACCTGGAGCGCGGAGCGCATCCGCGGCGGCGTCGAGATCAAGGACGCGCACTATCTGGTGGACGGTCTGGCCAGCGGCCGCGGGGTGGTCCTCGCGCTGCCCCACATGGGCAACTACGACCTCGCCGGGGCCTGGGTCACCACCAAGCTGGAGGTGCCGTTCACCACGGTCGCCGAGCGGCTGAAGCCGGAGTCGCTGTACGACCGCTTCGTCGCCTACCGCGAGGGGCTCGGCATGGAGGTGCTGCCGCACGAGGGCGGAGCCGCGTTCGGGACCCTCGCCCGGCGGCTGCGGGCGGGCGGTCTGGTCTGTCTGGTGGCCGACCGGGACCTGTCCGCCTCCGGCGTGGAGGTGTCGTTCTTCGGCGAGCCCGCGAAGATGCCCGCGGGCCCGGCGCTGCTCGCGGCGCAGACCGGCGCGCTGCTGCTGCCGGTCACCCTGTGGTACGACGAGTCCCCGGTCATGCGGGGGCGGGTCCATCCGCCCGTCGAGGTGGTGCGGGACGGCACGCGGGCCGAGCAGACGGCCGTCATGGCCCAGCGGGTCGCCGATGCGTTCGCTGAGGGGATCGCCGAGCACCCGGAGGACTGGCACATGCTCCAGCGGCTGTGGCTCGCCGATCTGGATCACGGTCGAGGAGACCTGGAGCAGAGTCCTGGAATGGAGAAGACGTGAGGATCGGGATCGTCTGCCCCTACTCCTGGGACGTACCGGGTGGCGTGCAGTTCCACATCCGCGACCTGGCGGAGCACCTCATCCGGCGCGGCCACGAGGTCTCCGTCCTCGCCCCCGCGGACGACGAGACCCCGCTGCCGCCCTACGCCGTCTCCGCGGGGCGCGCGGTCCCGGTGCCGTACAACGGCTCGGTGGCCCGGCTGAACTTCGGCTTCCTGTCCGCAGCGCGGGTGCGGCGCTGGCTGCACGATGGCGCCTTCGACGTCATCCACATCCACGAGCCCACCTCGCCCTCCCTCGGGCTGCTGGCCTGCTGGGCGGCGCAGGGCCCGATCGTCGCCACCTTCCACACCTCCAACCCCCGCTCGCGGGCCATGATCGCCGCGTATCCGATCCTCCAGCCCGCGCTGGAGAAGATCAGCGCGCGGATCGCGGTCAGCGAGTACGCGCGGCGGACCCTGGTCGAGCACCTGGGCGGCGACGCCGTCGTCATCCCCAACGGTGTCGACGTGGGCTTCTTCGCCGACGCCGAGCCGAAGGAGGAGTGGCAGGGCGACACGATCGGGTTCATCGGCCGCATCGACGAGCCCCGCAAGGGGCTGCCGGTGCTGATGCGCGCCCTGCCGAAGATCCTCGCCGAGCGGCCCGGAACCCGCTTGCTGGTCGCCGGGCGCGGCGACGAGAAGGAGGCGGTCGAGGAGCTGCCGAAGGAGCTGCGGAAGCGGGTCGAGTTCCTGGGGATGGTCAGCGACGAGGACAAAGCGCGCTTCCTGCGCAGCGTGGACGTGTACATCGCGCCCAACACGGGCGGCGAGAGCTTCGGCATCATCCTGGTCGAGGCCATGTCAGCGGGTGCGCCGGTCCTCGCCAGCGACCTGGACGCCTTCGCCCAGGTCCTGGACGGGGGAGCGGCCGGTGAGCTGTTCGCCAACGAGGACGCGGACGCGCTGGCGGCCGCCGCGGTACGGCTGCTGGGCGACCCGGACCGGCGCGCGGAGCTGCGGGAGCGGGGCAGCAGCCATGTGCGGCGCTTCGACTGGTCGACCGTGGGGGCGGACGTCCTGGCGGTCTACGAGACGGTGACGGACGGTACGTCGTCCGTCGACGCCGACGACCGCGTCCGCCTCCTGACCCGCCTGGGCCTGACCCGCGACGAGGACAGGGCCGGACAGGGGCGGGCCGGTAGGCGGTAGCGTGGCGCGGCGTGAGCACACTGATCTGGGTCGCGGTCGCGCTGGTGGCCGTCGTCGTCTATCTGAGCTGGACCGCGGGGCGTCTTGACCGGCTGCACAGCCGTCAGGACGCGGCGCGGGCGGCGCTGGACGCGCAGTTGCTGCGCCGCGCCTCCATCACCCAGGAGCTGGGCACCGCCGGAGTGCTCGACCCGGCCTCGTCGATGGTGCTCTATCAGGCCGCGCACGCCGCCCGGCAGGCCGAGGAGGAGCACCGTGAGGTCGCCGAGAGCGAGCTGAGCCAGGCGCTGCGGGCCGTCTTCGAGGAGCCCGCGCAGGTCGAGGCGGTGCGGGCGGCGCCGGGCGGCGAGGCGGCGCTGGAGGAGCTGGCCGAGGCGGTGCGCCGGGTGCCGATGGCGCGGCGGTTCCACAACGACGCGGTACGGGCGGCGCGGGCGCTGCGCCGCCACCGCAAGGTGCGCTGGTTCCGGCTCGCGGGCCATGCCCCGTTCCCGCTGGCGTTCGAGATGGACGACGAGCCTCCGGCGGCGCTGGTGGCGCGCGCGGCGGCCTGAGGGCTTCGGCCTGAGGGCTTCGGCCTGAGGGCTTCGGAGCCACCGGCCTTCGATTGGCCCTTGCCGGGGCGCGTCCTGACCGGGTTTCGTACGTGTGTGTACCACACACGCCCATGACCCGGACCGGATGGCCGGGTCATGAACGGGTATCGAACGGCCCTACGATGGGTTCATCGCACTTTTCACTATCGAGTGAGGTCAAACCGTGTCCACCACGTCCGCCAGCACGTCCCCGTCCGCAGAGAATCCGGCGGCTCCCGCGACCGGCACCGCCCGCGTCAAGCGCGGCATGGCCGAGCAGCTCAAGGGCGGCGTGATCATGGACGTCGTCACGCCGGAGGAAGCCAAGATCGCCGAAGACGCCGGGGCCGTCGCGGTCATGGCGCTGGAGCGGGTCCCGGCCGACATCCGCAAGGACGGCGGCGTGGCCCGGATGTCCGACCCGGACATGATCGACGGCATCATCAGCGCGGTCTCCATCCCGGTCATGGCGAAGTCCCGGATCGGCCACTTCGTCGAGGCGCAGGTGCTCCAGTCCCTGGGCGTCGACTACATCGACGAGTCCGAGGTGCTGACCCCGGCCGACGAGGTCAACCACAGCGACAAGTGGTCCTTCACCACCCCGTTCGTGTGCGGTGCCACCAACCTGGGCGAGGCGCTGCGCCGGATCGCCGAGGGTGCGGCCATGATCCGTTCCAAGGGCGAGGCCGGCACCGGCAACGTCGTCGAGGCGGTCCGTCACCTGCGCCAGATCAAGGGCGAGATCGCCCGGCTGCGCGGCCTGGACAACCACGAGCTGTACGCCGCGGCCAAGGAGCTGCGCGCCCCGTACGAGCTGGTCGCGGAGATCGCGCAGACCGGCAAGCTGCCCGTCGTGCTGTTCTCCGCCGGTGGTGTCGCCACCCCGGCCGACGCCGCGCTGATGCGTCAGCTCGGCGCGGAGGGCGTCTTCGTGGGCTCGGGCATCTTCAAGTCCGGCGACCCGGCGAAGCGCGCCGCGGCGATCGTGAAGGCGACCACCTTCTACGACGACCCGAAGGTCATCGCGGACGCGTCCCGCGACCTGGGCGAGGCCATGGTCGGCATCAACTGCGACACCCTCCCCGAGGCCGAGCGGTACGCCAACCGCGGCTGGTAAGCACCGCACCGCGCTGCCTGACGGTGGACGGTCCGCGCCACCCGCGGGCCGTCCACCGAACGCGTTCACCCTGAGATTCCGAGAGGCCCCGTACCGTGTCCGAGACGTCCGAGACCCCCCTCATCGGCGTGCTCGCCCTCCAGGGCGACGTCCGTGAGCATCTGGCCGCGCTCGCCGCTGCCGGTGCCCAGGCCCGGCCGGTGCGCCGCCCCGAGGAGTTGGCCGAGGTCCAGGGCCTGGTGATCCCGGGCGGCGAGTCCACCACCATGTCCAAGCTCGCGGTGATCTTCGGGCTGCTGGAGCCGCTGCGCGAGCGCATCCGCGCCGGCCTGCCGGTGTACGGCACCTGCGCCGGGATGATCATGGTCGCGGACAAGATCCTCGACGGCCGGGACGACCAGGAGACCCTGGGCGGCATCGACATGATCGTGCGCCGCAACGCCTTCGGCCGCCAGAACGAGTCCTTCGAGGCCGCGGTCGACATCGAGGGCATCGAGGGCGGCCCGGTGGAGGGCGTCTTCATCCGCGCGCCGTGGGTCGAGTCGGTGGGCGCGGCTGCCGAGGTGCTGGCGACGTACGGGGGTCATACGGTCGCGGTCCGGCAGGGCAATGTCCTCGCGACCTCGTTCCACCCGGAGCTGACCGGCGACCACCGGGTGCACGCCCTGTTCGTGGAGATGGCTCAGCGCGCGTAGCGCTCCGTTGAGGGTGGTGGTGGGCGACGGGAGGGCTCAGCGCGCGTAGCGCTCCGTTGAGGGTGGTGGTGGGCGACGGGAGGGCGGGGGCCGCGCGCTGACCGGCGATCCCGGTAGGATCGCAGGCGTTCGTACAGCATTGGGTAACGCGAAGGAGACAGGCGGATGTCCGGCCACTCTAAATGGGCTACGACGAAGCACAAGAAGGCCGTGATCGATGCCAAGCGCGGCAAGCTCTTCGCGAAGCTGATCAAGAACATCGAGGTCGCGGCCCGGATGGGCGGGGCCGACGTCGAGGGTAACCCGACGCTCTACGACGCCATCCAGAAGGCGAAGAAGCAGTCGGTTCCGAACAAGAACATCGACAGCGCGGTCAAGCGCGGTGCCGGTCTCGAGGCGGGCGGCGCCCAGTACGAGACGATCATGTACGAGGGCTACGGCCCCAACGGGGTCGCGGTGCTCATCGAGTGCCTCACCGACAACCGCAACCGCGCCGCCTCCGACGTCCGCGTGGCCATGACCCGCAACGGCGGCTCGATGGCCGACCCGGGCTCGGTGTCGTACCTGTTCAACCGCAAGGGCGTCGTGATCGTCCCCAAGGGCGAGCTGTCCGAGGACGACGTGCTGGCCGCGGTGCTCGACGCGGGCGCCGAGGAGGTCAACGACCTCGGCGAGTCCTTCGAGGTGCTCAGCGAGGCCACCGACCTGGTCGCGGTCCGCACCGCGCTCCAGAAGGAGGGCATCGACTACGACTCGGCCGACACCAACTTCGTGCCCACCATGCAGGTGGAGCTGGAGGAGGACGGCGCGCGCAAGATCTTCAAGCTGATCGACGCGCTCGAGGACAGCGACGACGTGCAGAACGTCTTCGCCAACTTCGACGTCTCCGACGACGTCATGGCCAAGGTCGACGCCTGAGGGCACATCAGTACGCGTAGGCGGGCGGGTCGGCGGGGACACACCCCACCGGCCCGTCGGCGTTGTCGGACGGGTTTGTCGGTGGCAGCCGCTAGCCTGCGGGACGACTGCCAGGAACAGATGACCGAAGCGTGATCGAGGGGAGGGGCGCGGTGCGGGTGCTCGGCGTGGACCCGGGGCTGACCCGGTGCGGCATCGGCGTGGTCGACGGGGGCGCGGGCCGCCCGCTGCGGATGCTGGGCGTCGGCGTCGTACGGACCCCGGCGGACCTCGCGATCGCCGACCGGCTCGTCCTCGTCGAGCGCGGCATGGAGGAGTGGCTGGACGCCCACCGGCCCGAATGCGTCGCGGTGGAGCGGGTGTTCAGCCAGCACAACGTGCGCACCGTCATGGGCACCGCCCAGGCCAGCGCGGTCGCCATGCTCTGCGCGGCGCGCCGCGGGCTGCCGGTCGCGCTGCACACCCCCAGCGAGGTCAAGGCGGCCGTCACCGGCTCAGGGCGCGCCGACAAGGCGCAGGTCGGCGCGATGGTCACCCGGCTGCTGCGGCTGGACGCCCCGCCCAAACCGGCCGACGCCGCCGACGCCCTGGCGCTCGCCATCTGCCACATCTGGCGCGCCCCCGCCACCAATCGGCTCCAGCAGGCCGTCGCGGCCCACCGCCCCACGAGCCGTTCCACGAAAGGCCGTATTACATGATCGCGTTCGTCTCCGGTCCGGTCGCGGCCCTCGCCCCGGACACCGCCGTCCTCGAGGTCGGCGGCGTCGGGATGGCGGTCCACTGCACCCCGGGCACCCTGTCCGGGCTGCGGATCGGCGAGCCCGCCCGGCTCGCGACCTCGCTCGTGGTCCGCGAGGACTCCCTGACGCTCTACGGCTTCGCGGACGACGACGAGCGCCAGGTCTTCGAGCTGCTCCAGACCGCCAGCGGGGTCGGCCCCCGGCTCGCCCAGGCCATGCTGGCCGTGCACGCCCCCGACGCGCTGCGGCTCGCCGTCTCCACCGGTGACGAGAAGGCGCTCACCGCCGTCCCCGGCATCGGCAAGAAGGGCGCGCAGAAGCTGCTCCTGGAGCTGAAGGACCGGCTCGGCGAGCCGGTCGGCCGGGCCGTGCCCGCCGCCCGCCCGCCCGCCGCCGCGGGCTGGAGCGACCAGCTGCACACCGCCCTGGTCGGCCTCGGCTACGCCACCCGGGAGGCCGACGAGGCGGTGGCCGCCGTCACCCCGCAGGCCGAGGCGGCCCTCGCCGACGGCGGTGCGCCGCAGGTGGCGCAGCTGCTGCGGGCCGCCCTCCAGACCCTGAACCGCACCCGCTGACCGGCTCCGGGCGCGCGATATCGCGCCCGGCCGGACCGCTCGATGAGACCTCGCGAGGCGAAACGCAGTGAACTGGGACGAGACCGCACCGGCCGACGCCGCCGACGACCTCACCGGCGCCCTGCCCGGCGGTGCGGGCAGCCGGCTGGTGGGCGCCGACGCCGACGGGGACGACCAGGCGGTGGAGGCCGCCCTCCGCCCCAAGGACCTGGGGGAGTTCGTCGGCCAGGAGCGGGTCCGCGAGCAGCTGGACCTGGTCCTCAAGGCGGCCCGGCAGCGCGGCGGCACCGCTGACCACGTGCTGCTCTCCGGCGCGCCCGGGCTCGGCAAGACCACCCTTTCGATGATCATCGCGGCCGAGATGGGCGCCCCGATCCGCATCACCTCAGGACCGGCCATCCAGCACGCGGGCGACCTCGCCGCGATCCTCTCCTCGCTCACCGAGGGCGAGGTGCTGTTCCTCGACGAGATCCACCGGATGTCCCGGCCCGCCGAGGAGATGCTGTACATGGCGATGGAGGACTTCCGCGTCGACGTCATCGTCGGCAAGGGGCCGGGGGCCACCGCCATCCCGCTGGAGCTGCCGCCGTTCACCCTGGTCGGCGCGACGACCAGGGCCGGGCTGCTGCCGCCCCCCCTGCGCGACCGGTTCGGCTTCACCGGCCACATGGAGTTCTACGCCCCCGCCGAGCTGGAGCGCGTGATCCACCGCTCCGCGAAGCTCCTGGAGGTGACGATAGAGGCCGAGGGGGCGGCCGAGATCGCCGGGCGCTCCCGCGGCACGCCCCGTATCGCCAACCGCCTGCTGCGCCGGGTCCGCGATTACGCCCAGGTCAAGGCCGACGGCCTGATCACCCGGGAGATCGCAGCGAGCGCCCTCGCGGTCTACGACGTGGACGGCCGGGGGCTCGACCGGCTGGACCGGGCGGTGCTCAGCGCCCTGCTCAAGCTGTTCGGCGGCGGCCCGGTGGGGCTTTCGACCCTGGCGGTCGCTGTGGGGGAGGAGCGTGAGACCGTGGAGGAGGTCGCCGAGCCGTTCCTGGTGCGCGAGGGCCTGCTGGCCCGTACGCCCAGGGGGCGGGTCGGTACCCCCGCGGCCTGGGAGCACCTGGGCCTCACCCCGCCGCAGCGCGGCACCGGGGGCGGCCAGACCGGCCTGTTCGAGGCGTGAAGGCGCGTATTCTCCGGATCGTCCCGTGAAGAGCGAATAATGGCGGGGTCAGGAACCCGGGTGCCACGCCGGGCGTTGTTCCATAGGTGCGGGCTCGCTTAGACTCCGCCGATGCCGTCCGTATGCCGGACGTTCCTCCGTACGGCATACCCATCCCCGTAGACCAGGCCGCGCCCCAGCGGTCGTGTGAAGGATCTCCGTCCCGTGAATATCGTGACTCTCCTGCCGTTCATCGTGCTCATCGGGGCCATGTTCCTGATGACTCGGTCGGCCAAGAACAAGCAGCGCCAGGCCGCACAGATGCGCGACACCATGCAGCCGGGCACCGGCGTGCGGACCATCGGCGGCATGTACGCGACGGTCAAGGAGGTCCACGACGACACGGTCCTCCTCGAGGTGGCCCCCGCCGTTCACGCGATCTACGCGAAGAACGCGATCGGTGCCGTCCTCTCGGACGCCGAGTACAACCACATCGTCCACGGCATCGAGCCGGAGGACGAGGTCGCCGAAGGCGCCGAGGTCGCCGACACCCCTGTCGTCCCCGACGACGCCTCCTCGCTGACCACGCCCGCGGACGGCGCCGACGCCGCCGACGAGACGAAGGCGGCCGGTGAGCCGGAGGGCGAGAAGGCCGACCTCAAGAAGGACGCCAAGAAGATCGACCTCGGCAAGGACGACGCCGACGCGGCCGACGCGGCCGAGGGCGAGAAGCGGGACGGCGGCGCCGACGCGAAGTAGTCCCGCACCGTGAGCCACGGCGTGCCACCGCTCGGCGCGCCGTGTTTCATGGACGCTCGCTCTAGGCTCCGGCGGGGGCACACCCCCACAAGACTTCGTGGCCGCCCCGCGCACATCCGCTGCGGGGCGGTTGGACAGGGAGAATCGACAAGGTGGCAGCACCGAAGAAGGGCCGCAGGTCCCCCGGGTCACAGGGCAGGCCCGGGCGCGCGCTGGCCGTGATCGTGATCGCCATGGTGGCGCTCGTCGGGGGGATGTTCCTCTCCGGTCACACCACACCGCGGCTGGGCATCGATCTCGCGGGCGGCACCAGCTTCACGCTGGAGGCCAAGAACCAGCCGGGCAAGCCCAACGCGATCAACACGGCCAACATGAACACCGCCGTCGGCATCATCGAGCGGCGAGTCAACGGCCTGGGTGTCTCCGAGGCCGAGGTCCAGACGCAGGGCGACAAGCACATCATCGTGAACATCCCCAAGGGGACGAACGCGAAGCAGGCCCGCCAGCAGGTGGGCACCACCGCCCAGCTGTACTTCCGGCCGGTGATGACCACCACGACCGGCGGCAAGACCAAGCAGCCCAGCAGCACCCCGTCCCCCTCCGCGAGCGCGTCGAAGGGCAAGCAGGACAAGGGGAGCAGCGGAAAGCCCTCGGGCTCGCCCACTCCCAGCTCCACCACCCAGGGCCGGGCCGTCCCCGAGGCGCTGAAGGCCGACAAGGCGGCGCCGACCCCCACCCCGTCCAAGACCCCCCAGGGCGGCGAGACGGGCAAGCCCTCGGACGCCCAGGAGAAGCTGGCCAAGGACTTCGCGGCGCTGGACTGCACCACCCGGGCGGGGCGTGCCGCGGCATCCGAGAAGGCGGCCAACAGCAAGCCGACCGAGCCCGTGCTGGCGTGCAGCCAGAAGGGTGACTCCAAGTTCGTCCTGGGCCCCTCCGAGGTCGAGGGCACCGACGTCGACGACGCCTCGTCCGTCTTCGAGAGCCAGAACGCCTCGGGCTGGATCGTGCAGCTCGACTTCAACAACAAGGGCGCCAAGAAGTTCGCCAAGACGACCGGTGAGCTGACCAAGCAGCAGTCCCCGCAGAACCGCTTCGCGATCGTCCTGGACGGCGAGGTCGTCTCCGACCCCGAGGTCACCCAGGGCGCCATCACCGGCGGCCGGGCCACCATCTCCGGCGGCTTCACCCAGCAGAGCTCAGCGGACCTGGCCAACGTGCTGTCCTTCGGCGCGCTGCCGCTGTCGTTCGACATCGCGGACGAGACCACCGTCTCCGCGGCCCTCGGCGGTGAGCAGCTGGACGCCGGTCTGATCGCCGGTGCCATCGGCCTCGCCCTCGTGGTGATCTACCTGGTCGTCTACTACCGCGGTCTGTCCCTGGTGGCCATGGCGTCTCTCGGGGTCTCCGCCATACTGACGTACACGATCATGGTGCTGCTCGGCCCGGGCATCGGCTTCGCGCTCAACTTGCCGGCCGTCTGCGGTGCGATCGTGGCGATCGGTATCACCGCCGACTCGTTCATCGTCTACTTCGAACGCATCCGTGACGAGATCCGTGAGGGCCGCTCGCTGCGCCCGGCCGTCGAGCGCGGCTGGCCGCGGGCCCGGCGCACCATCCTGGTCTCCGACTTCGTGTCGTTCCTCGCCGCCGCGGTGCTCTTCATCGTGACCGTCGGCAAGGTGAAGGGCTTCGCCTTCACCCTGGGGCTGACCACGCTGCTCGACGTCGTCGTGGTGTTCCTGTTCACCAAGCCGCTGATGACGCTCCTCGCCCGCCGCCCGTTCTTCGGGAACGGCCATCCGTGGTCCGGTCTGGATCCCAAGCGCCTCGGGGCCAAACCACCGCTGCGTCGCCGTCGTCCCGCCGCCCCCGGCCCCGCCGACACCCCGAAGGAGGCGTGAGATGTCGCGACTCGGCAGTCTCGGCGCCAGGCTCTACCGAGGCGAGGTCGGCTACGACTTCGTCGGCAAGCGGAAGATCTGGTACGCCATCTCGATACTGATCACCATCACGGCGATCGCGGGCCTGGCCGTGCGCGGCCTCAACATGGGCATCGAGTTCTCCGGCGGCGCGGTCTTCAACACTCCCAGCAGCAAGGTCTCGGTCTCCCAGGCCCAGGAGGTGGCGGAGAAGGCGTCCGGCGGCCACACCGCGGTCGTCCAGGAGCTGGGCCGCGGCGGCCTGCGCATCCAGATCAGCGAGCTGGGAACCAAGGAGGCCGTGCCGGTCCAGGAGAACCTGGCCAAGGAGCTGGGCGTCAAGACCGACAAGATCGACACCCAGCTCGTCGGCCCGAGCTGGGGTGAGGAGATCGCCGGAAAGGCCTGGCAGGGCCTGGCGATCTTCATGGTCCTGGTGGTGATCTACCTCGCGATCGCCTTCGAATGGCGGATGGCGCTGGCCGCCCTGATCGCCCTGGTCCACGACCTCACCATCACCGTCGGTGTCTACGCGCTGGTCGGCTTCGAGGTCACCCCGGGCACCGTGATCGGTCTGCTGACGATCCTCGGTTACTCCCTCTACGACACCGTCGTGGTCTTCGACGGTCTCAAGGAGGGTGCCAAGGACATCACCAAGCAGACCCGCTTCACCTACGCCGAAGTGGCCAACCGCAGCCTCAACTCGACCCTGGTGCGATCCATCAACACCACGGTCGTGGCGCTGCTGCCGGTCGGCGCGATGCTCTTCATCGGCGGCGGTCTGCTCGGCGCGGGCATGCTCAACGACATCTCGCTCGCCCTGTTCGTCGGTCTCGCCGCCGGTGCGTACTCCTCGATCTTCATCGCCACCCCGCTGGTCGCCGACTTCAAGAGCCGTGACCCGCAGATGAAGGCGCTGGCCAAGCGGGTGCGCGCCAAGCGCGCCGCGGCCGCCAAGGCTGATGCCGAGCGAGAGGCCCAGGACGGCGAAGGGGCTGGTTCCGAGGGCGGCGAAGCGGATCTGGAGGACGCCGCTCCGGCCGGAGTCGTCGGCCAGCGCCGCCAGCCCGCCTCCCGCAACCGGGGCCGTGGGCGGCCCTCGGGGAAGCGCCGATGAGCGAGCAGGCCGCAGAGCCGACCCTGACGGCGGCCGCCGGGCCGCTCGGCGCCGAGGAGCTGCGCGGGCTGCTGCTCAGCCGCATCCAAGACGTGCCGGACTATCCGCAGCCGGGCGTGATGTTCAAGGACATCACCCCGCTGCTGGCCGACGCCGCGGCCTTCTCCGCGCTGACCGAGGCGCTCGCCGAGCTGTGCGTGCGGCACCGGGCGGACAAGGTCGTGGGCCTGGAGGCGCGCGGCTTCATCCTCGCCGCACCGGCCGCCGTGCGCGCCGGAATCGGCTTCGTACCGGTCCGCAAGGCGGGCAAGCTCCCCGGGGCGACCCTGGGGCAGGCGTACGAGCTGGAGTACGGCACCGCGGAGATCGAGATACACGCGGACGCGCTGGAGCCGGGGGACCGGGTCCTGGTCATCGACGACGTGCTCGCCACCGGCGGCACCGCCGAGGCGTCGCTCCAGCTCATCCGGCGGGCCGGTGCCCAGGTCGCCGGAGTCGCCGTGCTCATGGAGCTGGGCTTCCTGGAAGGCCGCAGACGCCTGCTGAGCGCGCTGGACAGCGCCCCGCTGGAGGCCCTGATCACGGTCTGACCGGAATCCGCCGACACTGCCGCCGGAGGGCGGGGACCTGCGCAAGGAACGGGTCCCCGCCCTCCGGCGTTGCCCGGACTCGCGGCCGAGAGGCAAGCGGAGTGGCGGGATCGATACCATTGGCACCCCGACCCCCCGGGGTCCGGACCGCTTGAGGAGTGCTCTCTTGCCAGACGAGGCCCAGCCGCTCTCCCCCGGAGTCCGTCCCGCCCGGGACGCGACCACCGCCGCCGAGCAGACGACGGCGGCCTCAGCCACGCCCGGAAACGGTGCGGACCGTCCGGCACCGGCGTCCGGCGCCGCCGAGCCGACCCGGCCGAAGGCGCCCGCCGCGGACCGCGAGCTGCGGCCCGCCCCGGCCGCGCCGCGCACCACGCAGAGCCCGGCCCCGCGTACCGGCTCGTCCAACCGCGTGCGCGCCCGCCTCGCCCGCCTCGGCGTGCAGCGCTCCAGCCCGTACAACCCCGTCCTGGAGCCCCTGCTGCGCATCGTGCGCGGCAACGACCCCAAGGCGGACGGCGCCACGCTGCGCCAGATCGAGCGCGCGTACCAGGTGGCCGAGCGCTGGCACCGCGGCCAGAAGCGCAAGAGCGGCGATCCGTACATCACCCACCCGCTCGCGGTGACCACGATCCTCGCCGAGCTGGGTATGGATCCGGCCACCCTGATGGCCGGGCTGCTGCACGACACCGTCGAGGACACCGAGTACGGCCTGGACACCCTGCGCCGCGACTTCGGCGACCAGGTCGCGCTGCTCGTCGACGGCGTCACCAAGCTGGACAAGGTCAAGTTCGGCGAGGCCGCCCAGGCCGAGACCGTGCGCAAGATGGTCGTCGCGATGGCCAAGGACCCCCGGGTCCTGGTGATCAAGCTCGCGGACCGGCTGCACAACATGCGCACCATGCGCTACCTGAAGCGGGAGAAGCAGGAGAAGAAGGCCCGCGAGACGCTGGAGATCTACGCCCCGCTCGCCCATCGGCTGGGCATGAACACCATCAAGTGGGAGCTGGAGGACCTCGCCTTCGCGATCCTCTACCCCAAGATGTACGACGAGATCGTCCGGCTGGTCGCCGAGCGCGCCCCCAAGCGCGACGAGTACCTGGCCGTCGTCACCGACCAGGTCCAGGGCGATCTGCGGGCGGCGAGGATCAAGGCGACCGTCACCGGCCGCCCCAAGCACTACTACTCCGTCTACCAGAAGATGATCGTGCGGGGCCGGGACTTCGCCGAGATCTACGACCTGGTGGGCATCAGGGTGCTCGTCGACACCGTCCGCGACTGCTACGCGGCGCTCGGGACCATCCACGCGCGGTGGAACCCGGTGCCCGGGCGGTTCAAGGACTACATCGCGATGCCCAAGTTCAACATGTACCAGTCGCTGCACACGACGGTCATCGGGCCCAGCGGCAAGCCGGTCGAGCTCCAGATCCGCACCTTCGACATGCACCGCCGCGCCGAGTACGGCATCGCCGCGCACTGGAAGTACAAGCAGGAGGCGGTCGCCGGGACCTCGAAGGTGCGCACCGACGTGCCGCGGGGCAAGGCGGGCAAGGACGACGCCGTCAACGACATGGCGTGGCTGCGGCAGCTCCTGGACTGGCAGAAGGAGACCGAGGACCCCGGCGAGTTCCTGGAGTCGCTGCGGTTCGACCTGTCCCGCAACGAGGTCTTCGTCTTCACCCCCAAGGGCGACGTCATAGCGCTCCCGGCCGGGGCCACCCCGGTGGACTTCGCGTACGCCGTCCACACCGAGGTCGGCCACCGCACCATCGGGGCCCGGGTCAACGGGCGGCTGGTGCCGCTGGAGTCGACCCTCGACAACGGCGACTTGGTGGAGGTCTTCACCTCCAAGGCGGCCGGTGCCGGTCCTTCCCGCGACTGGCTGGGCTTCGTCAAGTCACCGCGGGCCCGCAACAAGATCCGCGGCTGGTTCTCCAAGGAGCGCCGCGACGAGGCCATCGAACAGGGCAAGGACGCGATCGTCCGGGCGATGCGCAAGCAGAACCTGCCGATCCAGCGGATCCTCACCGGCGACTCGCTGGTCACCCTCGCCCACGAGATGCGCTACCCGGACATCTCCTCGCTCTACGCGGCCATCGGCGAGGGCCATGTCTCCGCGCAGAACGTGGTCGGCAAGCTCGTCTCGGCCCTCGGCGGCGAGGAGGCCGCCAACGAGGACATCGCCGAGACCGCCCCGCCGATCCGGCGCTCCAAGCGCCGCTCCAGCGCCGACCCGGGCGTGGTCGTCAAGGGCGTCGAGGACGTGTGGGTCAAGCTGGCCCGCTGCTGTACGCCGGTGCCGGGCGACCCGATCATCGGGTTCGTCACCCGCGGCAGCGGCGTCTCCGTCCACCGCGCCGACTGCGTCAACGTGGACTCGCTTTCCCAGCAGCCCGAGCGCATCCTCGACGTCGAATGGGCACCCACCCAGTCGTCGGTCTTCCTGGTCGCCATCCAGGTCGAGGCGCTGGACCGGTCCCGGCTGCTGTCGGACGTCACCCGCGTCCTGTCCGACCAGCACGTGAACATCCTCTCCGCGGCCGTCCAGACCTCCCGCGACCGGGTCGCCACCTCGCGCTTCACCTTCGAGATGGGCGACCCCAAGCATCTGGGACACGTCCTGAAGGCCGTACGCGGCGTCGAGGGCGTCTACGACGTCTACCGGGTCACCTCAGCCCGGGCACGCTGAGAAAACGCCGCAGAACGCGAATGGCGGCCCCGGTCTCCCGGGGCCGCCATTCGCGTCGGACGTATCAGGTGCCCGGCGTCAGCCGCCGAACTCCTCCAGGCCCTTCAGCGCCTGGTCGAGCAGCGCCTGCCGCCCCTCCAGCTCCTTGGAGAGCTTGTCGGCCTTCGCGTTGTTCCCCGCCGCGCGGGCCGCGTCGATCTGGGAACGGAGCTTGTCGACCGCGTCCTGGAGCTGACCGGTGAGCCCCTGGGCGCGCGCCCGCGCCTCGGGGTTCGTACGCCGCCACTCGGCCTCGTCGGCCTCCTGGAAGGCGCGCTCGACCGCGTGCAGCCGGCCCTCGATACGGGCGCGGGCGTCCCGGGGCACATGGCCGATGGCCTCCCACCGCTCGTTGATCGACCGGAACGCCGCGCGGGACGCCTTCAGGTCCGAGATCGGGAGCAGCTTCTCGGCCTCGACGACCAGCTCCTCCTTGCGGGTCAGGTTCTCCCGCTGCTCGGCGTCCCGCTCGGCGAAGACCTCGCCCCGGGCCTGGAAGAAGACGTCCTGGGCGCCGCGGAAGCGGTTCCACAGGTCGTCCTCGTGCTCGCGCTGCGCACGGCCCGCGGCCTTCCAGTCGGACATCAGCTCCCGGTAGCGGGCCGCGGTCGGCCCCCAGTCGGTGGAGCCGGACAGCGCCTCCGCCTCGGAGACCAGCTTCTCCTTGGTCTGCCGGGCCTCCTCGCGCTGCGCGTCCAGCGCCGCGAAGTGCGCCTTGCGCCGCTTGGAGAACGCCGAGCGGGCGTGCGAGAAGCGGTGCCACAGCTGGTCGTCCGTCTTGCGGTCCAGCCGCGGCAGGCCCTTCCAGGTGTCGACCAGGGCGCGCAGCCGCTCCCCGGCCGCCCGCCACTGCTCGCTGGCCGCCAGCTCCTCGGCCTCGGCGACCAGCGCCTCCTTGGCCTGGCGGGCCTCGTCGGTCTGGACCGCCTTCGCCGCCCGGCGCTCCTCACGGCGCGTCTCGACGGTCTTGGCGAGCTGGTCGAGCCGCTTGCGCAGCGCGTCCAGATCGCCGACCACATGGTGCTCGTCGACCTGCTGCCGGATGTGCTCGATGGCCGCCGTCGCGTCCTTGGCCGACAGGTCGGTGGTCTTGACCCGGCGCTCGAGGAGGTCGATCTCGACGACCAGACCGTCGTACTTGCGCTCGAAGTAGGCGAGGGCCTCTTCCGGCGATCCCGCCTGCCACGACCCGACGACCTGCTCACCGTCGGCCGTACGCACGTACACGGTCCCCGCCTCGTCGACGCGGCCCCAAGGCTCGCTGCTCACAGCGCCTCCTCCACATGATGCCGGGGCGGGCGTGCGGCCCGCGGGCATCGTCCACAGTTTCTTCCGGCCGGGCGGCGACGCCCGGGCGGTCTCTCACAGCAGGGTGGTGCGGCCATCGCGGCAGGCACCCTGCACAACGCCAACATAGGCGACCGGTGCCCCGGCTGTCCGTATCCTGCGCGACCGAAATTTCGCAGTACGCACGCCCGGCGACCTCAGGACTTGCCGACCGTCGCCTTGTTGATCACCACGCTGGCGTTCGGAGCGGTGTTCATGGTCTGGTCCGGGGGAGCCGCTCCGGCCTTGGCGATCTTCTTCAGGACCTTCATGCCGTCCGCGGAGATCTTCCCGAAGGGCGTGTAGTCCGGCGGCAGCTGGCTGTCCTGGTAGACCAGGAAGAACTGGCTGCCGCCGCTGTCGCGGCCCTTCTTGGTCTGCGGGTTGTACTGGTTCGCCATCGCGACCGTGCCCGCCGGGTACTTGCCACCCTTGAGCGAGGAGTCCTTCAGGTTCTCGTCCGGCAGCGTGTAGCCGGGGCCGCCGGCGCCGGTGCCCTGCGGGTCGCCGCACTGGAGCACGTAGATCCCCTGGTTCACCAGCCGGTGGCACTTGGTGTGGTCGAAGTACCCCTTTCCGGCCAGGAAGTCGAACGAGTTGACCGTGTGCGGCGCCTTGGCGGCGTCCATGTCGATGGAGATGTCCCCGCAGGTGGTCTCCAGCTTCATCGTGTACGAAGCCGAGGTGTCGATGGAGACCGCGGGCTCCTTCTTGAACGACATCTTCTTCGGCTTCTCGCCCTTGACCGCCTTCGCCTCCTTGGCGCACGGGTCCGGCGCCTTGCTGGTCGCGGGGGCCGAGGGAGTGGCCGCGGCGGAGTCGTCCTTCTTCTTGTCCTTGTCGTCCCCGGAGAACGCGCCCGCGGCCGCCGCGGCGCCGCCGCCGAGCAGCGCCACGGCCAGTACGGAAGCGATCACCACATTGCGCTGCCGGGACTTGCGCCGTGCCGTCTCGCGCCGCTGCTGCTGCCGCAGGTACTTCTCCCGGGCAAGTTGCCGCCGCCGCTGCTCGCTACTGACCACCGGGTCGTCTCCTCACGCCGTATGTCATTCGGTGTCCTGCCGGAGGGCTCGGCCGTACCGTATACGGGTTCGCTGTGCCGGGGCCGCCGCCGGTAGGCTCTGGAGCTGCCGACATTCTTCCGCCGGCCGACTCTTCCGGACGACATTTAAGGACGATCGTGCTCATTGCCGGGTTCCCCGCCGGGGCCTGGGGGACCAATTGCTACCTGGTCGCCCCTGCCGCCGGCGAGGAGTGCGTGATCATCGACCCGGGCCACCAAGCGGCCCAAGGCGTCGAGGAGGCCGTCGCCAAACACCGGCTCAAGCCCGTGGCCGTGATCCTCACCCACGGCCACATCGATCACGTCGCCTCGGTGGTCCCGGTCTGCGGCGCCCATGACGTACCGGCCTGGATCCACCCCGCCGACCGCTACATGATGAGCGACCCGGCGAAGGCGCTCGGACGGTCCATCGGCGCCCAGCTGATGGGCGAGCTGACCGTCGGCGAGCCGGACGACGTCAAGGAGCTGGCCGACGGCTCCGAACTGAAGCTGGCCGGGATGGAGTTCACCGTCGCGCACGCGCCGGGCCATACCAAGGGGTCGGTGACCTTCAGGCTGCCCGAACAGCCGGACATCCCCCCGGTGTTCTTCTCGGGCGACCTGCTCTTCGCCGGCTCCATCGGACGCACCGATCTGCCCGGCGGCGACCACGCCGAGATCCTCGAATCGCTGGCCCGTGTGTGCCTGCCGCTCGACGACTCGACCGTGGTGCTGTCCGGCCACGGCCCCCAGACCAGCATCGGCCGCGAGCGCGCCACCAACCCCTTCCTGCGGCAGGTGGCCGCCGGCCCCGGAGACGCCGCCGACGCGGCCGCGCCTCCGCGACGAGGAATGTGACGAGAGAACCCACGTTGAGCACCTTCAAGGCCCCCAAGGGCACCTACGACCTGATCCCGCCGGTCTCCGCGACCTACCTCGCGGTGCGGGACGCCATCGCCACCCCGCTGCGGCGGTCCGGCTACGGCTACGTGGAGACCCCCGGCTTCGAGAACGTCGAACTCTTCGCGCGCGGCGTCGGCGAGTCCACCGACATCGTCACCAAGGAGATGTACACCCTCACCACCAAGGGCGGCGACGAGCTGGCGCTGCGCCCCGAGGGGACCGCTTCGGTGCTGCGCGCCGCGCTGGAGGCCAACCTGCACAAGGCGGGCAGCCTGCCCGTCAAGCTCTGGTACTCCGGTTCGTACTACCGCTACGAGCGCCCCCAGAAGGGCCGCTACCGCCACTTCTCGCAGGTCGGCGCGGAGGCGATCGGCGCCGAGGACCCGGCCCTTGACGCCGAGCTGATCATCCTCGCGCACGACGCCTACCGGTCGCTGGGACTGCGTAATTTCCGCATCCTGCTGAACTCCCTCGGCGACGCCGAGTGCCGCCCGGTCTACCGGGCCGCCCTCCAGGACTTCCTGCGCGGGCTCGACCTGGACGAGGACACCCGGCGGCGCATCGACATCAACCCGCTGCGGGTGCTCGACGACAAGCGCGAGGCCGTCCAGAAGCAGCTGGCCGGGGCGCCGCTGCTGCGCGACTACCTGTGCGACGGCTGCCGGGAGTACCACGCGCAGGTGCGCGAGCTGATCACCGCGCAGGGCGTGGAGTTCGAGGACGACGCCAAGCTGGTCCGCGGCCTCGACTACTACACCCGGACCACGTTCGAGTTCGTCCACGACGGGCTCGGCTCGCAGTCCGCGGTCGGCGGCGGCGGCCGGTACGACGGCCTGTCCGAGATGATCGGCGGCCCCGCGCTGCCGTCGGTGGGCTGGGCGCTCGGCGTCGACCGTACGGTGCTCGCGCTGGAGGCCGAGGGCGTCCGGCTGGACCTGCCCGACGCGACCAGCGTCTTCGCCGTGCCGCTGGGGGAGGAGGCCCGCAAGGTCCTCTTCGGCGTGGTCGCCGAGCTGCGCAAGGAAGGCGTGGCGACGGACTTCGCGTACGGCGGCAAGGGGCTCAAGGCCGCCATGAAGGCCGCGAACCGGAGCGGCGCGCGGTACGCGATCGTGGCGGGCGAGCGGGACTTCGCCGAGGGCGTGGTCCAGCTGAAGGACATGGAATCGGGCGAACAGGAGGCCGTTCCGCTGGCCAAGATCGTGACCACGGTGCAGTCGAAGCTGGGCTGACCGCCCGGCGCGGCCTGCCCCGGGCCGACCGGCCGGGCGGCGTCAACGTGGCGGGAGCGATTCATCCTGCCAATCGGGACCGCCCTTCGCCCACCGGTCCCGCCCCTCCCGGGGCGGGATTCCGGCCCCGTCGGCCCGTCCTTACGTCCGCTGAACGGGGGACCCGGGAAGATGGTCGGGCCCTGACAACAGGGCATGGCGGCGCCGCGTGTTGGGGCACAATGGCCGTGCCCGACGGGGCCGGACAGTGTGGAGAGCGACGGACGGCGATATGGCGACGACACTGATGGACGACGTGGAGTCCGACGAGGCGCGGGACGGCGCACGGACCGGAACGGGAGGCGGCCGCGCCTTCGCGCTCCTGCTCGTGATCACCGGCGCGATGGGGCTGCTGGCGGCCTGGGTCATCACGCTCGACAAGAACAAGATCCTCGAGTACAAGGCCGACGGCAAGGTCTTCACCCCAGGTTGCAGCCTCAACCCCGTGGTCTCCTGCGGCAACATCATGGAGAGCAAGCAGGCCGCGGCGTTCGGCTTCCCGAACCCGATGCTCGGCCTGGTCGCCTACGGCATCGTGATCTGCGTGGGCATGTCCCTGCTGGCCGGGGTGCGCTTCCCGCGCTGGTACTGGCTGACGTTCAACGCGGGCACCCTCTTCGGCGTCGGCTTCGTGACCTGGCTCCAGTACCAGTCGCTGTACGTCATCGGCTCGCTGTGCCTGTGGTGCTGCCTCGCCTGGGTCGCCACCATCGTGATGTTCTGCTACGTCACCGGCCACAACCTCAAGCACGGCTACCTCCCGGCGCCGGACGGGCTGCGGCGCGGGCTGCTGGAGTTCCACTGGGTGGTGCCGGTGATGTGGATCGGCGTGATCGGGATGCTCATCCTGACGCGCTGGTGGGACTTCTGGACGAGCTAGCCCCACCCCTGGAGGACGAGCTGGCCCGAACCCCCTGGACAGCCCCAACCCCCTGGACAGCCCCAACCCCCTGACAGCCCCAACCCTGGAAGGCCCTGCTGTCGGTGCCGTGTCATAGGCTTCCCGGGTGGAGCCAGACCTGTTCACCGCCGCCGCCGAGGACCGCCAGGAGAAGGACCCGTCCAGCAGTCCGCTGGCCGTGCGCATGCGCCCGCGCACGCTGGACGAGGTCGTGGGCCAGCAGCATCTGCTGCGCCCCGGATCGCCGCTGCGGAGACTGGTCGGCGAGGGCAGCGGAGGCCCGGCAGGACCGTCCTCGGTCCTGCTGTGGGGCCCGCCCGGCATCGGGAAGACCACGCTCGCGTACGTGGTCAGCCAGGCCACCCAGAAGCGGTTCGTGGAGCTGTCGGCGATCACCGCGGGGGTGAAGGAGGTGCGGGCCGTCATCGACGGCGCGCGCCGCTCCTCGGGGGCGTACGGCCGGGAGACCGTGCTCTTCCTGGACGAGATCCACCGCTTCAGCAAGGCACAGCAGGATTCGCTGCTGCCCGCCGTGGAGAACCGCTGGGTCACCCTGATCGCGGCCACCACGGAGAACCCGTACTTCTCGGTGATCTCCCCGCTGCTGTCCCGCTCGCTGCTGCTCACCCTGGAGCCGCTGACCGACGACGATCTGCGCGGGCTGCTGCGCCGCGCGCTGGCCGACGAGCGGGGGCTCGGCGGCGCGGTCGGCCTCCCCGAGGAGGCCGAGGGACATCTGCTGCGGATCGCGGGCGGCGACGCCCGGCGGGCGCTCACCGCCCTGGAGGCCGGGGCCGGGTCGGCGATCGCCAAGGGCGAGGCGGAGATCACGCTGACCACGCTGGAGGAGGCGGTCGACCGGGCAGCGGTCACCTATGACCGGGCCGGTGATCAGCACTATGACGTGGCAAGCGCCCTCATCAAGTCGATCCGCGGCTCGGACGTGGACGCGGCGCTGCACTATCTGGCGCGGATGATCGAGGCGGGGGAGGACCCCCGGTTCATCGCCCGGCGGCTGATGATCTCGGCGAGCGAGGACATCGGGCTGGCCGACCCGACGGCCCTGCCCACCGCTGTCGCGGCGGCGCAGGCGGTCGCGCTGATCGGCTTTCCGGAGGCCGCCCTGACGCTGAGCCACGCCACGATCGCGCTGGCGCTCGCGCCCAAGTCCAACGCGGCCACGACGGCGATCGGGGCGGCGCTGGCGGATGTGCGGGCGGGGCTCGCGGGCCCGGTGCCGCCGCATCTGCGGGACGGGCACTACAAGGGCGCCGAAAAGCTCGGCCATGCCCAGGGGTATCTGTATCCGCACGATCTGCCGGGCGGCATCGCGGCGCAGCAGTACGCGCCGGACAAGATCCAGGGAAAGCGCTACTACGAGCCGACGCGGTACGGCGCGGAGGCCCGCTACGCCGATGTGGTCGAGCGGGTCCGGGCGCGGCTGCGCGGCGATCCGCCGCCGGAGTCCTCGTAGGCGCGAGGAGCTCCCGGACCCGGGGCCCGGCTCAGTCGGCGGCCGCCTCGAACAGGGCGTGCATCGCGCGGCGCAGTCCGGAGACGCCGCGCACCGGCTCCGGGAAGTCGAAGCGCGCGTCGAAGGGCCGGTCGGCGTCGTCCGTGAAGCGGACGCGCAGGCCGAAGCGGTCGAGGGCCACGGGGACGGCGGGGCCGCGGGTGCACACCGTGGACGAGCGCTCGCCCAGCAGGGCGCACAGCCCGCGCACCTGCTCGCTGTGGGCCGCGTGCAGATGCTGGAGCAGCTCGGCCTCGTGCGGGGCGAGCGGGTCGGGGGCGGCCCGCGCGAAGTCGTCCGGCTCGACGCCGTCCGCGCCCCACAGGTCGTCCACGCACGCCTCGGCGACCTCCAGCCGCAGCAGCGTCCAGGCGGGGTTCCGGGTGCGCGGACCGGCGGCGGAGTCGGACTGGAGGGCTTCGCCGAGGCCCAGCAGCTCGCCGACCGGATGGGCCCCAGCGAGCAGGGCCGCGCTCGCGGCGCGGTCGTCGCCGCGTACGGGGGTGAGCCACCCGGCGACCCAGGCCCGGCCGCGGATCCGCTGGGGCACCGAGACCGGGGCGACGTCCGTGATCTCCATCACGCAGGTCAGATCGTCGTCCTGCGCGTAGGCCGCGGCGCGGGCCGCGGGTGAGCCGCCGTGCACCAGCAACAGCACATCGCCGTCCGGATTTACGGTGCGGGCGGCCGGTTCGTCGGTGGCCAGCTCGTCGGGGACCTCGATTCCGGGAATCGTCAACGACGCCGTAGCCTTGCTGTTGACGAGAGTCCGTACACGCTCTGCCGCAGTGGGCCGCAGGGCGTCTTCCATGGGACGCGGCTGACCCTCCCGAAGGCTCTGACCAGTGCTGGTGGGCAGGGGGATCCCAGGTCGAAACATGCGTTCTCCTCGGTTAAGGTAAGGCTCACCTAACTTACATGGAGGTTCGTTCCACGTGAACCAGTCGCGTCCCAAGGTCAAGAAGTCGCGCGCGCTCGGCATCGCGCTGACGCCGAAGGCCGTCAAGTACTTCGAGGCCCGTCCCTACCCGCCCGGCGAGCACGGCCGTGGCCGCAAGCAGACCAGTGACTACAAGGTCCGGCTGCTGGAGAAGCAGCGTCTGCGCGCTCAGTACGACATCAGCGAGCGCCAGATGGCCCGTGCCTACGACCGCGCTCGGAAGGTCGATGGCAAGACGGGCGAAGCCCTGATCATCGAGCTTGAGCGCCGTCTGGACGCGCTCGTCCTGCGGTCGGGAATCGCCCGCACGATCTACCAGGCCCGCCAGATGGTGGTCCACGGTCACATCGAGGTCAACGGCCGCAAGGTCGACAAGCCCTCCTTCCGGGTCCGCCCGGACGACGTGGTGATGGTCCGCGAGCGCAGCCGCGAGAAGCACCCCTTCCAGGTGGCCCGCGAGGGTGGCTACGCCCCCGACGGCGAGACCCCGCGTTACCTCCAGGTCAACCTCAAGGCGCTCGCGTTCCGGCTCGACCGGGACCCGAACCGCAAGGAGGTCCCGGTGATCTGCGACGAGCAGCTCGTCGTCGAGTACTACGCCCGCTGACCTGGCGGACGTACCCACTCATCCCAGCCCGCGGGTTCCCCATCGACCGGTGTGTGTCGAGGGGAACCCGCGGGCTGTTTGGCCCAGCGGAATGCGTTTCAGCCGGACCTGCCCGGCGCGATAGGGTCGATACCTGCCGCCCGCGCCCGGATGACCGCCCGAGACCGCCGGGCGACGGACGACTTGAAACGACGGACGACCTGAACGACGACGACCGACGTGATCGGCAGCAGGGAGCGGTGCAACGTGTCCGGTGGAGAGGTGGCCGGGATCCTCGTGGCCGTCTTCTGGGCGATCCTGGTGTCCTTCCTCGCCCTCGCCCTGGTGAGGCTCGCCCAGACGCTCAAGGCGGCCACCCGGCTGGTGGAGGACGTCACCGAGCAGGCGGTGCCGCTGCTCAGTGAGGCGTCCGCGACCGTGCGCGAGGCGAACACCCAGCTCGCGCGCGTCGACTCGATCGCCTCCGACGTCCAGGAAGTCACCTCGAACGCCTCCGCGCTGTCCTCGACCGTCTCCTCCGCCTTCGGCGGACCGCTGGTCAAGGTGGCGGCGTTCGGCTACGGCGTCCGGCGCGCGATCGGCCGCAAGGCGCAGTCCGGGAGCGAGGCCACGCCCGCGCGCACCGTCGTCATCGGCAAGACCCTGCCGTCCGCCCGCCGGGGCGGCCGCCGCAACCGTGGATCGAAGGGCTGAGAGACCGGATGTTCCGCCGTACATTCTGGTTCACCACCGGCGTCGCAGCCGGTGTGTGGGCCACCACCAAGGTCCAGCGCAAGCTCAACCAGCTCACCCCCGAGAGCCTGGCGGCGCAGGCCGCCGACCGGGCGGTGCTCGCCGGACGGCGGATCAAGGTCTTCGCGCTCGACGTGCGCGACGGCATGGCCGACCGCGAGGCGGCCCTCAAGGACGCCCTGGGCCTGACCTCAGCGCCCCCGAACGACCTCACCCAGCTGCCCGCCCAGCGCGGCCGGGCCCAGCTCACCCCCACATCCCGCCACCCCTACCCGAACGCCCGAAATGAGGACCACTGATGGAGTCGGCTGAAATCCGCCGCCGCTGGCTGCGCTTCTTCGAGGAGCGCGGGCACACCGTCGTGCCGTCGGCGTCGCTCATCGCGGACGACCCGACCCTGCTGCTCGTCAACGCGGGCATGGTCCCCTTCAAGCCGTTCTTCCTGGGCGAGGTCCAGCCGCCCTACAAGCGCGCCGTGAGCGTGCAGAAGTGCGTGCGTACGCCGGACATCGAAGAGGTCGGCAAGACCACCCGGCACGGCACGTTCTTCCAGATGTGCGGCAACTTCTCGTTCGGCGACTACTTCAAGGAAGGCGCCATCACCTACGCCTGGGAGCTGCTCACCGGCTCCGTGGCGGACGGTGGCTACGGGCTGGACCCCGAGCGGCTCTGGATCACCGTCTACGAGCAGGACGACGAGGCCGAGCGCATCTGGCGCGACGTCGTCGGCGTCCCCGCCGAGCGGATCCAGCGCCTGGGCATGGGCCCCAACTACTGGTCCATGGGCGTCCCCGGCCCCTGCGGTCCCTGTTCCGAGATCAACTACGACCGCGGTCCGGAGTTCGGCGTCGAGGGCGGCCCGGCCGTCAACGACGAGCGCTACGTGGAGATCTGGAACCTGGTCTTCATGCAGTACGAGCGCGGGGCGGGCGAGGGCAAGGAGGACTTCCCGATCCTCGGCGAGCTGCCCAGCCAGAACATCGACACCGGTCTCGGCCTCGAACGCCTGGCGATGATCCTCCAGGGCGTACAGAACATGTACGAGACCGACACCCTGCGCGTCGTCATGGACAAGGCCACCGAGCTGACCGGGGTCGCCTACGGCGCCGCCCATGAGTCCGACGTGTCGCTGCGCGTGGTCGCCGACCACATGCGCACCTCCGTCATGCTCATCGGCGACGGCGTCACCCCCGGCAACGAGGGCCGCGGCTATGTGCTGCGCCGCATCATGCGCCGCGCCATCCGCAACATGCGCATCCTCGGCGCCGCCGAGCCGGTCGTCGGCGAGCTGGTGGACACCGTCCTGAAGACGATGGGCCAGCAGTACCCGGAGCTGCTGACCGATCGCAAGCGCATCGAGACCGTCGCGCTCGCCGAGGAGTCGGCCTTCCTGAAGACCCTCAAGGCCGGCACCAACATCCTCGACACCGCCGTCACCGACACCAAGGCCGCGGGCTCCACCGTGCTCCCCGGCGACAAGGCGTTCCTGCTCCACGACACCTGGGGCTTCCCGATCGACCTCACCCTGGAGATGGCCGCCGAACAGGGCCTCTCGGTGGACGAGGACGGCTTCCGCCGCCTGATGCGGGAGCAGCGGGAGCGCGCCAAGGCCGACGCCAAGGCCAAGAAGACCGGCCACGCCGACCTGTCCGCCTACCGCGAGGTCGCCGACACCTCCGGCTCGACCGTCTTCACCGGCTACAGCGACACCTCAGGCGAGTCCACCGTCGTCGGCCTGCTGGTCGACGGGGTGTCCTCGCCCGCCGCCTCCGAGGGCGACGACGTCGAGGTCGTCCTGGACCGCACCCCCTTCTACGCCGAGGGCGGCGGCCAGCTCGCCGACACCGGCAAGATCAAGCTGGCCTCCGGCGCCGTCGTCGAGGTGCGGGACGTCCAGCAGCCGGTGCCCGGTGTCAGCGTGCACAAGGGCGTCGTCCAGGTCGGCGAGGTGACGGTCGGCTCCGGCGCGTACGCCGAGATCGACATCAAGCGCCGCCGGGCCATCGCCCGCGCCCACAGCGCCACCCACCTCACCCACCAGGCGCTGCGCGACGCCCTGGGCCCGACCGCCGCCCAGGCCGGTTCGGAGAACTCGCCCGGCCGCTTCCGCTTCGACTTCGGCTCGCCGACCGCCGTCCCCGGCACGGTGCTCACCGACGTCGAGCAGAAGATCAACGAGGTGCTGTCCCGCGAACTCGACGTCACCGCCGAGGTGATGAGCATGGACGACGCCAAGAAGCAGGGCGCCATCGCCGAGTTCGGCGAGAAGTACGGCGACCGGGTGCGCGTGGTGACCATCGGCGACTTCTCCAAGGAGCTGTGCGGCGGTACCCACGTCCACAACACCGCCCAGCTGGGTCTGGTGAAGCTGCTCGGCGAGTCCTCCATCGGCTCCGGTGTGCGCCGCGTGGAGGCCCTGGTGGGCGTGGACGCGTACAACTTCCTCGCCCGTGAGCACACGGTCGTCTCCCAGCTCACCGACCTGGTCAAGGGCCGTCCCGAGGAGCTGCCGGAGAAGATCTCCGGGATGCTTTCCAAGCTCCGGGACGCCGAGAAGGAGATCGAGCGGTTCCGCGCCGAGAAGGTGCTCCAGGCCGCCGCCGGGCTCGCCGAGGGCGCCAAGGACGTCCGCGGCGTCTCCCTGGCCGTCGGCCGGGTGCCGGACAGCACGACCGCCGACGACCTGCGCAAGCTGGTGCTGGACGTGCGCGGACGGCTGGACCAGAAGTCGGGGGCCGTCGACCGGCCCGCCGTCGTCGCCCTGTTCACCGTGGCAGGCGGCCGCCCGCTGACCGTCATCGCCACCAACGAGGCGGCCCGCGAGCGCGGCCTCAAGGCCGGTGACCTGGTCCGCACCGCCGCCAAGACGCTCGGTGGCGGAGGCGGCGGCAAGCCGGACGTCGCCCAGGGCGGCGGTCAGAACCCGGACGCCGTCGGCGACGCCATCGAGGCCGTCGAGCGGCTCGTCGCGGAATCGGGCCGGTAGCCGTGCGACGCGGCCGGCGCATCGCCATCGACGTCGGGGACGCCCGGATCGGGGTCGCCTCGTGCGACCCCGACGGGATCCTCGCCACCCCCGTGGAGACCGTGCCGGGACGTGACATCCCGGCCGCCCACAAGCGGCTGGCGGCCCTCGTCGAGGAGTACGAGCCCATCGAGGTGGTGATCGGCCTCCCGCGCTCGCTCAACGGGCGCGAGGGGCCGGCCGCGGCCAAGGTGCGCACCTTCGCCCGGGAGCTGGCGCGGCGGGTCCAGCCGGTGTCCGTGCGGCTGGTGGACGAACGTATGACGACCGTCACAGCGGCGCATGGCCTCCGGGCTTCCGGGGTGTCGTCCAAGAAGGGCCGCTCGGTCGTTGACCAGGCAGCCGCGGTGGTCATTCTCCAGAGCGCGCTGGAGACCGAGCGGACCTCCGGCCGGGCGCCAGGCGAGGCCGTCGAAGTGGTCATCTGATCGCGATACGGTAACGTTCCGCGCGACATGGCAGCCACCGCTTGTGCCCCGAGCGCACCGGGCGGCTGCCACCGCCATCGCTAGGGGTTCGATGACTGAGTACGGCCGGGGACCCGGCTCCCAACCGTGGCATCCCGAGGACCCGTTGTACGGGGACCAGGGATGGGGCGGCCACCAGGCGGTGACAGGTCAGGAACCGTACCCGCAGGACCCGAACGACCCCTACGGACAGGCCCCCTACGCCCCGGAGGGCTACCCGCAGGACGGCTACGGCCAGGGCGGCTACGGCCAGGAGGGCTACGGGCAGGACCCCTACGGGCACCAGCAGTACCCGCACGGGTACCCGCAGGACGCCCAGCCGTTCCCGCAGCAGCAACAGCAGCCGCCCTGGGAGCAGTACGGGCAGCAGGGACAGCAGGGGTACGACCCCGGCTGGGACGGCTCGTACGGCGCCGGGACGGACCCGAACGATCCGTACGGCTACGCGGCCCAGGGTGGCGTCCAGGAGGGCTTCCCGCAGCAGGCGACGCACGAGCCGCAGCAGCAGCACGAGCCGCAGCAGCAGCACGAGCCGCAGCGGCAGCCGGACGCGCAGGCGCCGGGGGAGACCCAGCAGATGCCCCAGGTGCCGCAGGAGGCACAGGAGGATCAGGAAGCGCCCGGCAAGACAGAGGACCATCCGTTCTTCCTGGACGGCAGCGGTCCCGGCGGCAGCATCACATCGGACGACGACGCCGCCGACGGCACCGAGGGCCGCTCCCAGAAGGGCAAGAAGTCCAAGCAGGCGAAGGCGAAGTCCGGAACCAAGCGACGCAGCGGCGTCGCCTGCCTCTTCGTCACCGTCGTCCTCGTGGGCGCGGTCGGCGGAGGCGGCTACTTCGCCTATGACTTCTGGCAGACCCGCTTCGGACCGGCGCCGGACTACGAGGGCCAGGGCAGCGGCCAGGTCGAGGTGGAGGTGCCCGACGGTTCGGGCAATGCCGAAATCGGCGGCATCCTCGCCGAAAAGGGCGTGGTCAAGAGCAGTGGCGCCTTTGTGGAAGCCGTCGAGGACAGCGGCAAGTTCGTCCAGCCGGGCAGCTACAGCCTCCGCAAGGAAATGTCCGGCGCGGCCGCGGTGAAGCTGATGCTCAGCCCCGCGGGCAACAATGCCCTGATCGTCACCGAGGGTATGCGCGATGCCGCCGTCTACGCGGCGATCGACAAGAAGACCGGCGTCAAGGCGGGTACCACGGCGGCCGTCGCCAAGAAGGAGGCCAAGAACCTCGGGCTGCCTTCCTGGGCGAATGACAGTTCCAAGATCAAGGATCCGCTGGAAGGATTCCTCTACCCGTCCCGCTACAGCGTGGCCAAGAAGGCCAAGCCCGAGGACGTCCTGCGCAAGATGGTCGCCGAGGCCAAGCGGAACTACGCGCGGTACGACCTGGAGGGCAAGGCCAAGGAAGAGGGCCTGGACTCCCCGCTCCAGCTGCTCACCGTGGCCAGCCTGGTGCAGGCGGAGGGCATCACCCACAGCGACTTCCGCCAGATGGCCGAGGTGGTCTACAACCGGCTCAAGCCGACCAACACCGAGACCTACGGCAAGCTGGAATTCGACTCCACGTACAACTACATCAAGAATCAGAGCAAGCTCGATATCCCGATCAGCGAGATCAAGGGATACAACAATCCGTACAACACCTACTTCTACAAGGGGCTGCCGCCCGGACCCATCGGCAATCCGGGCGCGGACGCGCTGAAGGCGTCCATGAACCCGACCGACAACGGGTGGTTCTACTTCATCTCGCTCGACGGCAAGACGAGCGAGTTCTCCAAGACCTACGCGGAGCACCAGAAGTTGGTCGACAAGTTCAACAAGCAGCGCAGGAACAACTGAGGAACGTCATGTCGCACACCCGCCGCGCCGCCGTGCTCGGCTCGCCGGTCGCCCACTCCCTCTCCCCGGCGCTGCACAACGCCGCGTACCGGAAGCTGGGGCTCGACGGCTGGCACTACGGCACCGTCGAACTGGACGAGGCGGCGCTGCCGGGCTTCTTCGAGCGGCTCGGCAAACCGGGCGAGCCGGACTGGGCGGGTTTCTCCGTCACCATGCCGCTCAAGCGCGCGGTCATCCCGCTGCTGGACCGCGTCAGCGACACGGCGGCCTCGGTGGAGGCCGCCAACACGGTCGTCCTGACCGACGACGGACGACGGCTCGGCGACAACTCCGACATCCCCGGCATGGTGGCGGCGCTCGCCGAGCGCGGCGTCCAGCGGGTGGAGCGGGCCGCCGTCCTGGGCGCCGGGGCCACCGCCTCCTCCGCCCTGGCCGCGCTCGCCCGCGTCTGCGACGGCGAGGTCACCGCGTACGTCCGCAGCGACGCCCGGGCGGCCGAGATGCGGCAGTGGGGCGAGCGGCTGGGCGCAGCGGTGCGCACGGCGGACTGGGGTGACGCGGCCGAGGCGTTCGACGCCCCGCTGGTCATCGCGACCACCCCCGCCGGGACGACCGACGCGCTCGCCGCGTCCGTCCCCGACCGCCCCGGCACGCTCTTCGACGTCCTCTACGACCCCTGGCCGACCACCCTGGCCGCCGCCTGGTCGGCGCGCGGCGGCGCCGTGGTCAGCGGGCTCGACCTGCTGGTCCACCAGGCCGTGCCGCAGGTCGAACAGATCACCGGGCACGCCCCGGCGCCGCTCGCCGCGATGCGCGAGGCGGGCGAGGCCGCCCTCGCAGCGCGCTCCCACTGACGTCCCACTGACGTCCTCCGCGTTCCCCGGCGTCGCCCCCGATGTCTCATGTACAGGTCCGTCTGGTGGACCGCCACCCCGGGCCGTCCGCCGGACGTGGGAGGATCGGAAGGAGGCGGGCCCGGGCCGCACCAGGTCCCGCCGGTACACGTCGAGGGGCAAGCATGAGGGAGCACCGTTGAGCAGGTTGCGCTGGCTGACCGCGGGGGAGTCGCACGGCCCCGCGCTTGTGGCGACGCTGGAGGGACTGCCCGCAGGGGTGCCGATCACCACCGACATGGTGGCGGACGCCCTCGCGCGGCGGCGGCTCGGCTACGGCCGCGGGGCGCGGATGAAGTTCGAGCGCGACGAGGTCACCTTCATCGGCGGCGTCCGGCACGGCCTCACCCTCGGCTCGCCGGTCGCGATCATGATCGGCAACACCGAGTGGCCCAAGTGGGAACAGGTCATGTCCGCCGACCCGGTCGACCCCGAGGTTCTGGAGGGGCTGGCCCGTAACGCGCCGCTGACCCGCCCCCGCCCCGGCCACGCCGATCTCGCCGGAATGCAGAAGTATGGGGTGGCGGACGCCCGGCCCATCCTGGAGCGCGCCAGCGCCCGTGAGACCGCCGCCCGCGTCGCCCTCGGCACCGTCGCCCGCTCCTACCTCAAGGAGACGGCCGGGATCGAGATCGTCTCCCATGTGACCGAGCTGGCCGCGGCCAAGGCCCCGTACGGCGTCTACCCGAAGCCGTCCGACGTCGAGCGGCTGGACGCCGACCCGGTGCGCTGCCTCGACGCCGACGCGAGCAAGGCGATGGTGGCCGAGATCGACCAGGCCCACAAGGACGGCGACACCCTCGGCGGCGTCGTCGAGGTGCTGGCGTACGGCGTGCCGGTAGGCCTCGGCTCGCATGTGCACTGGGACCGCCGTCTCGACGCGCGGCTGGCCGCCGCGCTGATGGGCATCCAGGCCATCAAGGGCGTCGAGGTCGGCGACGGCTTCGACCTCGCCCGGGTGCCCGGCTCCCAGGCGCACGACGAGATCGTGTCGACCGGCGAGGGCATCAAGCGCTCCTCCGGCCGCTCCGGCGGCACCGAGGGCGGGCTGACCACGGGCGAGCTGCTGCGCGTACGGGCCGCCATGAAGCCGATCGCGACCGTGCCCCGCGCGCTGGCCACTATCGACGTCACCACCGGCGAGGCCACCAAGGCCCACCACCAGCGCTCGGACGTGTGTGCGGTGCCCGCCGCCGGGATCGTCGCCGAGGCCATGGTCGCCCTGGTGCTGGCGGACGCGGTCGCCGAGAAGTTCGGCGGCGACTCGGTCACCGAGACCCGCCGCAACGTGCGGGGCTTCCTCGACGGCCTGGCCATCCGGTGAGCGGGCCACAGGCGGCGGGCGGCCCCGCCGCGGTCCTGGTCGGGCCCATGGGCGTCGGCAAGTCCACCGTCGGACAGGTGCTCGCGGAGCGCCTGGGCACCACGTTCCGCGACACCGACACCGACATCGTGGCGACCGCGGGCAAGGAGATCTCCGAGATCTTCATCAATGAGGGCGAGCCCCACTTCCGCGAGCTGGAGAAGCAGGCCGTACGGACCGCCGTCACCGGTCACCGGGGCGTGCTGGCCCTCGGCGGCGGCGCGATCCTCGATCCGGACACCCGTGCCCTGCTCACCGGCCTCCCTGTGGTCTTCCTGGAGATGGGCGTCGCCGAGGCCGTCAAGCGCACCGGCCTCGACGCCCCCCGCCCGCTGCTCGCCGTCAACCCCCGCCAGCGCTGGCGCGAGCTGATGGAGCAGCGCCGTCCGCTGTACACCGAAGTCGCCCGGGCCGTCGTGACGACCGAGGGCCGCACCCCCGACGAGGTCGCCGACGCCGTCATGGACGCACTGGAGCTGAAGAAGGCATGAGCACCGAAACCCCCACGCGCATCCAGGTCGGCGGCACCGCGGGCACCGCGCCGTACGAGGTCCTGGTCGGCCGCCAGCTCCTCGGCGAGCTGCCCGGGCTGATCGGGGACGGGGTCAAGCGCGTCGCCGTCCTCCACCCCGAGGCGCTGGCCGAGACCGGCGAGGCGATCCGCCAGGACCTCGCCGACCAGGGGTACGACGCCATCGCGATCCAGCTGCCGAACGCGGAGGAGGCCAAGACCGCCGAGGTCGCCGCGTACTGCTGGAAGGCGCTCGGCCAGACCGGTTTCACCCGCAGTGATGTCATCGTCGGCGTCGGCGGCGGCGCCACCACCGACCTGGCCGGGTTCGTCGCCGCGACCTGGCTGCGCGGGGTGCGCTGGATCGCCGTCCCGACGACCGTGCTCGGCATGGTCGACGCGGCGGTCGGCGGCAAGACCGGCATCAACACCGCCGAGGGCAAGAACCTCGTCGGCGCGTTCCACCCCCCGGCCGGGGTGCTGTGCGACCTGGCCGCGCTGGACTCGCTGCCCGTCAACGACTACATCAGCGGCCTCGCCGAGGTCATCAAGGCCGGATTCATCGCCGACCCGGCCATCCTGGAGCTGATCGAGCAGGACCCGGCCGCGGCCCGCACCCCCGGCGGCGAGCACACCGCCGAGCTGATCGAGCGCTCCATCCGGGTCAAGGCCGAGGTCGTCTCCAGCGACCTCAGGGAATCCGGGCTGCGCGAAATCCTCAACTACGGGCACACCCTCGCGCACGCCATCGAGAAGAACGAGCGCTACAACTGGCGGCACGGCGCCGCCGTCTCCGTCGGCATGGTCTTCGCCGCCGAACTGGGCCGTCTCGCGGGCCGTTTGGACGACGCCACCGCCGACCGGCACCGCGCCGTCCTGGAGTCCGTCGGCCTGCCGCTCACCTACCGCGGCGACCAGTGGCCCAAGCTGCTGGAGACCATGAAGGTCGACAAGAAGTCCCGCGGTGACCTGCTGCGCTTCATCGTGCTCGACGGCATCGCCAAGCCGACCGTGCTGGAGGGGCCGGACCCGGCGGTGCTGCTCGCGGCGTACGGGGAGATCTCCCGGGAAGCCTGACGCGGACCTCTGCGGAGTGCCCGGGTTCCGTCACAACTGTGTCATCCCCGTCCCCGCCATCGAAACCCGCGGCGCCGCCGCGGGCTTTCGAACGCCCCTGGTTTTCCCGGCAGTTGGGCATTAGGGCGGACGAATTGCCTGGCTGACGCGTCGTGACGGGCACGCGGCGGGTTTTCCGGGCGTTCACACAGCGACGGCCTGGGCAGGTACCGTTCGGTAGGAGCGGCCCCAGGGCCGCGTCACCACGCGACAGTTGTCCGTCACGACTGCCGCCTGTACGAGACGGAGTGCCACCGGATGCAGCATGCAGTGGGAGCTCCGCTGCCACCGTCCCACCGGCCGGCGGGGCAGGGCCCCGGGCCGCAGGGCACAGGCTGGCCCCAGAGCGCGAGTCAGCCCCCCGGTCCCCATCCGCACCACCCGGCCCCGCCCGTACCTCCCGTGCCCACCCCACCGGCACCGCCCGCGCATCCCGCGGCGCCCATGCCGCCGGCGCCGGTGCCCCCGGTGCCCGCACCGCCCGCCCCCGCACCGCCCCCGGTGGCGGGCCACCCGCACACCGCGCACCCGACCCCGCAGCCGCCCCCCGGGCCGCCCGTCGACCGCGCCAACACCACCGGCCACATCCAGCTCCCGCCCGGCGCTCCCGTCCCGCTGCCGCACCCGCCCGCCGATCCGGCGATGGCCGACGCCTCGCAGGCCGCCGTCGCCGTGCTGCTCATCGGCCCGGCCGGGGCGGGCAAGACCACCGTCGCCCGCTACTGGGCCGACCGCCGCCGCGTCCCCACCGCGCACATCAGCCTGGACGACGTCCGCGAATGGGTCAGGTCGGGCTTCGCCAACCCCCAGTCGGGCTGGAACGAGAACTCCGAGGCGCAGTATCGTCTCGCCCGCCGCACCTGCGGCTTCGCCGCGCGTAACTTCCTCGCCAACGGCATCTCCTGCATCCTGGACGACGCCGTCTTCCCGGACCGCCCCGTCGTCGGCCTCGGCGGCTGGAAGCGGCACGTCGGCCCCGGCCTCCTCCCCGTGGTGGTGCTGCCCGGCCTCGAAATCGTCCTGGAGCGGAACGCGGCCCGCAGCGGCAACCGCCGCCTCAGCGACGAAGAGGTCGCCCGCATCCACGGCCGGATGGCGGGCTGGTACGGCTCCGGGCTGCCGATCATCGACAACTCGACGTACGACGTGGAGACCACCGCCCGCATGCTCGACGAGGTGGTAGCCCGCTCCATCGCCAGCCCGCCCGCCTTCTGAACCCCATCCGGACCCGTTCGGACGGCCGGGGTGGGGCGTAGTGCGTACGCTCGGGGCATGTCCCAGGTGTACGCGGCCCGACGTGCCCGCCTGCACGACCAGACCGCGGCGGCCGGGAGCGAGGCCGCCCTGGTCTCCCGGCCAGCCAACGTGCGCTATCTGTGCGGCGACGCGCCCCCGGGTGCCGCCCTGCTCCTCGGGCCCGTCCAGGACGTCCTGGTGGCCCCCGAGGCGTCCTCGTGGGGGCTGGTGCCGGGGCCGCATCCGGAGGATCTGCGGCTGCTGATGCTGTCCGGTCCTGACGGTGACCCGGCCGTGGCCGCCGCCGACCTGGCGGCGGTGGACGGCGCCGAGTCGCTGGCCGTCGAGGAGCACGATCTGACCGTGGCCCGCCACCGGGCGGTCGGCTCGGCCGCGCCGCGGCTCCGCCTCACCGACCTGGGGCGGGCCGTCGAACAGCTGCGGATCGTCAAGGACGACGAGGAGATCTCCTGCATGCGGATCGCCGGGGAGCTGGCCGACCAGGCGCTCGGCGAGCTGCTGGAGTCGATCCTGGTGGGCCGCACCGAGCGCCATCTCGCGCTGGAGCTGGAGCGCCGCCTGGTGGACCACGGGGCGGACGGACCGGCGTTCCCCACGGTGGTCGCCGCGGGGCCGCACGCGGGCCGGGCCGGGCATCTGCCCACCGACCGGAGGGTCGAGGAGGGCGACTTCCTCACCATCTGCCTGGGCGCCGACTACCGCGGGTACCGCTGCCAGGTGGGCCGTACGTTCGTGGTCGGCCCCTCGCCCGCGGACTGGCAGGTCGAGCTGTACGACGTCGTCTTCGCCGCTCAGCGGGCCGGACGGGAGGCGCTGCTGCCGGGCATGGGGTACCGGGACGTGGACCGGGTGACCCGTCAGGTGCTGGACGCCGCGGGGTACGGGGAGGGTCTGGAGACGCGTACCGGACACGGCGTGGGCCTGGAAATCGACGAGGACCCTCGGCTGTCGCCGTCGGCCATGGGTAAACTGGACGCTTGTGTGCCGGTCACCGTCGAACCGGGGGTCCACCTCCCGGGACGGGGCGGTGTCCGGATCGACGACACGCTCGTCGTCCGCCCCGAGGCGGACGGCGGACCCGAGCTACTCACCATCACGACCAAAGAGCTGCTCGCGCTGTAGTTCTGGCTGACGGTTTTCCGCTGTCGGCCCTGGCTGATAATGGCGCACCGCGGCTCTCTGGTCTCCACCAGTCGCAGTCCAGGAGATCCCGCAACCGTGGCATCCACGAACGACCTCAAGAACGGCATGGTGCTCAAGCTCGACGGCGGCCAGCTGTGGTCCGTCGTCGAGTTCCAGCACGTCAAGCCCGGCAAGGGCCCTGCTTTCGTGCGCACCAAGCTCAAGAACGTGCTGTCCGGCAAGGTGGTCGACAAGACCTTCAACGCCGGCGTGAAGGTCGAGACGGCCAATGTCGACAAGCGCGGCATGCAGTTCTCGTACAAGGACGGCGAGAGCTTCGTGTTCATGGACATGGACACGTTCGATCAGATCTATGTCACCCCCGAGGTCGTCGGCGACAACGCCCGGTATCTGCTCGAGGGCTTCGAGGCGGTCGTGGCGATGTACGAGGGCAACCCTCTGTATGTCGAGCTGCCCGCCGCCGTCGAGCTGGTGATCGAGTACACCGAGCCGGGCGTCCAGGGCGACCGCTCGACCGGTGGCTCCAAGCCCGCCAAGCTCGAGACCGGCTACGAGATCGGCGTCCCGCTGTTCATCACCACCGGTGAGAAGATCAAGGTCGACACCCGCTCCGGTGAGTACCTCGGTCGGGTGAACAACTAACCGTGGCTGCCCGCAACAAGGCCCGTAAGCGTGCCTTTCAGATCCTTTTCGAGGCCGATCAGCGTGGCAGCTCCGTGCAGACCGTCCTCGCGGACTGGATACGGCACGCCCGGACCGACGATCGGCAGCCTCCGGTCAGCGAATACACGATGCAGCTCGTCGAGGGATACGCGGAGCACACCGCGCGGATCGACGAGCTGCTCGCCACCTACGCGGTGGGCTGGACGCTGGACCGGATGCCGGTGGTCGACCGGAACATCCTGCGACTCGGCACCTATGAGCTGGTGTGGGAGGACGCGACTCCGGACGCGGTGGTGATCGACGAGGCGGTGCAGCTCGCCAAGGAGTTCTCCACCGACGACTCGCCGTCGTTCGTCAACGGTCTGCTCGGCCGCCTCAAGGAGCTGAAGCCGGGGCTGCGCCGCGACCAGGACGCTCGCGACCACGAGACCCGCGACCAGGAGAGCCAGGCATAACCGCCGGGCCGCTCCGGAGAGTCCGCACAAAGCCGCCGGGGGCGGTGGAGGCCGTACGGCACTTCCACCGCCCCCGGCGGCACGTTTCTGCTGGTGGAGAGGGTGCGCTGGCGCGACGGGCGCGCGTCACACATCCTCGTGCTGGACCGCGCGGCGCGCGTCGGCGCCCAGCACTCCCCAGCTGATCAGCTGTTCGGTCAGTACGGACGGCGACTGGTCGTAGATCACGGCGAGGGTGCGCAGATCGTCCTGCCGGATCGACAGCACCTTGCCGTTGTAGTCACCGCGCTGGCTCTGGATCGTGGCGGCGTACCGCTGGAGCGGGCCCGCCTTCTCGACCGGCACATGGGCCAGCCGCTCCAGGTCAAGCACCAGCTTCGGGGGCGGCTCGGCCGCCCCGGCCGGGCTGGTGCCCGGCAGCAGCTCCTGCACCGGGACGCCGTAGAAGTCGGCCAGTTCGGCGAGACGCTGGACGGTCACGGCGCGGTCACCGCGCTCGTACGATCCCACCACCACGGCCTTCCACCGGCCCTGGGACTTCTCCTCGACGCCGTGAAGGGAGAGGCCCTGCTGGGTGCGGATGGCGCGGAGCTTGGCCCCGAGCTGTTTGGCGTATTCGCTGGACATAAAGCTCCCCGGACACTGAATCGACGTGCGGCTCGGCCGCGCGGCTGGTAACTCACTGTGAAGGTTACGTAGCGTAATCTCCATTCGTCAAGCCGAATGGAGCGGAGGGGCTCTCGCCAGGGGTGTTGACGAGCGCCCCCTGCGCCCCTGCTACTGTGAATGGCGCAAATCCGACGTCCTTTAAGGTCCGTCCCGTGAGGCGGAGAAGGAGGTCCGTATCCCATGGACGCCCGTACCTCGGACGCCGCGCGCTCCGTGCTCGAAGCACCGGACATCGCGCGGGTCCTGACCCGTATCGCCCACGAGATCGTCGAGCGCGCCAAGGGCGCCGACGACGTGGTGCTCCTCGGCATCCCCACCCGCGGTGTCTTCCTCGCCCGGCGGCTGGCCGCCCGGCTGGAGGAGATCACCGGCAAGGCCCCGGGTGAGCTGAAGGCCGGTTCGCTCGACATCACGATGTACCGCGACGACCTGCGGCTGCGGCCCGCCCGCGCGCTGGCCCGCACCGAGATCCCCGGCGACGGCATCGACGGCCGGCTGGTCGTCCTCGTCGACGACGTGCTCTTCTCCGGCCGCACCATCCGCGCCGCGCTCGACGCCCTCGGTGACATCGGGCGGCCGCGCGCCGTCCAGCTCGCGGTCCTGGTGGACCGCGGCCACCGGGAGCTGCCGATCCGGGCCGACTACGTCGGCAAGAACCTCCCCACGTCGCTGCGGGAGACGGTCAAGGTCCAGCTCACCGAGGAGGACGGGCGCGACAGCGTGCTCCTCGGCCTGCGCGAGGCCACCCCCGCGGACGGAAAGTAGCGCCCCGGCACCGACGGCGACGGCTCCCGGCGATCCCGGGTACCCGGCCTGTCGGACCCCGGTGCACGGGCCTCACGGTCCGGTACCGGACCAGGCGCCTGCCCGCCCGCACGCCCGCACACCTCCTCACCCACGGAGCAACCGGATGAAGCGTCACCTCATCTCGGCCGCCGATCTCTCGCGCGACGACGCCGTCCTGATCCTCGACACCGCCGAGGAGCTGGCCCGGCTCGCCGACCGGCCGATCAAGAAGCTGCCGACCCTGCGCGGCCGCACCGTCGTGAACCTCTTCTTCGAGGACTCGACCCGCACCCGCATCTCCTTCGAGGCGGCCGCCAAGCGGCTGTCCGCCGATGTCATCAACTTCTCCGCCAAGGGCTCCTCGGTCTCCAAGGGCGAGTCCCTGAAGGACACCGCGCTCACCCTGGAGGCGATGGGCGCCGACGCCGTCGTCATCCGGCACCACGCCTCCGGCGCCCCGCACCGGCTCGCCACCTCCGGCTGGATCAACGGCTCGGTCGTCAACGCGGGCGACGGCACCCATGAGCACCCCACCCAGGCGCTGCTCGACGCGTTCACCATGCGCCGCCGGCTGGCCTCCGGGGCGTCCGGCGTGGGCCAGGACCTGTCCGGCCGCCGGATCACCATCGTCGGCGACGTGCTGCACAGCCGGGTCGCCCGCTCCAACGTCCACCTGCTGTCCACCCTCGGCGCCGACGTCACCCTGGTCGCCCCGCCCACCCTCGTCCCCTTCGGCGTCGAGAGCTGGCCCTGTGACGTCTCGTACGACCTGGACGCGGTGGTCGGCAAGTCCGACGCCGTGATGATGCTGCGGGTCCAGCGCGAGCGGATGAACGCCGCCTTCTTCCCCACCGAGCGCGAGTACGCGCGCCGCTACGGCCTGGACGCCGACCGGATGGCCCGGATGCCCGAGCACGCCATCGTCATGCACCCCGGCCCGATGAACCGCGGCATGGAGATCACCGCCGAGGTCGCCGACTCCGACCGCTGCACCGCGGTCGAGCAGGTCGCCAACGGCGTCTCGATCCGCATGGCCGTCCTGTACCTGCTGCTCGGCGGCAACGAGCCCGCCGTCGCCGCCGCCCGCACCGAGGAGAACCAGTAACCATGAGCGACACGAACAAGACGCTGCTGCGCGGCGCGAAGGTGCTCGGCGGCGAGCCGCAGGACGTGCTGATCGAGGGCGAGCGCATCGCCGCCGTCGGCACCGGCCTCGACGCGGACGGCGCCACCGTGATCGACGCCGCCGGGCAGATCCTGCTGCCGGGCCTGGTCGACCTCCACACCCATCTGCGCGAGCCGGGACGGGAGGACTCCGAGACCGTCCTCACCGGCACCAAGGCCGCGGCGGTCGGCGGCTTCACCGCCGTCCACGCCATGGCCAACACCTTCCCCGTGGCCGACACCGCGGGCGTCGTGGAGCAGGTGTGGCGGCTCGGCAAGGAGTCCGGCTACTGCGATGTGCAGCCCATCGGCGCCGTCACCGTCGGCCTGGAGGGCAAGAAGCTCGCCGAGCTGGGCGCCATGCACGACTCCGCCGCCGGTGTCCGGGTCTTCTCCGACGACGGCAAGTGCGTCGACGACGCGGTGATCATGCGCCGCGCGCTGGAGTACGTGAAGGCGTTCGACGGCGTCATCGCCCAGCACGCCCAGGAGCCGCGGCTCACCGAGGGTGCCCAGATGAACGAGGGCATCGTCTCCGCCGAACTGGGCCTGGGCGGCTGGCCCGCCGTCGCCGAGGAGTCGATCATCGCCCGCGATGTGCTGCTCGCCGCGCACGTCGGCTCCCGGGTGCACATCTGCCACCTCTCCACGGCGGGCTCCGTCGAGATCGTCCGCTGGGCCAAGTCCAAGGGCTGGCGGGTCACCGCCGAGGTCACCCCGCACCACCTGCTGCTCACCGACGAGCTGGTGCGCTCCTACGACCCGGTCTACAAGGTGAACCCGCCGCTGCGCACCGAGGCCGACGTCATGGCGCTGCGCGAGGCGCTGGCCGACGGCACCATCGACTGCGTCGCCACCGACCACGCCCCGCATCCGCACGAGGACAAGGACTGCGAGTGGGGCGCGGCGGCCATGGGCATGGTCGGCCTGGAGACCGCGCTGTCCGTCGTCCAGCACACCATGGTCGACACCGGGCTGCTGGACTGGGCGGGCGTCGCCGACCGGATGTCCACCCGTCCGTCCGCCATCGGCCGCCTCACCGGGCACGGCCGTCCCGTCGCCGCGGGGGAGCCCGCCAACCTCACCCTGCTGGACTCCGCTTACCGTGGTGAGGTGAACCCCGCGGGCTTCGCCTCCCGCAGCCGCAACACCCCCTACGAGGGCCGGGAGCTGCCGGGCCGGGTGACGCACACCTTCCTGCGGGGCCGGGCGACGGTCGTGGACGGGAAACTCGCGTGATATCTCTGACCCATCTGGCAGCTGAGCAGCGGTCCGCGGACGTCACCGACTGGGCCGCCCGCATCGGCTGGGTCGTCGGTCTGCTGCTGTTCATCGCGCTCGTCTACTGGCTTATGCGTGAGGGCTGGAAGTGGCGCGGCACCCTCCAGGGCGATCTGCCCGAGCTGCCCGAGGCCCCGGCCGAGCCGGGCCCCGCCACGCTGACGCTCACCGGCCGCTACCACGGCTCCACCACTGCCGGACAGTGGCTCGACCGCATCGTGGCCCATGGCCTCGGCACCCGCAGCCGCGTCGAGCTGACCCTCACCGAGGCGGGCCTGAGCGTCGTACGGCCCGGCGCCCAGGACTTCTTCATCCCGGCCGCAAGCCTCCGTGGCGCCCGGCTCGACAAGGGCATCGCGGGCAAGGTCCTCGCCGAGGGCGGGCTGCTGATCGTCACCTGGCAGCTCGGCGACCGCCAGATCGACTCCGGATTCCGCTCCGACCACGCCGCCGAGCACGCGGCCTGGGTCGAAGCCCTCGACGTCACCGAAGACGTCAAGAACGCAGAGCACAACCAGGAAGGCGCACGATGACGACCTCCACCAGGGGGGCCCAGACCCCCGCCGTACTCGTCCTGGAGGACGGCCGCACCTTCCGCGGCCGCGCCTACGGGGCCGTGGGGGAGACCTTCGGCGAGGCCGTGTTCTCCACCGGGATGACCGGTTACCAGGAGACCCTGACCGACCCGTCCTACCACCGCCAGGTCGTCGTCATGACCGCCCCGCACATCGGCAACACGGGCGTCAACGACGAGGACCCCGAGTCCGGGCGCATCTGGGTCTCCGGCTACGTGGTGCGCGACCCGGCCCGTACGCCCTCCAACTGGCGCTCCCGCCGCTCGCTGGACGAGGAGCTGACCGCCCAGGGCGTCGTCGGCATCAGCGGCGTCGACACCCGCGCCCTCACCCGCCATCTGCGCGAGCGCGGCGCCATGCGCGTCGGCATCTTCTCCGGCGAGGCGGTCGCGGACGAGGCCGCGCTGCTCGCCAAGGTGCAGGCCGCCCCGCAGATGAAGGGCGCCGACCTCAGCCGCGAGGTGGCGACCCAGGAGACGTACGTCGTCCCCGCGATCGGCACCAAGCGGTTCACCGTCGCCGCGATCGACCTCGGCATCAAGGGCATGACCCCGCACCGGATGGCCGAGCGCGGCATCGAGGTGCACGTCCTGCCCGCCACCGCCACCGTGGAGGACATCTACGCGGTGAACCCGGACGGCGTGTTCTTCTCCAACGGCCCGGGCGACCCGGCCACCGCGGAGCACCCCGTCTCCCTCATGCGCGCCGTCCTGGAGCGGTCCACCCCGCTGTTCGGCATCTGCTTCGGCAACCAGATCCTGGGCCGCGCCCTCGGCTTCGGCACCTTCAAGCTGAAGTACGGCCACCGCGGCATCAACCAGCCGGTGCAGGACCGCACCACCGGCAAGGTCGAGGTCACCGCGCACAACCACGGCTTCGCCGTGGACGCCCCGCTCGACGCGCCGAGCGACACCCCCTACGGGCGGGCCGAGGTCTCCCACGTCTGTCTCAACGACAACGTGGTCGAGGGGCTGCGGCTGCTCGACCGCCCCGCATTCAGCGTCCAGTACCACCCCGAAGCCGCCGCGGGCCCGCACGACGCCGGGTACCTGTTCGACCGCTTCGTCACCCTGATGGAGGGCCAGCGTGCCTAAGCGCACCGACATCCAGTCCGTCCTGGTCATCGGCTCCGGCCCGATCGTCATCGGCCAGGCCGCCGAGTTCGACTACTCCGGCACCCAGGCCTGCCGGGTGCTGAAGTCCGAGGGCCTGCGGGTCATCCTGGTCAACTCCAACCCGGCCACGATCATGACCGACCCGGAGATCGCCGACGCCACGTACGTCGAGCCGATCACCCCGGAGTACGTCGAGAAGATCATCGCCAAGGAGCGCCCCGACGCGCTGCTGCCCACGCTCGGCGGCCAGACCGCCCTGAACACCGCGATCTCGCTGCACGAGGCGGGCACCCTCGACGAGTACGGCGTCGAGCTGATCGGCGCCAACGTCCAGGCGATCCACAAGGGCGAGGACCGCGACCAGTTCAAGGAGGTCGTCGAGGCCGTCAACGCCAAGATCGGCCACGGCGAGTCCGCCCGCTCGTACATCTGCCACTCCATGGACGACGTCCTCGCGGGCGTCGACGAGCTCGGCGGCTACCCCGTCGTCGTCCGCCCCTCCTTCACCATGGGCGGCGCGGGCTCCGGCTTCGCGCACGACGAGGAGGAGCTGCGCCGCATCGCCGGCCAGGGCCTGAACCTCTCGCCCACCACCGAGGTGCTGCTGGAGGAGTCCATCCTGGGGTGGAAGGAGTACGAGCTGGAGCTGATGCGCGACAAGCACGACAACGTCGTGGTCGTCTGCTCCATCGAGAACTTCGACCCCATGGGCGTCCACACCGGCGACTCGATCACCGTCGCCCCGGCGATGACGCTGACCGACCGCGAGTACCAGGTGCTGCGGGACATCGGCATCGCCGTCATCCGCGAGGTCGGCGTGGACACCGGCGGCTGCAACATCCAGTTCGCGGTCAACCCCGAGGACGGCCGGGTCATCGTCATCGAGATGAACCCGCGCGTCTCCCGCTCCTCCGCGCTGGCCTCCAAGGCCACCGGCTTCCCGATCGCGAAGATCGCCGCCCGGCTGGCCGTCGGCTACACGCTGGACGAGATCCCCAACGACATCACCGAGAAGACCCCGGCGTCCTTCGAGCCCACGCTCGACTACGTCGTGGTCAAGGTGCCGCGGTTCGCGTTCGAGAAGTTCCCGGCCGCCGACGCCCGCCTCACCACCACCATGAAGTCGGTCGGCGAGGCCATGGCCATCGGCCGTAACTTCACCGAGGCGCTCCAGAAGGCGCTGCGCTCGCTGGAGAAGAAGGGCAGCCAGTTCGACTTCACCGGCGAGCCCGGGGACAAGGCCGAACTGCTCCGGACGGCCGACGTCCCCACCGACGGCCGGATCAACACCGTCATGCAGGCCATCCGCGCCGGGGCGACCCAGCAGGAGGTCTTCGACGCCACGAAGATCGACCCGTGGTTCGTGGACCAGCTCTTCCTGATCAAGGAGATCGCGGACGAGCTGGCCGCCGCCGACAAGCTCGGCCCCGAGCTGCTCGCCGAGGCCAAGCGGCACGGCTTCTCCGACGCCCAGATCGCCGGAATCCGCTCGCTGCGCGAGGACGTGGTCCGCGAGGTGCGGCACGCGCTCGGCATCCGGCCCGTCTACAAGACGGTCGACACCTGCGCCGCCGAGTTCGCCGCCAGGACCCCGTACTTCTACTCCTCCTACGACGAGGAGTCCGAGGTCGCCCCGCGCGAGACCCCGGCCGTGATCATCCTCGGCTCCGGCCCGAACCGGATCGGCCAGGGCATCGAGTTCGACTACTCGTGCGTCCACGCCTCCTTCGCGCTGAGCGCCGCGGGCTACGAGACCGTCATGGTCAACTGCAACCCGGAGACCGTCTCCACCGACTACGACACCTCCGACCGGCTCTACTTCGAGCCGCTCACCCTGGAGGACGTCCTGGAGATCGTCCACGCGGAGACGCAGGCGGGCCCGGTCGCGGGCGTCGTCGTCCAGCTCGGTGGCCAGACCCCGCTCGGCCTCGCCCAGGCCCTCAAGGACAACGGCGTGCCCATCGTCGGCACCTCGCCCGAGGCGATCAACCTCGCCGAGGAGCGCGGCGCCTTCGGCCGGGTGCTGACCGAGGCCGGGCTGCCCGCCCCCAAGTACGGCACCGCCTTCTCCTTCGAGCAGGCCAAGGGCATCGCCGCCGAGATCGGCTATCCGGTCATGGTCCGCCCCTCGTACGTGCTGGGCGGCCGCGGCATGGAGATCGTCTACGACGAGACCTCGCTCGCCGCGTACCTGGAGCGCCACGCGGGCCTCATCTCCGAGCACCCGGTGCTGATCGACCGCTTCCTCGACGACGCGATCGAGATCGACGTCGACGCGCTCTACGACGGTCAGGAGCTGTACCTCGGCGGCGTCATGGAGCACATCGAGGAGGCCGGTATCCACTCCGGCGACTCGGCGTGCGCGCTGCCCCCGATCACCCTCGGTGGCTTCGACATCAAGCGGCTGCGCGCCTCCACCGAGGCCATCGCGCGCGGTGTCGGCGTCCGCGGACTGATCAACATCCAGTTCGCGATGGCCGGGGACATCCTGTACGTCCTGGAGGCGAACCCGCGCGCCTCCCGCACGGTTCCCTTCACCTCCAAGGCCACCGCCGTACCGCTGGCCAAGGCCGCCGCCCGGATCTCGCTGGGCGCGACCATCGCCGAGCTGCGCGCCGAGGGCCTGCTGCCCGCGACCGGCGACGGCGGCACGCTGCCGCTGGACGCGCCGATCTCGGTCAAGGAGGCCGTGATGCCCTGGTCGCGGTTCCGCGACGCCTCGGGGCGCGGCGTGGACACCATCCTCGGCCCGGAGATGCGCTCGACCGGCGAGGTCATGGGCATCGACTCGGTCTTCGGCGCGGCGTACGCCAAGTCGCAGGCCGGGGCGTACGGGGCGCTGCCCACCAAGGGGCGCGCCTTCGTCTCCGTCGCCAACCGCGACAAGCGTTCGATGATCTTCCCGGCCCGGGAGCTGGTCGCCCTCGGCTTCGAGCTGCTGGCCACCTCGGGCACGGCGGAGGTGCTCAAGCGCAACGGCATCAACGCCACCGTCGTCCGCAAGCAGAGCGAGGGCGAGGGCCCGAACGGCGAGCGGACCATCGTCCAGTACATCCACGACGGGGACGTGGACCTCATCGTCAACACCCCGTACGGCACCGGCGGCCGGCTCGACGGCTACGACATCCGTACGGCGTCCGTCGCCCGCGGCGTCCCGTGCCTGACCACCGTCCAGGCCCTCGCCGCCGCCGTCCAGGGCATCGAGGCGCTCGGCCGGGGCGCGGTCGGCGTCCGGTCGCTCCAGGAACACGCGGAACATCTGACCGCCGCCCGCGAGGAGTGAGGCGCGAAGAGGGGGACACCGGCCGGTGTCCCCCTCTTACGCGACGACCCCCGTCTCCCCGCCCGCGGAAGGCCCCCTCATGTACTCGCTGCTCTTCAACCTGATCTTCCGGCGCATGGACCCGGAGAAGGCCCACCACCTGGCCTTCGGCTGGATCCGGCTGGCCGCCCGCGTCCCCGTGCTGCGCACCTATCTCGCGGCCGTCTTCGCCCCCCGCCACAAGGCGCTGCGCACCGAGGCGCTGGGCCTGCGGATGCACGGGCCGTTCGGGCTCGCCGCCGGATTCGACAAGAACGCCGCCGGGATCGACGGCATGGCGATGCTCGGCTTCGACCACGTCGAGATCGGCACCGTGACCGGTCAGCCGCAGTCCGGCAACCCCAAGAAGCGGCTCTTCCGGCTGGTCGGCGACCGTGCGCTGATCAACCGCATGGGCTTCAACAACGAGGGCTCGGCGGCGGTGGCCGACCGTCTCGCGGCCCGCCGCGCCGCCTTCCGCACGACGGTCGGCGTCAACATCGGCAAGACCAAGGTCGTCCCGGAGGCGGAAGCGGTCGCCGACTATGTGACCTCGACCGAGCGACTGGCCGCCCACGCGGATTACCTCGTCGTCAACGTCTCGTCGCCCAACACCCCCGGACTGCGGAACCTTCAGGCCGTCGACCAGCTGCGCCCGCTGCTGACCGCGGTCCGCGAGGCCGCCGACCGCACGGTGACCGGGCGCCGGGTGCCGCTGCTGGTAAAGATCGCGCCAGATCTCGCCGACGCGGACGTGGACGCGGTCGCCGACCTCGCGGTCGAGCTGGGTCTTGACGGCATCATCGCCACCAACACGACGATCGCGCGGGAGGGTCTTGGGCTGACGTCCCCCTCGGCGCTCACCGCCGAGACCGGCGGGCTGTCCGGCGCCCCCCTGAAGGCCCGCTCGCTGGAGGTGCTGCGCCGCCTGTACGCCCGGGTGGGGGACCGGCTCACGCTCGTGGGTGTCGGCGGGATCGAGACGGCCGACGACGCGTGGGAGCGGATCCTCGCGGGGGCGACGCTGGTGCAGGGCTACAGCGCGTTCATCTACCGCGGGCCGTTCTGGGCCCGCGAGATCCATCGCGGCTTGGCTGCCCGGCTCGCCGCCTCTCCGTACGACACGCTGGCCGACGCGGTCGGTGCCGACGCCGCCGCGTAGTCGGGTGGGGCTCCGCCCCCACACCCCCGCCGGGGCTCCGCCCCGGACCCCGCTCCTCAATCGCCGGAGGGGCTGGGTGGTGGGGCATCACCGCCCGGACACGCTTGCCTCTCCGCCGGAGGGGCCGGAATCCCCCAGGAGACACCATGACGATCCCCGCCCCCACCCCCTTCGGGACCCGCCTGCGACGGGCCATGGACGAGCGTGGGCCGCTGTGCGTCGGCATCGACCCGCATGCGTCCCTGCTCGCCGACTGGGGGCTCGGGGACGACGTCGCGGGGCTCGAGCGGTTCACGCGGACCGTCGTGGACGCGCTCGCCGGGCGCGTCGCCGTGCTCAAGCCGCAGTCGGCCTTCTTCGAGCGCTTCGGCTCGCGCGGCATCGCCGTGCTGGAGCGGGCCGTGGCGGACGCCCGGGACGCCGGGGCGCTGGTGCTGATGGACGCCAAGCGCGGCGACATCGGGTCCACGATGGCCGCGTACGCCGCCGCCTACCTCGACCCCGGCAGCCCGCTGTTCTCGGACGCGGTCACCGTCAGCCCCTACCTCGGCTTCGGCTCGCTGCGGCCCGCGCTGGACGCCGCGCGGGCGAGCGGCGCCGGGGTCTTCGTACTGGCGCTGACGTCCAACCCGGAGGGCGCCGAGGTGCAGCACGCGGCGCGGCCGGACGGGACGACGGTCGCCGCCTCCGTGCTGGCCCAGCTGAAGGCCGAGAACGCCGACGAGGCCGAAAGGGGCGCGCTCGGCTCGTACGGGGCGGTCGTCGGGGCGACCCTCGGCTCCACCGCGGAGCGGATCGGGGCGGAGCTGGCGATCGACGGGCCGTTGCTGGCGCCCGGCATCGGCGCCCAGGGGGCGACCCCCGCGGATCTTCCGGGGGTCTTCGGGGCGGCGGTCCGCAATGTCGTTCCGAGCGTCAGCCGAGGGGTCCTGAAGCACGGACCGGATGCCTCCGCGCTGGTCGAGGCGGCGGCCCGAATGGCTGATGACGTGCGTGCCGTGGCTGAATAACCGGGCTATTTTGTCCATGAATGTCCCAGTCGAGCGAGTCTGACCAGGACTTTTCGTCTGTTCTCGCTGACTGGAGCGGGATCGGCCGCTAGTCTCCGACGAGAGCGAACGCGCTGTTGCGTTGCGCGTTGCTCCGCAGGTGAGGGCCGACTAGGTTCCTCACCGGTCCATATCCGACAGTTCGACATCCGAGGTGACGTAGGCGTGGCTCTTCCGCCCCTTACCCCTGAACAGCGCGCAGCCGCGCTCGAAAAGGCCGCCGCGGCTCGCCGGGAGCGCGCCGAGGTCAAGAATCGGCTCAAGCACTCCGGCGCGTCTCTGCACGAGGTCATCAAGCAGGGCCAGGAGAACGATGTCATCGGCAAGATGAAGGTCTCCGCCCTCCTGGAGTCCCTGCCGGGCGTCGGCAAGGTCCGCGCCAAGCAGATCATGGAGCGGCTCGGCATCTCCGAGAGCCGTCGTGTGCGCGGGCTCGGCTCCAACCAGATCGCATCCCTCGAGCGTGAGTTCGGCGGCGCAGCCGGCTGACGTTTTCCGGCACTGCCGGGAACCTGGATAATCTGCTGCATGGCAGCACATCCAGTACGCCCGCGGCTGACCGTGCTCTCCGGCCCCTCCGGGGTCGGTAAGAGCACGGTCGTCGCGCATATGCGCAAGGCACACCCCGAGGTCTGGCTCTCGGTCTCGGCCACGACCCGCAGGCCCCGCCCCGGCGAGCGGCACGGCGTCCAGTACTTCTTCGTGGACGACGGAGAGTTCGACAAGCACATCGCCAACGGCGAGCTGCTGGAGTGGGCCGAGTTCGCCGGCAACCGCTACGGCACCCCCCGTGAGGCGGTCATGGACCGGCTCGACGCGGGCGAGCCGGTGCTGCTGGAGATCGACCTCCAGGGCGCGCGGCAGATCCGCGAGACCATGCCGGAAGCCCAGCTGGTCTTCCTCGCGCCGCCCAGCTGGGAGGAGCTGGTCCGCCGGCTCACCGGCCGGGGGACCGAGGCGCCCGAGGTCATCGAGCGGCGGCTGGAGGCGGCCCGCGTCGAGCTGGCCGCCGAATCCGAGTTCGATACCACCCTGGTCAACACCTCCGTCGAGGACGTGGCGAGTGAGCTGCTAGCCTTGATGCGAGTGGCTTGATCTTCAATTCATTCTTGCCATGAGGCGTAATAAGGAAGGCTAGAGAGTGTCCTCTCCCATGACCGCGCCCGAGGGCATCATCAACCCTCCGATTGATGAGCTGCTCGAGGCGACCGACTCGAAGTACAGCCTCGTGATCTACGCGGCCAAGCGTGCGCGCCAGATCAACGCGTACTACTCGCAGCTCGGTGAGGGTCTGCTCGAGTACGTCGGCCCCCTGGTGGACACCCACGTCCACGAGAAGCCGCTGTCGATCGCGCTCCGCGAGATCAACGCGGGTCTGCTGACCTCCGAGGCCATCGAGGGCCCGGCTCAGTAAGATCCGAAATCGCTCATCACCGGCCCGGCGGCCTCGCTGCCGGGCTCGTGGTGTGTCATGGGTACGTATCCGCTCGTAATCGGCGGAACCGTAATCGGCGGGGAATCGTAATCGGCGGGGAAGAGGCGAGCGATGGCCATGGCGGACAAGCCCCGGGTCGTGCTGGGGGTCGGCGGCGGGATCGCCGCGTACAAGGCGTGTGAGTTGCTGCGGCGGCTGACGGAGTCCGGCCATGACGTCCGCGTCGTGCCGACCGCCTCGGCGCTGCACTTCGTCGGCGAGGCCACGTGGTCGGCGCTCTCCGGGCATCCGGCGGGCACCGAGGTGTGGGAGTCCGTCCACGAGGTGCCGCACGTGCGCATCGGCCAGTCCGCGGACCTGGTCGTGGTCGCCCCCGCCACCGCCGATCTGCTCGCCAAGGCCGCCCACGGCCTCGCCGACGATCTGCTCACCAATACGCTGCTGACCGCCCGATGTCCGGTCGTCTTCGCGCCCGCCATGCACACCGAGATGTGGGAGCACCCCGCGACCCAGGAGAACGTGGCGACCCTGCGCCGCCGTGGCTGTGTGGTCGTCGAGCCCGCCGTCGGGCGGCTGACCGGGGTGGACACCGGCAAGGGGCGGCTGCCGGACCCCCAGGAGATCTTCGAGGTCGCCCGCCGGGTGCTGGCCCGCGGCCCCGAGGCGCTCCGCGCCGATCTGGCCGGACGCCATGTGGTGATCAGCGCCGGAGGCACCCGCGAGCCGCTGGACCCGGTGCGCTACCTGGGCAACCGCTCCACCGGCAAGCAGGGGTACGCCCTGGCCCGCGCCGCCGTGGCCCGGGGCGCCAGGGTGACGCTCGTCTCGGCCAACAGCGAGCTGCCCGCCCCGGCCGGTGCCGATGTGGTGCGGGTGGGGACCGCCGTCCAGCTGCGGGAGGCGGTCCTGAAGGCCGCCGCGGACGCCGACGCGGTGGTGATGGCCGCCGCGGTCGCCGACTTCCGGCCCGCCCGCTACGCCCCGGGAAAGATCAAGAAGCAGGACGGGCAGGAGCCCGAACCGGTCGCCCTGGTGCGCAACCCGGACGTACTGGCCGAAATCTCCGCCGATCGCGCGCGTCCAGGACAGATCGTCGTCGGCTTCGCCGCCGAGACGGATGACGTTCTCGTGAACGGTCGCGCGAAGCTCGCCCGCAAGGGCTGCGATCTGCTCGTGGTGAACGAGGTGGGGGAGCACAAGACCTTCGGCTCGGAGGAGAACGAGGCGGTCGTGCTCGCGGCGGACGGCGCCGAGACGCCCGTTCCGTACGGCCCGAAGGAGGCCCTGGCCGAGACCGTCTGGGACCTGGTCGCTGCCCGATTCGCCTGAGGCCGTGACGGCTCTTCGCGTGATCTTCACAAGACGTTCGCGTGACCTTCGGCCGCACGTGGGTAGGCATTGCCGGCACCGTGGGTTGATCCAGGGCAGGGAGCGCCCGATTGGACCATGGCAGCTATCTGTCATGGGGGCCTTGCTGTATTTCAGCTCGATGCGAGGTATGTTCCAGGTCAGGCCTGCCCGTCCTGTGGGACGGGGATGCTCGACCGGCGGATTCGCCGGATAAACTGGCCGAGGAACCGCATCGGGCGCAGCCCCCGGGCGGTCCCGCCCATGATCAGCCAGCAGCCGCTGCAACCCCAGGGAGCGATGTGTCCCGCCGCCTGTTCACCTCGGAATCCGTGACCGAGGGTCACCCCGACAAGATCGCTGACCAGATCAGCGACTCCATCCTCGACGCCCTGCTCAAGGAGGACCCGACCTCCCGGGTCGCCGTCGAGACCCTGATCACCACCGGCCTGGTCCACGTGGCCGGTGAGGTGACCACCAAGGCGTACGCCGATATCGCGACGCTCGTCCGCAACAAGGTCCTCGACATCGGCTACGACTCGTCGAAGAAGGGCTTCGACGGCGCCTCCTGCGGCGTCTCGGTGTCCATCGGCTCGCAGTCCCCCGACATCGCCCAGGGCGTCGACTCCGCCTACGAGCTGCGGGTCGAGGGCGACGAGGACGAGCTGGACAAGCAGGGCGCGGGCGACCAGGGCCTGATGTTCGGCTACGCGTGCGACGAGACGCCCGAGCTGATGCCGCTGCCGATCAACCTGGCGCACCGGCTCTCCCGCCGCCTGTCCGAGGTCCGGAAGAACGGGACCATCCCCTACCTCCGCCCGGACGGCAAGACCCAGGTCACCATCGAGTACGACGGCCACAAGGCGGTCCGCCTGGACACCGTCGTCGTCTCCTCGCAGCACGCCTCCGACATCGACCTGGACTCGCTGCTGGCTCCCGACATCAAGGAGTTCGTGGTCGAGCACGTCCTGAACCAGCTGGTCGAGGACGGCATCAAGCTGGACACCGAGGGCTACCGGCTGCTGGTCAACCCGACCGGCCGCTTCGAGATCGGCGGCCCGATGGGCGACGCCGGTCTCACCGGCCGGAAGATCATCATCGACACCTACGGCGGCATGTCCCGCCACGGTGGCGGCGCCTTCTCCGGCAAGGACCCGTCCAAGGTCGACCGCTCCGCGGCGTACGCCATGCGCTGGGTCGCCAAGAACGTCGTGGCCGCGGGCCTGGCCCAGCGCTGCGAGGTCCAGGTCGCCTACGCGATCGGCAAGGCCGAGCCGGTCGGTCTGTTCGTCGAGACCTTCGGCACCGCCACGATCGACGCCGAGAAGATCGAGAAGGCCATCTCCGAGGTCTTCGACCTCCGCCCGGCCGCGATCATCCGCGACCTCGACCTGCTCCGCCCGATCTACGCCCAGACGGCGGCCTACGGCCACTTCGGCCGTGAGGACTCCGACTTCACCTGGGAGCGCACCGACCGCGTCGACGCCCTCCGCGCGGCGGCCGGTCTGTAGTCCCTTCATGGCGTGAACCGAAGGCCCGGATGCCCCGCGCGGCGTCCGGGCCTTCGGCTGTCCGAGTCCTCTGCTAAGACTTGATCTGTGAGCAGGGACGACGAGCAGCGCAAGGCCCCGGCGGGGGAGCCGCAGGGGGGTGAGCAGCTCGCGCTCATCCGGGACAGCGTGCGCAAGGCCAAGGTGCCGCGGGCCAAGCCGCGGACCTGGCGCGGGGCCGCGCTGGCCAAGGAGCGGCCGGTGGCCAAGGTGCTCGTGGACAAGGGGCCGGTGCACCTGGACAAGCTGTGGGACTACGCGGTCCCGGCCGAGATGGACGCCGAGGCGCGGCCCGGGGTGCGGGTGCGGGTGCGGTTCGGGGCCGGGACCGGCAAGGTGCGCGAGGGGCGGCGCGAGGGCGGCGGGCTGCTCGACGGGTACATCGTCGAGCGGGTCGCCGAGTCCGACTACCGGGGGCCGCTGGCCGCGATCGCCCAGGTCGTCTCGCCCGAGCCGGTGCTCGGGCCCGGGCTGCTCGCGCTGTGCCGGGCCGTCGCCGACCGGTACGCCGGATCGCTCGCCGACGTCCTCCAGCTGGCCATGCCCAAGCGGAACGTCCGCGCCGAGTCCGAGGCGTCACCGGCGCCGCTGCCCCCGCCCGGGCCACCCGCGCCCGGCAGCTGGGCGCGCTACCCGGCCGGGCCGGGGTTTCTGGACGCGCTCGCGGGCGGCGGCACGCCCCGGGCCGTATGGACCGCGCTGCCAGGCCCGCACTGGCCGGACGAATGGGCCGCCGCGGTCGCCGCCACCCTCGCCTCCGGGCGCGGCGCCCTCGTCGTCGTCCCCGACGGGCGCACCGCCGCCCGGGTCGACGCGGCGCTCACCCGGGCGCTCGGCGGCGCGGGGCGGCATGTGCTGCTCACCGCGGACCTCGGGCCCGAGGAGCGCTACCGGCGGTGGCTGGCCCTCAGCCGCGGGTCGGTGCGGGCCGTCGTCGGCACCCGGGCCGCCATGTTCGCGCCGGTCCGGGACCTCGGGCTGGTGGGGATCTGGGACGACGGCGACCAGAGCCACAGCGACGACCACGCCCCGCAGCCGCACGCCCGCGACGTCCTGCTGCTGCGCGCCGTGCACGAGAAGGCGGGCTTCCTGCTGGGCGACCTCGGCCGCACCGTGGAGGCCGCCCAGCTGGTGGAGAACGGCTGGGCCCGGCCGCTGGAGGCCGACCGCGAGCAGGTCCGCGCCGCGGCCCCGCTGATCCGCACCGTGGACGAGGGCGAGGTGGCCCGGGACGCCGAGGCCCGCGCCGCCCGGCTGCCCACGCTCGCCTGGCAGACCGTACGGGAGGCGCTGAACCGCGGTCCGGTGCTGGTGCAGGTGCCGCGCCGGGGCTACGTACCCCGGCTGGCCTGTGAGCGCTGCCGCGAGCCCGCCCGCTGCCGGCACTGCTCGGGCCCGCTGGAGGCGCGCGACGCGGACCGGCTGGCCTGCGGCTGGTGCGGCCGGGCCGAGGCCGCCTGGCACTGCGCCGAGTGCGGGGGCGTACGGCTGCGGGCGAGCGTCGTCGGCGCCCGGCGCACCGCGGAGGAGCTGGGCCGGGCGTTCCCCGCCGTACCGGTGCGCACCTCGGGCCGGGACCATGTGCTGGACACCGTGCCCGACCGTCCGTCGCTCGTCGTCAGCACCCCGGGTGCCGAGCCGGTCGCCGAGGGCGGCTACGCGGCGGCCCTGCTGCTCGACGGCTGGGCCCTGCTCGGCCGACCCGACCTGCGCGCGGGCGAGGACGCGCTGCGCCGCTGGCTGGAAGCGGCCGCGCTGGTCCGGGGGCACGAGGACGGCGGGCTGGTCGTGGTGACCGCGGAACCGACGCAGCGGCCCGTCCAGGCGCTGGTGCGATGGGATCCCGCCGGTTACGCGGCGCGTGAACTCGCCGAGCGGTCCCAGCTGGGCTTTCCGCCGGTCTCCCGGATGGCGGCGGTGGCCGGTCCGGGGGAGGCGGTGGCCGAGCTGATCGCGTCGGCCTCGCTGCCGGAGGGGACCGAGACGCTGGGCCCGGTCCCGCTGGCGCCCACCCCGCCCGGCCGCCCGCGCCGCCCCGGCGATCCGCCGCCCGGGGCGCAGTGGGAGCGCGCCCTGCTGCGGGTGCCCCCGGGCCAGGGCCGCGCCCTGGCCGCGGCGGTCAAGGAGGCCAAGGCGCTACGGCTGGCCCGCGGCGACAAGGACCCGACGATCCGGGTCGACCCCCTGGACATCGGGTAAAACCTCAGCCGTTGCGGGGGCCGGGGAAGGCGCTGGGGCGGGGGTCCTCGCGCAGCGGCGGGGCGGACTGCGGGGGGATGGAGCGGGCGGCCGGTACGGACGGGACCGGCGGCACGGCGGCGGGCTCGGGACTGTGCCCCGCCGGGGCCTCGCCGCTCTCCGCGGTGCTCGTCGCCGAGGTGCGGCGGGAGCCGTAACGGCGGTGCACCGCCTGCTTGGTGACGCCGAGTGCGGAGCCCACCGCGTCCCACGAGAAGCCGAGCGAGCGGTCGAAGTCGACCGCGGCGGTGACCAGGGTCTCGACGCTGTCCCGCAGTTCCTGGGCGAGCCGCACGGTGGGCGCGGGGGCGCGGCCGTAGACGACGAAGCCCGCGGCCGGTCCGGTGCGCCGCGGCCGGTAGACGTTGCCGAGCTGGGCGGTGAGGGTGCGCAGCGCGTCCACCTGTCGGCGGACCCGCTCGATGTCCCGGACCAGGAGGTGCAGGCTGGCCCGTGCCTGGGCGTCGTGAGTTGCGTGGTCGGCCATGAACAAGCCTCTCGAACCGGCGGTGAAGGGGGTGGGCGGGAAGGGGAACCGGGCCGCGGTCGCGGACCGGCGAGGTCAATCTCTCTTGACCAACGCGACACCCGCCCGTCGGTCACGGTCCGGGGCGTGCGGGAGTCGGCCCGTACGCCCCCTGGGGTGCGCGGATCATAGACTGAGGCGGCGTTTCCGCCGTTCTCCGCCCCGTACCGCCCTGTTGAGAGGTAGTTCGCCACCCATGAGGCTCGTCTTCGCCGGTACCCCCGAGGTCGCCCTGCCCGCGCTGGACGCACTGATCGCGTCCGACCGGCACGAGGTGGTGGCCGTCGTGACCCGCCCCGACGCGCCTGCCGGGCGCGGCCGTCGGCTGGTGGCCAGCCCGGTCGCGGAGCGGGCCGAGGAGGCGGGCATCGAGGTGCTGAAACCGGCCAGGCCGCGGGACGCGGACTTCCTCGCCCGGCTCGCCGAGATCGCCCCGGACTGCTGCCCGGTGGTGGCGTACGGCGCGCTGCTGCCGAAGGCGGCGCTGGAGGTCCCGGCGCACGGCTGGGTCAATCTGCACTTCTCGCTGCTGCCCGCGTGGCGCGGCGCGGCGCCGGTGCAGCACGCGGTGCTGGCGGGCGACGAGGTGACCGGCGCGTCGACGTTCCAGATCGAGGAGGGGCTGGACTCCGGGCCGGTGTACGGGGTGGTGACCGAGGACGTACGGCCCACCGACACCAGCGGCGATCTGCTGACCCGGCTGGCCTTCGCCGGGGCCGGGCTGCTCGCGGCGACGATGGACGGCATCGAGGACGGTTCACTGCGGGCGGTGCCGCAGTCCGCGGAGGGCGTCTCGCTCGCGCCGAAGATCAACGTCGAGGACGCGGAGATCGACTGGTCGGCGCCCGCGCTGCGGGTCGACCGGCTGGTGCGGGGGTGCGCTCCGGCGCCCGGCGCGTGGACGACGTTCCGCGGGGAGCGGCTGAAGGTGGTCTCGGCGGCGCCGGCGGCGGACCGTACGGACCTGGCGCCCGGTGCGCTCGCCGCGACCAAGAAGGCGGTGTACGTGGGCACGGGCAGCCACGCCGTGCAGCTGACCTGGGTCCGGCCGCAGGGCAAGAAGCCGATGCCCGGGGCGGACTGGGCCCGTGGCGTACGGATCGCCGAGGGCGAGCGGCTGGGCTGACGAGCCGGGGCGCGGACGCGCCCGGGGGAGGTCGCGCGTTGACCTGAACCTTGGTTCAAGTCCTACCGTCCTCAGTACGTGCCGCCGGTCCGGACCCACCGGCGTAACTCCCGTGGCGGCACCCCGAACCCTTCGGAGGTGCGCGATGAGCATGGAAGTCACCGCGTGGCATTCCCTGTACCAGGCCACCCACGCCAGCGACGACCGGCGGCCCTTCTCCCGGGCGACCCTGCGCCGCATCGGCGCGTTCGCCCGCCCGCACCGCCGTCCGCTGCTGCTGTTCGTCCTGCTGAGCACGGTGGTGGCGGTGACCGCGGTCGCCACCCCGCTGCTCGCGGGCCGGGTGGTGGACGCGATCGACCACCACGCTCACCCGTCCACGGTGACCGGTCTGGCCGGGCTGATCGCCGCCATCGCCGTGGCCGAGGCGGCGCTCGGGCTGCTGACCCGGCGGCTGTCCGCGAACATCGGCGAGGGGCTGATCCTCGATCTGCGCACCGCCGTCTTCGACCATGTGCAGCGGATGCCGGTCGCGTTCTTCACCCGCACCCGCACCGGTGCGCTGGTCAGCCGCCTCAACAACGATGTGATCGGCGCGCAGCGGGCGTTCAGCGACACCCTCTCCGGAGTGGTGAGCAACGCGGTCACGCTGTTGCTCACCTTCGTCGTGATGGTCGGCATCTCCTGGCAGATCACGCTGCTCGCGCTGCTGATCCTGCCGATGTTCCTGCTGCCCGCCCGCCGGGTCGGCCGCCGGCTCGCCACGCTGCGGCGCGAGGCGGCGGCCCACAACGCGGCGATGGGCACCCAGATGACCGAGCGGTTCTCGGCGCCCGGCGCGACGCTGGTGAAGCTGTTCGGCCGCCCGGCGGAGGAGTCCGCCGAATTCGCCGCGCGGGCCCGCCGGGTGCGGGACATCGGGGTGCGTACGGCGATGGTCCAGGTCTCGTTCGTCACCGCGCTGACCCTCGTCTCCGCCCTGGCGCTCGCCCTCGTCTACGGCCTCGGCGGCTACTACGCGCTGCGCGGCAGCCTCGAACCCGGCGCCGTCGTCTCCCTCGCGCTGCTGCTGACCCGGCTGTACGCGCCGCTGACCGCGCTGGCCGGGGCGCGGGTGGAGGTGATGAGCGCGCTCGTCAGCTTCGAGCGGGTCTTCGAGGTGCTGGATCTGAAGCCGCTGATCACCGAGAAGCCGGACGCCCGGCGGGTGCCGGACGGGCCGGTGTCGGTGGAGTTCGACGCCGTCGACTTCGGCTATCCGTCCGCCGACAAGGTCTCGCTCGCCTCCCTGGAGGAGGTCGCGACCCTGGACACCCGCGGCGGCGTCCAGGTGCTGCACGAGGTGTCCTTCCGCGCCGAGCCCGGCCAGATGGTCGCCCTGGTGGGTTCCTCCGGCGCGGGCAAGTCGACCATCGCGCAGCTGCTGCCGCGGCTGTACGACACCGACGCGGGCGCCGTGCGGCTGGCGGGTGTGGACGTCCGCGACCTGACCGCCGCCTCGCTGCGCGAAACCCTCGGCATGGTCACCCAGGACGGCCACCTCTTCCACGACACGATCCGCGCCAATCTGCTGCTGGCCCGCCCCGAGGCGGCCGAGGACGAGCTGTGGGAGGTGCTGCGCCGGGCCCGTCTCGACGGGCTGATCGCGTCGCTCGCGGACGGTCTCGACACGGTCGTCGGCGAACGCGGCTACCGCCTCTCCGGCGGTGAGCGCCAGCGGCTGACCATCGCCCGGCTGCTGCTGGCCCGTCCCCGGGTGGTGATCCTCGACGAGGCCACCGCCCATCTGGACTCCACCTCCGAGGCCGCCGTGCAGGAGGCGCTGGCCGAGGCGCTGGACGGGCGGACCGCGGTGGTGATCGCCCACCGGCTGTCCACGGTGCGGGCGGCGGACCTCATCCTCGTCGTGGAGGACGGCCGGATCGTGGAGCGCGGCACCCACCACGCGCTGCTCGCCGCCGACGGGCGCTACGCGGAGCTGTACCGCACCCAGTTCGAAACCCAGGAACCCGGAACGCCCGGAGGCCCCGACGAGCCCGGCGAGCCCAGGGAGGCGGCGGGGGCGCTGAGCTGAGCCGCGTAGGCTGGGGGGCTGATCACCCCATACCTTCCGGAGCACATTTCCCGTGAGCCCCCAGTCCGGCCCTCCCCGTCGCAGCCGCCCCGGCAAGCCCTACCGCCGACCGAAGAAGGACCCCGTACGGATCCTCGCCTTCGAGGCGCTGCGGGCCGTCGACGAACGGGACGCGTACGCCAACCTCGTCCTCCCGCCCCTGCTCCGCAAGGCGCGGGAGGACGGCGGCTTCGACGCCCGGGACGCGGCGCTCACCACCGAGCTGGTCTACGGCACCCTGCGCCACCAGGGCACCTACGACGCGATCATCGCCGAATGCGTGGACCGCCCGCTGCGCGAGGTGGACCCGCCCGTCCTCGACGTGCTGACCCTGGGTGCCCATCAGCTGCTGGGCACCCGCATCCCCACTCACGCCGCCGTCTCCGCGAGCGTCGAGCTGGCCCGGGTGGTGCTGGGCGACGGGCGCGCCAAGTTCGTCAACGCGGTGCTGCGCAGGATCGCCGACGCGGACCTCGACACCTGGCTGGAGCGGGTCGCCCCGCCGTACGACGAGGACCCCGAGGACCATCTCGGCGTCGTGCACGCCCATCCGCGCTGGATCGTCTCGGCGCTGTGGGACGCCCTCGGCGGCGGCCGGGCCGGGATCGAGGACCTGCTGGAGGCGGACAACGAACGCCCCGAGGTCACCCTCGTCGCCCGCCCAGGACGGTCCCGCCCCGATGAACTGGTCGCCGCGGTCGGCGAGGACTCCGCGCTGCCGGGCCGCTGGTCCCCGTACGCCGTGCGGCTCACCGAGGGCGGCGAGCCCGGGGCGCTGGACGCGGTCCGCGAGGGGCGCGCCGGGGTGCAGGACGAGGGCAGCCAGCTCGTCGCCCTCGCGCTCGCGAACGCCCCGCTGGACGGCCCCGACGCGCGCTGGCTGGACGGCTGCGCCGGCCCCGGCGGCAAGGCCGCGCTGCTCGGCGCGCTCGCCGCGGACCGCGGCGCCGCCCTGCTGGCCGCCGAGAAGCAGCCGCACCGCGCCCGCCTGGTGGAACGGGCCCTGGCCGGGAACCCCGGCCCGTACCAGGTGATCGCCGCCGACGGCACCCGCCCGCCGTGGCGGCCGGAGAGCTTCGACCGGGTGCTGGTCGACGTCCCGTGCACCGGCCTCGGCGCCCTGCGCCGCCGCCCCGAGGCGCGCTGGCGCCGCCGCCCGGAGGACCTGGCCGGATTCGCCCCGCTCCAGCGCGGACTGCTGCGCGAGGCGCTGACCGCCGTTCGCGTCGGCGGCGTCGTCGGCTACGCGACCTGCTCCCCGCACCCGGCCGAGACCCGCGCCGTGGTCGAGGACGTGCTCGGCGAGGCCCGCAAGGGCCAGGGCGCGACGGCGGAGTGGATCGACGCCCGCCCCCTGATGCCGGGCGTCCCCGCCCTGGGCGAGGGTCCCGACGTCCAGCTGTGGCCACATCTGCACGGCACCGACGCCATGTACCTGGCCCTACTGCGCCGCACCGCCTGAAGGGGCGGGGGGCGTTCGAACGGGAGGCCGTCACGGGATATCTTGATGTCGAGCAATGTTACAGACGTGGAGCGGAGCACCCGGTGACTGACTCGACCATCATCTATACGCACACCGACGAGGCCCCGGCCTTGGCGACGTATTCGTTCCTGCCTGTGGTCGAGGCCTACGCCTCGACGGCCGGGGTCTCCGTGGAGCGGCGGGACATCTCCCTGGCCGGGCGCATCATCGCTCAGTTCCCCGAGCGCCTCGAGGCGAGCCAGCGCATCGAGGACGCCCTGGCCGAGCTGGGCGAGCTGGCCAAGACGCCCGGGGCCAACATCATCAAGCTGCCGAACATCTCGGCCTCCATCCCGCAGATGAAGGCGGCCATCGCCGAGCTGCAGGAGCAGGGCTACGCGCTGCCGGACTACCCGGACGACCCGAAGACCGACGAGGAGCGGGACATCCGCGCCCGCTACGACAAGGTCAAGGGCAGCGCGGTCAACCCGGTGCTGCGCGAGGGCAACTCCGACCGCCGCGCCCCCGCGTCGGTCAAGAACTACGCCAGGGCCAACCCGCACCGCATGGGCGCCTGGTCGGCCGATTCCAAGACCAACGTCGTCCACATGACCGGTGACGACTTCCGTTCCACCGAGAAGTCCGCGGTGATCGCCGAGGACGGTGCGCTGCGCATCGAGCTGACCGGTGACGACGGCTCCACCACCGTGCTGCGCGAGTCGGTGCCGGTGCTCGCGGGCGAGGTCGTGGACGCGTCCGTGATGCGCGTGGCCGTGCTGCGCGAGTTCCTGAAGGAGCAGGTCGCGCGGGCCAAGGCCGAGGGCGTGCTGTTCTCGGTGCACCTGAAGGCCACGATGATGAAGGTCTCCGACCCGATCATCTTCGGCCATGTCGTACGGGCCTTCTTCCCGAAGACGTTCGCCGCGTACGGCCAGGCGCTGGCCGCGGCCGGGCTCACCCCGAACGACGGGCTCGGCGGCATCCTCAAGGGCCTGGAGTCGCTGCCCGAGGGCGCGAAGATCAAGGAGTCCTTCGAGGCGGAGCTGGCCGAGGGCCCGGAGCTGGCCATGGTCGACTCCGACCGCGGCATCACCAACCTGCACGTCCCGAGCGACGTCATCGTCGACGCCTCCATGCCCGCCATGATCCGCACCTCGGGTCACATGTGGGACACCAAGGGCGAGGAGGCCGACACCCTCGCGGTCATCCCGGACAGCAGCTACGCGGGCATCTACCAGGTCGTCATCGACGACTGCCGCGCCAACGGCGCCTTCGACCCGTCGACGATGGGCTCGGTGCCCAACGTCGGCCTGATGGCGCAGAAGGCCGAGGAGTACGGCAGCCACGACAAGACCTTCGAGATTCCGGCCACCGGCACCGTCCGGGTGACCGACGGCCAGGGCAACCTGGTGCTGGAGCAGACGGTCAGCGAGGGCGACATCTTCCGGATGTGCCAGACCAAGGACGCCCCGATCCGGGACTGGGTCAAGCTCGCCGTCACCCGCGCCCGCGCGACCGGCGACCCGGCGGTGTTCTGGCTGGACGAGGGCCGCGCCCACGACGCCAACCTCATCGCCAAGGTCAAGCAGTACCTCCCGGAGCACGACACCGAGGGGCTGCGCATCGAGATCATGTCGCCGGTCGAGGCGATCGCGTTCTCCCTGGAGCGCATCCGCCGCGGCGAGAACACCATCTCGGTCACCGGCAACGTGCTGCGTGACTACCTGACCGACCTGTTCCCGATCCTGGAGCTGGGCACCAGCGCCAAGATGCTGTCGGTCGTGCCGCTGATGAACGGCGGCGGGCTGTTCGAGACCGGCGCCGGCGGCTCCGCGCCCAAGCACGTGCAGCAGCTGGTCAAGGAGAACTACCTGCGCTGGGACAGCCTGGGCGAGTTCCTGGCGCTCGCGGTCAGCTTCGAGCACCTGGCAACGACCACCGGCAACGCGCGGGCCCAGGTGCTCGCCGACACCCTGGACCGGGCGACCGCCACGTTCCTCCACGAGAACAAGTCGCCCAGCCGTCGCGTCGGCGGCATCGACAACCGCGGCAGCCACTTCTACCTGGCCCTGTACTGGGCGCAGGAGCTGGCCAAGCAGACCGAGGACGCCCAGCTCGCCGAGGCGTTCAAGGCGCTCGCCGCGACGCTGACCGAGCAGGAGCAGACGATCGTGGACGAGCTGCTGGCCGTCCAGGGCTCGCCGTCCGACATCGGTGGCTACTACCAGCCCGACGGGGCCAAGGCGTCGGCCGTGATGCGTCCGTCGCAGACCCTCAACCAGGCGCTGTCCGCCCTGAGCTGACGGTCATCCCGGATGCGTTCCGCCCCGGCCGGTGCTTCCGGCCGGGGCGGTTCCGTATCGATGGCGCCGCCAGGGCACCGTGGGCATCGCCTCCCGTGGGACGAGGGCCGGGGCGTACGGCGCCGCCGTGACCGCGGCCGCGTCGAGGCCCCGGTGTACCGCCCGGGCCACGGCCTGGATCGTGGCGACGCCGTCGCTCATGCGGGCGTTGTCCTCGGTGAGCACCGTGAGCGTGTAGTCGTGGCCGTGTCCGGTGAACGCGCCGATGCTGTGCACCCGCCAGCCGTGCGTGGCCCGGGGCAGCCAGCCGTTCTTCACCTGGACCGTGGTGCCGCGCGGCGCGCCCGCCGGGGTGCCCCAGCGCTGTGAGGGGACGACCCTGTGCATCAGCCCGAGGGCGTAACGGCGGGATCTGCTGCCGAGGACCGGGTTGCGGTGGGTCAGCAGTTCCAGCAGTCTCTGCTGGTCCGTCGCGGTGATCCGGGTCAGCCCCCAGTGCCCGCCGTCGCCGGGCACGGTCCGCGTCATCCCGGCGAGCCGCAGCAGCGCCGTGACCCGCTGCACCCCGAGGCGGCGCCACAGGGCGGTCGTGGCGGCGTTGTCCGACCTGGTGATCATGGCGGCGGCCAGTGCGTTCTCGTGGCGCGTCAGCAGCCGGTGGTGGGTCCGCGCGTCCCGCAGCAGGGCGGCAAGAACGGTCACCTTCACCACGCTCGCCGAGTCGAACCACTGGTCACCGCGGAGCGTGCAGCGGGTGCCGGTGGTGTGGTCGCGCAGGGCGACCGCGGCGGTGGCGGGCCTGCCGCGCAGCGCGGCGGTGACGTCCAGGGACAGCCTGGCGGCGAGCCCGGGCACGGCCGAGGCGCAGGCCACCACCGGGCTCGCCGTGGCGGTCCCCGCTCGGGCCACCGGAGCGGTGAGGAGTCCCGCCGCCAGTGCGAGGGAGAGGGCGGCGTGGTTGCGCCCGGGCATGCGCTGTCCTGTTGTGATCGGTCGCATCGTCGCCTTCGCCTTCGGCCTTTTCCAAGATCCACGATCACGACATCGCGCCGCCCGCACGGCCGCAAGCGGGACGAGGCAACCGGGGGCGTCCGGGGTGGCGACGGGGGCGGGCCGACCGGGCGGCGACCGGATCGTGATCATCCCGGGTCCATGGCCCGGCGCCGGGCGTGGCAGGCTGGTGCCATGGCCGTGCAGATCAATCCCAGCATCCTGTCCGCGGACTTCTCCCGCCTCGCGGACGAAGCCAAGGCCGTCGAGGGTGCCGACTGGCTCCATGTCGACGTCATGGACAACCACTTCGTGCCCAATCTGACCCTCGGAGTGCCGGTGGTGGAGGCGCTGGGCAAGGCGACGGACACGCCCATGGACTGCCACCTCATGATCGAGGACCCGGACCGCTGGGCGCCGAGTTATGTGGAGGCGGGGGCGGGCTCGGTCACCTTCCACGTGGAGGCCGCGGCCGCGCCCGTACGGCTGGCGCGCGAGATCCGGGCCAAGGGCGCGCGGGCGGCGATGGCGCTCAAGCCCGCGACCCCCATCGAGCCGTACGAGGACCTGCTGCCCGAGCTGGACATGCTGCTGGTGATGACCGTGGAGCCCGGCTTCGGCGGGCAGGCGTTCCTCGACATCATGCTGCCCAAGATCCGCCGCACCCGTGAGCTGATCTCCCGGCACGGCCTGGAGATGTGGCTCCAAGTGGACGGCGGGGTGTCCGCCTCGACCATCGAGCGGTGCGCGGAGGCGGGCGCCGACGTGTTCGTGGCGGGTTCCGCGGTCTACGGTGCGCAGGACCCGGACAAGGCCGTACGCGAGCTGCGCGCCCTGGCCGAGAAGGCGTCGGGCGCCACGGGGCCGTGCGGCCACTGAGCTACCGGTCGGTGAACGTCACGGTAAAGCGCGAACCAACTCCACCGTTTCTGACAGGATGAACGGTGAGGCCGGAACATTGACAAGTGAGGAGACCGCGGTGTCGACGGGCCGTTCAGCCACGCGGATGGGACCCGCCGAACTGGTGCAGGCGGCGGCCATGGCGCGCCGCTTCTACCTCGAGGGCAAGTCCAAGATCCAGATTGCCGAGGAGTTCGGGGTCAGCCGTTTCAAGGTCGCGCGGGTGCTGGAGACCGCGCTCGAACGCGACCTGGTGCGGATCGAGATCCGGGTTCCCGCCGAGCTCGACGCGGAGCGCTCCGACGCGCTGCGCGCCCGGTACGGGCTCCGCCACGCGGTCGTCGTCGAGTCCCCGGCGGACGCCGAGGCCGACACCCCCGACCCGGAGAACCTGGGCGAGGTCGCCGCCGACCTGCTGGGCGAGCTGGTGAACGAGGGCGATGTGCTCGGGCTGGCCTGGGGCCGTTCCACCATCCACATGGCCGCGGCGCTGCACCGGCTGCCGCCGTGCACCGTCGTCCAGCTCACCGGCGTGTACGACGCGGGCACGGCCGAGCGCGGCTCGGTCGAGGCGGTCCGGCGCGCCGCCGCCGTCTCCGGCGGCGAGGCCCACCCGATCTACGCGCCGATGCTGCTGCCGGACACGGCCACGGCCGACGCGCTGCGCGGGCAGACCGGGATCGCCCGGGCCTTCGAGTACTTCGACAAGGTCACCGTGGCCTGTGTGTCCATCGGTTCCTGGGAGGCCGGGATCTCCACGGTGTACGACATGCTCACGGAGAAGGAGCGGGCCCACTACGAGAGCCTGGGCGCAGCCGCCGAGATGTCGGCCCACCTCTTCGACGCCGAGGGCCGCCGCATCGGCCGTGACCTGGGCGAGCGGTGCATCACGGTCGAGGCCGACCGGCTGCGCAGGATCCCCGAGGTGGTGGCCATCGCGGGCGGCCGCCGCAAGGCGGAGGCGATCGGCGCGGTGCTGCGGTCGGGGCTGGTCACCAGCCTGGTGACGGACACCACGGCCGCCGACCATCTGCTGCTGGAGGCCGACCCGGGCCCCCGCCCCGCCCTCGACCGGGCCGACCCCGACGGCGCGTAGGCGCGCGCTCCCGGCGCCCTCGGGCGTCGGGAGCACCGTTTGATTAAGGTCTGTATTGCGGGTCGCATGGGACACTGAAGTACGTGCGTTTCCTCAACGATCAGAAGCCGCCGTACGACCTGACGTACGACGATGTGTTCATGGTGCCGAGCCGCTCCGCGGTCGGCTCCCGCCAGGGCGTCGACCTGGCCTCACCCGACGGCACCGGCACCACCATCCCGCTCGTCGTCGCCAACATGACCGCGATCGCGGGGCGCCGGATGGCCGAGACGGTCGCCCGGCGCGGCGGCCTCGTCGTCATTCCGCAGGACATCCCGATCGAGGTCGTCGCCGACGTCGTCCGCTGGGTCAAGGGCCGCCACCTGGTCCTGGACACCCCGATCGTGCTCGCCCCCTCCGGCACTGTGGCCGACGCCCTGTCGCTGCTGCCCAAGCGGGCGCACGGCGCGGGCGTCGTGGTGCAGGACGGCCGCCCGGTGGGCGTGGTGACCGAGTCCGACCTGACCGGCGTGGACCGGTTCACGCAGCTGTCCGAGGTGATGTCCCGGGAGCTGCTGCTGCTCGACGCCGACATCGACCCCCAGGACGCCTTCGGCCGCCTCGACGCGGCGCACCGCAAGTTCGCCCCGGCCGTGGACGCAGACGGCAGGCTGGCCGGAATCCTGACCCGCAAGGGCGCGCTGCGCGCCACGCTGTACCAGCCCGCCGTGGACGCGGACGGACGGCTGCGGATCGCCGCCGCCGTGGGCGTCAACGGCGATGTGGAGGGGCGCGCCAAGGCGCTGCTCGACGCCGGGGTGGACGCCCTGGTCGTGGACACCGCGCACGGCCACCAGGAGTCGATGATCGGCGCGCTCAAGTCGGTCCGCGCGCTCGGTCCGCGGGTGCCCGTCGTCGCGGGCAACGTGGTCGCCGCGGAGGGTGTGCGCGATCTGATCGAGGCGGGCGCGGACATCGTCAAGGTCGGCGTCGGCCCTGGCGCCATGTGCACCACCCGCATGATGACCGGCGTGGGCCGCCCGCAGTTCTCCGCGGTGCTGGAATGCGCCGCCGAGGCGCGGAAGTTGGGCAAGCACGTCTGGGCGGACGGCGGGATCCGGCATCCGCGTGACGTGGCGATGGCGCTGGCGGCCGGGGCGTCCAACGTGATGGTCGGCTCGTGGTTCGCGGGGACGTACGAGTCCCCGGGCGACCTCCAGCACGCCGCCGACGGGCGGCCGTACAAGGAGAGCTTCGGCATGGCGTCCGCGCGCGCGGTGCGCAACCGCACCAGCGAGGAGTCGCCCTACGAGCGCGCCCGCAAGGGGCTGTTCGAGGAGGGCATCTCGACCTCGCGGATGTTCCTGGACCCGGCCCGGCCGGGCGTCGAGGACCTGATCGACTCGATCATCGCGGGGGTGCGCAGCTCGTGCACCTACGCGGGCGCGAACTCGCTGGAGGAGTTCCACGAGCGCGCCGTGGTCGGCGTACAGAGCGCCGCGGGCTACGCGGAGGGCAAGCCGCTGCACGCCAGCTGGGAGTGAGCCGGGTTCGCCTCGGCTCTGGGCGCTTGGTTCGGCTGGGGGCACCTCCCAGCGGTAGCTGGGGGAGAACCGAGCCCTAAATGAAGGGGGCCGGCCCCCACTCGGCTCGGGTGAGTGGGGGCCGCCCGCGTGTGTGCGGTGGTGTTACCGGATGACGCCGCGGGGGTCACCGCCTCGTCGGGGCAGGGCGTGCCGGGGCGGGCTGGTGAGGGTGATCTGGCGTACCAACTGGTGGAACGAGACCAGCGCGGCCACCGGGGGGAGACCGGCGACGGCCATGCTGGGCGCGTTCTTGGGGGCGTGCGCGACGCACAGGAACACCGCGATCGTGGAGAACAGCACCACCACCGCCCACGAGTGCGCCGCCCCGCGGCGGTGCAGCGCGGCCCGCAGCACGGACAGCGAGGCGACCAGCCACGGCCCGTAGACCAGCAGGGGCCACCACGCCGCCATGGACTCCGAGGTGCTGGGGGAGGCCAGATAGCGCAGCGGACGGTACGAGATCATCCCGCCCAGCACGCTCAGCATGGCCACGATCACGGTGGTCATCGCCGCGAAGATCAGGCTGATCATCTGGAGCCACGGCATGGTCGGCAGCCGGAAGCGGACCCGGCGGCGCTTGCCGCGCCCGCGCACATGGGTGGGGGAGGGGGACCGGATGGGGATCGGCCCGGTGGAGTGCGCCACCGGGTCCTCGACGGGCGCGGAGACGGGGACGGACACGGGGACGGAAGGCGGGACGGGGGCGGCGACGGGCGGGGGGACGGTGGGGTGGGCGGAGGTGGTCTGGAGCAGTCGCGCCAGATCTCCTTCCAGGTCCCAGCGGCCCTCCAGGGAATCCGGGTCCGGCAGGGGGAAAGGATTCATCTCGTACTCGACGCCCATGTCGAACCGCTCGGCGGGGTTGGGCGGCGGGTAGTGGCCGGTGGGGTGAGGCCCGTAGCCGCCCGGCCTCGGCTCGGTGTACGTCATGCCTGGACGCCCGCCTCGACGCCCGGCTCCGCCGCGCCGGAGTGCGTCGTACCGGAGCGCTGGAGGAAGTCGTCCTCGATCCTGCCCAGGGTCGTGAGGAAGTCCTCCCAGACCCTCGAGCAGTATTCGAGGGGGTAATCGTGCGGGAAGCGCTCGTCCTCCGTCCCGTGATCCCGGGCCCGGAACACGGGTTCGGCTGTGAGCGGAGCGTGGTCAGGGGGTTGCAGCCTGTCAGTCGTCACGTCCCCACCAACGACCGCCAAATTGGTGCCGTATCGCGGCATTCGGGTGAATCGGGGGGTGACTCGCGCACGGGTGTCGCAATGATTCCCTGGCGAGCGCCCCCGCGCGCAATGTTCGGACACGTATGCGCAAGGATGGTGCATTACGGCCGTGGCCGGACGGCTCATAGGGTCTTGCGCTGACGCTGAGTGGCGCCAGGGCGACTGCTCGGCGATTCCCACCTGCGGATTTGTCACCGGGCATCGCTATGCCCGCGTCCGGTCCGCCGTCACCAGACATCCATGCCGATGGCAGCGATTAAGGAGCCCCCCACGTGTTGGAGCACGGCGCAGCCCCTCCCACCGCCCAGCGACCGGAGTCAGGGCCTCCGGCCGGTGGGCTCGGCGCCCGCCTGATGCGGCGCAAACCGGTGGAGCGGCTGGTCGCCGAGGGTGGCCACGGCGAGGGCGGAAGCCTGCGGCGCACCATGGGCGTCTGGCAGCTGACCATGATCAGCATCGGCGCGACGCTGGGCACCGGCATCTTCGTCGTCCTCGGCGAGGCCGTGCCGGACGCGGGTCCCGCGGTCGTCGTGTCGTTCGTGATAGCCGGGCTGACCGCGCTGTTCTCCGCGCTGTCGTACGCGGAGCTGGCGGGCACCATCCCGGTCTCCGGGTCCTCGTACTCGTACGCCTACGCGACCATGGGCGAGCTGGTCGCCTGGGTGTGCGGCTGGTGTCTGATCCTGGAGTACGGCGTCTCGGTCGCGGCCGTCGCGGTCGGCTGGGGGCAGTACCTCAACGAGCTGCTGGACGGCACGCTCGGCGTCACCATCCCCGACGCACTGGCCGCCCCGCCCGGCGACGGCGGCGTGTTCAACCTGCCCGCGCTGCTCGTGGTGCTGCTGGCCATGGCGTTCCTGCTGGGCGGCGCCAAGGAGAGCGCCCGGGCCAACACGATCATGGTCGCGGTGAAGATCGCCGCGCTGGTCCTGTTCTGCGCCGTCGCCTTCACCGGCATCCGGGCCGGGAACTACACGCCGTTCATGCCGCTGGGCATGGCGGGCGTCAGCGCCGCAGGGGCCACCCTCTTCTTCTCGTACATCGGCTTCGACGCCGCCTCCACGGCGGGCGAGGAGGCCAAGAACCCGCAGCGCGACCTGCCGCGCGCGATCATGCTCTCGCTCGTCATCGTGACCGCGCTGTACTGCCTGGTCGCGGCCGTGGCCGTGGGCGCCCTGCCGTGGAAGAAGTTCGCCGGCACCGAGGCCGCGCTCGCCGGGATCATGAAGGACGTCACCGGGCAGAGCTTCTGGGCCGTCGTGCTGGCGGCCGGTGCGGTCATCGCGATCGCCTCCGTGGTGCTGACCGTGCTCTACGGCCAGACCCGCATCCTCTTCGCGATGTCCCGCGACGGGCTGGTCCCCTCGGTCTTCTCCAAGGTCCACGCCGGGACCGGGGTGCCGCGCGCCAACACCGTCATCGTCTCGCTCTTCTGCGGCGTCCTCGCCGCCGCGATCCCGCTCGGCCAGCTCGCCGACGCCACCAGCATCGGCACGCTCTTCGCGTTCGCGCTGGTCAACATCGCCGTGATCGTGCTGCGCCGGACCCGGCCCGAGATGCCGCGGACCTTCCGGGTGCCGCTGTCGCCGCTCTTCCCGCTCATCGGCTTCGGGCTGTGCCTGTGGATGATGAACAGCCTGGAACTGGTGACCTGGGTGGTCTTCGGAGTCTGGATGGCCGTCGGGCTTGTGCTGTACTTCGCCTACGGCATGCGCCGATCCCGACTGGCCACAGCAGAGAAGTGACACCCCCCTCAGTGCGACTGAACGACCTCGACGAACGCATCGTCCACGCCCTCGCCGAAGACGCCCGCCGCTCCTACGCCGACATCGGCGAACTGGTCGGCCTGTCCGCCCCCGCCGTCAAACGGCGGGTGGACCGGCTGCGGGCCGACGGCGCCATCACGGGCTTCACCGTACGGGTGGACCCGGCGGCGCTGGGCTGGGAGACCGAGGGGTTCGTGGAGCTGTTCTGCCGCCACAACACCTCGCCCGACGACATCCGCCGGGGCCTGTCGCGCTACCCCGAGGTGGCGTCCGCGTCGACCGTCACCGGCGACGCGGACGCCGTCGTCCAGGTCTTCGCCGCCGACATGCGCCACTTCGAGCGGGTGCTGGAGCGGATAGCGGGCGAACCGTTCGTGGAGCGCACCAAGTCGGTGCTGGTGCTGTCGCCGCTGCTGCGGCGCTACACCTCGGGCGCCCCCACGTAGTCCCTCCCCGGGCGGTGCGCAACGAATCGCCGTATCGGGCCGAAAACGCGTAACGGATGCACGGCGAGCGCGCAACGATCGCGGCTTGTCGGCCGTTCTCGGCGCAACGTACCGTTTTCTGCGTACGGTCACGTCTCCCCAGAGGTCCCCATGCCGCCGCTGCGCACCGCCCTGCTCCAGAGCTCCGGTCACCCCGGCGACCCCGCCCGTAACCTCAAGGCCCTCGACGCCGCCGCCGAGCGCGCCGCGGCGGACGGGGCCGGGCTGCTGGTCACGTCCGAGATGTTCCTGACGGGCTACGCCATCGGCGACGGGGTGCACCGGATGGCCGAGCCCGCCGACGGGCCCAGCGGCCAAGCCGTGGCCGAGATCGCCGCCGAGCACGGCATCGCCGTCCTGTACGGCTACCCGGAGCGCGCCGGGGACGCCGTCCACAACTCCGCCCGCCTGGTCGGCCCCGACGGCACCCCGCTCGCCAACTACCGCAAGACCCACCTCTTCGGCTGCTTCGAGAACGACTGGTTCACCCCCGGCGACACCCCCGTCGTCCAGGCCGAACTCGGCGGGCTGACCATCGGCATCATGATCTGCTACGACGTGGAGTTCCCGGAGAACGTCCGGGCCCACGCCCTGGCCGGAACCGATCTGCTGCTGGTGCCGACCGCGCAGATGCACCCCTTCCAGTTCGTCGCCGAATCGCTCGTCCCGGTACGGGCCTTCGAGAGCCAGATGTACATCGCGTACGTCAACCGCAGCGGCCCCGAGGGCGAGTTCGACTTCATCGGGCTGAGCTGTCTGGCCGGGCCCGACGGCACCATGCGCGCCCGGGCGGGCCGCTCCGAGGAGCTGATCTTCGGCGACGCCGACCCCCGGCTGCTGGCCACCTCGCGCCGCATCAACACCTACCTGCGCGACCGCCGCCCCGGGCTGTACGGGTCCCTCGGCTGACCCGTCGCCCCTCCCTCACTTTCACCCTCACCGCCGCATCCGCAAGGAGTCCGTACCCGATGACGTCCACGGTGCCCACCGCCGTCCACGACGAGCACGAGTCCGAGCACACCGACACCCTCCCGCCGGTCACCATGTTCGGCCCGGACTTCCCTTACGCCTACGACGACTTCCTCGCCCACCCCGCGGGCCTCGGCCAGATACCGGCGACCGAGCACGGCAGCGAGGTCGCGGTCATCGGCGGCGGGCTGTCCGGCATCGTGACCGCGTACGAGCTGATGAAGATGGGGCTCAAGCCCGTCGTGTACGAGGCCGACCGGATCGGCGGGCGGCTGCGCACGGTCGGGTTCGAGGGCTGCGACCAGGAACTGACCGCCGAGATGGGCGCGATGCGGTTCCCGCCGTCCTCCACCGCGCTCCAGCACTACATCGACCTGGTCGGCCTCACCACCGCGCCGTTCCCCAACCCGCTGGCCCCGGACACCCCGTCCACCGTCGTCGACCTCAAGGGCGAGTCCCACTACGCCCGCACCATCGACGACCTGCCGGAGGTGTACCGCGAGGTCGCCGCCGCCTGGAACGCCTGTCTGGAGGAGGGAGCCGGCTTCTCCGACATGAACCGCGCCATCCGCGAGCGCGACGTGCCGCGCATCCGCGAGATCTGGGCGAAGCTCGTGGAGAAGCTGGACAACCAGACGTTCTACGGCTTCCTCTGCGACTCCTCCGCCTTCACCTCCTTCCGCCACCGGGAGATCTTCGGCCAGGTCGGCTTCGGCACCGGCGGCTGGGACACCGACTTCCCCAACTCCATCCTGGAGATCCTGCGCGTCGTCTACACCGAGGCCGACGACCACCACCGCGGCATCGTCGGCGGCAGCCAGCAGCTCCCGCTGCGGCTGTGGGAGCGCGAGCCGCAGAAGATCGTCCACTGGGCGCAGGGCACCTCGCTGTCCTCCGTGCACGACGGCGCGCCGCGCCCGGCCGTGACCCGGCTGCACCGCGCCGCTGGCGACCGGATCGTGGTGACGGACGCGAGCGGCGACATCCGCTCGTACCGGGCGGTCGTCTTCACCGCGCAGTCCTGGATGCTGCTCTCCAAGATCGACTGCGATGACTCGCTCTTCCCGATCGACCACTGGACGGCGATCGAGCGCACCCACTACATGGAGTCCAGCAAGCTCTTCGTGCCCGTCGACCGGCCGTTCTGGCTGGACACGGACGAGGAGACGGGCCGGGACACGATGAGCATGACGCTCACCGACCGGATGACCCGGGGCACGTATCTGCTGGACAACGGCCCGGACCGGCCCGCCGTCATCTGCCTCTCGTACACCTGGTGCGACGACAGCCTCAAGTGGCTGCCGCTGTCCGCCAACGAGCGGATGGAGGTCATGCTGAAGTCGCTGTCGGAGATCTATCCGAAGGTCGACATCCGCAAGCACATCATCGGCAGCCCGGTCACGGTGTCCTGGGAGAACGAGCCGTACTTCATGGGCGCGTTCAAGGCCAACCTGCCCGGCCACTACCGCTACCAGCGGCGGCTGTTCACCCACTTCATGCAGGACCGGCTGCCGGCGGATCAGCGCGGCATCTTCCTCGCGGGCGACGACATCTCCTGGACCGCGGGCTGGGCCGAGGGCGCCGTGCAGACCGCGCTCAACGCGGTGTGGGGCGTGATGCGCCGCTTCGGCGGCGCCACCGATCCGGGCAACCCGGGGCCGGGCGACCTCTACGACGAGATCGCGCCCGTGGAACTCCCCGAGGACTGACCGCCTCCGGTGCCTGGCAGGGGAGTGAGCAGACAGCGCCCGACGAGCCCCACGCTCTTGTCGATCCGCTCCGCGAACTCCTCCACCAGCTCCGGCAGCCCCCGCAGCCCCCACAGGGCGCGGAACGCCGCCCACGCGGCGTCCCGCGCCTTGTCCAGGCTCCAGGAGCCGATCAGATGGGTGAGCGGATCGGCCGCCTCCAGCGCGTCCGGGCCGGGCATCAGCTCCTCCCGGATCCGCTCCTCCATCCCGGCCAGCAGCGCCCCGACCCGGTCGAAGTCGCCCTCCAGGGCGGCCGGTTCCACGCCCCGGGCGCGGCAGGTGTCCACCAGCGCGAGCGCCAGGTCGTTCCCGATGTGCGCGTTGATCCCGGCCATCGCGAACTGCACCGGGCGGACGGCAGGATGGGCACGCAGCTCGAACAGCGGCCGCCAGCAGGCCGGTGGCCGCCGCCCGGCCGCCCCCGCGTCGACCGCTGCCAGATAGCGGCAGGCGAACCGTACGTCCAACTCCTCGGTGGCGGCCGGGTCCTGGAAGTACCCGCTGCCGAGACGGCGGCCGACCTCCTCGGTCACCGACAGATACACCCGGTTGAAGACCGCCACCCCGTCCTCGGGCGGCAGCGCCGCGCCGAGCGCGCTCATGCGCGCCACGACGCTCTGCACGGTACGCGGCGTCTCCAGCCGCTGGGCGGGCATCGTCATGCGCAACAGCGTGGCAGCGCACCCCCGCCCCCCGGGACCCGGTGCGCCGTCACATCCCCCGGACGGCGCAACGGTTCGGCGCGGACCGTTACCGCGCGCCCGCGCCTGCCCCCCAGCGGCTGACGGTCCCTAGGGGGTGTCGTCGTAGGTGCTGGTCCCCGCGTCCAGCAGGGGCTCCCGCGACGGCTTCAGATGGGCCGGGGCCAGCGCGCGCAGGGCGTGGTAGCCGACGATCACCACGATCGTGCCCAGCGCGATCCCGCTCAGCTCGAAGTTGTCGCTGATCTTCAGGTTCACGCCCCCGACGCCGATGACCACGCCCGCCGCCACCGGCACCAGGTTCAGCGGGTTCCGCAGGTCCACCCCGTTGTGCACCCAGATCTGCGCGCCGAGCAGGCCGATCATGCCGTACAGGATCACCGTGATGCCGCCCAGCACCCCGCCCGGCACCGCCGCCACGATCGCGCCGAACTTGGGGCACAGCCCGAAGAGGAGGGCGAACCCGGCGGCGGCCCAGTAGGCGGCGGTGGAGTAGACGCGGGTGGCGGCCATGACGCCGATGTTCTCGGAGTACGTGGTGGTGGCCGGGCCGCCGACCGCGGTGGACAGCATGGTCGCGGCGCCGTCCGCCGCGATCGCCGTGCCGAGCTGGTCGTCGAGCGGATCGCCGACCATCTCGCCGACGGCCTTCACATGCCCGGCGTTCTCGGCGATCAGCGCGATGACGACCGGCAGCGCGACCAGGATCGCCGACCAGTGGAACTGCGGCGCGTGCAGGGACGGCAGCCCGATCCAGTCGGCCTTGGTGACGCCGGACAGGTCCAGCCGCCAGTGGTCGGTGACCTTCCCACTGCCGTCGATCGAGTGGATCGTGCCGAAGACGCGGTCGAAGATCCAGGAGATCGCGTAGCCGAAGAGCAGCCCGAGGAAGATCGCGATGCGCGACCAGAAGCCGCGCAGACAGACCACGGCCGCGCCGGTGACCAGCATGGTCAGCAGCGCGGTCCACTGGTCGGCGGGCCAGTACGTCGAGGCGGTCACCGGCGCGAGGTTGAAGCCGATCAGCATGACCACCGCACCGGTCACCACGGGCGGCATCGCCGCGTGGATGATCCGCGCCCCGAACCGCCGCACCGCGAGTCCGCTCAGCAGTAGCGCCCCGCCCACCACCAGGATCGCCCCGGTCACGGCGGCGCTGCCGCCGCCCTGCGCCCGGATCACCGCGGCCACGCCGACGAACGACAGGCTGCACCCCAGATAGCTGGGCACCCGGCCGCGGGTCGCCAGCAGGAACAGCATGGTCGCGACCCCGGACATCATGATCGCGAGGTTGGGGTCGAGACCCATCAGCACGGGGGCGACGAAACTCGCCCCGAACATCGCCACGACATGCTGGGCGCCGAGGCCCGCCGTCCGCGGCCACGACAGCCGCTCATCCGGCCGGACGACGGCTCCCGGGGCGGGGGTGCGCCCGTCGCCGTGCAGGGTCCAGCGCACGCCGAGGCCCATGACTGCTCCACTTCATTTCGGCATACAGAGGAGATCCGCATGACAGGGGGATCGGAGCAATGTTAGTTGGCCGAAAATACGCCGCTCGGCCTCGCCCGGCCCCGCCCGGGTCCGCAACCCGACGGTTGATCGACAACTGGGCAACAGTCCTGATGCCGCCCTGGAGTTGGCGCCGCACCGGGTGTGAGGGTGGCGCGCATGGCCTTTCGATCCACCTCCCACACCCTCGCCGTCTGCGCCGCCTGCCTGGCCCTCGCCCCGCTCACCGGATGCGGCCCGGACGGCGGCGAACCGTCCTCCTCGAAGGGCGGGACCTCGGCCGCCGGGCAGCCCAGCGCGCCCACCGAGAGCCGGGCGCCCTCGCGGGGGAAGGGGTCGAAGGACCCGGACGACCTCAACGGGGACGGCCACCGCGACCTCGTACTGCCCCTCTTCAAGCCCGGTCAGGACCCCGCCGAGGGCACCGACGAACGGGTCGGCGTGGTCTACGGCTCGGGGAAGGGGCTCGACCCCGCGACCCGTACCGTCCTGGGCCGCCGCGACCTGGGCCTGCCAGGCCCCCCGGCGAACCCTCCGGTGGGCGCCATCGGACGTGATTCCGTCTCCAGGGACGATGTGGTCACCGCCGACCTGGACGGCGACGGCTTCGCGGACGTCGTCACGACCGCACCGTCGGGGGAGCGCGTGGGGGACGGGAACATCAGCGCGCCGCCGTCCACCCCGTACGTCATGTGGGGCGGCCCCGACGGCCCGCGGAAGGGCGCCGAGGTGACCCGGGTACGGCTGCCGGAGAGCGTGTCGAAGCTGGGCGTGACCTCGGTCGTACGCGGCGACTTCGACGGCGACGGCCACCACGACCTGGCGGGGCTCGCCCAGAACCAGTCCTCCACGGTGGTGCTGTACGGCCCGTTCCCCCGCTCCGGCGAGCCGAAGCGCACCGACACCAGCCTGCCGTTCACGGACGGGGAGCTGGCCGCGGACGACATCGACCCGACCGGCAAGGCCCGCGCGACATCGCTGCTGGTCCATGGCGTCAGCGACGGCGAGCAGTCCGGCAACACCCTCCACGCGGCCCGCCGCGGCAGCGGCCTGGCCGCCGAGGGCCGGAAGCTGCGCGGCGGGAACGCCCACGCCTTCGGCGACTTCGACGGCGACGGACAGCGCGATGTGGCCGTCGGGGACGACGGCAGCCGCAACGACGAGCCCGGTGAGGGGGCCGAGCCGGAGGACGTCGACGGAAAGCTGACCGTGTACCCGGGCAGCGGCGGCGCACCGGTCACGCACGACCTGCCCGAGGCGCCCAAGGGCGCGCGCACGGACTACGGACCCGGCGGTTTCACGGCCGCCGACCCGGACGGCGACGGCCGCGACGGCATCCTCGTCGCCACGTACGAGGGCGCCACCCTCATCGACGGCGACCGGCGCACCCCGGTCACCCGGCAGGGGCCCGCGAAGGCCGACGGCAAGAAGACGCCGAAGAAGTGGCGGCACGCCCGGTCCGCCGGGGCCGCCGACTACGACGGCGACGGCAAGGACGAGCTGATCATGAACTGGGGGGCCGGGACCCTGTTCGGCCTCTACGGTGAGCAGCCCACCCACTGGTGGATCACCGACGGCACCGGCTCCCGCGACAAGTCCTCCTTCACCACCACGGAGTTCGTGAAGAAGTAGCAGGCATCAGGAGGCCGTCGTATCGGGGGCGCGGTCCGCCCGGCCGGGCTCCGGGGCGCCGCCCGGGCCCGCCGTGGCGGACGGCCCGCGCAGCACCCCGGCCCCGGCTACCAGCCCCAGCGACAGCGCCGTGACCAGGCCGAAGGACACGGTCAGCGAGGTGATGTCGGCGATCGAGCCGATGGCCGCCGGGGCGATCAGCCCCGAGGTGTACATGATCGTCGCGACGCCCGCGATCGCCTGGCTCGGGGCCGGGCCGCTGCGCCCGGCGGCGGCGAAGGCGAGGGGAACGACGACCGCGATGCCCAGCCCGATCAGGCCGAATCCGGCGATCGCGGGCACCGGACCCGCTGCCGTGACCACCAGCACCCCGCCGAGCGTGGCCAGCACCCCGCTCGCCCGTACGGTCCGCACCGGGCCGATCCGGCCCACCACCGCGTCCCCGGCGAACCGGGCCGCGGCCATCATGCAGGAGAAGGCCGTGGTGCAGGCGGCGGCGACACCGGGGGAGGAGTCCAGCACCTCCCGCAGATAGACCGCCGACCAGTCCAGGCTCGCGCCCTCGGCGAACACCGCGCAGAGCCCCACCGCGCCGATGACCAGCGCGGAGCGGGGCGGCAGGGCGAAGCGGGGCGGCGGATGCTCTTCGGGGGCGCTCCGCAGGTCCAGGACCCACCTGCAGGCGCCGGTGCCCAGCAGCGTGAGCACCGCGGCGGCGATCGCGAGGTGCACCCGGGCGTCGGTGCCCGCGTGGGCGGCCACCGTGCCCGCCGCCGAGCCGAGCAGCGCGCCCGCGCTCCACATGCCGTGCAGCCCGGACATGATCGACCGGCCGAGCCGTTCCTCGATCTCCACGCCGAGGGCGTTCATGGCGACGTCGGCCATCCCGGCGGTCGCTCCGTACACGAAGAGCGCCCCGCACAGCCACACCGCGCCGGGGGAGAGCGGGGGCAGCACCAGGGCCAGGCACCACAGGGCGATCAGCCCGCGCAGCGCCGCGCGGGCGCCGAAGCGGTGGCTGATCGCCCCGGCCAGCGGCATCGCGCAGGAGGCGCCGATCGCGGGGAAGGCGAGGGCGATCCCGAGCCGTCCCGCGCTGATGCCCAACTGCTCCTGCACCCAGGGGATACGGGTGGCGAAGTTGCCGGTGACCGCGCCGTGGACCGCGAACACCGTGGCGACGGCCATGCGGGCGCGCCGTACGTCACGCGGGGTCGGTTCCGTACCGCCGCTCATCGAGGCTCATCGCTGCTCATATCCGTACTCTGCGCGGGCCCGGCGGTCCGGCTCAAGGCTATTTCCGCACGATCTCTTGTCGTGGTCATGGTCCATCCCTACCCTGACCATCAATCTCGATTCTGAATGCGGTTCAGATATCTGATTGGAGTGCTCGATGGTTGCGACTCCAGCGGAGCGCGGGTTACCCACCCGCGCGATCGTCGTCCTCGCTGCCCTGCTCGCCCTCCTGGCCGCGTTGGCGGCGCCGTCCGCCCAGGGCGCCGACCGGGGCCGAGGGTCCGGCCGGGTGCCGGACACGGTGGTGCTCGACGGCTCCCGGCTGGCCCTGACCAAGCTGAAACTCCAGCTCGGAGACCGTGGGCTGAAGCGGACCCTGCGCGACCTGACCACTCAGGCCGACCAGTGGATGACCCAGGGGCCGTGGACCGTCACCGACAAGGACCAGGTGCCGCCGAGCGGTGACAAGCACGACTACTTCAGCCAGGCCCCCTACTGGTGGCCCAGCCAGCCGAAGACTGACGACAATCCGTATGGCTGCCCCTATGTTCAGAAGGATGGCCAACGGAACCCCGATGTGGACAAGATGACCGACCGGCCCGAGGTCGGGAAGGTCTTCGAATCCGCCTACGAGCTGTCCCTCGCCTGGTACTACACCGGCAAGCGGGGGTACGCCGAGCACGCCGCCGACATCCTGCGCACCTGGTTCGTCACCCCGGCGACCCGGATGAACCCCAGCCTGAACCACGCCCAGTTCATCCCCTGCAAGTACGACGGCCGCTCCATCGGCATCATCGACTTCTCCCAGGGCTTCACCAGCCTCCTGGACGCCGCCGCCATCCTCGACACCGGCGCCCCGGGCTGGTCGCGCGGCGACCACGCGGGCTTCCGCACCTGGAACAAGCAGTTCCTCGACTGGCTGGTGAACAGCGACTTCGGCAAGGAGGAGGGCGCCGCCGAGAACAACCACGGCACCTTCTACGACATGCAGGTCGCCGCCCTCGCCGCCGCCGTGGGCGACCGGGGCCTCGCCCGTACGGTGCTGCGCGACGCCCGGACCAAGCGCATCGACACCCAGATCGCCGCCGACGGCAGCCAGCCCCAGGAACTCGCCCGCACCCGCAGCTTCCACTACTCCACGTTCAACCTCGTCGCGTACACGCGGATGGCGGCCGTGGGGCGGCACGTCGGCGTCGACCTGTGGCGCTACACCGGGCCCACCGGCTCGAACCTCTTCAAGGCCGTCGACTTCCTGCTGCCCGCCGCCACCGGGGCGAAGCCGTGGCCCTACCCCGACCTGGAGTTCAAGGCGTACGCCGCGAGCGACCTGGTGCACGCGGCGGCCGACGCGGGCGACCCCCGCGCCCGCGCCGCCGTCCCCGAGCTCCAGACCCCACCCGGCGGCGACCTGTGGTCCCTGCGCCCCGCGGTGGAACAGCTCGACAGCATCGCGCAGGGCTAGGGGGCCATCCCCACCCCGCCCCTTCCCGAACCCGGGGGCCCGGCCCCCGGACCCCCGCTCCGGGAAGCCATGCGAAGGCGCCCGGCCGGGGCCTCACCCCGGGGCTCCCGGGAGCGCACCGGCCCGGCACGGGGGCACGGGCCACCGGCTGGCGACGCACCGAGCGCGACCGGCTCCCGGCCGGACGGGGGCGTCCGGCGGCGGAGCCCCGGGCCCCCACCCCGGGCGGGCAGGGTGGGGGAACGGCGGGGGCGCGGGCCGGGTGGGTGAGGCAGCACACATCGGTCCCGTCTCCCACCTGCGCTGATCGCCGTGGCACACTGAAGCCGTACCAGTGACGTCAGCGCACTCCGGGGTCGGTGAAAATCCGAACCGGCGGTTACAGTCCGCGACCCGTCCGCCGCCAGCGGCCGGTTGACCAGGTGAAATTCCTGGACCGACGGTGAAAGTCCGGATGGGAGGCAGTGCGCGGCGGTAGCGACTTCACCGGTGCGCCGTCTTCGCGGCGGCCGCGCTCCCGGCGCGGGCGTAAACGTGGCGATCCCGGCGTCCCGGCGGTGGCGTTCCCGCTCCTTGTCGTTCCGACAGCCCCGGAGTCCGTGCCCGAAGAGGCAGGAGGACCCGGTGGCCCCCGCAGCCGAAGCAGCGGCATCCGCAGCGGCCGAAGACCGCGCGATGCGCCGTGCCGTCGCGCTCGCCGCCCGCGGTCTCGGCCACACCAGCCCCAACCCCGTCGTCGGCTGCGTCATCCTCGACGCCCAGGGACAGCCGGTCGGCGAGGGCTGGCACCAGCGCGCGGGCGGCCCGCACGCCGAGGTGCACGCCCTGCGCGCGGCGGGGGAGCGGGCCCGCGGCGGCACAGCGCTGGTCACCCTCGAACCCTGCAACCACACCGGCCGCACCGGACCCTGCGCCGGGGCGCTCATCGACGCCGGGGTCGCCCGCGTCCGGTACGCGGTCGCCGACCCCACCGCCCAGGCGCGCGGCGGCGCCGCGACCCTCGCCGCGGCCGGGATCGACGTCGCGGCCGGGCCGCTGACCGACGAGGCGGAGGCGGCCAACGAGGCGTGGCTGACCGCGATGCGCCGCGGCCGCCCCTTCGTGCTGTGGAAGTACGCCGCCACCCTGGACGGCCGCAGCGCGGCGGCCGACGGCACGAGCCGCTGGATCACCTCGTCCGAGGCCCGCGCCGATGTGCACCGGCTGCGCGCCGAGGCGGATGCCGTGCTCGTCGGCTCCGGCACCCTGCGCGCCGACGATCCGCATCTCGCCGTACGCGACCGGGAGGGCGTCACACAGCCGCTGCGCGTGGCCGTCGACACCGACGCGACGGCGCTGAAGCCGGACGCCCGCATCCTGGACGAGGCCGCGCCCACGCTCATCGCCGTCGCCGAGGACGCCGACACCGCGCGGCTGCCCGCCGGGGCGGAAGCCCTGCGGCTGCCCCGCGCGACAACAGGGCGCGGGCTCGACATCGGCGCGCTGCTCGCAGCCCTGCACGACCGCGGGGTCCGCTCCGTCCTGCTGGAGGGCGGGCCCACCCTGGCCGGGGCGTTCCTCGCGGCGGGCGCCGTCGACAAGGTCGTCGGCTATCTCGCCCCCGTCCTGCTGGGCGCGGGCCCCGCCGTCCTCGCCGACGCCGGAATCACCACGATCGCGCGGGCGTTGCGGCTGGATACGGCCGATGTCACCCGGCTCGGACCCGATCTGCGCATCACCGCCGCACCCACCACCACCCTCGCCGAGGAGAACTGACGTGTTCACCGGAATTGTCGAAGAACTGGGTGAGATCGTCGCCGTCGAGAATCTGGGCGACGCGTCCCGCTTCCAGGTGCGCGGCCCCGTCGTCACCGAGGACGCGCGGCACGGCGACTCGATCGCCGTCAACGGCGTCTGTCTCACCGTCGTCGACACCGGGGACGGCCGGTTCAGCGCCGACGTGATGGCCGAGACCCTGAACCGCTCCAGCCTCGGCGCGCTCGGCGTCGGCTCGCGCGTCAACCTGGAGCGCCCCATGGCGCTCGGCGGGCGGCTCGGCGGCCATCTCGTCCAGGGCCATGTGGACGGCACCGGCACGCTCATCGAGCGCAAGCTCTCCGACCACTGGGAGATCGTCACGATCTCGCTCCCGGCCGAACTCGCCCGCTATGTGGTCGAGAAGGGCTCCATCACGGTCGACGGCATCAGCCTGACCGTCGTGGACGCGGGCCCCGACTTCTTCACCGTCAGCCTCATCCCGACGACGCTCGCCCTCACCACCCTCGGCGTCAAGCAGCCGGGCGACCCGGTCAACCTCGAGGTGGACGTCCTCGCCAAATACGTCGAGCGCCTGATCGCCCACGGGGGCGCGGGCCAGGGCGCGGACCCGTACACGGACAAGGAAGCGATCGAATGAGTGCCCTCGACTGGCTGGGCGCCGAGGCCGGGCAGATATTCGGCCAGCACATCCTGTGGTCGGACGCCATCGGCAACACCATCGGCCTGGCCGCCCTCGCCCTCGGCCGCCGCCGCTCCCTGTGGACCTGGCCCGCGCAGCTCGCCTCCGGCGTCGTCCTGGTCGCCGCGTACGCGACCGCCCACCTCAGCGGCGGCGTCGGCAAGCAGCTCCTGGTCATCGGCATCGCCGCCTGGGGCTGGCGGCAGTGGCGGCGCGGCCGCCGCGACGAGGGCGGCGCGGTCGCCGTCCGCTTCGCCACCGGCCGCGAGCGCGCGGCGCTGCTCACCGGCCTCGCGGCCGGAACGCTCGCCGTCGGCGCCCTGTTCACCGCCGTTCCCGAACTGTCCTGGAACCCGTGGCCCGACGCCTACATCTTCGTCGGCACCCTCGCCGCGATGGTCGCCCAGGCCCGTGGCCTGATCGAGTTCTGGTTCGCGTGGATGCTGGTCGACGTCGTCGGCGTCCCGCTCGCCTTCAGCAGCGGACTGGCCTTCTCCGGCCTCGTCTACGTCATCTACTTCGCGCTCGTCCTGTGGGGGGCGCGCGACTGGTGGCTGCGCTCCCGTACCGAGAACCCCCGGACGTCCCCCGACACCCGGACGTCTCCGAGCGCGACCACCCCCGCAATGGAAGGAGTGTCAGTGTCATGAGCGACGCATACGCGACGACGCAGCCGCGACCGGCAGCCGAGGACGACACCACCGACGTCACCGACGCCACCACGGACGCGTGGCCGCCGGACGAGCTGGCGCTGGACCCCGTCGAGCGGGCGATCGCCGACATCGCGGCGGGCCGTCCCGTCGTGGTCGTGGACGACGAGGACCGGGAGAACGAGGGCGACCTCATCGCGGCCGCCGGGACGATCACCCCGGAGATCGTCGCCTTCATGATGAACGAGTGCCGCGGGCTGATCTGCGCGCCCATGGAGGGCGACGACCTCGACCGGCTGCGGCTGCCGCAGATGGTCGAGGAGAACACCGAGTCCATGCGGACCGCCTTCACCGTGTCCGTCGACGCCACCGCCGCACACGGCGTCAGCACCGGCATCTCCGCCGCCGACCGGGCCACCACGCTGCGCCTGCTCGCCGACCCGGACATCAGCCCGGACGACTTCGTGCGCCCCGGCCACATCTTCCCGTTGCGCGCCCGCGCCGGCGGGGTGCTCGCCCGCGACGGCCACACCGAGGCCGGGGTCGACCTCGCGCGGCTGGCCGGACTGCGCCCGGCGGCCGTGATCTGCGAGATCGCGGGGGAGGACGGCGTGATGCTGCGCCTGCCCGACCTGGTCGCCTTCGCCCACAAGCACGACCTCGCGATCATCTCCATCGCCGACCTGATCGCGTACCGCAGGGCCGCCGAGCCCGCCGTCCGGCGCGAGGCCACCACCCGGCTGCCCACCGCCTTCGGCGACTTCCAGGCGTACGGCTACCGCGCGACCGCCGACGGCGTCGAGCACATCGCGCTCGTCCAGGGCGACCTCGGCGACGGCGAGGACGTGCTGGTCCGGGTCCACTCCGAATGCCTGACCGGCGACGTCTTCCACTCGCTGCGCTGCGACTGCGGCCCCCAGCTGCACGCCTCCCTGGAGCGGGTGACCGCCGAGGGCCGCGGCGTGGTGCTGTACCTGCGCGGCCACGAGGGGCGCGGCATCGGGCTGCTGTCCAAGCTGCGCGCGTACCAGCTCCAGGAGCTGGGCCGGGACACCCTGGACGCCAATCTGGAGCTGGGCCTGCCCGCCGACGCGCGTGACTACGCGGCGGGCGCCGAGATCCTGGCCGACCTGGGCGTGCGCTCCCTGCGGCTGATGACCAACAACCCCGAGAAGACCACCGCACTGGTCCGCCACGGGCTGCGGGTCACCGGCCGGGAGCCGATGCCCGTCCAGGCCGGGGAGCACAATCTGCGCTATCTGCGGACCAAGCGGGACCGGATGGGGCATGACCTCCCCTGGCTGGAGGGGCCGGAGGAGGGACGCCGGGCGGACAGCCCGGAGCCCGTGTCCGCCTGCGGCAACCAGTAGAACCACCCGTACGTAGACAAGACTTGAGGAGTGACGTGAGCGGTAAGGGTGCCCCCGAACTGTCCGTGGAGAACTGCGGGGACCTGCGTGTGGCCGTCATCGCCGCGCAGTGGCACGAGAAGGTGATGGACGGCCTGGTCGACGGCGCCCGGCGGGCACTGGGCGAGCTGGGCATCGCCGAGCCGACCGTGCTGCGGGTGCCCGGCAGCTTCGAGCTGCCGGTCGTCGCCAAGGTCCTCGCGGACCGCGGCTACGACGCGGTCGTGGCGCTGGGCGTGGTGATCCGGGGCGGCACGCCCCACTTCGACTATGTGTGCCAGGGCGTCACCCAGGGCCTCACCCAGGTCAGCGTGGACACCGGCGTTCCCATCGGTTTCGGCGTGCTGACCTGCGACACCGAGGAGCAGGCCCTCGACCGTGCCGGAATCGCCGGTTCCAGCGAGGACAAGGGGCACGAGGCGGTCACCGCGGCCGTCGCCACCGCCGTCACCCTGAGGTCGGTCGCGTAAAGGTCGCCCGGCCCTGCGCGAAGTCGCGCCGTCCGACGCAAGTAGGATGGCGCACACCATGTCCAAGAAGACGTTCGAGGAGCTCTTCGCCGAGCTCCAGCAGAAGGCCGCCACGGCCGACCCCGCCACTTCCCGTACCGCCGAGCTGCTCCAGTCCGGTGTGCACGCGATCGGCAAGAAGGTCGTCGAGGAGGCCGCCGAGGTGTGGATGGCCGCCGAGTACGAGAGCGACGCGGCGGCCGCCGAGGAGATCTCGCAGCTCCTCTACCACCTCCAGGTGATGATGGTCGCCAAGGGCCTGACCCTCGACGACGTCTACGCCCACCTCTGACCCACCACCGCTCACCACCCATCCCTCGTACGAAGGAAACACCCCTCATGCTGCGCATCGCCGTCCCCAACAAGGGTTCACTGTCGGAGCCTGCGTCGGCGATGCTCCATGAGGCGGGCTACCGGCAGCGCAAGGACCGCAGGGAACTCGTCCTGGTCGACTCCGACAACGACGTCGAGTTCTTCTTCCTGCGCCCCCGCGACATCGCCGTGTACGTCGGCTCCGGCCGCCTCGACATCGGCATCACCGGCCGTGATCTGCTGCTGGACTCCGGCTCCCAGGCCGAGGAGATCCTCCAGCTCGGCTTCGCGGGGTCCACCTTCCGCTACGCCACCCGGCCCGGTACGGCCACCGATGTGAGCGAGTTCGGCGGGATGACGGTCGCCACCTCCTTCTCCGGCCTGGTCACCAAGCACCTTGCCGACCACGGGGTGGACGCCGCCGTCGTCCACCTGGACGGCGCGGTGGAGACCGCCATCCAGCTCGGCGTCGCCGAGATCATCGCGGATGTCGTGGAGACCGGCACCACCCTGCGGAACGCCGGTCTCGACATCATCGGCGAGCCGATCCTGGAGTCGGAGGCCGTGGTGATCCGCCGTACCGGCGCGCCCACCGACGACCCCAAGGTGCGCCAGTTCCTCCGCCGGATGCAGGGCGTCCTGGTGGCCCGGCGCTACGTGATGATGGACTACGACATCCGGGTCGAGCAGGTCGAGCGCGCCGTTGCGCTCACCCCTGGCCTGGAGTCGCCCACCGTCTCCCCGCTGCACCACGAGGGCTGGGTCGCGGTCCGCTCGATGGTCCCCTCCAAGGACGCCCAGCGGATCATGGACGAGCTGTACGAGCTGGGCGCGCGGGCGATCCTCACCACGGGCATCCACGCCTGCCGCCTCTGAGCCCCGGCTCCCGCCCTCCCAACTCCTCCTCTCACGAGAGACCCATCACACGTGTCCGCCGCCGCCCAGCCGCCCGCCCTCCCGGTCACCTTCCGGCCGACCGTCACCCGGATCGTCCTGCTGACCGTGGGCGCGGCCCTCGTCGTCGTCCTCAGCGCGATCGGACTGCTCCTGGAGAACCTGTCGCCGGGCGAGCAGGCCAGCTTCGTCGGCACCGGGCTGCTGTTCTTCGCGGGTCTCGCGCTGTTCAGCCGCCCCAAGGTGGTGGCCGACGAGACCGGGGTGACCGTGGTCAACCTCATCACCACCCGTCGGCTGGAGTGGGCCGAGGTGCTGCGGGTCAATCTGCGGCCCGGTGACGCCTGGGTCCATCTGGACCTCGCCGACGGCACCAGCCTGCCCGCGATGGGCATCCAGGTGGGCGTAGCGAAGGCGCGGGCGATCGACGACGCCCGCGCCCTGCGGGTCCTCGCCGAACACCACGGCACGGGCGGCGCCACCACGCAGTAACCGGACACCGCGTTCTTGACCGGGCGAGGGGCCTGCCCCTAACCGCCCATCCTTGTTTACTCTGTTGCCGGGGCCGAACGACGCCCCACCCCGCCTCGACCTGCCCGCACCCCTCGCGCGCAGCCGGCGGGCCTCACCTGCGACCCGAGGAGTGACTCCCTCCAGAGATGGACGGATCGTCCTGTAGTACCTGCGCCGCCGCCGACCCCGAGGCGGCGGCATGAGCGTCACCCTGTCTCTTCTGCTGCTCTCCGCGGCACTCGTCCTCATCCTCGCCAACGGCTTCTTCGTGGCCGCCGAATTCGGCCTGGTCACGGTCGAGCGGCCGGACGCTGAGCGGGCCGCCGAAGAAGGCGACCGGCGGGCCCGTACCGTCGTCGCGTCGCTGCGCGAGCTGTCCTTCCAGCTCTCCGGCACCCAGCTCGGCATCACCATCACCTCCCTGGTGGTCGGCATGCTCGCCGAGCCCGCGCTCGGCCATCTGCTGACCGCGCCGCTGTCCGCGGTGGGGCTGCCGCACGGCGCCGTCTCCGGCGTCGCCGTCGTCATCGGCATGCTGGTGGCGTCCGCCGTGCAGATGGTGATCGGCGAACTCGTGCCCAAGAACTGGGCGGTCTCCCGGCCGCTCCAGGTCGCCCGCTTCGTCGCGGGGCCGCAGTCCGCCTTCGCCCACTTCTTCCGGCCCGTCATCGCCCTGCTCAACACGGTCGCCAACCGGCTGGTGCGGGCGCTGGGCGTCGAGCCGACCGAGGAGCTGGCGTCCGCCCGTACCCCCGGTGAGCTGGTCTCGCTGGCCCGCCACTCGGCGCTGGCCGGGGCGATCGAGCAGGACACCGCGGATCTGTTCGTCCGCACCCTCTCGCTCGGCGACCTCACCGCGCAGCATGTGATGACCCCGCGGGTGCGGGTGAGCGCGCTCCAGTCCACGGCGACCGCCGTGGACGTGCTCAACCTCACCCGGGCCACCGGGCTCTCCCGGTTCCCGGTCTACCGCGACCGCCTCGACGAGGTCATCGGCATGGTCCACCTCAAGGACGCCCTCGCGGTGCCCGCGGACGACCGGCTGCGCACCCCCGTCGAGTCCATCGCCCAGCTCCCGCTGCTCGTTCCAGAGACGCTGCCCGTCCAGCCACTGCTGGAGCGGCTGCGCAGTGAGCAGCCGATAGCCGTGGTCGTCGACGAGTACGGCGGCACGGCCGGTGTCGTCACCCTGGAGGACATCGTCGAGGAGCTGGTCGGCGAGGTCCGCGACGAGCACGACGACGAGGCCGCCGACACGCCCGACCTGGTCCAGTCCGTCGCCGAGGACGGGCGGCCCGCGTGGGACGCCGACGGAGCCTGTCGCGTCGACACCCTGCGCCGGATCGGTCTGGAGGCGCCCGACGGGCCGTACGAGACGGTGGCCGGTCTGGTCGCCGATCTGCTCGCCCGGATCCCCGCCCCCGGGGACACCGCCGAGCTGCCCGGCTGGAAGCTGGCCGTCCGGCAGGTCGGCCACCACCGGGCGGAGCGGGTACGGATCGTCCGGACCGCAGCGGGTACCAGTGCCGGAACCGGTCCCGCGACCGGTGCCGGGTCCGCCGCCGAATCCGCCGCCGGAACTGGAGCCGTAGCCGTCGTAGCTGAGAAGGAAGCTGAGCGATGAGCCTCGTCCAACTCCTCTTCGCCGCCCTCCTCGTCCTCGCCAACGGATTCTTCGTCGGCGCCGAGTTCGCCCTGGTCTCCGTGCGCCGCAGCCAGATCGAGCCGCGGGCGGCCGAGGGCTCCGCACGGGCCCGTACGGTGCTCACCGGGCTGGAGAGCCTGCCGCAGATGATGGCCGCCGCGCAGTTCGGCATCACCATCTGCTCGCTGACCCTCGGCGCGGTCGCCGAGCCGACCGTGGCCAAGCTGCTGGAGCCGGTCTTCCACGCCGTGCATCTGCCCGAGGGGCTGGTCCACCCGCTCGGCTACGCCATCGCGCTCGCCGTCGTCGTCTGCCTGCACCTGGTGATCGGCGAGATGGTGCCGAAGAACCTGGCCATGGCGGCGCCCGAGAAGACCGCGCTGTGGCTGGCCCCGGGCCTCGTCGGGTTCGCCCGGCTGTGCCGTCCGGTCACCGCGATGCTGGGCGCCTGCTCCCGGCTGGTGCTGCGGCTCTTCCGGGTCGAGCCCAAGGACGAGGTCGAGGCCGTCTTCACCAGCGAGCAGCTGACCCATCTGGTCGAGGACTCCCGGCAGGCCGGGCTCCTCGGCGACGGGGAGCACGAACGGCTCGCGGACGCCCTGGAGCTGGGCAGCCGCCCGGTCACCGACGTCCTCCTCGACCCGGCGGGCCTGGTCACCGTCGACCCCTCGGTCACGCCCCGGCAGATCGAGGAGCTGACCGTAAGGACCGGCTACTCCCGCTTCCCGGTGCGCGGCGCCGGTGGCGCCTTCATGGGCTACGTGCACGTGAAGGACGTCCTGGACCTGGAGGCCCCCGAGCGGGCCGTCCCCCAGCGGGTCTGGCATCCGATCGAGACCCTGCGCGCCGAACTGCCGCTGGACGACGCGCTCACCGCGATGCGCCGGGCGGCCTCCCACCTGGCGGCCGTCGCCGACGCGTCCGGCAAGGTGCTGGGTCTTGTCGCGCTGGAGGACGTGCTGGAGATGCTGGTCGGCGAGGTCCGTGACCCGGCCCACCGGGACAGCGGCCGCGGCCGCACGGCCGCCGAGCCGCGCGGTACCACCCGGGTCCGGGCCCAGACCCCGGCCACGTCCCAGGCTCCGGCCTCGGCCTCGGCCTCGGAGGAGCCCGCGATGGTCTCCCGCTAGGGCGGCCAGGGCTACGGCAGCGGGGGGTCCTCCGGGTCGCGGTGCATCGGACCGCGGCCCGACAGGACCTCCCCGTACGCCTGCATCAGATCCGGCAGCCGCAGCGTCGCCAGATCGTCCCGGGTCGGCGTGCCCGTCCACCCCGAAAGCCGCAGATCCCGGTACGCGCAGCTCTTCTCGTACAGGGTGCGCAGGAAGCGCCCGTTCCCCAGCTCGTCGATCCACCCCTGGTCGACCACGTGGCCGCTGATGCTGCGCAGCTCCTCCAGCGACTCCTCGTCCCACACGTCGCCGTTCTCCGCGGCCAGCACCTCGCCGATGCGGGTGAGTTCGAGCGGGCGGTAGCTGGGGAAGTCGACGCGCGTCGTGAAGCGGGAGCCGAGGCCGGGGTTGGCGGCCAGGAGGCGGTCCATGCCCTCGGGGTAGCCCGCGAGGATGACCACCAGCCGGTCGCGGTTGTCCTCGGCGCGCTTGAGCAGCACCTGAAGCGCCTCGTCGCCGTACGCGTCGCCCTTGCTGTAGCCGGAGTTGGACAGGCTGTACGCCTCATCGACGAAGAGGACCCCGCCGAGCGCCGAGTCGATCAGCTCGTTCGCCTTGACCGCGGTCTGGCCGAGGTACTCGCCGACCAGGTCGGCGCGCCCGGCCTCGACCAGATGGTCGCCGCCGAGCAGTCCGAGCGCGTAGAAGACCCGGCCGAGGATGCGGGCGACGGTGGTCTTGCCGGTGCCGGAGGGGCCGGAGAAGACGAAGTGCCGCTTCGGCGGCTGGACCGGCAGGCCCTGCCCGGCGCGCAGCCGGGCCATGTGGAGCTGCGCGGACAGCGCCCGCACCTGCCGCTTGACCGGCTCCAGGCCGACCATCCGCTCCAGCTCCTGGAGCGCGCTCTCCAGCAGCGCCGGGTCGGAAGGGCCGGGCTGGGCGGGCAGCCCGCCCCGGTCGCGGGTGCCGTCGCCGCCGGTCGCCGGGGTGGTCATGAGGGGCGGGCCGTCCGAGCCGTCGCCCCCGGTGCGCAGATCACGGCCGTCGCCCGGATCGGCGGGGGCAGACAGGGTGTCGGCCGGGTCGCCTATCGCGCCGTCGGTGGCGTCCTGGCTGCTGACCCCGGGCAGGGTCACGGTCGCGAGGTCGGCCGTCTCGTCCAGGCCGTCGGACTCCGCTATCGCGGCCAGCCGCGCCGAGGTGTCCATGAAGGTGGGGTCGATGCGGTGCACCGCGCGGTAGAGGGGGAGCGCCGCCGCGCTGCGCCCGGTGCCCTCATGGGCGCGGGCCAGCCAGTAGCGCAGCTCCTTGCGCTGCGGCTGTTCGCTGCGGCAACGCATCAGGGCGGCGGAGAGGAGCGGTTCCGCCTGGCCGTACATCTCGAGCCGGACCCGGGCCATGCCGCCGAAGAGCCCGGCCTCGATGCCGAGGAACTGATCGTCCAGCAGCGGTTCGGTGTGCCGGACCAGCTGCTCCCAGTCCTTGACCAGATACGCGCGGCAGGCGTGCAGGAAGCGGGCCTGCGGATCGGCCTCCACGGGCGGGCAGCCCGCCAGCGCCCGGTCCAGCTCGGGGACGTGGCGGCCGTCGAGCCAGTGCGAGGCGTGCGCCAGCAGCAGATCCCGGCTGGTCTCCAGCACTGGCTGGACCCACCAGCCCAGCCAGTACCAGGAGTTGAGGGTACGACGGTGCCGGGTGCGCTGTTCGCCGAAGCGATCGCGGTGCCGGTACATGCGTAACAGCGCGGTCGCCGTGTCGGCACGCAGCGCGTGCAGACCGAGCCATGCGTCGGCCATGCCCGGATCGTGCCGCACCGCGGCCCTGAACTCCTCCTCGGCCTGTGCGTAGGCGCCCATCGTGTAGGCGTCCACGGCACGAAGCCAGGCGAGATCGGCCGGGGTGTGCGAACCCTGCGTGCCGAAATCCATCACGTCCCCCACAACCCCTGCCCCCGTGGATGCCGCCGGGGCGGCTGCCCTTTGGGCATCGTACCTGCGCAGGCCGCACCGGCCGAGGGTGCCGCACTGTTGTTCGTCGCAATCGCACAAGGCTTGGCAGGCGTGCGCGGGGGCGTGTAAGGGGCGCACACGGCCGGAACGGGTGAGTCACCGAGAGTGATGATACGACGCCGTACGGCAGCCGCCAAAAGGTGCCGAACGGGTGCGGACAGGACGAAGCCCCCGATCACGGGGGAACAACCGGGGGCTTCGCGATGTGGGGCGACTCGTACGAGTCGCACATTGAGAACGTAAGACCTGTATGGGCCCCAGGTCAAGCCGAGTTGAGGCGTGCCCGGCAGGTCGGACACGGGGTCCGCCCGGTTGTCGCTCCCCCGTTCACGGTGAGTGACCGTCGGGGGTCGTTCGGGTGGTCGCGGCGGGCCCCGTCTGCAACGCGTACCCCTCTTTTCGCTGCGCTATCAAGGTTTCCGCATGGGGGCGCGAGGGGTCGGCGGCGAAATGCTCGCACTCGACTGACTGCCAGCCGTCCCAGAATGTGGACAGTTCGGGGCCGTCGCGCAGCCTTCCGCGCCGCCAGGCGTCCCGGTCGGGCATCTCCATCCACGCCAGATGGGCCAGCCGCGGGCGTACGGCGCGACGCCCGGCGCCGACGCCTTCGAGGAGGATGACCGGCGCGGGGTCCAGTCGCCGCAGGGTGTCCGCGAAGCGGTGCCCGACCCAGTCATACGGGGCGTACCGGGCGGTGGTACCACGGCTCAGCGGCGTCAGGACGTGCTCCTGCAACCGCCCGGCCCAGCCGAACGGCTCCTCGTGGGTGGCGAGATCGTCCGTATGGACGACCGGTGCGCCGCCCAGCGCCTCCGCGAGCCGCCCGGCGAAGGTGGTCTTCCCGGAACCGGCGTGCCCGTCGACCGCGACGAGCCGGACCGGCCCGCAGGACGGCGGCAGGGCGCTCAGCCGCCGGGCGAACGCGCGCAGCGTCCCGGCGGAGCGGTCGGCGGTCTCCATGGGGGGCCACTCTACGGCTACCCGGCGGTATTCACTCCATTGGTCCACACCAATATTGGTCCGTGGGCGCGGCGGGGAAGCACTGGCCTGACACCACTCGCAGCGGCCATAGTTGTGCGACTGTCGCGCATCCGCCGCCGCTGGACGACGACTGGGGGAGCCCCGTATGACCAGTTCCGGATTCACGCCCCGCCGCTCCGTGCTCGCCGCCGCCCTCGGCGTCGCGGGCGCGGCCGCCGTACAGACGGCCTCTACGGCGGCCGCCCAGCCAACTGCTCCGGATGCCTCGGCGGCCTCGGCCGCGAAGAAGGCGACCGCCGAGTACCACGGATGGACCAGCCACGCCGACTGGCTGACCGGTGCAGCCAAGGGCGTCCGCGCCGAGGCCGGAGCCCGCCCCGGCATCGTGATCTCCCGCCCGGCAGGCACCGTCGACTACACCGACCCGCACACCGGCACCAAGGCCGCCTGGGAGTACGCCACCTGGACCTCGGCGGTGCGCAAGCTCTCCGTACCCGCGACCGAGGCCATCGTCTCCTGGAACGCCCGCACCCCCGCGGGCACCTGGATCCAGGCCGAGCTGAAGGGCACGTACTCCGACGGCACGAAGACCCCCTGGTACGTCATGGGCCGCTGGGCCTCCGGGGACGGCGCCGACACCATCCGGCGCACCTCTGTCGACGACCAGAGCGACGACAAGAGCTCGGTGTGGACCGACACCCTCGCCGTCGACGATCCGGCCAGCGGCCTCCGGCTGACGGCGTACCAGCTGCGACTGACCCTCTATCGCAAGCCCGGCACCACCGGCACCCCCACCGTGTGGCGGGTCGGCGCGATGGGCTCGGACCTTCCCGACCGCTTCGAGGTGCCCGCCTCCGAGCCGAGCCTGCCCAAGGGCCGCGAACTCGCCGTACCGCGCTACTCGCAGGAGATCCACAAGGGTCAGTACCCGGAGTACGACAACGGCGGCGAGGCCTGGTGCAGCCCCACCTCCTCGCAGATGATCATCGAGTACTGGGGCCGCAAGCCCACCGCCGAGGACCTGGCCTGGGTCAACCCGGACTACGCCGACCCCCAGGTCTGCCACGCCGCCCGCGCCACGTTCGACTACCAGTACGACGGCTGCGGCAACTGGCCCTTCAACGCCGCCTACGCCGCCACCTACCGCGACATGCAGGGCGTGGTCACCCGGCTCGGCTCCCTGACCGACGTCGAGAAGCTGATCGCCGCGGGCATCCCGGTGATCACCTCGCAGTCCTTCCTCAAGGACGAGCTGGACGGCGCGGGCTACGGCACCGCGGGCCACCTCATGACCGTCATCGGCTTCACCGCCACCGGCGACATCATCGCCAACGACCCGGCCTCACCGGACAACGCGTCCGTCCGCCACGTCTACAAGCGACGACAGTGGGAGAACATCTGGCTCCGCACCAAGCGGTACGACGCGAACGGCCAGGTCAAGGGCGGTTCGGGTGGCGTGTGCTACCTGTACTTCCCGGCTAAGCCAGCACCAAGTCAGCACCGCGTTCTGCGGGAGCTGGGAGTCCTGTGACCGGGCCCGCATCCCGCTCCGGCGGCAGATAGCCGCCGAAGGTCGACTGTGACCGCGCACCATGCGCAAGATCATCGTTTGCACGTTCCTGACGCTGGACGGCGTCATGCAGGCGCCGGGCGGTCCGGACGAGGACGCTGAGAGCGGCTTCGAGCACGGCGGCTGGCAGAAGCCGGTGGACGATGACGAGGTCGGCGCGGCCATCGCCGGTTGGTACGAGTCCTCCGACGCGATGCTGCTCGGCCGCAAGACGTACGAGATCTTCGCGTCGTACTGGCCGACCGCCGATCCCGACAACCCGTTCACCCATCGGATGAACAGCATGCACAAGTACGTGGCGTCCCGGACCCTGACGTCCGTCGAGTGGCAGAACTCCACGCTGCTGGAGGGCGACATCGCCGATGCCGTACGCGAGCTGAAAGCGTCCGACGGCGGCAACATCAACGTCGTGGGCAGCGGTGACCTCGCCCAGACCCTCATGCGGCACGGCCTCGTCGACGAGTACCGGCTGACCATCCACCCGGTGATCATCGGCACCGGCAAGCGGCTGTTCGCCGACGGAGCGATCCCCACCGCGCTGGACCCGGTCAGCGTCTCGACGACGAAGGGCGGCACCATCGTCGGCGTCTACCGGCCAAACGGTAAGCCCAGCTACGACAGCTGCTAGGTGGCTCCGTTTGCATCACCGGGCAGACTCGGCACAGCAGCACCAGGACCATGCCCGCTATCGCGCACCGCCCAGTAACGGCCCAGCCCAGGCCGTACACCGTCCCCAGCTGGTGCACCTTGATCAGGCGGCGGACTGCGGTGTGGAGGTGCGCGGCGGGCGGCTCGGTAGCCCTTGGTCGTGAAGGTAGTACGCGTGGCCTTTGCCGGGGCAGCGGCCTGGGGGCATTGTTCCGAGCCGTTCGGGCTGGGGGACGGACAGTTCCCGGATGAGGTTCGGGGCGATCGGAAATCGCTTGTGGTGATCTGATGGGGCGTCGTACGGTCGCCTCCGATGAACGAGACGCCCGAGGTTTTGCCGTTGCCGGACCGGAAACCAGTCGGCACCGCGGTGGCGGGCAGGTTGATCGCCGCGCAGTTCCCGCAGTGGTCCGACCTTGAGGTCCGGCCGGTCAATGCGCAGGGTTGGGACAACTGCACCTTTCGCCTCGGTGACGAGATGCTGGTGCGGCTACCGACTGCCGAGGAGTACGCGCTGGCGGTGGAGAAGGAGCACCGGTGGCTGCCAGTGCTCGCACCCGCGTTGCCGTTGGAGGTCCCGGTTCCGCTGGCCAGAGGCGTGCCCGATGAGAGCTTTCCGCACAACTGGTCGGTCTATCGGTGGATCGGTGGCGAGCCTGCGGGCCGTGCCGTCGTCGAGGACATGACGGCCTTCGCTATTCACCTTGCGGAGTTCCTCGTGTCCCTGCAGCGGATCGACCCGACAGGCGGACCGGGCCCGGGACTGCACAATTGGTTCCGAGGCGGGCCACTGACGACCTACGACGGGTGGGCCCGGGCAGCCCTGGAGACGTTGGACGGCCTGATCCGGACCGAGACCGCCGAGGAGATCTGGGAACGGGCGTTGCGAGCCTCGTGGGACGGTAAGCCAGTCTGGTTCCACGGTGACATGGCCTCGGGGAACCTTCTGGTGAAGGACGGTGCGCTCTCGGCCGTCATCGACTTCGGCACCTGCGGAGTCGGAGACCCGGCCTGCGATCTGTCGATCGCCTGGACGATGCTGACCGGCAAGAGCCGGGCCGCGTTCCGCGATCGGCTAGGGGTGGACAAGGCGACCTGGGAGCGTGGACAAGGCTGGGCGCTCTGGAAGGCCCTGGTCGTCTGCGCCGGAGCGGTTCGCGATGGCGACGGCCTGCCGACGGATGCGTCGTTCGTTCTTGAGGAGATCCTCCTTCGGGATCGGACTGGGGACTGAGCCGTCCTCGTTCTCACACCTGGCGACGGCGGAGGCATCAGCCTTGCTGCCCTTGTCGGAGCCGCCGCTGTCCTTGAGGGACTGGGCGAGGGCCTTCTGCAGTGCGGTGGCCAGCGGCTCCCACTTCGCGTACGCGTCGGGGACGGTGCTCGCCTGGACCGCCTGGGGCGCAGCAGGGCTGAGACCACCCTCGCGATTGTCGGCCCCTCGCGAGGTATTCACCGGCCGCACGGCGGGCACTGGCCGGTGCTCTGCCCTGGGGTTCCGCCGACAGGCCACGCTCCCGTATCCGTCTCGGGCGATCTGGTTCGGCTTCCGGGGCTGGCTCCAGAGAACCAGCCCCGGAAGCTCTCAGTTGGTCGGCCCCGCCCCCCGGGCGGTCACGTTGCGGGTCCGGGGGCAGGTATGCCGTCCTCAGAGCGGTGGGTCGAACGTGAAGCGCTGGGCGAAGTCCCCTTCGCATGATTTCGTACTGCCCGTCTCTCAGACCTCTGTCTTCGACTTGGCGCGAGCAGCCTCGCGCCAGACAGAAGAGCTTGAGGTTTGCGTCTTGAATCCCGGTTGCCGGCTGCCAGCGTCTGCGGGCCGCCGGAGCGCTTCGATCTGGCTGATCCAGAATAGTGTGCCAAGCGCACCCGGAATGTACAGGCATCGTCCGGCGAAAGCGGCATGGAGGCTTCCGCTGGCTCCCAGGGGCCGTGTGTTTGAGGGAGTCATCGCTGACAGGGGCGCGCACCGGCAGCCCCCGGCTGCCAGGGGCGAGCAATCCTGTGACCGGTCCCGCATGCGACCGGTCATCCGGCGAACTTTAGGGACCCCACCAGTTAAGAGTGCGCTGACCAGGTGCGACGCAATCCCATCAGTAAGATCCTGCGAAGCCGGCTCCGTGAGCGCTTCTGGGACACGCGGGAGCGGAGGGACGAAGCAACGCGAAGAAGGTAGGGATGCGCGATGGGCGTATCGAAGCACGACGACCCCGGCGGGTCCTCCGCGGATCACTCCGGCTTATCCCTGTACTGGGAGGACGACGCTGTCGTGGCCGTGGATCAACGCGGCCTCCCGCACACGTACGAGCTCTTACGCCTGGCGGACGTCGACGCGCTGATCGCCGCCGTGCGGTCGCTGGCCGTCCGGGGCGCCCCCGCCATCGGTCTCGCGGGTGCCTTCGGAGTCGCTCTCGCCGCTCGGGCACACCAGGACGAGCACACGGGCGTGGTGGACGAGGAGGCGGTGAGAGCCGACGCCGACCGCATCGCCGCCGCCCGGCCCACGGCCGTCAACCTCGCCTGGGGCGTACGCCGCGCTCTCGCGCAACTGCCGTACGGTCCCCGGGCAGTGCTCGACGAAGCCATCACGATGGTCGCCGAGGACGCGGCGACCAACTCCGCGGCGGCAGCCCGCGCCGCCGACCTGGTCGGATCGCTCATACCCGACCGCCCGCTGCGCCTCCTGACCCACTGCAACACGGGCCGGCTGGCCACGGCGGCGGTGGGGACGGCCCTCGGCGGCATCCTGGAACTCGCTCGTCGCGGAAGGGTGGCCGAGATCCTGGTCGACGAGACGAGGCCGCTCCTCCAGGGCTCTCGGCTCACCGCCTGGGAGCTCGGCGAGGCCGGGGTGCCGTACCGGATCTGCGTGGACTCGGCAGCCGCCGCCGCGATGGCGCAGGGGCTGGTCGACTGCGTCCTGGTCGGTGCGGACCGGATCGCCGCCAATGGCGACACGGCCAACAAGATCGGTACGTACGGGCTCGCGGTCGCGGCCGCCCGGCACGCTATCCCCTTCATCGTCGTCGCGCCGGAGTCGACATGGGACCACGATCTGCCCGACGGCAGCGGGATCGTCGTCGAAGAGCGTGACCCGGCGGAGGTCACGGGTTTCGCGGGGGCGGCGGTGGCACCGGCGGATGCCCGGGTCTTCAACCCCGCGTTCGATGTGACCGCGGGAGAGCTGATCACCGCGATCGTCACCGAGGACCGGGTGGTCCGGCCACGCCACGCTCACCGCGAAGAGCGCGCCGGGCGTCTCCGTACCCGTATCGCCGGACTCCTGGAAGAGTTCCCCGACCACCCCGAGCCCGGCGTGGTCTACCGGGACCTCTCCGCGCTCTACGCCGAGCCCGGCCTGCTGCGGGACATCGCCGACCATGTGCACGAGCACTTCTCGGGCGAGTACGACCGCATCGTCGCCGTGGAGTCCCGCGGCTTCCTCCTGGGAGCCGTCCTGGCGGCGCGCTCCGGGGTCCCGCTCAGCCTCGTCCGGAAACCCGGCAAGCTGCCCGGTCAGGTGCATTCCGTCGGGTACGCGCTGGAGTACGGGGAGGATCGCCCGGAGGTCCGGCAGGGCGCCATCGCGCCCGGCGAGCGGGTGCTGTGCGTGGACGATGTGCTCGCCACCGGCGGCACCCTGCTCGCGGCGGGCGAACTCGTCGAGGCATCGCAGGCCAAGGTCGCCGGAGCGGTGGTCCTCGTCGCGCTCACCGGCCTGCCCGGAGCCGAGCGGCTGAAGCCCTGTGAACTTCTGTCCCTGTGCGAGGTGGCGGCATGACGGCGCGTGAGGATCGGCCCATGGAGCAGCGGTCCGGCGCGTCCACCGCCTTCGGCGCTTCCCTCGCCGAGTACTCCCGCGACCTGTACGCACGCGGCTGGATGCCCGGCACGTCGGGCAACCTCTCCGTGCGCCTCCCGGACGACGGCGGACACACGGCACTGATCACGGCCAGCGGCCGCGACAAGGGCGAACTGACCGCGGAGGACATGGTCGCCGTGCACGCCACGACCGGGGACGTACTGGTCCCGGGGCCGCTCAGGGCCTCGGCGGAGACCTCGATCCACACGGCGGTCTACAGGGCGACCGACGCCCGCGCGGTCATTCACGTGCACTCGCCCTATGCCACGGTGATGGCGTGCCGCACCGGCGAGCGGGACCGTACGGCCGTACTCCCGCTCGACCGGTTCGAACTCCTCAAGGGCCTGGGCCTCGACGACCCCGCCCGGACCGAGCTCCCGGTCTTCCGCAACTGGCCCGAGGTACGGAGGATCGCGGACGAGGCCGCGGCCTACCTCGCCGCCCACCCCGACGCGCCCCCGGGCCTGCTGATCGCCGACCACGGCATCACTACCTGGGGCAGGGACCTCGCCCAGGCCCGCAATCGGCTGGAGTGCCTGGAAGCCATCTGCCAGCTGCTCGTCCTCGGCGCCCGGGACGCGCCCACCGATGTGAAGGAGACCGTGAACCGATGACCCTGCTCCAGGTAATGCCGCAGGACGCGCCCGGCGACGTGGTGCTGCGCACCCGGGACGAGGCCCGGATCGGCGCCGTACTGAAGGAGTTCGGCGTGGAGTACGGCCACTGGGAGCTGCGCACCACGGTGACCGCGGACACCACCCAGGAAGAGCTGCTGGCCTCCTACCGGGCCGAGGTCGACGCGCTCTGCGCCCGGGACGGCCTCGTCCTGGTCGACGTGGCGCAGCTCCATCCCGCCCCCGGACCGGAGTGGGCGGAGCGCGCCGCGAAGGCCCGCTCCACCTTCCTGGAGGAGCACCGGCACTCCGAGGACGAGGTGCGGTTCTTCGCCCACGGCACCGGCTGCTTCTACCTCCACATCGAGGGCAAGGTGTACGCGGTCGTGTGCGAGGCGGGCGACCTGTTGTCCGTACCGGCCGGCACACGTCACTGGTTCGACATGGGCCCGCGGCCGGAGTTCGCCGCCATCCGCTTCTTCAAGGAAGAGGAAGGCTGGGTGGGCGACTTCACCGGCGACCCGGTCGCCCAGAACTTCCCCCGCCTCGACGAGCTGCTGGCGGGGGACCGATGACCGGATGCGCGGTCGTCCTCGACATCGAGGGAACGGTCGGCTCCGCGGCGCACGTCCACGATGTGCTCTTCCCGTACGCGCGGGAGCGGCTGCCCCAGTGGTTCGCCGAGCACCGCGGCACGCCCCGGGCGGCTCAGCTCCTCGCGGAGATCCGGGACCACCTCAGGACCGGGACACTGGACGAGGCCGGGGCCGTCGCGGCACTCACGGCCTGGACCGACCAGGACGTCAAGGCGCCTCCGCTGAAGACGATCCAGGGCTGGATCTGGGCGGCGGGTTACGCCGACGGTTCCCTCACCGGGCATGTGTACGCCGAGGTCCCCGACGTGCTGCGGCGCTGGAAGAAGTCGGGCGCGGCGCTCCACATCTACTCCTCCGGCTCCGTCGCGGCGCAGGTGAACTGGTTCGCGCACACCCCGTACGGCGATCTCACTCCGCTGCTGCAGGGCTACTTCGACCTGGATACGGCCGGGAGCAAGAAGTCCGCCGACTCCTACCGGCGCATCACGAAGGAGATCGGTGTCCCGGCCGGCGCGACGCTGTTCCTCAGCGATTCCGCCGAGGAGCTGGACGCCGCGGCCGGCGCGGGCTGGCACACGGTGGGCGTACGACGGGATGACGATCCGCGCCCCCGGGCCGTCCCGGGGCACACGACGATCCGTTCGCTGGACGAACGGGACCTGGACGACCTGATGAAGGGAACGGAACGAGCGTGACCGAGGCGGAGAACCAGAACCTCGCGGAGATCGGCGTCATCGGCGGCAGCGGCTTCTACGAGCTGCTGGCGAACGCGGAGGAGGTGACGGTCGAGACACCGTACGGTGCCCCCTCCGACGCCATCTCCGTCGGCGATGTCGGCGGCCGGCGCGTGGCCTTCCTGCCGCGGCACGGCAGACAGCACACGTTCGCGCCGCACACCATCAACTACCGGGCGAACATATGGGCCCTGCGCTCCCTGGGCGTACGCAGGATCCTCGCGCCGTGCGCGGTGGGCTCGCTGCGGCGGGACCTGGGCCCCGGGACGCTCGTCGTCCCCGACCAGCTCGTCGACCGGACCAGCGGCCGGGTGCAGACCTTCTACGACCGGGGCGCCGTCCACGTGTCGTTCGCCGACCCGTACTGCGGACACGGACGTGACGCCGTACTGAAGGCCGCCGCGGGCGCGGGGGCCGAGGCCCATGACGGCGGCACGATGGTCGTGGTCGAAGGACCACGGTTCTCCACCCGCGCCGAATCGCAGTGGTTCGCGGCGGCCGGGTGGTCCCTGGTGAACATGACCGGGCACCCGGAGGCCGTACTCGCCCGGGAGCTGGGGCTCTGCTACACCTCCATCGCCCTGGTGACCGACCTCGACGCGGGCATCGACGCCGACGAGAGCGTCTCCCAGGAGGACGTCTTCAAGGTCTTCGCCGAGAACACCGAGCGGCTGCGCGGAGTGATTCTGGAGGCCGTGAAGCTGCTTTCGGAGCAGCGGGACTGCGCGTGTGCCCGGGTGCTGGACGGCATGAGCCTGCCGATCGACCTTCCCTGAGGCCCGCGGCCTCGGCGAACCACGATTCGCGTGGCCTCTTACTGAGAGAGGAAAGCAAACCTTCCGAATATGGCTCGTGGCTGTTGAAGTGGAAGCCATGAGCAACGCATCTCTCCTGGACCGCTTCGCGGCGCTCGACTCCGCGAGCGTCAGCGACGCGCTCGACCGGCTCGGGCTTCCTTCCGGAGTCGGCGGCATCCGTCCGGCGTGGGGGCCCTCGGCCGTCGTGGGATTCGCCGTCACCGTGGGGCTCGAACCGCGCACCGAAGGCCCTGCCGGAGCCCACATCGCCACGACGGCCGTCGAGAGCGCGGACGACCGGAGCGTGATCGTCGTCGACAACCAGGGCCGCACCGATGTGTCGTGCTGGGGCGGCATCCTGAGCCTCGGCGCGTCCCTTCGCGGTGTCCGCGGCGTCGTCGCCGACGGCGTCTGCCGCGACGTGGCGGAGGCCCGTGAGCTGGGATTCCCCGTGTTCTCGCGAGGTGCGGTCCCGGCCACGGCGCGGGGCAGGCTCCAGCAGCGCTCCACCGGTGAGCCGGTCGGCGTCGCCGGGCTCACGGTCGAGCAGGGCGACGTCGTTCTCGCCGACGAGACCGGTCTCGTCGTCGTCCCGCGCGACCGGGCGGAGGAAGTGGCCGAGATCGCCACCGCCGTTGTCGCCCGGGAGCGCGCCATCGCGGACGAGGTGCGGGCGGGCACACCCCTGTCCCAGGCCATGCACGACGCCCGCCTCGCCGGAGAGCAGGAGTCGGGCCGATGAGCGACCCCACCGCCACCGCGCAGCTGGCCACCGACGTGTCCACCGCGTCGGTCTCCGACGCCCTCGACTCGCTCGGGCTTCCCGGATCACTCCACGGCATCGGCGCGCTGCGCCAGGGCCAGCGGACCGTCGGACCGGTCTTCACCGTCACCTACGAACCGGTCGACGAGGCAGGCGGCACGGTGGGCGACTTCCTGGACGACGTCCCGGCCGGGGCGGTGATCCTGATCGACAACGCCGGCCGCACCGACTGCACGGTGTGGGGCGGCATCATGAGCCGGACCGCCCACGAGCGCGGCATCGCGGGCACCGTCATTCATGGCACCTGCCGCGATGTCGCCGTGGCGACCGCCGCCGGTTACCCGATCTGGTCGGTCTCCCGGTTCATGCGCACCGGCAAGGACCGCGTCCGGGTGGCCGCGGTCCAGACGGGCGTCACGATCGACGGCGTCCTGATCCGCCCCGGCGACATCCTGGTGGCCGACGACGACGGCGCCGTGGCCGTCCCGGCCGCCCGCTGGGACGAGGCCGCGGACATCGCCCGCCGTATCGACCGCGTCGAAGAGGCCATCGTCGAGGCCGTACGCGGCGGCGCGACCCTCGCCGAGGCGCGGGCGCGGCACGGCTACCACTCGCTCCAGACGCGGAAGGACCCCTCGTGAGCGCGGACGACCTCGCCCGCGGCCACTCCAGCGCGACCCTGTCCGAGGCGTCCGGACTTCCCGTGGCGCTGTCCCCGCGGATCCGGTCGCTGTGGGCCGGTGCCCGGCTGTGCGGCCCCGCGTTCACCGTGCAGGGCGCCGGTGGCGACAACCTCGCCCTGCACCATGCCGTCCTCCAGGCCCCGCCCGGATCGGTCCTGGCCGTCGACGTCGGCGGCGCCCGCTTCGGCCACTGGGGCGAGATCCTCACGGCGGCCGCCCAGCACCGGGGGATCGCCGGTCTGCTCATCGACGGCGGAGTCCGGGACGCGGCGGAGATCCAGGCGCTCGGCTTCCCGGTCTTCTCACGCGACAACGCGATCCTCGGCACGCGCAAGGACTTCCCCGGCGTCTTCCGCCGCCCCGTGAAGGCCGGTGGCGTCACGATCCACACCGGCGACCTGATCGTCGGGGACGTCGACGGAGTCGTGGCGCTTCCCGCGTCCGGCACCGAGCGGATCCTCGACCGCGCCGACGCGCGCGTGGCCCACGAGAACGAGCTGATGAAGCGGCTGCGGGAGGGCCACAGCACCCTCGACCTGTACAACAACTTCGAAGCGGCCGGGCGGTGACCACTTCGGACCCTACCCGGGGCACCAACCACGAGTCAGCCGTACACCAGATGGAGGAAGCCCGATGAGCCCCGTCAGGAAGCTCGAACGATTCACGATCCCGCTCACCGTCGGCGGAACCCGCGTCGAGGTGTCCGGCCTCCACCGGGACGGCACCGGCACGCCCCTGGTGTTCCTCCACGGCTTCGGCTCGACGAAGGAGGACTACGCGGACGTCGTCCAGCAGGAACGGCTCGCCGACCGCCCCGTCCTGGCCTACGACGCCCCCGGCTGCGGCGGCAGCGGCTGCGCCGACCTCGGCGCCGTGTCCGTGCCCTTCCTCGTCTCCGTCGCCGAACAGGTCCTGGCGGCAAGGCAGATCGACCGGTTCCACCTCATCGGGCATTCGATGGGCGGCCTGACCGCGCTCCTGCTCGCCGACGGCGACCCCGGCAGGATCGCGAGCTTCACCAACATCGAGGGCAACGTCGCCCCCGAGGACTGCTTCCTCAGCCGACAGATCGTCACCCACGCCCACGACGATCCCGACGAGTTCCTCGCCGGGTTCGCCGAACGCATCGGAGGGTCACGCTTCCACGGCGGCGCCCTGTACGCGTCGAGCCTTCCCCACAAGGTCCGGGCCGGAGCGGCCAGGAGCATCTTCGAGTCCATGGTCGAGCTCTCCGACCACGGCAAGCTGCTCGACCGGTTCCTCTCACTCCCCGCGCCGACGATGTTCATGTACGGGGAGCAGAACGACACCCTGTCCTATCTCCCCGCCCTGTCCGACGGCGGCGTCGAACTCGCCGAGATCGCACACTGCGCCCACTTCCCGATGTATTCCAACCCGCCGCAGATGTGGGCCCGCATCGCCGACCTCGTCTGCCGCGCCGACGCCGGCTCCTGAGAAACCGGCCGGGCCGGGGTCCGGTCCAGCCGGTTCACTTCAGCAGCGCCGCGGCCGTGCGGTACGCCGCGTCGGTGGCCTCGCGCACCGGCAGCGCGCGGTGGGCGTCGGAGAGGATCTCCACGCCCCAGTGGCCCGACCAGCCCGTGGCGCGGAGCGCGGTGATGATCTCCGGGAGGTCGAAGGAGCCCTCTCCGCACAGGCGACGGCGCCGGGTGGTGTCCTCGAAGAGGGTGCCGTGGACCTGAGCGTCCGCGTCGTTGAGCTCCACGCCCACGATCCGGGACCCGGGCACCTTCGCCAGGTCGGCTGGGGGAGTCCCGGCGCGCTCCGTGTGCCAGACGTCGATGATGAGGCCCCCTGCCGGATGTCCGGCGGCCTCGACCAGCCGGAGCCCGTCGTGCACGGTCTTGACGTTGGTCCAGGGGAGGAACTCGATGCCGAGCCGGGCTCCCACGGCGTCGGTCTGTGCGGCGAGCGCGGCGAACTCCCGCGCCCAGAAGTCGAGTTCCCACGGTCCGTCCTGGACATCGGGGCCGATCTTGATGTGGCGGGCGCCGAGTGCCTCGGCGGCCCTCAGGAGGTTCCCGCGGACGACGTCCGACGCGGTGCGGCGGGGGCCGTCCGTCCACCAGTCGGTGAGGAGTTCCAGCTCGATGGTGTCGAGCCCGTTGTCCTCGAAGATGGACCTGATCCCCGCGAGCCCGTGCTCGCGCTCGGCTTCCACCAGGTCCGCGTACACCAGTCCGAAGCCCTGGAAGCCCGCTGCGCTCGCGGCTTCCGCGCGTTCACGAAGGCCCAGGGGGCTGCGCTCGTCGCCGCTGCCCGGGACCGCGTCGCCTGCCGTGGTCCAGCAGGTGGCCAGCAATTTCTCGGTGGTCATGCTCCTCCGTTCCCGTTCTCTTTCCAGGCGGCCTCAGCTGGTCGCACGGTGAAACCGGCGCTTCGGTAGCAGTCGTCGATGAGCCGCATGGTGGTCAGCGCGTCCCCGGCGTCGAGCGGCCATGCTCTCCTCGACTCCGCGGGCCACGGGTTTCTCGCAGAAGACCGGAACGCCCGCCTTGACCGCGGCGAGGATCAACTCGGGGTGGGCGTCGGTCGCCGCGGCGATGACGACGCCGTCGACGCTCGCGGCGAACACGGCTTCAGGGGAGTCCACGGCGGTGGCTCCGAACCGCTCCGCGGCGGAGGCGGTGGCGGTGGCGGTGGCCACCGGGTCGGTGACCACCAGGGAATCCACGGTGTCCAGCCCGGCCAGGGTGCACGCGTGGAAGGCCCCGATCCGGCCCAGCCCCATGATTCCTATCCGCATGAAAGCGTGCTCCTTCGGCTCGGGGAGCGGCTCGGTACTGGCGGCCGAAGACGATCCGGTCGTCGGTGCTCCGCTGCAAGTCTTGAGAGCCGAAGGTCATCATTCAAGCCTCGGCGATACCTCAAATTCCCCTCATCGGGTACGGATCGCCTCGGCGACTGCCGCGTCGTCGGCCCGGCCGCGGGCTTCGAGGCCCGCGACGACGCCTTCGACGTTCCGCTGGGGCTGGTTCTGGCTGAGCTTGAACTTGGCCTCGACGCGGCTGATGAGCACTTCGACGCCGACGACGGCGCGCAGTTGCCGCTCGATGAACGTCGCCGGGGCCTGGTCGACGGACCAGGGCTCGGCGGATCCGGCTTCGTGCCGGTCGGTGAGGCGGCGGATCTGCGCCTCGGTCCAGGCCGGGTCGTCGTGCACGACGAGCTGCCCGTACACGTGCGCGATCACATAGTTCCAGGTCGGCACCACGCGGTGGTGTTCGGCCTTGGTGGCGTACCACGTCGGCGTCACATACGCCTCGGGCCCATGGACGATCACCATGGCCTCGCCCTGAACCGGCTGGCGCCAGTGGTCGTTGCCGCGGGCCATGTGGCCGATCAGGGCGCCGTGTTCCCCGGCGTCCGGGTCGTAGACGAAGGGGAGCAGGGTGCCCACGAGGCCGTGCGGGGTCATGGTGATCAGGTCGGACGCGCCCTGGTGGGTCAGCAGGTCATGGACGGCGGCCTCGTCGGGCACGAAGTGTTTCGGAGTGTACAAGTCAGTCACCTACAAGGGGTTTCCGCGCAGCCAGGCGAGGACCTGCTGGGCGTGTTCGTTCGGCGGGAAGACGGGGTGGAAGGCGTGCTCGATCACGCCGTCGCGGATGACCAGCGTCAGCCGCGTGAACAGGCGCATTCCACCGGTCTCGAAGGTGGGCAGGCCGAGCGCGTCGGCCAGCCCGAGGGCGCGGTCGGAGAGCATGTCGAACGGCAGCCCGAGCCGTTCCACGACCTCGTTCTGGTAGTCGGTGTCCTGGCTGGACAGCCCGTACACACGGCCGGCGCCGGCCTCCAGGAGGTCCTGGAAGTGGTCGCGGAAGCCACATGTCTCGGGGGTGCAGCCGCGGGCCCCGGGGATGGAGTTCCAGCCCTCCGGGAGATCGGTGCCGGGGCGGCCAGTGAGGGGGTAGATGTAGATCACCGTGCGCCGGGGGCCGAGCGCGTCCAGGCGGACCGCCCTGCCCGCCGTGTTGGGCAGGGCGAGGTGGGGCACCTTCGTGCCGGGCAGATGGTCCGCTGCGCCGTCGTCCTCTGGGGCGGGCAGGTCCGCGGGCAGCGTCAGATAGTCGTCGCTTCCCGTTCCGGTCTTGAGGGGCGATCCGGCGCCACCGCCCCGGTGGGCGGCGGCGTTGAGGTGGGCGATGAGCGTCGCGCGGCGGGCGGTCAGCGCCTCGATGTGATCGGTGAACTCGTCGATGGCCTCCCGGTAGCTCGCCAGTGAGGCCGGGCAGTCGTCGGCGTGCGGCCGCCCCGAGGCCAGGCACTCCAGGAAGGGCCGGGTGCGCTCGACGGGGATGCCCAGCCGTTGGAGGGCCCTGATCTCCCGGACGAGGCGGATGTGGGTCTCGTCGTAGCTCCGGTAGCCGTTGGACAGGCGCTCGGGTGTGATCAACCCCAGCGACTCGTAGTACCGCACCGCCTTGGTCGTCACGTCGGTCCGACGCGCAAGCTCACTGATCTTCATGCCGTTCACCTCGCTCAAACGCTAAACCTTGCCCTCAGGGGCAAGGTCAAGGTCGGCGAGCTGGTGGCGCGGTGCGTGCTATCCGGGGTTCTTCCACAGCAGCACCCTGCGGCGCCCCTGGTCGTTGCCCGCGATGAATTTTCCGTCCGGGCTGAAGGCCACTTCTTTGATCGTGTCGTTCCACGTCTGTCCGCCCTTCGACAGGACGGCCCGCGGCTTGCGGGTGGCCACGTTCCACAGCAGCATCCCGGGGTCGGCGTTGGTGACGAGCGTCCTGCCGTCCGGGCTGAACGCCAGGTCCTCGACCGAGCTGACGTAGGTGTCGCCGAGGGTGGCGCGCGGCTTGCGGGTGGCCACGTCCCACAGCCGCACCTTGCCGTCGGTGCTGCCGGTGGCCAGGGTCTTGCCGTCCGGGCTGAACGCCACACACCTCACTCCCGAGGCGTGGTCGAGGGTGGCGAGCGGCTCGTGTCGGCCGTACGGCTCCGGATCGCGGCCCGCGACCTTCCACAGCTTCGCCGAGTGCTTCGGCGTGAGGTTGCTGTCGGAGTCGTCGCTCGAAGAGGCCAGCATCCGGCCGTCCGGGCTGAAGGCCACCTCGGTGGCGGGCGCCTCGGGGTCGAAGTAGGCGAGGGTCTCGTCCGAGCTGCTGTGGGTGGCCCACAAGTCCACCGCCTTGCTCTCACTGCCGGTGGCGAACAGCTTGCTGTCCGGGCTGAAGGCCACGCTTTCCCCGGCGTTGTCCAGGAAGCGGACCTTCCGGTGCTCGGCCAGGTCCCACAGGCTCACCCAGCCGGTCTGATTGGTGGCGGCGAGGAGCTTGCCATCGGGACTGAACGTCACGTTGCTGGTCCCGAGGACGTTGCCGACCCGGTCGCTGAGGGTGAAGGACGTTTTCGGCTTGCGGCTGCGGACGTCCCACAGCCGGACCTTTCCCTCGAAGCTGCCGGTGGAGAGGGTCTTGCCGTCCGGGCTGAACGCCATGCCCTCGGACTGCCTGGACTTGCCGGTGGGGCCGATGGAGGCCGTGGGCTCGTAACCGCGGTAGCGGAATTCGGGGCGGTCGGGGGTCGACGGGGGAAGGGAGAGGGCGATCAGGACGATGACGAGGACCAGGACCGCGGCCCCGACTCCGCCCATCACGAGGGACAGCCCCGGGGTGGGGGCGGTGAGGGGGTCCGGGGCCGCCGGGTCTGCCCGGCTCGCCGGGCTCGCCGGGTCCGTCGGGGACGTGTGAGGGTCCGAGGGGCCCGGTGCCGTGGGCGCGTGGGGCGTGACGGGCTCGGACCTCGGCGGCGCCACGGCGGTGAGGGTGGGGGCGTCGGCGGTGCCCGTCGTGGCGCCCGGGCGGCACCGCTCGATGACCTCGGCCGGGGTCGGCCGCGCCGCCGGGTCCTTCTCCAGGCAGCGGGCGGCGATGGACCGGATGGGCTCGGGGCAGCCGTCGAGGTCGGGGTCCTGCTCCAGGATGCGGTAGGTCACGCCGTGGTCGGCGCCGCCGCCGAAGGCGAGCCGTCCGGTGGCGGCGAAGTGGGCGACGACTCCGAGGGCGAACACATCACCGGCCTCGGTGACGCTCTGCCCCCTGATGTATTCGGGCGCCATGTAGGCGGGCGTTCCGGAGCGCATCCCGGCGGCGGTCACCGCGGTGACGTCCGCGGCCCGGGCGATACCGAAGTCGATGACCTTCGGGCCCTCGGCGGTGAGGATGATGTTGGAGGGTTTGAGATCGCGGTGGACCACACCGGCGGCGTGGATGGACTGCAACGCCTCGGCCACCCTGGCGATCAGCCCCAGCGCCGCGTCCTCGGGCAGCGGCCCGCTGTCGGCGACCGCGTGCTGAAGGGAAGGACCGGGCACGTACGCCGTGGCCAGCCAGGGTTCATCGGCCCGCAGATCCGCGTCGACGACCGGCACGGTGTACAGACCCTGGACCCGCCGGGCCGCGGCCACCTCCTGCGCGAAGCGCTTGCGGAACGCCGCGTCGCCCGCGTACTCGCGGTGTACGACCTTGACCGCCACCGCGCTGCCCGCCGGGGTACGCCCCAGGAACACGCGGCCCATGCCGCCCGCGCCCAGCACCGCCTCCAGCCGGTACGGACCGGTCTCCGCAGGGTCGGCGGGCCCCAGCGGGCGGTGTGGTGGCGGCGATGTCGGCCACGCCGGGGATTGCCCCGCGTCAACAGGTGGAACCGCAGGTCGACCATGGTCCGGTCGGGACATTCCCCCGTCACCCCTCAGGTGGTGCGCGATAGCGAGCGACAGCGTAAACGAACCCACCACTGCCGGAAAGATCTCCCGGCTTCCCGGCCGGACGGGAGGTCAAGGGCCTGTTCTACGATCGTCGGCATGGCGAAGCGCGCGGTCCACCGGCGGGCCCGGAAGATACTGGGCGAGGAGCCCGTGGCCCTGGTCTGGTGCGAGATCCGCAAGCCCATCCCCACGCCGCCCGAGGACGTGCACCGCGCCGCGGGCAGGGGACGGTTGAGGCCCGGCCGCCACTGGCTGCTGTACGCCGGGGCCGTCGTGTTCTTCTTCGTCGTCATCCCGATGATGCTGATCGACAAGCTGGGTGACGGCTTCGGGCGGCTGCTCCAGCCGCGACGTGACCGCCGACCGCGAGCCGGGCAGCCGGACGCTCCGCCGGACGCCCGCCCTGCCGCCCCCGGACGCGGGCAGGACCCGACGGGCGGCATCTTCGACGGCGACTGGAATCTGACCGCGGGCCAGCTGCTGCTGCGCTGGTACGGACACTCGCCGAACCCCAAGCGCCTGGTCATGCTGGCCCGCGAGCGCGTCTGCATCGCCACGTCCCCCCGCCGACGGCTGTCGCCCACCAAGGCCGACGACTTCCGGACCGTGGCGGAGTTCTCCCTCGACCAGGTCCGCATCGACGGCGAGGCGGGACAGCCGCGCGGATTCGCCACGTTCCGGCTCCGCTTCACCGACGGCTCCTGGCTGGAGGTGGGACGGCTCGGCGAACCCGAGGACGCCGACCACTTCCTCCGCACCGTCGGCCGCTGACCGCGAGGCGTTACGCGGCGGCGCGCACCTCCTGCGCGGCGTCGCCGTGGAGCGCCACCCGGACCAGGGCCGCGGCGAGCCGGGGGAGGTCCTCGCCGGGCACCAGCTTCTCCAGGGACACGGCGCTCTTCGGCAGGCCGACGCGCTCGGCGCCCTCCCGCGCCTTGCGGTCGACGTACGGGGCGAACTCCGGCCAGACGCCCTGCGCCTCCCGCAGGAAGATGTCGACCCCGGCCGGTCCGATGCCGGTGATCTCCCGCAGCAGCTTCCGCGGGTCCCCGGCCTCGCGCAGCTTCCGCAGGTCTCCCTGGTATTCGCGCAGCACCAGCTCGGCCGCCTCGCCGAGCTGGGTCGCGGTCCGCTCGTCGTAACGGCGGTAGCCGCCCTCGCCCAGCGCGTCGACCCGCTGCTGCCAGGTGGCGTCGGCCATCTTCCGCGGCTCGCGCATCCCGGCGTCGAAGAGGGCGCGCGCGGAGGCCACCGCGATGTCCGCCTTGATCCGGGAGGACAGCAGATGGGCCAGCACCAGCAGCTGGTAGAGGGGGCCGGGGGTGTTCCGCAGGGTGATTCCGGCCTCGGTCGCGTACGTCGTGCCCTGCCGGTCCAGCAGACTGCGCACCACGCGCGTGTTCTTGTCGTTCCGGTCCTTCTCGCTCATCTCCGAGCCCACCTCCTCACCGCGGACGGTCCCTCCGAGTGCCCGGCGCGGCGCGGTTCACTCGGGGCCGCTGCGCATGATCTTCCAGATGCGGGTGGCCACCTGGAGGTTGAGCCTGCTGTCCACGTCCGTCAGATCGCTTCCGCTGATCTCGCGGATCCGCTGGAGCCGGTAGCGCAGCGTGGAGCGGTGGATGACCATGGCGGCGGCCGTCTCGCTGTAGTGGCCGCCGCGGTCGAAGTACGCGGTCAGGGTCTCGACCAGCGACGATCGGTGCAGCGCGTCGTAGTCCAGCAGCGGGCCCAGCCACTCCCGTACGAACTGCTCGACCTCCCGCTGATCCCCACCGGTGCGCAGGATGCGGTACAGGCCCAGATCGTCGAAGAACGTGATGCCGTACGCGCTGTGCGAGCCCTGTCTGACCTCCAGCGCGCGCAGCGCCTCCTGGTACGAACGCGGCACCTCGTGCGGGGTGTCGCAGCGCCCGCCGACGCCGACCGCCCCGGCCGGTGAGCCCAGCTCCCGGGCGAGCGCGGTGTGCAGCGCGCGCTCGACCGGACGGCCCCGTGCCACCAGCACCGCCGCACCGGAGCGGCGGGTCGGCAGCACCCGCAGCCCAAGACCCGAGGCCGCCCGGCCGACGGCGCGCAGGAACCCGTCGTCCGCCGGTCCGTCCGCCCAGCGCACCGCGACCACATGGTGCGGGCCGTGCAGATCGTGGCCGACAGCCTCGGCGCGGGCGTAGGCGCTGTCGTCGTCGGCGCCCGTCAGCAGGTCGTCCACCAGCTCGCGCCGCAGCCGCAGCTCCAGCTCGGCCAGCTCGCGCAGATGCGCCAGCTCCAGGGCGAGCGCGGACGCCGCGTGGTCCAGGGCGCGTACGGCCCGCTCGTCGGCCCGGCCCTCGGGGTCCACCAGGCACAGCGCGCCCAGCAGCTCGCCCCGCGGCGCCGCGACCGCGACCAGCCGGTCCCGCAGCCGGGCCGGGCCGGACCGGCGGGCGGCGTCGCGCAGCAGCTCCTCGCGCTGCGCCGGATCGGGCTTGGGGTACGGGTCGGGGCGCCCGGGGCCCGCCCAGGCCCGCAGATTGCCGAACCGGTCCTCGACGGCGGCGGGCAGCCCGGTGACGCGGTGCAGCGCCCGGGCGATGCCCGCCTCGCCGTCGCCGCGGACGGCGGCCCGGACGAGGGCGTCGTGCACCGCGCGCAGCTGGCCCAGGTCGGCGAGGGCGCGGTCCAGCCGCCGCCGGATCGCCTCCCGCTCGCCCCGGGCCCGGCGCAGCTCGGCGGCCTGGGCGCGCTCGCGGCGGTGGGCGGCGGCGATGGACAGCGCGGCGGAGGTCTGGTGCACCAGGAGGGAGAGCAGGAACCGCTCGTCCTCGCCCGGCCGGTGCGGGGAGCTGACCACGAGCGCGCCGCGCAGCCCGTCCGGCGCGTGCGGTGCGTCCTGCGTGTACGGTCCGTCCGGGACGTGCGGCCCGTACGGCTCGCGCAGGGCGAACGCCCACCCCCAGGCCCGCCGGGGGAAGCGCACCGGACCGTCCCGGCCCGCCAGCTCCCGGACCCGCGCGTCCAGCGCCGCGGTCGCCCCGAGGCCGTCGTCGGGGCAGCGCACCAGGCCGTCGCCGAGCAGCAGATAGCCCGCCTCGGCGCGGCCCGGGCCGACGGTACCGACCTGGGCCATCGCGCGGCGCAGGATCTCCGCCTCGTCCCGGCTGCCGAACAGGGGCAGACAGCGCAGCATCAGCTCATCGGCGGCACCTGGTGGGGCCATGCGGTCACTCCGGGCGTCCTCGGCGCTTCACTCGGCACCGGAGTACCCACCTCCCGGCGAATCACCGCAAGAGGGCGAATTCAGGGACGTAATTTCGACCCCGGGGGCGCAGGCGCACCCTCGCCCGCCTTGTCACCCTGACGGCGTGGGCCTCCGTCCCGCCAATGGTCCGGCCAATGACCGCTAGGAGGGCGAACGCATGGCCATCGAGCCCGACCCCCATCTGTCCATGGTCCGCCCGGTCGCCCCGCACACCCCGCAGGGGTGCGAGGAGTGCCTGCGCCTGGGGTCGCCGTGGGTGCATCTGCGGCTCTGCCTGACCTGCGGACACGTCGGCTGCTGCGACTCCTCCCCGCTCAAGCACGCCCGCGCCCATGCCGCCGCGGCCAGCCATCCCATCGTCGAGCCCCTGGAACAGGGCGAGGAATGGCGGTGGTGCTACGTCCACGAGGCCCTGGTCTGACCTGCCGACAACCATCACCACGGAGGTGAAGGACGATGAGCATGCCCGTCCGACGACACCGGGGCGCAGGCCCCCTCGAACGCCCCCGGGGCTGGGGCCGCAACCCCCTGGCGGAATTCGACGAACTGCTCAGCCAGATGGGCGGACTCCTGGAATCCACCGTCGGCGCCGGCCCGCCCGCCCTCGCCGCGTGGGCGCCCGCCGCCGACGTCACCGAGGCCGACGACGCCTATCGGGTCGAAGTCGACCTCCCCGGCGTCCGGCGCGACGACGTGGACGTGGAGGTGAGCGGCCAGGAGCTGACCGTCTCCGGCGAGATCGGGGAACGCGAGCGCGAGGGCGTGCTGCGCCGGAGCACCCGCCGCACCGGGCGCTTCGAGTACCGGATGCTGCTGCCCGCCGAGGTCGACACCATGGCTGTCAAGGCCGGGATGGCCGACGGTGTGCTCACCATCACGGTCCCGAAGGCGGAGGCCGTGAAACCCCGTCATGTCGAGATCACCGAAAGCGGGGAGGCCGGGACGACGCGAGTGACCGGTGAGGCCACCGAAACTCAAGGGACTCAAGCCACTCAAGGGGCTCAGGGAGTTCAAGGGACCCAGGAGACGCAGGGCACTCCGGGCATCCAGGAGCCCCAGGAGACACAGGGCACTCCGGAGTCCCAACAGGCCGATGAGACCCGCACATCCGGCTGGGGCTTCCGCGGACGCAACCGCTGAACTCAAACCCTCCCCACGGCGGCGCCCCACCCGGGGTGTCGCCGACCGATGCCCGGCTTCTCCCGGGTTCTCCCGTCTCCGCGAGAACATCCGGATGGCCAATGTCCATTTTTCCTTTCCCCAGCCAACGGTTGATCAGTAATCTCGCCTCAGCAGCGGGTTGCCCTGCCGCTCTTCGTCGTGCTCCACTGCCCCGAGGACGCGGACGACCCCGAGGGCGGCCCCGGAAGCCGGAAGAGGGCGAAGGAAGTGCGGGACTTGAAGGCCACCTGGCGGCCGGCGGGCATCTACGCCACAGGCGCGGACATCGACGCCACAGGCGAGGACGGACCAGCCCCAGGCGGCGTCCCTCCGGCGAGGCGTGCGATATGAGCTCGACGCCGGGCGGGCCGAGACGTCGGGACGGCGCCGGGGACGCCGCGGCGGACGACGACGGGCTGCGGCGGTTCGCGGCCGTCTGGAGCCGGGCCGTCCATCCGATGGCGGCCACCACCATGACCCTCGACGCCTTCGAGGACTATCTGCTTCCGCTCGCCCACCGGCTGAGCGAGGCCCTGCACACCACCCCCTTCGACACCGCCGACGCCTACGAGGTGGGCGCCGCGCTCGTGGACGCCCAGTGCGCGGAGCCCGAGGCGCTGCCCGCGATCCTGGGCATCATCGACACGTATCTGGTGCTCTACTCCCCGCCGCACCGGCCGATGAGCGACGAGGACGTACGCGCCCGCTGCGCCCGGCTCCAGCACGCGCTCGCCGCCGGTTTCGTCCGGGCGCTGCGCGAGCGTGAGCGCGACGAGCGGAACGCCATCTCCCGCGCCGCGCTGACCGCGCGCGTCGAGGCCGAGAAGGCGCTGCACGCGAGCGAGGCCAAGTTCCAGGCCGTGTTCGAGGGCGCGGTGATCGGCGTGGGGATCGCCGGGCTCGACGGCGAGGTCCTCGTCGTCAACGACGCGATGGCCAGGATGTTCGGCGGCGCCTCCTTCTTCCGCCCGGGCCGCAACGTCACCGAGTTCGTCCACCCCGACGACGCGCCGGGCGTCCACGAGCTGTACCGGGAGCTGGTGACGGGCGAGCGCGACCACTTCCGCATCGAGAAGCCGCATTACCGCGACGACGGCAGCGTGCTGTGGACCAATCTCACCGTCACCCTGCTCCGCGACTCCGGCGGTGCGCCCCAGTACCAGCTCGCGCTCGCCGAGGACATCACCGAGCACCGGCTGCTGCGCGAGCGGCTGCGCTACGAGGCCACCCATGACGAGCTGACCGGGCTGCCCAACCGGGCCCTGTTCCTGGAACGCCTCGACCAGGCGCTCGCCGCGGCGGCCGACGCCGAGCGCTTCGGCGTCTGCTACCTGGACCTCGACGGCTTCAAGGCCGTCAACGACAGCCTCGGGCACGTCGCGGGGGACCGGATGCTGCGGGCCGTCGCCGAACGGCTCCAGGGCTGTGTGACCTCCCCCCACGAGCTGATCGCCCGGGTCGGCGGCGACGAGTTCCTGGCACTGGTCACCGGGCCCGCAGCCCAGGCGGACGGCACCGCGATGGCCCGCCGGATGCTCGCCGCGCTCGCCGACCCCGTCCAGGTCGAGGGCCGTGAGCTGCGGGTACGGGCCAGCATCGGCGTCGTCGACGGGCGGGCCGGGGAGATCTGCCGGGCCGAGGTGCTGCGCAGCGCCGACATCACCATGTACCGGGCCAAGGCCGCGGGCGGCAACCGCTACGAACTCGCGGACGCCGACGAGAGCGCCCGGGTGATCGCCCGTCACAGCCTCAGCAACGGGCTGCCGTCGGCCCTGGAGCACGGCGAGTTCTTCATCGAGTACCAGCCGCTGGTGCGGCTCACCGACGGCACCGTACGCGGCGCCGAGGCGCTGGTGCGCTGGCTGCATCCGGTGCACGGGGTGCTCGGCCCCGACCAGTTCATCCCGCTCGCCGAGGACACCGGCCTGATCGTGCCGCTCGGCCGCTGGGTGCTGGAGCAGGCCGCCCGGCAGGCCCGCGCCTGGCAGGACGCCGCCGAGTGCGACGCCGAGCGGCTGCGGGTCAACGTCAACCTGTCGCCCAACCAGCTGAGCCATCCCTCGCTGGTGTCCGACACCGTGGCGGTCCTGGAGAACGCCGGACTGTGCGCGAGCGCGCTGTGCCTGGAGGTCACCGAGAACGACCTCATCGGGGCCGACGAGGACGCCCTGCGGCCGCTGCGGCAACTCGCCGACCTGGGCGTGGACATCGCCCTGGACGACTTCGGCACCGGCTACTCCAACCTCTCCTACCTGCGCCGGCTCCCGGTCAGCACCCTCAAGCTGGACCGTTCCTTCACCCGGGGCATGCAGCGCGCCCCGGCCGATCCCGTCGACGTCAAGATCGTGGAGGGCATCGTCTCGCTGGCCCACACGCTCGACCTGGCGGTCACCGTGGAGGGCGTCGAGACGGCGGTGCAGGCCGAGCACCTGCGGATGCTGGGCTGCGACACCGCCCAGGGCTGGTACTACGCCCGCCCCGGCCCCCCGGAGCGGCTGCACACCCTGGCGCTGGCCGACGCCAGCTGAGCGCCGTACGCGCGCCAGTGGCCGTACGGGCAGTCGGGGGCGTACGGCTACAGCAGCCGGGAGCGGATCAGGAAGCGGACGCCCTCCGGTGCCTCCAGCGAGAAGCCGCTGCCGCGCCCCGGCACCACGTCCACCGTGAGATGCGTATGCCGCCACCGCTCGAACTGCGACGCGGACATCCAGAAGCCCACCGGCTCCTCGACCCCGTCCACCTCCAGCTCCCCGAGCAGCACATCGGAGGCGCCCGTACGGAACTCGCCCAGCGGGTAGCACATGGGCGCGCTGCCGTCGCAGCAGCCGCCCGACTGATGGAACATCAGCGGGCCGTGGTCGGCCCGCAGCTTGCGGATCAGCTCGGCCGCGGACTCCGTCAGCGCGATGCGTGAGATCTCCGTCATCCGCCCATTCAACTCCCCTCGACGTTGCGAGATGGTTGCACGGGAGTGCGCGCCGCGGCCGTCCGGATCACGGGGGCCCGGCGTGGCGCGCGGGCTCGTGCTGTCCCGTGGAGTCGGTGTCGTTGAAGATCACTCCGGGTTTCGAAGGAGCGTGGTTGAGCACCCACAGCCCGATGAGCGTGGCCAGCGTGAAGACCACGGTGATCAGCACGGCGAGGACCAGCCGCCGTCGCCGTTCCCGGCGCCGCCAGTCGCCGCGCGCCGCGCGATAGGCGCCGGGCGTGGGGGAGACGTTCTGGGCCAGCGCCCCCAGGGCTTCGCTGAGCTGCTGTTCCACCCCGGTGGGGGAGGGCGGGGACGGGGAATCGCTCATCGTCGGGACTCCATGACCTGGGTGAGCGCGGCAATACCGCGGGAGATGTGCGTCTTTACCGAGCCGGACGATATTCCCATCGCCTCCGCGATCTCTCCCTCCTTCAGGCCGAGCCAGTGGCGCAGCACCAGCGCCTCGCGCTGCCGGCGCGGGAGCTTGCCCAGCGCGGCGACGAGGATGCGCTGGTCGTCGCGGAGGAGCGCGGAAGCCTCCGCGGAGATCGCCGAATCCGCGGGCGGCTCGATGTGCTTCCGGGTGACCTGGAGATGGCGGATGCGCATGCGGCTCAGATTGCAGACGACGGAGCGCAGATAGGACTCCGCGGACGAAGGATCGCGTAACTTACGCCACTTGCGGTAGATCTGGTAGTACGCCTCGGCCACGATGTTCTCCGGATCGTCGGCGCCGAGCAGGGTGGCGAGCCGGAGCATCGGCATGTAGTGCAGATCGAACAGCCGGGACAGCCCGGCCTCGCGCTCCAGCTCCTCGGCGTCCCCGGCCAGGGGCAGTTCGCCGTCCGTGGTGGTGGCCACGGTTCCCGCGACGGCAGGCAACAGGGTGGGCCGCCCGTCCTGACGAGTCCGTTTCATGAACCGCTCGTTCCTCTCTCGATGTGGTGCCCGGCGATCAGACGGGACGGCAGTGCGGTGGCGTCCGTACCGCGCGGTGTTCCCGCCCGGTCGAACACCACGGTGAACACGACCGCGACCCCGAGGTTGAGCAGGACGGCCGCGAGCCCCGCGTAGACCTCCAGATCGTGGCCGCCGAACGTGAGGGGCACAACGGCGGAGAAGCCCTGGGTCACGGCCATCGCCGTGCCCGCCACCATGCCCGCGGCCCAGCCCGCGAGCAGCGCCCGGTGGTGCAGCCGCCGGGTGTACAGCCCGATGGCGACGGCGGGGAAGATCTGGAGAATCCAGACCCCGCCCAGCAGTTGCAGGTTGACGGCTTCCTGGTCCCGCAGGCCGAACGCGACGGCGACAGCGCCCGCCTTGACGGCCAGCGTCGCCACCCGGGCGATCCGCACCTGGCGCTTGGGCGTGGCGGTCGGCTGGAAGTACTCGGCGTAGATGTCGCGGGCGAACGAGGCGGCCGCTCCTATCGACAGTACCGCGGCCGGGACGAGCGCCCCCACGGTGATCGCCCCGAAGACCAGCCCGGCCAGCACCGTGGGCATCAGCTGGTCCACCAGCAGCGGGACGGCCGCCTCGGCCCGGCCCGGGGGCGTGAAGACCCCGGCGGCCAGGGCCGCGAGGCCGAGCGTGCCGAACAGGCCCAGCACCGCCGTCCAGGCGGGCAGCGCGACCGACGCCCGCCGCAGCGCGTCGGGGCCGGTGGCGGCGAAGCCCGCGGTGAGCACGTGCGGATACATCAGCAGGGCGAGCGCAGAGCCCAGCGCCAGCGTGGCGAACGCCCCCTGCTGATGCGGTGCCAGCATCAGCGACGCGTCGCCGGACGCCCGTGCCGCCAGCCGCCGCGCCGCCGCGTCGAAGACCGGTCCTGTGCCGCCCAGCCGGGTCAGGGCGAGCGTCACCAGGGCGACGATCGAGCCCAGCACGGCCAGGGCCTTCAGCGCCGAGATCACGGTGGGGGCGCGCAGCCCGTGGCGGTACGTCGCCACGGCGATCCCCGCGAACAGCGCCACCACCAGAAGGTCGCCGTACCCGCCCCCGGGGCCGAGCGCGGCGGCCTCCAGCACGGCCTCGATGCCGAGCAGCTGGAGCGCCAGATACGGCATGGTCGCCAGGATGCCGGTGAGGGCGACCATCAGCGCCAGCGGCGGCGAACCGTAGCGGCCCCGGACGAAGTCCGCCGCCGTCACATAGCCATGGCGGTGCGCCACCCGCCACAGCCGGGGCAGCAGGGTGAAGGCCAGCGGACAGACGATCACGGTGTAGGCGAGGGCGAAGAAGCCCGGGGCGCCCTCGGCGTACACCAGGCCCGGCACCGCGGTGAAGGTGTACGAGGTGAACATCGTGCCGCCCAGCAGCAGCCAGGTCCATCCGGGCCCCAGGCTCCGGTGGGCCAGCGCCCAGCCCCCGAGCGAGGGGAGATCGTCGCTGTGGTGGAACCTCCGCGCGAACGCGGCCAGCAGCGACGCCGCGCCGATGACCGAGCCAAAGGCCACAGCCATGGAAGTTTCCGTCATCCGTCCCCGTTTCGGTGCTCATGCCCACGAGCCGTCCCTACCCAGTTGCGCATGGAGGCCCGTTCGAGGACAGAGAACCTCGGCGAAAGCTCGCGGAAATCTTCTGTCAACCTCTTCGGCTCCTCGAGCAACCCTTTCCACAGACCGTGGGGCAACCGTCCCGCGGCAGGGGCGAGGAAACAGGGGGACGCCAGTGACAGTCAGCGGGCAGCGGCTCACCCGGGTGACGCACAGGGACGGCTTCGACGGCGTACGGTTCGAGGCGGCCGGAGCGCTCAGGGACTACCTGACCAGCGCCGACGAGGGCGCCGCCGACCGGGACGCCGCACGGGCCGCCCTGGCGCCGATGGTGGCCGAACACCTCGACGACGGGGCCGGGGTGCTGGTCCTGTCCGGGCTTCCCACCGACCGGGAGGGCGCCGAGCGAGCCGTGCTGCGCGCCACCTCGCTGATCGGCGAGCCGCTTCCGCAGAACCGCGAGGGCACCCTCGTCCGGGAGGTGCGGGACCGGGGGATGAGCATCAGCCAGCGCGGCCGCACCCGCTACTCGGACTCCCGCTTCGGCGGGGACCTGCACACCGACGGGGCGGAGGCGCCGCTGCCCGCGCCCGACGTGTTCACCCTGTTCTGCGTACGCCAGTCCCAGCGCGGCGGCGCCCTCCAGTGCCTCCACGTCCGGGACGTGCTGCGGGCGCTCGACCCCGAGGTGCTGGACACGCTGCGGGCCCCCTTCCGCTTCGACCGGCGCGGCGACCAGCAGCCAGGCGAGGACCCCACGACGGCCAAGCCCGTGCTGTTCGTCCAGCGGGAGCGCCCGGCCATCACCTACCTGCGCAGCTACATCGACCACGGCCACGACCATCCGCAGGTGCCCGCGCTCACCGGCGCGCAAGCCACCGCCCTGGACGCGCTCGACGCCCTGATCGCCTCCAGCCCCGCGATCCTGACCGGCAAGCTGCGGGAAGGCGAACTCGCCCTGTTCGACAACCTCTCGCTGCTGCACGGCCGCACCGAGTTCCTGGACGAGCCCGATCACACCCGGCTCCTCCTGCGCACCTGGATACGTCGCACCACCGCGGCGTCATGAGCGCCGGGCAGGTACCACCAGCCCCGTCCACCCCCGACGTCGTCGTGGCCCCCAACTGCCTGCGCGGATACGCCACGGCCGCCGAGGTGGCCGAGGCGCTGGCCGCGGGGGTCCACCGGGCCGGGCGCGGCGCGGACGTGGCGCTCAGGCCGCTCGCCGACGGCGGCGACGGCACCCTCGACGCCCTGTACGCGGCGTGCGGGGGCAGCCGCCACCCGGTCGAGGCCGTCGATGTGCTCGGCCGGACCCGGAAGGCCCAGTGGCTGGCCCTGGACGGGCGGACCGCCGCGGTCGAGACCGCCGGGCTCTGCGGCCTCGGGGCGCTGCGCCCCCATGAACTGCGGCCGCTGGAGGCGGCGTCGACCGGGGCGGGCCAGGCGCTCGCCGCCGCCGTGGCGGCCGGGGCCACCACCGTCCTCCTCGGCCTCGGCGGCACGGCCGTGGTGGACGGAGGGGCCGGTGCGCTCGCCGCGCTCGGCGCCCGCTTCCTGGACCGCGACGGCCGCGACGTACCGCCCGGACCCGCGGGCATCGCCGAGGCGGTGCGGGTGGACCTGGCTCCCGCCCGCCGACTGCTGTCCGGTGTGACGCTGCGTCTGCTCGCCGACGTACGTACGCCCCTGTCGGGCAACCTGGACTCCTTCGGCGCCCAGAAGGGCATCACCGAGCACAACCGCCCCGCGGCGGTCCGGGCCCTGCGGCACCTGGCCGCGCTGCTCGCGGACGCCGGTGACCAGGGCGCCGGGCAACGGTTCCGGGCCCCCTGGTACGGGGCGGGTGGCGGCATCGGCTTCGGGCTGGCGGCGGTGGCGGACACGACGGCGGGCAGCGGCGCCGAGGCGCTGCTGGAGATCACCGATCCCCATGACACCGTCCGTACGGCGCCCCTCGCGCTGACCGCCGAGGGCGCCGTCGACGCGGCTACCTGGCACGGCAAGCTGCCCGGCACCGTCGCCCGGCTGCGCCGGGAGCGGGGGCTGCCCACCGCCCTGGTCGCCGTCCGCGCCACCGGAAGCGCCGGGACCGGCCCGCTCGTCACCACCCACCTCATCGCCGATCCGCCGCCCACGGCCCCGGTGACCGGGGACGCGCTCCGGGAAGGGCTCGCGCGGGCCGCCGAGGCCGCCTGCCGTACCTGGGCGGCCCGCCCGACCTGACGAGCCGTACGGGCGAAACACCGGACATCACTCAGCGACGCGTCACCGCACCACGGCGCGGCGTGGGACCTGACCATCCGTGAAACCCCTCCTCCCTGGAGCGACATGAACCCAAGTGACGGCACGAGCCGGGCTCTGGTGGTCGGCAGGAAGCCGCTGACCTCATTCGTCGTCGAGGCGCTCGTCTCCGTCGGCGCCGACAAGGCGGACGCGGTGCTCACCGCCGACGTCCTGGTCGCCGCCGACCTCGCGGGCGTCGACAGCCATGGCGTCGCCCGGCTCCGCCGCTATGTCGAAGGACTGCGGAACGGCACGATCAACGGCGCCGCCCGGCCCCGGGTCGTCCAGGAGACCGGCGGGGTGAGCGTCGTCGACGCGGACAACGGACTGGGCCAGCCCGCCCTGTGCTTCGCCGTCGACCTCGCCGTCGAACGCGCCGCGCAACACGGGGTCGCCGCGGTCGCCGTCCGCCGCTCGAACCACATCGGCATCGCGGGCTGGTACACCGAACGCGCCGCCCGCGCCGGGGCCTTCGCCCTGGTGACCACCAACGCAACCCCCCAGGTCGCGCCCACCGGCGCCGCCGAGCCCATGTTCGGCACGGACCCGGTCAGCTACGCCGTGCCCACCACCGGCGAGCCGCTCTGCTACGACGCGGCGACCAGCATCGTCCCGCGCGGCAAGCTGGAACGGCTGGACCGGGAGGGCCGCCCCATGCTGCCCGGCTGGGCCGTGGGCCCGGACGGCGCCACCTCCACCGACATCCCGCGGGTCGTCGCCGGACTCAAGGCCAGGGAGGGCTACGCGCTGCTGCCCGTCGGCGGGCTCGGCGAGGAGCACGGCGGCCACAAGGGCTCCGGCATCGGCCTCCTCGCCGAACTGCTCTGCGGCCCCCTCACCGGCGCCAGCTGGAGCCGCCACACCTACGGCCCGCAGGGCGCCGACCTCGGGCAGTTCGTGCTGGCCCTGGACCTCGCGGCGCTCGGCGACACCGGGCACATCACCCGGGCCGTCACGGCGATGACGGACGAGATCCGCGCCGCCAGGCCCGCCGACGCCGACGTACCGGTGCGGCTGCCGGGGGAGCGCCGCCACCGGTCGTCGGCGGAACGGTCGGCCCAGGGCATTCCGCTGCTGCCGCCCGTCGTCCGGGACCTGGGGCGGATCGCCGAACTCACCGGGATCAAGCCGCTCACCGCGCGGGACGGCCGCCCGTGAACCGCGGCCCCGGTGGCCCTCCGCTCGCCGCCTCCCCGGACCAGCGGCGCGACGATACGGCCCCGGCGCTGATCGACCTGTCGTCCGGCCAGATCGTGGAGGAACTGCCCCGCGCCGCCCGGGACGCGGTCACGCGGGCCATGGACTCCCCGCGCGCCTCCGCGTATCCGCCAGGACCCGGCCTGCCGGAACTGCGCGCGGCCGTGGCCGCTCACTACGCGCGCCGCACCGGATCGGCGGTGGACCCCGAGCACATCACGGTCACCGCCGGGGCACGCCACGGCCTGTTCGCCGCGCTCACGGGGGTAGCGCGGGGACGTCAGGTCCTGGTGCCCGCCCCGCACTGGAGCCACTACCCCGCCGTCGTGCGGCAGGCCGGTGGCGCCCCGGTCACCGTGCCCGGCGACCCCGGGAACGCCCTGCTCGCCGCCCCGGAGCGGCTGGAGGCCGCCCGTACACCCCGCACCGCGGCCGTGCTGGTCAACAGCCCGGTCAATCCCTCGGGCGCCTGCTACGACCCGGAGCGCATGCGCGCGCTGCGCGCCTGGGCGGCCGAGCGGAACGTCTGCCTGATCGTCGACGACATCTACTGGGCGTACGGCGACCGGATCGACACCGCCCTGCGGGCCGGACCCACCGAGATCGTCGTCGGCGGGGTCTCCAAGGTGTACGCCCTGGCCGGGCTGCGCATCGGCTGGGTATGGGCGGATCCGGACCGGTGCGCGGCGGTGCGGGACACCGTCGAGCACACCACGGGACCCGTCTCGGGACTGGCCCAGGCCGCCGCGGCGGCCGTGCTGCGCCACGAGACGGACACGGGCCCGGGCGACGCCCCCACGGGGGAGGGCGTCGCCCGGCGCGCCGCTGAACTGGCCGGGCAGCGCGCCCGGGCGGTACGGGCCATGGCGGCCGTGCCGTATGTGCGCCCCGTCCCGCCTGCCGGGGGCATCTACCTGTGCCTCGACGCCTCGGAAGCCCTGGCGCGCGGGCTGCTCGGAGCCCGGAACGACCAGGAACTGTGCGCGGCCCTGCGGCGCCGGGCGGGCGTCGGCCTGCGCGCGGGCTCGACGTTCGGCATGCCGGGCCATCTGCGGCTGTGCGTCGCCGAGACCCATGACGTCCTGCTCGCCGCCGCCCGCCGGCTGACCGACTGCCTCACGGCGGCCGCGAGCCACCACACCGGCTGACGGACTCAACTACTCACCGACTCAACTGAGGGGGAACCCGATGAGCATCGCTCCGTACGCTCCACCCGCCACGTCCACCCAGTCCGCACCCCGCGCCGCCGCGCTCAGAGACGCCTTCGCTGGCGGACGCCTGATCCGGGCGGCCGGCGCACACGACGGTCTGTCGGCCCGGCTCGCGGAGGAATCCGGGTTCGACGCCGTGTGGGCGTCAGGTCTGGAGATCTCCGCCGCGCACGGCCTCCCCGACGTCAGCCTGCTCGGCATGGCCGAGTACCTGGCCGGAGCCGTCGCCATGCACCGTTCGGTGGCGGTACCGGTGGTCGCCGACTGCGACACCGGGTTCGGCGGCAGCCTCAACGCCGCCTACACGATGATGCGTTACGAGGAGGCGGGCGTCGCCGGCGTCTGCATCGAGGACAAGATCTTCCCCAAGCGGAACAGCTTCGTGAACTCCGGTCAGAAGCTCCTCGGAGTGGACGAGTTCGCGAACAAGCTGGAGGCCGCCAAGAACGCCCAGGCGTCGGCGGACACCGTCCTGATCGCCCGGACCGAGGCGTTCATCTGCGGACTCGGCCTGGAGGAGGCGCTGAAGCGCTGCCACGCCTACGCCGACGCCGGGGCCGACGCGGTCCTGGTCCACTCGAAGGCCGTGGACTCCCGCGAGGTCGTGTCGTTCATGCGGGAGTGGAACCACCGGGCGCCGGTCGTGGTGGTCCCGACCACGTACGCCGACTTCTCCGCCGACGAGGCGCGCGAGGCGGGCATCGCCATGGTCATCTACGCCAACCAGGGGATGCGGGCGGCCATCACCGCCATCAGGGACACCTGGGCCACCGTCCTCGCGCAGGGTTCGACCGCCGCGGTGGAGCCCCGTATCGCCACGGTCAAGGACATCTTCGCCATCTCCGGGATGGACGAATGGCTGGAGATGGACCGATGAGCGTAAGAGAACCGATGAACCAGCCGCTCCCCGCAGAAGAGTTCGTCGCCGCCCTCCGCGCCCACGGCGTGCGGAGCGTCGCCGGGGTCCCGTGCGGGCATCTCGCCGGGCCGTGGGCGCTGTTCGACCGGGCGGGGGACCTGACGCCCGCCGCGTCGGAGGGGGCCGCGCTCGCCCTGGCGGCGGGCTGGGAACTGGCGGGCCGCACCTCGGCCGTCCTCTGCCAGAACTCCGGTTTCGGCAATCTGATCAACCCGCTCACCTCCCTCCTGCTGCCCTACCGGGTGCCGCTGCTCGTCGTCATGACCCTGCGGGGCTGGCCGGACCCGGCCGACGACGAGCCGCAGCACGCGGCCATGGGCGCGTCCAGCATCGGGCTGCTGGAGACCCTGGACGTGCCGTACGCCGTGCTGTGGCCGGGCAAGCTGGACGAGGCGCTGGGGCAGGCCGCCGAGGCACGGGCCCAGGGCCGACCGTTCTTCCTGCTGGTCCCCCGGGGCGCCATCGGCAAGATCCCCGACGCCTACCCCGCCCCGGAGCGGGCCGCGGAAGACCGGCTCACCCGGCCGGGCGTCGTGGCCGCCCTCATGCCGGAGCTGACGGACGAACTGCTGGTCACCACCACCGGATACGTCTCCCGCCAGGTCCACCACGAGCGGGACCGTGACAGCACTTTCTACATGCAGGGCTCGATGGGCCACGCGTCGGCCGTCGGCGCCGGGCTCGCCACCGCGCACCCGGACCGGCGCACGGTCGTGCTCGACGGCGACGGGGCGTTCCTCATGCACCTGGGGACCGGGGCCACCATCGGCGCGTCCGGCGCCCGCAACCTCGTCCACGTCGTTCTGGACAACGGCTGCTACGAATCCACCGGCTGCCAGCCCACCACCTCCTCATGCGTGGACTGGGCGGAGCTGGGCCGGGGGCTCGGCTACCGCACCGTGCTCACCTGCGCCTCCGCCCCCGACCTCGCCGGGAGCATACGGACCGCCCTGACCGCCGAAGGACCGGTGCTGCTCGCCCTCTCCGTCGTGCCCACCCCGGGCGAGGTGCACCCCAGGGCCACCGCGTCCACAGGACCGGTCGAGATCGCCGACCGCTTCCGCAAGGCCGCCGCGGTCCGGGAGGCGCGATGAGCGGTACGGCGGGACCTCGCGGCCGGACCGGCACCACCCTGCTGGCGGGCCGGGGCAGCGCCACCCAGGTGCCCGGGCTGTGCGCGGGCCGCCGGGTGCTGGTCGTCGCGAGCCGGGGCACCCTGGACCGGGCCCCGGCCGCCTCCTGGCTGCCGCCGGACGCCCCGACGTTCACCGCCTTCCACCCCAACCCCACGGTCGGCCAGGCCGTGGCGGCGGCCCGGGTGCGCCACGCCTCGGGCGCCGACCTGGTGGTGGGCATCGGCGGCGGCTCGGCCCTCGACGTCGCCAAGGCCGCGCGGGTGCTGCCCGGCGACGCCGACGAGGCCGACGACGTCATCGCCGGACGCCGACCGGCCCCGGCGGACGGGCCCGAACTGCTGCTCGTCCCCACCACGGCGGGCACCGGCAGCGAGGTGACGCAGTTCGCGACGCTCTACCGGGGGAGCCGCAAGGTCTCCCTCGACACCCCGGCGGCGCGCGCGGACATCGCCGTCGTGGACCCGGAGCTGACCGAGACCTGCGCCGCGGACCTGACCTGGACCTGCGCCTTCGACACCCTCGCGCACGCCGTCGAGTCGCTGTGGTCGGTCCGCTCCACGCCGCGGTCCCGGGAGTGGGCGGCGCAGGCCCTGCGCGCCCTCGTCCCCGTACTGCGGGACGCGGACCAGCTGCCCGGCCGGGCGGAACGCGACGCCCTCAGCCGGGCCGCCACCCTGGCGGGCCGGGCCATCGACCTCACCCGGACCACGGCCGCGCACGCCATGTCCTATCCGCTGACCGCCCATCTGGGCATCCCGCACGGCCTGGCCTGCGCGATCAACCTCACCTGGCTGGCCCCGCTGGTGGAGGGCGCGGAGCCCGGGCGGGTGACCGACCCGCGCGGCCCCGCGGCCGTACGGGAGGCGGTTCGGGAGCTGCGCACCCTCTTCGGAGCCGGCGCCGGCTCCCGGGGCCAGGACCTGGCCGGAGTCCTGCGGTCGCTGCTCGACCGGCGCGCCCCGGGCCCGTACGCGACCCGGACCGGGACGCCGCTCGGTGTGCTGGTGGCCGAGGGCATGTCCTCGGACCGGATGACGGGCACGCCCGTGCGGCTGGAGCGCCACGAGGTGCGGGCGGGGCTGGACACGATCCTGTGCGGCGACACCGGCGGAAAGGCGGACGCGATATGCGCAACTACCGGGTGACCGGTCCGGTCGAGGTGCCGGCGGCCACGCTGGCGGCCATGAACGGCCGGATGATCAGCCACCGTTCGGCCGGGTTCCGCGATCTCTTCGGCGGCCTCGGGCCCCGGCTCGGCACGCTGTTCGGCACCACCGGGCCCGTCCTGACGCTGACCTGCTCCGGTACGGGCGGCCTGGAGGCGGCGGCCGCCTCGGTGCTGCGGCCGGGGGACCGCGTACTCTCCGTCCAGCTCGGCTACTTCGGCGAGCGCTTCGCGGACATCGCGGCCCACCACGGCGCGGTGGTCGACGTCCTGGCCGCTCCCTGGGGGCAGACCGTGCCCACCGAGCAGATCACCGAACGCCTCGCCTCCGGCTACGACGCCGTCCTCCTCACCCACAACGAGACGTCCACCGGGGTCGTCGCACCGCTCGCCGAGTACGCGCGGGCCATCAGGGCGGTGAGCGACTGCCTGATCCTCGTCGACACCGTCAGCAGCCTCGCCGCCACCGAGATCGGCTTCGACGCCCTGGGCCTCGACGTCGCCGTGAGCGTGACGCAGAAGGCGCTCGCCTGCCCGCCGGGTCTGTCGCTCGTCGCCGTCTCCGAACGGGCCCTGGCCCGGGCCGCGGAGCCGGGCGAGGGCTCGTACTACCTGAGCCTCGCCCGCGCCGCCGAGCACGCCCGGGAGGCGACGACGGCCTACACCCCCGCGCTGTCGGTGCTCTACGCCCTCGACGCGGCCCTCACCGCCATCGAGAAGGAGGGCGCCCCGGCAGTCTGGGAGCGCCATGCGAGCACCGCGCGGCGCTGCCGGGACGCGCTGCGCGACCAGGGCTTCGGGATCGTGCCCGACGAGGCCCACAGCTCCCCGACGGTGACCGCCGTACGGATGCCGCGGGCCAACGCGGAACACGTCCGCCAGACCCTGGCCGCCGAGCACGACGTATGGGTGTCCTCGGGGCGCGGCCCGTGGAAGAGCGAGGTGCTGCGCATCGGCCACATGGGGCCCGTCGAGACCGCCGACATCGACGCGTGCGCCCGGGCGATCGGGCTGGCCACGGCCACACCGCCCGCCGCCGCCCGCCACGCGGACGCCGCCGGGGCTCCCGCCGCCGACGCGGCACCGGTCGTCAGCGCGAGCGCCACCGCCGAGGAGCTGGCGCCGGAATGGGACGGCCTGGTGGCCCGGCTGGACGCCCCGATCTTCCACACCCGGGCGTTCCTCACCGCGTACGAGCACCATCCCGTCCAGCGCATCAGCGAGCCGCGCTATCTGGAGGTCCGCAGGGGCGGTGAACTCGTCGCCGCCGCCCCTACCTACCTCCAGGGCGACCCGCTGGGCCTGCTGGGGCTCGCCGACGGCGACCAGGCCCTGCTCTCGCCGATGTGGCACTCCCCGGACTCCCGGCTGCTGGCCGCCGACGACGCCGCGGTCGCCGCGCTCAGCACGGCGTTCGCCGCCCGCGCCGCCGAACTGGGGGCGCCCTCCTGGGGGTTCGTCAACCTGAGCGCCGACAACCCGATGCTCCCGGCGCTGGAGCGCCACGGGTTCCGGCGCCAGGACCTGGTGCCCCGCTGGACGCTGCACCGGTCCGACGCCCCCGACGAGGCCACCTATCTGGCCGGGATGCGCCGATCGGTGCGCCGCGACTACCAGCGCCAGCTGCGCCGGTACCGGGAGCAGGGGCAGGTCCGGGTGCACGGAGCCGGTTATCAGGGGCTGGTGCCGCTGCTCGAACTCATCGCCGCCAGCGCCACCCGTACCGGCTCGCCGAAGTACTACGACCCGCTGCGCCTCGCCGCCTTCCTGCGTGAACTCGACGAGCCGGTACGGGTGGTGGAGATACGGGAGAACGGCGGCGAGCCCCTGGCGGTGGCGGTCTGCTTCCAGGAGGCCAAGCGGCTCCAGGCGTGGGCCGGGGGCTATGTGCGCGGCCGCGCCGACCTCAGGTTCAGCCCGTACTACGCGCTGTGGTGGGAGATCGTCGAGCTGATGTGGTCATCGGGCGCCGAGTCCATCGAATGCGGACGGCTGAACGAGACCTTCAAGGAAAAGATGCTCCTTTCGCCGCACCACCTCGTCGCCATGATCGGCACTTCCCACTGACGTCCGGTATTCCGGGAGAGGAACCCACACGATGACCGGCAATTCCCTGATCGACAGCCAACTCGACTACTACCGGGCCCGGGCCACGGAATACGACGCGACCTTCGTGCCGTACATGGACCCCGCGCTGGACCCCGTGCTGGAGCGCCTGCGGGCGAAGAACATCCGCGGTGAGGTGCTGGAGCTGGCGAGCGGCACCGGCTACTGGACGCGCCATCTCTCCGGGCTCGCCGAGCGGGTCACCGCGCTGGACGGCTCCGCCGAGATGATCGAGGAGGCCCGGCGGCACGCGCTGCCGAACGTCGACTTCCGGCAGCAGGACCTGTTCGACTGGACGCCCGATCGCCAGTGGGACGCCGTGTTCTTCGCCCACTGGCTGGCCCATGTGCCCGACGACAAGTTCGACGCCTTCTGGGCGGCCGTGCGCCGGGCCGTCCGGCCGGACGGCGTCGTGGAGTTCGTGGACGTCACCGACCACGAGCGGCGGCTGGAGCAGAAGGACGACCAGGAGCCGACGGTCGCCGTCCGGCGGAGCCTGAAGGACGGGCGCAGCTTCCGCATCGTCAAGGTCTTCCGCGGTCCGGCCGAGCTGGAGGAGCGGCTGACCGCCCTGGGCTGGACGTGCCGGGTGGACGAGGTGCACCCGGGCTTCCTCTACGCCACCTGCCGTCCCGCCGCGCGATGACCCCGGGGCACATCCGCGCGTCCGTTCCCCACCGCACCGCACAGCGATCGTAGGAGAGTCAGCCGTGAAGGGTTCCCTGAGCATCAACCAGCCGGGTGTGCGCAACGCGCTCAACCGCTACTTCCTGAAGCGCGGCGGCGGCCGCACCCGCTTCCGGATCATGTCGCCGCACGTCCTCTTCCCCGAGTCGCGGAAGCTGGACCACCAGTTCGACCAGATCAAGGCCGAGGTGACCAAGCTGATCGAGTCGCGGGACGTCCGTCCGTACGGCGACATCGACCCGCTGCGGGCTGCGGAGGTGTCCACCGACTGGCGCCTGTACTACGCGTACATGCTGGGCGAGACCAACTCGGACGCCTACCGGGACTGCCCGCTGTTCGTGGACTTCGCCGAGCGCACCCCGCGCGTCGTCAACGCGATCATCGCCATCCTCGAACCCGGTGTGACGCTCAAGGCCCATGAGGGCCCGTACGCCGGTATTCTCCGGTACCACCTGCCGCTGACGGTCCCGGAGAACAACCCTCCCCGGCTCCGTGTGGACCGGGAGATCCACACGTGGAAAGAGGGCGAGGGCATCCTCATCGACGACACCTTCGAGCACGAGGTCTACAACGAGAGCGACGGCCGCCGGGTCATGCTGATCATCGACATCCGCCGTCCCATGGGCCTGGTGCCCGACGCGGTCAACCGGCTCAGCCTGCGGGCGAAGCGCAAGTGGTCCGCCCAGTTCATCAAGCAGTCGGGCGGCGACATCTAGTGGCGTCCGGGAGTTGAGAGGGTGGCACAGTGCCGCACATGAGCGTTCTGCGCAGCGTGGACGAGGTCGGGTCCGCCGAATGGGAGGAGCTGACCCGGGAGGCGGACATCGACTCCAGCCGCGGCTTCCTCCAGTTCCGGGAGTACCTGGAGCCGGGGGAGAGCGTGCTGATCACGGCACGGTCGGCCGCGGGAGGGCTGCGGGGAGCCCTCCGGGGCGTCCTCGCCGTCCCGGGCAGCGGGCTGACCAGCGATCCGTGGAAGTTCCTCGGCTCGGAGGCGGTCCTTCGGCTCGGCGAAGGCGAGGACGAGGGCAAGGACCGGGCGGACTCCCTTCGGCGTGCGCAGCGTTCACTCGTCCACGCCGCGGCGGGAGAGCCGGACGCGCCAGGCGGTGCGGAGCCGCTGTGGCAGGTGCTGACCCGGGGGGTCGGGCCCTGCCTCGTCGTCAGGGAGTTCGACCGCAGCGAGGTGCTGTGCCATCCCGAGGCGGCCCCGGCCGAATCCGGGGACCTGGTCCGGAAGCTGGTCGGGGCGGCGCAGACCGAGGCGGTCGCGCGCGGCGCCGGGGCGGTCGCCCTGCCGTTCGTCAGGCCGCAGGACACCGCGCTGCGGGCGGTGCTCACCGAGGCCGGGTTCCGCGGCGGCGCCATGACCGGCGCGTCCGAGATGAGGACCGGCGGATGCGGCGACTACGAGGCGTTCCTCGACGGACTGCCGAGCCGCAGGCGCCGCCTGTACCGCCTGGAGGAAAGGCGGTTACGGGAGGCCCCCGGTCTGTCGGCCGGTGAGGTCGACCTGGTCGCGAACGTGGACCGGATCGCCGAACTGGAGGCAGCCACGCTCGTCAAGCACGGTGGCCTGGCCGACCCCGAGGCGATCCGCCGGGCGCGGATCGAACTGGCGGGACGGCTGCCGGAGGCCGTGCGCATTCCGGCCGTCCGCAAGGACGGCGAGATCATCGCGTGCGCCCTGCATCTGCACGGCCGCGAGAGCGTCGTCTTCATGACCTGGGGATGCGACTACGGGGTCGAGGACCGTGGCGCTTCGTACCCCTGGGCCGCGTTCTACTACCCGATCAGGACCGCGATCGAGAGCGGCGCGACGACGGTGCGGCTGGGGCTGGAGGGGTTCGAGGCGAAGGCCCGCCGGGGCGCCGTGATCGAGCCCCGCGAGCTGTGGGTCTGGACGCCGGACACGACCGCGCTGGCGCGGCTGGGGGATCTGCTCGGCCTGGTGGACGAACGGAACTCCGCGTTCCTGAAGCGGTACACGAGCTGAGGTGGGGCTGGCATGACGGCAGGAGAGACCGCGGGCGACACGGCCACGGAGACGGCCGCCCCGCGGGGCGGACCGAACCGGGTGCTGCTCCTGGCGCTCGCGCTCGGGGCGTTCAGCATCGGTACGGACAGCCTCATCATCAGCGGTCTGCTCGACCGGATCGCGACCGACCTCGAGGTGTCCCAGGCCACGACGGGCCAGCTGATCAGCGTCTTCGCCCTGGTGTACGCGATCGGGGCGCCGGTCCTGGCCGCGGTCACCGGCCGGCTCGGCCGCAAGCGGCTGCTGCTGACCGCGCTGACGGTCTTCATCGCCGCCAATCTGCTGGGCGCGCTGGCCCCCGACTACCCGACCCTGATGGCGTCGCGCGTCCTGGCGGCCGTCGGGGCGGGCCTCTATCTGCCGTGCGCCATGATCGTCACGGTGAGCGCCACCCCGCGGGAGTGGCGCGGCCGCGCCCTCGCCGTCGTGGCGGGCGGCATGTCGGCGGCCACCGCGCTGGGCGTTCCGCTCGGGACCCTGATCGGCGCCATCGGCGACTGGCGGGCGACGCTCGTCCTGGTGGCGATGCTCGCCGCGCTCGCGGCCGCCGTGCTGACCGTGGCCATTCCCCGGGTGCCCGCGCCGGCGGCGGTCACCATCCGGCAGCGGCTCACCGCGGCGGCCCACCCCGGGGTGCTCGTCGCCCTGCTGTCCAACGTCCTCGCGTGCGCGGGCGAGTTCACGGTCGTCGTCTATGTGGCGCCGCTGGCGATGGAGGTCACGGGGGTGGGCGCGGCCGGGGTCAGCGCGTTCCTGCTGGTGTCGGGGCTCGCGGCGCTCCTCGGCAGTGCCGTCGGCGGCCGGGCAGCCGACGCGTACGGCGGCGGACGGGCGTACCACGGGGCCGTCGCCGTCCTCCTCGCGGGACTGGCCGCCCTGGTGCCGGTCGCCGCGTTCGCCCCGGACGACTCCTGGGGCACGGCCGTCCTGTTCGGGCTGCTGCTGTGCGTGATCAGCACGGCGGCGTGGGCGCTGCCCCCGGCGCAGAACCACCGGATAGCGAGCATGGACATTCCCGAGCCGACGGTCGCCCTCTCCCTCAACGGCTCGTCGTCCTATCTGGGCCTCGCGGTCGGCGGCGCGCTGGGCGGCCTCGCCATGGAGCACGGGTCGGTCACGGTGCTCGCGCTGACCGGAGCCGGGGTCGAGCTGCTGGCGCTCGCCACGGTAACGCTCTCGATGGTGTGGGCCCTCGGAGCGCGCCGTACGAGGGAGAGCGCCTGAGTGCCCGTCAGCGGCTGGAGCGCACCTGGTCGAAACGGTTCAGCACGGCGGTGCCGGCCACCGCGACGGCGAGGTTGAGCAGCAGGGCGGCGAGACCGGCGTAGACCTCCAGCGAGCAGCCGAACAGGCCCAGCGGTACGACGGGGGAGAAGCCCTCCCGGATCACCAGGACCGTACCGAGCAGCATCCCGGCGGCCCAGCCGGTCAGCAGCGCGCGCGGATGCAGCCGAGTCGTGTACAGGCCGATGGCGACGGCGGGGAAGACCTGGAGGATCCAGACGCCGCCGAGGAGCTGGAGGTTGATCGCGTCCTGGTGGCGCAGCCCGAAGACGAACACCACCGCCCCTGCCTTGGCGGTGAGCGAGACCATCCGCGCGATCCGCACCTGCCGCTTGGGGGTGGCGGTGGGGTGGAAGTACTCGACGTACACATTGCGCACGAAGGAGGTCGCCGCCGCGATCGAGATCACGGTGGCCGGGACCATCGCCCCGATCGCGATGGCGCCGAGGACCAGCCCGGCCAGCGACCCCGGCAGCAGCCGGTCGACCAGCATCGGTACGGCCGTCTCGGCGCTGTGCTCGGGCACGTGCACCCCCGCCGCGAGGGCCGCGATGCCCAGCATCCCGAAGAGCGCGAGGACGCTGGTCCACAGCGGCAGCGCGATGCTGACCCGGCGCAGGGCGGGCGCGCTGGAGGCGGCGAACGCCGCGGTCAGCACGTGCGGATACATCAGCAGCGCGAGGGCCGAACCGGCGGCGAGCGTGACATACGCGGGCTGCTGGCCGGGGGAGAGGATGAGGGAGGACCGCGCCGCGGAGTCCGGGAGCCGGGCCGCGGCCGCCTCGAAGACGGCGCCCGGACCACCCATGCGGACCAGCACCAGCCAGCAGACCGCCAGCGTCGACCCGAAGACCGCGACACACTTGAGCAGCGAGATCACGGCGGGCGCGCGCAGCCCGTGCCGGTACGTGGCGGCGGCCAGCCCGGCGAAGACCGCGACCATCACCAGATCGCGCAACCCGGCCCGGGAGGCGAGCCCCGTGGCGCTCAGCACCGCGCGGATGCCCAGCAGCTGGAGCGCCAGGTACGGCATGGCGGCCAGAATCCCGGTCAGCGCGACCACCAGGGCCAGCGGCGCCGAACCGTACCGGCCGCGGACGAAGTCGGCGACGGTGACGTACCCGTGCTCCCGCGCCACCGCCCACATCCGGGGCAGCAGCACGAACGCCAGTGGGCAGACGATGACGGTGTACGGCAGCGCGAAGAAGGCCGAGGCGCCGCGCCCGTAGACCATGCCGGGGACCGCGGTGAAGGTGTACGCGGTGAACACCGTGCCGCCCAGCAGCAGCCACGCCCAGCCGGTACCGAGGCTGCGGTCGGCCAGCGCCCAGCGTTCGAGCGAGGGGAGATCGTCGTTCGGATTCAGCCGACGGGCCGTCAGGGCCAGTAGCGAGGCACCACCGACGACGACGAGGAACGCCGCGGCCAACGGGGCATCACTCATCGTCCCCCGCCCTCCCCCTTGGACGCCGAACCACCGAACCTGTCAACCGAATCGCAGGCCACGGCAACTCTCGCACAGACCGACAGGAATGAGGAGGTCCCGGTGACGGAGCCGGTGCCCGCACTCCCCGGGCGGCGACGGCCATGGCGGCGCCTCGCCGCCGCCGTATGCCTGCTCGCCCCCGTCGTCGCGCTGCTGTGGGTCCCCTCGTACGCGCAGGACCGGCCGCGGCTGGCCGGGGTGCCGTTCTTCTACTGGTACCAGCTGGCCTGGGTACCCGGCTGCACCGTCGCCATGCTCGCCGCGCACCTCCTCGTCCGGCCCCCGCGGGACCGCTGACCCGGCGCCCGGCATGGGCGGGTGCCCGGGCAGCGGCGCGGTGCGGCCCGAGCACCCGGGGACGTGGCGGTCAGCCGCCCTGACCGGCGCTCCCGATCGGTCCGACCTTCACCGGGGAGCCGGAGCCGTCCGTGACCGGCAGCGTGGCGGCGCCCGGCCAGTCGAGGGTGACCGACTTCGTCTCGTCCGGCGGGGTCACCACGAGCCCGGTGACGCGGATGCCGGAGCCGCCCGAGTCGTTGAGCGGGTAGTTGACGCCGAAGGACACCGACTTCCCGTCCTTGAGGACGCTCGGGGTCGCCTTCTCACCCGTGCGCTTCGCGGACAGCGACCCCGAGTCGGTCTTCAGGTCGACACCCGCGTACCCGGACAGCGAGCAGTCCCGGCCGCCGCCGTTCTTCAGTGTCACCGCGACCGTGCCGTCGGGGTCGCCGTCGATGGTGCTGTCCATCGCCGTGATCTCCAGCTCGTCGGTGCGGCAGTGGTCGGCCTTGCCGTTCTCGTCGGAGCCGGTTCCGGCGGATTCCTTCCCGCCGCCCTGCGCCGAGCCGCCGTCCGAGGCGGACGCGGAGGACGCGGATGACGGGTCGCTCTGTCCCGTGCCGTCGTCGTTCTGACAGGCCGTGAGTGAGAGGCCCGCGGCAACGGCGAGAGCGGCGAAGGTGAGCTTGTGGACGCGCATCGTTTCTTCCTCAGTATCGGTTGGGGGTGCCGGCCGCTCGTACGAGTCGGTACGAGCGAGCGTTTTCGAGCACCAAGATCAGACCGATCGGCACCCCGTTCCGTACAACCATCCGCCATTACCGTCCTGTTACACGCCCTGCCAGGCACAACGCACAGCTCCAGCGCGCAACCTCCACAGGTCCCACGCCCTCTTCCACACCGGCCATGATCTACGCGCCGACCGACTTGGGACACACGTGCCGGAACTTGTACTGCATGCCAATGGACGCACCTGGACCCTGGACGCGTCCCGGAGCTACACCATCGGGCGCGACCTGGAGGCCGACGTCCCGTGCGTCGACCGCCGGGTCTCCCGGCGGCACCTGGTGATCCGTTGCGACGGCGGAACGTGGGTCGTCGAAGATCTCGGCAGCGCGAACGGCACGTTCGCCGAGGGGAGCCGGGTCCAGCGGATCGAGATCGCCCACGGTTCGATCGTCCGGCTGGGGGACGGCTCCACCGGCACCCGGCTGGACTTCACCGGAGCCCCGGCGGCGGTGAGCGATGATCACGCGCCCGCTGACGAGGACCGGGACACCCGGCGGTTCGAAGCACCCGCGGACCCTCCCCGTGGAGCCGCCGCGACCCTCTCCTTCGACCGGAACCCCTCGGGCGTCCACCCGATCGTCCTGGGGCAACGGCTGCGGATCGGCCGCGCGCCGGACAACGAACTCGTGGTGGAGGGCCCGCATGTCTCCCGCCACCACGCGGAGTTCCGGCCGCTGCCCGGTGGCCGCTTCGAAATCGTCGACCTCGGCAGTCACAACGGCACCTTCGTCAACGGGCAGCCCGTGGACCGCCGCCGGATCATCGGTCCGCACGACATCGTCGGTGTCGGCCACTCCACCTTCCGGCTCGCCGGGGACCGGCTGGAGGAGTTCGTCGACACCGGTGAGGTCTCCTTCACCGCCCGCAACCTGACCGTGACCGTGGGGCGCGGCAAGACCATCCTGGACGACGTCTCCTTCGGCATCCCCGAGAAGTCGCTGGTCGCGGTGATCGGGCCGTCCGGCTCGGGCAAGTCCACCCTGCTGCGCGCACTCACCGGCTACCGGCCCGCGGACCGCGGTCAGGTCTTCTACGACCAGCGCGATCTCTACGCCCAGTTCGCCGAGTTGCGCCACCGCATCGGCCTCGTCCCGCAGGACGACATCCTGCACAAGGAGCTGACGGTCGACGTCGCTCTGAAGTACGCGGCCAGGCTCCGCTTCCCCGGTGACACCAAGGCGGCCGAGCGCAAGGCCCGTATCGACGAGGTGCTCGGGGAGCTCAGGCTCGACGCCCACCGGGGCAAGAAGGTCTCCTCGCTCTCGGGCGGTCAGCGCAAACGGGTGTCCGTCGCCCTGGAACTGCTGACCAAGCCCTCCCTGCTCTTCCTCGACGAGCCCACCTCAGGTCTTGACCCGGGCCTTGACCGCGACGTCATGAAGCTGCTGCGGGAGCTCGCCGACGACGGCCGCACCGTGCTGGTGGTGACGCACTCGGTCGCCGAACTGGCCCTGTGCGACCGGGTGCTGGTCATGGCGCCCGGCGGCTCCGTGGCGTACTTCGGTCCCCCGGGCGAGGCCCTGGACTTCTTCGCCCACGACAGCTGGGCCGATGTCTTCTCCGCCTTCGAGAACCAACGCGACGACGACTGGGGCGGGCGCTGGCTGGCCTCCCGGCAGTACGCCCGGTGCGTCGCGGAGATCGACTCGGCCGTACCGCCGCCAGCGCCGGGCGCCCCCGCGGCGCAGCCGCGCGCGCGAGCGCTGAAGCCCCGATCACAGGGCTGGCTCGGCCAGTTGTGGACGCTGATGTGCCGCTATGTGTCGGTCATCGCCTCCGACAAGGGCTTCATGGCGCTGATGCTGCTGCTCCCGGCCGTGCTGGGCGGAGTGAGCTGTCTGATCCCGGCGCGATACGGACTCGCCCCGCCACCGCCCGACAGCCGTTTCAGCTACAACCAGGAGTCCGGAACGATCCTGCTGGTGCTGGTCGTCGGCATGTGCTTCACCGGCGCGGCCAACTCCGTACGTGAACTGATCAAAGAACGGGTGATCTACGAACGGGAGAGAGCCACGGGACTCTCCCGGTCCGCATACCTGATGTCGAAGGTGATCGTCCTCGGTCTGATCACCGCGATGCAGGGGGTCGTCATCTGCGCGATCGGCTTCTCCGTCCGCCAACTGCCCGCCCAGGGACTGCTCATGCCCACGGACGTCGAGGTCTGTGTGGTCATCAGCGCACTGGGCCTCACCACCATGATGTTCGGTCTGGTCATCTCCGCGCTGGTGAGGACCACGGAGAAGACCATGCCGCTGCTCGTGATGTTCGCCGTCGTCCAAGTGGTCTTCACCGGGGTCCTCTTCCAGCTGTTCGACTCCCCGGGCATCGAACAGATCGGCTGGCTGATGCCCGCCCGCTGGGCGGTCGCGGGCGCCGGGACCACGCTCGACCTCGCGCACACCATGCCGCCGTGGAATCTCGACAAGCCCGACGACGTCGACCCGTTGTGGGCCCACACCGTCACCCAGTGGGGCATCGACCTCGGCGTGCTCCTGGCGATCGGGCTGGTCTGCGGCTTCGCGGTGGCCCGTCTGCTGCGCCGGCACGAACCGGAGGTCATGCGGGACTGACGGCAGGGCGCCTGACGGGCGTTCGCCCCGTCAGGCGCCCTCGGGTCGGCCAAGAGGTACCGCACTTCACAGCCGGGCTGATCCACACGACGGCCCTGGTGCTGCGCCGCGGAAGTTCCGCCGATGAGTTTCCGGCGGTTGTGCGGTCTACCCGTCGACGAAGGGAGCGCACCATGCGCAAGATCATCGTTTGCACGTTCCTGACGCTGGACGGCGTCATGCAGGCGCCGGGCGGTCCGGACGAGGACGCTGAGAGCGGCTTCGAGCACGGCGGCTGGCAGAAGCCGGTGGCCGATGACGAGGTCGGCGCGGCCATCGCCGGTTGGTACGAGTCCTCCGACGCGATGCTGCTCGGCCGCAAGACGTACGAGATCTTCGCGTCGTACTGGCCGACCGCCGATCCCGACAACCCGTTCACCCATCGGATGAACAGCATGCACAAGTATGTGGCGTCCCGGACCCTGACGTCCGTCGAGTGGCAGAACTCCACGCTGCTGGAGGGCGACATCGCCGATGCCGTACGCGAGCTGAAAGCGTCCGACGGCGGCAACATCAACGTCGTGGGCAGCGGTGACCTCGCCCAGACCCTCATGCGGCACGGCCTCGTCGACGAGTACCGGCTGACCATCCATCCGGTGATCATCGGCACCGGCAAGCGGCTGTTCGCCGACGGAGCGATCCCCACCGCGCTGAAGCCGGTCAGCGTCTCGGCGACGAAGGGCGGCACCATCGTCGCCGTCTACCGGCCGAACGGTAGGCCCAGCTACGACAGCTACTAGGAGCTGTCCGGCCGGATCATGGGTCTGGCCAAGGTGACCTCGACTGAGGGGGCCTGACCGGTGCGGTGGAGATGAGCCGGGTCGAGGCGGTCGTCCTCGTGCGAGAAACGGGCCGGATCTTGCTGCGAGCCCACCCACACCACCATGCACCGGCCTGGGACCGCCTCGAGGGTGACGCCGCCAGCCGCAGGCGTGTCGTCGCGTGCGGCAGACCGGGGGCCGGGAAAACTGTCTGCTGAGGACAAGCCCGCCCGCTGGAAGGGGCCGGAAGATGACCACGGACGTTGGCCCGGCTCCCGTTCGCGTTCTTGTTTTCGGTGCGGCCCGCCGCGTCGGGTCCACCAACGCGCGGTTGGCCTCGCTGGCGTCGGGCCTGGTCGCCGGGGCCGGTGCCGAGGTCGACATGGCCAGCATGCGGGATTTCGACATGCCGCTGTACGACGGGGATGTGGAGGCCGCCGAGGGGCTGCCCGCGGGTGCCCTGGCCCTGTGCGAGCGGATCAAGCGCTGCGATGCGTTCGTGATCTCGTCCCCCGAGTACAACGGCTCCGTTCCGGGGCTGCTGAAGAATGCCATCGACTGGGTGTCACGGGTACGGCCGCAGCCGTTCAAGACCAGGCACGCGCTGCTGCTGTCGGCCTCTCCGTCGCTGATCGGTGGCAACCGCGGCCTGTGGGCGCTACGGGTCCCGCTGGAGCACCTGGGAACGCGGGTCTACCCCGACATGTTCAGCCTGTCCCGCGCGCACGAGGGCTTCACCGAGGACGGTCGGCTCGCCCGCCCCGAAGCACAGGAGCGGCTCGCCGAGATCATCTCCGGGTTCATGCAGCTGGTACGGGCCGACGTGCAGTTCGTCTGCTTGCAGCGCCGCTGGTACGAGTTCCCCGGCGACCGCACCGACGCACCTCTCACCCAGCGGGCCGAGGACTGATTCCAGGACTGGCAGTGCCACTGCCTATGTGGGCGTCCACGAACGGCCTCGACGGGGGAAGGCGTGGGCTGGGCGGCACCGTCTCCAGCGCGAAGCCCCCGGGCAACCTCTACGCCATGGGCGTGCGTGCGCTTCCTTGGCGTAGTGGACCTGGCAGTCCACGATAGGGGCGGTCCGCGAGGCCAAGGTCTCGATAGCCCGGGCCCAGGCCACCCGGCGGCAGTCGGCCGTTCTTCACCGGGTTGAAGACGGACCCCGGGGCGCCTGGGCGGTAGAGCCCGCTGAAGGAGGTGAACAAGCTTCAGCGGGTGCGGAAGCTGGACGAGAAGGGCAAGCTGGTCGCGATCGACCTCGGCTCCTGAGTGCCGAGCCAACCCGCCCCGAGGTGTGCCATGAGTGCGGAAGCTGGCTTCCCGAGCTTCGTCGGCGTCCACCACATGGTGGACCCGCTGGAGAGCGCCGAGCAGGTGCGGCCCCCCGCGCCGTAGGCGGCCCGACCGGAGGTTCTGCCGACCCGACAGAGTGCCAGGTCCATCATGCCTGCTCAGGGGGCGTCGCGCCCCGTGGGCGGCGGGGCCACTCACCGGCCGTCGGCCCGCTGCCGCCGCAGGCGTGACCGCTGCGGCCGCACGTGCCGCCGCACCCCTGACGCGGGAAAAGCGCTGAGGACGCGGCGGTCGGCGAGCGGTCGCCCGGTGGGCCGCTAGGCCTGGTAGGCCGCGGAGATCTGGCCGACCAGGACGGCGAACGGCATGTCGAGGGCGGCGTAGACGTTGCCGGACTCGGGGGCGGCATTGTCGGCGAGGGCCTCGACCATGAGGGTGGCGTAGTCGCTGACGACGATGCCCGCCTGCTGCATGCGTAGCAGTCCGGCCTCTCGCGTGGCCTGACTGAAGGTGCCGGAGGCGTCCACGGCGACGTACGCGTCGTAGTCGGCGGCCGCTGCGGAGATCGCGGGAAGTGCCGCGCAGACCTCGAGCGACACCCCGGCGAAGATCAGCTTCTGCCGCCCGGTGGCCTCGATGGCCTCGCGGACCCGGTCGTCGTGCCAGGCGTTGACAGTGCTGCGGTCGATGATCTCCTGTCCGGCCGGCAGCGCCTCGACCAGCTCGGGGGCGGTGGGCCCCCACATGCTGTCAGCTGCGGTGGTGGTGACGACCAGCGGGATGCCCAACACGGTCGCCGCTCGTGCCAGCGCCACCACGTTGTGCTTCAGCTCCCCGACCGGGATGTCCCGGACGCCGGACAGAAGACCCACCTGGTGGTCGACCAGCACCACGGCGGCGTTCTTACGGGTGATCGACTCCAGGAACCTGCTCCGCTCGCTCATCATCTGCTCCTTGGGGTTTGGCCACAACTTCGTTGGTCACCACATTTGATAGTCAATATCGATGACGGCTCGGGGGCGGCGCGCGAACAGCGGAGTGGTAATGCGTCCACGATCCGCCACTCGGTGTCCCGGCGGCGCGTAAGCGCGTCGTCAACCGGTTGCGTCACTTTGGGGGCCCAGGTCCACGATGCCGGGCTGCCGATCGGAGCTGTCGAATCTGCCGCGGCGACCTCGAAGCACCGTCGTGGGTATTCGTGCGACCACTGCACCGCGACGCTCCGGCTTGCGTGCGCTCCGCGAGGCTTGAGACGGGGTGGAGCAGGTCGGCGGGCGGTCCGTCCGGTCCGTCGGCGGTGGCGTTGGAGATGTCTACGAGGATCTTGCCAGGTTGACGTGGAGTTTTCCGGGACTTGCCGACCAGGACAGAGCCTGGTGGGCATCTTGATCCGAGGTAAAGGTGACGGGCCAGGGTGAATCACTCGGACGGCTCAATCTCTGGGCTGCTGCTGTTGCGTAATCCTTCTGCCGATTGTTTGGATTGAGCTAGGGAACACCGTCCTTCTTCCGCCTTCCTGAGCCGAGCCCGTCTTGACCAAGGAGTTTGGCCATGGGGGATCCCGAAGGAATCCGACCCGCGCGCCGTCGCTTTGTAAGACTTGCTGCCGCAGCCGTTGCGGCAGCCCAGTTCGGCATCACCGATTGCACGCGAGCGAAGTCCGACCGCGGCAACCTCGCGGAACGGACCTTGGCCCAAAATCCGGTGAGTAGTTCCTTCGGCTCGCTGAAGCAGGTCAAGGCCGGCGTCTTGAACGTAGGTTATGCCGAAGCCGGCCCCGCCGACGGCCGTGCGGTCATTCTTCTTCATGGCTGGCCCTACGACATTCACAGCTATGTCGACGTTGCGCCTCTGCTCGCCGCCAAGAGGTACCGGGTGATCGTCCCTTATCTGCGCGGCTATGGCACAACCAGTTTTCTTTCGAAACATACGCCACGGAACGCCCAGCAGTCGGTGTTCGCCCTCGACGTCATCGCCTTGATGGATGCTCTCAGGATCAAGAAGGCGATCCTTGCGGGATTCGATTGGGGATCCCGCACGGCCGACATCGTCGCAGCGCTTTGGCCGGAGCGCTGTAGGGCACTGGTCTCCGTGACCGGCTATCTGATCACGAACCCCGAGGCGAACAAATTGCCGTCGCCACCCGAGGAAGAATGGGCGTGGTGGTACCAGTACTACTTTGCCACGGACAGAGGCGAGCGCGGACTACGGAAATACCGGCGCGATTTGGCCAGGCTTGTCTGGAGATTCAACTCTCCGACATGGAATTTTGATCAGGTCACGTTCGATCGCACTGCTTCGGCTTTCGGCAACCCCGATTATGTCAGTATCGTGATCGATAATTACCGCTGGCGGCTGGGCCTGGCCAAGGGAGACCCGCGATATGACGACATAGAAAGGCGGCTTGCCGCAGGTCCGGTCATCGGGGTGCCGACGATCACCATCGATGGTGAGCACGACCCATTTACACCACCCGGGGGCGGGGCAACTTATCGCAAGAAGTTCTCGGGCAGGTATGCGCACCGTGTCCTGAAGGTCGGCCACAACGTCCCGCAGGAAGCTCCTCATGCTTTCGCCCAAGCTGTCGTCGATGTCGACGGATGGTGATGGGAGGGATCGCGCTGGAGCAAGAGGGCGTCCCCTTTCCGGCCCGAGCCGCGGCACGCGGCGGCTCTCCACCCACATTGAAAGGCCACAGCGATGACGACGACTCACGGCGATCTTCCTGCTCCCGAGCAGGGGCTCATCCTCACCCACTTCCTGACCGTGCGCGACGTTGCCGTGTCGCGGCGCTTCTACGCCATCATCTTCGGCGGCGAGGTCGTTCTGGAGGAGAACCCAGCCATCGTAAAGGTGGCCAACAGCTGGATCATCATGAACCCTGGAGGCGGGCCCACGCCTGACAAGCCCGGCGTGACCCTTGCGCCGCCGGAGAACGGCAGCACAGTGTCCAGTTTCCTGAACGTCCGGGTCGCCGACATCGGTGCCTTTTACGCCGATGCCGTGGCGAAAGGCGCGGAGTTCCTCACCGAGCCCCTCGACCGCAAGGCCGAGCTGCGCTGCTACATGCGCGACCCCGACGGTTACCTCATCGAAGTCGGTCAGGCCACAGGCATGCTCCACGGGGTGTTCGCCGACACGCCCGACAGGTACTCCGATAGCGACGTGTAGCAGGCTGCCTGCGGGCCTCTGGTCGCCCGGCCGGAGTCGCGCCACCCGTCCGCTGCTGGACATACGGTGCTTCGGTGTTGCGCCTGACGGACGTCTGTTCCGCAACGCGGCGGGAAACCACATCGACGCTGCGGCGTACGGCATCACGTGGAGGCGAGCGCGCGGCCCAGATCGCGCGCCGACAGGGCGCCTGACGGGCATCTGCCCTGGTCAGGCGCCCTGATTGCGGTGCCTAGAAGAAGCCGAGCTTCTTCGGGGAGTACGACACCAGGAGGTTCTTCGTCTGCTGGTAGTGGCCCAGCATCATCTTGTGGGTCTCGCGCCCGATCCCCGACTGCTTGTAGCCGCCGAAGGCGGCGTGCGCCGGGTAGGCGTGGTAGCAGTTCGTCCACACCCGGCCCGCCTGGATGGCGCGTCCGGCCCGGTACGCGGCCGTGCCGTTCCGGGTCCAGACTCCCGCGCCCAGCCCGTACAGGGTGTCATTGGCGATCTCGATGGCGTCCGAGAAGTCCGCGAAGCGGGCCACGGCCACCACCGGACCGAAGATCTCCTCCTGGAAGACGCGCATGTGGTTGCCGCCCTCGAAGATGGTGGGCCGCACGTAGTAGCCGCCCGCCAGCTCGCCGCCCAGTTCGGCGCGGGTGCCGCCGGTGAGGACGCGGGCGCCCTCCTGCTTGCCGATGTCGAGGTAGGAGAGGATCTTCTCCAGCTGGTCGTTGGACGCCTGGGCGCCCATCATGGTGTCGGTGTCCAGCGGATGACCCTGGACGATCTTCTCCGTACGGGCCACGGCCGCGTCCATGAAGTCCTGGTAGTGGCCGCCCTGGATCAGCGCGCGCGACGGACACGTGCACACCTCGCCCTGGTTGAGGGCGAACATCGTGAAGCCCTCCAGAGCCTTGTCGAGGAAGTCGTCGTCGGCGGCCGAGACGTCGTCGAAGAAGATGTTCGGGCTCTTGCCGCCGAGCTCCAGCGTCACCGGGATCAGGTTCTCGCTCGCGTACTGCATGATCAGACGGCCGGTCGTGGTCTCGCCGGTGAAGGCGACCTTGGACACGCGCGAGCTGGAGGCCAGCGGCTTTCCGGCCTCCACGCCGAAGCCGTTGACGATGTTGACGACGCCCGGCGGCAGCAGGTCGGCCACCCGGTTCATCCAGACGTGGAGCGAGGCGGGCGTCTGCTCGGCGGGCTTGAGGACCACCGCGTTGCCCGCGGCCAGTGCCGGGGCGAGCTTCCAGGCGGCCATCAGGATGGGGAAGTTCCACGGGATGATCTGGGCGACCACGCCCAGCGGCTCGTGGAAGTGGTAGGCGACCGTGTCGTCGTCGATCTCGGAGAGACTGCCCTCCTGGGCCCGGATCGCCCCCGCGAAGTAGCGGAAGTGGTCGATGGCCAGCGGGATGTCGGCGGCCAGCGTCTCCCGTACCGGCTTGCCGTTCTCCCAGCTCTCCGCGACCGCCAGCTCCTCGAGGTGCTGCTCCATGCGGTCGGCGATCTTCAGCAGCACCGCGGCGCGCTCGGCGGGCGCGGTACGGCCCCAGGCGGGCGCGGCCGCGTGCGCGGCGTCCAGGGCCCGTTCGACGTCCTCGGCGGTGCCCCGGGCGATCTCGGTGAACGGCTGCCCGTTGACCGGGGTCGGGTTCTCGAAGTACCGGCCCGTGGCGGGCGGTACGTACTCCCCGCCGATCCAGTGGTCGTAGCGCGGCCGGAAGCTGACAACCGATCCCTCGGAGCCGGGGTTTGCGTAACGCGTCATGGGGGCGGCCCTCCCTGTCGTACCTGCGGGCTCCGCCCGACACGGGACGGGCGGAGATGAGGGGGAGGTTAGACGCGGCAACGTTGCGGCAACGTTGCGTCCCCGTGATCCCCGTCCCCGTGACTCTCGTCCCGGTGAGCGCCCTCCGCCAGCCCGTACACCTCGCGCAGCCGCCGCACCCGCGCCGCCGGGGCCGCCCGGCCGGGGGAGTGCGGCGGCTCGGAGGCGAGCAGCGCCTCCGCCACCTCCAGGTCGTCCTCGCCCCACGGGGACTGCGCCCAGCGCCGCAGCAGTTCCGGGTCGGCGCTGGACAGCACGGCCCGCCGCAGCCCGTCCTCCAGCGTCAGCCGCATCCGGCACACCCCGGGCGCCTCCGACAGCGGCAGCAGCGGCCCCGGATAGGCGCGCAGCGCCGTGGCCACCTCACCGGCCGCCAACTCCTCGGCCGCCACGCTCACATCGGTGCGCACCGGCGCACACAGCCGGTACGGGCGCGAGCCCAGCAGCGGGCCCACCAGCCGCCGCAGCCGGGACATCTCGGCGCGCAGCGTCACCGGCGACCGGTGGTCGGCCCGCGGCCCGTACAGCTCCAGCGCCAGCCGCTCGCCGCTCAGGCCCTCCGGATGGCCAGCGAGCAGCACCATGATCTCGCTGTGCCGGCGCCCGAGCCGCAGCCGCCGCCCCTCGGTGACCAGCACCGCCTCGTCGCGGCCCAGCGCCGTCAGCGTGACGCGCGGGCCGTGCGCCGGGGGCGCCAGGGCGGCCAGCTGCGCCTCGGCGGCGCGGGCGGTCGCCTGGACCAGGGCGAGGCTGTGCGGGGCGGCCAGATGGTCGCCGCCGGTGAGGTCCACCGCGCCCAGCAGCCGACCGGAGTGCGGGTCGTGGATGGGGGCCGCGGCGCAGGTCCACGGCTGCACGCTGCGGTTGAAGTGCTCGGTGGCGAAAATCTGCACCGCGTGGTCGAGGGTGAGCGCGGTGCCGGGGGCGTTGGTGCCCGCGTGGCGCTCGTCCCAGCGCGCCCCGGCCACGAAGTTCATCCGTTCGGCCCGGTGGCGCATTCCGGTGTGCCCCTCCACCCACAGCATGCGGCCGAGGTCGTCGCAGACCGCGAGGAGGTGGGCGCCGTCGTGCGCGATGGTCCCCAGCAGCTCGCGGAACAGGGGCATCAGCCCGGCCAGCGGATGGTCGGCCCGGTACGCCTCCAGAGCGTCGTCGGCCAGATCGATCGGTGCCGCGCACTCCTGCGCCACCCGGGCGTCGGCCGAGCGCCGCCAGGAGTCCGCCACCACCGGGCGGACGGCCGGCCCCAGGGCCCCCTCCGTCAGGAACGCCTCGTGCGCGCGGCGCACCGCGCGGGTGCGCTCCACCGGATCGGTGCCGGATGCCATCGCCAGCCAGGGATTGACCACGGGGCCTCGCTCAACGGTACGGAGGGTCGGGTGGGACGGAGGGTCAGGTGGGAGGGGCGGCGGTGGGGACGACGCAGGTGCCGGGCGCTGGGGCGGGGGCGAAGCCGGGCGGTGAGGCGTAGCCGCAGGAGTGGCAGATCTTCCACCCGTCCTGGTTGACGGCGAGTTGGCCGCCACAGCTCGGGCACTGCTCGGAACTCATTGATCGATCCTTTGGTTCATGCGCAACGGGCCGGTCAGGGCCACCCCAGCGCTCAGATTTCCTTGTGAGGCGGATGCCCCGCAATAGTCAGAACAAGCCGCGTTGCGATACGGCTCCGGCGCCGGATCGGTTCACCGGAGCGGGTGCGTACGAAGGAGCCGGGAGCGCATGGCTCCCGGCTCCTTCGGCGCTGTCCGGCGTCAGCTGATGGACTTGATCAGCTCTCCGTTGGTGGTGTCGCCGCTCAGCTCCCAGAAGAAGGTGCCGCCGAGGCCCTGCTGCTGCTTGTAGGTCATCTTCCCGGCGATGGTGGCGGGGGTGTCGTAGCTCCACCACTGGTTGCCGCAGTGCGCGTAGGCCGTCCCGGCGACCGTGCCGTTGGCCGGGCACTTGCTCTTGAGCACCTTGTAGTCCTCGATGCCCGCCTCGTACGTGCCCGGCGCGGCGCCGGTCGCGGTGCCGCCGGGGGCGTCCTGGCTGACGCCGGTCCAGCCGCGTCCGTAGAAGCCGAGGCCCAGCAGCAGCTTCGAGGCCGGGACGCCGAGCCCCTTGAGCTTCTGGATCGTGGCGTCGGTGTAGAAGCCCTGCTGGGGCAGACCGCTGTAGGAGGTGAGCGGGGAGTGCGGGGCCGTCGGGCCCTGCGCGGCCCAGGCGCCGAAGAAGTCGTACGTCATCGGGTTGTACCAGTCGACGTATTGCGCGGCGCCCGCGTAGTCGGCGGCGTCCATCTTGCCGCCGGAGGAGGCGTCGGCCGTGATCGCGGCGGTGACCAGGTTGTTCTGGCCGAACTTGGCGCGCATCGCGGCCATCACGTTCTTGAACGCGGCGCGGCCGCTGGTGTCGCAGGTGTTGCCGCAGGCGTTGGGGTACTCCCAGTCGATGTCGATGCCGTCGAAGACGTCCGCCCAGCGCGGGTCCTCGACCAGGTTGTAGCAGGACTCGGCGAACGCCGCGGGGTTCTTGGCCGCCTCGCCGAACCCGGAGGACCAGGTCCAGCCGCCGAAGGACCACAGGACCTTGAGGTTCGGGTGGAGCTTCTTGAGCTTGCGCAGCTGGTTGAAGTTGCCGCGCAGGGCGCCCGCGTCCCAGGTGTCGGCCTTGCCGTCGACGCTGCCCGCCGCGTCGTACGCCTTGTCGTAGTCGGCGTACGCGTCACCTATCGCGCACTTTCCGCCGGTGACGTTGCCGAAGGCGTAGTTGATGTGGGTGAGCTTGGCGGCGGAACCGGAGGTCTCCACGTTCTTCACGTGGTAGTTCCGCTGGTAGATGCCCCATTCGGTGAAGTAGCCGACGACCTTGCTGCCGGCCGCCTGGGATGTCTTGGCGTTGGTGGTGGGGGATTCCGCCGCCGGGGCGGCGGGGCTGGCCGTCGCCGCGCCCGCCAGGAGGGTGGCGGTCAGCACCGCCGTCGAGAGGGCCGCGAGTGAGGCCCGCAGTCCGCGTGGTCTGAGCATGGGTTCTCCTCGGTGGGGGGTGAGGGGAGGTGAAGTGCCCGACGACCTGACCCGATCTTGACATGCACGCGCAGGGCAGGGTGGGAGAACGGTAGAAGGACTAGACCAGTGGGGTCAATGGTCTGGGCCAATCCCGTCCGTGCAACACCCGGACGGGCGAACTTCGTTGAAGATCCATACACCGGTGACGCGGGCCCCCGGATCGGGCATACTCCAACCGCCACGGTGCAGGTCATCACCCCGCTCGCGACCCGACGGGACGACCGGCGACAAGGCAGTATCCGGGCGGCGCCGCCCCACCGGGCGCGTACGCCGCCGCCGCGCCCTACAGGGAGAGGAGAGCGCCGCCATGACCGACCACGGCCCGCAGCCGGTGGAACGCGAACTGCCCACCGAGGAAGCCCGCGACCTGATCTCGCTCGTCCGCGAGCTGACCGAGCGGGAGATCCGCCCCCGCGCCGCCGAGGAGGAGGCCGCCGGGCACTTCCCCCGCGAACTGTTCGCCCTGCTGTCCGAGTCGGGGCTGCTGGGGCTGGTGTACCCCGAGGAGTTCGGCGGCGGCGACCAGCCGTACGAGGTCTACCTCCAGGTCCTGGAGGAGCTGGCCGCGGCCCGCCTCACCGTCGGCCTCGGCGTCAGCGTCCACACGCTGTCCTGCCACGGGCTCGCCACCTTCGGCGGCAAGGAGCAGCTGGCCGAGCACCTGCCGGCGATGCTCGGCGGCGGGCTGCTCGGGGCGTACTGCCTCTCCGAGCCCTCCTCGGGGTCCGACGCCGCCGCCCTCACCACCCGGGCCACCCGGGAGGGCGACGGCTGGACGCTGGAGGGCGGCAAGGCGTGGATCACCCACGGCGGCATCGCCGACTTCTACACCGTCCTGGCCCGCACCGGCCCCGAGCGCACCCGCGGCATCAGCGCGTTCCTGGTGCCCGGCGACGCCCCCGGGCTCTCCGCCGCCGCGCCCGAGCGCAAGATGGGCATGAACGGGTCGCCCACCGCGCAGATCCACCTCGACCGGGTCCGCGTTCCCGACAGCCGCCGGATCGGCGAGGAGGGCCAGGGCTTCGCGATAGCGCTGTCCGCCCTCGACGCGGGCCGCCTCGGCATCGCGGCCTGCGCGGTCGGCCTCGCGCAGGCGGCCCTGGACGAGGCGCTGGCGTACACCGCGCAGCGTCAGCAGTTCGGCCATCCGATCGCCGACTTCCAGGGGCTGCGCTTCATGCTGGCCGACATGGCCACCCAGATCGAGGCCGGGCGCGCCCTCTACCTGGCCGCGGCCCGGCTGCGGGACGCGGGGCGGCCGTTCTCCAAGCAGGCGGCCATGGCCAAGCTGTTCTGCACCGACACCGCGATGCGCGTCACCACCGACGCGGTACAGCTGTTCGGCGGGTACGGCTACACGGCGGACTTCCCGGTCGAGCGCTATATGCGAGAGGCCAAGGTCCTCCAGATCGTGGAGGGCACCAACCAGATCCAGCGGGTGGTCATCGCGCGCCATGTCGCGGGTCCGGAGAGCCGGTAGGCGGCGTATCGCCGTACGGACGTCCCGTACGGAGCGGTCAGGGGGCGCGGCGTTGCCGGGCCCCCTCCGTGTGCGTGCGTGTGTCCTGCGGGGCTTACGCGGGGGACACGGCGCGGCGCGGCGTCATCGGCGTCCTGATCGGGCGCGAGCCGGGGCCGCCGATGTGCGAGAACGGCTGCTTCCGCCAGTCCAGGCCCTCCGGCAGCGTCAGCAGCAGCGCCGCGTCCTGCTCGTGCGCGTCGAGCGAGGCGTCCGCGGCGGCGGCGTCCATCACCCCGCGCCCGGTGCCGGCGCACACGGTCAGGCCGAACGGGTTCCACGGAGACGGGCACAGCGCGTGCTCCGGGAGAACGTCCTCGTCCGCGAGCAGGGCGATGGGCTGCGCGCAGTCCGGGCAGGTGACCCGGAACATTTCGTACGTCTCGTAGGTGTCGACGTCGCCTTCGTCGAGGCGCTCAACGTAGGGCATGAGATTTCCCCCTCGGGTGGGCTGGCCAGGCGCGTCGGCCTCGACCACAGCAAGCATTTCCCTTGCCGCCGCATAGGTAATCGCCGCATCTCATAGGACACTCACCAGGAGATGTGGTGTTCGTCACATGCCCCGTGCAGATGCTGTGCGTCCCGAGCCGGTCCACGGGGTGTGCCCGCTGTGCCGAGAGCCTTCCGACCACATAAGGTGATCGGCTGTGGAGGAGTTGGACAGACAAATCGTGGAGCTGCTCGTCAAGGACGGGCGGATGAGCTACACGGACCTGGGCAAGGCCACCGGCCTGTCCACATCGGCCGTGCATCAGCGGGTCCGCCGCCTCGAACAGCGGGGTGTCATCCGCGGTTACGCGGCCGTCGTGGACCCGGAGGCCGTGGGGCTGCCCCTGACCGCCTTCATCTCGGTCAAACCCTTCGACCCCAGCGCGCCGGACGACATCTCCGACCGGCTCGCCGAGGTCCCCGAGATCGAGGCGTGCCACAGCGTCGCGGGCGACGAGAACTACATCCTCAAGGTGCGGGTCGCCACCCCGCTGGAGCTGGAGCACCTGCTCAGCCGGATCCGCACGCTGGCCGGGGTCTCCACCCGCACCACCGTCGTGCTGTCCACCCCGTACGAGGCGCGCCCGCCGCGCGTCTGACCACCCCCGTACGGGCTCGGCCGGACGCGTAGTTCCCCCGAGCCCGGAAGTCCGAAAACCGACCCCGCGAGGCAGCCCGCCGTGAACGACCCGACCCCCGTCCAGGCCGCCGAAGGCCGTACCGTCCTGCTGCGCGGGGGCGAGGTGCACAGCCCCGCCGACCCGTTCGCGACCGCGATGGTCGTCGAGGGCGACACCATCGCCTGGGTCGGCTCCGAGGGCGCCGCGGACGCGTTCGCCGACGGCGTGGACGAGGTGGTGCGGCTGGACGGGGCGCTGGTCACCCCCGCGTTCACCGATGCGCATGTGCACACCACCGCCACCGGACTCGCCCTCACCGGGCTCGATCTGACGGGCACCCCCACCCTCGTCGACGCCCTGGAACGGGTCCGGGCGCACGCCGCCGCCCACCCCGACGACCCGGTGCTTCTCGGCCATGGCTGGGACGCCAGCGGCTGGCCCGAGGGCCGTCCGCCCTCCCGCGCCGAACTGGACCGGGCCACCGGCGGCCGCGCCCTCTACCTCAGCCGGACCGATGTGCACTCCGCGGTGGTCACCACCGCGCTGCTGGACCGCGTCCCGGACATCACCGGACGCGCCGGCCACCACCCCGGGGCGCCGCTGACCGCCGACGCCCACCACGCCGTGCGCGCCGCCGCGTACGCGGGCGTGACGCCCGGGCAGCGCGCCGACGCCCAGCGCGCCGCCCTCGCCCACGCCACCTCGGTCGGCATCGGCTCGGTCCACGAATGCGCGGGCCCCGGCATCTCCGGCGAGGACGACCTCACCGGGCTGCTGCGGCTCGCCGCCGAGGAGCCGGGACCCCGGGTCCACGGCTACTGGGCCGAGGCCGTGACCGGCGCCGCCGGGCTGGAGAAGCTGCGCGAGCTGGGCGCGGCGGGCGCCGCCGGAGACCTCTTCGTGGACGGCGCCCTCGGCTCCCACACCGCCTGCCTCCACGAGCCCTACGCCGACGCCCCGCACCGCGGCACCGCCTACCTGGACGCGGCCGCCGTCGCCGCCCATGTCGCCGTCTGCACCGAGGGCGGCGTCCAGGCCGGGTTCCACGCCATCGGCGACGCCGCCGTCACCGCCGTCGTGGAGGGCGTACGGGCCGCCGCCGACAAGGTCGGCCTGGCCCGGGTCCGCGCCGCCCGGCACCGCGTCGAGCACGCCGAGATGCTCACCCCCGAGACCGTCGCCGCCTTCGCCGACCTCGGCCTCACCGCCTCCGTCCAGCCCGCCTTCGACGCCGCCTGGGGCGGCGAGGAGGGCATGTACGCCCAGCGGCTCGGCGCCGAGCGGGCGCGCACCCTCAACCCGTACGCGGCGCTGCTGCGGGCCGGGGTGCCCCTGGCGCTCGGCTCCGACAGCCCCGTCACCCCGCTGGACCCGTGGGGCACCGTGCGCGCCGCCGCCTTCCACCGCACCCCCGAGCACCGCGTCTCCGCCCGCGCCGCCTTCACCGCCCACACCCGCGGCGGCTGGCGGGCCATCGGACGGGACGACGCGGGCGTCCTCGTGCCCGGCGCGCCCGCCGACTACGCGGTGTGGCGGACCGGGGAACTCGTCGTCCAGGTCCCCGACACGCGGGTGGCCGGATGGTCGACCGATCCGCGCTCCGGCACGCCCGGGCTGCCCGACCTCACTCCCGGTCGCCAACTGCCCGTGTGCGTGCGCACGGTGGTCGGCGGACGCACGGTGCACAGCCGTCCGGACGAGTGACGCGACGCGTTCGCGTACCGCCGAACGATGTCCCACCGGCCTGTCGCGGTACCTGAACATTGTCCGTACTGACCTGGTCATTTGAGGAAACCCCGCAGGTCATGCGACTGTTGACAGGGTCCGGTCGGTGGCCGGTAGGTTCGGCCCCGTCCACCACTGGACACCCGACCGGGGAATCTTCACGCAGTCGTCGAACGCCGCTGGGCCAGAGGGAGACGCGCCGCCCAGGCCGTCACCACTGGGAGCCAGGTCCAGCGCACGGGGGCGAGGAAGGGTTACCGGGTCGGCAGGTGCGACCCGGGAGGGGCCCGGACGCTCAGTAGACAACGGCTCTCGGTCGACCCGCAGCCAGCGGGTCCCAGGCCGGCCCGAAGGGCGTCGGGCCCCCATCCGCACGCACACGGCGGACCGCCCCCCGCGAGGGGGCGGCATCCGCCGAAATTCCGCCGGATTCCGTCGGCACTCCGCCGAAATCGCCGAACACCGGCGCGAACGGGATCGAACAGGGAACCCCGGTCTTCTTCCCCGCGTTCCCCACCTCGGGGACACAGCCGCGTGCCCGCGTTATACGGTCACCTCACCAGAGCTTGTTTCGCAGGAAGGCCGCACCGTGCCCTCGGGTCCCGACACCACCGCCGAAACCGCCTCGTCAGGCCCGGCCGAAGAGCGCCCGGACCGGCCGCTGACGCCCGCCGCGGCGGAGGCGTCCGCGGCCCCCGGCGGGGCCCGCCCGGGCCGGTGGGGCCGTCTGGTCCGGCTCGCCCGCCGCGAGGCGGGGCGCAGCGCGCTCGCGGCCGTCGCGGGGCTCGCGCTCGGGTTCGCCTTCCCGCCGTTCGGCCTCTGGCCGCTGTCCCTGCTGGCCGTGGCGGCCCTGAGCCTGCTCACCCACGGCCGCAGCGCCCGCCAGGGCGCCTGGACGGGGTTCGCGTTCGGGCTGCCGTTCTTCGTGCTGCTGCTGAAGTGGCTGAGCGTGATCGGCTGGGACGCGGTGATCGGCCTGTCCGTCATCGAATCGCTCTTCCTGGTGCTGATGGGCGCCGGGTTCGCGCTGGTCTCCCGGCTGCCGGTGCCGTCCCTGTGGCCGCTGTGGACGGCCTGTCTGTGGGTCACCGAGGAGTGGGCCAGGGACCGGGTGCCGTTCGGCGGCTTCCCCTGGGGGCGGCTGGCCTTCGCCAACACCGGGTCGCCGTTCACCCCGCTCGCCGCGCTCGGCGGCGCCCCGCTGGTCACCTTCGCGGTCGCGCTGGCCGGCGGGCTGCTGGCCTCCGCCGCGCTCGCCCTGTGGCGGCTGCGGGCGGCCGGCGGCCTCCCGGCGCGCGGCGTGCTGCCCGCCGCCGGTGCGGTCGTCGTGGCCGTCGCCGTGACCGCGGCCGGATTCGCGGTGCCGATCCCCACCCGCGCGGACGACAGCGTGGACGTCGCCGTGGTCCAGGGCAATGTGCAGCAGGCGGGCATGGACTTCCTGGGCCGTCCCATGAAGATCCTCAACAATCATGTCCACGCCACGCTCGAACTGGCCAAGGACGTCAAGGCGGGCCGGATCAAGAAGCCCGACCTCGTCATATGGCCGGAGAACTCCTCCGACCTGGACCCCTTCCAGTACCGGGAGGCGTACGCCCGGAGCGACGAAGCGGTGAAGGCCATCGGCGTGCCGGTGCTGGTCGGCGCCCTGGTCGACCACCCCACCAAGCCGGGGTACGTGTTCAACGAGGGCATCGTCTGGGACCCGAAGAAGGGTCCCGGTGCCTCGTACACCAAGCAGCACCCGGTGCCCTTCGGCGAGTACGTGCCGTTCCGCAAGGAACTCAGCAAGGTCATCACCCGGCTCCAGCGCATCCCCCGGGACTTCTACCCCGGCGACCACACCGGGCTGCTGAACGTCGGCCCGGCCCGGCTGGGCGATGTGATCTGCTTCGAGGTCGCGTACGACGCGATCGTCCGCGACACGGTCAACGCGGGCGCCAGGGCGATCGTCGTCCAGACCAACAACGCCACCTACGGCCGCAGCGGCCAGCCCGAGCAGCAGCTGGTCATGTCCCGGCTCCGGGCCATCGAACACGGCCGCCCGGTGATCACCGCGGCCACCAGCGGGATCAGCGCGGTCGTCGCGCCGGATGGCACGATCGAGCAGCGGACGAAAGAATTCACGCAAGATGTGCTCACCGCGCGCATCCCGCTGCGTGACGGTACGACCCTCGCCGACCGCGTCGGTGCGACCCCGGAGTGGGTGCTCGCTATGGTGGGCGTTCTGTCCTGCGCGGCCGCGATCATGATCGGCCGTCGGGGACGTACGGACGAGAAGGGGCAGTAGCCGTGAGCGACGCACGCGAGGCCGAGGAGCCGACCACCGAGGCCGACCAGCCGCGCACCGGGGCCGAGGGGCCGGGCACCGAGGACGGGGGTCCGGAGCCGCGCCGCACCGGCCAGGACGACGGGGGACGGCGGAAGTACGGGCCGCTGGGCACCGTCCTGGTCATCATTCCGACCTACAACGAGGCCGAGAACCTCGCGCCGATCGTCGCCCGGGTCCGGGAGTCCGTGCCGGACGCCCACATCCTCGTCGCCGACGACAACAGCCCGGACGGCACCGGCAAGGTCGCCGACGAGCTGGCGGCCGACGACGACCACGTCAAGGTCCTGCACCGCAAGGGCAAGGAGGGCCTGGGCGCCGCCTATCTGGCGGGCTTCCGCTGGGGCATCGAGCACGACTACGGCGTCCTGGTGGAGATGGATGCGGACGGCTCGCACCAGCCCGAGGAACTGCCCCGGCTGCTGACCGCGCTCAAGGGCGCGGACCTGGTCATCGGCTCGCGCTGGGTGCCCGGCGGACGCATCGTCAACTGGCCCAAGTCGCGCGAGTTCATCTCCCGGGGCGGCAGCACGTACTCCCGGCTCATGCTGGACGTGCCGATCCGCGACATGACGGCGGGCTACCGGGCGTTCCGCAAGGAGACCCTGGAGGGGCTCGGCATGGAGGCGGTCGCCTCCCAGGGCTACTGCTTCCAGATCGACCTGGCCTGGCGCGCCGTCAAGGCGGGCTTCCACGTCATCGAGGTCCCCGTCACGTTCATCGAGCGCGAGCGCGGCGAGAGCAAGATGAGCCGGGACATCGTCACCGAGGCCGCCTGGCGCGTCATGTCCTGGGGTGTGGGCTCCCGGGTCAACAAGCTCCTGGGCCGCAAGGACACGTAGCCATCGGGGCCCTTGCGCGCTCGGAGTAGTCCCACGGGCGGCGGTCGGTCATCTGCCGGACACTGAAGGCGGAAAAGGAGGCCGAACATGCCCAAGACCACCATGAAGAGCAGCAAGAGCACACGGCGCAGGACGATGGCCCCCAAGGGGGCGAAGTCCGGCGGCATGGAGACGCGTACCAAGGAGGACCTGTACCGCGAGGCCCAGAAGGCCGGGATCGAGGGCAGGTCGCAGATGTCGAAGAGTCAGCTGATCTCCGCTCTGCGCCGCGGCCGCTGACCCCGAGACCTCCGGGCACCCGGCAGCCCGTGTGCCGGGACGCCCGGCCAACCGGACACCGGACATCCCTACGCCGACACGATCCGCTAGCGGATCCCCGGGACGGTCAGCGCGGTCAGCAGGGCCGTCCCGGCGACCATCCAGGCGACATAGTCGCCGACGTGCCCGGACTGGAGCCGCCGTACGGGCGCGAGCAGCGCGGCCGCCCCGGTGCGGGTCGGCCGCCGCACCGCGGTCGCGGCCAGGGCGACGGCGAGGGCCGTGGAGAGCAGCCCGAGCAGGATCCCGGCCGCCGACCAGTGCGGCGGCGCGAACGCCGGGGCGGACGCCGCGCGTCCGCCGAGCACCGCGCCCCGGTAGCCGGAGCCGTCGGTGAACAGCGCCCCGGCCCGGCCCGCGGCCGACGCCAGCGGCGGTACCAGCCCGACCGCCAGCGCCCCTGCCAGCAGCACCGCCGGTACGGCCAGCATCGGCACCGGGATGCGCCCGAGGCGGCCGCCCGTCTCCGGCTCCTCCTCGCCGGTGGTCTCCGGGCCCGCGCCCCGCTTGCCGTGCGGCGGAGGGCCCGCCCCGGCGAAGACCCGCAGGCCCACCCGCAGCACCGCGCCGCCGGTCACCGCCGACACCAGTACGTACAGCGCGGGCAGCCAGCCCGCCGCCTGCCCGGCGGCCTCCTCAGCGACCGCCTTGCCGAGCCCCGGGCCGAACGGCGGCAGCCCGCACAGCGCCAGGCCGCCCACCGCGAACAGGGCACCCACCAGACGGAGTTCCCGGGCCCGCCCGTACAGCTGGTGCTCGTCCACGGACGCGTACCGGTCCAGCAGGATGCCCGCGCACGCGAACAGGGCCGCCTTCACGCCCGCGTGGCCCGCGACGTACAGCGCCGTCCCGGAGACGGCCGCGGGGGAGAGCACGGCAAGGCCCGTCAGGAACAGCCCGGTGTGGGCCACCGTGGAGAACGCCAGCAGCCGCTTGAGATGGCGCTGCTGCCAGCACATGACCGCGCCCAGCACGGCCGTGAGCACACCGAGGGCCAGCAGCGCGCGGATCACCGCGGGGTGCGCGATGCCGCCCGGGCCGGAGAAGACCGTCCAGTAGACCCGGCCGACCCCGTACACGCCCAGCTCCACCATCACGCCGGACAGCAGCATGCACACCGGCGTGGGGGCGACCGCGTGTGCGTCGGGCAGCCAGAAGTGGAAGGGCACCGCGGCCGCCTTCACCAGCAGACCCGTCGTCACCAGGACGAACGCGGCGAGGACCAGACCGTCCGGGGCACGCGCGTCCAGCGCCCGCCCGATCTGAGCGAAGCCCAGCTCCCCGGTGCGCGCGTAGAGCAGCGTGATGCCCAGCAGCACGCAGTACGCGCCGAGGGAGTTCACCACGCCGAAGGCCAGCGCCCCCTGGACCGGCTTGGGCTCCTCCACCCGGAAACCGGTCAGCGCGTACGCGACGACGCCCATCAGCTCGAAGAAGACGAACGCGTCGAAAAGGTCGCCGGTCAGCGCGAAGCCGCACATGCCCGCCTGGAACAGCAGGATCAGCGCCGGGAAGGAGCCGGTGTGGCCGCGCGGCGGCTCCTCGAAATAGCGCCAGGAGTAGACCAGGACGGTCACCACCAGCAGCGAGACCAGCGCCGCGAGCCCGGCGCCCAGCGGATCGCCCACCAGCACGATGCCCACGCCCTCGCCGCGCACCGGATGCCAGCCGCCCACCCACTCCACCGGGCGGCCCGCGGAGTGCCCCGCGAGGATCAGCGTCGTCGCGGCGGTGGCGGCGGCGAAGGCGCAGCCCAGGACGTCGGAGACGAGCCGGGGCAGCCGCCGCCCGGCGGCCACCAGCACCGCCGCGCCGAACAGCGGTACGGCGACCGCCAGCGGCAGCAGCCGCGCGGCGTCCATCCGGTCAGCCCTTCAGCTCGGACAGCGCGTCCGGGTCGACCGTGCCGTGCCGTTTGCGGAGCTGGACGACGAGGGCGAGCAGCAGCGCGGTCACCGTCGCGCCCACCACGATGTCGGTGAGGGCGAGCGCCTGGACCACCGGATCGACCACCCGGCTGTCGGTGGGCGCGTCGGAGAACACCGGGGCGGTGCCGCCGCGGCGGTAGCCGACGGCGAGCAGCAGGACGTACGTGGAGGACTGGGCGACGGCCAGGCACCCCACGGCGTGGATCAGGTTCCGGCTGGTCACCAGCCCGTACACCCCGATCAGGAAGATCCATCCGGCGATCAGGTACGGCAGGACGGTCACACCCGCTCCTTTCCGTCGTTCTCGATTTCCACGGCCTGGTCCAGGAACCGGGCCAGCAGGACGACGATCCCGCTGGTGACCTCGATGCCGACGGCCGCGTTCAGCAGGATCACGGTGCCGCCGGAGGACAGGGTGGCGAAGGTGCCGAGGGGGAGGACGTTGGCGAGGAACGCCGATCCGGCGAGGACCGCCCCCAGTCCGGTGACGACGTAGGCCGCCTCCCCGGCGGCGTCCCCGATCTCGTACAGGGGGATCGGCCGGACGCGCTCCAGCGCCCGGTAGTCGGCACCGATGTAGAGGAGGTGCAGCGCGGTCGCCGTGACCACTCCGCCCTGGAAGCCGCCGCCCGGGCTGACCTGGCCGTGCGCGATCAGATAGAGGCCGATCAGCATCGCGAGCGGCAGCATCGGCAGCGCGAACCGGCGCACCCGGGGGTGCACCACGGCGGGCGCGGGCCGCTTCCGCCGCTCGTCGGCGGTCTGGCGCAGCAGGACGACGGTGCCGAGCACCGCGGCGAACAGGATCGTCTCCTCGCCGAGCGTGTCCAGGGCGCGCAGGTCGAAGTTGACGGACGCGATCACATTGGCCGTGTGGTGGCTCAGGGCGGCGCGTACGGCCCGTTCCCCGTACGGATGGTGGCTGGTGCCGAACGGCGGCAGGGAGAAGCAGGCGGTGGCGAACAGCGCCGCGAAGACGGCCGCCCCCGGCAGGAAGAGCCACAGCCGGCCGCGGGCGCTCATCGCTCGTCTCCGTCGCGGTGCCCGTCGCCGGGGTGGCGGCGCACCTTCCGCACGGTCAGCAGGATCATCAGCGGGGTCACCGCCGAGCCGACCGCGAGCTGGGACAGCGCGACGTCCGGGGCCTGGAGGAACGTGAACAGCAGGGCCAGCGCCAGCCCGAGGAACGACAGCACCAGCGCCTGCCGCACCGGGTCGCGGTTGAGCACGGCGGCGGTGGCGGCGCCCGCGACCAGCAGCAGCGCGACGACGATGAGGGCGTCGGTCATGCCGTACGGCCCCCGTCCGCTGTGTTCCTGTTCATGGGGCCGCCGCCCGCGCCGGTCACCACGCTGCCCGCGATCAGCAGCGCCCCGACCAGCAGCAGTTTCACCATGGCCCGGCCGGGCCCGGCCGCCACGCACAGCGGCAGCACGATCGCCGGAACCCCTAGCAGCGCCGTCCGGCGGACCAGCCGGGAGGCGGGCAGGACGCCGAGGAAGCGGGCGTAGATCAGCGTGCCGGTGGGCCCGAGCACGGACAGCACGAGCGCCACGTCCACGTAAGCGGGGCGGCCGAAGCCCTGCGCGGCCGGGAGGAGGGCCAGGCCGCCCAGCAGCGAGCTGAGGTTCTGGGCGATCAGCCGGTCCTCCGGCGCCCCGCGGGAGACCCACCACAGCACCGGTACGAGCGCGAGCAGCGGCACCAGCGCCACCAGCAGCCAGCCGTCGGCCGCGCTCACCGCCCCGTCACCACCCGGCGCGCGGCCCGGGCGACCAGTGCGGTGAGCAGCGCGGCGGCCGCGCCCACCATGACCTCCAGCGGGTCGACGGTGCCGATGAGCACCAGCCAGACCCCGGTCAGCACCAGCCACCAGGCCAGCACCTCCAGCACACCGGACATTCCGCCACCTCCGCGGCGGCGGGTACCCGGACGGCCGCCGCCGATTCCCTGTGGATGCGTGTGCGGGACGTCCCGGATCCCCGGCCCCGGGGTCCGTATCGCGCCGGGGCCCGGGCACACTTGGAGGCATGATGACCGGCGCATCCCCGCAGAGCGACCCGACCCGCCCGAAGCGCAGCCGTGCCCGTACGTTCGTACCGCTGGGCATCGCCGCCTGGCTGGTGCTGGAGATCTGGCTGCTGACCCTGGTCGGGGAGGCGGCCGGCGGGTTCACCGTCTTCCTGCTGCTGGTCGCGGGCGCGGTCGTCGGCTCAGCCGTCGTCAAGCGGGCGGGGCGCCGGGCCTGGCAGAACCTGGCCCGGACCGTGCAGCCGGGCGCCGAGCCCGCCGAGCAGCCGGGGCGTCCCGGCAACTCCTTCACCATGCTCGGCGGGCTGCTGCTGATGATCCCGGGGCTGGTCTCGGACGTGGCCGCGCTGCTGTGCCTGTTCCCGCCGACGGCGGCGCTGTTGCGGCGGCGCGCCGAGTCCGCGCTGTCGCGCCGGATGGGCTACACGCCGGGCTCGTTGGACGACCGGTTCCGGCAGGCCGGGCGGGACCGCCGGGCGGGGCCGGAGGACGGCCAGGTCATCCAGGGCGAGGTGATCCGCGAGGACGCGGCGCGCGAGGACGCGGGCGGCGCGGGCCGGAACGAGATCGTCCGGGACGACAAGGACTGACAAGGGCCGACAGGACCGACCGGGTGCGGAGACGCGCGTAAGGGCCGGGGCCACTGCGTAAGCGTGGCCCCGGCCCTTATGCGTCAGTACTGCCGTGAAGGTCAGGCAGACTTGCGGCTCGTGTCGCGCGGATGCACGGCGATGTTCATGGCGCCCGAGCGCAGGATCGCCAGCCGCTCGGCCAGCACCTCCTCCAGCTCCTCACGGGTACGCCGCTCCATGAGCATGTCCCAGTGCGTGCGCGCGGGCTTGCCCTTCTTCTCCTCAGGACCCTCGCCGTCCACCAGGAGTGCCATGGCGCCGCACGCCTTGCACTCCCACTCCGGCGGGATCTCCGCCTCTACCGAGAACGGCATCTCGAATCGGTGTCCGTTCTGGCATGCGTACTCCACCGCCTGGCGCGGGGCCAGATCGATGCCGCGGTCGGTCTCGTAGCTGGTCACCACGAGTCGCGTGCCGCGAAGAGCTCGCTCACTCATGAATCGTGCCTCCCGGGCTTCTCGCCCACAGGACAGGTGTCGCTGTCGTCGTCATCCGGTCAACGTCCGGTCGGCGGTGAAGATTCCCGTACTGGGACATGCGTCGCCCGTCGTGCCGCCCCGTTGTTCTACCCACAGGCGCCCGGTTTGTCACATCTGGCAGCAGATGTCACCCAGCGTTTCTCATGCTTTAGCGCGCAGTAACGGTCCGCCTGGTGGGCCAAGGGCGTACACTACCGCTCCCTGTGCGCGAGGACTAAATCAGGTCACGGATCGGACTCCGTGGACCGCCCTCCGCCACCACCGGTGAACTCTCCGTTGACCGCGCGGGAGCGTTCCCGGGTGTGTCGCCGGTGGCTGAGGGTATCGCGAACAGGCCCAGGAAGTACTGCGAAAGCGGCCCGATGGCCAGTGCGTACAGAACGGTGCCCACTCCCACCGAGCCGCCCAGCGCGAACCCCGTGGCCAGCACCGCCACCTCGATCCCGGTCCGCACCAGCCGCACCGACCTGCCGGTGCGCTGGTGCAGCCCCGTCATCAGGCCGTCCCGCGGCCCCGGTCCGAACCGCGCCGAGATGTACAGCCCGGTGGCCGCGCCGCCCACCACGACCGAGACCAGTAGCAGGGGGATGCGCAGCGCCAGCGCGTCCGGCTGTGGTACGAGCCACAGGGTGGCGTCCACCGTGACCCCGATCACCATCACGTTGGACACCGTGCCGAGCCCCGGCCGCTGCCGCAGCGGAATCCACAGCAGCAGCACGACGACCCCGACGATGACCGTCACCGTGCCGAACGACAGCGAGGTGCGCTTCACGATCCCCTGGTGGAACACGTCCCATGGATCGAGGCCGAGCGCGGCGCGCACCTGGAGGCCCATGCCCACGCCGTACAGCACGAGCCCCCCGTAGAGCTGGACGAGGCGGCGGGCGAGGCGGGAGCCCCCCGAGGGTTCCATGGACAACGCGTCCTCCCGGTGGACGAGCGGCGGTGTGCGGCCGTATCGGTGTGGCCCGGCCCGGCGGCCGGACTGGTGCCATTGGCCGGTGACATGTCACTCTGATGCATGGAACCAGTCCAGTTCCATGGCCAATCCGAGAAAGGTGGACCGCATCTCATGAGTCCGTGGACCTCCGCGGTGGGGGCACCTCAACTGGCCCGCCTGCTCGGCTCCCAGCACACCCGCGACGCGACCGCCGCGAGCCCCGTCGCACCGCTCAACGGCGGCCGCCGCGTCCCCGCCTACCGCGGCCTCGCCGACGGCGTGCGGCTGCTCCTGCTGGAGGGCCGGGTGCCGGTCGCGGCCCGCCTCCCCGCCGAGCGCGAACTCGCCGCGGCGCTCGCCGTCAGCCGCACCACCGTCGCCGCCGCCTACGAGGCGCTGCGCGCCGAGGGGTTCCTGGAGTCGCGGCGCGGCGCGGGCAGCTGGACCGCCATGCCCGCCGGAAGCCCGCTGCCCACCCGCGGGCTCGACCCGCTGCCCCCGGAGGCCGCCGCCTCCGTCATCGACCTCGGCTGCGCCGCGCTCCCGGCCCCCGAGCCCTGGCTGACCCGGGCGATGAGCGGCGCCCTGGAGGAGCTGCCGCCGTACGCCGCGACCCACGGCGACTACCCCGCGGGCCTGCCCGCCCTGCGCCAGGCCCTCGCCGACCGCTACACCGCCCGCGGCGTGCCGACGATGCCCGAGCAGATCATGGTCACCACCGGCGCCATGGGCGCCGTCGCCGCCACCTGCCGTCTCATGGTGCGCCCCGGTGAGCGGGTCGCCGTCGACTCGCCCAGCTACGCCAATGTGCTCCAGCTGATGCGGGAGGCGGGCGCCCGGCTGGTGCCCGTCGCGATGGCCGGCCGGCTCGGGGGCTGGGACATCCCCGCCTGGCGCCAGGTCCTCGGCGTCGCCGCCCCCCGGATGGCCTACGTCGTCGCGGACTTCCACAACCCCACCGGTGCGCTCGCCACCGAGGAGCAGCGCCGCCGCCTCGTCGACGCCGCCCGCACGGCCGGGACGGTCCTGATCGCCGACGAGACCATGGCCGAGCTGCGGCTGGACGACGACATCGAGCTGCCCCGCCCGGTCTCGGCGTTCGACCCGGCGGGCAGCACCGTCGTCACCGTCGGCTCCGCGAGCAAGACCTTCTGGGCGGGCTTGCGCATCGGCTGGGTCCGCGCCGCGCCCGAGGTCATCCGCAGCCTCGTCGCCGCCCGCGCCTACGCCGACCTGGGCACGCCCGTCATCGAACAGCTCGCCGTCGCCTGGCTGTTGAACACCGGCGGCTGGGAGGAGGCCATCGAGGTCCGCCGCGCGCTCGCCCGCGGCAACCGGGACGCGCTCGTGGCCGCCGTACGACGCCACCTGCCCGACTGGGAGTTCACCGTCCCGCACGGCGGCCTCACCCTCTGGGCCCGCACCGGCGGCCTCTCCGGCTCCCGCATCGCCGAGGCCGGTGCCCGGCTGGGCGTGCGCGTCCCCTCGGGCCCGCGCTTCGGCGTGGACGGCGCCTTCGAGGGCTACGTCCGGCTCCCCTTCACGGTGACGGGCGCGGTGGCCGACAAGGCCGCCGAGCGCCTGGCGGCCGCCGCGGACCTGGTGGCGACGGGCGCGACGACGGAGGCGGAGACCCCGCGCACCTGGGTGGCCTGACCTGGTCCCTTACCTGCCGGGCCCGGAGGTGGTGGTCACCCCTTCGTGACCACCGTCCGCTCGTCCGGGGAGCCCGTCTCGGGACCCGGCAGCAGCCGCAGCACGGCCCGCCGCTGGCCCTCGCTCGTCGCGTCGTCGTACGGGTCGGGCGTGGCCGGTACCTGGAGCCGGTGCACCGGGCCCGCGCCGAGCCGCGCGTACCCCCGGCCCGCCGGTACCTCCGGCACCGGGGTGGTGGGCGGCGGGGCGCCCAGTACGGCGGTGGTCTGGTCGAGTGACGCCGGGCCCAGGACGACCCGGGCGCGGGTGTGGAACCGTACGGCCTCGCTCAGCCCCTCCGCCGCGTCGAGCTGATCGGCCACCACGACCCGTACGTTCGCCGCCCGCCCGTGCCGCAGCGGCACCTGGAGCAGCTCCTGGGGGTCCGTACGGCCGTCGGCGGCCGCCACAGGGCTGAGCGCCGACGGCCGGTCCAGCACGATCCACAGCGGACGCTGGACGTCCTCCGGCGGCGGATGGCCGAACTGGCGGGCGCGGTTGGCGGCGAGCAGCCGCCGTTCGGTCTCGTGCCCGGCCCACTCCAGCGTCGCCAGCACCCCGGCGAGCCCGCATTCCACGGCCAGCACCCCGGACCGGCCGCTGAGGCACGCGTACTCGCCGGTCCCGCTGCCGTCCACCACCAGCACGTCGCCGTGCGGCAGCGCCTGGAGCAGGATCGAGCGGAGCAGGGTGGTGGTGCCGCTGCCGGGGCGGCCGAGCGCCAGCAGATGCGGTTCGGTGGAGCGCGGCCCGGTGCGCCAGACGACGGGCGGCACGTCCCGGGTCGTCGTCGCGCCGTCCGGCTCCTCCGCGTCGGCGTCCTGAGCCGTCTCGTCGTCGCCCTCCAGCACCGGCAGGGTCCGCCGTACGGAGGACGCGTCCGTGAAGCCGAGCACCGTCTCGCCCGGCGCGGTGACGAAGCGCTGGGCGCAGATCGCGGTGGACAGGGCGGGCAGCACCGCCAGGGTGAGCCGGTTCGCCTCCTCGTCCCAGGTGAACAAGTATTCCCGGTCGCGCCCCGACTTCGCGTACAGCAACTGCTCGATGCGGGCCCGGGACCCGGCCTCGCCGTCCGTGAAGTACGCGGGGTACCGCAGCACCAGCCGGGTCGGCCGCCCGTCCTCGCCGAAGTCGAACGACTCGAACGGACGCGCCCAATCCCCGCCGTGGCTGTAGAGCGGGTCCGGGTCCTCGGCGGCGGCGAAGTACGGCACCAGCGCCTCGTAGATCAGGCGCAGCCGCTCGGTCCCGTCGGCGCCCGGTTCGGGGGAGGCGGCGGCGCGTGCGCGGCCCGCCCAGGCCGCGGCGGCGAGCAGGCCGACGCCCGAGGCCAGCGGCCCGTACGGCAGCAGGAAGACCACGAACACGCAGGCGGCCGCGACGAAGAACGCGGGCCCCCGCTGTTCGCCCGGGAGGTCCACCCAGCGGCGCCGCACTCCGGCGGCGAGCACCCCGAGGCCGCGGGAGAGGGCGAACAGCGGATGGAGGACGTCGGCGGCGCTGTCGGCCGCGGTGCGGGCGAACTCGCGGCCGCGGCGGAACGGGACGCCCCCGGCGCCGCCGATCCGGAGCCGGGGGAGTGGTGGCAGGCCCACGTCAGATCTTGATCCCGCCCAGCAGGCCGGCGAGGCTCGCACCACCGGCCTTGATGCTCGGGGCGATGGCGGTGCTCGAGAGGTAGAAGCCGAAGAGGGCGCAGACGACGCCGTGGGATGGCTTGAGGCCGTCTTTGCGGAAGAAGATGAAGACGACGATGCCGAGCAGGACGACACCGGAAATGGACAGGATCATCTCGGTCTCCTGGCTGGTGGGGGATGCTCACCATGAGTCATTTCAGGGTCACAGCATGTATCCATCCGAGGAAAGGTGCAAACGGGGAGATTGGTGACGCAGGCGCCACAATGGTCACGTGCCGGTGATCACATGCACAGGTGGCGTGTGCGCGGGTAGCGGCATGCACAGGCAGTGAACGCACAGCTAGCGAAGCCGGAGGCGATACGCGATGAGCGCACCGAACCCCGAGAGCGAACCCGCGCACGACCCGGAGGTGCTCCAGCTGGCGGCCAAGGTCTTCGACCTGGCCCGGCACGGTGACACCGACACGCTCGCCGCCTACGTGGACGCGGGCGTTCCGGCCAACCTCACCGACGACAAGGGCGATTCGCTGCTCATGCTGGCCGCCTACCACGGCCATGCCGCGGTCGTGTCCGCCCTGCTGGAGCGCGGCGCCGACCCCAACCGCGTCAGCGACCGGGGGCAGACCCCCATCGCCGGGGCGGCCTTCAAGGGCGAGGAGGAGGTGCTGCGGGTCCTGCTGGCCGCCGGTGCCGACCCGCGCGCGGGCTCCCCCTCGGCGGTCGACACGGCGCGCATGTTCGGGCGCGACGACCTGCTCGCGCTGTTCGGCCCCGCGGGCGCGTAGCGCAGGGAGCGACGGGTCGGGCCAACTCCGTACGTATCGAAGGATCGACGGGGTTGGTCCAGACCTGTTGACATGGGCAGCGCGGCGCTGGAGATTATGGCGCGCACCTTCCCTCCCCGGCCGTCGGCCCGGGACCCCCACACAGGAAGGCATCTGCGCCATGCGAAGGACGCTGCGAACCACCCTGATCGGCCTGCTCTCGGCCACCGCTCTCGCCGCCACCCCGTGGTTCACCGCACCGGCCGCCGCCGGGGAGCGCACCTCCGCCGCGGCCTTCACCGAGAACTTCGACGGCCCGGCGGGCGGCGCGGTCGACGGCGGCAGATGGGGCTACGAGACCGGCGACAACGTCAACAACCACGAGCGGCAGTACTACACGGACGGTACGAAGAACGCCGCGCTGGACGGTCAGGGCAACCTCGTCATCACCGCCCGCAAGGAGAACCCCGCCAACTACAACTGCTGGTACGGCCGCTGCGAGTACACCTCCGCCCGCCTCTCCACCGCCCGCACCTTCACCACCGCCTACGGCCATGTCGAGGCCCGCATGAAGCTGCCGCGCGGCCAGGGCATGTGGCCCGCGTTCTGGATGCTGGGCAACGACATCGGCAGCGCGGGCTGGCCCAACTGCGGTGAGATCGACGTGATGGAGAACGTGGGCTTCGAGCCCAGCACCGTCCACGGCACGATCCACGGCCCCGGCTACTCCGGCTCTGGCGGCATCGGCGCGGGCTACACCCTCCCGGGCGGGGCGAAGTTCGCCGACGCCTTCCACACGTTCGCCGTCGACTGGTCGCCGGGCAAGATCACCTGGTCGGTGGACGGCAACGTCTACCAGACCCGCACCCCCGCCGATCTGAACGGCAATCGCTGGGTCTTCGACCACGGCTTCTATCTCATCCTCAACCTCGCGGTCGGCGGCTACTGGCCCGGCGACCCGGACGGCAGCACCACCTTCCCGCAGCAGCTGGTGGTCGACTACGTGAAGGTGACCGGCGGCAACTGACGCCGTGTCCCCGCGCGGCCGTAGCCTTGCCGCTCATGGACACCGCGCCGCCCATGGACATCTGCGACCGGATCGAGGCCGCCGACCGCCGCATCCACGCCTTCGTCCCCGAGCCCGGCCGACGCGACCGGCTGCGGCGCGAGGTGCGGGCGGCGGCCGAGCGGTGGCCCGACCCCGCCGACCGGCCGCCGCTGTACGGGGTGCCGGTCGGCGTCAAGGACATCGTGCACGTCGACGGGCTGCCCACGCGCGCCGGTTCGGCCGTCCCCGCCGAGGCGCTGGCCGGTCCGCAGGCGTCGCTGGTCGGCCGGTTGCGGGCGGCGGGCGCGCTGGTGGCGGGCAAGACCGTCACCGCCGAGTTCGCCGTCACCGCGCCCGGCCCGACCCGCAATCCGCACGATGTGGCCCACACCCCCGGCGGCTCCAGCAGCGGTTCGGCGGCGGCCGTCGCCGCGGGCATGGTGCCGCTCGCCATCGGCACCCAGACGATCGGCTCGATGATCCGCCCGGCCGCGTACTGCGGGGTCGTCGGCTTCAAGCCGACCCACGGCCGCATCCCGGCCGACGGCGTCATCCCCAACGTGCCGACCTTCGACACCGTGGGCCTGTTCGCCCCGGACACGTACGGACTGAGCCCGGCGGCGGCCGTGCTGTGCGACGACTGGCGGCCGGTCCCGGTCGGCGGGGTCCCGGTCGGCGGGGTCCCGGGGGAGGGGCCGCGGCCGGTGCTCGCCGTGCCGACCGGTCCGTACCTCGGCCGGGCGGAGCCGGCGGCGCTGGACGCCTTCGAGGAGCGGGCGCGGCGGCTGGCCGACGCCGGATTCCCGGTCCGCCGGATCCCGTTCCCGGCCGACGTCGACACCCTGGTCGCCCGGCAGCGGGTGATCAACCGCTACGAGGTCGCCCGCACCCACGCCGAGTGGTTCCCGCGCTACGGCGAGCTGTACCGGGAGCAGACGGTCACCGCGATCCGGCAGGGGCAGCGGATCGACCGGGACACCTACGCCTCGGCCCTGCGCGATCGCGAGCGCTACCGGGAGCGGCTGATCGCGGCGATGGACGTGGAGGGCATCGACCTGTGGATCGCCCCGGGGGCCACGGGCCCGGCGCCGCGCGGCCTCGCCAGCACGGGTGACTCGATCATGTGCCTCCCCTGGAGCGTGGCCGGACTGCCGGTCCTCGGTCTGCCCGCTGGCCGGGCGGCGGGCTCCCTTCCACTCGGCCTGCAGTGCGTGGCCCGTCCGGGGGCGGACGAGCGGCTGCTGGAGTGGGGCCCCGGAATCGAGTTGGTCCTCGGCGGACCTTCCGCACCCGTATGATCTGTATCCAGTCCCATGTACCGAGTTGGGGGCGCGATGTCTGCCACGTGGTGGCTTATGCAGGGTGAGGCCACGGTCGGCGAGTTACGGCAGTACGGTGTCGATCAGCCGGTTTTCCTGTGCCACTTCACGCCCGGACCGGCCTGGGAGAACGCCCGGGACAAGTTCGAGTCATGGTCCGCGCTGCGCGGCCCGGACCCCGACGGCAGCCGGACCGCCCAGGTCATCAGATCCATCATGGACCTCGAACTGCGGCTGGTCCCCGCGGACGGCAGCGCCCCGATGGCGCTGTTCACGGAGTGCATCCTGCGGATCGACGGTCACACGGCCCGCTTGCGGTACTGAAACCCCGCGGCCGGGCCGGAGGCTGACGATCCGTCCTATCGGCCCCAGCCGTCCTAGCCGTCGGTCTTGCCGAGGACGAGCACCTGGATGGCCAGCACGGCGGCGCCCCGCGCCCAGTCGTTGAAGTCGGAGACCTTGGTCTCCAGATCGACCGGATCCGCCAGCGGATGGCGATGGGCGGCGATGGTCCGGTGGATCGTCTCGCCCGCCACGTCGACCAGGCCGACGCCCTCCCCGGCGAGCACGATCTTCTGCGGCATCGCGAAGTTGGCGATCTGCGCCACCAGGATGCCGAGGCCCCGCCCCGCCTCGTCGATCACCCGGCCGGTGACCGGGTCGCCGGACGCGGCGAGGGCGAGAATGCCCGGATAGTCGATCTCGCGGCCCAGTGCGGCCTGCACCTGGTAGCGGATGTTCGGGATGGACAGCATCGCGACCGCGCTGCCGCGCTCCCCGTCCGGGGTGAGCGGACCGTGCGGGTCGATGATCCAGCGCTTGCCGAGGCCGTGGCCGTCCTCCGCGCCGCGGACCAGGGTGCCGCCGATGACCAGGCTGTATCCGATGCCCGCGCCGATCGTGAGCACGACGAAGCGGTCCAGCCCGCGCCCCGCGCCGAACCAGGTCTCGGCCTCGGTGAGGGCCACCACGTCGTTCTCCACCACCACCGGCAGCCCGGTGCGCCGCTCCAGCAGCTCGGCGAACGGGACGTCGTCCCAGTCCAGGAAGGCGGAGTCGACGACGGTCGACCGGCCCCGGACATGGCCGCCGACGCCCACGCCGATCCCGGCCAGCCGGGGGAAGTCGCGGCTGAAGTCCTGGACGCACTCCTGGAGGAGGTCCGCGATCTCCTCGGGGTCATGGGTGCCCAGCGGGCGGGTCCGCTGGGCCACGACCTCGCTCTTGAGCGTGGTGACCACGCCGTACACCGCATCGCCGGTGATCTTGAACCCGGCGAAGTAGCGGGACTCGGCCACGATGTCCAGCGGCTGGGAGGGGCGCCCCTGTCCGTTGGGCCGGGCCGGACGGGACGCGGCGGGCCATGCCTCCTCGACCAGCAGCCCGGACTCGATCAGCGGCTTGGTCAGCCGGGTGAGGCTGCCCGCCGACAGATCCAGCCGTCTGGCGATGTCGCCGCGCGAGAGCGGCCCGTGCATCAGCACTTCGATCGCCACCGCCCGCTCGGCGGGACTCAGCGGTGCCCAACTGGCCGCCAGCGCACTCATCGAGCCGTCATCATCCACATCCTGGAGCCTATATATCTTTCCCGACGAAAACAATGGCGGGGTCGAGGGCTGTGGACAACGGGTTTTCCACACCCCGTGCAGGGGTCTTGACAGCTCTATTTTTTCGTCACAAAACTAATCGGCCATGGACCACGTCACGGACCAGACGGACAAGGGAGTCTTATGGCCATCGCCTCGCCCCACCGCGCGGGCACCCACCACCCGGGCGCCCGCCGCCGGGACGCCCGCGGCGACGGGCTGCTCGCGGCGGCGTTCATCGCACCCGCCCTGTTCGGGTTCCTCGTCTTCCTCCTCTGGCCCACCCTGCGCGGCATCTATCTGAGCTTCACCCGCTTCAACCTGCTGACCCCGCCGGAGTGGGTGGGCCTGGACAACTACGTGCGCATGGTCAACGACCCGATCTTCTGGGGCTCGTTGCGCGTCACCGTCACCTATGTGGTCCTGAACATCGGGGTGCAGACGGTGGTGGCCCTGCTCATCGCCGTCCTGATGCAGCGGCTGACCCAGTCGGCGCTGGTCCGCGGCATCGTGCTCACCCCGTATCTGGTGTCGAACGTGGTCACCGGCATCGTCTTCCTGTGGATGCTCGACACCCAGCTCGGCATCGGCAACCAGATACTCGGCGCCCTCGGCCTCGGCCACATCGCCTTCTTCGGCAGCCAGACGTGGGCCATCCCGACCATCGCCCTCGTCAACGTCTGGCGGCACGTGGGCTACACGGCCCTGCTGCTCTTCGCCGGGCTCCAGGCGATCCCCAAGGACATGTACGAGGCGGGCCGGATCGACGGGGCGGGGGAGTGGCGGATGTTCTGGAGGATCTCCCTGCCCCTGCTGCGGCCGATCCTCGCGCTGGTGCTCATCATGACCGTCATCGGGTCGTTCCAGGTGTTCGACACGGTCGCCGTCACCACCGACGGAGGCCCGGCCAACGCCACCAACGTGCTCCAGTACTACATCTACGGCGCCGCGTTCGGACGCTTCCAGTTCGGCTACGCCTCGGCGATGTCCGTCGCGCTGCTGATCGTCCTCAGCGTGATCACCATCGTCCAGTACCGGCTCACCAAGGCCGGCCAGACCGACCTCGGCTAGGGAGCCCGTCATGGCATTGGCGACATCCGCGAAGCTCGGCGCCCCGAGCCCCGCCACCACCCGGCCCGTGCTCAGGGTGCGGCGCAGGCCCTCGCCCGGCCGCGTCCTCGCCTGGGCCCTCATGGGCGGGATCATGGTGGTGACGCTCTTCCCCTTCTACTGGATCCTGCGGACCGCGCTGTCCACCAACACCGCGCTCGCCGCCCACCCCTCCTCCCTGCTGCCCGTCGACATCAGCCTCGGCGGCTTCGCCCGGGTCCTGGGACTCCAGAGCACCAAGGACGCCCTAGCCCAGGGCGGTTCGGGCGGCAGCCTCAACTTCTTTCGCTATCTGCTCAACTCGGTGCTCGTCTCGACCGTGATCACCGGCTGCCAGGTGCTGTTCTCCGCCATGGCCGCCTACGCCTTCGCGCGCCTGAAATGGCGCGGCCGGGACACCGTGTTCGGGGTGGTGCTCGCCGGGCTGATGGTGCCCGCCATCTTCACCCTGCTGCCGAACTTCGTACTCATCAAGGAGCTGGGGCTGGTCGACAGTCTGCTGGGCATCGCGCTGCCCACGATGTTCATGACGCCGTTCGCCGTCTTCTTCCTCCGCCAGTTCTTCATGAACATCCCCGCGGAGATCGAGGAGGCCGCGCTGCTGGACGGGGCGGGCAAGGTGCGGGTCTTCTTCCGGGTCATCCTGCCGATGTCCGGAGCGCCGATCGCGACCCTCGCCGTCCTCACCTACATGACGGCCTGGAACGACTACTTCTGGCCGCTCATGGTGTCGTACAGCGACAGCTCCCGGGTGCTCACCGTCGCGCTGAGCATCTTCCGCGCCCAGTCGCCGCAGACCGGGGTGGACTGGGCCGGGCTGATGTCGGCGACGCTGATCGCAGCCCTCCCGATGCTCCTGCTGTTCGCCGCCTTCGCCCGGCGCATCGTCAACTCCGTCGGCTTCACCGGAATCAAGTAGGAGGCAGCGATGGCAACGGTACGAACCTTCCGCGCACCTCGCGCACTCCGCACCGCGGTAGCGCTCGGCGGGGCCGCGGCGCTCACCCTCGTGGCGGGCTGCGCACCGCAGGGCTCCTCCTCGGTCTCCGCGCAGCGGACCGTCAGCTACTGGCTCTGGGACGCCAATCAGCTGCCCGCCTACGAGGCGTGCGCGAAGGGCTTCGAGAAGGACAACCCCGGGCTCAAGGTCAAGATCAGCCAGGTCGGGTGGGACGACTACTGGACCAAGCTCACCGCCGCGTTCATCGCGGACACCGCGCCCGATGTCTTCACCGACCACGTCTCCAAGTTCGCCCAGTTCACCGACCTCGGCGTGCTGGCCCCGCTGGATGAGCTGCCCGCCACCAAGGGCATCAAGAACGCCGACTACCAGCCCGGTCTCGGCGCCTCGTGGATCGGCCAGGACGGCCATCGTTACGGCGCCCCGAAGGACTGGGACACCGTCGCCCTCTTCTACAACAAGAAGATGGCCAAGGCCGCCGGGATCTCCGCCGGGCAGCTCGACTCCCTGACCTGGAACCCCCGGGACGGCGGCACCTTCGAGAAGGCCATCGCCCATCTCACCGTCGACCGGAACGGCGTCCGGGGAGACGAGCCGGGCTTCGACAAGAACCACGTACGCACCTACGGACTGGCCACCAACGTCGACGGCATCGACAGCGGCCAGACCCAGTGGAGCCCCTTCGCGGCGTCGACCGGCTGGCAGTTCACCAACAAGAAGGTGTGGGGCGACCACTACAACTACGACCAGGCCGCCTTCAAGGACACCATCGCGTGGTACTACGGCCTGGCGAAGAAGGGCTACATGCCGCCGTTCGAGGACTGGTCGGAATCCAATCAGCCACAGACCCAGCTGGGTTCGGGCAAGGCCGCCGTCGCGATGCACGGCTCCTGGATGATCTCGACCTTCGCCGGGCTCAAGGGCGTCGACGTCGGCACCGCCCTGACCCCCGTCGGCCCGTCCGGCCACCGCGCCACCATGATGAACGGCCTCGCCGACTCCATCAGCAAGCACGCGAAGAACAAGAAGGGCGCGGAGAAGTGGGTGGCCTATCTGGCGTCGAACGCCTGCCAGAAGAAGGTCGGTGAACACGGCATCGTCTTCCCCGCGACCAAGGCGGGCACCGACGCCGCCATCGCCGCGTACAAGAAGGACGGCCTCGACGTCTCCGCCTTCACCCGGCCAGTCGCCGACCGGACGACGTTCTCCTTCCCGATCACCAATTACGCCGCCGACGTCCAGGCCCTGATGACCCCCGCGCTCCAGGACATCTACGCCAACGGGGCGTCCGCGTCCCGCGTGCTCGACCGCACCAACGGGCAGATCAACTTCCTCTTCGACCAGTGACTTTTCGATCAGTGACTTTTGACCAGTGAAAGGGTCTTCCATGCCGTTCACCCTTGGCATCGTCGGCGCCGGGCAGTTCGCCGGCCAGTTCGCCAAGCTGTTCCAGGCCCATCCGGGCGTCGGGGACGTCACCGTCACCGATCTGCTGCCCGAGCGCGCTGACCGGCTGGTCTCCCAGTACGGGCTGGCCGGGACCCACCCCACGTTCGAGGCCATGCTGGAATCCGACGTGGACGCCGTCGCGCTGTTCACCCAGCGCTGGACCCACGGTCCCCTCGTCGTCCAGGCCCTGCGCGCGGGGAAGCATGTGTACTCCGCCGTGCCGATGGCGGTCAGCGAGGAGGAGATCGCCGCCATCATCGACGCCGTCCGGGAGACCGGGCTGACGTACATGATGGGCGAGACCAGCCAGTACAACCCGGCCACCGTCTACGCCCGGCAGAAGATCACCGAGGGCGGCTTCGGCCGGCTGTTCTACGCCGAGGGCGACTACGTCCACGACATGGATCTCGGCTTCTACGAGGCGTACCAGTACAGCGGCGGGGAGCACTGGAAGTCCACCGCCAGCTATCCGCCGCTGCTCTACCCCACCCACTCGGTCGGCGGGGTGCTGGGCGCCTGGCAGACCCACGCGGTGAGCGTGTCCGCGATAGGCGTCCGCGACGAGCGGGGGGACGGGGTCTTCGACCGGGAGGTCAGCCAGTTCGACAACGACTTCTCCAACGCCACCGCGCTCTTCGAGGCGGCAGGGGGCGGGTCGTTCCGCATCAACGAGTTCCGGCGGGTCGGCTACCCCTCGCACATCCGCGAGTCGCGATTCCGCTTCTTTGGCACCGAGGGCAGTCTCGAACAGCTCGCCACTGTCAGCTTCTGGCAGGACAAGAAGGGGGTCGAGGACGTCTCCGCGCACCTCCAGCCCGCGCCGACGCTGTCCCCCGACGATCCGTCGCTCGCCGAGGTCGCCCCCGCGCTGCGGGACGCCTTCACCTCGGGCAGCGCGCCCGTGCACGACCGGTCGCGGCTGCCGAAGGAGTTCGCCCAGCTGCCCAACGGGCACGAGGGCAGCCACCACTTCCTCGTCGACGACTTCGTCACCGCCGTCACCACCCGCACCCTGCCCACGGTGAACGCCTGGGTCGCGGCCCGCTACACCCTGCCGGGCATCGTCGCCCACCGGTCCGCGCTCCAGGGCGGCGCCCGCCTGGACATCCCGGACTTCGGGGACGCCCCCGCATAACGGCCCGCGCCGTGAGCCGGACCGCCGGAGGGATCGCCCGGGGATCGCCCCGGGATCGCCACACCCTCCGGCGGTCCGGCCGTATAGCTTGATCCTCATGGACATCGGTGATGTGGTCGAGGACTTCGAACTTCCCGACGAGAGCGGTGACATCCGCACCCTGAGCGGGCTGCTGGCGAAAGGCCCGGTCGTGCTGTTCTTCTATCCGGCGGCCTTCACGCCCGGCTGCACCAAGCAGGCCTGCCACTTCCGCGACATCGCGGCGGAGTTCCGGGAACTGGGCGCCGAACCGGTCGGCATCAGCGCCGACGCGGTCGAGAAGCAGGCCGAGTTCGCCCGTGCGTACTCCTTCGGCTATCCGCTGCTGTCGGATCCGGAGGGCACGGTGCGGGAGCGGTTCGGGGTGAAGCGCGGTATCGCGGCCGTACCGACCAAGCGGGTCACCTTTGTGGTCGACACCGATCGCCGGGTGCTGGAGATCGTCCGGAGCGAGTTCCGGATGGGGGTGCACGCGGACCGGGCGCTCGACGCGCTCCGGCGCCGGGCCGCGTAGCGCCGGGCAGAGCCGAATAGAGCCGCACAGAGCCGAAAACACTTGCACGGGCGGTGCGTCGCATCGCCCGGTAAACCTTGGTGGCACCTCTAGCAAGCGCTTGCCGAGCGGCGTAGGGTCGGGCCGCCCGCCCGTAAGTAACGCCCGCGCACGCCGCAACGTACGCCGCACGCCGCACGCGCCGAGCTGAGGAGCCTGACATGAGACGCGCCGGTACCGCACTACTGGCCGCCACCGCCTGCGTCGCCCTGCTGCCCGGCGCCCCGGCATGGGCCGGGACCTCCGGCCACCGCCCCGGCCACGCCCTCCGGAACTGCACCGGCACCGCGCCCGTCAGCTGCCACTTCGACGTCGCCCCGGGGACGTACGACGTCCGCGCCGTCCTCGGCGGTGCCGACGCGGGCAGCACCGCCGTCACCGCCGAGTCGCGGCGCACCCTGCTGCCCGCGACGGAGACCGCCGCCGGGCAGCGGCTCACGCGGACCTTCACCGTCAATGTGCGCGAGCCGGAGGGAGAGCCGACCGGCCCGAGCGGATCGCCCGGTCTCGACCTCACCTTCGGCGGCGACGCGCCCCGCCTCGCCGATCTGCGGGTCACCCCGAGCCGCCGGACGCAGCTCTTCATCGCCGGGGACTCGACCGCCTGCGACCAGATCGCCGCCCCGTACACGGGCTGGGGGCAGCAGCTTCCGCAGTTCTTCCGGCGCGGCCTCTCGGTCGCCAACTACGCGGACTCCGGCGAGGGTTCAGGATCCTTCCTCGCCGACCCCCGGCTGTTCCCCACCATGCGGCCGCTGATCCGCAAGGGCGACACCGTCCTCATCCAGTTCGCCCACAACGACAAGCAGACGACCGCCGCCGACTACCGCGCCAACCTCACCGCGCTGCTCGACGGGGTACGGGCGCGCGGCGGCAAGCCCGTCCTCGTCACGCCCATCGTGCGCCGCTGGTTCAACGACGACGGCACCCTCGACAACGCCACCGCGCTGCACATCAACGGCCTCGGCGTGAACCTGCCCGCCGAGATGCGCGCCCTGGCCGCCGAGCGGCACGTCCCCCTCATCGACCTCACCGCGCTCACCCGGCAGCTGGTGGAACGGCTCGGGCCGGAGGGCTCCAAGGCGCTGTACCTGTACGAAGAGGCCCGCGACAACACCCACACCTCCGCCCACGGCGCGACCGAGTTCGCGCGGCTCGTGCTCGGCGAGCTGCGCGCCCGCCATCTGGTCCCCGGCGGGGTGATCCGGTGACCCGCCCCCAGGGGACCCATCCCTTCCCGCTGCCCGCCGAGGACCGCGCCACCAGCCCCCACACCGGCTGGACCCGGGCCCACTGGGAGGCGGCCGCCGACGGGCTGCTCGCCGCCGTCGCCCCGTACGCCACCCCCGGCCGGGCCCTCTACCAGCTGCCGGGCCACCGGCCGAGCTGGTCGGGCGCCCGCTCGGACGGCCTCGAGGGGTTCGCCCGCACCTTCCTGCTGGCCGCGTTCCGCGTGGCGGGCGCGCGCGGCGCCGACCCGCACGGCCTGCTGGAGCGGTACGCGGACGGATTCGCCACCGGCACCCGGCGGCCCGGCGGCGACGGCCCCGAGGACTGGCCCCGGATCGAGGACCGCGGTCAGCCGCTGGTCGAATCCGCCTCGATCGCGCTCGGGCTGCGGATCACCCGCCCCTGGCTGTGGGACCGGCTGGACGACGGCGTGCGCCAGCGCGTCGGCGCCTGGCTCACGGACGCGCTCACCGCCACCCCCGTGCCCACCAACTGGGAGCTGTTCCCGGTGTCCGTGGGCGGCTTCCTCGCCGAGGCGGACGTGGCACCGGAGGCCGCCCGAGCCGTCGTCGCCCGGGGCCTTGACCGCATCGAGCCCTGGTACACCGGCGACGGCTGGTACAGCGACGGCGCGAACCGCGCCTTCGACTACTACAACGGCTGGGCCCTGCACCTCTATCCGGCCCTGGAGGCATGGCTGTCAGGCGACCCCGAACGGCTCGCCCGCTACGGACAGCGGCTGACCGCCCATCTCGGCGACTACGCCCACCTCTTCGGCGGCGACGGCGCCCCGCTCCACCAGGGCCGCTCGCTCATCTACCGCTTCGCGGCCGCCGCCCCGCTGTGGCTGGGCGCCCTCACCGGGCACACCCCGCTCACCCCCGGCACCACCCGCCGCCTCGCCTCCGGCACCTTGCGCCACTTCCTCGACCGGGGCGCGGCGGCGGGCGACGGGCTGCTGTCGCTCGGCTGGCACGGCCGCTACGAGGGCCTGGTGCAGCCCTACTCCGGCCCCGCGTCCCCCTACTGGGCCGCCAAGGGCTTCCTCGGGCTGCTGCTCCCTGAGGACCACGCCGTGTGGACGGCCCGCGAGGAGCCGGGCCCCGCCACCGCGGGCCACGACGGCACGCGCGCGGTCACCGGCCCCAACTGGCTGCTCCAGACCACCACCGCCGACGGACTGGTACGCCTCCACAACCACGGCAGCGAACACCTCCCGCCGCCCGGCGACCCCGACCAGGACGACCCGTACTACGCCCGGCTCGCCTACTCCACGGCCACCGGCCCCGTCCCGTACGGCGCCGCGCCCGACAACCACTTCGGCCTGCTGAGCGGCGACCGGGTCTCCCTGCGGACCGGTCTTGAGCCCCTGGGCACCGGGGACGGCTGGGCCGCCTCCCGCCACCGCCCCCGGGTGGTGGGGGAGGAGGGGCCGGACGACGTCCGCATCACCGCCCTGGTGCTGGCGCACGGCGCCGCTGAGGTCCGCGTCCACCTGGTCGCGGGCGCGGCCCCGGGCCACGCCGTACGCCAGACCGGCTGGGCGGCAGGCCCTCCAGGCCTGGACGGGGACCCGCTCTCCGAACTCCTCCCGCTGCACGGCCTGCTGACCGCCGACCCGCTGCCCGCCGCGGCCACGGCCTTCTCCGGCCGTGCCGTCGCCCCCGCTCTCACCGGCGAGACCACCGGCGGTGCGGCCGGTGACCTGTTCGTCTGCCTGGCCCGGCTGACCGCCGAACCGGACCCGCCCCCGCTGGGGACGCTGGCCCGCGTGGACGTGGCACCCGCCGACGACGGCTACGAGGTCCGGGTCGCCTGGTGGGACGGCGCCGCCTACCGCGCCCATCTGTCGGCGAGCGCGGTCCGCGTCGACCCGGCGGTCCCGTCCCCGCTCACGCGAAGCTGACCCGCTCCAGCCAGAAGTCGAGCAGCTTCGCATCGCCGAGCACCTCGAGCCCCCCGCCGTGTGCGGGGCGCCGCTTGTAGACGAGCAGCAGTAGCTCGGTCAGCGGGCCCCGCACCGCGACGGCCGCCTTCTCGTGCGCCCGGCGCCAGGTGATGGCCTCGCCGGTGAGGTCGACCACCCACTCCGCCCTCGCCTCCGGCGGGGTGTCGGTGGCGTGGAGGTGGAGGGTGCGGCCGGGGCCGAGCAGTTCGCGCATCCAGGGGTGGACCTCGAAGTGGAACGGAAGCGAGCCCAGCTCCATCCACTCGTCCAGCGCGTCGAGCGCCACCTCCCGGTCGAGGGTGAACTCCCAGCCGAGGCCGAGGATCGCGTCGGCCCGGTGGACGACCGTCTCATGGACGAACCGGCGCGCGTAGAACGCCGCGCTCCCGCCGGGCACCGGCGTCCACATCCGCGCGTCGGGCCCGGCCTCCCGCAGCGCCTCGGCCAGCTCCGCCGCGCCCTCGGTGAGCCACGGCCCGACCACGGCCGGGTCCTCGTCGGCGTACGGGGACAGATCGCGGAAGTGGTCGTCGGGCAGCGCCTCGGTGGCCCGCGCGCGCACGGTGTCCGTCGCCCAGCGCTGGCCGCCGCCCAGATGCCGCAGCAACTGGCCCACGTTCCAGTCGGGGCAGGACGGAACCGGCACCGTCAGATCCGCGCCCTCGATCCGGGACGCCAGGAGCCCGGTCTGCGTGACGATCTCGGCACACATCCGGTCAAAGCTCAGGAGAGTCATGACCCCACGGTAGAGGTCACCACTGACAAGGGGCCGACGGTGAGCGGCTAAGCGGGCGGCCGGGTTCCGCCGAGGCGTTCGGACAGGGACGTGGCCGAGGCGAGGAGGCTCTCGCCGATCTCGGCGACGCGGTCGCGGGTGACGCGGGAGGCCGGGCCGGAGACGCTGATCGCCGTGGCGACCGCCCCGCTGTGGTCGAAGACCGGCGCCGCGACGCAGCGGATCTCCTCCTCGTTCTCCACGTCGTCGATCGCGTACCCGCGCACCCGCACGGCGGCCAGTTCGGCGTGCAGGCGCTCGGCGGTGGTGATGGTGGCCGGGGTGCGGGGCGGCATGCCGCGTGCGATCACCTGGTCCACCACGGCGGGTGCGGCGTAGGCGAGAAAAGCCTTTCCGACGGCGGTGCAGTACGCGGGCTGGCGGCTGCCTATGCGGGAATGCATGCGCACCGGTTGGGGACTTTCAACCTTGTCGATATAAACGATCTCCGGCGGGTCGAAGACCACCAAGTGGACCGTTTCCCCTATGCCTTCGACGAGTTCGTGCAAATGTGGGGCCGCGGTTTCGCGGAAGTCCAGCCGCTCCAAATAGACTTGGCCGAGGAAGGCGTTCTGCGGGCCCAGCCGGTAGCGCCCGCTTTCCGTGTCCTGGTCCACCAGCCGCACCTCCCGCAGCGGCGCGAGCAGCCGCAGCACGGTGCTCTTGCTCAGGGCCAGGCCCTCGGCCAGGTCGGTGAGCGTCGCACCGCGCGGATGCCCGCGGTCCTCGGCCAGGAACATCACGATGGACAGCGCGCGGCGCAGCGAGGACGAGGTGTTGCGCCCAGGGCCGGTCCCGGCGGGCCGGTCGTCCTGGCCGCCGTGTGCGGTGCCCGGCCGAGAAGTCATGCCGGGACGGTAGCGGACCTCGCCGATTTTGCACAGCAGCACTGGATGCCGGAATTTGAAATCAACCATTGACGGCCTTGACCGGCTCGGCTAGCTTGTGCGCACCAATTACGGAATTGAGTTCTGCATTGCAGAATTCCCCGGGCCCGACCGATCATCGACGATCGCGGCCTCGATGATCTGTCCCGCCTCTTTTCACCCCGAAGGGAGTCCCGCCATGGGACGACGACGCCTTCATGCCCGCAGACTGGCCGCGATCTCCGTGAGCGCCCTCGCCGCCACCTCCCTGCTGGCTGCCTGCTCCTCCAGCCAGAGCCCGGCCTCCCGGGCCCAGGACTCCACCCTCCAGAAGGTGACCCGCAGCGGCACGCTGCGGGTGGCCAGCTGTCTGACCTTCCCGCCCTTCGGATCGACCGACAAGGCCAACAAGCCCCAGGGCTTCGACGTCGATGTCGCCAAGGCCATGGCCAAGGCGCTGGGCGTCAAGGCGAAGATCGTCGACACCACCTCCGCGAACCGCATCCCCAATCTGCGCACGCACAAGGTGGACGCCGTGATCTGCAACTTCACCACCACCGCCGAGCGCGCGAAGCAGGTCGCCTTCAGCGATCCGTACATCGTCGCCGGTGAGGTGCTGATGGTGAAGAAGTCCAGCAACATCGCGAGCCTGAAGGACCTCTCGGGCAAGAAGGTGGCGGTCACCAAGGGCTCGACCAACGGGGCGGCCGTGAAGCAGGGCAACCCCAAGGCGCAGATCCAGGAGTACGACACCTCGGCGGCCGCCGTCCTCGCGGTCAAGCAGGGCCAGGCCGACGCCATGGTCGAGGACTCCAACTTCCTCAACTACCAGGCCAAGTCCGACCCCTCCCTCAAGGTCACCAAGGTCTCCGTCGTACCGCTGGAGTACAACGCGATCGGCGTGGGCCAGGGCGACCCCGACTGGTTGCAGTGGATCAACACCTGGCTGCGGGAGTTCAACACCTCAGGCCAGAACGCGGCCCTCTACAAGAAGTGGTTCGGCGTCAAGCCGGTGTACCCCCTCAACCCGTCCTACTAAAAAGCCCTGCCGGGCGGCGGCCCACGGCCGCCGCCCGGCGTGGAGGAACCCATGTTCGCCGACTGGACCTACGCCCTCCAGGACTGGCCCACCTACCTCGCCGCGGCCTGGCTGACCCTGAAGCTGTCCCTCGCCGCCTTCGTCCTGGCCTGCGCCCTCGGGCTGCTGGGCGCCCTCGCCCGGCGGTCGCGCCACGCCCTCGTCCGCGCCCCGGCCGCCGTGTACGTCGAGGTCATCCGCAACACCCCGGTGCTGCTCCAGATGTTCGTCGCCTACTTCGCCCTGCCCTCGGCCGGGCTGCGGCTGAGCCCCGTACAGGCGGGCATCGCGGCGCTCGGTCTCAACGTCGGCGCGTACCTCACCGAGATCTTCCGGGCCGGGATCCAGGCCGTCCCGCGCGGCCAGCGGGAGGCCTCCCGCGTGCTGGCCCTCAGCCCCTTCCGTACCTTCCTGCACGTCGTGCTCCCACAGGCGCTGCGCAACGTCTATCCGGCCGTGATCAACCAGCTCGTCCAGATCATCCTGGGCTCGTCCCTGCTGTCGGCCATCTCCGTGCCCGAGCTGACCGGCACCGCCATGGTGATCAACTCGCGCAACCTGCTCACCATCCAGGTGTTCGGCATCGCCGCCGTCCTCTACCTGGTGCTCACCAATCTGGTCGTGCTGGTGGCGGAGCTGATCGGCCGCGCGGCGTTCAAACCGCCGCTGCGCCCGATCCGCGCCCGGCAGTCGGTCCTGGCGGGTCTGCGGACCGCGGCCCGCCGCCTCGTCCTGGTCCGCAAGGAGGCGTGATGGACTGGTCGGTCCTGTGGTCCAACGGGGACCTGTACGTATCCGGGCTGTGGTCCACCGTCGAGCTCTCCGCCGCGGCCATCGTCGCCTGCACCCTGCTCGGGCTGGTCGTCGCGGCCATCCGCACCAGCCGCGTCCCCGTCCTGGCCCAGCTCGCCCGCTGCTACCTGGAGGTCTTCCGGGGCACCCCGCTGCTGGTCCAGATGCTCTTCATCTACTTCGGCGCCGCGTACCTCGGCATCGGGAACATCAGCGTCTTCGGCGCCGCCCTCCTCGCGCTCACCCTCTTCCAGGGCGCCTACGTCGCGGAGATCTTCCGCTCCGGCATCGAGGCCGTACCGCGCGGCCAGTGGGAGGCGGCGCGGGTCCTGGGCCTGAGCCGTACCCAGACCTTCGGGTCGGTCATCCTCCCGCAGACCCGGGCCATCGTGCTGCCCCCGCTGGTTGGCCAGTACCTCTCGCTCGTCAAGGACACCTCGATCGCCGTCGTCATCGGCTACGCCGAACTCCTCCGCGAGGGCCAGGCCATCGTGGACCGGGCGGGACACCCGGGCATGACGTACCTGGCCATCGCCGTCCTGTACTTCGTCATCTGTTCCCCGCTGTCGGTCGTCGTCCGGCGCATGGAGAGAAAGGCCGTGACCGCCTGATGATCACCAAGTCCCCCATGGAGCGGCCCCCCGCCACCACCGCCCAGGTCGCCCTGTCCGGCGTGCACAAGCGCTTCGGCGACCTGGAGGTCCTCAAGGGCGTCGACATCGAGGTCGGCGCCGGCGAGGTCGTGGTGCTCATCGGAGCCAGCGGCTCCGGCAAGAGCACCCTGCTGCGCATCATGTGCGACCTGGAACGCGCCGACCGCGGCGAGGTCTGGGTCAACGGAGTCCCGCTGCACGACCGCAGGCGCGCACCCGAGATCTTCGGCCACGTCGGCATGGTCTTCCAGCAGTTCAACCTGTTCCCGCACCGCACCGCGCTGGGCAACGTGACCCTCGCGCTGCTCAAGGTACGGAAGATCAGCCGCAAGGAGGCCGCCGAGCGGGGCCGGGAGGCGCTGACCCGGGTCGGGCTCGCCGACAAGGCGGACGCCTACCCGGCCCAGCTGTCCGGCGGCCAGCAGCAGCGCGTGGCGATCGCCCGCGCGCTCGCCATGGACCCCGCCGTCATGTTCTTCGACGAACCCACCTCCGCCCTCGACCCGGAGCTGGTCGGCGAGGTCACCGGCGTCATGCGGTCCCTGGCCGACGAGGGCATGACCATGGTGGTCGTCACTCACGAGATGCGGTTCGCCCGGGACACCGCCGACCACGTGGTCTTCATGGACGGCGGTGTCGTCCTCGAACAGGGCACGCCCGAGCGCGTCTTCGGCAGCCCGGCCGAGGCCCGCACCCAGCAGTTCCTCCACCGGGTGCTGGACACCTGACCCCGGGCCCTGGCCGCCGGATCAGCTGAGCGGCGTAAAGGCGAACGAGAACTCCGCCGGGGCCGCCGGCAGCCGGTGCGGCTCCAGCACCCCAGGGCCGCAGGACTGGCTGCCGATGCCCTGCTGGCCGTGGTCGAGGTTGACCCACACCGTGTCGGGCGACGCGACCAGGTCCGGGGTGTGCTCGGCCGCATCCAGCTGCTCCGTCGTCCAGCGGCGGGCGGTGAACCAGAAGGGCGGGTCGCCCTCGATCCGCAGGCCCGTGCCGTCCGGGGCGGTCAGCCGCGCCCAGCGCACATCGGCCCGCGCCCCGTTCTCCTGCGGCCGTACGTACGGCGTCTGGAGGTCGTCCACCGACCGCGCCCAGCGCCCCAGCCGGGAGGCGGCCCGGGTGTCCGGGTACGCCTCGCCGGGGCCGCCGCCGAACCACTCCGCGGCGCCCAGCCCGGCCGGTACGCCGAGCCGTACGCCCAGCCGGGGCAGCGGGCAGGTCCACTCGCCGAGCGGGGTGACGGAGACGGCCAGCCGCAGCCGGTCACCCTCCGCCGTCCACCGGTAGACCGCCGTGAGCCCGAGGTCGGTCGCCGCGGGGGCGACCCGGGTACGGACGGTCAGCGCCCGGTCCGCGAGGTCCACCGCCTCGATCCGGTGCTGGAGCCGGTGCAGGCCCAGTTCCCGCCAGATCAGCCCGTAGCGCTCGTCGGGCTGCCAGGACGCGCCGTTGTCGTTGTCGGTGGGGGCGCGCCAGATGTCGAGCCGGGGGCCGGTGAGCGTGAGCCCGCCGAGCGCGGTCAGGGTGCCGGTGGCGGCGTCGAAGACGCCCGGGCCGAGGGTGATCCGGTCCCCGTCGCGGCGCGGCGCCGCCGTGGCCGTGACAGGGGCGGGGGCAGTTGCCACACCGGGCAGCTGCGCCCAGGCCACCACGTGTCCCGCCGTACCCCACGCGGTGTCCGCGGCGAGCCGTGCCTCGACCGTCCAGTGGGTCTCGTCGCCCGGCGGGGTGGCCGGTGGCGCGGGCAGCTTGAGGTCGGCGGACTCGCCGGGGGCCAGCGGCGGCACGGTCAGCTCACCGGACCCGATCGCCACGCCCTCGGCCTCGTAGGCCCAGGTGAAGGCGAGATGGGACAGGTCGGTGAAGTCGTGGCCGTTGGTGATCCGGACAGTCCCCGAAGGCCCGTCGCCCTCGATCCGCACCGGCTCGACGACCTTCTTGTACTCGATCAGCCCAGGGGACGGCGTGCGGTCGGGGAAGAGGAGCCCGTCGCAGACGAAGTTGCCGTCGTGCAGCTCCTCGCCGAAGTCCCCGCCGTACGCGTAGTAGAGCGTGCCGTTCGCCGTGTGCTGGGCGAAGCCGTGGTCGATCCACTCCCAGACGAACCCACCCTGGAGCCGTTCGTGCGTCTCGAACAGCCGCTGGTACTCGCTGAGTCCGCCCGGCCCGTTGCCCATGGCGTGCGCGTACTCGCACTGGATGAACGGCAGCGCCCGGCGCCGCGCGTCCAGCGCGGGATCGCCCCATGGCGCCTCCGTGCGGCTGCCGATCTGCGCGACCTCCTCGTGCGGCGCGTACATCCGGGAGTAGAGCCCGGTGTCGGCGCAGGACAGGTCGCCCTCGTAGTGGATCACCCGGGACGGGTCGCGCTCCCGGATCCAGTCGGCCATCGCGGAAAGACCGCGGCCGGTGCCGCACTCGTTGCCGAGCGACCACATCACGATGGACGGGTGGTTCTTGTCGCGCTCGACCATCCGGGCGGCCCGGTCGAGCAGCGCGGGGGTCCAGCGGTCGTCGTCGACCGGGTTGTTCCGCCAGCCGAGGTCGACGAAGCCATGGGTCTCCAGGTCGCATTCGTCGATGACCCACAGCCCCAGCTCGTCGCACAGGTCGAAGAAGGCGGGGTGCGGCGGATAGTGGCTGGTGCGCACGGCGTTGATGTTGTGCCGCTTCATCAGCTCCAGATCGCGGCGCATGGTCGCCAGGTCCAGCGCGCGGCCGGTCTCCGGGTGGAACTCATGCCGGTTGACGCCCCGGAACAGCACCCTCCGGCCGTTGACCTTGAACACGCCGTCCTCGACGGCGACCGTACGGAAGCCGATCCGCAGGGCGATGGTCTCGCCCCCGGCGGTCAGCGTGCCCTCGTACAGCCGCGGCGTCTCCGCCGTCCACGGCTCGACGGGGACGGTTGCGCTCTCCCCGGTGGCCAGGTCGAGCCCCAGCTCGGGCACGGTGACCCGGCCGCCGCCCGGTCCGGCGTCGACCCGCAGCGTGCCCGCGCCGCCGAGGTGGTCGTACGAGGCGTGCACGAAGTGGTCGGCCACGGCCCCCGCGGGCCGGTGCTCCAGCGTCACCTCGCGGAAGATGCCCGGCAGCCACCACTGGTCCTGGTCCTCCAGGTAGCTGCCGGATGACCACTGGTGCACCCGCACCGCCAGCACGTTCCCCGACGGCTTCAGCAGCCCCGCGACCGCGAACTCGTGCGGCAGCCGGCTGCCCTTGAAGGTGCCCAGCTCCTCCCCGTTGAGCCAGACCCGGGCGCAGGACTCCACACCCTCGAAGCGCAGCACCGTCTCCCCGCCGTCCGGCCAGTCGCCGGGCAGGTCGAAGACGCGCAGATGGTCGCCGGTCGGGTTCTCGGTGGGCACGTGCGGCGGGTCCACCGGGAACGGATAGTTCACATTCGTGTAGATCGGCGCGCCGTGGCCGTGCAGCACCCAGTGCGCGGGCACCGGGATCTCGTCCCACCCGGAGGCGTCGTAGCCGGGTCGGGCGAACGCGTCGTCCTCGGCGCCCGCGGTCGGCGACAGCCGGAACGCCCAGGTGCCGCCGAGGCTCAGCCGGGCGGCGTCGGAGCCGGGGGCCCAGGCGCGCGGCGGCAGGCATCCGGTGCCGGGGGAGACGTCCTCGTAGTAGGGAAGCGGCGGTGTCTGCGCGCGCGAGTTCATCGACTCTCCTCGGTCAGCCCTTGATACCGGTCTGTGCCACACCCTGCACGAGCCAGCGCTGGAGGAACACGAAGACGAGCACAAGTGGCAGGATCGATACGGCCGTTGCCATGAAGATCAGGTGGATGTTGATCGTCTGTGCGGTCATGTACGAGGACAGCGCGACCTGCACGGTCCACGAGCTCTGATCCTGGCCGATCACCAGGGGCCACAGGAAGGCGTTCCAGCCGCTGATGAACGTGATGACCGAGATGGCCGCGAAGAAGTTGAGCGAGTTGGGCACGACGATGCGCCAGTACGCGCCCCAGTAGCCCAGCCCGTCGACCCGCGCCGCCTCCTCCAGCTCCTTGGGGAAGCCCAGGAAGTACTGCCGGAAGAGGAACGCGGTGAAGCCGCTGAACAGGCCGGGGATGATCAGCCCGCGCAGCGAGGAGACCCAGCCGAGGGACGAGACCAGCACATAGCTCGGTACGAAGGTCACCGCGGCCGGGACCATGAGGGTGAACAGCACCGTGTACAGCACCTTGTTGGCGTGCTTGTACGGGATGCGGGCCAGCCCGTACCCGGCCAGCGAGCACACCAGCAGGGTCCCGAGGGTGTGCAGCACGGCCACCACGGTGGAGTTCCACAGCGCCCGGGCGAACGGTACGGAGGGGTCGTCGAACAGCTCCTTGACGTTCCCCCACTGGAGGTCGGTGGGGAAGAACGACCAGTTCTCGCCGGTGATGTCCGGGTCGGTGGACAGGGCGTTGCGGACGATCAGATAGAAGGGCACGAGGAACAGCAGGGTCGCCACGCCGAGCGCGACATAGAGCCCGGTGCTCCCCATGACGGAGCGCGGGGTGCGCTTTCCGTCCCTGACGGGGCCGGACGCCGTGACGGTCACTTGTCGTCACCCCTTCCGAGGCCGAGGAGCTTGCCCTGGGCCAGGGTGACCATGGCGATGAGCAGGGCGAGGATGAGGGCGCCCGCGCTGGCGTGCCCGTAGTCCTGGTTGGCGCCGAGCGCCTGGAGGTACAGCTCGACCAGCGGCGGTCGGCCCCAGGTGGCGCGGCCCTCGTCGAGGATGTTGTAGAACTCGTCGAACGCCTGGTACGCCGCGATCAGCAGCAGCAGGACGACCGCGACCGAGGTGGCGCGCAGCTGCGGCAGGGTGATGTGGCGGAACGTCTGCCAGCCGGACTTGGCGCCGTCGACGGCCGCCGCCTCGTACAGCTCGCGCGGGATGTTCTGGAGCGCGGCCAGGAAGAGGATCATGTAGAACCCGCTCTGGAGCCAGAGGCGCGCGGTGCAGATCACCAGCCAGTACCAGGGCGGGTGGGGTGAGGCGAGCCAGGCGACGGAGTCGACGCCGAACCAGTCGAGCACGGTGTTGACCATGCCGTAGTGCAGCCCGTTGAACATCGACATCTTCCAGACCAGCGAGGCCACGACGAAGCTGCACGCGGTCGGCAGGAAGAACACCGAGCGGAAGAACGCCTTCATGAAGCGGATGCGGTGCACCAGCAGTGCGAGGGCGAGGGAGAAGGCGTAGGTGATCGGGACGATGATCGCGGCGAAGATCGTGAAGTTGATCAGGCTGTCCACGAAGTCGCCGTCGCTGAGCATGTCGGCGTAGTTGCCGAGCCCGACGAACTCGGTGGGAGCGACGGTGCCCTTCGCGTTGTACAGGCTGAGCCACAGGCTCCAGCCGATCGGTACGTAGACGAAGATGATCAGCCCGATCAGGAACGGGCCGGTGAACAGCCAGAAGTTGAGGGTGCGGCCGCGTGCGCCGCCGAGCCCGCGCAGCCGCCGCCCGGCGGGGGCCGCCTTGCGGGGCGCGCGGCCGGGCGCTGCGCTCTGGGTGGGTGTGGTGGTCGCCATGTCAGTTCCGGTCCGGCCGCGGCCTATCCGAGCTTCTTCAGCTCGCGCTCGATCTTTCTGTCGGCCTTGTCGAGTTCGGACGCGGGATTCTTGCTGTCACGCACCGAATTGACCACCGCGTCGAGCACGATGTTGAACATGCCCTCGGTCCAGTACGGGTCGTCGAAGATGCCATGGCTGTTGAACAGCTCGACCGCCTCGGCCGCGACCCCGTCCTTCAGCTTGTCCGCACCGGCCGCGATGCTCTTGCGCGCGGGAATGTGGAACCCGTAGTCCAGCGCCCATTCCTGCTGGTACTTCTTCTGGTCGATCCACAGCCACTTGACGAATTCCTTGGCCGCGTCCACGTCCTTGGCCTTCGCCGACACATACGTGGACCAGCCGCCGTTGTAGACCACCGGGCGGCCCTTCTTCCCGGACTTGGGGAAGGGGAAGATGCCGAAGTCGTCGCCGAACGCCTTCTGGATCGCGGGGATCGCCCATATCCCGCACCACTGGATCGCGCACAGCCCCTGGACGAAGCTGGTCGGGTCCCAGGTCTCGGTCGGGGCGCCCAGCAGCAGCGACTTGCTCTGGTACAGCTCCCGCGCCTTGGTGAGGGTGTCCTCAAGCTCCGCCGTGTGGTACGCGATCTTGTGGTCCTCGGTGAGGTAGTGGGTGCCGTTGGACCAGACGAGCGGCTTGCTGATGGTCTTGAGGTTCTGGCCGATGTACAGCCCCTTGACCTTGCCCTTGGTCAGTTTGTGGGCGATGTCGATGAGTTCGTCGAACGTGGTCGGCGGCTTGACCCCGGCGTCCTCGAAGAGGGACTTGCGGTAGAAGAAGAACTGCGGGTCGTCGATCATGCGGATTCCGTAGATCTTTCCGTCCACGGAATTCGCCGTGATGTCCTCCGGCAGGAAGTCGTCCTTGACGTCGGCGATGACGTCGTCGAGCGGGACGATCTGCTTCGAGCGCACCAATTGCAGATCGGGGTGGTATTCGAAGACGTCGGGTCGGCCCGAACCCAGCAGCGAGGTCGCCAGCTTGGACTCGTACTCGCCCGGCACCCATTCGATGGTGACCTTCGCCTTGTCGTACGCGTCGGCGAACTTCTTGGCGGCCTGCTGGGTGCCCTGCTCTCCGTAGGCGTGGTACATCTGCTTGATCGACTTGCCGTCGCCGCTGGAGCGGCCGGTATTCGAGCCGCAGGCGGCGAGCCCGCCCAGGGCGGCCACCCCGCCGACGGCGCGCAGCACGCTGCGGCGGTCCCAGTCCCTGGCTCTGTTCATTGCCGACATGTGACGTCCTTGTCTCGGTTCGCGACAGCTCACGATCAGATTCATGGCCAAGTGCGTTGGTGCAGCGGGACGTTAGCCATAGACGAAGACTTCGGCAAGGGGTTGGACGAAGTGTGGTGGCGTGACTTTTGGGGCGGTTCGAGGGTTCGAACGGGACGGGGTACGCTCCCATGCCCTCGTCAGGCGGAGGTGCGGCGGCCTCGCACCTCGTTCGTACGACGGAGCTTCTGCCCCACGGCCGCCAGCGACCCCTCCAGTACGAAGGTCGCCGCCCCGAGGCTCACCGGGTTCGACGGGATCGGGCACAGCACGATCTCGGTGCTCGCCAGCGGACGCCCCAGCGCGCGCCCGGCCACCGCCTCGCGCACCTCGGCCAGCAGTCCTTCGCCCAGGGCGGCCGCGACCCAGCTGCTGAGCACGATCACTTCCGGGTTGAGCAGATTGATCAGATCGGCGAGGCCCGCCCCCAGATAGCGGGCGGTGTCGCGCGCCACCCGGGCGGCCACCGGATCCCCGTCCGCCAGCGCCCGCCCCAGGGCCCCGATGGTCGCCGTCTGGTCGTCCGGGTGCAGCAGCGGGCTGTCCGGGCTCAGTTCGCGCAGATTCCGCATGATGCCGGGCGCCCCGACGTACGTCTCCACACAGCCCCGGTTGCCGCAGTGGCACTGCCGCCCGTCCAGGATGAGCGTGGTGTGGCCCCACTCGCCCGCGCTGTTGCTCACCCCGCGGTGCAGCGACCCGCCGAGCGCGAGCCCGGCGCCCACGCCCGTACCGAGGTTCACCACCACCGCGTCGTCCCGCCCGCGCGCCGCGCCGAACCACTGCTCGGCCACCGTGCACGCGCGCAGCGGGTTGTCCAGGTACAGCGGATACGGGATGTGATCGGCCAGCATCCGCAGCAGAGGTACGTCGTGCCAGTCCCAGTTGGGCGCGAACACCGACACCCCGCCCTCCCGGTCCACCTGCCCCGGCATGCTGACCCCGACGCCCAGCACCCGCTCGGGCGCGATGCCCGCCTGCCCGACCACGGACGCCACGGCGGCGGCGATGTGCGCCACCACCTTGGTCGGGTCGTTCTCCTCGGGGCGCTCCGGGCGCACCTCGGCGTCGGCGCGGGCGAGGACGGCCAGGCCGAGGTCGAACAGCTCGACATGGATGTACGTCTCCGCGACGTCCACCCCGATCAGCGCGCCCCCGGAGGAGTTGACGGCGACCAGCCCGCGCGGCCGGCCGCCGTCGGAGTCCTCGTAACCGACCTCGACCAGCATGCCGAGATCCAGCAGCTCGCCGACGAGGTTGGCGACCGTGGCGAGGCTCAGCCCGGTCGCCGCGGCCACCTCCTGCCGGGACACCGGGGATTCGGCGACGATGTGGCGCAGCACCCCGTAGCGGTTGGCGGTGCGTATGTCGCGGGACGTGCGCTTGTCGCGGGAGGTGCGCTTCACGCCGGAATCCCCTCCGTGGCTCTTGTCGCTGATGCCGCGCCAGGCTAGAGCGTGCGCCAGACCATAGACAACCCCTTCGCACAACCCTTGTACGAAGCGTCGGGGGTGGAGGATCCGCAGGAGAGGCGGGGTGAGGCGCCCCCACTACGAGGCGACGGAAACCCTAGCGCGGCGCGAGCACCTGCCGTACGACGGGTCCGGCGGCGTCGCCCCCGTGGCCGCCCGAGGTGACCACGGCCGCCGCGGCCATGTCGTCCCGGTAGGCCGTGAACCAGGCGTTCGTCTTCGCCTGGCCGTCGATCTCGGCCGAACCGGTCTTGGCGCCGATGTCGCCGCCGAGGCCCGCCATCGCCCTCGCCGCGGTGCCGCTCGTCGCCGTCAGCCGCATCATGCCCTTCAGTTGCTGCACGGCCGCCGGGCTCAGGGCGCGCTCGCTGGCCGCGACGCGCCGGTCGTCCACCGACGGCGGCACCAGCACCGGCTGCTTGAAGGCGCCCGTCCGCACGGTGGCCGCGACCGACGCCATGGTGAGCGGGTTCATCTGCACCGTGCCCTGCCCGATGACCGCCGCCGCCTTGCCGTCCCCGCCCTCCGTCGGCACCGAGCCGTCGAACGTCGTGACGCCCACCTGCCAGTCCAGCCCGATGCCGAACACCGCCTGCGCCTCCGCCGCCACCCCGTCGTCGGGTATGTCGCCCGCGAGCGAGACGAACGCGGTGTTGCAGGAGGCCGCGAAGTCCTGCGCGAAGGTGGCGCTCGGGTTCTCGCTGTCCTCGACGTTGTGGAACGTCATGCCCTGCGCGTACGCCGCCGTCTTCGGGCACGGCACCAGCTGGCCGGGCGTCACCTTGCCGGACTCCAGCAGCGCGGCGGCGGTGATTATCTTGAACGTCGACCCGGGCGCCGTCTGTCCCTGCAGCGCCGCGTTGAACTCGGCCTTGTCCGCGTTGGCCACCGCCAGGATCTCCCCGGTGCTGGGCTTGAGCGCCACCACGGACGCCCCGTCGCGCCCGCTCACCGCCGACTCCGCGCGCCGCTGCACCGCCTGATCCAGCGTCGTACGCAGACTCCCGGGCCTGCCCTTCGTCACCACGTGCAGCGTCGCCCCGGGCGCACCGTCGGCCTTGACCGCCGCCACCTCGACCCGGGACGCGCCGCCGGCCTTCTCGTCGTAGCGCGATCGCAGCGCGTCGAGCACCGGATCGAGGGACGGATAGCGGCCCTGCCTCACTTCCTTGCCGCTCCGGTCCAGCACCCGGACCGGCTGCTCGTCCGCCATGCCCGTCTGCAACGTTTCACCGCTCGTCAGCTTCGGGTGGATCACCGCCGGTTTCCAGTCCACCAGCGGCTTGCCCGTCGTCCGGCCGCGCACGACGGTCAGCTTCGAGTCGTACGTCCAGGTCGAACGGGTCTTCCCGTAGACGATCTCCGCCTTGACCCGGAACGGCACCGTGGCGCTGTGCGCCTCGCCCGCGGTGAGCGTCACCTTCTCCACCCGGCCGTCCTCGCGGTAGCCGCTCAACGCGGCGGTCGCGCTCTGGGCGTCATTGGTGAACGCGGCGGCCCGCAGATCGTTCTGGTCCGCCCACGCGGCGAGGAAGTCCCGCGCCGTGTCCTTCACTTCGGCCGGCGTCACCGCGCCGTCCGGAACCGACGGCCCAGTGCCGCCGGTCACCCCCATGTAGAGGTTGTATCCCCCTAACCCCGCAACACCGATGAACCCCGCTAAAGCCGTACCGAGTACGACTCTCCCCGCTGTACGCATGGCGTCGCCGCCCCCCAGGTGTGGTCGGCGCCCTGCCGATCAGGCCGCCTGCTCCATCTCACCGCGCAGCGCCCGCGTGTACACCCCGAGCAGCCGCCCGTACTCCGCCCGCTCGGCAGGCCGCAAGGCCCGCCCGGCCCGGGCCCGCAGAAACACGCGGATCGCCTCGTTGGCCTGGTCGGTGGAGGTGGTCACTAAGGCAGGGCTCTGGGGAGTAGGAGTCGGACGCATGCCCCATAGAGTAGGGGCAGCCACTGACAAGCGCTGTGGCCTAAACCTCTCAACTGGGGTGTTACCCACGGTATGTGAGGAACAACGCATCCGCCGCACGGGTGTTCCCTCGCCATCCGCTCTGGCATATGCCCCGGCCCGCCGTGCCCCGGTGCGGGGGATCGCCGCAGGCGGCACTGCTGGTGCTCGGGGTGGGCGACGGCTGCCTCGACGTCAGCGTGAACGCCCACGCCGTCGAGACCGAACGCGGTTACGGGCGGCCGGTCATGTGGGTCCGCCTTCCACGCCGCCTTCTCGCTCGGCGGTGTCTTCGCCTCGCCTTCGCCGCCGCGGCGGCGCCTCGGACGCCTGACGGCGGTCCGGGAGTCGCTGCTTTCCAGGCTGTCGGACCCGCGGATTACCCTGCCCGGGTGTCTGACGAACGTTTGATTCTGAGCAGCGCAGCGCCTGGCAATCCCCGCATCGACGGTCTTGCCGTGGTCGAGGCGGACGGGGCGCCTCTGGTGGTGTGTACCGGCTTCTACACGCTGTGGAGCTGGGCCCCGTTGCAGGACGAGTGGCAGGAGCGGCCGTTGGTGTACGCCTTCGCAGAGCACCCACTTGGCGCCGAGCACCCGGATGCCAAGAACGATGTCGATTCGGTGGCCATGGCCGTTTCCGACGGGCGCGTGGTGGTGGCCGCCGGCGGGGACGAGCAGGGAGCGGCAATCTGGGACCTGGACAGCGGCGAGTTGCTCCGCGGGCCGACCGACGAGCTCTACGTCTCGTCCATCGCTACGGTGAAAGGCGAGGGACCGCCGCTGTTCGTGGCAAGTAGTGGGATCCACTGGGACGGAGCCCGGGTGTGGGGGCTGAACGGGGAGGAGCCTCCGGTGGAACTGGACGCCGGCTCCATCTGGGATCTGGCCACCGCAAGCGTCGACGGCCGCTCGCTGGTCGTTGGGGGCGGGGAAGAAGGGGTGGAGGTGTGGGATGCGGTAACTGGTGAGCAGGTCGCGTCGTTCCATGTGGACGACGAGGGCAGCGCGCATGCCGTCGCCTTCTCCCGGCTTGACGGTCGTCCGGTCGTCGTGGCGGGTACGGACTCCGGAAAGGTATACGTATTCGACCTGTCCGGGGACGAAGACGACGATCCGATCCACGAACCTTCCATCGGTCATGAGGGCGGCATCAACGCCTTGGACGTCGCCATGGTCGGCGACCATGCGGTCGCGGTGACCGGCGGCGAGGACGGGACCGTACGGATCTGGGATCTCTCCAGCGGTCGACAAGTCGGGCCGCCACTGACCGGGCACAAATGGAGCGTTGAAGCTGTGGTGGTCACCACGATGCAGGATCGCCCGGTCGCCATGACCGCCGGTCGGGATGGCGTCGTACGCATGTGGGACCTGACCCTCTGACAAGGCGCCGGACATGCCGAAGGGCCAGCCGATCCCGTGTGGCGCCCGGTCAGCTGGCCTGGGCTTGTTCGGCCTGATCCTTGGTGGGAGCCAGGCGGTAGGACTCGGTGCCGGTCTGCGGGCCCCGGTGACGACGCGCACGGCTGAACCCCGTGGAAAATCGATTGCCCCCGCCGCCGTCCGCTGGTCGAATGGTGCCCCAAGAACCCAGGCCAGACGCGCGTCGGCGACGCCTTCGTACGGCGGCTGATCGCCGGTCATGTCACTCGGTGGCGGAGCGGCCGGGGGTGACCAGACCCGTCTCGTAGGCGAGGACGACGGCCTGGGCGCGGTCGCGGAGGGCGAGCTTCGCGAAGATCCGGGCTACGTGAGTCTTCACGGTGGCCTCGCTCAGGGTGAGGGCTTCCGCGAGCTCGGCGTTCGACAGGCCCCGGCCCATCAGAGCGAGCACCTCCCGTTCACGGGGCGTCAGCGGAGCCAGGTCGCGGTGAACCGCGGGTGTGCGCTCCACGGTCGCCGCATGGGTGGTCGCGTAGCGCTCGACCAGGCGGCGGGTGATCGAGGGGGCGAGCAGAGCGTCACCGGTGTTCACCAGCCTTACGGCCGCGGCGAGGTGGGCGGCGGTGACGTCCTTGAGCAGGAAGCCACTCGCCCCGGCGGCGAGCGCCGCGTAGACATACCGGTCGAGGTCGAACGTGGTGAGCATGAGGACCCGGCACTCCGGAAGCAGACGCAGTACGCGCTTGGCGGCTTCCAGACCATCCAGATTCGGCATCCGGATGTCCATCAGAACGACATCGGGGTGCAGCCGCTCGGCCTCCGCGATGGCCTCCACGCCGTCTGCGGCCTCGCCGATGACCTCGATGCCGCGCGAGGAGAGGATGAGGCGGAAGCCGGTGCGGATCAGTTCCTCGTCGTCGGCCACGAGGACGCGTGGGGCGCCGGATTCCCGGCCCGGGACCGCGCCCGGCTCCTGGGGGTTCCGGATCCGGCTCGGCTCGTGGTGGACGCGGCGGCCTCCGGCGGGCTCGGTCACGGGCGCTCCAGAGGGAGGCGGGCGCGGACACGGTACCCGCCGCCGATGCGGCGCCGGGCATCGAAGTGGCCTCCGTAGACGGCGACGCGCTCGCGCAGGCCGATCAGGCCGCGCCCCGCTCCGTCGTCCCGGCGCTTGCGGGGCTCCGGTACGGCACCTGTGCTCACGGAGTCGGCGGACAGCACGCTCGGTCCGCTGTTGAGCACCTCGACCCGCAGACCGTGGTCGGCATAGCGCACCGTCACGGTCGCCGTGCTGCCGTCGCCGTACTTGAGCGTGTTGGTCAGGGCCTCCTGGATGATCCGGTATGCGGTGACGTCGATACCGGGCGGCAGCGCACGCGGCTCCCCGGAGATGCGCACCTCGACCGGGAGCCCGGCGAAGGCGATCCGGTCGACGAGGGTGCCCAGTTGGCTCAGGCTCGGCTGCGGTGCGAGACCGGAGGGGTCTCCCTCGCCGTGCCGCTCGGCCCCGTCATCGTCGCCGTCGGGCGAGGGCGCCAGCAGGCCCAGCAGATGGCGCAGTTCAGTCATCGCGTCGCGTCCGGCACCCTCGACGGCCTGCAACGCGGTCTCCGCCGCATCCGGCAGCGTGGCCAGCACCTCGCGGGCCGCGGTCGCCTGCACGACCATAAGGCTGACCTTGTGGCTGACGATGTCGTGCAACTCGCGGGCGATACGGGCCCGTTCGGCCGCGACCGCCGTGCGGGCAGCCGCCTCCCGCTCGCGTTCCAGCAGCCAACGCCGCTCCTCCAGAGCCCTGCGACAGCGGCGGCGGGCGCGCGCCAGCAGCACGGTGGCGCCCCCGGCCACTGCCAGGCCGACCGTCGCGAGGGCGCTGAGCAGCAGGCTGGTGTCGGATCTCCACACCTCGCCCATCGTGCCAGGGAACCGGTCGGCGGGCGTCCCTCCGTGGAGCCACCCCGTACATCGCCAGGATGACCACGGTCCCGGGTTACCTCCCGGGGCCGACGCCCGGGCGTCCCAGGCGGCCTACCGTCCTGCCATGACCACCGAAGACATCAGCAGCACGACCGCGGGGGCGGGTCTGGTCGCCGCGCGCGGCCAGGAAGTCGTCCTGGTCGGCGGCCTGCGCAAGGAGTACGGCGACACCGTCGCCCTGGACTGCGTGTCGCTGGAGATCGGCGCCGGAGAGGCAGTGGCGGTGATGGGGCCGTCCGGCTGCGGCAAATCGACCCTGTTGAACATGATCGCCGGCCTTGACCGGCCGAGCGCCGGCCACGTGCGCGTGCACGGTGAGGACCTGGGGCGGATCAACGAGACCGGGCTGGCCCTCTTCCGGCGTCGTCGGATCGGCATGATCTTCCAGTTCTTCAACCTCATCGACGACCTGCCCGCGCTCGACAACGTCGCCCTGGCCGCCCAGCTCACCGGTACGCCCGCCCGTCAAGCCCGGCGCCGGGCAATGGAGTTGCTGGACGAACTCGGCATCGCCGACCGCAGGAACATCTACCCCGCCGCGCTCAGCGGCGGAGAGCGCCAGCGGGTGGCGGTGGCCCGCGCGCTGATGAACCGCCCCGCGCTGCTTCTGGCGGACGAGCCGACCGGCGCCCTGGACAGCCATGCGGGTGAGCAGGTGATGGACCTGCTGATCGACCTCAACGAACTGGGCCAGACCCTGCTGCTGGTGACGCATGACGAACGACTGGCCACGCGCTGCGCCAGCCGCCTGGTGACGATGGCGGACGGCCGGATCACTGGCGAACGGACCCTGGAGCGGACGGCATGAGCGCGGTGTGGCGCGCCTCGCGCGCGGCCGTGCGCCGACGACGGCTCCAGACCTCGGTGATCGGGGTGGTGGTCCTGGTCTCCAGCATCGCCCTGGTGGTGGCCCTCGGCCTACTGGATGTCGTGTCCGGGCCCTTCGACCGGCTCTTCGGGCGGGCCCACGGCGCGCATGTCGTCGCCACGTTCGACGCGGCGAAGGTCTCCGGTGAGGAACTGGGGCGGACCGCGGAACGTCCGGGCGTACGGGCCTCGGCCGGGCCGTTCCGGCAAGCCGTGATCGAGATGCCGGAGAGCGCGGCGGCCGAGATGCCCGGGGTGGCGCCGGGCCCCCTGACGGTCGTGGGGCGTGCGGGCCCCGGCGGCGAGGTCGACCGGCTGGACCTGTTCGCCGGGCACTGGGCTGCCGGACCGGGGCAGATCGTGCTGGCGTTACCGGACGCGCCCGGGATGAGCGACGGGCCGCACTCGCCGCTCGGCACGCGGATCCACGTGCCCGGGCTGCCGCCGTTGACCGTGGTGGGCCTCGCGTCCAGCGTGAGCCGGACCGCGCAGGCATGGGTCTCCCCACGGCAGGTCGCGGACCTGCACCCCACGGCGTACCAGATGCTCTACCGCTTCGACCGGGCCGCGACGGCCCGTCAGGTCAGTGAGAACACGGCGGCGGTGAGCGCCGGCCTGCCGTCCGGATCACTGGTCGCGCATCAGTCGTACCTGACCTTGAAGGCTCAGATCGCGGCCAATCCCAACGTGTTCGTGCCGTTCCTCATGGCCTTCGGGATCCTCGGCCTGCTGGTGGCGATTCTGATCGTGGGCAATGTGGTGAGCGGTGCCGTGGTGTCCGGCTTCCGGCACATCGGCGTGCTCAAGTCCCTCGGATTCACGCCGAATCAGGTCGTCGCGGTCTACCTGGTGATGGTCTGCGTTCCCGCCACGGCGGGTGCGGCGGCCGGGACGGCCCTCGGCGGGGTGGTGGCGCGGCCGCTGCTGCACCAGGTCTTCCAGGGCGCCCAGCTCGGCACCGCGAACGTGGCCCCGGCGATCGGCTTCTGGGCGTACGCGACCACCGCGCTCGGCATGCCCCTGACGGTGCTGCTGGCCGCCCTGATCCCGGCCCTGCGCGCCCGTCGGCTCTCCGCGGCGCGCGCCATCAGCGCGGGCAGCGCGCCGCACGGCGGACGGGGACCGGCCATCCAGCGGTGGCTCACCGGCGTCCGGCTGCCGCGCTCGGTCACCCTTGGTCTGGGCCTGCCCTTCGCCCGGCCCGGACGGGCACTGCTCACCGTTGCCTCGGTCCTCCTCGGGGTGGCGACGGTGACCTTCGCCACCGGCCTCTCGGCCACCATGGTCTCCTACAGCGACGTGGTTCAAGGCGTCGGCAAGGCCCAGTCGACCGTCTGGCGAGGACAGACCCGGTTCGATCAGACCGCGCCGCACCACGACGACGCCGCGACACAGACGCTCCTGCGCGGTCTGCCGCAGGTCGCGGACGTGGCCGCCGTGGGCTTCACCGACGTGCGGATCCTCGGGCGGAGTGAGGGCGTGGCGATCGAGGGGGTGCGCGGGGGACGGTCGGCGCTCCGGGACGACCTGGCGCGGGGCCGCTGGATGCGCGGGCCCGGCGAGGTGGTGGCCTCCGGCCGATTCCTGGCCAAGCAGGGGCTGCGGCTCGGTGACTCCTTCACCCTGACCGCGGCGGACGGCCGCCAGGAGCGCGTGACCCTGGTCGGGGAGGTCCTGGCCGGACGGCAGGACTGGATGCGGGCGGACTGGTCCACGGTGACCGCCCTTATACCGGACGCGCAGGCCAACCAGTACTGGGTGCGGCTCGCCCGCGGCGCCGACTTCAGCGCCTACGCGAAGGCCGTACGAGCCGTGGATCCAGGGCTCTACCCGACGAAGAACACCATGGTGAACGCGGATGCCGTGACCGTCATCAGCTCCGCGTCCGCACTGACCCTGCTGCTGACGCTCGTCGCCGCGATGGGGGTGTTCAACACCGTCGTGCTGAGCGCCCGGGAGCGGCAGCGCGACCTCGGAATGCTGAAGTCGATCGGCATGACACCACGCCAGGTCACGGTGATGCTGGTGGTGTCCATGGCCGGGCTGGGGCTGACCGGGGGGATCCTGGGGCTGCCGCTCGGCGTCGCGGCGTACCACGTGGTGATCCCGATCACCGAGCACGCCGCCCAGCTCACCTTCCCGGACCGGATGCTGGACGTGTGGCACCCGGGGACCATGGCGCTACCCGCACTGGCCGGGGTGGCGATCGCCGCACTGGGCGCGGTGATCCCGGCGCGTGCGGCGGCCCGGCAGACCATCGCCCGGGTCCTGCACACCGAGTGATGGTCGCGGCAGCGGGGGAGCCGCTGGCCTGGGAAGTCGGCGATGTTCAGCGCCCTGGCGCCCGGAAAATTGCTTGCCGTCGGCGCCGTCCGCCGGTCGAATGGTGCCCCATGACCCCAGGCCAGACACGCGTCGACGACTTCCTCGTAAGGCGGCTGATCGCCGGACAGTTCCCGCAGTGGGCGGGCCTGTCGGTGCGGCGTTTCCCGTCCGGCGGCACCGTCAACGCCGTGTACCGGCTGGGCGACGCCATGGCCGTACGGCTTCCGCTGGCGGCGGGCGGTGCCGGGGACGTGGCGACGGAGCGTACGTGGCTGCCGCGCCTCGCGCCCCTGCTGCCCACGGCCATCCCCGAGGTGCTCGGCACCGGGGAACCCGCCGAGGGTTACCCATGGCCGTGGTCGGTGCACCGCTGGCTGCCGGGGCGGAACCCCAAGGAGGGCGCCCTGAGCGAGCCGGTCCTGCTGGCCAAGGACCTGGCCGAGTTCGTGGCCGCGATGCGCGGTGTCTCCCTGCCCGGGGCACCGGATGCCTACCGCGGCGGCCCCCTCTCCTCCCTCGATGCGGAGACCCGAGCGTCGATCGAGCAACTGCGCACCATCCCGGAGGAGGACATCGACTGCGACGCCGTAACCGCCATCTGGGACGACGCCCTGCGCACCCCGGAGTGGGACGGCCCACCGGTATGGCTGCACGCCGACCTGATGCCGGGCAACCTGCTCGTGGACGCCGACGGCCGACTCACCTCGGTGATCGACTTCGGCTGCATGGGCGTGGGCGATCCGGCCTGCGACCTCTTCCCGGCCTGGAATCTCCTCCCGGCCGACGCGAGAGCGGTCTTCCGCGACGCACTCGCCGTGGACGACGCCATGTGGAACCGTGGCCGCGGCCGGACCCTCTCCCAGGCGCTGATCGCGCTGCCGTATCACCGTACGAGGACCCCGGCCATGGCGCGCAACGCCCGGCACGTGATCCGGGCGGTGCTGGGGGAGGGGTGAGCCTTCACCAAGGTGGCCAGGGAGCAATTCGCCCCGCCGCTCACGCGTGAGAAAGCCCTGCGGAAGGTCCAGACGGCCGAGGACGGTGCGACTGGAAGACTGCCGCCATGACTGTGCGCCTGATCTCTGTTATCGGAAGCAGCCCTGGTGTCGGCAAGTCCACCCTGTGCCGTGCGGTGGCCGAATGGCTCGCCGACACCGGAGCGTCGGTCGACCACTTCGAGGAGGCCGACATCCTCACACGTCCGGCCTTCCGGCCCGTGGCCGAGGAGTTCGCCGGTGGGGCCGCCGCCGTCCAGCCCGCGACTCTGGTCGAGTGCACGCGGGCCTACGTCGCGGAGTCACTCGCGGCTGGCAAGGAATACCTGGTGACGGATGCCCTTCTGCCGTTCATCCCGTCCCTCGTGGCATGGGGCCACGAGGAGACGGCTCTCGTCGAGGTCATGGCAGAGCTGAACCGGGCCGTGGAGCCGGCACAGGTCACCATGGTGTACGTCCACGACGACCCGGAGACCGCGCTGCGTCGAGCGGTCGAGCGAGAAGGTGCCGCCTGGGAAGACTGGTACGTGCGCAAATTGGCTGGCTCCCCCGGTACGCGGGCTGTCCACGACCTCCCGTCGGCCGCCGCTCATCTGCGCTTCGAGGCCGAACTGACCCGCCGCCTCCTCTCGCGGACTCCGTGGCACGTTCTGACCGTGGATGCGGGGAGCCTGAACGCTGAGGAGGCATTCGCCCACACGCAGCGCCATCTCTCGGACGTGTCGCTGGGAGCTGATGTGGCCGAAGAGCCTTCTTGATCGTGTGCTGAACTGCTCTGCGTGGAGACTGTTTTCGCGAGCGTCATAGCCGTGCTGGGAACGCTGCTTGGTTCGGGTGCTACCCATCTGATCCAGCAGCGGTCCGATGAGCGGACCAAGCACTTCACACGGACCGAGAAGCTGCGGCAAGAGCGACTGGACGCGTACTGCTCGTATGCCGCTGCGCTGCTCAACTACCGTCGTGTGCTTGTACACCGGTGGTACGTCATCCATGAGAACCGATCCGATGAGGACACTCCCGAACTGCGTGAGGAGGTCTACACAATGCGGTACGCGGCTCAGGAGGCGATGTTCCGGGCCCAGATGGTCTCGGACGACCCGGAGCTCGTGGAGCTCACCGAGCAGATCTTGGACACCGTGACCGAGTTGCACCGGGTCGAGAACCGTGAGCAACTCAGCGACCGCAGAGCCGCTTCCCGCCAGGGCATCCGGGACTTCATCGCCACAGTCACCCCGCAGGTGAGCGACATGGGCTGACCAGGTGCGATCCGGGCGGTGTTGGGGAGTGATGAGCCCCCGTCAGGCGTGTCGGCTCCCCAGATACGCGTCGAGCGCGGCCGCGCCCGCCAGCATCGCCCGGCCCCGCGCCGTCAGCCGGTCGCGCCACTCCCGCAGCGTCGCCTGGAGCGGTTCCGGCCCGCCTGCCGTCCGTACCCGCTCCAGTACGCGTGCGATCTGCTCCAGCCCGTGGCCGCCGCGGCGCAGTTGGTGGGCCAGCAGTACGTCGCGCACATCGGCGGAGGTGTACACGCGATAGCCGGTGCGCGGCTCGCGCTGGGGCACGACCAGCCCGGCCCGCTCCCATTTGCGCAATGTCGCGGGCCGGATGCCCAGCCTGCGCGCGAGCGGGCCGATGAAGGTGACGCCCGGCTCCGGTTCGCGCGGTGGCGCCAGGTCGCGCAGCGCCTCCTCCACGTCCTCCAGCGTGCGCCGGTCGTCGGCGAGCTGCGTGTGGCTCTCGTCGATCAGGCACAGCGCCTCCTCGACCGCGCCACCGTTCACGGCCCGCATGATCGCCCCGGCCGTCGCATGGCCGTGCGCGGGGATCAACGCCAGGAACGCCCGCAGCGCCGCCGCATGGCGCGGAGCGTAGACGCGATAGCCGCTCGGCGAACGCTCGGCCGACGGCAGAATCCCCGCTCCCTCGTAGTTGCGCACCGCCTGCGTGGACAGGCCGTGCTCGCGCGCCAGATCGATGGGCCGCAACCGCATTTTGAAGGTTCGCCTCTATTAGCAGGGAAAGTGCCGCCAAAGTTTACACCGAAGGTTCAACGATACGGTTGAATCCATGACGCCAACCATCCGGGACGCGGCCCGTCCCTTCACCGGCGGCGCCCTCACCGCGCTCCTGTCTCCCGCCACCCGCCTGCTCGGCCTCGGCGAGCCCACCCATGGCGTCGAAGCCTTTCCCGAACTGCGCAACGAGCTGTTCCGCCACCTCGTCGGACACGAGGGCTACCGCTCGATCGCCATCGAGAGCGACTGCCTGGCGGCCCTGGCCGCCGACGCCTACGTCGCCGGTGGCGCCGGGACCCTCGACGGCGTGATGAGCAGCGGCTTCAGCCACGGCTTCGGCGCCTCGCCCGCCAACCGCGAGCTCCTGCGCTGGATGCGCGCCCACAACGAACGGCGCCCCGCGCACGAACGGCTCCGCTTCTACGGCTTCGACGGCCCCCTGGAGATCACCGGCGCCGCCAGCCCCCGCCCCGCCCTGACCGCCCTGTACGACTACCTCGCCGCCCACCTCGACCTGTCCTGGAGCCGCGAAACCCTCGACGAACTACTCGGCCCCGATGAGCGCTGGACCAACCCCGACGCCATGATGGAACCCGCCCGGTCCATCGGCCGCACCCCCGAGGCCGGGAAGCTGCGCCTGGTCGCCGACGACCTGAGCGCCCTGCTCACGGCGCACGCCCCCCAACTGGCAGCCGCCACGTCCCCCGACGACCTCTGGCACGCCGAACTGCACGCCCGCACCGCCACCGGACTCCTGCGCTACCACTCCGGCATGGCCGACACCGGGCCCACTCGCATCGGCGCGCTCCTGTCGCTGCGCGCCGTGATGATGGCCGACAACCTCGACGCCCTCATGCGCCGCGAGGCGCGCCGCGGCCCTACCCTCGCCTTCGCCCACAACGGCCACTTGCAGCGTCCCGAGAGCGAGCTGCGGTTCGGCGACACGCCGCACCAGTGGTGGAGCGCGGGCGCCATCATGGCCACCCGCCTCGGCGACCAGTACGCCTTCGCCGCATCCACCTTCGGCACCCGCGGCGCTGATGTCCCCCACCCCGACACCCTCGAAGGGCTCCTGTCCGCCCTACCCCACCCCCGCACCGCCATCGATCCCGGCCGCCTCGCCACGTCCCTCGACCACAAGCCGACGCCCCGCGTCCCGGCCGACCACACGTACGCGCCGCTCGACCCGGCCACCACCGACCAGATGGACGCCATCGTCTTCGTCAGGGAAATCTGAGCCTCTCTGCGATCCGTCCGGCCCGTGGGGGAATGCCACAACCAGGGGCGAGGAGCGAGGCACGAGCTATCCGCCTACGGGGAACCTCTCAGCCGTGCCATCAACCGAGGACTTCAGCACAGCGATCGGTGAAGTCGGTGAGACTCGCCAGCACGATGTCCGCCCCGGCCGCCCGCAGCTCATCGGCGGAGCTGCGCCCGCTGGCAACGGCTACGGCCAGAGCGTCGGCATCGAGGGCACCCCGCACATCGCGCGGCGTATCCCCGATGACGACGGTCCGCTTGCCCTCGAAGGCGTGACCGTACTTCTCCGACGCCCGCTTGCGCGCCCGACGCACGAGGTCGGCCCGATCGCTGCCGTCGTCACCGTAGCCGCCGACCTCGAAGTCGAGCCCTTCGCCCAGACCGAGCGCGCCCAGCTTGGTGATGGCGATCGGGCGGAGATTGCCGGTGACCGCCGACTGCACGGCGCGCCGCCCGGCACACGAGGCGATGGCCTCCCGAGCCCCGGGCAACACGACCCCGACCTCGCGCATCCGCCCCTCCAGCTCTTCGGCCGCCGCCGTCAGCGCGGCGTAGAAGTCGCCGAACAGCGCTTCCGGCTCGTCGATCCCGTTGAGACGCAGCGTCTCCACCATGATGGCCTGCTCGGTACGCCCCGCCATGCCCGCCAGCTCCCCCAGCGTCCTCCCGGTCACCTTCTCGAAGGCGAGCTCATAGAGGCTGCGGCTCACCCCGCCCTTGATGCTGACCAACGTCTGGTCCACGTCCCAGAGGATCAGGGTGGGCTCGGGGGCGCGGTCGGTAGGCATGGCGACAGCGTAGAGGTGAACCAGGTCGGCGTGTGACGGGGCCACCGCCTGCCGGTGCGGTCGGCCGCGGCTGACCGTACGAGTCATCCCGTAACTGCGATTTCGCCGCTGCCGGGCAAGTGCTCCGAGGTTGGCCTGGCTGTGGTTCAGGCCGTGCCACGTCGTGGCTCTTGTGCTGCTACGCGGGCGCTGAGACAGGTGATCAGTTGGAGTGCTCCTCGGCTGTATTTAGCCGAGTCAGAATGGCTGCCGCAGCCACGAGTCCAGAGTCGCATAGTCGGCATCAGCCAGACCATGACGGGGATCGACGCGATGCAGCAAGGCGTGTCCCCGATGGTGGGTGGCCACCCAGCCCCGATCAGTATCGGAGATCTCGTCGTCGACCCAAGCGAAAGTGCGGCCCGCTGCCCAATCGACGAGGGCGCGGGTCTTCCAGTGAATTCCGTTGCGTTCATCGTGATCATCGATATCGGATGGTTCTGGCCAGTCCACCACTGCCAGCTTCGGCAGGCCAATACGGGGAGCGATGCACTCGTTCGCGTCAGCCATCCACGTCGTCGCCCAGACTATCTTGCAAGGGAGCGCCGCCAGTCGGAGCCCATGATCGGGATTGATTCTGGCCAGGAGCGGATTTGTGTCGGCATTGGCCGGTTCAAGGTCTGGCCCATACGTCGGATAGTGCGGGGATTCCGCTCCGAATGGGATAAGCGGTCCGTCGACATCGAGAAAGAGCAGCGGACGCTGCGTGGAGCGAGCCATGACGGCATGGTAGCAATAAGCCCTGATGAAGGACGCCTTGATGGAGAAGGGAGGTGAAATGGTCCGACTTCTGTGGTCGTGTGTATCGGCGCAGCCTGCTATTTTTTCGAGACCATCGAAATTCCGCCCATCGCAAGGGAGAATATGCGGGTAAGCGCCTTCCGGACGTCTGGATCTCGATCGAGCCGCTCTAGTGATTCGAATCTCGTGGGGGCAAGGTCGAGTGTGGCAATTCCGCCAGCGTTCCTGTCATCAACGGTCGAGAACAGCATGAGGCATCGATAGGCCCGCACGACCCCTCCTCGCTCCTCGCGCATCAGTGACTGGAGAACGACACTTTCTTCCTTGACCTGGCTGCGGAGCGCATCTACCGAGGTCCATCGAGTCGCCCAACCCTCTTCTTCCGCTTCTATTTGAATTTCGAGTAGCATGTCGAAGCTAATCTGAAACACGCGGAAGTCGGGATCACTCGAATGAATCATGGACATCGTGGCACTATTCTCCATCATAGACGTCGATACGGATTGGTGTATCGGGGTCGATGCGCCCGTCGTTGACCCTTGTTAGGAGTTCGTCCCAGCGGTGATGGCCTCCCAGAATGATCCCGCTACGGGAGACGGCAATTCCGTCTCCCTTTTGGGGCGTTATTGACGGCGTGTAGAAGTTCGTCGTTACTCAGAAACTCGTGGTACCACTGCGAGACTGGATCCCGAGTCGACTGCCCCGGGGTGTATTTAGTGAGGTCACCAGCTCTCTCGCTGTGTGCCGACCAAAGCCGTCAGGGACTAAGGGGTTCCGATCCATTCGACAATCCAGTTACCTTCCGCAAAAAATCCCTCCAACGATTCGAAATCCTCTACCCAGTAGTCGCCGTAACCGTTCTCAAATTCTCGATCATGTGCCATGAGGATCAGGTAGCTCGGTGGAGAGTCGGGGAGCTCCTGAATCTTGACGTATTTTCCCGCATCATCCCCGGATCGGATCCAGCCAACTTTGCCAATCTCGATCATCGAGCCTCCAAGCCATCTTATGTTTCCTCGCGTAAATTATTCGACCAGTGGGACGTGATTGTTGACCACGGCCTTCTTCCCGCCTGGCTCGAATATCTCAAAGTGCACGTGCGGAATGTCGGGCCAGTGGTTTCCTTGTAGCGAATCGGGATCCATTCGGAACTGCCGTAGTCCGTCCGCGCTACGGAACACCCCTCGGTTCTGCCCCAGCTCCTTGTATCCGTCGCCCAAGAATTTCTCAGCGGCATCCAGAGCTTCGTCAGCCGTCATGGGGTGCTGACTGACGATGCTCCCATCTCCCTTTCTGCTGCGAGTTTCCGTCACCGCCGCATGTTCGGGACAGTCCGGAGCCAGGCCGAAGGGGTCAGCCCAGGTGTGGGGATTGTGGACGTACGTAGTGGGGTTGGGGGCGGGGGTGAGGCCTAGGGGGTCGGGGGAGAGGTAGCGGGCGGAATCTGGGTCGTAGTAGCGGTGGAAATTGTAGTGGAGGCCGGTTTCCGGATCGAAGTATTGGCCCGGGAAGCGGAGGGGTGTGTACGCGGTGCTGTCGGCGGCCCACGTGGTGGTGCCCCAGAGGGTGGAGCGGGTGTGCCAGGCGATGGTGCCTGATTCGTCGACCAGTTCGGTGGGGGTGCCGACGAGGTCGGTGATGATGGCGAAGAATCGGGCGTCGATTTCGCGCTGGGTGGTGGCTTCGGTGATGCGTTCGGTCTGGGCTATGGGGCGGAGGCCGTCGTGGTCCCAGGTGAGGGTGACGGGGTGGGGGAGGTCTGGGGTGGTGGTTGTTTGCTCGACCAGGGTCGGGCCGTCCCAGGTGAAGTCGGTTTGCTCCAGGACGGTTTCGCCGTCGGCCGCGAGGCGTTGCTTGGCGGTGCGGCGACCGAAGGGGTCGTAGAGGTAGCGCCAGAGCGTGCCGTCGGGGGTGGTGACGCCGGTGAGGCGGTCTTCGGCGTCCCAGGTGTAGCGCCAGGTGTCGGGTTTGCGGGACAGACGGGTCTTCTGGCGGAGGGTGAGGCGGCCCGCGTCGTCGTGCTCGTAGCGGATGGCGCCGGCGCGGGTGATGCGGGTGCCGGTGTAGGTGCGGGGGCCCGTGGCCTCCTGGGGTGCACCGTTGGTGGGCCAGGTCGCCTGGGTTTGATTGCCTGCTTCGTCGTAGGCGTACGTCTCGGTCCAGCCAGTGGCGCGGACCGTTGTCACGCGGCCTGCCGCGTCCAGGTCGAAGGTGCTCGGGCCGCTCAGGCGGTCGTTCACGGCGGTGACGTTGCCGTCCGCGCGGTAGGTGTAGGCGCGGTGTTGGATGAGGGGCGCGTCGGATGCGCCCGTCAGGGATTGGGTGGTGAGGCGGCCCAGCGGGTCCCAGGTGTTGGTGACCGTCAGGGTGTCGCCGATACGGCGGGTGGTCTCACGGCCCGCCTCGTCGTGTTCGGAGGCCAGCGTGTGGCCACCGGCGGTCAGGGCGGTGCGGTTGCCTGCCGCGTCGTACGCGTACGTCGTCGTCGCGCCGCTCGGGGTGACGCGGCGGGTGCGGCGGCCCAGGGGGTCGTATGAGTGGGCCAGAACGTGGCCGTTCACCATCTCGGACTTGATCCGGCCCACGCGGTCGTGCTGATAGACGACTTCCGTATCCGGCCCGACGGCGGATGTGAGGCGGCCTGCTGGGTCGTAGGTGAAGGTTGTGGTGTGGGCGTCGGCGGTCTTGCGGGTCATCTGGCCGAGCGCGTCGTGCTCGTACGTGATGGCCTGGCCCAAGGGGTTGGTGCGGCGGATCAGTTGGGCGGCCGCGTCGTGTTCGTACGTGACCGTGCGGTCGTCGAAGTCCGTCTCGGAGGTCAGGCGGCCAGCGGGGTCGTACTCGTAGGACCACGTCAAGCCCTGCGGATTGGTGACCTGGGTGAGGCGAAGGGCTGCGTCGTGCTCGAACTCGTAGCGAACGCCGTCCGGGCCGGTGCGGGCCGCGAGGAGGTCGAAGTGGGTGTACTCGAAGACGGCGGTGCCGCCGATGGCGTCGGTGTGGGTGGTGCAGTTGCCTTCGCCGTCGTACGTCCAGGTTTCGCTGGAGCCGTCGGGGTTCGTGCGGCGGGTGAGCTTGCCCTCCACCGTCCAGGTGAGGTGGGTGGTCGCGCCAACGGCGTTGGTGATCGTGACGGGGCGGCCGAAGGCGTCGCGGGCGTAGCGGGTTACCGCGCCCAGTGGGTCGGTGATCTCCACCGGCAGGCCCGCCTTGTCGCAGCGGACCTGGGTCGTTTCATCCAAGGCGTTGGTGACGGATGACAGATGGCCGTACGAGTCGTACGAGTAGCGGGTCGTGTGGCCCGCCGCGTCGGTGGCCGAGGTGCGGCGGCCCGCCTCGTCGAACGTCTGCGTCCAAGTGGCGCCGTCCGGGCCGGTGACGGATGTCGGAAGGCCGAGGCCGTTGTACGTCGCCGTCGATTCACTGCCGTCGGGGGCGGTGATCCGCGTGAGGTGGCCCGCCTCGTCGTAGGCGAAAGCCGTGGTGCGCCCCAGCGCGTCGGTGCGGGACAGGACGCGGTCGTGGCGGTCGTACTCGGTGCGGGTGGTGTGGCCCAGGGGGTTGGTCTCGGCGGCCACCTTCCCCGCGTCGTTGATGAAGTAGCGGGTGGTGTGGCCCTCCGGCGTGGTGACCGTCGTGACGCGGTGGCCCGTTGCCTGATCGACCTCGTCATACGAGATGCGGATCGATATGTGGCCCGCCTCGCCGCCCTCGGCGATGCAGCGGTCCTGGTGGTCGTAGACGTAGTCGTACCGACGGTCGTTGGTGTCGGTCCACGCGATGACGCGGCGTTCGTCGTCGTATGCGAAGCGCAGGGGGAGGCCGGAGGAGCCCGTCACGCCGGTGAGGTTGCCGTCCGTGTACGCGTAGCGGATCAGCTCCTGGTCGCCACCGTCCTCGCCCGCGCCCGCCAGGTGGAGGGCGGTGATCCGGCCCTCGGCGGTGATGAGCTTCAGCTCGTACCCGGCGCTGTGCGCGATGGCGGTCGGGGTGACCTCGGCGTCGTACTCGAAGGTGATCCAGTGGCCGGAGCGATCGGATATCTGCTCCAGCAGTGCGACCCCGTCGCCGCCCGGGTCCACGTCCCGTGGGCCGTTGAAGTGGCGGACCCAGCCGGTGGAGGGGTCGGTGACGGTGTAGTCGCCGTGGGGGTCCCGTGCCAAGGGCCAGCGGGGGCCCGCGGAGGGGAGGGTCGGGACATCCGGGGCCGGGTGAGGGTAGGACAGCAGCAGGCCGTCCTCGCTGACGAAGACGACGCCCTCGGCATCGATCTCCAGCCGCTGGTCCGCCGTGCTCGACCAGGACGGGCCGAACCAACGACCGACCCGGTAGCCGGATTCCACCTGGCGGCGGAACACCAGCGGTAGCGCACCCGGCAGGGAGACGTCCGTCTGCGGGAGGTACATCTTCCCCGTCGCCAGGTCGACCGGGTCGGTTCCGCCGCTGCATTTGTTCTTGTTGTCGGTGGTGTTCTCGCCGCGTTTGCGGCCCTTTATCGCCTCGCGAACCTTGTTCAGGAGACCACCGGACTTGCCCAGCGTCGCCCCCTTGCGAACGGCGCCGAGGCCCTTCGTGCCGAACAGCTCGGGGAGGGCCCGGCCCAGGCCTTCCGACGGGTCCTTGGAGAACTCGTTGTACATGGTCTTCAGGGCCGCGCCCGGGTTGCTGGCCACCGTGTGGAGCTGGGCCGCCGTGTTGTTCAGACTCGTGAGGTATTCGGCCGGGTGGGTCAGGTTGTACGGGTCCATCGGGTTCAGGCTGCGCGCGAAGGAGTTCAGCCCCGCGACGCCCTTGATGACACCGCCCGTCAAGTGCATCGCGTCCGCGCCCAGTCCGTCCAGACCGGCGCCGAACTGGTCGCCGTACGACGGCTTCGGCGGGGCCGCGTCCTTGGCCTGCTGGACCGACTTGCGCGCTGCGATGACCGCCTCGTCCCGCTGGCGCCGCGCCTCGTCCAGCTTCTCCTGGGCGGCCTTCGCCTTGGCGGCGCCGGGGTCGTGGAACTCGCCCGGCTTGGTGGGCTTCTTGCCCGGGTCCTTGCCGGACTCCGCCTTCGCGTTGTACGCGTCGGCAGCGGTGTTGTACGCGTCCACCTTCGCGTTGTGCGCCGAACGGGCGTTTTCCGACGCGGCCTTGGCGGCCTTGTACGCGTCGATCGCTTCCTGCGCCTGACCCTGCGCCCAGGAGACGGTACCGGCGAAGTCCTCCAGCGCCCCGGCGGCCTTCTTGCACGCGTCCGCGGCCTTGAACTACTCCTTCGGCTTGACCGACACCTCCTCCCGGAAGGCGTCGGCGGCCTCGCCCTTCCAGTGGGAGGAGTCCAGCGCCTTCAGGCCGTTGCCGACCTTCTCGAACGCCGACTGGAAGTCCTTCAGGTGCTTGACCGTGGAGCGGATCCGGCTCGGGCTGCCGTAGATCAGCTTCTTGGGGTCATCGGTCTCCCCGAGCTGCATCTCGGCGACATCCGCGCCCAGGTAGTTCGCGGCGGAGCGGGACTTGTCGCGGACGAAGTCCGCGCCGCTCTCCCAGCCGACCTTGTCCAGCCCGTCCGCGGTCTTGTTACCGGCCCATTCGACGCCGTCGCCGAGGGCCTCGGTGCCCTTCTCGACGGCGTCGTCCATCCAGTCGGGCGTCAGGTCACCGAGACCCATCAGCGGTTGCCCCTCTTGGCGCCTTCTTCGGAGGCCTGGTCGACGAATTGCTGAATGCCGGTCGACTTATGCCGGTACCCCGCCTCCTCGCCGGCGGTGTCCCAAGTCTTCTCGGCGTCGGACGCGGCCTTCTCGAAGGACTCCTTGCTGTAGTCCGGCGTCCAGGTGTCGACCGAGATCAGCTCGTCCATGTCCTTCTTCATGACCGTCTTCTCGTCCAGGTGCGGATTGCCCAGCATCGAGTTCGCGGCCACCTTGAAGGTGCCCTGGGCGTACTGCTCCTGCTCCCACTGCGAGCCCGCCGCCAGTCCCACCTTCTCCGCGAGCTTGCTGGCGTCCTCGATGAGGCCGCGCACACCCCAGTCCCACAGCTCGCAGAACTCCTCGAAGTCCTTGGCCAGGCCGTTGTGTCCGGCCTCCATGGACGTCATGGAGAGGTCTTCGAAGCCTGCCCCCGTCTCCGCGTCGGACGCCGAGGAGATCTCCCGCAGCTCGCCGATCGCCGACCGCAGGCCCTTCACGATCTCGGCCTGCGAATCCTTGTCGAAGGCCAGGTCTATGTTGCCGCCCTTGGCGCCCCCGCCACCGCTCACCGTTCGCCCTCCCCGTTCGACACGGCCTCCAACCAACCAGCACCGTACGACATTCGATCACTGGGAGCGACGGAGGGTGGGCGGTGTGTTCGAATTCGTGTCAGCTTCGTGGCGGGGGTGTCACTCGGTGACGAGCACGGCTTCCAGCGTGCGGGGGCCGTGGACGCCTTCCACGCGGTCCAGCTCGATGTCGCTCGTCGCCGACGGGCCCGAGATCCAGGTCAACGGGCGGGCCGGGTCGAGGCGTTCGAGGGCCTGCGGGACCGAGTCGACTACCTGGGCCGGGACACGGATCACGCAGATGTGGTGGTCGGGGACGAGGGAGATGCGGCGGCGGCCCTGGTCGGTATCGGCGTCCAGGATGATGGTGCCGGTCTCGGCGATGGCCACCGCGCAGGCGGTGACCACGCTGGACACGTCGTCCAGGTCGTGGGGCGTCTGGTCGGGGGAGTCCGTCAGCCGTACGGCGTCCGTGGCCGACAGCCACTCGGCGGGGAGGCCGGAGGGGGCGACCACGCTGGTCGCGCCGTGCGCGGTGAGCAGGTCCGCGATCAAACCGGGCAGGGCCGAGGCCGTGGTGCGGTGCACGATCGCGCGGTAGTCGGCGAGGTTTTCGGCGAGCAGGTCGACGGTCTCGGCGGCGGTGCGGTCGCCGTGTACGCGGTGGTACGTACGGTCGACCGCGACCTCGGGCGGTGTCTCGTCGCGCGGGACATCCGCCAGGGCGCGGCGGATACGGGCCATGACGAGGGCGCGGGAGCCGGTCGGGGAGCTGGTTGGGGATGCGTTCATGGGGGTCACCTCGCATCGTGGGCGTCAGGGGACGTGCCCCGCGTACGTTGCCACCAGTCGCGGAACGACTCCTCCGGCACCTTCGGCAGCTCCCGCGTATCGCTCCACGCCCGCCCCGGCCCGGGCAGCCGCCGGGGGTGGAAGCGGCGGGTGCGGGCGGCCAGGCGTTGGCCGGTGCGCAGCACGCCGGGGTGGTCGAGGGCCCAGCGCGCGGCCCGCATGGCGGCCCGTTCCGCGGCGTGGCCCTTGGCGGGCTTGACGACCGCGCGGGTGCCGCGCACCGATGCCGGGCCGCCCTCGACGACCCGTTCGCGCAGATGGACCAGGATCTCGGGGATGTCGATGGCCACCGGGCACACCTCGTAGCACGCGCCGCACAGCGAGGAGGCGTACGGCAGGGAGGCGTCCAACTCGCTCTGGGTGCCGCGCAGTTGCGGGGTGAGGATGGCGCCGATGGGGCCCGGGTACGCCGAGCCGTACGCATGGCCGCCGGCCCGCTCGTACACCGGGCACACGTTCAGACACGCCGAACAGCGGATGCAGCGCAGCGCCTGGCGGCCCACGGTGTCCGCGAGGGTGTCGGTGCGGCCGTTGTCCAGCAGGACGAGGTGGAAGGCGCGGGGGCCGTCGCCGTCCGTGGGGCCGGTCCACATGGAGGTGTACGGGTTCATCCGCTCCGCTGTCGAGGAACGGGGGAGGAGCTGGAGGAACACTTCCAGGTCCTGGAAGGTGGGGACCACCTTCTCGATGCCGACGACGGAGATCAGCGTCTCGGGGAGGGTCAGACACATCCGGCCGTTGCCCTCGGACTCGACCACGACCAGGGTACCGGTCTCCGCGATCATGAAGTTGGCGCCGGAGATGCCCACCTTGGCGTTCAGGAACTTCTCGCGGAGGTGGAGGCGTGCCGCTTCCGCCAGGTCGGCGGGCGCGTCGGTCAGCCCCTCGGGGGCCGGGCGGCCCCATCCGGCCATGCGCTCCGTGAAGATGTCGCGGATCTCGCCGCGGTTGCGGTGGATCGCCGGGACCAGGATGTGGGACGGGAGGTCGTCGCCGAGCTGCACGATCAGTTCGGCGAGATCGGTCTCGTACGCGGTGATCCCGGCGGTGGAGAGGGCGTCGTTCAGGCCGATCTCCTGCGTGGCCATCGACTTGACCTTGACGACCTCGCGCTCGCCCGTGGCCCGCACCAGCTCGGTGACGATGCGGTTCGCCTCGTCCGCGTCGGCCGCCCAGTGCACCTGGCCCCCGGCCGCCGTGACCGCGCTCTCCAGCTGCTCCAGATAGTGGTCGAGGTGGCGCAGCGTGCGGTCCTTGATGGCCGCGCCCGCGGAGCGCAGCCGCTGCCAGTCGTCCAGCTCGGACACGGCCGTGGCGCGCTTGGCGCGGATGGTGTGCGTGGCGTGGCGCAGGTTGGCGCGCAGCTGGGTGTCGCGGGTGGAGGCGTCGGCCGCCACCGGGAACGCGGGCATCCCCAGATAGGTGGCTTGGTGGGTACCGCTCACCAGACGTCTCCTTCCGTGCTGGCCAGGATCTCCGCGATGTGCACCGGGCGCACCGACGAGCCCTGCCGGGCGAGGGTGCCGCCGATGTGCATCTGGCAGGAATTGTCGACCGTGCAGACCGCCTCGGCGCCGGTCGCCGTGATGTTGCGCGCCTTGTCCGCGCCCATCGCCGCCGACACGGCCGCGTTCTTGACCGCGAACGTGCCGCCGAAGCCACAGCACTCCTCCGCGCCCGGCAGCTCCACCAGGTCCAGCCCCTTGACGGCGGACAGGAGCGCGCGCGGCCGGTCGCCCAGGCCGAGCATGCGCAGCCCGTGGCAGGTGGGGTGGTACGTGACCGTGTGGGGGTAGTACGCGCCGACGTCCGTGACCTTGAGGACCCCGGTCAGGAACTCGGTGAGTTCGTAGGTCTTGGGGACGACGGTGGCGGCCAGGTCCGCCAGCTCCTCGCCACGTCCCTCGGCGGCGGCCTTCGCGCCCATCCTCGGATAGTTGTCGCGCACCATCGCGGCACACGATCCGGAGGGGGTGACGATGTAGTCGTAGCCGTGGAACGCGGTGGCGTAGCGGCGCAGGAGGGGTTCCGTGTCGTGGCGGTAGCCCGTGTTGAACTGCGGCTGGCCGCAGCAGCTCTGTTCGGGCGGGAAACCCACCTCCACGCCCAGCCGCTCCAGCAGGGTGACCACGGCCTGGCCGGTGCGCGGATAGAGCGTGTCGTTGACGCAGGTGATGAAGAGCGCTACCCGCACCGTTCCTCCTCGTGGCCCTGTCCCGCCGCCTCGGTCCCGGTGACCCGTGTGCCGTCCAGGCGGGAAGCTGCCCTGTCCCATGCCGAGTGATCACCCGTGGGCTCATACTGCCTCAGTGGCTGGGTGCTGTGAAGGAGCGCGCGGAGTTCCGGCAGCCCGCCGCTGATCGTTCCGGCTGTGCGCGCCTGGATCAGGACGTTTCCGAGCGCCGCCGCCTCGGCCGGGCCCGCGACCACGGGAAGGCCGCAGGCGTCGGCGGTGAGCTGGCACAGCAGGGTGTTGTGCGCGCCGCCGCCGACGATGTGCACGGTGTCGACGGTACGGCCCGACAGGCGGACGGCGTCCTCGATCGCCCGGCGGTGTGCCAGGGCGAGGGAGTCCAGGACGCAGCGGGTCGTCTCGGCGGGCGTACGGGGCGCGGGCTGGCCGGTGCGGTGGCAGGCGGCGGCGATGCGGTCGGGCATGTCGCCGGGGGCGATGAAGGCGGGGTCACCCGCGTCCACGACGGAGCGGAGGGGGGTGGCCTCGGCTGCCGCCTTGAGGAGGGTGGGGAGGTGGTGTTCTCTGCCGGTGTCCGCCCAGGTGCGCAGGCATTCCTGGAGCAGCCACAGGCCCATGATGTTGCGCAGATAGCGCACCGTGCCGTCCACGCCCAGCTCATTGGTGAAGTTCGCCAGGCGGCTCGACTCGGTGAGGACCGGCGCGTCCAGCTCAAGACCGGCCAGTGACCACGTGCCGGTGGCGATGTACGCGAAGCGGGGGCTGGTGGCGGGGACACCCACGACGGCGGAGGCGGTGTCGTGCGAGCCGACCGCGGTCACGGGGGTGGAGTGCGGGAGGCCGGTTGCGGCGAGGACGTCCGGGAGGAGGTGTCCGGCGGGGGTGCCGGGGTCCCGCAGGGGCGGGAAGAGGGACAGGTCGATGCCGAGGGCGTCCGCGACCTCGGTGGACCAGGTGCGGGTGCGGGGGTCGATGAGCTGGGTGGTGGACGCGTTCGTCAGCTCGGTGCCCGCCTCGCCCGTCAGCCAGTACGCGATGAGATCCGGGATGAGGAGCAGGCGGTGGGCGGCGGCCAGGGCGGGGGTGCCCTGGGCGGCGACGAGCTGGTAGATCGTGTTGAAGGGGAGGTGCTGGAGGCCGGTGGCGGCGTAGAGGTCCGGGGGCGAGATGGCAGCCCGGACCTTGTCCGCCGTGGTGGCGGTGCGGGTGTCGCGGTAGTGGACGGGGTTGGCGAGGAGCGCCCCGGTGGCGTCGATGAGGCCGTAGTCGACGGCCCAGGTGTCGATGCCGATGCTGGTCAGGGGTGCTTCCGCGGCTGCCTCTGCGGCCGCTTTGAGGCCGGTCAGGACGCCCTGGTGGAGGGACAGGATGTTCCAGTGCAGGGTGCCGGAGAGGCGCACCGGCTCATTGGGGAAGCGGTGCACCTCGTGGAGCGTCAGCGTGTCCGGGCTGACCTGGCCGACCATGACGCGGCCACTGGACGCACCGAGGTCCACGGCGGCGAAGCGGTGTTCTGTTCGGGGCACGTTGACCTCGTGGTGGGTTGCCGTAAGTGTGGTTGCGGTGTTCGGTCCGGGGCGGGGGCCGGGGCCTCCGGGGCAGGGTCCTGGACTCGTATATTTTTGGCGCCGGCGCCCGGAGGCGTGGGGTGGGCCGGAAGCAGGCGCCACAAATACACGTCATCGTCCAGGACCCCACCCCTGCGACCGCGTCCCCCTCGCGCGCGCGTCAGCGCAGGAACGCCGCCGCGACCCCCGCGTCCACCGGGATGTGCAGGCCCGTGGTGTGCGACAGGTCGCCGCCGGTGAGCGCGAACACCGCGTTCGCCACATGGGACGGGAGCACCTCGCGCTTGAGCAGGGTGCGCTGGGCGTAGAACTCGCCCAGCTTCTCCTCGGGTACGCCGTACACCGCGGCGCGCTGCGCGCCCCAGCCGCCCGCGAAGATGCCACTGCCCTGGACGACGCCATCGGGGTTCACGCCGTTGACGCGGATGCCGTGGCCGCCCAACTCGGCGGCGAGAAGGCGCACTTGGTGCGCCTGGTCGGCCTTGGTGGCGGAGTACGCGATGTTGTTCGGGCCCGCGAAGACGGAGTTCTTGGAGGCGATGTACACGATGTCGCCGCCCATGTTCTGGGCGATGAACACACGGGCCGCCTCGCGGGACGCGAGGAAGGAGCCGCGGGCCATGATGTCGTGCTGGAGGTCCCAGTCCTTGGCCGTCGTTTCGAGGAGTGGCTTGGAGATGCTGATCCCGGCGTTGTTGACCAGCAGGTCCACGCCTCCGAAGGCCAGGGCCGCCTGAGCGAAGGCCGCTTCGATCTGCTCCTCGTCGGTGATGTCGACCGTGACGGGGACCGCCTTGTCCGGACCGCCCAATTCCTGAGCCACGGAGACGGCGTTTTCGGCGTTGATGTCCGCCACCACGACGCAGGCGCCCTCGGCCACCAGGCGGTGGGCGATCGCCTTGCCGATGCCCGAGCCCGCGCCGGTCACCAGGGCGATGCGGGTGGCCAGTGGCTTGGGCTTCGGCATGCGCTGGAGCTTTGCCTCTTCGAGCGCCCAGTACTCGATGCGGAACTTCTCGGATTCCTCGATGGGCGCGTACGACGACACCGCCTCGGCGCCCCGCATCACATTGATCGCGTTGACGTAGAACTCGCCCGCCACCCGGGCCGTCTGCTTGTCCTTGCCGAAGCTGAACATCCCCACGCCCGGGATCAGCACGATCGCCGGGTCGGCGCCGCGCATCGCCGGGGAGTCGGGGGTGGCGTGGCGGTCGTAGTAGGCCGCGTAGTCGGTGCGGTAGGCGGCGTGGAGCTCCTTGAGGCGGTCGATCGCCGCGTCGAGGGGGGCGTCCGGCGGGAGGTCCAGCACGAGGGGGCGGACCTTCGTACGGAGGAAGTGGTCCGGGCACGAGGTGCCCAGCGCCGCCAGGCGGGGGTGTTCGGCGCGGGAGACGAAGTCCAGGACGGTGTCGCTGTCCGTGAAGTGGCCCACCTGCGGGCGGTCCGTGGAGACCAGGCCCCGGATCACCGGGGCGAGCGCGGCGGCGCGGGCGCGGCGCTCGGCCTCGGGGAGGGTGGTGTGGACGACCGCGCCGAAGGGGTCCGCCTTGCCGCGTGTCGCGAGGAACCGCTCGGCTGTGCGGATGATGCGGAGCGAGTTCGCCTCGCACTCCTCGGAGGTGTCGCCCCAGGCGGTGATGCCGTGGCCGCCGAGGATGCAGCCGATGGCCTGCGGGTTGGCCTTCTTGATGGCGGCGATGTCCAGGCCCAGCTGGAAGCCGGGGCGGCGCCAGGGCACCCAGACCACCTGGTTGCCGAAGCACTCCTTGGTGAGCGCTTCGCCGTCGGCGGCGCAGGCGAGGGCGATGCCGGAGTCGGGGTGGAGGTGGTCCACGTGGGCGGCGTCGACCAGGCCGTGCATGGCGGTGTCGATGGACGGCGCCGCGCCGCCCTTGCCGTGCAGGCAGTAGTCGAACGCGGCGACCATCTCGTCCTCGCGCTCCACGCCCGGGTAGACGCCGGTGAGCGCGCGGAGGCGGTCCAGGCGGAGCGCGGCCAGGCCGGAGTGGGTGAGGGTGCCCAGGTCACCGCCCGAGCCCTTGACCCACATCAGCTCGACGTCCTGGCCGGTGACGGGGTCGGTGTCGGTGCCCTTGGCGGACGTGTTGCCGCCCGCGTAGTTGGTGTTGCGCGGATCAGCACCGAGGCGGTGGCTCCGCTCCAGCAGCGTGGCCGCTTCGGGGTGGAGTTCTGCGGTCATGTCGTCCTCATGTGTGGGGTGCGGGCCTGTCTCAGTGGTTTCGCGGCGGGGTGCGGATCAGGCGCCCCAGCCCGCCTGTTCGCCGCCCACGCGCTCCGCGACGATCCGCTCCGCCCAGCCGGACGCCCGGTACGCGGCCATCGGGTCGGGGTCGATGCCCAGCTCCTCCCGCACCTCGGCGAGGAGGGGCCGTACGTCGGTGTTGTACGCGTCCATCAGCACCGCGTTGGCGCCGAGCACGTCGCCCGACTGCTGGGCGGCGGCGAGGGCGTCGCGGTCGACCAGGAGGGCCTTCGCGGTGGCCTCCTGGACGTTCATCACGGAGCGGATGATGGCCGGGATCTTGGGCTCGATGTTGTGGCACTGGTCGAGCATGAAGGCGATGTCCGGGGTGAGACCGCCGCCGCGGATGACCTCGTACATGATGCGGTAGAGCTGGAAGGGGTCCGCGGCGCCGACCATGAGGTCGTCGTCGGCGTAGAAGCGGGAGTTGAAGTCGAACGCGCCGAGCTTCTTCTCGCGCAGCAGCAGCGCGACGATGAACTCGATGTTGGTGCCCGGGGCGTGGTGGCCGGTGTCCACGCACACCTGGGCCTTGGGACCGAGCTTCAGGCAGTGGGCGTAGGCGGTGCCCCAGTCCGGGACGTCCGTGGTGTAGAAGGCGGGCTCGAAGAACTTGTACTCCAGCAGCAGCCGCTGGTCGTCCCCGAGGCGGTCGTAGACGGTGTTCAGGGCCTCGGCGAGACGGTCCTGGCGGGCCGCTATGTCGTCCTGGCCGGGGTAGTTGGTGCCGTCGGAGAACCAGAGCTTGAGGTCGCGGGAGCCGGTGGCGTCCATGATGTCGACGCATTCCAGCAGGTGGCCCACGGCCTTGCGGCGGACCGCCGGGTCGGGGTGGGTGACCGAGCCCAGCTTGTAGTCGTCGTCCTGGAAGACGTTGGAGTTGATCGCCCCCAGCTTCAGCCCGCGCTCCTGGGCGTGCTTGGCGAGTGCCGTGTAGTCGTCGACCTTGTCCCAGGGGATGTGCAGGGCGACGCTGGGGGCGACGCCGGTGAAGGCGTGCACTTGGGCGGCGTCGTCCAGCTTCTCCTGCGGGGTGCGGGGCACACCGGGCTGGGCGAACACCTTGAAACGGGTTCCGGAGTTGCCGTACGCCCATGACGGCGTCTCGACCGCCTGGCTCTTGAGGGCCGCCTTCACGGCCGGAACGTCAGACATGGGTCTCCTTGGAAGTGAAACGATTCAAGAAAGCTAATCGCGCAGGTCGGTGCGCGTCAAGAAGTGGTACGAACCAGAGCCCGCGGCGTACACCGCGCAGCCGTCGGCCAGCCGCAGGAACCGGGCGCCGCGCTGGGTCACGTCGGATTCGCGGCGCGCGGGCACCCAGATCTCGGCGGTGGTGTTGACCGGTACCGAGACCGCGAGCGTGAATTCGCCGTCCCGCTGTGACCAGCGGGTGGCGATCGGCCCGTAGGGGGAGTCATGGCGGCCCTCGGCGGACCGCACCTCGCCGCCGGGGCGGGGCCGGATCAGGATGCGGCGGAAGCCGGGGGCGGCGGGGGTGATGCCGGTGATGTTCTGGTACATCCACTCGCCGACCGAGCCGTAGGCGTAGTGGTTGAAGGAGTTCATCCCGACGTCCTGGAAGCCGCCGTCCGGCTTGATGGAGTCCCAGCGCTCCCACATCGTGGTCGAGCCCCGGTCGATCTGGTACCCCCAGGAGGGGAAGGTGCGCTGCTGGAGGAGGCGGTGGGCGAGGTCGGTGTGGCCGGTGGCGGTGAGCGTCGGGAGCAGCCGCGGGGTGCCGAGGAAGCCGGTGGACAGGTGTCCGTCGCGGGCCTCGATCAGGGCGACGAGGCGGTCGGCCGCCGGGCGGCGCAGGGCGGTGGGCAGCAGGTCCATGGAGAGCGCCAGGACGTAACCCGTCTGGGTGTCGCCCTTGATCCTGCCGTCGGCGGAGACGTACGCGGCGGTGAAGGCTTTCTTGACGCGGGCCAGCAGGTCCTCGTAGCGGGCCGGGGCCTCGCCGAGGACGTGTGCCGTGCGGGCGACGAGGTCGGTGGCGTGCGCGAAGTAGGCGGTGCCGATGACGTCCTTGGGGGTCTCGGCGTCCACGTTGAGCCAGTCGCCGTAGCCCTCGGCGGGGCGCAGCAGGTCCGAGCTGTGCTTCTCCAGGTACGCGATCCAGTCGCGCATGGCGGCCCAGTTCTCGCGCAGCACCCGGGTGTCGCCGTACGCCCGGTACAGGTTCCAGGGGACGGTCACCCCGGCGTCGCCCCACCCCGCGGTGCCGCTGCCGAGGCCGCTGACGACCGGCGCCACATCGGGGAAGGCGCCGTCCGCGCCCTGCCCGTCGCGCAGGTCCTGAAGCCATTTGGTGAGGAACCGGGCCGACTCCATGGTGTACGCGGCGGTGCCGGAGAAGACGTTGATGTCCCCGGTCCAGCCGAGCCGTTCGTCGCGGGCCGGGGTGTCGGTGGGGACGGACAGGAAGTTGCCGCGCTGGCCCCAGGTGATGTTGGAGTGGAGCCGGTTGAGCATCGGCACGTCGGTGCGGAAGGACATGGTGAACGGGGCGGCGGTGTGCATGACCCGGCCGGTCACCGCGGCGAGGGGTGGTGTGCCGGGGTAGCCGGTGACCTCGACGTAGCGGAAGCCGTGGAAGGTGAAGCGCGGTTCGTAGGTCTCGGTGCCACCGCCCTTCAGGGTGTACGTGTCGACGGGGTGGGCGGTGCGCAGATTGGCGGTGTACGCGGTGCCGTCGGGGTTCAGCACCTCGGCGTGGCGGATCCGGACCGTGTGCCCGGCCGGCCCAGAGACCGTGAGGCGGACGCTGCCGACCATGTTCTGGCCCAGGTCGAAGAGGTGGACGCCGGGGGCGGGTTCGGTGCGTTTGACCGGGGTGAGTTCGCGTTCCACCCGGGTCGGCGCGTCGACCTGGGCCACCACCTCGGTGGTGATGTTCTCGGCGGTGGTGGCGGGCCGCCATCCGGTGTCGTCGAAGCCAGGTGAGGTCCAGCCCGGGGTCTCCAGGCGGGCGTCGTACGCCTCGCCCATCAGCAGGTCGGCGGCCACTAGCGGGCCGGTGGCGGCGCGCCACTCGGGGTCGGTGGTGACGCGCTCGGTACTGCCGTCGGTGTACGTGACCTCCAGCTGGGCGAGCAGCGCGGGGTGGGTGCCGTACTGGTGCTGGCCGAGCCAGGCGACGTTTCCGGCGTACCAGCCGGGGGCGAGGGTCACGCCGAGGGCGTTGGCGCCGCGCCGCAGCGCGTGGGTGACGTCGTACGTCTGGTACTGCACGCGCCTTCGGTAGTCGGTCCAGCCCGGGGTCAGCTGGTCATGGCCGACGCGGACGCCGTTGAGGCGGGCCTCGTAGAGGCCGAGCGCCGTGGCGTACAGCCGGGCGCGGGCGACGGGCTTGCCCGCGAGCGTGAAGGTGCGGCGCAGCTGGGCGGGCGACTCCTGCGGCAGCACCTTGCCCCATGGCCCGCTGCCCCAGGGGGCCAGCTCCTTGGCGTCTGCCCAGTCGCTGTCGTCGTGGCCGGGGGAGGTCCAGGTGGCGGGCGGCTTCTTGTCGGTCGTCCGCCAGGTGGCATCCGTGTGGTGGTGGGTGGTGCCGTCCTCGGTGGTCAGCTCCAGGGTGGCCAGCAGACCGGCCGGGCCCTGCTCGGCGTTGGTGGCCGCGACCGCGAGCGTGGCCGCTCCCCGGCGCAGGTGCTCGGTGACGTCGACGGTGACCGGGTGGGCCCACGCCTTGGCCACGCCCAGCGCCTCGCGGGTGGCGACCTCGGTGCCGTCCACGTGGGCGGTGAAGCCGTCGTCGGCCGCCACGACCAGGCGGGCGCGGCGTACGGTGCCGGTGGCCCGGACGGTGGTGCGGAACCAGCGGGTGGCCACCGGGGCGTCGGCGGCCGGGTCGCCTTCGGGGAACCAGATCCAGGCGGCGCCGTCCAGTCGCGGCGGCGCGGTCACCTCGGTGGGCGCGGTGATCCAGCGCGCCTGCCACTGCTCCGCGCCGAGCAGTCCGGTCTCCCACCAGTCGGGGGCGGACCACGGGGAGGGGCGGCCGCGGTCGTCCCAGACGCGCACGGACCAGTGGTAGCGGGTGCGGGGACGCAGGGCAGGGCCGTCGAAGTCGACCAGGACCGATCGGCTCGACGTCCGCTTGCCGCTGTCCCAGACGTCCGGGTCGCCGAGCCGGTCCGGGGAGGTGGCGACCCGGACGCGGTAGGCGCTCTGCGACTGGTCGCGGGCGTCGGATTCGAGGATCCAGCTCAGCCGGGGGTGGGGTGCGTCCAGGCCGAGCGGATGGGTGGCGTACTCGACCGTGGTGCTCCGGATCCGCAGTCCCGCGGTGGGGCGGGCCTCCGCGGCGGCGGTCGGGGTGAGGGCGGGCAGACCCGTGAGGGCCGTACCGGTGGCAGCGGTGGTGGCGAGCAGGTGGCGTCTGCTGATCACGGGCTTCCTCCAGGAACGGCTGGATGAAAACGATTCAATCGAACAGGCGCCTGGACCGTAGGGGCGATGGCCGGGGTGCGTCAAGTGGTCGCGCAGGTACGGGATTTACCTGCCGCGCACCCCCTTGACGGGTGCATGGCTCGGAGCTAGCTTCCCGGAATCCAGATTGAAACATTTCATTCGTGTGCTTCAGGAGAATCCGTGAGCCAGTCTGTTCCGGTCCTCGCCCTCAAGGGGGTGAACAAGTCCTTCGGCGCCGTACGGGCCCTCCGGGACGTCTCGCTGGAGCTCTTCGCCGGTGAGGCGCACGCCCTGGCCGGGGAGAACGGCGCGGGCAAGTCGACGCTGATCAAGGCGCTGGCCGGAGTGCACCGGCCGGACTCCGGCGAGGTGCTGCTGGACGGTGAACCGGTGGTCTTCCACGGTCCCGCCGACGCCCGTGACGTGGGCATCGCCGTGATCTACCAGGAGCCGACGCTCTTCCCCGATCTGTCGATCGCCGAGAACATCTTCATGGGCCGTCAGCCCCGGCGGCCGTTCGGCCGGATCGACCACAAGGCGGTGCGCGCGTCGACGGCCGGTCTGATGGCGCGGCTCGGGGTCGACCTCGACCCGGACCGGCCGGCGCGCGGGCTGTCCATCGCGGACCAGCAGATCGTGGAGATCGCCAAGGCGCTCTCCTTCGACGCCCGCGTACTGATCATGGACGAGCCGACGGCGGCGCTGACCGGCAGCGAGACCGCCCGGCTCTTCGCGGTGGTCGAGGCGCTGCGCGCGGAGGGCGCCGCGGTGCTGTTCATCTCGCACCGGCTGGAGGAGATCTTCGAGCTGTGCCAGCGGGTCACCACGCTCCGGGACGGGCGCTGGGTGGCGTCCGAGCCGCTGGACGGGGTGACGCACGACGATCTCGTACGCCGCATGGTCGGCCGGGACCTGGACGAGCTGTATCCCAAGCAGCCGACCCGGGTCGGCGAGACCGCGCTGTCGGTGCGCAGGCTGACCCGCGAGGGCGTCTTCCGGGACGTGTCGTTCGACGTGCGGCGCGGGGAGATCGTCGCGCTCGCGGGGCTGGTCGGCGCCGGGCGCAGCGAGGTCGCGCAGGCCGTCTTCGGGGTGGACCGGGCGGACGCGGGCGAGGTGCGGGTGGACGGCACGGTGCTGCGGCCCGGTTCGCCGACCGCCGCCATGGATGCCGGGCTCGCGCTGGTGCCCGAGGACCGGCGCCAGCGCGGCCTGGTCATGGAGATGTCCATCGAACGCAACATCGGGCTGACCGGCCTCGACCGGCTGGGCCGCGCGGGCATGGTGAAGCGGGCGCTGGAGCGCGGGCGGGCGTCGGACTGGGCGGTGCGGCTCCAGCTGAAGTACGGCAGCCTGGGCGACCACGTCGGGGTGCTCTCCGGCGGCAATCAGCAGAAGGTCGTGCTGGCGAAGTGGCTGGCCACCGACCCGGCGGTGCTCATCGTGGACGAGCCGACGCGCGGCATCGACGTCGGCACGAAGGCCGAGGTGCACCGGCTGCTGTCGTCGCTGGCCGCCGACGGGCTCGCGGTGCTGATGATCTCCTCCGATCTGCCCGAGGTGCTCGGCATGGCCGACCGGGTGCTGGTGATGCACGAGGGGCGGCTGGTGGCCGAGATCCCGCGCGCCGAGGCCACCGAGGAGTCGGTGATGGCCGCGGCGACGGGGCTCAAAGGGAGGGTGGCATGACGGTCACGGTCGAGAAACCCGCACCGGCGCCGGACACGGAACGCTCGGCGCGCTCGCTGGTCGACGCCGTCTTCCGGGCGCGGGAGATCAGCATCGCGGGCGCGCTGGTGCTGCTGGTGCTGTTCACCTGGGTCGCCGAGCCCCGCTTCCTGAACGACCAGGGCATCAAGGACCTGTTGCTGAACGCCGCGATCCTGGTGCTGCTCGCGGTCGGGCAGTCCGTCGTGGTCATCACCCGCAACATCGACCTGTCGGTGGGGTCCGTGGTGGGCCTGTCCGCCTTCGCCTGCGGGAAGTTCGTCTCGGGGACGGACCACGGGGCGCTGACGGTGCTGCTGCTCGGCGTCGTCGTCGGCGCGGTCTGCGGCCTCGTCAGCGGGTCGCTCGTCAGCTTCGGCCGGGTGCCCGCGCTGGTGGTCACCCTCGGGATGCTCTACATCATCCAGGGCCTCGACTACTGGTGGGCGCAAGGCGAGCAGATCAACGCCGCCGATGTGCCGCAGCCCGTGCTGGACCTGGGCAGCGGCAGCGTGCTGGGCATCCCGTATCTGCCGATGATCTCCGCGACGGTGCTCGCGGGGTGCGCGTACTTCCTGCGGACGTACCGCAGCGGCCGGGAGCTGTACGCCATCGGCTCCAGCCCCGAGGCCGCGCGGCTCGCCGGGGTGCCGATCCGGCGCCGGGTGCTCGGCGCGTACCTCTTCTCCGGCGCCGTCTCCGGCTTCGCGGGGGCGCTGTGGCTGGCCCGCTTCGGGACCGTCGTCGCGGACAACGCCCACGGCTGGGAGCTGACCGTGGTCAGCGCGGTGGTGGTCGGCGGCGTCGCCATCGTCGGCGGCACCGGCACGGTGTGGGGCGCGGCGCTGGGCGCGCTGCTGCTCACCACCATCGGCAGCGCGCTGGCCGTGCTGAAGGTCGACTCCTTCTGGGCGGACGCCATCGCGGGCGCGCTGCTGCTCGCCGCCATCAGCGTGGACCGGATCGTGAACGTGCGCATGACCCGTGCGCTGAGGAAGAGGAGCGCCCGATGAAGCTGAGGTGGGACACCGCGGTCGGGGTGCTGCTGGTGGCCGTCTTCGTCACCGGGCTCGGTGCGACGGACGGCTTCGCGAGCCGCGACAACCTCGCCTTCGCCTTCAACGACATCGTCGAGGTCGCGCTGATGGCGCTGCCGATGACGCTGCTGGTGGTGGCCGGGCAGGTCGATCTGTCGGTGGCCTCGATGCTCGGTCTGTCCAGCGCGCTGACCGGTGAACTGTGGGACAAGGGCTGGGCGTTCGAGACCATCGTGCCCCTCGTGCTGCTGGTCGGCGTGGCGGGCGGGCTGCTCAACGGCTGGCTGGTCACCCGCGTCGGACTGCCGTCGCTCGCCGTCACCATCGGCACCCTCGCGCTGTACCGGGGGCTGGCCTCGGTGGTGCTCGGCTCGAACGCCATCACCGACTTCCCGGAGACGTACGCGAAGTGGGCGGTCGACACCACCACCGTGCCCGGGACCTTCCTCACCTATCCGGTGGCGCTGTTCATCGTGCTGGCCGTCGTCGCCGCCGTGGTGCTGCACTCCACCGGGCTCGGCCGGTCGCTGTTCGCGATCGGCGCCCAGGAGGACGCCGCGTACTTCGCGGGCATCCGCGTCAAGCGGATCAAGCTGCTGCTGTTCGTCGTGGCGGGCCTCGTCTCGGCCTTCGCCGGGGTGGTGTTCACCCTGCGGTACGGGAGTGCCCGCGCCGACAACGGCCAGGGCTTCGAGATGCTCGTCATCGCTTCCGTCCTGCTGGGCGGGATCGACTTCGACGGCGGCAAGGGGACGCTGTTCGGCGCGGTCGCCGGGGTGCTGCTCATCGGCGTGCTGAAGAACCTGCTGACCCTGGGCGACGTGGCCAACGAGGTCCAGGTGATCGTCACCGGGCTGCTGCTGGTGGCCTCCGTCCTCACTCCCCGCATGATCGCCACGGTGAGCGCCTGGCGTCAGCGGCGCGCCGCCGCCCCGACCAGCTGACCCATCCACGCACCGCGAAAGGTCTCTTCATGTCCCTCCCGTCGCCCACCACCCTCAAACGAGGCGCTGCGCGCCACAGCCACATTTCGAGCCGCCGCCGCGCCGTCGCCACCGCCGCCGCGGTCTGTGCCCTCGCCGTCACGCTCGCGGGCTGCGGCGGCACGACCAAGAAGGACACCGACAACGGCGGCCCCGCCAAGAGCGACGCCAAGGCCGACCCGGACGCCCCGCTGAAGAAGGGCCTGAAGCTCGCCTTCCTGCCCAAGCAGATCAACAACCCGTACCTGAAGATCCTGGACACCTCCGGGATCGCCGCCGCCGCGGACTTCGGCGGCAAGGGCAAGGAGGTCGGCCCGTCCGACGCCAGCGCCTCCTCCCAGGTCTCGTACATCAACACCCTGATCCAGCAGCGGCAGGACGCCATCCTCATCGCCGCCAACGACCCCAACGCGGTGTGCGGCCCGCTCAAGCAGGCCATGAAGAAGAACATCAAGGTCGTCGCGTACGACTCGGACACCGCCCCGGCCTGCCGCCAGGTGTTCATCAACCAGGCCAGCTCGGAGGAGATCGGCCGCAGCCAGGTCCAGCACCTGGCGAAGCAACTCGACTACAAGGGCGAGATCGCGATCCTCTCGGCCACCCAGAACGCGACCAACCAGAACACCTGGATCGGCTTCATGAAGGACGAGCTGAAGAAGCCCGCCTACAAGAACATGAAGCTGGTCAAGACGGTGTACGGGGACGACGACGACCAGAAGTCGTTCCAGGAGACCCAGGGCCTGCTGAAGGCGTACCCCAAGCTCAAGGGCATCATCTCGCCCACCACGGTCGGCATCGCCGCGGCCGCCCGCTACATCAGCGACTCCTCGTACAAGGGCAAGGTCGTGCTGAACGGCCTCGGCACGCCGAACCAGATGCGCAAGTACGTCAAGGACGGCACGGTCGAGCAGTTCGCGCTGTGGGACCCCAAGAAGCTCGGGTACCTGGGCTCGTACGCCGCCGCCGCGCTCGCCTCCGGGCAGATCACCGGGGCCGAGGGGGAGCAGTTCAAGGCCGGGAAGCTCGGCGAGTACACGGTCGGCAAGAAGGGCGAGGTCATCCTCGGCCCTCCCACCGTCTTCGACAAGTCCAACATCGACAAGTACGACTTCTGAGGCGGCCGGTGATGCAGCGTGTGTGTTTTCTGCTGAAGGTCCGCCAGGAGCGGCTGGCCGAGTACCGCGAGCGGCACGCGGCCGTGTGGCCGGAGATGCTGGAGGCGCTGTCCGAGGCCGGGTGGCACAACTACTCGCTCTTCCTGCGGGAGGACGGGCTTCTCGTCGGCTATCTGGAGACAGAGGACTTCGCGGCGGCACAGGCCGCGATGGCCGCGACCGACGTCAACGCGCGGTGGCAGGCGGAGATGGCGGACTTCTTTGAGGCATTGGACGGCGCCAAGCCGGATGAGGCCATGGCACCGCTCACCGAAGTGTTCCACCTCGCCTAGGACACGGAGACATACGCATATGAGACCCCTGGCCGTCGCCGCCCTGGCCACCGCCCTCCTCACCGCCGCCGTCCCGGCCGGAAGCGCCACCGCCGCGACCACCGCGGCCCCCGGCCCGGCGGTCAGCAAGGTCGCCGACACCCAGCTCGACCCGAAGGCCATCTTTTTCGAGTCGTACAACGGCCTGGTGAACAACAACGCGTTCCAGAAGAACGGGCTGCTCACCTACAAGGGCTACCAGTACGCCGTCTGGTACACCGGCGACCGCACCACCGTCATCGGCCGCCGCGCGCTGGGCGGGGCGGAGTGGCAGACCGTCCGGTTGGCGCATCAGCTCACCGCCGACGACTCCCACAACGTGATCTCCATGGGGATCTCGCGCGTCGACGGCCGCCTGCACCTCAACATGGACTCCCACAGCAGCGGCTTCTTCTATGTGAAGTCGGTGGCCGGGCTGCTGGACGACCCCGCCGGACACCCCTGGAACAGCGCCCAGTTCGGCGCCGTGCAGACCACCCTCGACGGGCTCGCGCTCACCTCCCAGTTCACGTATCCGCAGTTCGTGGCCACCCCCGAGGGCCGTCTCCAGCTCAGCTACCGCGTCGGGGTCTCCGGCAACGGGCGCAACGCGCTGGCCGAGTACGACGGCACCAAGTGGACCGCGCTCGGCGAATGGTCCGCGTCCACGGGGACGTACACCAGCGAGCACGGCTCCAGCACCGCCCGCAACATGTATCTGCACGGCATCGACTACGGCTCGGACGGCCGCTTGCACGCCTTCTACACCTGGCGCGAGCAGAACAACGCGGTGATGTGCAATGCCGGTGGCCTCACCAACCACGACACCGGCTACGTCTACAGCACCGACCGCGGCCGCACCTGGCGCAACGCGGCGGGCACCGTGGTCGGCACCACCGGCGGCGCCGACAAGGTGACCGTGAACGACACCGGCACGGTCGTCGACCCCCTCAACCCCGACCACTCGCTGATGAACCAGGAGAGCCAGGCCACCGACTCCGCCGGGCGCCCGCACGCCGTCATCAGCTATGTCCCCGGCCGCTTCGGCCAGTGCACCACCGACTACGTGGCCGACCGCACCGCAAACGGCCGCGCCTTCCACCTCTTCAAGAACGCCGCGGGCGCCTGGAAGAAGACCGAGATCCCGGTCGCCCTCAACTCCAGCCAGCGCACCCATCTGGCCTTCGACAAGTACGACAACGCCTACGCCGTCATGCCGTACGGCCGCATCGTCGCCGCGTCCAGCGCCTCGGGCTACACCGACTGGAAGACACTCTTCGACGGCAGCGGGCTGAACGCCTTCGGCGAGGTCGTCGTGGACGACACCCGCCTCGCCCAGGACGGCGTGCTGTCGTTCATGTACCAGCGGAAGTCGAGCGGCACCACGCCCTCGGCCCTCCGGGTCATCGACTTCCGGCTGCCGTCCTGACGGGCGTGGGCATCAAGGAGGTGGCGAAGGAGGCCGGGGTCTCGGTCGGCACGGTCTCCAACGTCATCAACCGCCCGGATTCGGTGTCCGAGGCGACCCGGGCCCGGGTTCTGTCCACCATCGAGCGGCTGGGCTACGTCCGCAGCGAGTCGGCGCGCCAGCTGCGCGCGGGCCACAGCCGCATCGTCGGGCTGCTGGTGCTCGACATGGCGAACCCGTTCTTCGTGGACGTGGCGGGCGGCGCCGAGCGCGCCGCCCGCGATGCGGGCCTCGGGGTGATGGTGTGCAACAGCGCGCAGAGCGCCCGGGAGGAGGCCGACTACCTGGGGCTCTTCACCGAGCAGCGGGTACGCGGCGTCCTCGTCACCCCTGCCGATGCCACCGGCCGCAACCTGGAGAACTTCCGCCGCCACGGCATCCCGTTCGTCTACGTGGACCGCGAGGTGCCCAGCTCCGAGGGGTGCTCGGTGTCGGTGGACGACATCGAGGGCGGCACGCTCGCCGCCCGCCACCTCCTCGCCCAGGGGCACCGCACGGTGGCGTACGTCAGCGGCCCGATGCACCTCGCCCAGTGCCGCGACCGCCGCACCGGCGCGCTGAACGCCCTGCGCGAGGAGGGCGTCGCCGAGGCCGCGCTGCGCCATGTGGAGGTGGAGCGGCTGGACGTGGCGGCGGGCCGTGACGCCGGTGCCCGGCTGCTGGGCATCTCCCCGCGGCCGACGGCGGTGTTCTGCGCGAACGACCTGCTGGCCCTGGGCGTGCTCCAGGCGCTGTACGCGGCGGGGGTGTCGGTGCCGGGCGAGGTGGCGCTGGTGGGGTACGACGACATCGAGTTCGCGGCGGCCGCGGCGGTGCCGCTGACCTCGGTGCGCCGCCCCGCGTTCCGGATGGGTCGTACGGCGGCCGAGCTGCTGATCGACGAGACGGGCGAGGGATCGGATGACCATCGCCATCAACGCATCGTGCTGCGACCCGAGCTCGTCGTCCGTGGATCGAGCATGACCGGGCTACGAGGCTGACCACTGGGTTTTTCGGTATCCATTGACAGCTTCGGCGGGCTGAGTACATTCCACCATGGTCTGCACCTTTCACAGGAATACATCGGATCTCCTTGAAGCAATCACCCCGATATGCGAAGGAGAAGGAAGAGTGAGAAAACTCCCCGCATCAGCGGTGTTCGTGCTCGCCGTCGTACTCGGACCGGCCCAGGTGTCCACGGTGGCCGCCGCTCCCGCCGCTCCCGCCGCACCCTCCCGGGCCGCCACCTTCGACGTCAAGGACTACGGGGCCAAGGCCGACGGGTCCACCAACGACACCGGAGCGATCGAGAAGGCCGTCAACGCGGCGGCCGCCGCCGGAGGCGGGACCGTCACGTTCCCATCCGGGCAGTACAAGTCCAAGAACACGGTCCATCTGAAGAGCAACGTCACCCTTCAGCTCGACGCCGGTGCCACCATCCTCGGCTCCAGCGCGGACACCTATGACAAGCCCGAGTCCAACCCGAACGACGGCTACCAGGACTACGGGCACAGCCACTTCCACAACGCCATGTTCTACGGCGACAAGCTCACCAACATCGGCTTCACCGGCTCCGGAGCGATCGACGGTGCCGGCAACCTCATCACCGGCAACCCGGATTCCGGCGAGGCGGACAAGATCATCTCGCTGACCCGCTGCAAGGGCCTCACCCTCAGCGGGATCACCCTGCGCCGCGGCGGCCACTTCGCCGCGCTGATCAACGGCTGCGACGACGTCACCTCCGACCACCTCACGATCGACACCGCGAGCGACCGCGACGGCTGGAACGTCATCAGCACCACCAACGCCACCATCACGAACGCGAACATCGCCGCCAATGACGACGCGCTCGTCTTCAAGAGCGACTACGCCCTCGGCGCCAAGCTCCCCAACGGGCATGTGAAGGTCCGCGACACCAAGCTCTCCGCGGAGTGCTGCAACGCCCTGATGTTCGGCTCCGAGACCTGCGGCGACTTCACCGACTACGACTTCCAGGGCATCACCATCAACGGCGCGGACAAGTCCGGGCTCGGCATGGTGTCCATGGACGGCGGGGACATCTCCGACGTCCACTACCGCGACATCACCATGCGAGACGTCCACTCGCCGATCATGCAGAAGATCGGTACCAGAAAACGCTGCGGAAACAACCCGGGCGTCGGCCACATCAGCGACATCACCTACGACAACATCACCGGCACCGGCAACAGCCCCTCCTTCAGCCCCACCCTGTGGGGCGAGTCGGGAAGCAACCACATCAGCGACGTCACCTTCACCGGCGTCGACCTGACCGTGCCCGGCGGCAACGACACCATGTCCACCGGCGTCCCCAGCAACGACGCCAAGGACTACAACCCGAAGAGCATCGGGACCCGCCCCGCCTTCGGCTGGTACCTCCACAACGCCGATCGCGTCACCTTCACCGACAGCTCGGTGCGGTTCGCGAAGGACGACGGCCGTCCGGCGGTCATCGCCAACAGCGGCAGCGGACTGCGCTTCGACCACTTCACCGCGCAGCGCGGCGACGACAGCCCCGCCGACCTCATGTTCCAGAACGTCAGCGGCTACTGCCAGACCGGCGGCGCGAACACCTCCGGCGGCGCCCTGCGTGTCAGCGCCTCCGGCTCCACCCAGAACTGCTCGTAGACCGGTCCACCGACCGGCCGGCCCGCCGCGTGGTGCGCACCCGCGGCGGGGTGGAGGAAATCCGTGCCGTTCACGCCATAGCATGGGTCCCGCGGCCGAGGTGGGCTGCGGGAAGGCGGAGGCCGAGGTCGTGGGGCGCATGGTGGGGATCAAGGACGTCGCGCGGCAGGCGGGAGTGTCCGTCGGCACCGTCTCGAACGTGATCAACCGACCGGAGATGGTCGCCGAGGCCACCCGCGACCGGGTGCAGGCCGCGATCGAGCGGCTGGGCTACGTACGCAGCGAATCCGCGCGCCAGCTGCGCGCCGGGCGCAGCCGGATCATCTCGCTGCTGGTCCTCGACATGGCGAACCCCTTCTTCGTGGACGTGGCCAGCGGCGCCGAGCGCGCCGCGCGCGACGCGGGGCTCGGCGTCATGGTGTGCAACAGCGCGCAGAGCGCCGACGAGGAGGCCGACTACCTCTCCCTCTTCGCCGAGCACCGGGTGCGCGGAGTCCTGGTGACCCCCGCCGACGCCACCGGCGGCAACCTGGAGAACTTCCGCCGCCACGACATCCCCTTCGTCCTCGTGGACCGTGAGGTGCCCAGTTCCGAGGGGTGCTCGGTGTCGGTGGACGACATCGAGGGCGGCGCGCTCGCCGCCCGCCACCTCATCGCCCAGGGACACCGCGGGCTGCTGTACGTCAGCGGCCCGATGCAGCTGCCGCAGTGCCAGGACCGCCGCGCCGGGGCGCTCGCCGCGCTCGCCGAGGAGGGCCTGCCGCCGGAGGCGCTGCTGCACATCGAAGCCGAGCGGCTGGACGTGGCGGCGGGCCGTGACGCCGGTGCCCGGTTGCTGGGCATCTCGCCCCGGCCGACCGCGGTGTTCTGCGCGAACGACCTGCTGGCGCTCGGCGTGCTCCAGGCGCTCTTCGCGGCCGGGGTGTCGGTGCCGGGCGAGGTGGCGCTGGTCGGCTACGACGACATCGAGTTCGCGGCGGCCGCTGCCGTGCCGCTGACCTCGGTGCGGCAGCCCGCGTTCCGGATGGGCCGTACGGCCGCCGAGTTGCTGATCGAGGAGACGGGCGAGGACACCGACGTCCACCGCCACCAGCGGATCGTCCTCCAGCCGGAGCTGGTCGTACGGGACTCCACGCTGGCGGCGAAGCCGGGCGCGTAGGCCGCGGGCTGTTCCCCGGGCGGCTTCGCCACGGAACCTGGCTCGGCGCCGATCGGGGGCGTGAGGTGCTTGCGTGTCAGATCGCCGGGTAGGCGCCAGTTACGCCGCCGATGCGCGCACTGCGCCCGAAGGAGAAACTGTCTATGCCACAAGTCGAACCGATCACCAGGAACCCGGACAAAGGCTATGTAGCGCTTCTTGGCTGGAGTCTCAATGCGGTGGAAGCCCTCGATCGGTTCGACCGGCGATACGTCGTCGTGGCGCCGGAGTGGGCCGAGGAGTACTGCGTCGACCACGACATCCCCTACCTGCCGTGGAATTTCGAACGGCTCAACGACCGCTCCCTGGAGATCGCCGAGACCCTTCGGAACGAGGGCGTCGACGTCGCGATCCCGCTGTTCGAGGAAACGGTTGAATGGGCGGGGGCGATCAACTCCGTTCTGCTGGACAACCCGCGTCTGTACGGTCAGTCCATGCTGCTGCGGGACAAGGCGCTGATGAAGCGCCGCGCGCAACTCGGCGGCATCCGGGTCGGAATATTCGAGGAAGCCCACGACCGGGACGATGTGATCCGCTTCCTCAAGCGCGTCAATCAGACCCTGCTCAAGCTGGACGGCGACCCGAACGACCCGATCCATGTCAAGGCGTTCGACAAAGCAGGATGCCTCGGGCACCGCGTCATCCGCACCCCGGACGAGATCGACACGATTCCGGATGAGGAGTTCCCGGTCCTCATGGAATCCCACCTCGACGGCTGGGAGTTCGCGGTCGAGGCGTGGATACACAACGGAAAGATCAAGTTCCTCAACATCTCCGAATACGTCACACTGGGCTATTCGGTGTTCGTGCCGGCAACCCCGGAACTGGAGCGGTACCGCCCGCAGATCACGGCGCAGATCGAGAAGCTCATCAAGACGTTCGACATCGAGTTCGGCTTCGTGCACCCAGAGTATTTCGTCACCAGCGACGGCGAGATGTACTTCGGTGAGGTAGCCTACCGCCCGCCGGGATTCAAGGTGTTCGAGCTACTGGAGCGGACATACGGGTTCAACGCCTACCATGCACTGGTGCTGGCCTTCGATCCGAAGACGACCGAGGAGGAGATCGACGCCTTCTTCCCGCGCGAGGTGGTCGACGCGTCCGGGGTCGCCGGATGCTTCGGCGTCTACCCGCGCCGCCGTGTCGTCAGCGACCTGGAGATCCCGCAGGAGACCGAGGACGACGACTACTACGAGTCGCACGACCTCTCGACGCCGCTCGAGGAGACTGTCACCAAGAGGACCGCGTTCGGCACCCACTGGGGCCTGGTGTACTTCTTCGGTGATGACCCCTACCGGATGCGCGACCTGTTGAAGAAGCAGGAAGAGCTCGACTTCTACGTCTGACGGCCCTGTCGGCGCAGGAGACCTACCCGAGGAAACCCATTGAAACCGACCGTCGACGTCAGGGGTGAGGCCACGACGCTGGACAAGCGCGTGACCTCACTCGACGACGCCATCCAGGCCATGGCCGAAACCCGTGACTTCGGCAAGCACACGAAGCTGCGGCGGGTCCTGGAAGCATTGCGGCGGGTGCTCATGCAGCCGGGCGGCGCCGCGGCGGTCCGGGCCAGGGCACAGGCGCTCGAGGAAGCCGGGCTCTTCCAGGGGACGGACTGGGCGTCCCCGGACATCCTCATCCCGGCGCTGGTCGGCCCGAGCCTGCACAGCGGAGACGCCGACACCGTCGTCATGGAGGCGACCAGCGAGCTGCGGATGCTCGCCGTCGCCCTCGGCGACTTCGCGCACCCGACGCTGCCCGCCGAGGACGCCCGCCAGTTCCTGTCCCAGGTGATGGCGATGAACCTGGAGCTGCTGTTCACCGCGCCCAGCGAGGCGGAGCGCACCCAGCAGGGCCGGACCGCGCAGCTCATCCGGGACCTGTTCCGTCACCTCGCGGACGGGATCGGTTACGACAGCCTCATGGACAACCTGGTCGACGAGATCTGGCGGATCCTGCGCCAGCGTCCGATACAGGTCGAGTCGGTGCAGTCCCTGATCACCCGGATCGCGATCTACCTCGACGATCCGGACGTCGCTCTCGGCGTGTCGTCGGGGCTGGGCATCGACCGGCTCATCACGAGTCTGTACGGGACCACCGAGGCGTGCCGGGAGGATCCGGGCATCGACGTCTTCCGCTCCCGGCTCGAGGCGATGGACACCGGTGGCCTGCAGTACGAGGCGGCGGGGTTCGCGCGGGCGATGCACGACACCGGCCTGGTGTCGCCGTACCACGCGGAACTGCTCCGGTTCCTGCTGCGCGAGAGTGACTACCTCCTCGCTGAGGCGCTCGGGCTGTCCGACACCGGCCGGAACTGCCTGCTGCGCTACAGCGAACTGGTGCACCGGCTGATCGAGGTGGCCGTGCACCCGCAGACCGCGCAGAGCGTCTACGGGCTGGCGCTGCTGCTCGACCGCGGCATCCTCTACGAGCCGCCGATCGTGCCCGCGCTCTGGCGCCAGCTGGCCCTTGAGCTCTCCCCGGTCGCGCGGGAGCGGCTGACGACGGTTTTCGGCGACGTGCCGGGCCCGCGGGCGCGGCTGGTCGCGGGCGTGCTCTCGATGCTGGGCCAGCCGCTCGGCGTCGGCCAGGGCGACAACCCCACCTGCCAGTCGGCCCGCGCGCTGTCGATGTGGTCCTACAACGACCCGGACTACCTGCTGCAGATGGTGGTCTGGGCGGCCCGCGACGACGAGATCCTCATGCACTTCGAGGGTCAGCCGATCTCGTCGAAGGACAGCGTGGCCGGAGTCGCCAGCACGCTGCCGATGGACCTGGACCCCGTATCGCTGCTCCTGGTGCCCCACCTGGACCGGATCTACGCCGAGATGGGGCGGCGCTGCGCCGAGCGGCCAGGGGATCCGCACCGGTGGGTCAACCCCGAGTTCCACGGCTGGTGGGCGGGCCGCGGGTTCCACATCAACGTCGACGTCGCGACCGGCAACCTGGTCGACCTCGACGAGTTCCTGCGGCAGTTCCACGCCACCTACCACCCGTCCTACAACGGCGGGCAGCCGCTGATCCATCCGCAGCCGGCCGGCGTCGCCGTCACCGACAGCGCCGCCCGCTACGTCGGCTGGCACGCGATCACGATCCTGCGGGCCGCGCCGGACCCGCAGGACGTCATGCGGGTGTACTTCTTCAACCCGAACAACGACAGCGGCCAGGACTGGGGCGACGGCGTCGTCGTCTCCACCGCGGGCAACGGCGAGCGGTTCGGCGAGGCCTCACTGCCGTTCGACCAGTTCGCCTCGCGCCTCTACATCTTCCACGCCGACCCGCTCGAGAGTGGCGAACCGGAGCGGGTGCCCGCCGAAGACATCGCGCGGATCATCGGCTACATCGAGCGCAGCTGGGGCAACGACCGGCTACCCGCGGGGATGCTGCAAGCCCTCGAAGGCCCCACGAGCCTGTGAGCCTTCTGCCTGACCACGAGGCATGGCGGTCGCAAGGGCGGGAGCCGTGTCCAGCAGCGCCCGTATGTCGCGCACCGCGGCCCGGCCCGCCCGGTTCGCCCCGATCGTGCTCGCCGACGGGCCGTAGCCGACCAGGTGCACCCGGGGATCCCGGACGGCCCGGGTCCCCTCGACGGCGATCCCGCCACCCGGCTCGCGCAGCCGCAGCGGGGCGAGGTGGTCGATCGCGGCGCGGAAACCGGTGGCCCAGAGGATGACGTCCGCCGCCACCGTGCGGCCGTCCGCCCAGCTCACCCCGTCCGGCGTGATCCGGTCGAACATCGGCAGCCGGTCCAGCACCCCTCGCCTTTTGGCCCGCTCCATCGCCTCCGTCATGGGCAGCCCCGTCACCGACACCACGCTCTGCGGCGGCAGCCCCCGCCGTACCCGCTCCTCCACCAGCGACACCGCGGCCCGCCCCTGGTCCTCGCCGAACGGCCCGGTGCGGAACACCGGGGGGCGGCGGGTGACCCAGGTGGTCTCGGCCGCCACCTCGGCGATCTCCAGCAGATGCTGCACCCCGGACGTCCCGCCCCCGACGACGACCACCCGCTGCCCGGCGAACGCCTCGGGCCCCGGGTACCGCGAGGTGTGCACCTGCCGCCCCCGGAAGGTCTCCTGCCCGGGGTAGCGCGGCCAGAAGGGCCGGTCCCAAGTGCCGGTCGCGTTGATCAGCGCGCGGGCGGACCACGTCCCGGCCGAGGTCTCGACCAGCAGCCCGCCGTCGTCGCCGTCGCGTACGGCGGTGACGTGCACAGGGCGTACGACCCGCAGGTCGAAGGCGCGCTCGTAGCGCGCGAAGTACGCCGGGACCACCTCGGACGACGGCCGCTCGGGATCGGCGTCGTCGCCGGCCAGCCGCATCCCGGGCAGGTCGTACATCCCGTGCACCTTGCCGTACGTCAGCGACGGCCACCGGAACTGCCACGCCCCGCCGGGCGCGGGGGAGTGGTCGAGCACCACGAACCCGGCGCCCGGCTCGTATCCCGCTCGCCGCAGGTGATACGCCCCCGACAGCCCCGCCTGCCCGGCGCCCACGACCACGACGTCCACGTTGTTCATGCTTCTACTAACTCGGCTCCGGCGCCGGTTCTTCCCCATCCTCCAGCCGCATGCCCCGGCTCTCGGCCACCCGCAGCGCGTCATGCGGCGCCTCGGCGGCTCGTGACCAGCCGCGCGGTCACGGCACCTGCTGCTCGGTCCAGATGCACTTTCCGTCACCGGTGTAGCGGGTGCCCCAGCGCTGGGAGAGCGCGGCCACCAACTGCAACCCGCGGCCGCCCTCGTCCGTCTCCGCGGCGTGGCGGATCCGGGGCGTGGTCAGACTGCCGTCGGACACCTCGCAGATCAGCCCCTCGCCGCGCAGCAGACGCAGCCCGACGGGGCTCTTGGCGTGCCGGACGGCGTTTCCGACCAGCTCGCTGACCAGTAGCTCCGCGGTCATGATGAGCGGGTCGAGGTTCCAGTGGGTCAACTGGTCGCGGACGTGGTCGCGGGCCTCGCTCGCGGCGATCGGGCCGTCGGACAGCGGCCAGGCGGCGATGTCGTCGGGGGCTGTCGCATGGGTACGGGCGATCAGCAGCGCGGCGTCGTCCTGTGTGAGCTCCTTCTCGGGCAGCAGCTCCGCCAGGACGTCGTCGCACAGCCGCTCCAGGGGTTCGCGCCCGCCCCGGACCGTGAACGCGCCGGACAGCGCTCTCGCCAGGTGGCGCATGCCGCGGTCGATGTCGCGGGTGGGCGATTCGATGAGCCCGTCGGTGTACAGCACCAGCAGACTGCCCTCGGGGAGGGAGACCTCGACCGTCTCGAACGGCGGCCTGGCCGCGCCCAGCGGAGGGTCGGGGGCGTGGTCGGGGAACTGGACGGCGCTCCCGGGGAGGATGATCCCCGGCGGTGGGTGCCCGGCCCGGGCGAAGGAGCAGATGGTGGTGGCCGGGTCGTACACCGCGTAAAGACAGGTGGCGTAGAAGTTGTCCCCGAGGTCGTTGACCAGGTCATTGAGACGGGTGAGGAGTTCGGCGGGCGGGAAATCCAGATCCGCGAGCGTGCGCACGGCGGTGCGCAGCCGCCCCATGGTGGCGGCCTCGGACAGGCCGTGGCCCATCACATCGCCGATCACCAGAGCCACCCGGGCGCCGGACAGCGGGATCACGTCGTACCAGTCGCCGCCGACGTCGATGCCCTCGCTGGCGGGCAGATAGCGCGCTGCGGTGGTGACCGTGCCCAGCGATGGCAGGGTCTGCGGCAGGAGTCCCCGCTGGAGCTCCTTGGCCCGGTTGTGCTCCGTGTCGTACAGCCGGGCTCGCTCGATGGCCTGCGCCATGAGCCCGCTGAGGGCGGTGAGAAGGGCCTGCTCCTCCTCGTCGAGATGGCGCGGCTCGGCGAAGGCGATGACCGAGCAGCCGATGCAGCGGCCGGAGACGGTCAGCGGCAGAAAGGCCCAGGCGGCCTTCTCGGCCGCGGCCGGGCGCCAGGCCATCGCCGGATAGCGCGCGATGTACTCCTCCGCCGAGCCGACGAAGGCCGGTGTCCTGCTGTAGTACACCTCGGCGATCGGGGAGACGTCACCGATCGGGGACCCGTCGATGGAGTCGAGGAAGGCGCGCGGATATCCGACGGCGCCGGCGACCCGTATCACCTTCCCCTCGATGAGCTGGACGACGAGGCCGGAGGCGCCGAACGGCCGCAGCACCCGCTCGGCGATGGCCTTCACCACGTCCTGCATGGTCAGGGCCTCCGCGAGGGCGTCCGTGAACTCGGTGATCCGGGTGGTGCGCTCGGCCGCCGCGCGTTCCGCCGCGGCGCGCTCCTCCTCGCGTGACCGGCGCTCGGTGACATCGGTGGCGTAGACCGTCAGCCCTTCGGGAACAGGGACCAGCCGCATGTGGTACCAGCGCTCGTTGGCGGGCCACCGCATCTCGAATCCGACGGGTGTGCCGCTTTCGGCGGCCTGTCGGCAGTGGGCCTCGAGGCCCGTTTCCGCGGCATCGACGCCGAGCTGCGCGAAGGCGTCCCACAGCGTCCGGCCGTGCAGCGTCCGGGGGGTGCCGAGCAGCCGCTCCGCCTCGACGTTGACGAAGGTGATCCGCCACTCGCTGTCGACCGCGAAGAACGCGTCGCTCATATGGCGCAGCGCACGGTTCACCGCGTCCCGGGTGATGCGGCTCTCGGTGATGTCGCATACCGTGCCGACCATGCCGGCGGGCTGATCGTCCTGTCCGAGCAGGACCCGACCCCGCGCGCTGGCCCAGCTCGTGGTCCCGTCGGGTCGGCAGATCCGGTACTCCACGCTGAAGACCCTGCGGTGGCGGATCGCCTGCTCGGCCTCGACCAGCACCCAGGGCAGATCATCGGGGTGGACCAGGCGCGTCCAGTTCTCGAACGGCTGCTTCGGGGCGCCCGGATCCATGCCGAAGAGGGCCAGGGTCGGCTCGTCCCACACCAGTTCTCCGGTGGCCAGGTTCCACTCCCAGGACCCCACCCTGAGCGCCTTGAGCGCCTGCCGCAGACGGGTGGCGGACGGCTCCTGCCGCACTTGGCCGTCCGGGCCCGCGTCGTCCCGGTCCGGGGAGGTTTCGGCGGGCCAGGCGGCCGGTGCGTGCTCCCGCAGCCGCAGCGCGGCCCACGCGGCGAGGGTCTCGACCGACTCCCGCTGCCGCCGGGTGGGCTCCTGCGCGCGGTCCGTCAGTACGGACAGCACGCCCGCCACCCCGCCCGGGGTGACCAGCGGAACCGCCAGCAGCCCGCAGTCGGCGGGCAGCGCCGGGCCGCGAGCGGCGGCGGTGTGGGCGGGCGCCCATACCGGCACCCCGTCGGCCACCGCGCGGGCCGGGGTGGTGACGCCGGACTCCTCGATCTTCTCCCAGTGCCGGGCGACCGTACGCGCGAGTCCGTGCGCCGCCATCAGCAGCAGCCCCGGGCTGACCGGGCCCCGCAGATGCACCATGCCGCCCAGCCCGCCCGCTTCCGTGACCGCGTGGTCCAGCGCGAAGCCCAGCAGCTCGGCGTCGCCCAGCTCATCGCCCGCCGTGATGATCGTGCGCAGCCGGGCGGTACCGGCCTGGACCAGGGGTTCCTGCTCGGCCATGGCTCACCTCCCGCCGCGAGCGCGCACGGAACCGGGGCGGTCCGCCGGGTATGCCCCAGAACATCACTATTCAACATACTCGCGTCCGAGAGCTGGGCGAGGAGGCGAGGAGTCCCTTGTCAGCGGCCCCCGGCGACCAGCAGCGGCGCGGCGCCCGCGCCCGGGGCCGGGCGGCCGTCCGCCAGCAGGCCGCGACCCGCCAGCTCCGGGGTCACGCCCTCGCCGAACCAGTACGCCTCCTCCAGATGCGGATAGCCCGACAGCACGAAGTGCTCGATGCCGAGCGCGTGGTACTCCTCGATCCGGTCGGCGATCTCGGCGTGGCTGCCGACCAGGGCCGTTCCCGCGCCGCCGCGCACCAGACCGATCCCCGCCCACAGGTTGGGCGAGATCTCCAGCTGGTCGCGTGAGCCACCGTGCAGCGCCAGCATCCGCTGCTGGCCCACCGACTCGCTGCGCCCCAGCGCCCGCTGCGCGGAGGCGACCGTCTCCGGGCCGAGCTGGTCGAGCAGCCGGTCGGCGACGGCCCATGCCTCGCGCGAGGAGTCGCGGGCGATGGTGTGCAGCCGGATGCCGAAACGGACGTCACGGCCCTCCCGCTCCGCCAGCCCCCGGATCCAGTCGATCTTCTCCTTGACCTGGGCGGGCGGTTCGCCCCAGGTGAGATAGACGTCCGTATGCCGGGCGGCGACCGGACCGGCGGCCGGGGAGGAGCCGCCGAAGAAGATCTGCGGCAGCGGGTCGGGCGGCACCGCGGTCAGCCCGCCCGCGATCTGGTAGTGCTCGCCGTCGAAGTCGTACGGCTTGCCGCCCCACACACCCCGTACGACCTCCAGGAACTCCGCCGTACGGGCGTACCGCTGGTCGTGGTCGAGACGGTCGCCGAAGCGCCGCTGCTCGGTGGAGTCGCCGCCGGTGACGATGTTGAGCAGCAGCCGCCCCCGGGTGATCCGCTGGTACGTGGCGGCCATCTGCGCCGCCAGCACCGGTGAGATCAGCCCCGGCCGGAAGGCCACCAGGAACTTCAGCCGTTCGGTGTGCTGGGCGAGCGCGGCCGTCGTCAGCCACGCGTCCTCGCACCAGGTGCCGGTCGGGGTGAGCACCGCCTCGAACCCCAGATGCTCGGCGGCCTTGGCGATCTGCGTCAGGTAGTCGATGTCCGGCGCCCGGACACCGCTCACCGGGGTGGCGCCCGAGCGGTCACCGCCGGAGTGGGCGTGCCGGTCGACGAGGGTGCGCCCGTCGCCGCCCGTCGGCAGGAACCAGTGCAGACGGACGGACATCAGGAGCCCTTCCCGAAGGTGCGCGGCGCGGTGCTGGACGGCGGCAGGCCGCCGTTGAAGCGGGTGTCCACGTAGTCGGCGAACGTGAAGCGGCGCGGGGTGAGCTTCAGCTTGGCGAAGGTGTCCGCGATCTCCTGCTCGGAGGCGATGGCGGGCTTGTCGATGGCCGTGTACACCCGGGTGCCGTTGGTGCGCTTCACGGCTTCCAGCGCCACGTCGTACGGGAGCCCCGTCTCCTTGCCCCACACCTTGGCCCATGCCTCGGGGTGCTTGTAGACCCACTTCTGGGCGCGCCGCAGCCGCTCCAGATAGTCCTTGATGACCTTCGTCTTCTTCTTGTCGTCGAGGGACGAGGGGTTGGCCACCTGGAAGTTGAGGCCGTTGGTCACGCCCTTGCCGGTGGTGAGGACCCGCGCGTGCGTCTGCTTCTGCGCCTGGGCCGTGTACGGGTCCCAGATGGCCCACGCGTCCACCTTGCCGCGGCTGAAGGCGGCGAGCGCGTCGGCGGGCTGGAGGTAGCTGACCTTGACGTCCTTGATGGACAGCCCGGCCTTACGGAGCGAGGCGACCAGCTGGTAGTTGGCCGAACTGCCCTGCGCCACCGCCACCGTCTTGCCCTTGAGGTCGGCGGTCTTCCTCAGCGGCGAGTCCTTCCCGACGAGGATCGCCTCACCGTCGGTCGTACCGTGCTTGGCGCCCACGACCTTGATCTTGGACTTGGCGGCGGCGGCCACGACGGGCGGGGTGTTGCCGACGCCGCCGATGTCCACGGCCTTGGCGCTCACGGCCTCCAGGATCGGCGGCCCTGAGGTGAACGTCGACCACTTGATCTTGTAGGGGAGGTTCTTCAGTTCACCGGCGGCGCGCAGCACCGCCTCGTCGTTGCCCTTCTGGTCACCGACGTTGAGGGTCACATCGCCCTTGCCGTCGGTGTCGCCGGGGGAGCCGGACGAGGCGTTCTGCGAGTGGGAGCTGACGCAGGCGGACAGCGGCAGGGCGAGGGTGATGAGCAGGGCCGGGGCGATTCGCCGTCTCATGTCAGCGGGTTCCGTTCATGGTGAGGGTGGTGCAGGGGGGTTCGTACGAGAGGGAGCCGAGGAGGCGTTACGCGACCTTCTCGACCGCGGCGGTCTCGGGCGCTTCCACGCCCAGCCGATCCAGGAGTTCGGTGCGCAGATCGGCGAGGTGCGGATCGGCGATGTCGCGCGGGCGGTCCCGGTTCACCCGGATCTCGTGCGCGATGACACCGCCGTCCATCACCAGCACCCGGTCGGCGAGCAGCAACGCCTCCTCGACGTCGTGCGTCACCAGCAGCACCGCGCAGCCGTGGCTCTGCCACACGTCGGCGACCAGCCGCTGTGCGGTGATGCGGGTGAGCGCGTCCAGGGCGCCGAACGGCTCGTCGAGCAGCAGCAGATCGGGTTCGCGCACCAGTGCCCGGGCGAGCGAGGCACGCTGCGCCTCGCCACCGGACAGCGTCTTGGGCCAGGCGTCGGTCCGGTGGCCGAGGCCCACCTCGTTCAGCGCCTTCTCGGCGACCTCGCGCCCGGGGCGGCCGGGCAGGCCGAGCAGCACATTGCGCCACACCCGCTTCCACGGCATGAGCCGCGGCGCCTGGAAGGCCACGGCCTTGCGCCGCGGCACCAGCACCTCGCCCTCGATCTCCCGGTCGAGCCCGGCCAGTACGCGCAGCAGCGTCGACTTGCCGCAGCCGCTGCGGCCGAGGAGCGCCACGAACTCGCCCTTGCGGACGGTCAGTTCGAGGTCGTCGATGACGGCGCGGCCGTCGAAGGACCGGGTGAGCGAGCTGACCCGTACGGCGTCATCGGCCGTCGCTTCCTTCTTCAAGGGGTTCACTTGCCGGTGAAGGTCGGTCGCCATTGCAGCAGCAGCCTCTCCAGAGTGCGGACGATGAAATCGGCGAGCAGGCCGAGGACGGCGTAGACGATCAGGCAGACCACGATGACGTCGGTCTGGAAGAACTCCCGCGCGCGGTTGAGCAGAAAGCCGATCCCGTCGTCGGCGTTGATGGTCTCGCCGAAGACCAGCGCCAGCCAGGCGGTGGCCAGCGAGTACCGCAGCCCGGTCATGGCCCCGGGCAGCGCCCCCGGCAGCACCACATGGCGGATCAGCCCCCAGCGGCCGAGTCCCAGCGAGTTCCCGGCCTCGATGAGCTGCGCGTCCACGCCGCGGATGCCCGCGTACACGTTCAGATAGAGGTGGAAGGCGACACCGAGCGCGATGAGCGCGATCTTCGGCGCCTCGCCGATGCCCATCCAGATGATGAACAGGGGGATCATCCCGACCCAGGGGATGCTGCGCAGCATCTGCACGGTCGCGTCGACCAGGTCCTCACCGAGCCGCGAAAGGCCGGAGATCAGTGCCAGCCCGACCCCGACGACCCCGCCGATCACCAGCCCGTTCAGCACCCGCTGCACCGACACCAGCATGGCGTGCGGCAGCGTGCCGTCCTCGATCAGACCGGAGGCGGTACCGGCGATGGTTCCGGGCGAGGCGAGCGCGTCGGTCGGCAGCACACCGGTCGCGCTGCACACCTGCCAGAGCAGCAGCAGGGAAAGGGGACCGGTCGTGCGGCGCAGCCAGCGGGGTACGGTGCGGCGGCGCGCGGACAGGGGCACGACCGGTTCGAGAAGAACCGGGGACACGGGGACTCCATGAAGGGGGTACGCCTCGGCGCCCGCACAACACGAGGGTCAGCGCGGCACGACGAGAACGAGAGAGGTGTGAGAGAAGGTCAGCAGGCGCCGGGACACGTGGCGGACGCCACCCGCAGCAGGTCGATGTGACCGCGCGTGGTGAGCAGGGCTGACGTAGACATGCCCTCGAAGCTAGCCAGCCCGTCCGAGGCAGGTCAACGCCGTCTTGCCCCTCGGACCTTTGTTGCGGGAGTTTTAAGCGAGCACGTACCAGGATGGAGTCATGGCTACTTTCCGCACCCACACGCTCGACATCACCACCGGCACCTCCGAGACCGTCGCCGACCTCACCGCCGACTGCGAGGCGTATCTGCGCGAGGTGGCACCGGGCGCCGACGGCCTGCTCAATGTGTTCGTCCCGCACGCGACCGCCGGGATCGCGATTCTGGAGACGGGCGCCGGAAGCGACACCGACCTCCTCGCCGCCCTCCGCGACCTCCTCCCCGCCGACGACCGCTGGCGCCACCGCCACGGCTCCCCGGGCCACGGCCGCGACCACGTCCTCCCGGCCATCGTCCCGCCCCACGCCACCCTCCCCGTCCTCGGCGGCAGCCTGGCGCTCGGCACGTGGCAGTCGGTGTGCCTGGTGGACACCAACCGGGACAACCCCCACCGCGAGGTGCGGCTGAGCTTCCTGGGCTGAGCTTCCTGGGCTGAGCGACCGGGTACGGGCGCGGGGCCGGTGCGCCTCCGCGCCCATAGCCGGAGTCTGCGGCGGTTCAGCAGGCGGAGTTGGTCTGGTTGAGGAGGCCCAGGCGCCACGGCAGGGTGTTGTAGTCGCCGCCGGCGTTCGGGTCCTTGCCCTGGTAGAGGTACTGGAGCTTGCACGGGTTGATGGTGAGGGTCTGGTCGGTTCCGGCGCGGATCAGCTCGCCGTGGCTGATGTCCTTGGTCCAGGCGCCCGCCGGGAAGGCGGTGGTGTTGGCCCGGGCGAAGGGGTTGCTCTCGGAGGCGGCCAGCTGGGTCCAGGAGCCCGCGAGGCTGCTGGAGGTCCAGGACCGGAAGTAGCGTTTGCCGTCCGATCCGATGGCCTCGACGATCAGCAGGTATTGGTTGCTGCCCTGCACCTTGTAGACGTTGCTCGCTTCGAACAGGGCGTATTTGTTGGAGTCCTGGGCCGCGATGACGGTGTTGGTGAAGCCGTTCGGGAACTGGGCCAGGGTGGTCTGCGAGCGGTACAGGTGTCCGTTGTCGTCGGAGGAGAACAGGTAGCAGTTGGCGCTGTCACAGATCACCCACATGTCCACCCAGTAGCCGCTGCCGATGTTCTGCTTGATGATGTCCGGCATGGCGGAGTAGAAGTTTTTCGGTGCGCTCCAGCCGTTGGGGTTGCTGATGTCGCTGTTGGTCGAGTACGAGGCGTTCCCGGTCTGGTAGACCAGGTACCACTTGTTCTGCGGCGCGAAGTAGAACACCTGCGGCGCGGCCCGGTAGCCGGTGCCGATGGCGGTGCGGTCCAGGTAGTGATGGGTGGCCGAGGCCGCTTGGGACCAGTCGCTGAAGCTGAGGTACACCAGGTTGTAGCCGGAGGAGCTGGCGACGCTGGCGAAGACGTGCCACTTGCCGTTGTGGTAGACCACCGTGGGGTCCTTGAGCCCCGCGATGTTGTGGGTGGCGTCCGGCTTCGGGGACATCAGGATCCCGCTGGAGTTCCACTTGAAGCTGCTGGGCAGGGAGGCTGTGGGGGAGGCGGGCGCGGCAGTGGACTTGGTCGCGGGCGTGCCGCCCAGGGCGGTCAGGGTGGCGTTGTAGGCCGCCTTCTTGCTGCCGTTGTTGTCGAAGAGCAGCGGCTTCTCCCCGGCGCGCCAGGAGTCGCTGTCCCGGATGCCCCAGACGGTGATGCCGGTGCAGCGCGCGACGTTCATGCAGGCCCTGACCGTGTTCGTGTACGCGGCCGCCGGTGCCTGCGCGATGTCCAGTTCGGTGATCTGCACGTCCACGCCGAGGGCGGCGAAGCTGGACAGGGTGGTCTGGAAGCTGGCGGGCGGGCCGCCGGTGCCGAAGTGGGCCTGGAAGCCGACGCAGTCGATGGGCACCCCGCGCGCCTTGAAGTCGCGCACCATGCGGTAGACGCCCTGGGTCTTCGCGGCGTTCCAGTCCTCGATGTTGTAGTCGTTGTAGCAGAGCTTGGCCGCCGGGTCGGCCGACCGGGCGGTGCGGAAGGCTTCCTCGATGAAGCCGTTGCCCAGCACGTTCTGGAACACCGAGGGGCGGTGCTGGCCGCTGCCGCCGTCGGCGAACGCCTCGTTCACCACGTCCCAGGCGTAGATCTTGCCCTTGTAGTGGGCCATGGTCGTGGTGATGTGATTGTTCATCACGCTGCGCAGGGTGCCCGCGTCGCCGATGCCGCTCACCCAGCTCGGCAGCTGGGAGTGCCAGACCAGGGTGTGTCCTCGGAGGCGCTGTCCGTGCGAGGCGGCTTGGTTCGCGATCTGGTCACCGGGCCCGAAGTTGAACGAGCCGCGGGACCGCTCGATGGTGTCCCACTTCATCTCGTTCTCGGGTGTGACCATGTTGAACTCACGGTTCAGGATGCTCGCGTACGTGCCGTCGCCGAGCCTCCCGGCGGCCACGGCGGCCCCGAAGTACCGCCCGGACTGGGCAGCCTGCGCGCCCAGCGTGGACGCCTTGGCGGCCTTCTCTTGAGCGGGGCCGGTCGCGGCACCCGCGGTACCGGCGAGGCCGGTCATCGTCATGGCGGTGGCCGCCAATAACCCGAGCATCGAGGCTCGGCGTCGGCCGCGTCGTCGTGGTGTTGGGGGCATGTCTCTCCTCGGCGGGTCAGGGATGGGAGCAAAATGGGAGCGCTCCCATGTTTTGCATCGTGGCATGAACACGACCGACATGGAAGGGTCAGGTGTAAGCCGCGCCGATCCCGGGCACCCGCGCCCCGAAAGCACGACGCCTACCAGAGCAGCGGGATCGGCGCGGGTGGCACCCACTCGGCCGGAACCGCGGAACGGAAGGCTATGAACAGCGGTTTCATGGGGCCGGGGGGCTTCGGTCCCGACCCGTTCGAGGAATACCTGACACGCTTCCTCGGTGGCGGGCCGCGCGGTCCCCGGCAGATCGACATCGGTCGCCTGATGAGCGACCCCGCCCGGCAACTGGTCGCCGACGCCGTCTCCTACGCCGCCGAGCACGGCAGCACCGACCTGGACACCAAGCATCTGCTGCGCGCGGCGCTGACCGCGGAGCCGACCCGGGGTCTGCTGGCGGGGGCGGGGGCCGACACCGAGGCGCTGGCCGCCCAGATCGACCGTACGAGTGGTGACGGACCGCCGCAGAACCGGCTGTCCGTCACCCCCGCGGTCAAGCGGGCCCTGCTGGACGCCCATGACCTGGCCCGCGCCACCGGCGCGTCGTACATCGGGCCCGAGCACGTCCTCGGGGCGCTCGCCGCGAACCCCGACTCCGCCGCCGGACGCATCCTCAACACCCTCCACTTCGACCCCGCGGCGGCCCAGCAGGGACCGCGGGTCGGGCCGGGGCAGCCGCAGGCCACCGTGGCGGGGCAGCAGCCCGGGGGCCGGGCGCAGGACACGCCCACCCTGGACAAGTTCAGCCGCGATCTGACCGAACTCGCCCACGAGGGCCGCATCGATCCGGTCATCGGGCGCGGCGACGAGATCGAGCAGACTGTCGAGGTGCTGTCCCGGCGCGGCAAGAACAACCCGGTGCTGATCGGCGACGCCGGTGTCGGCAAGACCGCCATCGTCGAAGGGCTCGCCCAGCGCGTCACCGAAGGGGACGTCCCCGACATCCTGCTCGGCCGCCGCGTGGTCGCCCTGGACCTGTCCGCCGTCGTCGCGGGCACCCGCTACCGGGGCGATTTCGAGGAGCGGCTGAGCGGCATCATCGAGGAGATCCGTACCCACTCCGAGCAGCTGATCGTGTTCATCGACGAGCTGCACACCGTCGTCGGGGCGGGCACCGGCGGTGGTGGCGAGGGCGGTTCCATGGACGCGGGCAACATGCTCAAGCCCGCGCTGGCCCGTGGCGAACTCCATGTCATCGGCGCCACCACGCTGGAGGAGTACCGGCGCCACATCGAGAAGGACGCGGCGCTGGCCCGCCGTTTCCAGCCCATCCTGGTGCCCGAGCCCACCGCCGCCGACGCGGTGGAGATCCTGCGGGGCCTGTGCGACCGCTACGAGGCCCATCACCAGGTCCGCTTCGCCGACGAGGCGCTGCGCGCCGCCGTGGAGCTGTCCGACCGCTACCTCACCGACCGTTTCCTGCCCGACAAGGCCATCGACCTGATGGACCAGGCCGGTGCCCGGGTGCGCCTGCGCTCGCGGACCAGGGGTACCGATGTGCGGGCTCTGGAGCGGGAGGTCGAGCAGCTGTCCCGGGACAAGGACCAGGCGGTGGCCGCCGAGGAGTACGAACGTGCTTCCGAACTGCGTGACCACATTGGCGAGTTGACGCACCGTATCGAGGCGGACGGCGGCACGGAGCCGGACGACGGGCAGAGCCTGGAGGTCGCCGCCGAGGACATCGCCGAAGTGGTGTCCCGGCAGACCGGCATTCCGGTCAGCAGCCTCACCCAGGAGGAGAGGGACCGCCTGCTCGGCCTGGAGGAGCATCTGCGCAAGCGCGTCATCGGGCAGGACGAGGCCGTCGGCGCCGTCGCCGAGGCGGTGCTGCGCTCCCGGGCCGGACTGGCCGACCCCGGCCGCCCCACCGGGAGCTTCCTCTTCCTCGGATCCACCGGCGTCGGTAAGACCGAACTCGCGCGGGCGCTGGCCGAGGCGCTGTTCGGCAGCGAAGAGCTGATGGTGCGGCTCGACATGAGTGAGTACCAGGAGCGGCACTCCGTCAGCCGCCTGGTCGGCGCCCCGCCCGGTTACGTCGGCCACGAGGAGGCCGGGCAGCTCACCGAGGCCGTGCGCCGGCGCCCGTACTCGCTGCTGCTGCTGGACGAGGTCGAGAAGGCCCACCCCGATGTCTTCAACATCCTGCTCCAGGTGCTGGACGACGGCCGCCTCACCGACGCCCAGGGCCGCACCGTCGACTTCAGCAACACCGTCATCGTGATGACGAGCAACCTGGGCTCCGAGGCCATCGGCGGCGCCGCGCTCGGCTTCGGCGCCACGGACGCCGAGACCGGCGAACAGGCCCGCCGCGAGCGCGTCCTGCGCCCGCTGCGCGAGCACTTCCGCCCCGAATTCCTCAACCGCATCGACGAGACCGTGGTCTTCCGGCAGCTCGACGACGAGCAACTGCGCCGGATCACCGACGTGATGCTGGAGGACACCCGCCGTCGGCTGCACGCCCAGGACATCGCCGTCGAGTTCGCCCCGGAAGCCATCGACTGGCTCGCCCACCACGGCCACCAACCCGAGTACGGGGCGCGGCCGCTGCGCCGTACGATTCAGCGGGAGGTCGGCAACCGGCTGTCCCGGATGCTCCTCGACGGCGCCCTCACCTCCGGCGATTTGATCCGGGTGGGGGTCGAGGGCGGACACTTGGAGTTCCACACCGCCGAGGCCGTGACGGCCCAGCGGCCTTGAGAGAACCGTTCGGCCTTCCCCGACGTCTCCATGGCCGATGTGGCGTCTCGATGAGAGGCCTCGGGGTGACATCGGATCACATGATGTCTATGGAAGGCTTCTGAAAGAGTGTCAGCGAGTCACAAGAACAAGACGGTCGGCTGGATCGCCGGGGTCGCGGTAGTGGCGGCCGTCGTGGGTGTCACGGGCTGCTCGAAGGAGACGGAGTCCGACTCGGGGAGCAAGCCGGCGGCAAGCAGTTCGAGCAGTTCGGAGGCCTCGCAGCCTTCGCAGTCCTCGCAGCCCTCGGGCAACCGCCAGGCCACGGCCGAGGGCGCGGTCGCCGCGTGGGTGACGGCGGTCGTCAAGGGGCAGCCGAAGCAGGCGTGCCTGGTGATGGCGGGCCCGGCCAAGGGGTCGTCACCCGGGCCGGTCGGCACCCCGTCGCGGTGTGCGAGTGACGAGCCCGACGTGCGGAAGATGGTCGAGAACGTCGGGAAGCTGCGTGAGTCGTTCACGCCCAAGCAGTCCGGGGGCGAGCCGAAGGTGGACGTCGCCAAGGTTCAGGCCGACGGCGACAAGGTGGAGGTCCCCGGCGACAAGATCACCATTGATGGACAGACGCTCAACAAGGTCGTCCTGTCCAACTCCACCGGACTGAAGCCGGGACAGCTGGACGTCAAGATTGAGTCCGCCAAGATCAAGGACGCTTGGTACGTGACCAACTTCAATTTCGACCTCGGCTGATGCCGATGCCGATGCCGTGACCGATGGCCTCCCCGCCCGCCTGCTTCAGGCGGGCTGGGAGGCCGTGGCCGGTCGGGGTTCGCCGCGGTAGGTGCCGAAGGACCACCTGTTCCCCTCGGGGTCGGCGATCGCGAACTCGCGGCTGCCGTACGGCTGGTCCGCGATCTCGCGGATGACCTCGACCCCCGCCGCCCTCAGCCGCTCGTACAGGTCGTCCACGTGGTCGGTGACCACATAGGCGCCGAAGGTGCCCGGCCGCAGACACCATTCCGCGCTTTCCGGCTTGTACGAGCCGAGCATGATCCCGCCGCCCTCGGGCCAGTCCAGCTGGGCGTGCGCCACGCGGTCGCCGTCCTCGTACACGGCGGTGCGCAGGAAGCCGACCGTGCCGACGAGGAAGTCGATCAGGGCGGGCGCGTCATGGGCCTGGAGCGTGGGCCAGATGCTCGGGGAACGCTGTGCTGGGGATTCCATGGGGTTCATGCCCTTCACTCTTCGCCGTTCCGGTGCCCCCCGGCTTGGATATTCCGGCACTCTTCGGCGAGCCAGGCCGTGGGGCTGACGCCGGTGTACTGGCGGAAGTCCCGCACCAGATGCGCATGGTCGTAGTAGCCGCAGTCGGCCGCGACCCGCGCCAGCTCGGCAGCGCCGCGCGCGGCGACGGCCCGCGCCACGGTGGCCTTGGCGTGCTCGAACCGCATCAGCCGGGCGGCCTGCTTCGGGCTCAGCCCGGTCTCCGCCCGGAAGAGCGCGGTGAGCCGCCGCGGGCTGAGCGCCACATGCCCGGCCAGCCCGCGCAGCGTGCCCGCGCCCCGGCGCCGGGCCAGCCACGCCCACGCTTCGGCGATCTCGCGCCGGGCCGGCGCGGCCTCGTCCGCCGCGGCCGCACGCGCCCGCAGATACGCGCCGAGCAGGGCGTACCGCTCCTCCCACCCCGACCGCTCCCGCATCCGCTCGTGGACCTCGGCCGCCCGCGCGCCCAGCACCTCCGTCCCCGACACCACCAGCTCATCCGCGAGCGCCCCCGCGGGCAGGCCGAACAGCCTGCGCGCCGCCAGCGGATGCACGGCCAGCTGCACCCCGGTCTCGTGCTCCGGCTGGATGATGTACGCCGGGCTCTGGTGCAGCCCGCCCACCACGATGTCCGCCCGCACCGCATCGGCACCCCGTGCCTGCTCCAGGGTGCCCCCGCTGGTCACCGGCCCTTCGAGCGAGAAGATCAACGTCAGCCAGGGGGACGGCAAGCCCCGGTGCAGGGCGGGTGCCAGCCCGCCGGTGCGGTAGCCCACCGCGGACCCGACCATGCCCCCGAGCCGGGGCGCGAACCGTACGAACTCCCGGAACGCCTCAGCAGCCATGTGGTCAGTATGCGACGCCCCGCTGACATCGGCCCGGGCGCAGGACGAGTGCGGCGGGGATGACGGACGCGACCACGGCGAGCAGCGCGCACGCGCCGGTGGCCGCGCCGATGGCCGCCCAGGGGATCTGGATCGCGGCGTGCACGGACAGCAGGGTCAGGGCGCTCGCCATGCCCGCCAGCTCGCCCCCGGCGACCAGGGCGCCCAGGATCGCGCCGACCGCCACCACCATCAGCGCCTCGGCGCCCACCAGCCGCAGGATCTGCCAGGGGGTGGCCCCGGCCAGCCGCAGCGCGGCGAGGTCGCGGACGCGGTCGGAGGTGGCCATGGCCATGGTGTTGGCCAGGGAGATGCCGGTGTAGAGGAGGGCGATGCCGAGGACCAGCAGCAGGCCGGTCCGGGTGGTCTCCTTCGTCCTGGGATAACGCGCCGCCACCCACTGGTCCTTGGTGAGCAGCCGCCCGCCCGCGGTGTGCACCGCCTTCCGCAGCCCGGCCGCCACGGCGCTCGCGTCGGCGCCGTCGGTCAGGGTGATGTCGACGCGGTCGACGGTGGCGCCCGGGGCGTTGCGCGGGGTGACGTAGACGCCGTTGCCACCGGTGCCGGTGGCCATGACCGCGGCGATCCGCAGCGACTTCCGGGTGCCGTCGCCGAGCCACACCGGGATTCGTCGGCCCACGGCGTGCTGCTGCCACTCGCCGTTGACGATGATCGAGTCGTCGTCGAGGTCGCTCGCCCTTCCGGCCCGGACCGGCAGCCGGGTGGTGGCGGAGAGCGGGCCGGGGTCGGCGGCGCGGGCCTCGGACTTCACGAGGGACACGCCGTCCTCCAGGACGTACACGGCGCTCGGCGCGCTCGCGGACACCTCGGCGCCGGGCACGGCGCGCAGCGTGCGCAGGGTGGCCGCGTCGAACCCCGCTCCGCCTGCCGGGGTGGCGACGAAGTCGGCCGCCGTCCGCTCGCGGATTTCGGTGGCCTTCGCCTCGTTCAGCGTCGCGGTGGCGCCCAGCAGCGAGCCGGTGAGGGCGACCGTGACCAGGACGGGCGCCACGATCGCTGCGGTGCGGCGCACCCCGGCGGCGGCGTTCTCCCGCACCAGCATGCCGCCCGCGCCGGGGAGTTGGGCCGGGAGCCAGGCGATCAGCCGGGTCAGCGGGCGCACCACCGCCGGGGCGAGCAGCGCGACCGCGGCGATGAGCAGCATCGGGCGGCTCACATAGGTCTTACGGTGCAGCAGCTCGCCCGGGTCGGTGACGAGGGCCAGGACCAGGGTGACGACGGCGGTCGCCAGGAGGGCGAGGCCGGACAGCCACCGCCCCCGGGGCATCGTCCCGGTGTCCACGGCCGCCTCGCGCAGGGCCTGGGCGGGGCCGGTGCGGCCCGCCCGCCACGACGCGGCCGCCACGCCGCACAGCGCGACGAGCAGGCCCGTCCAGAACGCCACGTGGTACGGCCAGACGTGGTCGCCGATGGCGAACCAGCCGGGCGCGACGCCACCGTCGACCACCCAGGCGGCCAGCCGTGGCGCACCGTACGCGCCGAGCAGACAACCGGTGGCCGAGGCGAGCACACCGACCATCAGTGCCTCGGCGAACACCATCCGGCGCAGCTGCCCCGGAGTCGCCCCGGCCGTGCGCAGCAGTCCGAACTCCCGGCGCCGCTGGGCCACCGCGAAGGCGAAGGTGGACGCCACCACGAACACCGACACGAAGGCGGTGACGCCACCGGCCGTGCCGAACAGGGCGTTCATCGCCATGAGCGCTTCGCGGTCCCGGTCCGGATCGGCGTCGGCGAGGCGGCGCGCGTCCCCGGTGAGGACCCTGACTCCCTCGCTGCCGCGCACCGCGGCGCGCACGGCCGCCGCGTCGGCGTCCACGACGAGCTGGACGCTGCGGGGCGAGAGGTGGGCGGCGCGCTCGTCGGTGGAGAAGATGGCGTTCTCGAAGCCGCGTCCGGTGCTGGCGACCCGTACGGTGCCGACGATCCGTACGGTCCCGCCGTCGGTCCGTACGCGCTCGTCCGGCTTCGCCCAGTCGCCGCTGATGACCACCTCGTCGGCGGCGCGCGGCGCGCGGCCCGCGCGGATCTCGTAGCGGGCGAAGGCGGCGGTGGACCAGGGGTGGCCCACCAGATCGCCCGGCCCGCCCCGCGCCCGTACGGCGAACGAGCGGTCCTCGACCACCGGCCCGAGCTTCCGCAGTTCCGCCACGATCCCGGCGGGCACGGCACGCGGATGCGCGAGCCGCTGGACCCGGGTGCCGTTCGGGGTGCGCACCCGGAGCGTGTCGGCTCCCTTGACCACCACCGGCGCGGCGGCGAAGCGTTCGGGTTTCCGGTCGGGCGCGTCCAGCGACGAGGCGAGGGACAGGCCCATGACGGCGAGCAGCGCGACCCCCAGCGACAGGGCGACGTAGCTGCCGACGAAGGTGACCCAGCGCGTGCGCAGGGTGCCCAGGGCGATGCTCAGCACGCCACGTCCTCCAGGCTCTCCAGGGTGGTCATGCGCGCCGCGATGGTGTCGGCGCCCGCCCCGCGCAGCTCGCCGCCGACCCGCCCGTCGACCAGGAACACCACCCGGTCCGCACAGGAGGCGGCCACCGGGTCGTGCGTGACCATGACGACCGTCTGGCCCTCGTCGTCGACCATGCCGCGCAGCAGGGCCAGCACCTCACGACTGGTCCGGGTGTCGAGGGCGCCGGTCGGCTCGTCGCCGAACAGCACCTCGGGGCGGGTGATCAGGGCGCGGGCCAGGGCGACCCGCTGCTGCTGGCCACCGGACAGCTCGGACGGCCGGTGCCGTGCCCGCTCGCCGAGCCCGACCTGCCGGAGCGCGTCGCGCACCCGGGCCGCGGAGGGACGGCGGCCCGCGAGCCGCAGCGGCAGCGCCACGTTCTGCTGGGCGGTCAGGGACGGCAGCAGGTTGAACGCCTGGAACACGAAGCCGATGCGCCTGCGCCGCAGCAGGGTCAGCCGGGTCTCGCTCAGCGTCGTCAGCTCGGTCCCGCCCACGGTGACCGACCCCGACGTGGGGCGGTCCAGCCCAGCGGCGCACTGGAGCAGGGTCGACTTGCCCGAGCCGGACGGGCCCATGACGGCGGTGAACGTGCCCGCCGGGAAGGACAGCGAAACCTGGTCGAGCGCGGTCACCGCGTCCTCGCCGGAGCCGAAGTGTCTGCTGACGGAGCGCAGTTGGACCGCGTCGTGACGCGCGTCGTGGTTCATGTGTCCCCACCCGTTCGGATGTCGAGAATGTCGAGCGACACCACATCGCACGCGGACACGTCGGCGCAGTACGGCAGAGCCGAGACCTGGGGTAGGGCCAGGCATACCCCCGGTACGCCCCCTGGACCGATGGCACGGGCGGGGCGGCCCTTCTACGGTGACCTCCATGCACTCTCGGAATGTGTGGCAGGCCATGTCCGGCCCGGGTTTCCTGCTGTCGTCATGGCCGTGGCGTTCGGCCGGTTACCTGCTCACCGGCGCGGTGACCGGCGCGGTCGCCCTCGTGGGGATCGTGGCCACGGCCGTGGCGGGTGGCGTCCTCGCCGTCGTGCTGGTGGGCCTGCCGCTGCTCGTCCTCGCCGCGCTCGCCGGAATCCCGGTGGCCTGGGCGGAACGGCGCAGGCTGTGCCTGATCGACCGGGACCCGGCCCCCGACCGGCATCGGGCGCCCACGGCGTACGGACTGTGGGCCTGGCTGACGACCCGCATGAGGGAGCGCGCGACATGGCGGGAACTCGGGTACGCCGTGCTGTTCGCGGTGGCGCTGTGGCCGGTCGACGCGCTCGTCGTCGCCGTCGCGCTGCTCGCCCCGCTGTCCCTGGTCGCGACACCGCTGCTGATGGCCACGGTCGGTGGCGGCCACGAGACGAAGGTGCTCAAGCAGTGGCTCGTCACCTCGTGGCCGGTGGCCTTCGCGGTCGCCGTGCTCGGACTGGTCCTGCTGGGCCTGTGCGGCTATGTCCTGGGGGTGGCGGCCGGGGCCCGGGCCGAACTGACGCGTCTGCTGATCGCCCCGCGCGAGGGCGACCTGAGGGCGGAGGTCACCGAACTCGCCCGATCCCGCCTGCGGTTGGTGGACGCCTTCGAGACGGAACGGCGCCGCATCGAACGCGATCTGCACGACGGGGCGCAGCAGCGGCTGGTGGCGCTGACGATGACGCTCGGCCTGGCCCGTCTGGACGCCCCACCCGGGCCGCTCGCCGACCAGCTCGCCGCGGCCCAGGAGGAGGCGGACAAGGCGCTCGTGGAGCTGCGCGAACTCATCCACGGCATCCACCCCAAGGTCCTCGCGGACTACGGCCTCCCCGCGGCCGTCGCCGATGCCGCGGACCGCTCGGCGGTGCCCGTGGAGGTGGAGCTGGAGCTCGGGGCCGGGCGGCTGCCGCGGGCGGTCGAGGCGGCCGCGTACTTCGTGGTCCGCGAGGCCCTCACCAACGTCGCCCGGCACAGCGGGGCGGGCCGTGCGGAGGTGAGCGGCGCACACCGCGACGGGCGGCTCTTCCTCCAGGTGCGCGACGACGGCCGGGGCGGCGCGGACCCAGGCAGAGGAAGCGGGCTCACCGGACTCGGGGACCGGGTGGCCGCGCTCGGTGGCAGACTCTCCCTGTCCAGCCCGCCGGGCGGACCGACCCTGCTGCGTGTGGAGTTTCCTTGCGAACGGACCGGCGCTTGCACGTAGTACTGGCCGAGGACAGCGTGCTGCTCCGCGAAGGGCTCATCGGGCTGCTCCGCCGCTGCGGCCACGACGTGGTCGCGGCCGTCGGCGACGCTCCCGCCCTGCTCGCCGCGGTCGAGGAGCACGCGCCCGACATCGTCCTCACGGACGTCCGCATGCCTCCCGGGTTCCAGGACGAGGGACTGCACGCGGCGGTACGGCTGCGCGAGGCCCGGCCCGCGCTGCCCGTCCTGGTGCTCAGCCAGTACGTGCAGCGCCGTTACGCCTCGGACCTGCTGGACTCCGGCGACGGAACGGGCGTCGGCTATCTGCTGAAGGAACGCGTCGGGCGGGTCGAGGAGTTCGTGGCCGCCCTGTGCGAAGTGGCGGACGGCGGCACGGTCGTCGACCCCGAAGTGGTGCGCCAACTGCTGCGCCGCCGCCGCGACCCGCTGGAACGGCTCACCCCGCGCGAGCGGGAGGTGCTGGCCCTGATGGCGGAGGGAAAGTCCAACGGTGCGATCGCCCGCGACCTGGTGGTGTCCGAGGCGGCCGTGGGCAAGCACATCGGCAACATCCTCGGCAAGCTGGACCTGCCCCCGGCCGACGCGACCCATCGCAGAGTGCTGGCGGTTCTCACCTACCTGCGGGCGTGATCCCCCGGGCCCGCCCCGGTGGCAGGGGCGGCGGGGTGGTCCGCGGCCTCCTCCAGGAGACCTGCGAGCCAGCCCCATTTGGAGAACTCGGCGATCAGGTCGGAGACACCCTTCTGGCGTTTGCGCAGACTTTCCGCGTTGTCCAGTAGTGCCAACATGCCGCCGCGAGCCGCGGTGAAGTGGGCCTCAATCCAGTCCCTGGCCCGGTCCAGCACCTCGAAGCGCTGATGTTTGAGCATGAGCGCGACCTCGGAGAGCGCCGCGAAGCTGTCCAGGTCCTTGAGCTCCAGAGGTTCTCTCGCCATGGCGATCTCAAGAGGCTTGAAGACGTTCTTCTCCAGTTCCGCGGCCTGCTCGCCGCTGTTGTCCCTGGCGTATGTGAGCTTCCGCATCAAGTCCTCGAGTTGATCCCTCGCGAGACCGGCGTAGATCCTCGCGGTGTACTGGGCTTCCCCTCCCGCGGCCATGCGCAAGGGACGGCGGCGGACCGACTTGATCTGGGCGTCGCCCATGTCGTGTCGGTTGACATGCGTCTCCTGGCTGAGGACCTCCCAGCTGTCCGGCCCGTTCCACAGCATGTTCGTCGTCTCGAATATTCCGTTCTGAACGGTACTTTTGTACTCCTCGGGGCCGAACCAGTCGGTGGGGGCGCGGTCCCGGCGGAATTCCCTGGCCGGGGGCTGGTTGCTGATGCTGCTGGGCGACTGATAGTGCCAGGCGGTGAAGTGGCCCCGCTGCGCGCTGCCCGTCACGGCGAAGGCACAGCCGTTCATCGTGGCGGTGAAGACGAACTCGGAACCGTGTCCCTGGGCCCCGGCGTCGTGCGGGATGTCGGTGTGGCCGACGCGCGTGTCGGGGGCTTTCGAAACCCCTTGGAAGTAGGGGACGTACGACGAGGCGAGGTATCCGTTCGAGGGCAGGACCGCGGGCAGCGCGGGGTGTCCCACGAGGGGGGAGAGCAGGCGGTCGCTGCCGTCGGACTCCTCGACGTACTTCTCCACGGCCGGGGTCAGCAGATACGCGGGCCTGTCCTTCCTGGCGCGCCGGCGGTCGGGGACCAGGACGAACCAGTGCCGAGCCCGGTTGTCCATCCTCTCCACGAACCCGTTGACGTCCAGGGGCAGTTCCGGTGTGCGCTCCTTTATGCCCAACATGAAGTCGAGAGCCAGGGCGGAACGGTTGAGGAACTCCTCCGGATTTTGCACCAGCTGGTTCTGGGCGGCGCGGTCCGCGGTCGCCTCTCGTGCACCGGGCCTGTCCGTAGCCAGGTTTCCCGGCGCACGCTGGATGTCGGCCGAGTGTGCGGTCCCGTGGTGCCCAGCGGGTTCCGCGGGGGCCGTGGCGCGTGGGACGGGCCCCGCCATGGCGCGGGAGGCATTGGCTTCGGCTTCGCGCTCGAAGCGGTCGGAGGGGTCGGAGACCTTGAGCCCCGACCCGTTGTCGGTGCCCGCGACCGGGCCTTGGCGCTGCTGGATGACATGCGTCAACTCGTGCGCGAGGGTGTGCTTGTCAGCGCCGCCGTCGCCGATCACCACATGGTTGCCGGAGGTGTACGCGCGGGCGCCGAACTCCGCCGCGGAGGCGCGGGCGGCGCTGCCGGTGTGCAGCCGGACGTCGGAGAAGTCGGCGCCGAGGCGGGATTCCATCTCGTGGCGTACGGGTTCGTCCAGGGACGTGCCGCCGCTGCCCAGCACCTCGGGGACGGCCGAGCGCTGCACCGGGCGGTGGCCGCAGCCGGGGCCGTGCCGGTGCTGTTCCCCGGCCTGTTCCCCGGCCTGCTGGGCTCGCTGGACCGAGCGGACGGCGGCGGCGTTGCCCGCGGCGCGCTGGAGCGCCAGGAGCGACGGGGCCGAACCGGCCCCGGGCCCGGCATGGCTCCCCGTCTCCGGTGCCGTGGAGTGGACGGTGCTGGGGGCGGGGGTATGGGGGGCGGTGGCCGGGGTCTTGCCGGTGTCCCGTGCGTGCATGGGTGCGTCTCCGTCAGGGGGCGGGTCTCACGCCGCGTCGTTGTTGGTGGACGGGCCGAAGAACTCGACCTCCGCCACCGCGACCTGCTTGTCCGGTTCCGCGTACGCGGACTTGATCTGGAGTCGTGCCCTGACCACGTCCTTGGCGCGCAGGGGGAAGGTCTGCTCCGAGCCGTCGTTCAGGTTCAGCTCGTGCTTCTCGGTCTCCCCGTCGGACCGCGTCAGCTGGACCTCGATCTGGCGCGGACGTGACTGGTCGCGGCCCTCGTCGGGCTTCGTGGAGACGCCCGGGGTGATGACGACGTCCAGAAGCCGGGTCGGTCCGGAGAAGTTGGCCTCCCAGGCCTGCCCCGAGGAGTCGCCCGAGTAGCCGGTCCCCCACCAGGTGTTGGACTTGCCGTCGTCCGCCTTCTGGGGGAGGTGGCTGGAGTCGGAGTGTGTGGCCGTCACGGTGCTCGGGTGGATGAGCGCGCGCTTGGAGAAGTGGTCCTGAACGGCGGCCACGGCCGGTCCGGTCCAGATGACGGCCGCGACGACCACGGCCGTGACGACGAGGAGCCCCACCACCATGGACACCACGCCGCTCACGCCCCGGCGCAGCCGTGGCCGGTCGCCCGCGAACGGTGTCTCGTCGCCGCGCAGCCCCAGGATGCGGCGCCACCAGGGGAGCCGGGGCCGCACCGGCTGGGCGGGTGTTTCGGCGAGCCGCATGGCGCACTGGCGGCAGAAGTGGCGGTGCGGCTGGTTGGACGTGTCGCACCACGGGCACGCGATGCCGTTCTGCGGTGCCTCCTCGGGCGCCACGGCGCGGGCGCGCGGCGCGTCGGCCCGCGGTGTCCCGGGCAGGACCGGAGCGATCCCGTCGGCGGCGGGGTCAGACGCCGACGGGTCCGCCACGGGGACGATCAGGGCGCGGGCCCGTTCGTCGGCGTCCCGCGCGGGCGTCGCGGCGTTCTCAGCGGCGGCCGGGGCGGCGTCCGCCGTGGTGGTCGGTGTGGTGTCCGACGCGGTGGCCGGTGTGCCGAGCGCCGTGTCGTCCGCCGCGGCGGCGTGGGGTGCGTCGCGCGTGGCGTCCTGGGGCCGGCCGGCCTCGGGCGCGTCCCGGTCCGGAGCGGACGGCGTCGGCTTCTGGGCCCGTTGTGCCCCGGGCGTACTCGCGGTGTCCTCCTCCCAGCCGAGGAAGGCGCCGCACTCGTCGCAGAACGACTGGTTGTCCTGACGGGCCGCGCCGCACTCCGTGCAGGTGCGGTGGTGGCTGGCATTCACGATGGGGTGTTCCTCTCGGTGCTTTCCGCGCGTTCCACGCGCACGGTGTAGGGCAGGTGTGCGGGCCGGGCCGCGGCCACCAGGTCGTCGAGCCGCCGTACGTCGACGGCGTCCGGGTCCGGCACCCGCAGCACCACATGGACGCCGGGCCGCGGATCGCCGGGGAAGGGGCCGAGCGGGCGGGGCGACCAGGCCGCCCCACCGCTCTCGGTGATCTCGGGCGGGACGCTGAACGCCGCTTGGACGGCGTCCCGCAGCCCGCTCCGGGTGCCGCGGCGTCGGTGCAGATCCACCGCCGTGGCGACGGTGTGCCGCAGCAGGGGTTCCGGTTCGTCCCCGGTGAGTTCGGCACCGACCCACCCGGCGAGCCAGTCCACGAAGTCCTCGGGCGCCAGCGCGGGGGAGAAGTAGGCGTCCAGACAGTCGAGGACGTTCAGCAACGGCGCCAGCAGGGCGTCGAGGCCGCCGGTGAAACGCTGGGCGAAGTCGTCGTCGGCGAAGACGGACGGAAGCCGCTCGCCCAGCGGGTGCGGTGACTCCAGTCCTTCGAGCGCGCCTCTCACCTCAGCCTCCGATCACGCGGACGCGGTGGTCGAACGGGAAGACCAGCGACGGACCGGAAAGCCGGATGCGGTCGGTGGCGTCGCCGCGCTTGCCGGTGAGCGGGTCGGCCGGGTGCAGCAGCACCTCGTCCACCAGCTCGACGCCCGGTACGCGCTGCAGCACCGCGAACAGCTCGCCCGCCTGGACCTGCCGCCCGAACGGCCAGCCGGTGCCGTCCACGCCGCCGACCAGCGGGTCGAGGTGGGCGTACAGCGCGTCGAGGGCGGCCCGGCGCACCGTGTCCGCGTCGGCGCTGCGGTACGCGTGCAGCGTGACCACCGCCGTCACGCCCTGGTAGTAGGGCGGGCCGACGGCCAGCCGGGTGCCGATGGCGCGGCGTTCGTCGAGGAAGCGGGTGATCTTCTCCAGCAGCTCGTCGCCGGGTACCAGCTGCTCGAAGCGCAGCCGCCCGCCGACGTCCGGCACCGCCTGGGGCACGACCAGGACCCGTACGGCGTTCTCCCCGGGGTCGCCCGCGCCTGTGTCCGCCCCGCCCCTCAGGGCCGTACCGTCCGCGCCACCGGGGCCCACCGTGCCCCCCGCCGCGGCCGGATCCGCGGCCTGACAGGAGATACGGGCGACCTCGGGGGCCGCCTGCCGGGTCAGCTCCTCGTAGTCGCGCCGGGTGACGGCCCTGTCCTGGGCGCGCAGCGCGATCGGCGCGCGGACCTTCGCCTCGTCGACGGTCTCGCCGTCCACACCGCCGCGCGCCGCCTCGCGGTTGTCCACCCGGGCCACGTACGGCACCGAACTGCGCAGCACGCGAACGCAGTTGCGGGCCACGTTGCCGATCCTGCCGCCGCCCGTACGGTAGCGGGCGGCGCGGATCGCCGCGCCCTTGGGCGGGACGGCCCCGTGCTGCCGCAGGGTGCCGTCCGGCAGGCGCACCGCCGGGCCGAACGCCACCTCGCCGGTCGCCTGGTCGAGCGTGACGTGCCGGTCGTCGGGGCCGGACGCGGACAGGTGCGGCACCACGGACCACGGCTGCCAGCCCGACCCGTCCGACACCTCCAGCTCCAGCGGCGGTTCACCGGCCGCCACCGGGGTGCGGGCCAGCCGCACCCGCTGCCCCGGCACACCGGAGGACTCGCCGAGCGTTTCGTCGGTGACCGTCTCGGCGTGCGCCGCCCGTACCGTGCCGCCGATGGTGAACGCGGACGCCTCGCGGACCGTGGGCGACGTGGTGTACGACGTCATCCCCGGATCGGCCGCCACCACGCGGCAGCGCACCCAGCCCGCGTCGAACCGGCCGACGCGCGAGACTGCGTGGCCCGCCGGAATGTGCAGCACCACCTCGCCGGGACGGTTCAGACCGCCGGTGGAATCCTCCTCCACCTCACAGGTCCGCCACCCCACCGGCGTCCACGCCTCCCACACCAGCGGCGGATTGCGCGGGTCCACGCCCACACCGTCGACCCGGCTGTCCAGGCGCAGGACGACGGCACACGAGGGGACGGCGGTGTCGAGACCCAGCAGCAGCGCGTCGCCCGGCCTCGGGGCCTCGGCGAAGACCATCACATCCTGGCCGTCGAGGATGTCCGAGGTGCACTCGGAGGGCGGCTGCCCGGTGCCTTGTGTCTGGACCCGGGACAGCTCGCACGGCACCATCGGCAGGTCCTCCTCGGTGGCGAACACCACGGCGTCCTCCGTTTCGGTGCGCACCGTCGCGACCTCCGTACCGGCGGGCAGGCGCACCGTCTCCGGCTGCGGCGCGGACAGCCAGAAGGTGATGTCCGCGCGGGCGGCGGCGGGCGGGAAGAGGGAGACGCCGATCAGGTCGAGGAACGCCAGGTAGTTCTTCTCAGGCACTCGGTTGAGCCGGTACACGAGCTGGTCGGCCATGTCCGCGACCGTCTCGACGAGCGTCACACCCGGGTCCGACACGTTGTGGTCGGTCCACTCGGGGCATCGCCGCTGGATGTGCCGCTTGGCGTCGTCGACGAACTGCTGGAAGCGCCGGTCGTCCAGGTGGGGTGAGGGCAGGGCCATCAGCGGTGGTTCTCCAAAGCGGTGTTGTTCTCCGATGCGGTGTCGCCCTCGCCGCCCGGCGCCTCGTCGTCCGGGCCGTCGTGCGAGGGGATGACGTAGAAGGGGAAGACCAGGCTGCGCGGGTTGTTGCTGCCGCGGATCTCGTAACGGACGTCGATCAGCAGCGCGGCGGGCTCGTCCGGCGCGGGGGCGACGCCCACCTCGCTCACCTCGATCCGCGGCTCCCACCGGTCGAGGCAGGCCCGCACCTCGTGGCGGATACGGCCTGCCGTCGCCTCGTTGACCGGCGCGAACACCAGGTCGTGGATGGCGCAGCCGAACTCCGGCCGCATCGGCCGCTCCCCGGGAGCCGTGGACAGCACCAGCCGGATCGCCTCCTCGACCTCCCGTTCGCGCTGTACGAGGGCGATGCCCCCGGACGCGTCGGTGCGCATCGGGAAACCCCATCCCGCACCGACGAACTGCTCACCCATGTCCGCTCCGTCCTTCCGTCCGTACCCGCCGCCGCTCGTTCCGCGGACCCGTCACGGGACCGGCGGGACCGGTATCCCGTTCGCGGTGACCACACCCTGGAGCGCCACGGACACCGCCCTGAACTGGGCCGAGGCGGCCGCCGAGAGCTGGAGGGTGCCCACCGCGTTCAGAGTGGCCGCGGCGCCCGCGTTCAGGTTCAGCGAGCCACCGGCCCGGATGCCGACCTCGGCGCCCGCGCGAACGTTGACTCCCGCGCCGCCCCGGATGTTGACCGCGCCGCCACCGCGGATGTTCACCGCGCCCCCGGCCCGCAGGTCCAGGTTTCCGCCGCTCTTGACCTCGACGCCACGGGTGCCCTCGATCGACACCTCGCCCCTGCTGTTGATCGTCACGCTCGTCCGGGTCTGGTCCAGGTGGACGGTGAGCTTGCCGTTCCCCGTCTGCAATCGGATGCCCTGCTTGGGCGGGGTCTGCCGGTCCATCAGCTCCACGATGTGGCCGTTGCGCGAGGCGAGGCTGCGCCAGTTGACCCGGCCCCTGGTGCGGTCCACCGGCTGTATGCCATCGGGGTCGTCGGTCGGCTTGTCCTTCCCGTTGTACAGCCCGGCGAGGACGTACGGATGCTCCAGCGAACCGCGGTCGAACGCCACCAGCACCTCGTCCTCGACCTCCGGCAGCAGCAGCCCGCCGCCGCGCACACCGCCGAACTGGGCGACCCGGCACCAGTCGCTCTCGTACGTGTCGGAGAGCCATGGGAAACGCAGCTTGACGCGTCCCATCCGCAGCGGATCCATGATGTTGGTGACGATCGCGTTGACCACACCGGGAAGCGCTTGCGCCCCCTCGCTCCCGCCACCGCCCGAGGCCAGCCCGTACAGCGAACGGAACTGACGCCCCGTCACCGAGACCCAGGTCGTGTACGGGCTGCCACTGGCGAAGACGTGGCGCACACCGGTCGCCGTGTACTTGCCCTCGAACGGAAACCCCGCGCCGTTCAGCGCCACCGGGATGCCCGGCCGCAGATCCGGATTGCCGGTGACCGCCACCTCCAGCTCGGTGAACGACGACGCCACGTCCTCGGCCAGCGCCCGCGCCGCGTGCCCCACCTGGGACTGCGTCCCGTACGGCACGTCCGTGCCGACCAGCTCCGACTTCCCGAACCGGGCCGTGGCCTTGGCCGGGGTGAGGTCCGTACGTGCCTCCTGAGTGGTCCCCGCGCTCGCCTGACCCCGCAGCGGCCGCTTCGTCTTCACGTCCCAGCCCCGGACCCGCACCGTCCGCGTCTGCCCCGCGGAAGTCACCCCGACCCTGCTGTGCAGCTCGTTGGCGCCGAACTCCAGCACGTAGGGGCTCTTCGAGGACGGAGTGGAGTCGGACGGCGCGCCGGACGCGGACACCAGGTCCGTGAAGCACATCTTGCCCATGTTGTCGAAGTACAGATGCACGTCGTTCTCCTGCGCCAGCCGGCACAGGAAGTCCCAGTCCGTGATGTTGGGCTGGGTGGCCAGCTCGTACACCGACCGCGTGCTGTCGATGCGCCCCGTGGTCAGCCCGTTGCGCGCCGCGAGGCGGCGGGCGATGTCACCGGCGGTCATGTTGGGGTAGCCCTCGACCCGGCGGTTGCGCAGCAGCCGGTGCCCAGGGTCGAAGCCGCGCACCACCAGCGACCTGCCCATCCCGTCCTTGTCCACCTCCATCGCCGTGATGTCACCGGTGAGCATCGCCTTGCCCCGGCGCCCGTCGGTGACCGGGAACAGCGCCGCCTTCGCGCCCACGGAGATCTGCCGGAACGTCTTCAGCAGGTCCCTGCCGACGTCGCTGAAGGTGAGCTGGAAGGCCGAGGGCACGTTGACACTGGCGTCCACCCAGCCGTCGACCAGCAACCGCTCCAGCGCCTCCGGGAGCGGTGCGCCCTCCACCTCCACGTGCAGCACGCTGGTGTACGTCTTCTCGCTCATCGCGGTCGTCTTTCGTCTCTCGGTGTTCGGGCGTCGAGGGGGAACGGGGCCGGGATCATCCGCCGGTGTCGTCGATCGCGGGCAGCAGAAGTTCGGCGCCGGTCGTGAGGCGCATCGGGTCGTCGATCCCGTTCGCCTCCGCGATCACCCGCCACGCCGCCGCGTCCCCGTACTCCCGCCAGGCCAGCGACTGCAACGTGTCCCCGGCCACCACCCGGTGCACCCGCCGTGCGGACAGCGCCCCCGAGGTCGGGTTCTGCCCCTTCGTCGGCAGCGGCACTTCCGTCAGCGTCAGGTGGCAGGTCGCCCGCGTGGGCTCCCCGGTGGGGCTGAAGAGGGTGTACGTGGCGCTGACGCTGTCCACGTGCGCCACGAACTGCACGGTGTTGAACGAACCCCAGGAGAACCTGACCCACGGTGGCGAAGGGCGATTGGTCGACAGCGTCGGCGGATGAACCTCGCAGCACGACAAGAGCAGATCCACCTGCTTCTGCACCTTTGAGGACCCCGGCTTCGCCGAGGCGTCCAGGAACACCTCCAGCTCCAGCGACGCCGGTTGCGCGCCGACGAACTCCGGCGGCGCGCCGCGCGCGTAGCCCACGGACGGCTGGGCGCTCCAGGACGCCGACCGCGTCAACTGGAGCTGGCTCGGGTTGAACTGGAACTCCACCTGCCCGATCCGTCCGCCGATCCCGCCCGCGAGACTGGTCGGCGGCTGATGCACGGCGAGCGACGCACGGACCAGGCTGGCACCGCCGCCACGGGAGCCGATCGCGGGCATCAGGCCCCTCCGGCGTCGGTGAAGCCGTGGTGCGTGATCTCCAGCGTCTCGGTGGCCACGGCCGGGCTGGCCGGGTCCAGGGACGGCCCTTGCCAGCGGATCGGCAGCACATCCACCAGACCCCACTGGGCCACCAGCGAACCGTCCGCGCGCAACGCGGCGATCTGCGCGGTGGGCCGCTGCACCCCGGTCGCCACCGACGAGATCCACGCGGCCACCTTCGCGGTGTCGGGCGTGAGGGGACGGGTCAGCCGGATGGAGGAGAACGTCACCCGGGACGGGAGCTGCCAGACGAACCCGTTGTTGCCGCCTTCCTCCCGCTGCTCCACCTGCACCTCGGACGACAGGCCCTCGCAACCGTTGAACAGCCCGAGGTTCCGGCCGTCGATGGTCAGCTTGAAGTAGATGGTGGAGCCGGGGTCCTGGGTGGTGGTCATCGGTGGCTGTTTTCTCCGGGAGGTGGGTGGTGGACGGTGTGGCGGTTCAGCGGCGGGGGTCGCGCAGACGCCCCACCCGTTCGCGGTCGGTCCGCAACTCGGCCCGCAGCAGCCGGGACAACGGCCCGAGGAGCCGCCGCGCCAACTCGTCCAGCTCCGCCGGGGATTGCCCCCGTGCGGGTGCGGGTGCGGGTGCGGGTGCGGGTGCGGGTGCGGGTGCGGGTGCGGCGGGCCGGGCCGCCGATGACGTGGCGTGGCTCTGCGCGGGTGCGGGTGCGGCGGCAGGTGTCGGGGCGGGCGCGGGTGCGGCTTTCGGGGGTGGCGCGGTCCGCCGTTGCACCGGGGCAGGCGCGGGTGCAGGCGCGCCTGCCCCGGTTCCCGCCCTCGGCGCGGGCGCGGCGGTGGGCAGCGCGCCTCCGGCGGCTGCGCTCCGCCGCACGGCCGCCGGAGCCGCCGCTCCAGGGGCCGCCGCACGAGGCGCGGGGGACGAACGCGGGCCGGACGTCACCGGACCGGGCCGCACGACGGGCGCGGCGGTACGGGTACCGGCCTGCTCGGGCGAACCGGCCGGTCCTCGCGCCGCGTGGGGCCGCACGGCAGGGGGCGATGCGCCGCCCGGCGCATGCGACGACCGACCGGGCCCCGCGGGCGTCGCGGAGGGCGGTGCCGTCAGGGCACGTGCCGTCGCGAGCGGAGCGGACGGAGCCCGGCTCGGCGAAGCGGCGGATGCCGCCTCCGGTGTGCGTACGAGGCCCGGCACCCGGCTGAGCTGGACCGGCGGCGTGGCGGGGGACGCGGCCCTCGGGGCCGGGGCAGGGGCAGGGGCAGGGGCAGGGGTAGGGGCCGGGGAGGCGCGGTGCTGTGCCGTCACCGGCCGGGTGTTCTGCTTCGGTGCCCCGGGAGCGGGTTCGGCGGCGACGGGACCCCCCGACAGCGGTTGCTGACGGGGCGTCTCGGCCGTGGGAGGAGCCGACGCGGCCTCCGGCGGCGCCGGGGCGCTGGAGCGCGGCGCGCCGAGCCCCGCACGCCTGCGCTGGACGCGCGGCGCGGCAGCGGGACCCGCGGTGGCCGGGCCACTCCCCGGGGCCGTGTCCGTACGAGGCGGCGTCACCGGACCGGGCACCTGTCGGGCCGGGCCGGGCGGCGTGGCCCGCTGGATCGGGGCCTGCGCCGAAGGGTCCGTCCGCGGGGCCTGCGCCGAAGGGTCCGTCCGCGGGGCGTGCGTCGGCGGGTCCGTCCGCGGGGCCTCCTCAGCCGGGCTCGGCGACGGCGTGCCCGCGCGTGTCGAGGGCGTGGGAACGCCGCCCTCGGGCCTGGCCTTCGCCGTCGTCGTCGCCCGCTGCACCGGTTCGGCCGGTGGCGGTGCGGTGTTGGAGCCGCGGGGGTTCTCGGGGGTTGGGCCCGTGGCGGGAGTGCCCGTTGTACCCGTGTGGGCGGGGCTTGTTCCGACGGAGTCGCCTGCGGAGGGCGCCGCGGACTCTTGCGGCCGGGCGGTCGGTCGTGCCGTGGCCCGCTGGATCGGGGCCTGCGCCGGCGGGTTGGTCCGCGGGGCCTCCTCGCGCGGACTCGGCGACGGCGCGTCCGCGCCTGTCGAGGGCGTCGGAACGTTGCCTCCGAACCCGGACTTCGCCGTCGACGCGGCTGGTGGCGACGCTGCGTTCGGGCCATCCGGGCCGGGGTTCGCGGCAGCAGTCGCCCTGTCGGCGTTATCGGGCCTCGGGCCCGTGAAGGGAGTGCCCGCCGCGTCCGCGTGGGCGGGGCCCGTTCCGGCGCGGCCGCCCGCGGAGGGTTCCGCGGAGTGTTGCCGCTCGGCCTTCGGTGCTGCCGTGGCCCGCTGGACGGCGCCAAGCCGACGTTGCGTCACCTGACGTGGCGCGGTGGTCATGGAGGACCCGGGCGCGCGGGTGCCCGGTGCGCGGTGCGTCACCGGGGCGGTGGGCTCGCTGTGCCTCGGGGCTCCTGAGGCACGCGGTTCCCCGGAAGGAGTCGACGGCTCGATGCCGCTTGCGTCGCCCGTCTCTCGGCCATGGGCAGCCGCCCGGCCGCCCGTGGCGTCGCCCGGCGCGGCCGCGCGCTGCACGGGAGTGTCACCCGTTGCGGTCGCAGGCCGTGCGGTAGGACGCGCACTGCCCTGGGTGCTGGACGGTTGCGAGGTCCCTGTCCTGGCCGAGGCGGCACCCGGCCGGGCCGGGGACGCGCCGTCACGTTGCGATGGACCGCCGTGGCCGGGTGCGGAGCGGGGGTGTGCGGCAGGGGCGCCGCCGCCGCGGCTGTGTGCCGTGGCGGCCCCGGCCGTGGGCGGTGCCGTGTCGCCCGTTCCGTCGCCGGGCGCGGGTGTCCGCCGCACGGGGGTGTCGGCGGCGGTGGCTGACTGCCGTGTCGTCCGCCGGGCAGCTCCGGAGGGGGCACCCGGCCGCCGGGACGTGGGCGCGTCGGCACGTCGCGGTGCACCGCCGTGATCAGCAGCGGACCCGCTCGCGGCGGGGGCCGGGTCGCCCGCTCCGCTCCCCGGCGAGGGCGTGCGCTGCACCGGAGTGTCGCCCGTGGCGGCCGCGTGTGGTGTCGTCCGGCGGGCAGTCTCCTGGGTGGCAATCGGCCGCGGCGTACCGGCGGCGCCTGCCTGCGGCGGCTCGGCAGCGCGGCGCCGCACCATCGGCTGCCCCGTGCCCGGCAGGCCGGGGGCGGACGGGCCTGCGGCGGTGTCGCCGCCGCCGTCCCCCGAACCGGGGGGCGGGGCGACCGGCAGGGGTGGGGGCGGGACCTCGGAGGTGACCGGACTCGGGGTGAGCAGTCCGTGGACGATGCCCGACGGTGCCGTACGGGCGACCACATGGGCGGGCTCACTGCGGAACGAGGGGTTCTGGTGCGTGCTGAGCCGGGACGCGAAGTCCGGCGCCGAGACGGTCCGCGGCGTGCCGAGCACGCGCTGCACCGGACCTGCGGCGGCCCATTCACCCGTGGCGCGGTGGGGGCCGGAATCCCCGGCCGGGTGCTCAGCGGGCGGCCCCGCGTCGGCGATGTCAGCCGAGGGCGTGCCGTGCCGCAGGCTGTTCCATACGTCCCTGATGCCCATGATCACCGGCTCCCCTCGGCGGAGGCGCGGGCGACCAACGCAGTGGCCTGTTCCACGTACCGGCTCCGGTCGCGGTGTTCGAGGTCGAGGATGTCCCCCATGCCCCAGTGGAAGTGGTAGGCGAGGTACGCGACCTCCTCGTGGATGCGCTCGGCCGCGTACGTCACGATTCCCCCAGGCGGCTCCCGGCCAGCTCGACCTCGAAGGACTCCTCGCAGTGCGGGCAGGCCACGGCCGCGCGGGTGTGGCCCTCGGCGTTGATCTGCCGGTAGAAGTCCTGGAGGAACGCCAGGTCGGAAGCGAACATGTTCTCCACGGTGCCGTCGTGCACCACGGGGAGCGTGCCCAGCCGGGTGATGACCCGGCCGAGCAGCACCACGGACAGATAGGCGGGGTTCTCCTGCACCCGCACATCGCGCAGCGGGACCAGTTCGTCCCGCGCGGTGGCCAGGCGCATCGTCCCGGAGCGGTGGACGGTGCCGCTCTCGTCCAGGTAGCCGCGCGGGAGTTCGAAGGCGAACTCCGTCCGCAGGGAGTCCTGTTGGGCCGGGGCCTCGGCAGGGCCCGGATCGGCCGGAAGGTCCGGAGCGGAGGGGGCGGAGGGGGCGGCCGAGGCCGCCCCCTTGGGTGCCGAGCGACGCATCACTCGATGACCAGTTCTTCGAAGACGATCGTGACCTGCTCGGTGAGCGCGGAGGCGTCACCGGCCTTGACGCCACTGGCCTCGACCTTGCTGCACCAGGCGTTGCGCAGGTTGTACCGCTTCACCGGGGCGTTCTGGTAGTCCATCATGATGATGGAGGCGTTCTTCCGGGCGCTGCCCATGTTCCCCGAGATGGAGTTGTTGATCCACTGGGAGAACGCGGCGGAGGTCGTCATACCGCGCGTGACCGTGCACTCACCGGCCTTCTTCACGCCGGGCAGCTTCTTCGTGACGGGCTTGCCGTTGGCGGAGACCTGCTGGTATTCGATGACGTCCTGCTCGATGGACAGGCCGCTCACCTCCTGCAAGTACTCGACCATCACGCCGTCGATCTGCAGGCCGAAGTTGTGCGAGGTGAGGGCGTCACCGGGCTGGAGGGACATGCTGGGGCTTCCTCTGCTTCGTTGTGGGTGGGGCGGTGGGTGCGAACGGCTCGTCGGCCGTTACTCGTCGAGCTCGCCGCCGCCACCGGAGAACTGGGCCAGCCGGAAGACCACGAACTCGGCGGGCTTCACCGGCGCGATGCCGATCTCGCAGACCACCCGGCCCACGTCGACGGACTCCTGCGGGTTGGTCTCCTCGTCGCACTTGACGTAGAACGCCTCTTCCGGGCTCGCCCCGAACAGCGCGCCCTCGCGCCACTCGTTCACCAGGAACGCGGAGATGTTGCGCCGGATCCGGGCCCACAGCGCCTGGTCGTTGGGCTCGAACACCACCCACTGGGTGCCGACGAGGATCGACTCCTCCAGGTAGTTGAAGTAGCGGCGCACGTTCAGGTAGCGCCAGGCCGGGTCCGAGGAGAGCGTGCGCGCGCCCCAGATGCGGATGCCGCGCCCCGCGAAGGCGCGGACGCAGTTCACACCGATGGGGTTGAGCAGGTCCTGCTCGCCGCGGGTGATCTGCAGTTCGAGGTCGACGGCGCCGCGCAGGATCTCGTTCGCCGGGGCCTTGTGCACACCGCGCTCGGAGTCGTTGCGCGCCCACACCCCGGCGATGTGGCCGCTCGGCGGGACGGTGCGGCCCTGACCCGTGGACGGGTCGAAGATGTTGATCCAGGGGTAGTAGAGGGCGGCGTACCGGGAGTCGTAGCCCGCGGTGTCCTGCCGCCACTCGCGGACCTGGCGCGCGTTGAGCCCGGGAGGCGGGTCGATGACGGCCATCCGGTCGCCCATCTGCTCACAGTGGGAGATCATCGCGAGCTGCACGGCCTTGACGGTGTCCAGGTCCAGGGCGCCGCTCTGGTAGGCCGCCATCAGGTCAGGGGCGGCGACCATGCTGATCTCGTCCAGGGCCTCCAGGCCGCCGAAGCCGGTGCGGTCGGTGGGGTCACCGATGTACCGGGACGCGCTCGCGCTCCCCTCCGGCGCGGGCGCGCCCCCGCGCGACGCGGTGGCGGGGGACTTCTCCTTGACGGGCGCGGCCAGGACGGTGCTCTGCGCGTCGGGCCGGGCGAGCTGCCCGCCCTGCGTGGCCTCTTCCACGGCGATGAGCTTGGAACGCTCCTTGACCTGGCTGACGACGTAGTTGCGCGAGGTCTTCTTCGCGCTCACCTCGAACGTCTCGGCCGTACGGTCACCGTCCTTGACGTTGAGCGTGAAGCGGTCCGCGGGCCCCTCCCCCTCGGGGTGCGCCACCTCGACGGTCAGCGAACCGTCGTCGCTCGCCGAACCGGCGGCCACGGCCGCCACCTTGAAGCCGCCGAGCGTGGCCGGCTCGCCCACCGTGATCTGCGCCGGGGCGTGTTCCGGGGCACGCTGGGACGCGGCAGGGCGCCCCTCCTGGGCACCCTGGTCGTCCGCGGAGCCGCCCACGCGGACCACGTACGCCGCGGAGCCGCCGTTGTTGAAGAAGCCGTAGACGGAGTGCGCCAGGTAGTACCCGTCCGTGAACTCGCCGAACGCCGCCACGTACTGGGACCAGTTGGTCACCAGCGTGGGCTCGTCGAGCGGGCCCTTCGGCGCCAGCCCGACGAAGGCGGCGACCGAGGTGCCCACCCCCTCGATGGGACGTGAGCCACCGGCGACCTCCTCGACGTAGACGCCGGGGGACAGGTACGTGGGCATGCGTGCTCCTCGAAGGACAAGGCGGTGTACGAGACTGCGCAGCCCAGCGTGGACGTTCGGCGGGCGCGGGGCGAGGTATGGGGGTGCAGGGCCCGGGGCGGCGGCGGGCGTCCCCGCGGTCCCCGCGGGCTTCCCGCGGTGCTTCCCCCGCGTGCGGTGACGGCGCCGTGTGCGCCTCCTAGCGTGCGGGGCGTGAGCATCTGGACTTCCCTGGAACCCGAATCCGCCCCGGTAGAGGCCGGTGGCAGCACCACGGTCACGCTGCGGCTGCGCAACACGGCGGACGTCGTCGAGGAGTACCGCGTCGTACCGGTGGGTGACCCGAGCCTGTGGTGCTCGGTGGAACCGGCCACGTTGCGGCTGTACCCGGGGGCGACGGGGAGTGTGGAGCTGACCTTCTCCCCGCCCCGTTCGCCCGAGGCCCACGCCGGCGCGAACCCGTACGGCGTGCAGATCGTGCCGACTGAGAACCCCGAGCTGACGACGGTGGTCGAGGGCAACCTCACCATCGCGCCGTTCGTGGAGGCGAAGGCGGAACTGCTGCCGCCCACCACCCGAGGCCGATTCCGGGCGAGGCCCAAGCTGGCGGTGGACAACTACGGCAACACCAAGCTGACCGCTTCCCTGTCCGGCCGGGACCAGGGCAGCGCCCTGGAGTTCGACGTACGTCCGGGCGCCGTGCAGATCGAGCCGGGCCGCGCGGCGTTCGTGAAGGTGGGGCTGCGGCCCTCGAACATCCTGTGGACGGGGCAGAAGGAGAGCCACGCCCTGACCGTCGCGGTGCAGCGGTCGGCCGCCACTCCGATCGACGTGGCGGGCACGTTCGTGCAGCGGCCGGTCTTCCCGCGCTGGCTGTTCGGGCTCGGCGCCTTCGCCCTGGTCCTCGCCGTGGCGTTCGTCGGCCTGTGGCTCTCGATCGACCGGACCCCCGCCAGCCAGGCCCGGCAGGTCGCCAGCGCGACGCACGAGCCCGTGCACGACGGCGGCGACAAGAGCGACGACGACGGCGGCGACAAGAGCGACGACAAGAGCGGCGACGAGAAGCAGGAGCTTCCGAAGACGCCCAAGACCACACCGCCGCCTCCCGCCGCTCCGCCGCCGGCCCCGGCCGCGCCCTCGGGTGGCGAGAAGAAGGAAGAGCAGCCCAGGACGGGCACGATCGTGGGTGTGACGTCGAAGCGGTGCATCGAGGTCCCCGGCAGCGCCGACCCAGAACGACTCCCGCAATTGCAGATCTTCGACTGCAAGCCGAAGGGTCCGGACGGGCAGAAGTGGACCATGGAGAAGAACGGCACCATCCGGTCGCTGGGCAAGTGCATGGACGCGGCCAACGGCAGCCGGGAGAACGGCACGGTCGTCCAGCTCGCCCGCTGCAACGGGGAGCCGGCCCAGCAGTTCCAGTACACCAAGGGACACACCTTGGTGAATCCGCAGTCGGGCAAGTGCGTGGACCCCACAGGGGGCAAGGACGACAACACGACGAAGCTCGAGCTGTGGGACTGCACCGGGCACGACAACCAGAAGTGGGACCTTCCCGCGTAATGCGCCCGGTCTCAGGGGATGTCCTGCCGGGCGCCCGTCGCGCCCGGCACGGCACCTCGCGGCCCCGCGCTCCGCGCCTCACCCATTCACCGCTGGGAGGTGCCCCCCCCGCACCGGACGCCGCTCGCTGATCCGGCCTGATCGACAAGGCACCCGCTCAGGGGCGGAGCCGGTACCGGGGCCCTCAGATATAGCCCTCGCGCAGCGCGTACGCCACGGCGTGCGCGCGGTTGCGCAGCAGCTGCCGCGTCATCATGTCGTGCAGCACACTCTTCACCGTGCGTTCCGAGTACGCCATCTTGGTCGCGATCTCCCGGGTCTCCAGGCCCTCTGCCACCAGCCGCAGCACATCGACCTCACGGGCGGTCAGGCCGGTCGCCGGGGCGGCCGTTCCCTGTGAGGCGCTGCGCTGGAGTTGCCCGAGCCGCTCCAGCAGCCGTCCGACGAGGTCAGGGGGAAGGTCGCCGTCCCCACGGTGGGCCGAGCGCGCCACGCGGGACAGGCGTTCCCCGGTCGCCTCGTGCCGCCACAGGACGGCGGACACTCCGCACTCCACCACGGTGAGCATTTCCGCTTCGCGCAGAGCGTGGGCGACGAGGACCACCCGTGTCCCGCTCCGGACCAGGCGGCGCAGTGTGCCGAGGGTCTCCTCGTCGACGGACTCCACCAGCAGCACCGTCACCGATGCGTCGCCTCGCGGGTTCACCTCGACGTCCGGCTGGTGGCGGATGAGTTCCACCGCTCCGGCCCGGGACACCGGGTCCGCGGCCTGGACCGCCACTTCGATGGGCGGTGATGTGACGTGTGTCGGCATCGCTTTCGTTCACTCTCCCCGTTTGGTGTGGTGTCTCACTCAGGTCGGGTCCCGTGGCCTGCGGGACACTGCCAGGCAACCACATGGTCAATGCAACGAGCAGGCAGTGCGACCGGCAGTCTGCGGCAGAACGCCGCCGATTACTGCCGGTCGGCGTGGGTATGCCCGGGGCGGCGTCATCTCCTCGCGTTAGAGTGACGAGAACTCACCTGTTCGGTGGACAAGAGCCGACGAGGGTGCCAGCAAGATGTCGCGACGGGGTGGATGAAGGACACATGGTCGGGCATGAACGCACAGGGGAGGACGGGGGAGCGAGGCGCGGGGAAGCGGAGGCGGCCCGCGCGCCCCTCGGTGATCTGGTCCGGGAGTGGCGTGAGGCCGTCGGTCTCACCCAGCGGGACCTCGCGGAGGAGGCGGGCGTCAGCGTCCGCGGGCTCCGCGACATCGAAGGCGGCCGCAGCCGCAGCCCCCAGCGGAGAACCCTGAGACAGCTGGCCGACGCGCTGGGCCTGGACGACCGCGAGTACCGCGCCCTGACGGGTCGGCGGAGCGCGCCGGACGCCCCCGGACCCGGCGGCCCCTGCACCCTGCCGGGCCGGTTCGCCGGCTTCACCGGCCGCACCGCCGAACTGCGCACCGTGCGCGACCTCGCCGAGCGCGCGTCCGGGGGCGCGCTCGCCGAGACGGCGGCCTGCGTCGTCTCGGGGCAGCCGGGAACCGGCAAGAGCACGCTGTCCGTACGGGCCGCCGAGGATGCCGCCCCGCTGTTCCCCGACGGACAGCTGGCGCTCGACCTCAGGGGCACGCGGGACGCGCCGCCGAGTCCCGAGCATCTGCTCGGCTCCCTGCTGCGCACCCTGGGACTGCCCGCCGGGCACATTCCCGCCGACGGGGCGGAGCGGGAAGCGCTGTACCGGTCCGTGACCCGCGAGCGGTCGGTCCTCGTCCTCCTCGACGACGCGGCGGACGAAGCCCAGGTGCGCCCCCTGCTGCCGGTGGGACCGCGCAGTCTCGCGCTGGTCACCTCCCGCCGGCCGCTCAGCGGTCTGCACGGTGTCGTCCGCCTGCGGCCCGGCCCGATGACCCCGGAGGAGTCCCTGGACCTGCTGCGCCAGGGTGTGGGCAGCGCCCGGCTGCGGGCCGAACCCGGCGCGGCCCGGGACCTCGCGGAGCTGTGCGGACATCTGCCCCTCGCGCTGCGCATCGTGTCCAACCGGCTCGCTGCGCGCCCCCCGTGGGGCCTGGCCCCGCTCGCCGACGAGCTGCGGGACGAGGGCCGGCGGCTGACCCGGCTGCGCTCCGGCGACCTGGCGGTCACCGCCGCCTTCGCGCGCTCCCGCCGCAAGCTCAGCCCGGGCACGCGGACCGTCTTCGACCGGCTCGGCCTCGTCCAGACGGCGAACTTCGGCGCCCGCGTGATCGCGGCGGCCTCCGGATGCGACCGGCGCGGCGCGGTGGCCGCGCTGGAAGAGCTGGCGGACCTGGGGCTCGTGGAGCCCGCAGCCACGTCCGGCCGGTACCGACTCCACGACCTGCTGCGTCTCTACGCCCGTGAACGGCTGGCCGAACCCGGCACCGCGGCCCTGCGCATGGCCTTACACGGCTATGTGCGGCGGCTGGTGGCGGCGGACAGGTCACGCGACGCCGACGCCGAGGAGATCGCACTCGCCCTCCGCTGGCTGAGACGGGAACAGGCGCGTCCCGGCGCGGCGGCTGACCCGCACGCCGTCGCCCCGCCCGTACCACCGGAGGGGCCCGGCGCCCTCCCGGAAGCGCGCGCCGCACCGGGCCCCGGACCGCCCCGTACGCGTGCCGCCGCCGGGCAGACACGGCCCGGGGCGTGCGGAGTCCACCGGACGAAGCCGCACCGCTGAGCGGTCTTCCCGGCGGTGGGCCGTCAGTACAGGGCGCCACCGCTCACGACGAGGCGTCCCGCCTTCCGGTACTCGCGCCGCGCGCCCTCCAGCACGTCGTCCGTGCTCAGCGCGGAACCCCGGGCGGCCGCGCGGTAGCCCGCGGTGACCGCCGCGCCGCGGATTCCGCCGCCCGCCAGCTCGAACTCGGCGGCGCAGCGCCGCAGTTCCAGATCCGGCGCGCACGGGGCGTCCTTGAGGAAGCCCTGCCACAGAGCGAGGCGGTGTTCGGCATCGGGGAACGGGAAGTCGACGACGAGATCGAGGCGCCGGGTGAACGCCTCGTCGATGTTCCCCCGGAAGTTGCTGGTGAGCACGGCGATGCCGTGGAAGGACTCCAGCCGCTGGAGCAGATACGCGCTCTCCAGGTTCGCGTACCGGTCGTGCGCGTCCTTCACCTCACCGCGCTTGCCGAACACCGCGTCCGCCTCGTCGAACAGCAGGACCGCATCGGTCCGGTCGGCCTCCGCGAAGACACGTTCGAGGTTCTTCTCGGTCTCGCCGATGTACTTGTCCACGAGCGCCGACAGGTCCACGACGTAGAGGTCCAGCCCCAGCTCGGCGGCCACCACCTCCGCCGAGAGCGTCTTCCCCGTGCCCGACTCGCCCGTGAACAGGGCCACCACACCGCGGCCGCGCCCGCCGCCCGGGCGCAGCCGCCACTCCCGCAGGACCCGTTCGCGGTGGCGCGCCCGGGACACCAGCTCGCGCAGCCGCTCCAGCGGCTCGTCGGGCAGCACCAGATCGGACCAGTCCACGCCGGGTTCCACGCGCCGGGCGTGGCGTTCGAGGGCGGGCGCGGACTGCTGGCGCGCCGCGCGCTGTACGTGGTCGGCGGTCAGCCGCCCGCCGTCCAGCGCGGCGAGCCCCCGGGCGGCCGTCACCGCCCGCCCGGCCCGTTCCGGGTCGAGGCGGTAGGCGGAGACGGCGGCCGCGAGGTCGAACCCGGCCGTCTCGTCAGCCGGGACCGCGTCCGCCCAGGCATCCGGGGCCGCCCCGGTGTCCGGGGCGTCGAAGGACGGTACGGGTACGGAGGTCCAGCCCGGGTCGAACGGATGCGGGCCGAACAGGACGACCGGAACCGGCGCCGCCGAGGGCCCGTCGGAGACGGTGCCGGGCGCTGCCTCGGCCCCGGCGTCCGGGGCGGCTTCGCCCGGCGCCGCCGCGCACAACGCCCGCACCAGCGCCCCCGCCTCCCTCGGAAGCGGCCCGGCCACCACACCCGCGCCCCGCAGCCGCGCCTCGCGCAGGAGCGGACCGGTCAGCCCCGCCACCGCGTCGGCGGACCGGGCGGACGGATCGAGGCGCAGTACGGGCAGCCCGGCGTCGTTCAGCGCCGTGATCGCCGGGCCGGACACGGCCGCGGGCCCGGCCTCGCGTACGTGGACCACCGCCGGGAGGTCCGCGGACGTCGCGGAGCCCTCGTCCCTGACCCGAACGGCCAGCCCGGCGAGCCGGGGAAAGAACTCACCGCCGGAATCACCCTGCCGCTCCCGCCCGGCGCCGGAAGCCTCCGACACCGCCACGGCGCCGAGCAGTTCGCCGGTCGGGGCGTCGTCCCCGAGCAGATGGGCGACCACCCGCTCCGGCACCCGCAAGCCCCGGCCGGGCAGCGGCCGGTCCTCGTCGGCGACGTCCAGCAGCTGGTGCCGCACCAGGGGAGCGGAGGGGTGGAAGCGCGCCCGGGCCGCGGCCGAGTGCGCGGGCAACCCGGCGAGTTCGACGGCGAGGGAGACGCAGGCGCGCCGGCGGCCCACGTCGTCGTTGAGATAGCCGTACAGGGGCTCCAGGGACCGGTCGACCTCGGGCGCGACGGCCACCAGCAGGATGTGCACATCCAGCGGCAGCAGCCCGAACCGCGCCGCCACCTCGGCCACCCGGTCACGTCCGGTCCGCTCCGGGGCCTGCCCGCGCAGCAGGGGTGCGTAGGCGTCCTCGTCCGCCACCTGTTCCCTGACCGGCGGCGCGTGGAGCAGATGGTGGGCCGCCTCCGGCGATACGTAGAGGCCCCGCATGGGGTCGTCCGCCGTCGGGTCGCCCTCGCCCCGCCGCGCCACGAGCGCCGCGATCCGCTCGCGCAGCAGCGCCAGCCGCGCCAGCAGCGGACCGGCCGGATCGGGACCCGCGGCGGCGGTCATGACAGCTCCCGGCGGGGGCCGGTGCGCAAGCCCGAGTCGTCCGGCGATCCGGTCGTGCTGCGGACCCGGACCCCTGCCTGCGTGACCGGAGGCGCGGCCTCGAACTCCGGCGACACCGGGAACGGGGTCGTCACGACCACGTCCAGGGACGGCTTCAACTCGCCTCCCAGCGCCGACCAGACGTCCGCGATGGACCGCGACTCCGCCGGCGGCACGGCCGCGCTCACCGGCACCGGGACGCCCAGCTCCGCCAGCACACCGCCCAGCGCCTCCGGCGGAAGGAACTCGTTGCGCAGCAGGCACCCCAGTACGGCCGACAGCAGCCGGTGTTCGTCCTGCGGGTTGGCCGTCCACGCCGTGACCAGGTAGGAGAGCCGGAACCACCGGTACGGGTGCCGGTGTTTGACCACGACGCCGCGGTCGTCCCGCAGCGCCACCGGGCCCCGCTCCCGGCGGGACAGCTCTTCCCGGATGTCGTAAAGATAGGCGTTGACCGCGGGTCCGGTGCGCCGTGCGGCCCACTCCCGGGTGGGCGCGTCCAAGACCAGTTCGGCGCCCGAACCCGAGAGGGGCGTCCGCAGGAGCCCGCGCAGCGCCTCGTCGATCTCATGGATCACGTGCTGCCGCTCCTCACGCCGGTGGTACGTCCTGCCCGCGGACCGTGGCACCGGCCCGTGGGCAGCCATCCTGCGTGTCATTCCGCGGGGTTCACCATGTGCGCGCGTTCCCCATCGGGGGCAGCGGCCGGTGTCCGCGCGGTCGGCTCACGTCGTCGTTTCGGCCGTGCGCACCGGGCGGCGGTCCTCGGCGCGTTGCAGGGCGCGGAAGTCGTCGAAGAAGCCGTAGCTCTGCGCGGGCTTCCCGCCCTCGCCCTCCTGGACGGTCAGGTTGGAGTACAGGCTGTTCAGCAGCCACGGCGGCTTCTTGGGCCCGAAGTCCTTCACCATCGCGGGCGCCTGCGCCACGCCGTAGGTGGCCACGGCGAGCTGTCCCGTGTCACGGAACTTCTGGACCTGGTTCCGCAGGAAGTGCTTGTGGGTCTCGTACCACGGGCTCATCGACAGGAAGTCGTGCCACTTCGTTTGTGTGAAGGGGTGCTCGGTCGCCTGCTTGATCACCTGCCACACCTTGGTGTCCGCGGGCAGCTTGTAGCGCCGGGCGAACTCGGCGGGGATGGTGTCGCTCATGTGCTCCTTCCACCACAGGACCAGGGAGAACTCGGTGACCAGGAACTTCTGGTCGTGGCGGAGCTTGGGAAGGATGTAGTCCAGGTACTTCTGCGAGTCCTCGATGGCGGCCACGTGCGGGTGGATGTCCACGCCCTCGATCTCCGGGGTCTTGCGGGTGAACTCCATCCAGCGATCGGTCGCCGACGTACGCCAGTCGGGCTTGTCGAGGTGGTTGAGGGAGCCCATGTACAGGCGGGTCCGGCAGCGCTCCCCGAAGTGCTTCTTGCGGTAGGCGATGACGTGCTGCGCGACCTTCTCGTAGAAGGCGTTCAGCGTTCCGTCGTCGTGGTCCTTCTTCAGGCTCTCGATGAAGGGCTCGTTGGCGAGCGCGAGGATGTCCGCCTTGTCCATGGCGGCGTCCAGCACCTTGTCCACCCGCGCCAGTTCGGCGTCCATGTCCGCGCTGTCCACGGCGGGCATCGGGCGGTGGTTGTAGGGGAACTTCAGCGACAGGACCGTGCCGTACCCCTGGTCGTGCGCGCTCAGGAGCGTCTTGACGGTGTCCTGTTCCCGGGCGGGGGTCTCGTCGAGGTCCGGCATGGGTACGAACCCGCGCAGCCAGCCCGCGGAGAGGCCCTCCAGCATGGAGAAGTCCATGGTGGAGGGGTCCTCGTTGAAGTTGGCCCCCAGCGCGCCGCTCGGGACGACGGCCTCGCGCTCGGATGTGTTCTCGCCGCTCTCGGACTTGCCGCTCCCGGTCTTGCCGCCGGTGTCCTTGCAGCCCGCTGTGAGGAGGGCCGCACCGGAGACACCCAGGAACCACCGGCGCGACAGCGGGCCCTGCTTTCCGGACGTCCTGGCCTCGACCGTGCGGTCGCTGTGCATGCGTGCGCTCCTGATTCGCCGTGTGTTCGTTCGTCCTGCGCCGACGGGCGCGGGGTCGTTCATTCGTACGGGAAGGGAACGGGACACAGCAAGGAACCGGGGCCGCCGCGCGTGGCGTCAGTGGCGGCCGAACTCCCTTGGCAGCGGCCGGTTCAGGAAGAGGCGCAGCGGAAAGGCGTCGGCGATCACGCGGTAGCCCGCGGGGTTGAGATGCAGATGGTCGCCCGTGTCGAGGTCCGGGCGCAGGCGGCCCGGATCGGCCGTGTCCCGGGTCGCCCGGTCCAGGTCGACGACGGCGTCGAAGCGGCCGCTGGTCCGTATCCAGTCGTTGACCCGCTGCCGGGCCGTTTCGCGGTGGCCCGCCGCGTCGTCGTAGGGCGTGTTGCCGCCGAACGGCGTGAGGGTGGCGCCGTAGACGCGGATTCCCTGCGCGTGCGCGCGCACGACGATCTGGCCGTAGGCGGAGATGAGCCGGTCGGCCACGTCCCGCTGTGCGTCGGGGGTGGCGGGCGCGGTGCCGATGTCGTTGATGCCCTCGAAGACCACCAGCGAGGTGACACCGCTCTGCGCCAGCACGTCACGGTCCAGCCGGGCCAGGCCGTTCGGGCCCAGCCCGTCCTGGAGGATCCGGTTTCCGCCCGCCGCCTGGTTGAGCACCGCGGTGTCGGCCGTCCTGTGGTCGGCGCGCAGACGGGCCGTCAGCTGGTCCGTCCAGCGGTCGTTGTGGTTGCTGGTGGAGCCCCGGCCGTCGGTGAGCGAGTCGCCCAGCACGGCGGTGGCCCGGGTGCGCGCCGGTGACCACACCTCGACGCCGCTCAGGAAGTACCAGTGCTCGACCGAGGCCGCGCCGGGCAGGTCCGTGGCGTCGGCATGGTCGCCGCGCAGCATGTGGGAGGCGGTGCGCGAGCCGGGGTGGGAGGTGATGGCCGTCGACTGCTGTCCGGTGGCCAGGTACATCGTCACCGTGAGGTTCGTGCCGGGCCGCAGCCGGAGGTCGAGGGGGTCGGAGACCACCAGCGCGCCCGTCGGCACCGTCGTGGCGGCACGGCCGTCGAAGGTGACGGGCCGGGAGCTGCCCGGTTCGATCGCGCTCACCCCGGCCCCGCCGCCCTCGGGGAGGGCCACGGAGACGCGGGAGATGGGCAGGGGCGCGCCGCCGAAGGCGTTGGAGAAACGGAGCCGCAGCTGACGGCCGCCCACCGAGAGGTGCACGGTCTGCCGCAGGGTGCTGTCGGCGAACACCGCGCCGTCCTGGGTGTACGGCGGGGGCGGCATGTTGCCCGGCTCGGTCAGCTGCGGCATGGACGTCCAGGTCCCCACCCAGTGGCCGCCCGGACGCGGCCCGCTTCCCTCGCCGGCGGACGCGCCGCCCGCCCGGCTCCGCTCCGCACCCTGGGCGACGGACACCAGCGCCACGGTGAGGAGAACCGCCACCAGCGGACCAAGTCTTCGAAGAATTCCTCGCACGACAACGTCCTTTCCAGCACGGGGACTTGACCCACCCACCCTGCCCACCGGGGTGCCGCGGTACCCCCGCTACGATCGGTACGTCACGTGAGCCCGTTCCGGGGGAGGGACACTCATGGCCGAGCCGACCGCGACCCGCCGTACCGACACGCCCGCCGTCGCGCTGGGCCCGACCGCACTGGTCCTCGGTGTCTTCTCCGTCGTCGGTGTCCTCGCCATCGTCGGGGTACTGCCGTCCATGCTGCTGTCCTTCACCCTCCCTCTGGTGCCCATCGCGGGGGGCCTCGCCGTCGCCCTCGGCGCCATGGGCATCCACCACGCCCGCCGCGGCGCGGGCCGTCTGTGGACGGCCATCGCCGGAACCGCTCTCGGCGGTGTCGGCTTCGGGGGTGTGGTCGCTCTCCTCTTCATGGTCAGCGGCTGAGAGATCGGTTGACTGGCACCCCTCTCGTTGTGCTGCGATCGCGCACGCCTCATTCACCTGCGTAGATGGAACGCGTGGAATTCCGATACGTCGGAGGTCTTCCCTAGCTGCTCCAACCCCTGCACCATGCCGGGTAGTTCACCACCAGGTATGGGAGGCACATACGTGACCCCGACGACAGGGAACGGGATCTCTCGAAGAGGTGTGATCGGCTCGGCGGCCGCCGTCGGCGCCGCGGGCTGGCTGGCGGGATCCGGCACCGCTTGGGCCGCGCCCCAGCAGCCGAACGGGGCGGGAGACCTCACCGAACGCGTGGTCAGGGCCGCCGCCTTGCGGTGGCGGCGGATGCCGGGCGACTGGAAGGACGGGCCCTTCCTCGCCAACGGACTGCTCGGCGTCCAGGTCTACCGGGGCGCCACGCCCAACTCCGTGAAGGTCATGGTCAGCCACGGCCAGGTGCAGGACCAGCGGCCGCAGTGGCGCGCCCCGTACGGCTTCTCCCGGCTGCCCATCGGCCACTTCGACCTCATCCTGGCCGGGGAGGTGACCGGCGTCGACTGGACCCTCGACCTCTGGGACGCCGAGCTGCGCGGCACCGTCACCACCACCCGGGGCAGCGTCCGCTTCTCGATGCTGGTGCACAACTCCCGTACCGCGCTGCTGATCTCCACCCGGCCCAGCGCGGGCGAGACCGCGGCGGCCTGGTCGTTCACCTGGCTGCCCGCCGCCTCGCCGCGCACCAAGGACAAGCCCGCCGACTACACGGGCAACCCCGACCCCCGCACCGGCCACGCGGGCGACACCGGATACGTGGAGCAGCCGCTGATCGCGGGCGGCGGCTGGACCACCGCGTGGCGCGAACGGCGCGTCGGCACCGGCAGACTGCTCGCCGCGCACATCGTCTACCGCCATCCCGGCGAGCTGTCGCGCACCACCGGGCTGGCCGTCGCCGAAGTGGCCCGTACGCTGTCCGCCGACCCCGAAGAACTGGTGCGCGAACACCGCGCCTGGTGGCACCGCTTCTACCGGCGCAGCCTGCTGTCCGTACCCGACAAGCGGCTCCAGGACTTCTACTGGATCCAGCTCTACAAGGCGGCCTGCGCCACCCGCGCCGACGGCCCCTCGATGTCCGAATGGGGTCCGTGGTATCCGGAGACCGGCGGCAGCTGGACCGCCGTGTGGTGGAACCTCAACGTGCAGATCGCCACCTGGCTGATCCAGGGCTCCAACCACCCCGAACTCGACTCCGTCACCTCCACCTTCAAGACCTTCGAGAAGAACCTGCCGCTCTCCGTGCCGCCGGAGTACCAGGACGGGCAGACCTACGCCCTCGCCCACCCCTCCGACTGGATGCTGCGCCCCGGCGCCAAGACGGTCGGCATCCCCGGCACCGCCACCAAGACCGACAACAACGGCAACCTCATCTGGGCCATGCACAACGTCTGGCTCAGCTACCGCCACACCATGGACACCCGCATCGTGCGCGACGTCCTCTACCCGGTCCTCGTCAAGGCGGTGAACTTCTACGACCACTTCCTCTACGAGGGCTCCGACGGAAAGCTCCACCTCCCGCTCACCCGCTCGCCCGAGTGGGCGGACGCCGAGGACTGCACCTACGACCTGTCCCTGCTCCGCTGGGGCTGTGCCACGCTCCTCGACTGCCTGCGGATCCTCCGTACGGACCATCCGCGCGCCGCGCGCTGGCGCGAGGTCCTGAAGCGCCTGGTGGACTATCCCAGCGACGCCACCGGCGTCATGATCGGCGCGGGCAAGCCGCTCACCGAATCCCACCGCCACTTCTCCCACATGCTGTGGCTGTACCCGCTGCACGAACTGGGCTGGGACCGGCCCGGCAACCGCGACATCATGCGGACCACCTTCGACCACTGGGTCAAGGACCGTGCCCTGTGGGCCGGTTACAGCTACGCCGCCGCCTCCTCGATGGCCTCGCGGATGGACCGCCCCGAGGAGGCCCTGGACTTCCTCACCTACTTCACCGGCGGCAATGTCATCAACAACGCCTGGATGACCGAGAACACCATGTACGTCGAGGGCGGCAACCTCGGCATCGAGAGCCCCCTCACGGCCACCCAGTCGGTGCTGGACATGGCCGTGCAGAGCGACGGCGGCGTGGTGCGGGTCTTCCCCTCCGTGTCCCGGCGCTGGCCCGACGCCTCGGTCCAGTCCCTGCGCGCCCAGGGCGCGTTCCTCGTGGACGCCGACCGCGCGGGCGGCCGCACCCGGTGGGTGCGCGTCCACAGCGAGGCGGGCGCGCCGCTGGTGCTGGACCACGGCATCCGCGGTGCCGTCGACGTACGGGACGAGCGCGGCAGACGGCTGCCGTACCGGGAGACGGGGCCGGGCCGCATCGAGGTCCCGCTCCGCCGGGACGGGACGGCCGTCGTCGCCCCGCGCGGCACTCGCCCCGAAACGGGCCCGCGCGACGTACCGGCCGTCGGCGACGCGAAGCCATGGGGGCTGCCGGACTAGGGGGGACACCCCCTGGTCACCCCTCGTCGGAAAGCCACTCCAGGGCGAACCAGAGGTCCATGCGGACGGCCGGGTCCTGGAGGTCGGCGCCGAGGAGTTCGGCGACCCGGGTCATGCGGTGGCGTACGGTGTTGCGGTGGACCCGCAGCTCGGCGGCCGTACGGTCCCAACTGCCGTGGAACGTCAGCCAGGTGCGCAGGGTGCCGACCAGGACGTCGGCGCCCGGCGGCCCGGCCCGGTCGAGGGCGGCGAAGCGCGCACGGGCGAACTCCCGGGCGTCGGCGGGCGAGACGAGGCTGTGCACGGCCGGTGCGGTGGCCTCGTGCACCACGGCCGGTACGTCGGAGGCGATGGCGCGTTGCAGGGCCCGTGCGGCTCTGGCGTCGGCGCGGGGCAGGTCGGCCGCGGCGGCGGGGTCGCTGAAGCCGAGGATCCACCCGAGGGCGGCGGCCTGGGCGGGGGCGTGCGCGCGGGTGCCCGGCGCACTGGGGACGAGCGCTCTCAGGGCCGGTCCTTCGATGTGCAGATAGGGCGTGCCCAGCGCCGTGCCGAGGGCGGCGAGCTGCGCGGGGTCCTCGGCACGCCGCGGCCCGGCTGCGGACCGGTCCCGCGCGGACCGGTGGGGGGCCTGCCGCCCGTGGACGACGATCCAGTGGTCGTGCGCCGGATGCTCGGAGGGTACGAGCGCGGGCGCCACCTCCGCCGGGGTGGCACCGAGCATGAGCCGCACCAGCGCCCCGACGCTGTGGCTGTCGGTGTTCAGCGCGTGCCGCGGGCTGGTGAGCAGCGACAGCAGGACGGTCGCCGTGCTGGTCACCTGGCGGTGGACGAGCGGCAGGGCCTCGGTGGTGGCCGTGGCGGCCTGGCCGAGGGCCAGGGTGGTGGTGCCGTCGGCGCCGGGCAGCGTGTGCACGGTCAGCCGCACACCGTCGTCGTGATCGGCCGCCGCCGCGGGAGGCGGCGGCCCGCCCGCGTCCCGGCCGGTGCGGGGGCGGGACGTCGTACGGACGGCGAGGTCGCGCAGCAGCCCGGGCACCGGGTCCGGGGGACGGCTGCCCGCGCGGAACAGTTCGTTTCCCCGGCCGTCGAAGAGCACCGACCAGGTGCCGGTGTGGGCGGTGAGCTGGGTGAGCACGGCCTGGAGCGCGTCGGGACGGGCGGCGGCCGAGGCGAGGGCCGACTGCGCCCGCGAGATCTTCTTCAGATCGCGGTTGCGGGCCTCGGCGATGGCGGCGTAGGCGGCCCGGCCGACGGCGACGAACGGGGTCCGGGGCGGCAGCCGCAGCAGGGGCAGCCCGTGGCGGTCGCACGAGGCGACGAGCGCGGCCGGTATCTCCTGGTGCACCGGGGCGACGCCGAAGCCGAGGGCGGCGACCCCGGCCGCCACCACGCGCGCCACATAGGTGTCGATGCCGTCCGCGTCGGGCGGCAGCCGCACCCCGGCGGTGAGCAGGAGTTCCCCGCCGACGAGATAGGGCGTGGGGTCCTCGATCTCGGTGGTGCCGACCGTGCCGATGCGCCGGTCATCGGCCGGTCCGGCGACCTGGCGCAGCCCCAGCGAGGGATCGGCGAGCAGCACACCAAGGGGGACGGAGGGTGGTTCGTGCTCGGTCACAAGGCAGGGATCCTCTCATCCCGCGGCACCGCGCCGGGGTGTCGGATTCGTCCAATGGACGGTTTCACATCGGGCGAATCCACGGGTTCAGGGCCAGTGTGCACCGTGGATAAGGTCACGCATCACCCCTAGGTCCTGTCCCGCGAAGATCCGCCGGACAGGGCCTGGCTCCACGCCGTACCGCTCCGGAGGACCTGATGGCCGTCGACTACCTCGTCATGCTCGGATATCTGCTGGCCATCGTCGGTGTCGGCTGGTGGGGCAAGAGACTCGCCGCCTCCAAGAGCGACTTCCTGGTCGCCGGGCGGCGGCTGGGCCCGCTGATGTACACGGGCACGATGGCCGCGATCGTTCTGGGCGGCGCCTCCACCATCGGCGGCGTACGCCTGGGCTACACCTACGGTGTCTCCGGGGCCGCGATGGTCTTCGCCATCGGTCTCGGGCTGCTGGCCCTCAGCGTCTTCTTCTCCGCCCGGATCGCCCGGCTGCGTGTCTACACCGTCGCCGACATGCTCTCCCTGCGCTACGGCGACGCGGCGAGCGTCATCTCCGGCCTGGTGATGTGGGTCTACACCCTGATGCTGGCCGTGACCTCGACGATCGCGTACGCCAGCGTCTTCGACGTGCTGTTCGACGTACCGCGCTGGGTCGCGGTCGTCGTCGGCGGAACCATCGTCGTGGGCTACTCGGCGCTCGGCGGCATGTGGTCCATCACGCTCACCGACATGGTGCAGTTCGTGATCAAGAGCGTGGGCGTGCTCGTCCTGCTGCTGCCCATCGCGGTGATCAAGGCCGGAGGGTTCTCCGCAATGGCGGAGAAGCTGCCGCACGGCTACTTCTCCCCGACCTCCATCGGCGGGCAGACGATCTTCACCTATGTGCTGATCTACACCTTCGGCATGCTGATCGGGCAGGACATCTGGCAGCGGGTCTTCACCGCCCGCAACGACCGGGTGGCCAGCTGGGGCGGTACGGCCGCCGGGATCTACTGTCTCGTCTACGCCCTGGCCGGGGCCTTCATCGGCATGGCCACCAAGGCGCTCTACCCGCATCTGGCCAGCGCCGACCAGGCGTTCGCCACCATCGTCCAGCACACCCTGCCCATCGGGATCAGGGGGCTCGTCCTCGCCGCCGCCCTGTCGGCGATGATGTCCACCGCCAGTGGCGCCCTGATCGCCTCGGCCACCGTGGCCAACAACGACATCTGGGCCCGGCTGCGCCGTGGCGCCCGCGCCACGGAGATCGAGGGCGGCCCGGACGACCGCGACGAGATCCGCTCGAACCGGCTGGCCATCGTGATCCTCGGCGTGGCGGCCATCGTCATCGCCTGCGTCCTGGGCGATGTCCTCGCCGCCCTCACCGTCGCCTACAACCTCCTGGTCGGCGGCCTGCTGGTGCCCATCCTCGGCGGGCTCGTGTGGAAGCGCGGCAACCTGCCCGGCGCCCTCGCCTCGATGATCGCGGGCGGCGTCACGGTGCTCACGCTCATGGTGACCGAGGGCCTTCTCGCCAACGAGCCGATCTACTTCGGCCTGCTCGCCGCCCTCGTCGCCTACGTGGCCGTAAGCCTCGCCACCAAGCCGACCGAGGAGGCCGCGGTCGACGCCTGGCGCCGCCGCCTGGCGGGCGAGGAAAAGATCACCGCGCCGGAACCGGCCCCGGCGTCCGTCTGAGACCGATCGACTCCTCCGTCACCCCCACGACCGAAGCGACCGAAGGACACAACCCCGTGACCGCATCCACGCCCCACCCCACCGAGGAACTGCGGCTGCGCCGCGAACTCGCGGCGGTCTACCGCCTGGTGGCGCACTTCCGGATGACCGACCTGATCTTCACCCACATCAGCGCCCGCGTCCCCGGCCCCGAACACCACTTCCTGATCAACCCCTACGGTCTTCTCTTCGAGGAGATCACCGCGTCGAACCTGGTCAAGGTCGACCTGTCCGGCCGCCCCGTCGAGGAGACCCCGCACCCCGTCAACCCCGCCGGGTTCGTCATCCACAGCGCCGTCCACGCCGCCAGGACCGACGCCCAGTGCGTCCTGCACACCCACACCAAGGCCGGTTGCGCCGTCGCAGCCCAGGAGGACGGGCTGCTCCCGCTCAACCAGATCTCCATGGAGTTCTACGGCAGGCTCGGCTACCACGACTACGAGGGCGTCGCGCTCAACCTAGCCGAACAGCGGCGGCTCGTCGCCGACCTCGCCGGCCACCCGGCGATGATCCTGCGCAACCACGGGCTGCTCACCGTCGGGGAAACCCCCGCCCAGGCATTCCTGCGCATGTACTACCTGGACAAGGCGTGCGAGATCCAGGTCGCGGCGACCGCCGGGGGAGCGAAACCCGTCCTGCCGTCCCCGGACGTCTGCGAACTGACCGCCCGTCAACTCGCGGGGGAGGACCAGGACTCCGACTTCCAGGACGACAAGGCGTACGACTTGGCCTGGTCGGCGCTGCTCCGGCTCGTGGAGCGCATCGCCCCCGACTACCAGGACTGACGAAAGACGGCGGGGCGGAGGAGGGTCAGGACCGCGGCGGGCGGGTCTGCTCGGCGCGCTCCGCCTGCTCCGCCCGCTTCTCCTTGATCCGCACCGCTTCCTTCCGCACCTCGGCCTGGGTGGCGCGCTCCTTCTCCAGCCACTCCGGACGCTCCGCCTTCAGGGCGTCGATCTGCTCGGTGGTGAGCGGTTCGGTGATGCCGCCGCGCGCCAGCCCCGCGATGGAGGTGCCCAGCTTCGCCGCGACCACCGGCCGGGGGTGCGGGCCGTTCCGGCGCAGCTCCCGCAGCCACTCGGGCGGATCGGTCTGGAGGGCGTTGAGTTCGGCGCGCGAGACGACACCCTCCTGGAACTCGGCGGGGGTGGCCTGGAGGTACACACCCAGCTTCTTCGCCGCGGTCGCGGGCTTCATCGTCTGGGTGGTCTGGTGCGACTTCATGCCGTCAAGGGTATCGAGCGCGGACGCGGCCCCGGACCACGGCCTCGGACCGCGGCCCCGTACCGCGACCGGTAGCCTGGCGGGGTGACAGGCTCGGAAGAATCCCCTACGTTCCGGCTCGCGTATGTCCCGGGGGCGACGCCCGCCAAGTGGGTGCGGATCTGGAACGAGCGCCTGCCCGACGTCCCGCTGACCCTCGTCGACGTGACCGCCGCCGAAGCCCCCGAGGTGCTGCGCGACGGCGGCGCCGACGCGGGGCTCGTACGGCTGCCGGTGGACCGTACGGTGTTCAGCGCGATCCCCCTCTACACCGAGACGAGCGTGGTCGTGGTGCCGAAGGACCACCTCGTGGCGGCGGTGGACGAGGTGACGGCCGGGGATCTGGCCGACGACATCGTGCTGCACCCCCTCGACGACGTGCTCGGCTGGGAGCGCCCGCCGGGACAGCCCGCGATCGAGCGCCCCGCCACCACGGCGGACGCCATCGAGCTGGTGGCGGCCGGGGTGGGGCTGCTGGTCGTGCCGCAGTCGCTGGCCCGGCTGCACCACCGCAGGGACCTCACGTACCGGCCGGTCACGGACGCGCCCCAGTCGAGCGTGGCGCTGTCGTGGCCGGAGGACGCGCACACCGATCTGGTGGAGGACTTCATCGGGATCGTCCGGGGCCGGACGGTCAACAGCACCCGTGGCCGTACGCCGCCCCCGGCCCAGCAGAAGCGCAAGCCCGCGGCGGACAAGCCGCGGCCCGGGAAGACCACATCCGGGAAGGCGGCGTCCGGTAAGGCGGCCGGGAAGAACCCGCGGGGCCGTACCGCTGCCCCCAAGGGCGCCAAGCGCGGCAAGCCCCGCCGCCGTTCCTAGCGTCCCGGCGCCCCGGCCCGTAGCCCGTCCATGACAAGGTCCAGCAGCCGTCCGGCGCGCGATTGCCAGTCACCCTGCGGGTCGATCTGCCACAGCCCGGCGATGGCGAGCATGAAGTCGTCGGGGGTGACCCCCGGGCGGATGGTGCCCGCCTCCTCGTTCGCCGTCAGCAGGAGCGTGACGGCCGAGGTCAGCGGGGGGCGGGCCAGCTTGACCAGGCTGCCGTGCGAGCTGATGGCCTTGTGGAGCGCCGCGGCCAGGCCCGCCTTGGTCATGGCGTACCGGGCGAGGCGGTCCATCCACTCCCGCAGCGCCCGGTCCGGCGGGCGGGTGCACAGCAGTTGGGCCGCGGCGTCGGCGACCTGCTGCACCTCGTAGCGGTAGACCTCCAGGACGAGGGCCTCGCGGTTGGGGAAATTGCGGTAGAACGTGCCCTGCCCGACGCCCGCCTTCTTCGCGATCGTGCTCAGCGGGGCGTCCGCCGAGCACGTCAGCTCGGCCAGGGCCACTTCCAGGATGCGCTCGCGATTCCGTTGCGCGTCCGAGCGCTGGGGGGCGTCCTTCTTCTCCCGCACCCGTCCTCCTCTCCGGTATCGCGTCCGCGGGAATAGCCGCTGGACCGCCCTTGCTGACCGGACAGCTGTCCGATAGGTTCAAACCTGCCGGACAGTTGTCCGGTTAGGGCTACGATAGCGGCAGAACCGGCCGGTGCGAACGGCCGGTACCGCTCGCCACCCTTCTGCCCCTTCCGGGCCCGTCCCGCACCGCCTGCCCGGATCATCTCGCTCGACGCGCACCAGATACGCGAAAGAAGGCTGATCATGGCCCCAGCCACTTCCCCGACGTCCAGCGCCATCACGCTGAACATCAACGGCGAGAAGCACACGCTGCCCGTCGACCATCGCACCACCCTGCTCGACGCCCTGCGCGAACGCCTCGACATGACCGGCACCAAGAAGGGGTGCGACCAAGGCCAGTGCGGTGCCTGCACCGTGCTGATCGACGGGCGCCGAGCCGTGTCCTGTCTCCAGCTGGCGGTGGCCGCCGAGGGACGCGACATCACCACCATCGAAGGCGTGGCCGAAGGCGAGGACCTGCACCCGGTGCAGCAGGCCTTCCTCGACCTCGACGGCTACCAGTGCGGCTACTGCACCCCCGGGCAGATCTGCTCGGCCATCGCCGTGATCGAGGAGCACGCGGCGGGCTGGCCGAGCGCCGCCACCCACGATGTGCGGCCCGAAGCCGGGGTGCAGCCGCTCACCGCGGAGGAGATCCGGGAGCGGATGAGCGGCAACCTGTGCCGCTGCGGTGCGTACGTGTCGATCGTCGAGGCGGTCGCACGGGCGGCGGAGGCCGCGCAGCCCCCGCACGGCGGCGCGGGTGACGGGAACGGCACGACGGAAGCGGAGACAGCGGCATGAGGGAATTCGGTTACGAGCGCGTGTACGACGTCTCCGGGGCGGTGGCCCTCCTCGGCGACGACCCCGACGCGCGCTACCTCGGCGGTGGCACCAACCTCGTCGACCTGATGAAGACCGGGGTCGAGCGGCCCGCGCGCCTCATCGACGTGCGGGACCTCCCCCTGGACCGGATCGAGGCAACCCCGGACGGGGCCTTGCGCATCGGCGCGACCGTCACCAACAGCGACCTCGCCGCCCACCCCGATGTGCGGTCCCGCTACCCCGCGTTGGCCCAGGCCGTGCTGGCCGGAGCCTCGGGCCAGCTGCGCAACATGGCCACGGTCGGCGGAAACCTGCTCCAGCGCACCCGCTGCGGCTACTTCACCGACACCGCCAAGCCGTGCAACAAGCGCGTCCCCGGCAGCGGTTGTCCCGCCATCGAGGGCGAGCACCACAACCACGCGATCCTCGGCGCGTCCGAGCACTGCGTGGCCACCCACCCCTCGGACATGGGCGTGGCGCTGGCCGCCTTCGACGCCGTCGTGCATTACGAAACGGCCGACGGGCCGGGCGAGTTGCCGTTCGACGCGTTCTATCTGCCCGTGGGGGACACCCCGCATCTGGAGACCGCCCTGCCGCCCGGCGCGCTGATCACCGGCATCAGCCTGCCGCCCGCCCCGGTCGCCACCGTCTCCCGCTACCGCAAGGTGCGCGAGCGCGCCTCGTACGCGTTCGCCATCGGCTCGATCGCCGGAGCCCTCGACATCCGCGACGGCGCCGTCCACGAAGTGCGCCTCGCCTTCGGGGCCGTGGCGTCCCGTCCGTGGCGCGCCCGCGAGGCCGAGCGCGTGCTGACCGGGGGCCCGGCGACCGGCGACGCGTTCGCCGCCGCCGCGGACGCCGAACTGGCCGCCGCCCGGACGCTGCCGCACAACGGATACAAGGTGACGCTCATGCGCAACCTCGTCGTGGCCATGTTGACCGAACTCTCCGAGGAGGCCGCCCGATGACCACGACGACCGGAACCGCCGCCGTCACCCCGTCCGTCGGCACCGCGCACACCCGCGTGGAGGGCCGCGAGAAGGTCACCGGAGCGGCCCGCTACGCCGGTGAGATCCCCTTCGCCGACCTGGCCCACGGCTGGCTGGTGGTGTCCACCATCGCCCGCGGCCGCATCCGCGCCGTGGAGACCGAACCCGTCGAGGCGATGCCCGGCGTCCTCACCGTCCTGCACCACGGGAACGCCCCGCAGGTCGACGGCGAGTACCTGGGCCTGCTGGGCAAGCCCGACCCGACCGTCACCCTCTTCCAGACCGACCGGGTGCCGTTCGCCGGCTGGCCGGTGGCGCTGGTCGTCGCGGAGACGCCGGAGCAGGCCAGGGAGGCCGCCGAGGCGCTGGTGGTCCGCTACGACGAGGAGCCGCACGACGTCGCGTTCTCCGCCGCGCACCCCGGTGCGCGGAAGCCGGAGGACCCGGGGGCGGAGACCGGGAAGGGCGACCTGGAGGCCGGGCTCGCCGCCGCGGCCGCCGTGGTGGACGCGGAGTACACCACTCCGGAAGAGCACCACGCCATGATGGAGCCGCACGCGGCCACCGCCCGCTGGGAAAGCGGCCGGCTGGAGGTCGTCGACTCCAACCAGGGCAGCATGTGGGTGGCCGACGAGCTGGCCAAGATGTTCTCCCTCGACCTCGGCTCGGTGCGGGTGCTCTCCGAGCACGTCGGCGGCGGCTTCGGCTCCAAGGGACTCCGTGCCCACCAGGTGGCCGCCGTGATGGCCACGACCGTTCTGCACCGCCCGGTCCGGGTCGTGCTGACGCGCCGCCAGATGTTCTCCGTCACCGGCTACCGCAGCCCCACGGTGCAGCGGGTGCGGCTCGGCGCCGACGCGGACGGTCGGCTGTGCGCGTTCGACCACCAGGCGCTGAGCCTCACGTCGACCGTGCACCAGTTCATCGAGCGCAGCGCCGACTACGGGCGCGCGATGTACGACGCGGACGCGCACCACACCGTCAACCGCGTGGTGGCGCTGGATGTGCCGACGCCGACCTTCGTGCGCGCGCCGGGCGAGGCACCGGGCTCGTTCGCGCTGGAGTCCGCGCTCGACGAACTCGCCGAGAAGTGCGGCCTGGACCCGATCGCGCTGCGGGCGCGCAACGAGCCCGAGGCGGGTCCGGTGTCCGGGCTGCCGTTCAGCACCCGCCGGCTGATCGACTGCTTCGAGGAGGGCGCTCGCCGGTTCGGCTGGGCGGACCGCGATCCGCGCCCCGGGGTGCGCCGCGAGGGCCGCTGGCTGCTCGGGACCGGCACGGCGGCGGCCACGTTCCCCTCGAACGCCATGCCGTCCACGGCGGCCGTGACCGCCGAGGCGGACGGCACGTTCACGGTGCGGATCACCGCGGCCGACATCGGGACCGGCGCCAGGACGGCGCTCACCCAGATCGCCGCGGACGCGCTGGAGGTGGAGCCGAGCCGCATCCACATGCGGATCGCGGACAGCGACTTCGGCCAGGCGATGATCGCCGGTGGCTCCATGGGCACCCGCTCGTGGGCCTGGGCCGTCACCTCCGCCGCCAAGGAGCTGCGCGAGCAACTGGCCCTCGGCGGCGCCATCCCCGAGCAGGGCATCACCGCGCGGTCGAACACCGCGGAGGCCATCGGCGCCCTCGCCCAGAAGGAAAGGCACTCCTACGGGGCCCAGTTCGCCGAGGTCGCCGTGGACATCACCACGGGCGAGGTGCGCGCCCGGCGCATGCTCGGCATCTTCGCCGCGGGCCGGATCGTCAACCCGCTGACCGCGCAGAGCCAGCTCCGCGGCGGCATGGTCTGGGGCCTGTCCATGGCGTTGCACGAGGAGGCGGTCAGGGACCGGGCCTTCGGCAGCCACGTCGGCCCCGACCTCGCGGGCTATCACGTCGCCGCGCACGCCGACGTGCCGCCCATCGAGGTGGGCTGGGTGGACGACCCGGACCCGGACGACCCGGTCGGCATCAAGGGCATCGGCGAGGTCGGCATCGTCGGAGCGGCGGCGGCGATCGCCAACGCCGTCTGGCACGCGACCGGCGTACGCCACCGGAACCTGCCGATCCGCCCCGACCGCGTCCTGCTGGCGGGCACCGCGCCGGGTGAGGACGGGGATGCTTGACATCGCCGCCGAGCTGAACCGGTGGGTCGAGGAGGGCCGGGACTTCGCCGTCGCCACCGTCGTGGCCGTCGGTGGCAGCGCGCCGCGGGGTCCCGGCGCCGCCCTCGCCGTCGACGCCGAGGGCACGGTCATCGGGTCGGTCTCCGGCGGCTGTGTCGAAGGCGCGGTGTACGACCGCTGCGTCGAGGCGCTCGGGGACGGCCAGACCGTCCTGGAGCGGTTCGGGTACAGCGACGACGACGCGTTCGCGGTGGGGCTGACCTGCGGCGGTGTGCTGGAGGTCATGGTCACCCCGGTGCGGGCGGACGCCCCGGACCGGCCGGTGTTCGCGGCGGCCCTCGCGGCCGCCGCCCGCGGGGAGACGGCCGCGGTCGCCCGGGTGTCCGGGGGCCCGGCCGGACTCCTCGGCCGGGCGCTGTTCGTCCGCCCCGACGGCTCGTACGAGGGAGGCCTCGGCGGCGCGATGGAGCTGGACCGTACGGCGGCGGACGAGGCGGGCGCCCTGCTCGCCTCGGGCCGCACCGGCGCGTTCACCCTGCCGGGGCGCCAGGAGGACCCGGCGGAGCTGACGGTGTTCGTCGAGTCGAGCGTGCCGCCGCCACGGATGATCGTCTTCGGCGCCGTGGACTTCGCCGCCGCACTGGCCCGCACGGGCAAGTTCCTCGGCTACCACGTGACCGTGTGCGACGCCCGGCCCGTCTTCGCCACCCGGCACCGCTTCCCCGAGGCGGACGAGATCGTGGTCGACTGGCCGCACCGCTATCTGCGGCAGACGGCGACCGACGCCCGAACGGTGCTGTGCGTGCTCACTCATGACGCCAAGTTCGACGTGCCGCTGCTGGAGGAGGCCCTGCGGCTGCCGGTGGCGTTCGTCGGCGCGATGGGCTCGCGCCGCACCCATGAGGACCGCACCCGCAAGCTCCGCGAGGTCGGTCTCACCGACCGCGAACTGGCCCGGCTGCGCTCGCCGATCGGCCTGGACCTCGGCGCCCGTACGCCCGAGGAGACCGCCCTGTCCATCGCGGCGGAGATCGTCGCGGCGCGGCGGGGCGGCACCGGCGTGCCGCTGACCGGCTCGGGTACGCCCATCCACCGCGCCGAGGGGGCCGGGACGCACGCCGCCGCGTGACGCCCCGGCCCCCTCGGGCCTCACCCCCACGAAGATCATCTCTGGTTGACAGCGATCCGGCGCGGCCGAAAGGCTCGTTCATGTCGTGCATCAGCTGAAGACCGAGGAGTGATCCTTCCCGGATGCCTTCGTACTACGTGGCTTCCGACATCGGTGGCACCTTCACCGACACCGTCGTGATCGACGACATCGGACGCGTCGGCCGGTACAAGTCCTCCACCGTTCCCGACAACCCCGCCGAGGGGGTGCTGAACACCCTGGTCGACGCCGCGGAGGAGCGCGGCGTCGAACTGGCCGAACTGCTCGCGGACGTCGAGATGTTCGCCCACGGCACCACGATCGCCACCAACGCCATGCTCGAAGGCCGCACCAAGAAGGTCGGCCTGATCCAGACCCGTGGCTTCGGGGACACCCTGACGACCATGCGCGGGTTCAAGGGGACCGGACTCGAAGAGGAGGAGATCAAGCGGTTCCGCACCCTGGTGAAACAGCCCCCGGCCGTGCCCCGTTCGCGCACCGAGGAGGTCACCGAGCGCGTCGACTACGCGGGCCGCGTCGTCTGCCCGCTGGACGAGGACGACGTGCGGCGCGCCGTGGCGCGGCTGCGGGACGCCGGGGCCGAGGTGTTCGCCGTCTCGCTGTTGTGGTCCTTCGCCAACGACGCCCACGAGCGCCGGGTCGGCGAGATCGTCGCCGAGGAGGTGCCGGGGGCGAGCGTCACGCTGTCGAGCGACTTCCTGCCGCGGATCGGGGAGTACGAGCGCACCCTGACCACCGCGGTCAACGCGGGCCTGCGCCCGCTGCTGGGCGCGTCGCTGGACAGCTTCGAATCCACCCTGGCCGCGGCGGGCCTGCGGACCGGGCCGCTGCTGATGCAGTCCGGCGGCGGGCTCGCGACCTTCGCCGAGGCGGAGAAGCGCGCGGCGGCGGCCGTGATGTCCGGGCCGGTCGGCGGGGTCGTCGCCTCCCAGTACCTGGGCAGCCGCGATCAGCACCGCAACATCGTCACCACCGACATGGGCGGCACCAGCTTCGATGTCGGGCTGGTGCTGGACGAGCGTCCCGTCATGTCCAACACCACCCTCATCGGCCGCGACCGGCTCGCCCTGCCGTCCGTGGCGGTGCGGGCCATCGGCGCCGGGGCCGGTTCCCTCGCCTCCGTACGGGGCGGGGTGCTGGCCGTCGGACCCGAGAGCGCGGGCGCCCACCCGGGCCCTGCCTGTTACGGGCGCGGCGGCGAGCGGCCCACGGTCGCCGACGCGGACCTGGTGCTCGGCTACCTCAACCCGGACAACTTCCTCGGCGGGCGGCTCACCCTCGACGTGGAGCGCGCCCGCGCCGCCATCGAGGAGCACATCGCCCGGCCGACCGGTCTGACCGTCGAACAGGCCGCGGAGGGCATCAAGACCATCGTGGACGCCCGGATGGCCGACCTGGTGCGCCAGGTGACCGTGGAACAGGGCTACGACCCGGCCGACTTCGCGGTGTTCGCGTACGGCGGCGCGGGTCCGCTGCACGCCTTCTCCTACGGCGCCGAGCTGGGCTGTCCGCGCATCGTCGTACCCCTCACCGCCTCCGTCCACTCGGCGTTCGGCATCGGCAGCTCGGACCTGACGATGGTCGAGGAGCTGTCCAAGCCCCTCCAGGCGCCGCCCGGCACCACCGACTACGGGGCCGCGCTGCCGCCGGACGAGATCGAGGCGGCCTTCACCGCGCTGGAGGAGCGGGCCGCCGACGGGCTCGTCGCGGCCGGTGCCGACCGGGAGACGGTGACCGTCGCCCGGTCCGTCGAGATCCGGTTCCGGGCCCAGATCCATGTGCTGACCGTCGGCTTCGGCGAGGGACCGGTCACCGCCGAGGGCGTGAACGCCATGGTGGAGCGGTTCATCGACACCTACGAGGGCCGGTTCGGCAAGGGCTCGGCGTTCCCCGAGGCCGGGGTGGAGATCACCACCTTCCGGGTCGTCGCGGCGAGCCCGGTGCCCCGCGCCGAACTCGACACCGGACGGCCGTCCCAGGGCGCCGCGACCATGGCCGAGCCGGGCACCCGGCGGGTGTTCAGCGGCGGCGAGTGGACCGACGCGGCCGTCTACCGCGGCGACCACCTCCACGAGGGCCTGCGCATCGAGGGCCTGGCCATCGTCGAGCTGCCGGACACCACCGTCGTCATCGGCGCCGGCCAGGAGGGTGTCGTCGACCGGCTCGGCGGCATCGTCATCCACAACCGCCCGTGAGCAGCGCCCCCGACCAAGGAGCAACGATGAACACCGCCGCACGCCCGACCGCGGCCGCCGCGAACGGGACGGCCGACCCCGTCAACCCCGTCACCCATGAGGTGATCCGGCACAAGCTCTGGTCCATCAACGCCGAGGGCGCCACCACCGTCGAGCACGTCTCCGGCTCCCCGGTCGTCCACGCCACCGACTACAACTTCGGCATCTACACGGCCTCCGGCGAGATGGCCGTCATCGGCACCTATCTGCTGACCCCGGTCTACACGGGCGCGATGGCGATCGAGGAGTTCCAGCGCCGCTACGACGACATCGAGCCCGGTGACGTCTTCATCATCAACGACCCCTACATCGCCGCCATGCACCAGAACGACGTGCAGTTCTGCGCCCCGGTCTTCCGGGACGGCGAACTCGTCGCCTGGCTCGGCTGCATGGCCCACCAGGTCGACCTCGGCGGCATGGACCCCGGCAGCTGGTGCACGACCGCCACCGACGTCTACCAGGAGGGCATCCGGATCCCGCCGGGCCGGATCGTCCGCAAGGGCACGGTCAACCAGGAGCTGTGGGACACCATCGTCGCCAACTCCCGCATGGCGGGCACGGTCGCCAACGACTTCCGCGCCTTCCTCGCCGGGCTGCGCGTCGCCGAGCGCCGCTTCCACGAGCTGTGCGACCGCTACGGCAGCGGCCAGGTGCGCACCACCATGGAGCGCACCCTCGACCACAGCGAGGCCGATCTGCGGGCCATGCTGAGCGAACTGCCGGACGGGGTGTACGAGCACACCTCGTACCTGGACCGCCCCGACGGCTCGGGGAACGACGGCGACCAGGGCATCGAACTGCTGGAGGTCCCCTGCCGGATGGAGAAGACGGGCGACCGGCTCGTGTTCGACTTCTCCGGCTCCAGCCCGCAGAGCCCCGCGTACGGCATGACCACCCGCGGCGGCCTGCTCGGCGCCGTGGCCACGCTCATGCTGTGCACGTTCGGCTCGGAGATCCCCTGGAACCACGGCATCATGCGCCCGGTCGAGGTCAAGGCGCCCGACGGGCTGTGCGTCACCGCCGTCGAGCCGATGCCCGTCAGCGGCGGCGCCGCGGGCGCCAACTGGACCGCGACCTGCTCAGCGGGCGGCGCGATCGCGAAGATGCTCAGCTTCTCCGAGAAGTACGAGAGCTTCGCCTTCGGCCCGAGCGACGGATCGTGGCAGCTGAGCCAGTTCGGCGGCGCCGACCAGCACGGGCAGCCGTTCGCCTCGATGTACATGGACTCGCTGATGTGGGGCGGGCCCGCCTTCTCCTTCCGCGACGGCGTCGACGCGGGCGGCGCCATGGTCATCCTCGGCGGCGGCGCGACCGACGCCGAACAGCAGGAGATGCGGCATCCGCTGATGTACCTGTGGCGCCGTCAGGTCCCCGACTCCGGCGGCGCGGGCACCTACCGCGGCGGCAACGGCATCCAGTTCGCCCTCACCCCGATCGACACCCCCGAGGTGACCGGCGTCCTGGGCACCCATGGCGTCTCGCTGCCCAACCGCACCGGCCTCTTCGGCGGCCTGCCCGGATCGTGCGCCCGCTTCGAGCGCGTCACCTCCGCCGCGCCGCTGGACCGGCTCGCCACCGGACGGGCCGTCACCCGCCTCGCCGACCTCGACGGCAGCCATGAAACGCTGCCCGGCGTCTCCCCGGCGGCCCGCATCGCCCACGGCGACGTCTTCGAGTGCACCGTCCAGAACGGCGGCGGCTACGGCGACCCGCTGCTGCGCGACCCCGCCCGGGTGGCCGCCGACGTCGAACGCCACGCGGTGACCCCCGGGGCCGCCGACCGGCTGTACGGGGTCGCCCTGGCCCCGGACGGCCGCGTGGACGAGCCCGCGACGGCGGCCCGCCGCGAGCGGATCCGTGAGGACCGCAGGGCCCGTATGACCGCCCCGGCCACCGGATCCCCGGCGGCGCCGGGGATCCGTACGGTCACGGGGGAGCCCACCGGGATCTGGGGCAGCGCCCTCATCACGGTGCCCGGCCCCGGCGGGCCGTCGGCCGCCTGCCGCCATTGCGGCACCGGGCTCGGCAGCCTGTCGGACGGCTGGGAGGGCCTCGCGGGCCGGGTGACGCTCGGCCCGGACGACCTGGGCCGGGACGTCCGCGTCCACGACGAGCTCACCGTCGTCGCCCATGTCTGCCCGCACTGTGTGACGTCCCTGTGGGTCGACACCGAGCCCGTCGCGGGCAAGCCCTGGCGGGACTTCGCCCAGCGCGCCTGAGCGGGCTCTCAGCGGCGTACGAAGCGCCCGGTGCTCCGGCCGGAGCACCGGGCGCTTCGTCGCGTACGGATGTCAGTCCTGCGGGGCGCCCGCGGGGAGCTGGCGCCAGGTCACCGCGGTGCGGGTGTGGTACGCCCAGTCCAGCATCTTCTTCGCGTCCGGATACCGGTTGCTGTCGCCGAGGAGCACCCCGACGACCGTCCGGCCGCTGCGCTTGGCGGCGAACACGATGCACTTCCCGGCGGCGGTGCCGGTGCCGGTCTTGATGCCGATGGCGCCGTTGTACGAGCCCAGCAGCTTGTTGCTGTTGGTCCAGTAGTAGTACCTGGTCCGGCCGTTGGCCGCCGGGGCCTTCTGCTCGGTGTCGACGGTCTTGACCACCGTGCGCAGGGTGGCGTTGCCGAGCGCGTGCCGCGCGAGCTTCGACAGGTCGCGCGCGGTCGTGTAGTTCGAGCCGTGGGTGGAGATGCCGTCGAAGGAGTCGTACCGGGTCTTGGACATCCCCAGCGCCTTCGCCTTCTTGTTCATCTTGGCGACGAACGACTTGGTGCGCTTCGCGGTGGTGCTCCCGCTGCCGAAGGTGTCGGCGAGGGCCATCGCGGCGTCACAGCCGGACGGCAGCAGCATCCCGTACAGCAGCTGCCGGACCGTGAGCTTGTCGCCCTTCTTCAGGTCCGCCGCGCTGCCGCCGCTGGTCCTGATGTAGTCCAGGTACGCCTGCTTGACGGTGACCTTCTTGCTGAGGTTCACCCCCCGGGTGTCGAGCACCACGACCGCCGTCATGAGCTTGGTGATGCTCGCCATCTGACGCCTGGTGTCCGGGCCCTTGCTCCACAGCTTCTTGTTCGCGCCGCTGTCGAGCAGATACGCGCCCTTGGCGCTGATGCCGGACGGACCGGCGGCGGCCGGTGCGGCCTGCGCCGTCCGCGCGGCCGGTGCCGCCTGTGCGCTCGTCGCCGGTACGGCGACCGCCAGCGCCGCCGTGGACGCGATGACCGCCGCTCCCCAGCGGCGCACCGCCAAGCCCCCATGTCTTCCCATACGCCTTCGCTCTCCTCCGATGATGGTTCGGGCGTCCGCATCGTCTCACCGGGGGAGAAAGGGGGATGTGTCAGGGCGTCACTTTCCGGACGTCACCCAGTCGTACGCCGCCCGCGCGTCGAACGCGCGCTGCCCGCCCCGGAAGATCAGCCCGGCTGAGTCGTACGGCGAACCGTCCCCCGGGTCCTCGGTGCTCGCCGGGTACGGGACGGCGACGCAGCGCATCCCGGCCCGCCGCGCCGCCTCCACCCCGGGCCCGGCGTCCTCGATCACCACACAGTCGGCCGGATCGGTGGCCAGCAGGCGCGCGGCCGCCAGGAAGACGTCCGGTTCGGGCTTGCCGCGCCCGATCTCCTCCGCGGAGACGTACAGCGGCAGCAGCGCGTCCAGCCCGGTAGTGGCCAGCGCCGCCTCGATCGCGGACCGGGAGGACCCGGAAGCGACGGCGATCGGATGCCCGGCGGCACACAGCCGCTCGGCGAACGCCCGCATCTCGGGAAAGACGAGGGTGGAGGTACGGACCAGCTCCAGGTAATGCCCGTTCTTGACGGCGAGCAGCTCATCCACCGACGCGTCGATCGCGTACCGCGCCCGCAGCGTCTCCAGGGTCTCGCGGGTGCCGATCCCGATGAACCGGGTGTGCTCCTCCCAGGTGAAACCGGTGATGCCGTACTGCGCGAGGGTGCGCCGACCCGCCTCGTAGTAGTTCGGTTCGCTGTCCACGAGCGTGCCGTCGAGGTCGAAGATCACGGAAGGGGTGCGCGGCGCGGAAGTGCTGATGTTCATGGGCACCAGCATGCCGGGTGCGGCATGGCGTGCCGCAACCGGCATGATCGGCTAGCGCCGGAACTCCGCGTCGGCGCATTTGTCGGGGTCGTCCTGCTCGAAGAGCACGGGCTCCTGCGGAGTGCCGCTGACCATGAGGTCTTGCCTCTCCACCGGGACGTCGCCCTTGGAGGCGCGCTCGTCGAAACCCAGCGAGACATACGGGTACTTGTCTCCGCTGGGAACGGTCGTGCCCAGGCCATACCCCCAGCGGCCGCGTCCGTCGAAGTGGCGCCCGTCGTCCAGGAGCTGGTCGTAGGGCCAATTGCGCACCTGGACGTCTCCATTGCGGTAGAGGCTAATGCGCATGCCGTCGGGGCCCCGGTAGGCTCCGGGCAGGACACTCTCGGGCACCTTGATATTGGGCCGTAGACACTCTCCGGACACCGCGTTCAGCACCCCGATGCACCCGACCGGAAATATTAGGCACATCATTCCGATCAGCGTGAACCGGAAAAAACAATTGCGCCAGAGCTTGCGGAAGAGTCCCGGCTTCTTGGTCTTCGTCACGTGATTGGCCTGTCAGTTGTCGGCTGGATCGATGCGCTCGGTCCAGACCATTCGTTCCGCGATGCCGGCGCCGGGCCCGGTGTCATGGTTGGCAATCTCCTCGGCGGACGAATATCCGGGTATGAACGACCGCATGTCGGTGTCGTTCTTCAGGCTGTACTGCACGACGAGCTTGCCGTCGGGATCGGTACCCTTGACGACGTAGTCCACAGCGTAGGAGCCGAGCAGGGACTGAGCCTCGTTGGTGTCTCCGCCCCAGAGGTTGTCGACTCCGGACAGGCCGGCCATGTCCTCGAGGAATGTGGCCCCTTGTTCGGGGAGCGACATTCCTGAAATCTGGTACTTGGCCTCGCCCTCCGCGTTGCCTGCTTTCCACCCGTCCAGGGTCTGGCTCCGGATGCTGTCCATGCTCTCACTCTTGCGGAGCTGCTCGATGAACGGGTCGTGCTGGGAGAAGGCGTACTTGTCGTCGCCAGTCCCGGCCAGCCAGTTGGCCGCCAGGGCACGGGGCGTGAGGTGGTTCTTCTCCGGATTGGGGGCGAGACCGTTCAGCTCGCGGCCGATCTCGTCGAAGCGGTCCGTGCTGATGCCGCCGGTGTGGTTGATGTCCGTACGGACCTTCTTGGTGTTGAACCACTGATCGGTGCCGATGTTGGCCATCAAGGTGACCGACAGGTTCTGGTCGGCCTCGAACGCATCGCGGAGGATCAGATTGAGCTTCTTCTGGGCGGCGTCGACCTTCTTGGCGTCCTTCTCGGAGAGGTTGTCCTGCCCACTGGAGGCGTTGACCTTGCCCCTTGCGCCAACGTGCATCCCCTGCTCGCCGAAGCCCTTCACTGCCTCGTGAAGCCTGTTCTGAATGGCCTTCAGCTCTCCCGCGCCATCCTCTATGGACCTGCGCACCGCGTCGACGACCTTGGCGGCGGCCGTCGCCTGACGCTGGATGTCGTCGATCTGCGCCCAGGCGTAGGGCGCGGCCATGCCCTCCCAATACCCCTTGTCCCGTAGAGGCTTGAGCACCTCGTCGTGGATCTTGTCGTCGAGGCCCTTGATCTTTTCGTGGACGCCCTTCCACTTCGTCGCCAGGGTGTCCAGGGCGGCGAAGTCGGCCGTACTGAAGTCCTCGTAGAAGTCCTCGTAGGGGAGGGTCATCAGTACCTCCAGATGGAGGAAGCCGAAGGATCCTGGGGCAGACTCTGGTCCTTGAGGAAGGGACTCTGCTTCCGCCCGCCGAAGGAGTCTCCCGTGTCCCCGTCCTGCTTCACATGCGTGTTGGCCGCCAGGCGCAGGCTTTCGGAGATGTGGGCGAGCCAGGCGGTGACCGTACCCGCCTGCTCCTCCCAGTGCTTGTGCGAACGCTTCAGCGCGCTCTGCGTCTGGAGGCCGTCCACCGCTTTGGCAGCCGTGGCCGTCGGCTCCTCCAGGGACGCTGCCTGCTTGTGGAGCGTGTCGTAGACCTCGTCCGCCTTACCGGCCGCACCGCGCAGCACGCTGGGCGCGATCGCCAGGTTCTGCGGCACCGGCCCTTGCACACCGGGGGCGAGGGGCCGCTTGGGGGCGGGTGCGGTGGGGTCGTAGATGTTGCTCCGGCCCGGTTGGGAAGCCAGAGGTGGTGGTGCGAAGAAGCCGTCGCGGACCGGTGATGTGCCTGGCGGTAGCGGCAGCTCACTGTCCTTCGGCTCGGGCAGGTCCTCGTTGCTCATGAATCCCCCCGGTTTTGAGCACGACAAAGCTGCCTATATGTTAAACCGATCTTTGGGTCTGCCTGTGGGAGGGTGCGTCGCGCGCACGGTAGGGGGCAGCAAGCCAACGACGTGATCAGGCCCGCCTTCGGGTCCCGGCGGTCTGGCCCACGGCGTCGACCAGCGGCAGCATCCGGTGCCGCACCCGCTCCCTGAGCACCATCTCGGTGCGGGTGCGGAGCACCCCCGGCAGCCGGATCAGCCGCTGTACGACGTCCTCCAGATGCTCGTTGTCCCGCGCCACGGCCCGGGTCAGGAGATCACCCGCGCCCGTGGTCGAGAACACCTCGATGATCTCCGGGACGGCGGCCAGCGCGTCGCCCACGTCGTCCAGATGCCCCTGGGTGACCTCGATGTGCACGAACGCCAGCACCGGATGGCCGAGGGCGGCGGGGGAGAGGGACGGCCCGTAGCCGGTGATCACGCCCGCCCGCTCCAGCCGGTCCAGCCGCGCCTGCACGGTGCCGCGGGCGACGCCCAGCAGCCGGGCGTACTCGCGCACGCTGGTGCGCGGCTGCTCCAGCAGCAGCCGCAGGATCTTCGCGTCGAGCGCGTCCACCGCGCCGCCCACCGATGCGGGCATGGGCCATCGGCTCCCTCGTGGTCGGCCTCTCCGTCCGGCGACTGTACCAATGGCCCAGAGATACGGAGATCGCTTGAGCCGATGGCGGCGGAGTGCTTCTCTTGGGGGCAGTTGGCGTTGCGCTGGGCTGCGCCGGACGGCAAGGAAGCCGCATCCGGGTCCCCGCAGCGCCTTTGTCATGCCCGGACGGGAAAGGGACAGGTCACGGCGGTGCTGCGGGCGTTTCGGACGGTGGGGAAGCTGGGCGCGAGGACGGTCGCGGCGGCCGGGGACCCGGGCTTGCGGCGGCTGCGGATCGCGGCGCGGGCCGTGCTCGGCGTCGGCTCGGCGGTCGCCGCGGTGGCATGGGCCGGGCTGCCGCTTGACGCCGCGGTCGTGAGCGGACTCGCGGCGCTCCTCGCGCTCTTCACGGTGGCGGACCCGACGCCCCGGCGGCAGGCCGTCACCACCGCGCTGCTCCCGGCCGTCGGCCTCCCGGTGCTGGCGCTGGCCGCCGTACTGCACCGGGTTCCGCTCGGGCGCGACGCCGCCTTCCTCACGGTGGTCTTCTGCGGGGTCGCGGCCCGGCGCTGGGGGCCGCGCGGCAACGCGCTCGGCATCTTCGCGTTCATGATGTTCTTCGCGGCGCAGTTCCTGGAGGCGGGATGGCGGGAGCTGCCCGTGCTGGTGGTCGCGGTGCCGATGGGCGTGGCGGTCGCCGCGCTCGTACGGTTCGGCCTGTGGCGCGTCGAGCGGCGGGACGCAGGGCCGCCCGCCGCCGCGCCCGCGCCGCCCGGCGGGCGGGGGCTGGGTCGGCCCGCCACCCGGCAGGCTTTCCAGGCGGCCGCGGCCTGTGCGTTCGCGCTCGCCCTCGGCCAGGCCCTGTCCGGCGAGCGGTGGTACTGGGCCGTCGGCACCGCTTGGTGGATCTTCGTCAACACCGCCTCGCGCGGCGAGACGCTGGTACGCGGCTTCCGCCGGGTCGTCGGCACCGTCAGCGGCATCGCGGCCGGGCTCGCCGTCGCCGTACCGCTGCACGGGGCCCCGGCGCCCACCGCCGTCCTCGTCGCCGCGTGCGTCTTCGGGATCTTCTACACCGCGCCGCTGTCGTACAGCTGGATGGTGTTCTTCGTGACGCTGATGGCCGGGCTGCTGTACGGCCTGCTCGGCGTGCTGCACCCGGGGCTGCTCGCGCTGCGCCTGGAGCAGACCGCCATCGGTGCGGCCGGGGCGGCCCTGGCCGTGGCGCTCGTGCTCCCGGTGACCACCCACGCCGCGACGGACGCGTGGATCCGGCGTGCCCTGGACTCCGTACGGCACTGCGCCGCCGACGCCGCGCGGCGGCTCGCGGGCGATCAGGGCGCGGACCCGGTGCGGCACGTCGCCGAGCTGGAGTCGGCGCTGGGGGCGCTGCGGATGTCGATCGCGCCGCTGCTGCACCCGCTGAGCCCGCTGCGCGCCCGCCGGGCCCGGGCCCGGCAGGTCATGCTGGCGCTCGACGACTGCGCCCGCCAGGCGCGCGGCCTGGCCGCGCTCGCGGCCGACCCGGCGGCGTCCCACGACGCCCGGCTGACCGCGGCGTGCGCGCGCGTCGAGGCGGCGGTGGGCCGTCTGACCGTCCCCGTCACCCCGCCCTCCGCCGCCCCCGCGCCCGCTGCCGGGCCGCTGCCGCACCACCCGGCCACGGAGCGGGCCCTGGCCCATCTGCACGAGCTGGAGGCCGCCCTGGCGGGCCTCGTGGACCCGCTGCGCGACTCGGCCGCGGTTACCCCGACCGGGGCGCGCTGACGGCGCGTCACGCGCGGAATCGCTCATTCCAGAGTCCTGGTCAGGGCCGGGCTGTTAGCGTCGGCGCCAGCGGAACCGCTGGACAGGCAGACTGCTGGAGAGGCAGCACGGTGAGCACGGAGAAGCGGGCGTACAGGGCGTACATCGGGTCGTTCACCGCGGCGGGCGGGGCCGGGGTCACCGCGGCGGACGTCGACCCCGCCACGGGCGCGCTGACCCCGCGGTACGCCACGGACGAGGTCGCCAACCCCTCGTATCTCGCGCTCTCACCCGGCGGCGACGTCCTCTACGCGGTGAGCGAGACGGACGACGGCGCGGCCGCCGCCTTCCGGACCGGGGAGCGCGACCGCCCGCTCACCCTCCTGGAAGGACCCGTGCCCGTCCACGGCGCGGCGCCCACCCATCTCGCGCTCGCCGCCGGGCATCTGCTCACCGCCAACTACGGCTCCGGCAGCGTCAGCTCGCTGCCGGTCGGCGACGACGGCGGGCTCGGCGAGCCGACGGCGGTGCTGCGGCACGAGGGCAGCGGCCCGAACCGGGAGCGGCAGAGCGGGCCGCACGCCCATCAGGTGCTGCCCGATCCGTCCGGCGGCTGGCTGCTGAGTGTCGACCTCGGCGCCGACGCGGTGTTCGTGTACGAGCCCGCCGGGCCGCGGGCGCACCGGAAGGTCCGGCTGCGGGCCGGGAGCGGACCGCGCCATCTCGCGTTCCATCCGCGCGGCGACCGCGCGTACGTCGTCAACGAGCTGGATCCGACGGTCACGGTGTGCCGCTGGGACGCGGCGTCCGGCACCCTCGAACCGCTCGGCGAGACCCGCGTCGTCCCGCCCGGCACCGATACCGCCACCTTCCCCTCCGAGGCGGCGGTCTCCCGCGACGGCCGCTTCGTCTGGGTCGCGAACCGCGGCCACGACAGCGTCGCGACGCTCGCGCTCGATACCCCGGGCGACCGCATGGAGCTGGTCACCACCACGCCCTGCGGCGGCCACTGGCCGCGTGACCTGGTCCTCGACCCTCCGGGCGGCCGTCTCTACGTCGCGAACGAACGCTCGGGCGAGGTCACCTGGTTCGACCTCGACCCCACCACCGGGGTACCGAGCCGCGGCGGTGCGATCGCGGCACCGGCCGCGTCCTGCGTGATCTTCGGCTGACGGCCGGGCGACCGGCCCCGGGGAACGCGCCGTGCGCGGGGCGGCACGCCCCGCGCATCACGGACACCTCCACCGGTACGTACACCTCCGCCGGACGTGTACCTCCGGCCGGAGGGACGATTCAGCGCACCCCCGAGGACGCCGGGAGCGTGATGCCCAGCGCCGCCGCGTACTTCGCCAGCACCAGCTTGCCCACGGCCGGGTACGCGCCCAGCGCCTCGGCCGCGGCGCAGCCCGCCTCCTCGGCGGCCGCCTTGGTCAGCCCGGAGGCCACCTCCGGGCCGATGAGGTACGGCGCGAGCGCGAGCCGGGCCGAACCGGCGGAGCGCAGCTGCTCGGCGACGCGGACCACGGCACCGTCCTCGTCCAGCGCGGCGGCCATCACCGGCACGGCGAGCCGCGCGGAGAGCAGCATGCCGGTGATCCCACCGGCGTCGGCCGCCTCACCGCCGCCCACTGTGGCCAGGATGATGCCGTCCGCGGCGGTCGCCACCGTGAAGAGACGGGCCCGGTCGGCGCGGGCGAGGCCCGCCTCCGACAGCCGGACGTGCAGCCCCTCTGCGAGCAGCGGGTGCGGGCCGAGGACGTCGGTCAGTTCGGCGGCGGAGCCGCTGTGCACGACGGCCTGGCGTATCCGGCGCAGCAGCGCGTTGTCGGGTCCCGCGAGCAGCGGGACCACCACGGCCGACGGGCCGTCGGTCGGGACGGGGGGCGGCGGAGGCATCTCCGGGATCTCCTCGCCCGCGGCCTCGGCCGCGGCGATCGCCTCCGCGGTGGCGGCGGCGGTGGCCTTGGCGGCCTCCCGCGCCTGGCGCAGCCGTTCGGTGCGGTCCTGGGCGGCCCGCGCGAGCACGGCCTCCAGCTGCGGGAACTCCTCGTTCTCGCCGTCCACGTCCACATAGCCGACCTGGGCGTCGAGGCCGGGCAGCTCGGAGCGGGCGATGCTCACGATCTCCTCGGCCAAGCCCCGGGTGGCGGGTTCGGGCGTCCCCGGAACGGCCAGCACCAGCGGCGGTGCGCCCACGGGTGCGGCCGCGGGCTCCGGGCGGCGGTGCCGTCCGGACTGGCGGGGACGCGGCATTCGTACTGGCAGGCCGGACGCGGGCCCTGTGGGGGAGCTCATGGCGCCGCATGTTAGTCGCTCTATAGGGTTGGCTGTTCGGGAGGGGGGCGACTGGGTGTTTTCTGTCCCCTTTTGCCGAGCCTCACTGTTCGATGCTGTGCGGTGGGCGAACGGAGCTGCTCGCACAGCCGATAGGGTGTCCGTCATCCGGAACCCCCGTCCCGGCTATCGGCCGTTGGCCGTCGTGTGTCACGAAACGCGTCATGGGCCGGATGCCGCGTGCGTCACGCCGTGAGGACGCTCAGCAGCCGCGCGTCCAGCGGCAGCCGCAGCTCTCCGGCGGCGAGCGCCGCCGCGATGCGCAGCGCGCCGTCCAGCGGGTCCCCGGCGGCCTCGGTGACCGGGACGCCCGGCAGCCGCGCGGTCAACTCGGCACGCAGGGGCACCAGCAGGGGCGCGCCCATGCGGAAGAGACCGCCGGTCAGCGCGATCTCACCGGGCTCCGGCCGGGGGCAGACCGCCTCCGCGGCCTGGGCGATATGACGGGCGGCGTCCCGCAGGACCGCCTCCGCGACCGGATCGCCCCCGGCGGCGCACCGGCCGACCTCGGGCGCGAAGGAGGCCAGTACGGCGGGCCGGTCGGGCCGTGGATACAGCCGCCCCGGCAGCTCGGCGGGCGGGCCGAAGACCGCTTCCAGCCGGTCCAGCAGCGGCCGTGAGCCGCCCTCGCGGCCGTCGTACGCGCGCATCGCGGCCTCCAGACCGGCCCGGCCGATCCACGCCCCGCCGCCGCAGTCGCCCAGTAGATGCCCCCAGCCGTCGGCCCGCCGCCACCCGGGCGTACGGTCACCCTCCGTGCCCCCGGCCGAATCCACCGGCACCGGCACCGCGCCCAGCGCGATCAGGCCCGTGCCCGCCGCGACCACCGCTCCGGGCCGCTGGCCGAGCGCACCCGCGTAGCCGGTCACCGCGTCCGCCGCGAGCGCGAGGCGGCGCACCCCGAACTCCTGCGCGAGCGCGCCCGGCAGCGTCGCCCGCAGATCGTCGCCGAGCGAGGCCATCCCGGCGGCGCCCACGCAGACGGCCGCCGGGCGCGGTGCCCCGGCCCGGTGCAGCAGCTCATGGGCGGCGGGCAGCACCCGCTCCAGCAGTCCGGCCGCGTCGATGCCCCGGTCGCCGACCGCGGCGGGGGTGGCCGAGGACCAGGTCAGCGGCGTCTCAGCGGCGCCGCCGAGCCGGTCTCCGGCGCGCGCCACGGCCACCCGTACGCCCGATCCGCCCGAGTCGATGCCGAGCACATGTGTCGCATCGTCCACCGGCTCAGCCGAACCCGCGCGCGTCCTGCTTGAGCGCGGTGTCCACGGTCAGGGCGGTGGCCACCACGAGGCTCAGCAGCGGGTCGGGAAGCTGACGGTGGATCTGGAGGACATAGTTGTCCGCCGTCGTGAACATGGTCTTCGCCAGACCTTCCCAGGTCTTGGTGATCCGGGCGACCTCGGTGTCGGTGTGGTCGACGATGGCGAAGTTCCAGGCGCGCCAGTTCTCCGCCTTGATGGCGCCGATCTGCTGGCCGTTGACCTGTATCCCGAAGTTGATCTTGCCGATGGCGTTCTGCTGGACGATCTCGCCGACCGGCTGCCCGTCCGGGCGCTCCACCAGCACCTTGGACTTGATGAACTTGGCGGGGCGGGTGAGCACCAGATGCGGCTGCCCGACCGCGTCCCGGATCTCCAGCTTGTGCGTCATGAACTGGTCGAGGCTGGAGACGAACCGCGCGACCTTCTTGATCGTGCTCTGACCGACCTGGACCACCGAACCGATGGTCTGGCCGTGCTGGTCGAAGACGCTGTACTCGTTGGTCAGCTCGATCAGCTTGGCCTTCTGGTTCACCACCAGCACCGGCTCGGTGAACAGCGAGCCTCCGCCGCCCGCGGTCGGCGCGACATGGGCCTGCTGCTGCACCTGGTGCTGGACCTTGGCCGGCTGGGGGTGCGGCGGGGCGGCCTGCTGCGGCGGGAACTGGCCCGGCTGCTGCCCCGGCTGGCTCGGCTGCTGCCCGGGATGGGTGTGCTCGGTCCAGCGGGCACCGTCCCACCAGCGCAGCTGGGTGGGGGTGCCCTGCGGGTCGGCGTACCAGCCCGCAGGGGTGTTCGGAGGTGTCGTCATGGCGGGCAGACTACCCCTCGCCCACCTGGAAAGAAGGGCTCAGGGAAGGCGCCAGTCGACGGGTTGCGCGCCCTGCTGCGCCAGCAGCTCGTTGGCCCGGCTGAACGGGCGCGAACCGAAGAAGCCCCGGTCGGCGGACATGGGGGAGGGGTGCGCTGACTCGACCGAGGGAAGCGGCCCGAGCAGCGGCCGTACGTTGCGCGCGTCGCGGCCCCAGAGGATGGACACCAGCGGACGGCCGCGCGCGGCGAGCGCCCGGATGGCCTGCTCGGTGACCTCCTCCCAGCCCTTGCCGCGATGGGCCGCTGGGCGGCGCGGCGCCGTGGTGAGCGCCTTGTTGAGCAGCAGTACGCCCTGCCGCGTCCAGGGCGTGAGATCGCCGTTGGACGGGCGCGGCAGTCCGAGGTCGGTGTGCAGCTCGCGGTAGATGTTCTCCAGGCTGCCGGGCAGCGGCCGCACCTCCGGCGCCACCGAGAAGCTCAGCCCCACCGCGTGACCGGGCGTCGGATACGGATCCTGGCCCACGATGAGGACCTTCACCTCGTCGAAGGGCTGCTGGAAGGCGCGCAGCACATTCGGTCCGGAGGGCAGATAGGTGCGGCCCGCCGCGATCTCGGCCCGCAGGAAGTCACCCATCGACGCGATGCGCTCTTCCACCGGCTCAAGTGCCTTGGCCCAGCCCGGTTCCACAATTTCGTTCAACGGTCGTGCAGCCACACCGCGTCACTCTAGTGGCTCAGCGCGTCGCCGCGTGCTGTCCCGGCCGGTCACGGCCTCATCCGATCACCGCCGCTCGCACACAGAGCACATCGGGAAGATAGTGGGCGATCCGCTGCCAGCTCTCGCCCTCGTCCGCGCTCGCGTACACCTCCCCGTTGCGATTGCCGAAGTACACCCCGACCGGGTCCGCGTCGTCCGTGCGCAGCGCGTCCCGCAGCACCACCCCGTAGTGCGGCTCGCCCGGCAGCCCGGCGGACCGCTCCTCCCAGGACGCGCCCGCGTCCTGGGTGCGGTAGACCCGGCAGCGGTAGTCCGGCGGATAACGGTCCGAGCCGTCGGACACCGGGAAGAGATAGGCGACCCCGCCGCGCCGCGGATGGGCGGCGACCGCGAACCCGAAGTCGGCGGGCAGCTCCTGGCCGATCTCCGACCAGTGCGCCCCGCGGTCGTCGCTGCGGTACACCCCGCCGTGGTTCTGGAGATACAGCCGGTCGGGGTCGGCCGCGTCCTGCGCGATCTTGTGGACGCACTGGCCGAACTCGGGGTACTGATCAGGCAGGAACTCCGCCTTGAGCCCGCTGTTCGACGGCGCCCAGCTCGCCCCGCCGTCCACCGACCGGTACACCCCGCCCGACGAGACCGCCACCGTCACCGCGTCGGCGTCCCGCGGGTCGGTGACCACCGTGTGCACCGCCTGGCCGCCGAACCCCGCGCCCCACTCGGGCCGCTGCGGGTGGTCCCACAGGCTCCGCACGAAGTCGAACGTCTCCCCGCCGTCCTCGGAGCGGAACAGCGCGCCCGGCTGGGTGCCCGCGTACACCACGTCGGGCGCGGCGGGCCCCGCCGGGTGCAGCTGCCACACCCGCTCCAGCGAGGTGTCGGTGCCTTCCGGGAACCGCACCGCGGGCCGGGCGGGCTCGTGCCAGCTCTCCCCGAGGTCGTCGGAGCGGAAGACCGACGGGCCCCAGTGGGAGCTTTCCGCCCCGGCCAGCAGCCGGGGGCGCCCGGAGCGGCGGGTGTCGATGCCGACGGAGTACACCGCCTGCATGGGGAAGTGCGGCCCGGTGAAGTCCCAGTCCGGGCCGGAGCGGCGGCGGCCGAGGAAGAGACCCTTGCGGGTACCGACGGCGAGCAGAACATCGTCCATGACGGACTCACTCCTTGGGGCGTGGATGAGGAGAGGTGAGGGGGTGAAGAAGAGTGACGAAGGATGTGTCCGGCATCACAGAGTCTGCACCCCACCACCGACATCGGCCCGTGGAGGCGTCTTCCCGCAGGTCGGCGCGGGTGTCTCAGGCTCGTGCGTACGGGGCCGGGACCGGCACGTCCGCGCCCAGCTCGCGCGCGGCGCGCCGCGGCCAGTACGGGTCGCGCAGCAACTCGCGGCCGAGCAGCACCGCGTCCGCCTCCTCGGTCGCCACGATCTTCTCGGCCTGCTCCGGTTCGGTGATCAGCCCGACCGCGGCGACGGGCAGCCCGGTCTCGGCCCGGACGCGCGCCGCGAACGGCACCTGATAGCCCGGGCCCGACGGGATCGGGACCCCCGTCGCGTTGCCGCCGCTGGAGACGTCCAGCAGATCCACGCCGCGGTCCCGCAGATCAGCGGCGAGCCGTACGGTCTCGTCGACCGTCCAGCCGTCGCGCTCGCCGGCGTCCGCGTTCCGGTCCCGGCGGGTCTCGGTGAGCCAGTCGGTGGCGGAGACGCGGAAGAGCAGCGGCAGCTCGTCCGGCCACACAGCGCGCACCGCCTCCACGACCCGGAGCGCGAAGCGCGTCCGGTTCCGATAGGAGCCGCCGTACTCGTCGGTGCGGTGGTTGCTGTACGGGGAGAGGAACTCGCCGATCAGATAGCCGTGGGCGCCGTGGATCTCGATGACCTCGAAGCCCGCAGCCAGCGCGCGCCGCGCCGCGTCAGCGAACTGTCCGACGATCTCGTCGATCTGCGCGGTGGTCAGCTCGTCCGGGACCGGGTGCCCGGTGGCGAACGGCACCGGGCTGGGCCCGAGCACCGGCCGCCAGCCCTCCTCGTCCGTCCCGAGCGGCGCGCCGCCCCGCCACGGCCGGTCGGTCGACGCCTTGCGCCCGGCATGGCCGATCTGGATGCCCGGCGTCGTGCCGCGCTCCTTGAGGAACGCGGTGATCGGACGGAACGCCTCGACCTGGGTGTCGTTCCAGATCCCCAGATCCGCCGGGGAGATCCGGCCCTCGGGGCTGACCGCGGTCGCCTCGATCAGGATCAGCCCGGCACCGCCGGTGGCCCGCGAGGTGTAGTGGGAGTAGTGCCAGGGACCGGGCGCCCCCGTGTCCGGTCCGGAGACCTCGGCGGAGTACTGGCACATCGGCGCCATCCAGATCCGGTTCGGGATGGTCAGCGACCGCAGGGAAAGGGGCGTGAAAAGGGTGCTCACGGCAGGCTCCGTCTCGTGGTCTCCTCCAGGTTGCCTTGTACGATAGACGCCGTACTACGGCAGATGTCAAACTACGACGGATGTCAAACTACGAGAATCTTCGTACAATGTAGGGCCCGTGACGAAGCGACCGAGGAGCAGCAGTCGTGCAGACGCAGACCACACCTCAGCCGCCGGGGACGGGCCGTTCGCTGGAGCACCCGCGGCGCGAGGAGATCCGGCTGGAGGACGTGCTGCACGCGCTGTCCGACCCCATGCGGCTGCGGGTCGTGCGGACCCTGGCCGAGGAGAGCTGCGACCTGTCCTGTTCGGTGTTCGACCTGCCCGTCAGCAAGTCGACCACCACCCACCACTTCCGGGTGCTGCGCGAATGCGGCGTCATCCAGCAGATCTACCGCGGCACCGCCAAGATGAACGCCCTGCGCCGCGCGGACCTGGACGCGCTCTTCCCCGGGCTGCTCGACAGCGTCCTGGCCGCCGTCGCCCTCCAGGACGACCGGACGGGCGGCCACGGCTGAGCCGCATGTGCCGTATGCGCGGGTTCACTCCTCGCCGCGGGCCGCGCCCAGCAGCTCCGTCCAGTCCGGGATCTTCACCCGCGTACGCCCCAGCGCCTCCCCGAGCGTCGCCTCCGCCGCCTCGATCCGCAGCCAGCCGGTCCACTCGACCGGCTCCACACCCGCCGCGCGCAGCGCCGCGAGGGGGTCCTCCGCCACTGGCCGCGCCGCCAGGACGTCGGCGTCGGCGAGCAGCGAGGCGACCGTCTCCTTGGCGCACGGCCGGTTGGTGCCGATCACCCCGGTCGGGCCGCGCTTGATCCACCCCGCCACGTACTCGCCGGGCGCGGGCACCCCGTCGCGCAGCACCCGGCCCGCCGCGTTCGGCACGGTGCCGCGCCCCTCGTCGAACGGCAGCCCCGGCAGCGGTACGCCCCGGTAGCCCACCGACCGCAGCACCAACTGCGCCTCGATGTCTTCGAACACGCCCGTGCCCGCCACCCCGCCCCGCCCGTCCGGCGCGGTCCGCTCGAACCGTACGGCGCGCACCGCGCCCTCGCCGAGCAGCGCCGCTGGCCGCAGGAAGAACCGCAGATGGATGCGGCGCGGACGGCCCATCGGCGCACGCCGCGCCCAGTCGCGCAGCACCTCGACATTGCGCCGGTTGGCCGCGGGCAGCCCCGACGGGTCGCCGTACGCCGGGTCCAGCGCCAGCTCCTCGGGCGCGACGAGCACATCGGCGCCGGTCAGCGAGCCCAGCTCGCGCAGCTCCTTGGTGGTGAACTTCGCCTGCGACGGGCCGCGGCGCCCCACCACATGCACATCGGCGACCCGGCTGTCGGCGAGCGCGCCCAGCGCGAGATGGGGGACGTCGGTGGGCCGCAGCTCTTCCGCACCGCGGGCCAGGATGCGCGCCACGTCCAGCGCGACATTGCCGACCCCGACGACCACGGCGGAGCGCGCGCCGAGCGCGAAGGCGTCGCCGGGGGCGTCCGGATGGGCGCTGTACCAGGAGACGAACTCGGTGGCCGAGAAGCTGCCGGGCAGCTCCTCGCCCGGCACGCCGAGCCGTCGGTCGGTCGCCGCGCCCACGCAGTAGACCACCGCGTGGTAGAGCCCGAGCAGCCGGTGCGGCACCAGCGGCGGGGGGCCCACGTGCACATTGCCCAGGAAGCTGACCCGAGGGTGCTCCAGGACCGCGCGCAGGGTGTTCTGGAGCGACTTGATCTTTTCGTGGTCGGGGGCGACGCCGTATCGCACGAGCCCGTACGGGCAGGGCAGCCGGTCCAGCACATGCACCGACACCTCGGGTAGGGCCTGCTGCTGGACGAGCGCCTGGGCAGCGTAAACGCCGCTCGGCCCGGATCCCACGACGGCGACGCGAAGCACGGAGGAGCTCCTTCCGCAGGCTGTCTCCAGCATCGCACCCGGCGGGCGGCGGCGTACGGCACCACGCGCCGGGCGCCGGGGGACGCAAGCCGCATGCGAGCCCCGCTCAGGCGTGCCGCCGAGGGGCGTCGCTCACGCCAGCTTCCGCATCCGGTGGATCTCGCTGCTCTGCTGGGCGATCACATCGGTGGCCATCTCCTCCACCCGCACGTTGTTGCCCCGGGCGAGCACATCCGTGGCCATGGAGACCGCGCCCCGGTGGTGGGCGATCATCAGCTTGAGGAAGAGCGCGTCGAAGGCGGCGCCCTTGGCGGCGCGCAGCGCCTTCAGCTGTTCGGCCGTGGCCATGCCGGGCATGTCCGCCGTCCCGGTCCCGCCGCCCTGCCCGCCGTGGTGGTGCTCGCCGGTCGCCGGGCCGCCGGTGGTCTGCTGCCAGCCCCGCATCGCTTCGATCTCCGGCTCCTGTGCCGCCGCGATGCGCTCGGCGATCCGTCTCACCTTGGCCGATCTCGCGCGGTCGGGGGTGAGGGCGGTCATGACCAGGGCCTGCCGGTGGTGCTCGATCATCATGCCGATGTAAGCGCGGTCGGCGGCGTTGGGGGAGTCGTCGTCGCCCGCCTTCGCCGCCTCCTCGGCGGACAGCTTCTTCGCGGCCTCGCCCGGCTTCCCCGGGGCGATCACCGAGGGCTTTCCGTCCTGCGGCCCCTTCCCGGTGTCCGCCCGCTCACCGTCCCCCTCGCAGCCGGTGAGGGCGAGCGCCGCGGCGGCGGTGACCGCCACGAGCGTGAGCGATGCGGAGTGGAGCCTCGTACGCCGGTGCAACACCGTTGCCTCCTGGGCCTGTTGAGTTATGTCCGACGAGGATGGTGCCATCTGTTGTGGTGTACATGGGAGGCGCGATACTGCCCACGTCCACGACCCGCTCAACTCCGAGCGGCACAAGGGACCTAAGGGAGGACGCAGTGAAGCCGTGGGAAAGATCCCCGCAGCGGCGCGGATACCTCGGTGCGGCCGTCGCCGCCTTCGGCCTGGTGGCCTCGTTGCTGGCGGCGGGCCCCGCGGCCGCGACACCGGACCCCGGTGACGCGCCGCACAGCGAGCGGGTGACGAAGGATCAGGCATCCGACACCAGGGCCGCCATCGAGAACGGCGACATCCCCGGGGTGGACGAGATCGTTCACAGCGACAACGTCAGTCACCTCACCAACATCCCCAAGCAGGACCTCAAGGGAACCAATTCGGACCTGGCATTCCAGGGCCGGTACGCCTTCGCCGGCAACTACGACGGCTTCGTCATCTACGACGTCAGCCGCCCCGCGCGCCCGAAGATCGTCAGCCAGGTGCTCTGCCCCGGTGCGCAGAACGACGTCTCCGTCTCGGGGAACCTGCTCTTCCTCTCCACCGACTCCTCGCGCAGCGACAACTCCTGCAACAGCACCACGCAGCCCGCCACCGAGAAGTCCTCGTGGGAGGGCATGAAGGTCTTCGACATCAGCGACAAGAGCAACCCGCGGTACGTCGCCGCCGTCGAGACCTCGTGCGGTTCGCACACCCACACCCTGGCGCCCGACCGCAGGAACGTGTACGTGTACGTCTCCTCGTACGCGCCCAGCGAGACCTTCCCGGACTGCAAGCCCCCGCACGACGGCATCTCCGTCATCAAGGTGCCCCGCGACGCGCCCGAGAAGGCCGCGGTCGTCGACTTCCCCGTCCTCTTCCCGGACGGCGGCAACCCCGGCGCCCCGGCCAACCCGGGCGTCAGCCAGACCACCGGCTGCCATGACCTGACCACGTTCCCCGAGCTGAAGCTGGCGGCGGGCGCGTGCATGGGCGACGGCATCCTCCTGGACATCGCGAATCCCGCGAAGCCACGGGTCATCGACCGGGTCGAGGACAACGTCAACTTCGCCTTCTGGCACTCGGCGACCTTCAACGAGCGCGGCAACAAGGTCGTGTTCACCGATGAGCTGGGCGGCGGCACTGCCGCGACCTGCAACGAGGCGACCGGCCCGACGCGCGGCGCCGACGGCATCTACGACATCGTCGGCAAGGGCAACAAGCGGAAGTTGGTGTTCCGTAGCTACTACAAGATCCCGCGCCACCAGGCCGACACCGAGAACTGCGTCGCCCACAACGGCTCGCTGATCCCGGCCAAGGGCCGTGACATCATGGTCCAGGCGTGGTATCAGGGCGGCGTATCCGTCTGGGACTTCACCGACTCCGACCGCCCCAAGGAGATCGGCTACTTCGAACGCGGCCCGATCTCGGCCGACCAGCTGGTCACTGGCGGCTCCTGGTCCGCGTACTACTACAACGGCTACATCTACTCGAACGACATCACCAAGGGCTTCGACGTCCTGAAGATCGACGACCGGCGCACCGACAGCGCTCGGTCGGTGCGGCTGCGCGAGCTGAACGTACAGACGCAGCCGGACTACCGCTGACGGTCCCCGCCGGGCGACTCCCCGCCCGGCGGGACACCAAGCTCCCAGTCCAGCCCATAGCGCTGGAACAGCTCCGCCCGCAGCCGCTCCGGCTCCATCGGCGCCCCCGGCAGCAGCACCGCGACCACCGCGCCCATCAGCAGCGCGCGCAGCAGCCGGTAGTCGGCCTCGGGGTCCCGGGAGCCGTAGCGGGTCACCGTCTCGCGCAGCAGCGCGGCCAGCAACTGCTGCTCCGGGCACTGGATGAACCCCTCGGCGGTGAGGATCCCCGCCATGTGCGTACGCATCAGCCGCGGATGCTCCCGGGCGAGGCCCAGGATCGCGTCGATCGCGCGCGCCAGCAGCTCCCGCCCCGCGCCCTCGCCCTCCGGACGCGGCTCGCGCTCCAGCGCCCTGGCCAGCTCCGTGTGCATCAGCCGGTGCACGGCGGTCTGGAGCAGCTGCCGCTTGCCCGGGAAGTAGTACGAGACCAGGCCGCGGGCCGCCCCGGCCCGGTCGGCGATATCGGCGAGCGTGGTCGCCTCGTAGCCGCGCTCGTCGACCAGTTCCACCGTCGCCTGTAACAGACGGGCCTGGGACCGGCGGCGCAACTCCTCATTGACCGACGGGCTGCGGGGGGACATGCTGTACTCCTGCGTTGGCTGGCTGCAAGCCAACATACTCAGGCGGCAGGATGCTGTCCGTCGATCGCTGAGGATGGCTTGTTACCTCCGCCGGTTCGGGCGACGCGGGGGATCGTCCGAACCGGCGGTGTCCTTTCCGTACGGACGTCAGCTCGCCGGAGCGACGGGCCGGCGGCTGGCAGGATGGGCCCATGACGACGCATCAGCCCCGCACCCGTGTACGGGTGGCCTGCCCGCTCGTGCGAACCCCGGTGAGATGGCGGTGACGTCGACGGCCGCGTTCCGGACACGCTTGCGTGACGGCGGCGAGTGGGAGCCCGTCGCGGAAGGCGAGTCGGCGGCCGGTGTCTTCCGGTCCGCCGACCGGTCGCGCTACGCGAAGTGCGTCCCGGCGGGCCACGTGGCCTCCCTGGAGGCGGAGCGGGACCGTACCGACTGGCTCCGCACGCAGGGCGTGCCCGGACCGCGCGTCCTCGACTGGCGCGTCGACGCCGCCGGTGCCGCCCGGGAGACCTGGGCCGACGACCGGCGGTCGGCCGAGGCGGACGAGACCTTCGCCCGCCGCTACGGCACCGTCCTCGACCGTGACCGGGAGCGGTTCTATCTGCATCTCGACCCCCTCACCTGGGGCTGAGCCGGTGCCGATCAGCCGTCGCGCCCGGCCCCACCGGCCGCGATGACCTGGTGGGCGAGGGCCACCAGGTTCGGGATGGCCGGGTGGCCAAGACCCTCGCGCCACGCGAGGACGACGGGCACGGCAGGGGCGCCCACGAGCGGGCGGAAGACCAGCGACGGCAGCGCGTGATGGCTCGGGGTGGCCGACGTCGAGACTCCCACCGCGCGGCCCGCGGCGATGGCGATGAGCCATTCGTCGGTGTTGGTCACCTCGATGGTCGCGACGGGGCGGGCCGGTGGCGGCCACAGATCCATCGTCGTGTTGCCGGACACGGTGTTGAGGGCGATCGGATGGGTGGCCAGGTCCGCCAGGGTGATCCGGGGGAGCGCCGCCAGCGGGCTGTCAGCGGGCATGACCACCAACCGCTCCTCCCACGTCAGCAACTCCGTGCGGAGCCCGGCCGCGGTGACCTCGCCCCGCAGCAGCGCCGCGTCGACCTTCCCCTGGGTGAGGCCCGCCGTGCGGTCGTCGATGCGCAGCAGCTCCAGCGGAGTGCCGGGGTGGGTCTCGTCCCAGCGGCGCAGCAACGGGACGGTGTGGTCGCCGAGCGCCGCCCAGGGGTGGCCCAGCCGCAGTGGCCAGCTGCGCAGGCCCCGGGGGTCGAGAGCGGTGTCGACGGCGGACAGGGCGGCGAGGGCCTTGTCGCGGAACATCCGGCCCTCCGCGGTCAGCTCCAGATGGTGCGTGGAGCGGTCGACGAGGCGGGCGCCGAAGTGATCCTCGATCTGGCGCAGCGTCCGGGACAGCGCGGGCTGGCTCAGATGGAGACGGGCGGCGGCACGCGTGACGTTGCCCTCCTCGGCGATGGCGAGGAAGGCGCGCAGATGCCGCAGCTCGATGGTCATGTCCCAGAAGCATAACCACAGGCAACCGCGCATTTCACACGGCATGGGCCGGGTTCTTAGCGTGGTGGTCATGACATCCTCGGCGCGCGGCTCCTCCGCGTCTTCCGCTCCAGCGTCTTCCACGGCCGCGTCTTCCGCTTCCGCGTCGACCACCGCCCCCGTAATCCTGCGCCACGCCCCCGGCCGCGGCACGCTCGGCGGCGTCGGCCTCGTACTGGCCGGGTCGGTGTCCGTGCAGTTCGGGTCGGCCGTCGCCGCGCTGCTGTTCCCCCGGGCCGGGGCGCTCGGCACGGTCGCGCTGCGGATCACGATCGCCGCGGTGCTGCTGCTGGTCATCACCCGGCCCCGGCTGCGCGGTTACACCCGCGCCGACTGGGCGGTGGGCAGCGGGTTCGGCCTGGCGCTCGGCGGGATGAACATCCTCTTCTACCAGGCCATCGACCGCATTCCCCTCGGAGTGACGGTCACCATCGAAGTGCTCGGCCCGTTGCTGCTGTCGGTCGTCGCCTCACGCCGCGCCGCCAGCCTGCTGTGGGCCGGGCTCGCCCTGGCCGGGGTCTATCTGCTGGGCCGGGGCGGCTTCGACCAGCTCAACGCCTCGGGCGTGGCCTTCGCGCTCAGCGCCGGGGTGATGTGGGCGGCGTACATCGTCCTCAACGCCCGCGCGGGCGCCCGCTTCCCGCGGCTGGACGGTCTGGCGATCGCGATGTCCGTCGCCGCGCTGATCAGCCTGCCGCTGGGCATCGGGGCATCGGGCAGCGCCCTGCTGGAACCGGAGTCGCTCGGCCTGGGCCTGGCGATCGCGGTGATGAGCTCCGGCCTGCCCTACACCCTCGAACTGCTCGCCCTGCGACGCCTGCCGGCGGCGACCTTCGCGGTCCTGACGAGCCTGGCCCCGGCCCTCGCCGCTGCGGCGGGCTATCTGGTGCTGGACCAGGGCATGTCGCTGACCCAGTGCGCCGCGATCGCGATGGTCGTCGCGGCGAGTGCGGGCGCGGTCCGCATGGGCACCCGCACCCGCTGACCCGCGCCGGCGGGCCGGGGCGAGGCCGTCGCTCAGCCGACGTGGACGTGCGGCCGGCGGGCCCGGTCGGGTTCGGCCTCGCGGAGCACTTCCCGGGTGACGGGCGCGACCTCGCCCTGGCCGAACAGGAAGAAGCGCAGGAACTGGGCGAACGGGCTGCCCTCGGTCCACTCGAAGTAGATGTGCGGGCTGCACTTGGTCACGTCCCGTACGTGCAGCAGCAGCGCGGCCAGGGAGTTGGGGATGCTGGAGCCGTCGAGGGTCAGGACGCGGTAGCGGCCGTGCAGCACCTCGCCCCGTACCCGTACCGCGCTCTCGAAGTCGGACGGGTCGCGGACGGTGACCTCGACGAAGATCAGGTCCTCTTCGGTGGGGATGTCGTTGTCGGCCCGGATCTGCTGGGTCTTGTCGCGGTACTCGGCCGCGTCCCGGTGGTCCGGCTCGTTGGCGATGAACCGTATGCGGCGGGTGGCGGCGTCGCGGACGAAGCGTTCGGCCATGTCGTCCAGGTCCATGTCGGTGACGCGCAGCTCGAAGGCGCGGGCGAGCCGGGACAGCAGCGATACGGCGATGATGCCCGCGATGAAGCAGGCGCCGATCTTCACGCCGTCGGGGCGTTCCGCGACGTTGACGGCCGTGGTGTAGAGGAAGACCACGGAGATCACGCCGAAGCCGACGGTCCAGCCGCGCTGCCCGGCGCGGCGGGCGGCGATGGTGACCGCGACGGCGGCGGAGGTCATCAGGACCAGCACCCCGGTGGCGTACGCGCCGCCCTGGGCGTCCACGTCGGCGTCGAAGATCCAGGTGACCAGGAAGGCGATCAGGGTGAAGACCAGCACCATGGGGCGCACCGCGCGGGCCCAGTGCGGCGCCATGCCGTAGCGGGGCAGATAGCGGGGCATGAGGTTGAGCAGTCCGGCCATGGCCGAGGCCCCGGCGAACCACAGGATGCCGATGGTCGCGGCGTCGTAGACGCTGCCGAAGACCGAGCCCAGGTAGTCGTGGGCGAGATAGGCCAGGGCGCGGCCGTTGGCCTTGCCGCCCGGCTCGAACTCGTTCTGCGGGATCAGCAGGGTGGTGATGAAGCTGGAGGTGATCAGGAAGACGCTCATGATCACGGCGGCGGTGGTGAGCAGCTTCTTGGTGCCCCGGATCCGCCCGGCCGGCCGCTCCTCGGTGTCGCCGGGGCCGCCGTCCACATGGGGCATGACGGCCACACCGGTCTCGAAGCCGGACAGGCCGAGCGCGAGCTTGGGGAACACCACCAGCGCCAGACCGACCATGATCAGCGGATTGCTGTGCTGCGCGGTCAGCGCCTGCGACCAGTCGGTGACCACATGGGACGCGGTGGCCACATGCCACAGCCCGACGATCACCACGACCGCGTTGAGCGCCAGGTAGCCGCCCACGAGCACCACCGCCACGCCGATGGCCTCCATGAAGCCCTTGAGGAAGACCGCTCCCAGCAGGGCGACCAGGCCCATCGTGATGGCCACCTCATGGCCGTGGAGCACGTTGGTGAAGTGCGGGTTCTCCACCAGGTGGGTCGTGGCGTCGGCGGCCGAGAGGGTGATGGTGATCAGGAAGTCGGTGGCCGCGAACCCCAGCAGCGTCAGGACGAACAGCTTGCCCTGCCAGAACGACAGCAACCGCTCCAGCATCGCGATCGACCCCTCGCCGTGCGGGCTCTCCTCGGCCACCCGCCGGTACACCGGCAGCGCCCCGGCCAGCGTCACGGCCACCAGGACGAGGGTCGCGATGGGGGACAGCAACCCGGCGGCGAGGGCGGCGATGCCGGGCTGGTAGCCGAGCGTGGAGAAGTAGTCCACGCCGGTGAGGCACATCACCCGCCACCACCGCTGCCCCCGGTGCCCCTCGGGGACCTGGGCGTGCGGCCCTGGCTGCTGCTTGGCCATGTCGGACAGCCCCTCCAGCAGCCAGCTGCGGAGACGGCCCCCCTTCTGGGCCGCCTCCGGGCGGGACTCCACGTCGGTGGAGGTGGCCATCGCGTACTCCTGATCACATAGCGCTCGACGAACGGGCCGTTCGGGAACAAACGGCCGAATCAGGGTAAGCATGACCCGCGCCGGACTCCACAGCGGGACGGGGGAGGGGGCCGGGGCGCCGCGGCCCCCTCCCGTGGCGTCAGGACGCGGGCAGCTCCCCGCGCACCGTACGGGCCGCGGCCACCAGGTGCTCCAGCGAGGCGCGGGTCTCCGGCCAGCCACGGGTCTTCAGCCCGCAGTCCGGGTTGACCCACAGCCGCTCGGCGGGGATCGCCTTCAGCCCGGTGCGCAGCAGCTCGGCCGCCTCCTGTGGGCTCGGTACGCGCGGGGAGTGGATGTCGTACACGCCGGGCCCGGCCTCGCGCGGATAGCCGTGCGCGGCCAGCTCCCGGGCCACCTGCATATGGGAGCGGGCGGCCTCCAGGCTGATGACGTCCGCGTCGAGGTCGTCGATGGCCCGCACGATGTCGCCGAACTCGGCGTAGCACATGTGGGTGTGGATCTGGGTGGCCGGGCGGACGCCCGCCGTGGACAGCCGGAACGACTCCGTCGCCCACGCCAGGTACGCCGCCCGGTCGGCGGCCCGCAGCGGCAGCGTCTCGCGCAGCGCGGGCTCGTCGACCTGGATGACCGAGGTCCCGGCGGCCTCCAGATCCGCCACCTCGTCGCGCAGGGCGAGGGCGACCTGGCGCGCGGTGTCCCCGAGCGGCTGGTCGTCGCGGACGAAGGACCAGGCCAGCATGGTGACGGGACCGGTGAGCATGCCCTTGACCGGCCGGTCGGTGAGGGACTGGGCGTACGTCGTCCAGCGCACCGTCATCGGTTCGGGGCGCGAGACGTCACCGGCCAGGATCGGCGGGCGGACGTAGCGGGTGCCGTAGGACTGCACCCAGCCGTGCTGGGTGGCGAGGTAGCCGCTGAGCTGTTCGGCGAAGTACTGCACCATGTCGTTGCGCTCGGCCTCGCCGTGCACCAGGACGTCCAGACCGGCCTTCTCCTGGAAGGCGATCACCTCCTGGATCTCGGCCTTGACGCGCTCCTCGTACCCGGCCGTGTCGATCCGCCCGGTACGCAGGCCGGCGCGGGCGGCACGCAGCTCGCCGGTCTGCGGGAAGGAGCCGATGGTGGTGGTCGGCAGCAGCGGCAGGCCCAGGTGGGCGCGCTGCGCCCCGGCCCGTTCGGCGTAGGGCCGGGAGCGGCGGGCGTCGGCCCCGGTGACCGCGCCGGTGCGGGCGCGGACGGCCGGGTCGCGGGTGAGGGCGGAGTTCGCACGGGAGGCGAGGGCGGCCCGGTTGGCGGCGAGTTCCGCGGTGATCGCGCCGGTGCCCTGGGCCAGGCCCTTGGCGAGGGTGACGATCTCGGTGGTCTTCTGCTCGGCGAAGGCCAGCCAGCGCAGGATCTGCGGATCGATGTCCCGCTCGGCCGCCGCGTCGAGCGGGACGTGGAGCAGGGAGCAGGAGGCCGAGACGTCGACCCGGTCGGCGAGCCCGAGCAGGGTGCCGAGGGTGGACAGGGACTTCCCCAGGTCGTTGACCCAGACGTTGCGGCCGTTGACCACACCGGCGACCAGCCGCTTGCCGGGCAGCCCGCCGACGGCGGCGAGCGCGTCCAGCTGGGTGGCGGCGGCCTCGGTGAAGTCCAGGGCAAGCCCCTCGACCGGCGCCTTGGCCAGCACCGGCAGGGCGTCGCCGAGCCGGTCGAAGTACGAGGCGATCAGCAGCTTGGGCCGGTCGGTGAGGGCGCCGAGGTCGCGGTAGGCGCGGGCGGCGGTGTTCAGCTCGGCCGGGGTGCGGTCCTGGACGAGGGCGGGCTCGTCCAGCTGCACCCACTCCGCCCCGGCCGCGCGCAGGTCGGCCAGGACCTCGGCGTACACCGGCAGCAGCCGGTCGAGCAGCGTCAGCGGCTCGAAGTCGGCGGCCACCCCGGGCGCGGGCTTGGCGAGCAGCAGATAGGTGACCGGGCCGACCAGGACCGGCCGGGCGGTGAGCCCGAGGGCCCGCGCCTCCCTGAGCTCGCCGACCTGCTTGGCGGAGTCGGCGGTGAAGACGGTGTCCGGGCCCAGCTCCGGGACCAGGTAGTGGTAGTTGGTGTCGAACCACTTGGTCATCTCCAGCGGCGCGATGTCCTGCGTCCCGCGCGCCATCGCGAAGTATCCGTCGAGCGGATCGGCGGCGACGGCGGCCCGGTGGCGCCCGGGGATCGCGCCGACCATCACGGTGGTGTCCAGGACGTGGTCGTACGCCGAGAAGTCACCCGTGGGGACCTCGTCGACACCGGCCCCGGCCAGCTGCTGCCAGTTGGACCGGCGCAGGTCGGCGGCGGTGGCACGGAGGGCGTCGGCGGTGACGCGGCCCTTCCAGTAGCCCTCGATCGCCTTCTTCAGTTCCCGGTCCGGGCCCTGGCGGGGGTAGCCGTACACGGTGGCCCGTGCTGCCGCGGCTGCGGGCTTGTCGGTCACGGAGATCTCCTTCGCGAGATGAATCCCTGAGATCCCGGCAACGGGACGAGAGCGCGAAGGGTGACGAACCCGGCGGTACGGTCTCGCGCGGCACAGCGCGGTCGTCCGTTTCGGGTATGTACGCCGACCCGCCCTCGAGGTCACCGGGATGTCCGCGTACGAGTCGTCCGCACGCGGGCAGGTGGCAGGTCTTCGGACTCACGGGCGCGTCCTCCGAAGAAGAGGACACCTAGTGGCCGTCGCTTCCCAGACCCGTTTCCCCGGGTCCAGTGCGTATGACGGCGGTCGTTCCCGTTCACCGCTGCGGGGCAGTCCCGGATTCCCACCGGGTTCCCTCTTGCGACGCCTCCCGCCTGGCGGACGGGGCGAACCAGCTGCACCGGCAAGACTACGGCGCCGTCCGGCGGTGTGCCGAGCCCCGGCCCGGCATTCGGATGGTGAGTTGGGACACCCGGTGGTCAGTCCCAGCGGTCGGGGTCGGCGGCCTTCCAGTCGGCCGCCCAGGACGCGGGCGCCTCGGCGAGCAACTGCCCGGGCGCAAGCCACTCGTACAGCTCCTCGTAGGACCTGTGCGTGACGGGGTCGGTACGCCGCCGCAGCATGTGCGGGCGCAGCTGCGCGGGTTCGGTGACCCCCATGGACGCCATGATCTGGAGCGCGCTCGCCACCGTCGCCTCTTGCAGACGCCGCACCCGGGGCGTCTTGTCGCCGACGTCGAGGGCGCGGGCCCGCCGGGGGTCCTGGGTGGTGACGCCGGTGGGGCAGGTGTTGGTGTGGCACCGCTGGGCCTGGATACAGCCCACGGCGAACATCATGGCCCGCGCCGCGTTGCCGTAATCCGCGCCCTGCACCATGCGTTTGACCAGGTCGGTACCGGTGGCTATCTTGCCGCTCGCGCCGACCTTGACCCGGTCCCGCAGCCCCGCGCCGACCAGCGCGTTGTGCACGGTGAGCAGCCCCTCGGTGAGCGGCGCGCCGAGGTGGTCGGCGAACTCCAGTGGCGCGGCCCCGGTGCCGCCCTCGGCCCCGTCCACCACGATGAAATCGGGGGCCGTGCCCTCCTCCCGCATGGCCTTGCACACGGCGAGGAACTGCCGCCGCGAGCCCACACAGAGCTTGAAGCCGGACGGTTTGCCGCCGGACAGCTCCCTCATCCGGGCCAGGAAGCGGACCAGTTCGCGCGGCGTGGAGAACACCCGGTGGTACGGGGGCGAGATGACCGTACGCCCCTCCGGCACCTCCCGCACCCGCGCGATCTCGGCGTTGACCTTGGCTCCCGGCAGGACCCCGCCGATGCCCGGCTTGGCGCCCTGCGAGAGCTTGAGCGACACGCACTTCACCTGGTCGTACGCGGCCTTGTCGGCGAACTCAACCGGATCGAAGCCGCCGTCCCGGGTGCGGCAGCCGAAGTATCCGGTGCCGATCTCCCAGACCAGGTCGCCGCCCGGCCGCAGGTGGTACTCCGACAGCCCGCCCTCACCGGTGTCGTGGGCGAAACCCCTGGCCGCCGCACCCCCGTTGAGGGCGAGGATCGCGTTCGCCGAGAGCGAGCCGAAGCTCATCGCCGACACGTTCAGCAGCGCCATGTCGTACGGGCGGCCGCAGTCGGGCCCGCCGACGCGCACCCTCGGCACCGTTTCCGGCACCGGGCACGGAGCCATCGACGGCACCAGGAACTCGTACCCGGGCTGGTACACATCCCGCTCGGTGCCGAACGGCTCCTCGGCGTCGGTGCCCTTCGCCCGCTCGTAGACGATGCTGCGGACGTCCCGGTCGAAGGGCCGCCCGTCGAAGTTGCGCTCGATGAAGTACTGCTGGAGCTCGGGCCGGATCGCCTCCAGCAGGAAGCGGGCGTGGCCCAGGACGGGATAGTTGCGCAGCACCGAGTGGCGGCGTTGCAGCAGGTCCCGGGTCCCCAGCAGCCCCAGCAGGGCGAGCGGTACGGCGGCCACCAGGGCGAGATCCCCACCGCGGCCACGCCCGACGCCAGGGCGGCGGCCACCATCAGGACGACGATTCCGACGCGTGTCATCCTCCGCAGGTTGCCCGGTGTCCGTCCGCCATGCCCGGCCGCGCGGTCAAGAGATCTTCAAGGCCCCGCCACGCTGCCTGGTCTTCCTAGACTCGGCCCATGGACACAACCGACCTCACCGCGCTCGCCCGCGACCTCGCCCCCGCCGGAGCGCTCCGCGCCTCCGTCAACCTCGGTAACCCCGTCCTCGCCCAGGGCACCCCGGACGCGCCGCGCGGGGTCACCGTCGAGCTGGCCGGGGAGCTGGCCCGGCGCCTCGGCCTGTCCGTGGAGTTCCGCTGCTTCGACGCGGCCCGCAAGTCGTACGAGGCCATGGCCACCGGCCGCGCCGACCTGTGCTTCCTCGCCGTCGAACCGGCCCGTGAGGCGGAGATCGCGTTCACCGCCCCGTACGTGCACATCGAGGGGACGTACGCCGTCCCGGCCGGGTCCGCGCTGCGGACACCGGACGACGTGGACCGTCCTGGCGTCCGCATCGGGGTGAAGCAGGGCTCCGCCTACGACCTGTACCTGACGCGCACCCTGCGCCACGCCACCGTGGTCCGGGGCCCGGAGGGGGTCGACGTCTTCCACGCCGAGGGACTGGAGGCCGCGGCGGGAATCCGGCAGCCACTCACCGCACACGTCGCCGAACACCCCGAACTGCGCCTGGTCGAGCCCGCGTTCATGACCATCCGGCAGGCCGTCGGGACGACGAGGACACGACGTCCGGAGACCGTGCGGTTCCTGAGCGAGACGGTGGCGCACCTGACGGCGTCCGGGTTCGTCGCCCGGGCGCTGAGCCGGTCCGGGCAGGATCCGGAGCTGGCCGCACCCGTGCGGGGGAGCGGGGATGCGGCCACGACGCCCCCGGCCTGACGGCGACGGGGGCGTCGTGGCACCGACCGGGTGAACGCGTCAGCGCTTGGTGGCGGTGCTGAACAGCCGGCGCGACCAGGTGTAGCCGACCACGGTGATGCCGACGCACCAGGCGAGCGAGATCCAGCCGCTGTCGCCGATCTCCGAGCCGGTGAGCAGGCCGCGCAGCGTCTCGGTCATCGGGGTGAACGGCTGGTTCTCGGCGAACCAGCGCAGGCCCGGGGCCATCGAATCGGCGGGTACGAAGGCCGAGCCGAGGAACGGCAGGAACTGGATCAGCAGCGGCTTGTTGCTCGCGGACTCGACCGTCTTGGAGAGCAGGCCGAGCGCCGCCGACAGCCAGGCCACCGCGAACGCGATGGCCGCGATCAGCCCGGCCGCCGCCAGCCACTCCAGGGGGTTCGCGTCCGGACGGAAGCCGAGCGCGAGCGCCACGCCCACCACCAGGACCAGGCTCACCACCGTCGTGATGACGCTGCCGATCACATGGCCCGTCATGAACGACGAGCGGGTGATGTTCATGGTCCGGAAGCGGTTGATGATGCCCTCGGTCATGTCCTGGCAGACCGCGATCGAGGTCGACATGGCTCCGGAGGCCACGCCCATGATGATGACACCGGGCGTCAGATACTCCAGGTACGCGTCCCGGCCGCCGCCGCCCGGGAGACCGACGCCGATCGAGTCCCCGAAGGCGTACACGAACAGCAGCAGCATCAGGACGGGCATCATGGCCGGGCCCAGGGACACGGCGGGATAGCGCAGCGCGTGCTTCAGGTTGCGCCGCAGCATCGTCTTCGAGTCGTGCACGGCGTACGCGAGGGTGCTCATCGCAGGGTCTCCTTGACGTGAAGCGGGGCGCTGGTGGCGGTGCTGCCGTCGCCGGTCAGGGCGAGGAACACGTCGTCGAGGTCGGGGGTGTGCACGGAGAAGTCGGCGGCGCGGACATCGGCCGCGTCGAGCCGGTCGAACAGGGCGCGCAGCGCGTCGAGGCCGCCGTCGCCCGCCACGCGCAGGGCGAGGTTCTCGTCGTCCCGGGTCGCACCGGCGAAGGCGGTGGCCGCGCGCTCGTACTCGGCCGGGTCGGTGAACCGCAGCCGTACGTGGCTCCCGGGGATCTGCGCCTTCAGCTCGTCGGCCGTGCCCTCGGCGACGATCCGGCCGCCGTCGAGCACGGCGATCCGGTCGGCCAGCTGGTCGGCCTCCTCCAGGTACTGGGTGGTGAGGAAGACGGTGGTGCCGCCCTCGACCAGCGAGCGCACCGTGTCCCACATGGTGCGTCGGCTGCGCGGATCGAGCCCGGTCGTCGGCTCGTCCAGGAAGATCACCTGGGGGTCGCCGACCAGCGTCATGGCGAGGTCGAGCCTGCGCCGCATGCCGCCGGAGAACGTCGCGGCCCGGTTGCCCGCGACGTCCGCGATGTCGAACCGCTCCAGCAGTTCCTTGGTGCGGGACCGCCCTTCGCGCTTGCCGAGGCGCAGCAGGTCGGCCATGAGGAGCAGGTTCTCCTCGGCGGTGAGCAGATCGTCGAGCGCGGCGAACTGCCCGGTGACCCCGATCGCGGCGCGCACCCCGTCCGGCGACGTGGCGATGTCGTGGCCCGCGACCTGGGCCTGCCCGCCGTCGGCGGTGATGAGCGTGGAGAGGATCTGCACGGTGGTGGTCTTGCCCGCGCCGTTGGGCCCGAGCAGGGCGAACACCGTCCCGGCCGGGATGCGCAGATCGATGCCGTCGAGCACGGTCTTGTCGCCGTACGACTTGCGCAGACCGAGGGTGGAGACGGCGGCGAGCGACTGCCGTCGATTGGATGTGGGCATGACAGATGAAGGCATGGAGCCCTCCCGCTAGAAGGCTGAAGAAGGTGGTGGGAAGGGGGTGAGGTGGCGATGCGGGGCTCAGTGCCGGGCGCGGCGCACGTCGATGTTGCCCCAGCGGGTCCGGGCCCGGATCTTGACGGTGCCCTCGGCCTCCTCGGGGGGTTCGGAGTCGGCCAGCCCGTTGCGCACCTGCCCGCGCTCGGAGCTGACGTCGAGCCAGGCGGCGGTGCCCTCGCGGACGCCGACCTCGATGGCGCCGAAGCCGTTCTCCAACTGGACGGTTCCGGAGGCGACTTCGGCGACGCGCAGGGTGCCGTGGGCGACGGTGGCGGTGACCGAGCTCTCGGCGCGCTCGATGTCGATGTCCCCGTGGGCGGCGTTCACCCGCAGCTCGCCGGTCACGGCGGCGACGGACGTGGCGCCGTGCGAGTTCTTCAGGACGGCCGTACCGTCGACGGTGCCGACGCGCAGCCTGCCGGAGCTGGTGGAGATCTCGGCCGTGCCCTCGATCCGGCCGACGGTGAGCGAGCCGTGGGAGACGGCCAGTTGGAGCGGCCCGGTCGCGTCGAGACGGATGTCGCCTCCCGAGGTCTTGACCCGGACTTGGCCGAGTCGGCCCTCGCCGAGCATGTTGATCCAGGAGCCGGTGACGTCGACGCGCGAGCCCGTGGGCACGTCGACCGCCACATCGACGGTGCCGGAGGGCCCGATGAGGCGGCGTTCCTTCGTCCTGACGGTCAGGACGCCGCCCGCGTACGTGACCTCGGTCTGCTCGGCGGCCCGCACGTCCTTGTCCCGCTCGGGACTGCCGGGCCGTACCTCGACGACGGTGTCGAGGCGGTCGCTTGCGGTGATCCGGAGGGAACCGGCGCCGACGTGGGCGTCGACAGAAATGGGTTCGGGAGTGTCGAAAGAAGGCATGGCTGTACCGTCCTCATGAGTCCTAGGGGCGTCCCCGCTGGTGGGACGTGGTGCGGGCGAAGTGCCGTGCTCTTGGTGCGTGGGCGGGCGCGGCTAGCGCACCCAGCCCGTGAAGCTCTGTCCGGTGCGGGTCTTCTCCGCCGTACGCGGCCGGGCGTCACCGTCGACCGCGGCTGACACGGCCCGCACCAGCCACGCGTTGACCGACAGGCCCTCGCGGCTCGCGGTCTCCTCGGCGCGTGCCTTGAGATGGGCGGGGAGGCGCAGATTGACGCGGGCGGTGCCACCCTCGTCACCCTCGGCGGGCGCCTGCGCCTTGAGCGGTTCGACGGGCGCGGCCGCCGCTTCCACGGTGCCGCCGTCGGCGGGCGGCATCGTCACCACGAAGTCGGGGTCGAGCCCCCGCAGCCGTACGTCGACCGAGCCGGGGGCGAGCTCGCGGGTGATCTCGTCCATCGCGGCGGAGAGCACGTTGAGCATGGTCAGCCGGGTCGCCGACTCCAGCGGGGCGGTCAGCCGCTCGGCCAGCTCGCGGGCATCGTCCCCGCCGGCCTCGGCGGCCACCGCGAGTTCACGGTGGAGGGTGTCGACATACGGGGTGAGGTCCATGACGTCATAGTGGCACCACTATGGCGCCATGTGCAAGCCTGAATGGCGTCATGTACGGGGCGGGTTTGTGGTGGGCCGTTCTGACCTGCGGAAACGTGAGTGAAGCCAGATTGAGCCACGCTGGCACCGGATGGTGCCAAGTGGTGCCACCGTCCGGTGTCATCCGTACCCGGCCACGGCGACCGGCCGGAGCGGTCTAGGCGCCCTGCCGGTCAGTCAATTCGGTTCCTGGGCGGTGAGAGCAATTTCCAGGGAAACCACCGCGGAAAAGCTCAGCGGTTTTCAGGCGCGCTATAGCCGAAGGTCATCACTCCCCGCGCCGTTGTCCTACCACCGGCGGAGGTGTCAATGTCGCGGCCGCTTCGGCGAGGGCTTCCCCGAATTCCTCCAGATCGGCGGACAGGGGGTTCTCGCGGGCCCAGACCGCCTCATAGGAGATCTCGACAGGCGCCCCGGACCGCACCAGGGGGCGGTAGCCGCGCCGGTCGCCGATGATCAGCGAGGTACGGGCGATGACCGCGTCCGGGTGCACGAGACGGACTCCGGTCTCGGCCGCGGCCTTCGCCGCGCCGTAGGGGGTGACGGGATCGGGTGACCGGGATTCGTCGTAGTGGACGTCGGCACCGGAGAACGCCGCGCGGCGGCCAACGCCAGCCGCACGGGCCCGTCGGCGGTCACTGTCGCGCCACGATAAGGGGTCCGCCACCGGTCGGCGGTGTCATCCGCCATGACCGACGAGGACGGGGAGCGCCGTCAGGCCGTGGACCAGGCGTCGGACGCCGGACCAGCTGGTCCGGGGGCACCGCCAGCCGGAGGTCCGGGTAGCGGAGCAGGACCTTCCGGAGGGCGACTTCCGCCTCGGCTCTCGCCAGCGGAGCGCCGACGCACCGGTGGATGCCGTGGCCGAAGCTGATGTGTCCGGTGGCGTCGTCCCGTCCGAGGTCGAGGTGGTCGGGATCGGCGAAGCGGGCGGGATCGCGGTTGGCGGCGCCGATGGCCACCTGCACCGGAGCGCCGGCGGGGATTTCGGTGCCGCCGAGGGTGACGGCCTCCGTGGTGTACCGGAACGTGGCCGTGCTGACGGGGGAGTCGTGGCGAAGCAGCTCGTCCAGCGCGCCCGGGACGAGATCCGGGTCGTGGCGCAACCGTTCCAGATCGGCGGGCTGTTGAAGGAGCGCGAGGAGCGCGTTGCCGATGAAGTTGGTGGTGGTCTCGTGCCCGGCGACGAGCAGGAGAACGGCGAGGGACACCAACTCCTCCTCGCCGAGCCGGTCTCCGCCGTCGCGCACCCGGATGAGGCGGTCCAGAAGGGCGTCGCCGGGCCGGTCGCGCTTCTCGGCGATGAGGTCCGTCATGTACCCGGCCATCGCGTGCGAGGCCGCGTCGATCCGGTCGGGTCGGCCCGCCGCGAACAGATCGGCGGACCAGCGTTTGACGTCCGGCCGGTCACCTTCGGGAACGCCCAGCAGCTCGCAGATCACGGTGACGGGAAGCGGCATGGCGAGGTCGGCGACGACGTCGGCCTCGCCCTGCGGAGGCCATGCGTCCAGCAGCGCATCGGCGACCTGTTCGATGAACGGACGCAATTCGGCGACGGCCCGCCTGGTGAACGCCGTGGTCACCAGCTTGCGCAGCCGGGTGTGCTGCGGAGGGTCGCTGGCCAGCATGTTCCGCGTCACGGCGGGGTGCAGTCGGCGCGTGGAGCCCTTGTCGGCGAAGAAGGCGGAAGTGTTCTTCGACAGGCGTGGATCGCCGAGCGCCTGCCTGGCTTCCGCGTATCCGGTGACGAGATAAGCGGTGTGCCCGGCGGAGCCACCGCGCACGGGCCGTACCGGGCACGTGGGGGGCTTCTGGCGGTCCTCTGCGGATTCCTGCACGGCGTCAGCCTCTCCTTCGACGTTCAAGGGTGGCAGCCGCACCCCTTGCCTGTTCTATGCCACACCCCATAAGTTACCGATAGGTAGCTCGTAGGGGCTCCACGCACGGGAAGGGGGACAGGTGAGTCCGCGCAGGAGTGACAGTCGCGACCGCATGATCCTCAGCGCCGCCGCGCTGCTGCGCGAGTACGGGGCGAGCGCGACGAGCGTCGACCGGGTGCTCGCCCACAGCGGTGCCCCTCGTGGCTCGGTGTATCACCACTTTCCCGGTGGGCGGGCGCAGCTCATCGACGAGGCGGTGGCGCTGGCGGGGGACTTCATCGCGGGGCTGATCGACGCCGCCGCGCAGGCGGACGATCCGGTCGCGGCCGTCGACGCGTTCTTCGCGCTGTGGCATGAGCGGCTGGTGGAGAGCGGTTTCCGGGCGGGCTGCCCGATCGTGGCGGTGGCCGTGGAGACCAACGACGACGCACCCCAGTTGGCCCGTTCCGCGGCGGCCGTCTTCGCGCGCTGGCGGGAGGCTCTCGCGGGCCTCTTCGTCCGCCACGGTCTGACCGAGGAGCGCAGCCGGAGGCTCGGCGCGTTCATCATCGCCGCGGTCGAGGGCGCGGTGATCATGTGCCGTGCCGAGCGGAGCACCGAGCCGCTGGAGGCGGCCGCCGCCGAGATCCACGACCTGCTGCTCAACGCCCTGCGCCACTGCCCCGAGAGCCCGGACACCTGACCTGACCCCCATTGAGCATCTGCCATTGAGTATCTGCTCGGCCCGAAGGAGTTCGCCATGCCCTCGCTCGACCGTCAGGACAACGTCTTCGTCCTCGACCTCGGGGACGGAGAGAACCGCTTCCACCCCGACTGGGTCACCGCCGTCGGCGCCGCGCTGGACGAGGTGGAGAAGGCGGAAGGCCCGCGCGCCCTGGTCACCGCCGCCACCGGCAAGTTCTGGTCCAACGGGCTCGACCTGGACTGGCTGTTCGCCCACGCCGACCAGCACCGGGACTACGTCGTCTCCGTCCACGAACTGTTCGCGCGGTTGCTGTCGCTGCCGGTCGTCACCGTGGCGGCGCTGCAAGGGCACACCTTCGCCGCGGGCGCGATGTTCTCCCTCGCCCACGACTTCCGTGTCATGCGCGCCGACCGGGGCTTTTGGTGCCTGCCCGAAGCGGACATCAACATCCCCTTCACTCCGGGCATGTCCGCCCTCATCCAGGCCCGGCTGACACCGCGGACCGCCCACGAGGCCATGGTCACGGCCCGCCGCTACGGCGGGTCCGACGCCGCGGCCGTCGGCATCGTCGACCAGGCCGTCGCCGAGGAGGCGGTGCGCTCCACCGCCGTCGAAATCGCCCACGCGCAGGTGGGCAAGGCCGGTGACACGCTCGGCACCATCAAGGCCCGTATGTACGCCCCGGTCCTGGTCACCCTGCGCGACACCACGAACCCGTTCGGCTGACCGGCCCCACCGCCCACCTCACGAACGCCCCACCGCCCAAGGAGTACGACCCGTGACCACCACCGACCTCGCAGCCATGACCGGCCTGGAACTGATGCGCTGGGTGCAGACCGAACGCCCCACCGACATTCCTTCCATCGGCCGTCTGCTCGGCATGCGCTTCGACGAGGTCGAGCACGGCCGTATCGTCGTCTCCCTCGACACCCGCCCCGACTTCGCCAACCCCCTCGGCACCGTCCACGGCGGCATCGCCGCGACCCTCCTCGACTCCGCCATGGCGTGCGCCGTCCACACCACCCTCCCCGCTGGTGGCGGCTACACCACCCTCGAACTCAAGGTCAACTACATCCGGGCCGCCCGCACCGACGGACAGACGCTCACCGCCGAAGGCAATGTCATCCACGCCGGCCGCCGCACCGCCACCGCGGACGGAAAGGTGCTGGACGACCAGGGCAAGCTGATCGCCCACGCCACCACCACCTGCCTCATCCTCTAGAGCGCCAGCCGCCTTCCGCGCTCCGGCGGGCCAGCGCCAGCACGCTCAGGCCGAACATCAGGACGCCCAGCGGGACATGGACCGACGGGACGTGCGCGATACCGAGCACGACCTGGACCGAGGCGAGGGCGAGGAAGCCGGACGCGTGGGCGATGGGGCGGGGCGAGCCGCCGCCCGGCCGCCAGGTCAGTACCGCGGCGAGCACGTACAGCATCGACGCGCCGTACATCACGCGTGCCCCGATGCCGTGCAGCGGTTCGCCGTACGAGGAGGTCAGCAGCACTCCGGCGCTGACCGCCTGGAAGAGGATGGTCAGGGTCTGGAGGGCGATCGCCATCCGCAGGAACGAGGTGGTCGCGGTCGCCGTCGGCTGGGTGGTCATCACGTTGTCCCCTTTGTCCGCCCGGAGGCGTCAGCTCGGTAAGGTCTCATCAGCCCGACGACGCGGACACGCGGAATGCAAGGTGAGGGCGGCGGGCCGGGGGAGTGGTCATGGGCAGGTGGGGCGCGGCGGAGGTCGCGGGCGAGCGGCGCCGACTGATCAATGTGGCCTACCGGCTGCTCGGTTCGCTGGCCGAGGCCGAGGACGCCGTGCAGGAGGCGTACGCCCGCTGGTACGCGCAGCCGCGGAGCAAGCGGGAGGCCGTCGCGTCCCCCGGTGCCTGGCTGACGACGGTGACCGGGCGCATCTGCCTGGACGTGCTGGGCTCGGCGCGGGCCCGGCGCGAGCGCTACGTCGGTGCGTGGCTGCCCGAGCCGCTGCCCGACCGCAGCGAATGGGCCCGCGGGGGTGACGCCGCAGACCCGGCCGACCAGATCGCCCTGGACGAGTCGGTGACCATGGCGTTCCTCGTCGTCCTGGAATCGATGACACCGGCCGAGCGGGTCGCGTTCGTGCTGCACGACGTGTTCCGCTACCCGTTCCCCGAGATCGCCGGGATCGTGGGCCGTACCCCGGGGGCCTGCCGGGAGCTGGCGAGTTCGGCCCGGCGGCGGGTGCGCGCCGCGCACGCCCCGGTGGCCGCGGCGGCGGGGCAGGCTGAAGTCGTGCGGCGCGTCAAGGAGGCGTGGGAGGCCAAGGACATCGCGGCTCTCGTCGGCCTGCTCGACCCCGACGCCGTGATGACCGCCGACGGCGGCGGCCTGGTCGGCGCCGTGCCGCACCCGGTCGAGGGTGGGGCACGCATCGCCCAGTACATGATCGCGATCGCCGGCAAGGCGCCGGGGCTACGGCTCCTGGAGCGTTCGGTGGCCGGTGCGCCCGGCCTGGTCGCCCAGCGCGCGGGTGTCACGGTGACCGTGGCCGCGTTCGGTGTCTCCGCTGGTCGCGCCAGCCGGATCTGGGTGGTCCGCAACCCGGAGAAGCTGCGCCTGTGGACGCCGGACGAGCCGTAGGAACGACGACGCGAGACACCGTCGTCGACATGGCGGACCGGACGCGCGCGATGCTGCACGATTGCGTCACGGCGCGGCTCGTCAAGGCCGAGCATCACGAGCCTGCCGGGGCCCGGGAGCGCGCCACCCCGATCGCCCACCGGATCATGGCGCCACACCGACCGAGGAGACAGCGTCATGACCACAGTCACCGCTTCGTTCGCCGGCCGCACCGTGGCACGGATCGGCTACGGCGCGATGCAGCTCGAGCGCCTGCGCGACCGCCGCGACGAGGCCGTCGCGGCGGTCGCGCGGTCGAGCTGGGCGTCGACCACGTGGACACCGCCGAGTTCTACGGCTTCGGCTTCGCCAACGACGTGATCCGCGAGGTGCTGCGCCCCGAGGACGACGCCCTGGTCGTCACGAAGGTCGGCGCCGAACCCAACCCGGGCGGGCGCCTGCCGCTGCGTCTGGCGCAGCGGCCCGAGCAGCTGCGCGCCGGCGTCGAGGACAACCTGCGCAGCCTCGGCGTCGACCGGCTCGCGGTCGTCAACCTCCGCCGCATGGACACAGGGCCCGGGCTGCGCCCCGAGGGCGACCAGGTCGTCGACCTCGACGACCAGCTCGCGACGAACCGGCCGTCCGGGCCGCGGCCGAGTCCCTCGGCGTCACCCCCTCCCAGGTCGGCCTCGCGTGGCTGCTGCACCACGCCCCGAACGTGCTGCTCATCCCCGGCACCGCCGACGCCGCCCACCTGGAGGCCAACATGGCGGTCGGCGAGATCACCCTCGACGCCGCGACCCTCGCCGCGCTCGATGCCATCGAGTCCCGCTCCAGCGAGATCCCCATGGGCTGACAGCGACACGGTCGGCACGGCCCTGGTGGACGTCATGGGAATCTCCGCCTGAGGAACCGGGTTCCTTACGACGACAACGAAGACAACGTTGACGACGGGGTTGATCGCGGGGAGGGGGCGGGGAGCCCATGAGCCTTCGTCAGTTCGAGTACGCCTTGGCCGTTGCCGAGGAGGGCTCGGTGACGGCGGCGGCGGAGCGGCTGCACGTCGCGCAGCCGTCGGTGTCCCAGCAGATCCGCGGCCTGGAACGGGAACTCGGCGTGGAGCTGTTCGCCCGTACGCCGACCGGACTGGTGCCCACGGTGGTCGGCCGCGCGTTCCTGCGGGAGGCGGAGGTCGCGGTGAGCGCGTCGCGGCGGGCGAGGGCGACGGCGCGGGCCGGTGCCGACGAGCTGGTGGGCGAGCTGGCGGTCGCGGTGCAGATGGGCTTCGGCACCCGGCAGCTGCCGGGTGCGCTGGGCGCGCTGCGTCGCCGCTTCCCGCGTCTTGAGGTCACCGTCTTCGAGGAGCCGAGCTCCGCCGAGCTGGAGCGGCTGGGGCGCCGGGGCGTGCTGGACCTCGCCCTGATGGCGGCGTGCGAGCAGAGCCCCGCCGACGCCCACCACCTCGGTGACGAGGAGTTCGTCGCGGTGCTGGGCGCCGGGCACCGGCAGCTCGCCGCGGACCGGGTCGAGCTGCGCGCGCTGGAGGGGGAGCTGTGGGTGAGGTTCGACCGCGACAGCGCGCTCGACGGCGTACTGCTGAACGTGCTGCGGGACAACGATCTGCCCCCGACCACGGCCGCCCGCGTGTCCCAGACGGCGACGGCCGTGCGCTGGGCCGCCCACGGGCTGGGCGTGACGCTCGTACCGGCCTCCGCGGTACCCCACGGCTACGAGCACCTGGTCCGCCCGGTGCTCCCGGCCGTGTCCCAGCCCGTCATCGCCGTGGTCCGGCACGGCGCGGGCCCGGCGGAGACGGCCCTGCTCGAACTCCTGCGTCAGGAAACCTGGTCCGCGTCCGTTTCCTTCTCGCCGGTGCCCTGACGGCAGAGAAGAAGGCGGGCCTCTTTTCGGAACCAGCTTTCCGGGATTCCGTCGGCGTCACCTCCGGGGGAATTCACCGCCGTCCAGGATGAGATTGCTCCCGGTCAGCCAACTCGCCCGGCCGGACACGAGGAACAGCACCGCCTGCGCGATGTCGTCGGGCCTACCATCGCGCCCCAGCGGCACGGTGTCGGCGGCGTTGGTCTGGCCCGGCGCAGCGTTGAGGCGCGCCCACCGCTCCCGCGTTTCCTCGCCGCCGGGGGTGGCGACCCTGCCGGGAGAGACGGTGTTGACCCGGACTCCGAACGGGGCCAGCTCCAGGGCCAGTCCCCGGCTGTAGCTCTCCAGCGCCACCTTCGCCGCCACGTAGTGCAGGAACGGCCCAACCGGGGTGAGGACCGCGGCCGAGGAGAGGTGCACGACCGTCCCCGAACGGCGTTCCCGCATCCCCGGTACCAGCAGCGAGTCCAGCCGCACCGCTGCCAGGTAGTTCAGGTCCAGCGCGTCCTGCCACTCCTCGTCGGGAATGGCCAAGGCCCCTGGGTGGGGCCGTGCCCCGCCCGCGTTGTGAACCAGGATGTCCACCCCGCCGAACGCCTCCCGCACGGCCGCGGCAAGCGCCTCAGCCCCGGCCCGCGTCCGCACGTCGGCCTGTACGAAGGCGGCCCCTTCCGGCACGGTGCTCGTCGCCGACCTGGCGGTCGTGAGCACCTCGGCACCCGCGTGCAGGAGTTGGCGTACGACGGCCGCGCCGATTCCGCGAGAACCGCCCGTGACCAGGGCCCGCTTTCCCGCGAGTTCTCGCGTTCCCGATCCGTTCTCGATCGTGGTCATTCCCACCGGTCCCTCTCGATCGCGTCATTGTCCGCTCGACGGAAAAGGTTCGGCGTGCGCAGGGCGCGATTCTTCGGAGAATTCGCGGTGAGCACCTCGTCGAGCTGTCTCACGGTACGTACGGAAAAGATCGAGAGGCAAAGACGAAATGTCAGCAGGTGCCATAGGGAACACCTATGACACCCCGCCCGCGCAAGCCCCCTCCGGCTCGACCAGGCCGCGGCGACGCACCTCGACAGCGCCGCGGGCCAAACGTCCCGGCGCTCGGGCGAAGTGACCCCTGGGTGTGGGAAGGTGACCGGCATGACGACGTCGGATGAACGTAAGACGCGAATCCGCGAGGTGCGTCGGAGGCTCGCGCAGGAGGGCCCTCCGCGGACGCGGGACCGCGAGGCGGACTTCGAGACGGTCACCGTTCCCGAACGCGATTGCGACCAGCTGCGTGACCTCCTGATCTCCGAGGGCGCGCAGACGGTGGTCGAGGTCGGTCTCGCATACGCCAGTTCCGCACTCGCGATCGGCGAGGCGCTGTTCACTGTCGAACCGCCTCGTCCCCGGCACATCATCATCGACCCATTACAAGAAAGTGAATGGTCCAACGTCGGCTGGGATCTGCTGTGCTCAGCCGGGCTGGATTCGATCGCGTCGCTGATGCGCGCCCCTTCCTCGATCGCGCTCCCGCAACTCCTCACCGAGGGGCTCACCGCCGACGCGGCATTCGTGGACGGCAGTCACCGGTTTCATGAAGTCTTCGTCGATCTCTACTTCCTGCGAAAGATCGTCCGGCCTGGCGGGCTGATCGTCATCGACGACGACTGGGCGCCGTCGGTACGAACCGCCGCGCACTACTACGAGCGGAACCTGGGGTGGATGCCGATTCCCGATGCCTTCCCCAGCGAAACCGCGACGACGGTCCTTGCTGGTCCCCGGGACGAACCGAGGATCCGCTGCAAGGCTCTTCGCCTGCCCGATCCCTCTTTCGAGCCGCCTTTCGAGGAGTTCCGCGCGTTCTGATCAAGCGGACGGCGACCGCTCGAAATGCGTTGGGAACCAGCGTCGCTTTCGCATCCCCGAGCCCCTTGGTGACCCCTGATAACTCTCGTCGTTCACATGGCGTGCGACTGTCCCCCAGGAGCGAGCTGAACAGGCGAGGGGTTCGAGATGGAGGATGATGGCTGGCCCAAGCGCCCGTGGCGTGATCCCGCGTGGTGGCTGGTAGCCATCGCGGCTCTCGGACTGATTCATCAGATGATGGTGAACATGTTTCGGTAGCCCCGGAGCCGTACACCGACGGCGACCCCACACCCCCGGCCCGGAGACCCACCGCACAAGGCGCGGACAAAGACAAAGGCAAGGAGACCTCTCCTTGCCACTCTTAAGTTATAGCGCGTTGGGGGGCTTGCGGCAAGACCCGGGTCGCGGCGCAGAATCGTCGGCCGAGGCCACAACCTGGGGAAATGGGGATACGAAGTGCGTGTGTTCGACAGCGCTGGACGCGTCGGTGATGCGACCTGCCGCGGAGGGGTGTCGCGATGACCGAGCAGTACGTGGTGGATCTTGAAGAGGTCGACGAGACGCAGGTCGCGGTCGTCGGCGGCAAGGGCGCGCAGCTGGGCGGGCTGTCGCGGATCGACGGCATCCGCGTGCCGGGGGGCTTCTGTGTGACGACGGACGCCTTCCGGCGGATCATGGCGGAAGCGCCGTCCATCGACGATCGGCTCGATCAGCTGTCGCGCGTGAACCCGGACGACCGGGAGGCGATCCGCACGCTCAGCGCGAGGATTCGCCGGACCATCGAAGGGATCGCCATCCCGGGCGATCTCGCGGCGGCGATCACCGGCGCGCTCGCCCGGCTCGGCGAGCAGGCCGCCTGCGCCGTACGATCCAGCGCGACGGCGGAGGACCTGCCGACGGCCTCCTTCGCGGGCCAGCAGGACACGTACCTGAATGTCGTGGGGCCAGCGGCGATCCTCCAGCACGTCAGCCGGTGCTGGGCCTCGCTGTTCACCGAACGGGCCGTGATCTACCGCCAGCGGAACGGCATCGACCACCGTACGGTCCACATGGCCGTGGTCGTACAGCAGATGGTCTTCTCGCAGGCGGCGGGCATCCTGTTCACGGCCGACCCCGTCACGGGAAACCGGAAGGTCGCCACCGTGGACGCCGGATTCGGCCTCGGCGAGGCCCTGGTCTCCGGCCTGGTGAACCCGGACGTCTTCACGGTGCGAGACGGCGAAGTCGTCGCCAAGACCATCGCCGCCAAACAGCGTGCCGTTCACGCCCTGCCGGCCGGCGGTACGCGGGAAGTGGCGATCGACTCGCAGCGGCAGGAGCAGCCGACGCTGACGGACGCGCAGGCCGTGCGGCTCGTGCGGCTCGGGCGGCGGATCGAAGCGCGCTTCGGCCGCCCGCAGGACATCGAATGGTGCCTGGTCGACGACGACTTCCAGATCGTCCAGAGTCGGCCGATCACGACGCTGTTCCCCATCCCCGAGACCGGCGACCAGGAGAATCACGTCTATCTCTCCGTCGGTCATCAGCAGATGATGACCGATGCCATGAAGCCCCTGGGGCTCTCCATGTGGCAGCTGACGGCCAGGGTGCCGATGCACGAGGCCGGTGGGAGGCTCTTCGTGGACGCCACCCCGCGCCTGGCCTCGCCCGCGGGCCGCGCCGGTCTCCTGGACGTCGTGGGGAAACATGATCCGCTGTTCAGGTACGCCCTGGACGCCGTCCTCGACCGCGACGATTTCCTCCCGTCGCTCCCGGACGCCCCTCCCGGCACGCCGCAGTCCGCCGGGCCGCCGCCCGGGGGCGCGCCAGCCCCGATCGAGACCGATCCGGCCCTCGTCACCGGGCTGATCGAGCGCAGCCAGGCGTCCATCGCCGCTGTGGAGCGCGACATCCGGACGAAGTCCGGACCGGCGCTGTTCGACTTCCTGCTGGAGGCGTTCGAGGAGCACAAGCGAGTCCTCGGTGATCCGCTGAACCTGCCGGTGATCATGGCGGGGATGGATGCCACGTGGTGGCTCAACGACAAGCTGGGGGAGTGGCTGGGCGAGAAGAACGTGGCTGACACGCTCACGCTGTCCGCCCCCGGCAACGTCACGTCGGAGATGGGACTGGCGCTGCTCGACGTCGCGGACGTGATCCGTCCGCATCCGGAGGTGGTGGCGTTCCTCCAGGGCGTCGAGGACGAGGGCTTCCTGGGCGAGCTGGCGAAGCTCACGGGCGGTGCCGAGGCGCGCGATGCCATCGAGACCTACCTCGACCGGTACGGCATGCGCTGCGTCGGCGAGATCGACGTCACGAGGCCGCGTTGGCGCGAGCGCCCCTCCATGCTCGTGCCCGTGATCCTCGACAACGTCAGGAACTTCGAACCGGGCGCCGCCGAACGGCGCTTCGAGGAAGGGCGGCAGAAGGCGCGGCAGAAGGAACAGGACGTGCTGTCACGCCTGCGGGCCCTGCCGGACGGGGAGCAGAAGGCCGACGAGACCAAGCGGATGATCGACCGCGTCCGAACCTTCATCGGGTACCGGGAGTACCCGAAGTACGACATCGTCAGCCGCTACTTCGTCTACAAGCAGGCACTGCTGGCAGAGGCCGAGCGCCTCGTGCAGGCCGACGTGCTTCCTGAGCGGGAGGACGTCTTCTACCTCACCTTCCAGGAGTTCCACGACGTCGTCCGCACGAACCAGGTGGACGACCAGCTCGACCAGCTCATCCAGCAGCGCAAGGACGCGTTCCGCACGTACCAGGCGCTCACACCGCCCCGGGTGCTCACCTCGGACGGTGAGGCCATCACCGGGGCGTACCGGCGCGACGACGTGCCGGCCGGAGCCCTGATCGGCCTACCGGTTTCCGCCGGGACCGTCGAGGGGAGGGCCCGCGTCATCCTCGACATGGCGGAGGCCGATCTCGAAGCGGACGACATCCTGGTCACGAGCTTCACGGACCCCAGCTGGTCGCCGCTGTTCGTCGGAATCGCGGGCCTGGTGACGGAGGTCGGCGGTCTGATGACCCATGGCGCGGTGATCGCCCGGGAGTACGGCCTGCCGGCCGTCGTGGGCGTGGAGCAGGCCACCCGGCTGATCCGGGACGGTCAGCGGATCCGCATACACGGAACCGATGGGTACGTCGAGATCCTGTCCTGACCGACCACACCGGGGAGCCTCGGACTCGTCCGCGCATCGAGCGACGCATCAGTGGCGGTGAAGGGGGAGGACCGGGCGGCGACCCGTCCCCTGCCCCGCTCGCGGTGTCACGTCCTCAGCATGGCGCACAGCGGCGCGCGGGAATCGGCGAGCACCCCCGTGGACAATTCACCGTGCCGTCGTGTCCGTCGCCCCCGTGGGGAACTCCTCGATACCGATGACCCGCAGCAGCTCCAGCCGCTCGCGGGCCTCGGCGTCCGCTGGGGTGAGCACCAGCAGCTGCTGGCCCTGGTCGGGAGTGACCAGGGTCTCGCAGTCCATCAGCAGGCGGCCGACCCGCGGATGCAGCAGGGTCTTGCGGTCGGCGCGCCGGACCGCCACCTCGTGCTCGGCCCAGATCCGGCGGAAGTCCGCGCTCGCGGCCCGCAACCGGTCGACGAGCCCGGCGACCGTGGAGTCGCCGGTTCGCCGACCGGCGGCCGCACGCAGGTCGGCCACGAGCTGGCGGGCGTGGCGTTCCCGCTCCTCGGGCGGGGTGACGGCGCGGACCGCGGGGTCGGTGAACCAGCGGTACGCGAGGTAGCGGCGATCGCCGGTGAAGCCGGTGTGGTCGCCCATGAGCAGGAGGGCGGCCCGGTTCTGGGCGAGCACCTCGCCCAGGTCGGACAGGACCAGGGCCGGGGTGTCGCCGAGCAGGTCGAGCATGCGGATCAGGCCCGCACGGGCCAGGCGGGCCACTGTGTCGGCGGGCGGGGGCCGGTGGCCGGCCAGGTGGAACAGGTGGTCGCGCTCGTCGTCGGAGAGGCGCAGCGCCCGGGCCAGCGCGCCGAGCAGCTGGACCGAGGGCTGGCTGCTGCGGCCCTGTTCGAGGCGTACGACGTAGTCCACCGACATACCGGCGAGCGTGGCCACCTCTTCCCGGCGCAGCCCGGTGGTGCGGCGGCGGGGCCCCTCGGCGATGCCGACCTCGGACGGGCGCATCGCCTCGCGACGGCGGCGCAGGAAGTCGGCGAGCTGGTCACGTTGCATGTCCCCATGGTCCTCGCGGCGGGCGAGCCGATCCAGGGAGCGGCGCTCCCAGGATGAACGCTCCGCTCCCGTGCGTCGCGGCGCGGGCGCACAGTGGGCGGCGGATCGACGACGAAGGAGCACGCGATGCAGACAACAACCCTGGGCAGCACCGGCCCGGCCACCTCCGCGCTGGGCCTGGGCGCGATGGGCATGTCGGGCGCTTACGGCGCGGCCGACCGCGCGGAGAGCATCGCCACCGTGCACGCCGCGCTGGACGCCGGGGTCACGCTGGTCGACACCGGCGACTTCTACGCGATGGGCCACAACGAGCTGCTGCTCGCCGAGGCGCTGCGCGGCCGGGACCGGGACAGCTACCAGCTGAGCGTCAAGTTCGGCATGCTGCGAGGGCCGGGCCCGGATTTCGGCGGGATGGACGGCCGTCCCGAGGCGGTGAAGAACTACCTGGCCTACTCGCTGACCCGGCTGGGCACCGACCACATCGACATCTACCGTCCCGCCCGGCTGGACCCGGCGGTGCCGATCGAGGAGACGGTGGGCGCGATCAAGGAGATGATCGAAGCCGGGTACGTCCGCCACCTCGGCCTCTCGGAGGTCGACGCGGCGACGATCCGCCGGGCGCATGCCGTGCACCCGGTCGCCGACCTCCAGATCGAGTACTCGCTGATCTCCCGCGCGGTGGAGGCGGACGTTCTGCCCACGCTACGGGAGCTCGGCATCGGCCTGACCGCGTACGGCGTCCTCAGCCGCGGCCTCATCTCCGGACACTGGTCCGCCGGCCGCACGGCGGCCCCCGGCGACGGCCGCGGCCTCAGCCCGCGATTCACGAGCGGGAACGTGGAACACAACCTCGCCCTCGTGGAGGCACTGCGCCGGGTCGCCGACGCAAAGGGGTGCACCGTCGCCCAACTGGCCATCGCATGGGTGGCCGCACGGGGCGACGACATCGTGCCGCTGGTCGGCGCTCGAACCCGCGACCGGCTGGCCGAGGCGCTGCCCGCGATGGAGCTGATCCTCACCGCGGACGACCTCGCCGAGATCGAGAAGGCGGTGCCGCCGGGCGCGGCACGTGGCGACCGATATCCGTCCGCGTTCATGTCCGGCCTCGGCGTCGGCAACTGATCCCGGTGCCGCCTTCGAGGAAGGCGACGACTCATCGCGGCGTCGGTAGGGTGTCGCTGTGCCGTATCCGCCGATGCCGCTTCAGCTCGAAACCGCCCGGCTGACGCTGCGTCCGTGGGCCATCACCGACGCCGACGACCATCGCGCACTCGCTGCCGAACGGGGCGATGGGACGCCGTCGTGACCATGTCTCGGCAGATGACCGCTGGCGAACTGGTGTGGCTCACTCGCTCCCTGTCGTACGGGGCGGATCGACGGCACTCCGCCGTAGCGGTGGTAGGCCGCCTGCCGTCGGCGATCGCGTAGAGGTGCACCGTCCGGACCAGCGTCCGAACGGCGCGTCACGTCACCTCACGACACCGTGGCGAACTCCATGGTCGCTTGCGCGAGGTCAGCGAGGAACCGGGGACGGTCGAAGCCCTGGTCTTCGACCGTGCCCGGCGGAGGCGAATTCATGAAGCTGAAGTGACCAGCCCCCGGCACGACGCGAAGGTCGACCTGGGCTGGCGCGCTCTTCAAGTGGATGGCCTGCTCGACGGGTGTGACGGTGTCCATCTCTCCCGCGTAGACGAGCATCGGAGCTGTCACCGCGTCCAAGGCGCCCGGAGCGGCGAACCAGCCGGCAGCGGGCGTGTACAAGACGAGACGGCCGACGCGTGGCTCTCGTGGGACATCCAGCGGCTTGCCGTCCCGCCCCCACGGTGTCGCACCGGCGAGACAGAGGCCGGCCCATCCACCGATCGAATGGCCGACCACCACGACAGCCGCGTCCGGAGACGCCCACCGGTGGAGCGCCTCGATCAGCCCGACCGGGCGGGCGAGCAGCTCGGCAGTGGTCGCCTCCCGCGCCGCAAAGCGCTCGAAGCAAGGCGCGATGACCTGGCAGTCATGGGCTGCCAGGTCATCCAGCAGAGGCCGGTAACGCTCCGGATCGCCGCCCGCTCCAGCCGCGAAGAGCACGACAGGCCCACGGTTCGTGGGACCAAGCGTCAGTGCCTGCATCTCGCTCCTTCACGTCGGGTCAGCAGGGGCAAAGGACAGTCTCACCGAAGCCTGCTCGCGGCGTCGCGGGTTCCAGCGGGACCGGCGTCCCTGGCTCGCGCCGCGGCCGCCGCCTCCAGCCGGGGCCAGCCGTCGACTTCCACCGTCTGCCGCTCTCCCGGCTGCCATCCGCGGGCGCGGGGCCGACGCACAACGCCTTTGTAGGTTCCGGCTTGACACCTTGAGGTCCGCCGGTCGATGTGCAGGGTTGGGAACTGCACCTTTCGCCTCGGTGACGGGATGCTGGTGCGGCTACCGACTGCCGCGGAGTTCGCGCTGGCGGTGGAGAAGGAGCACCGGTGGCTTCCGGTTCTCGCACCCGCGTTGCCGTTGGAGGTCCCGGTTCCGCTGGCCGAGGGCGTGCCTGATGAGGGCTTTCCGCACAACTGGTCGGTGGATCGGTGGATCGGTGGCGAGCCTGCGGGCCGTGCCGTCGTCGAGGACATGACGGCCTTCGCTATTCACCTTGCGGAGTTCCTCGTGTCCCTGCAGCGGATCGACCCGACAGGCGGACCGGGCCCGGGACTGCACAATTGGTTCCGAGGCGGGCCACTGACGACCTACGACGGGTGGGCCCGGGCAGCCCTGGAGACGTTGGACGGCCTGATCCGGACCGAGACCGCCGAGGAGATCTCGGAACGGGCGTTGCGAGCCTCGTGGGACGGTAAGCCAGTCTGATCGCCTGGACGATGCTGACCGGCAAGAGCCGGGCCGCGTTCCGCGATCGGCTAGGGGTGGACAAGGCGACCTGGGAGTGTGGACAAGGCTGGGCGCTCTGGAAGGCCCTGGTCGTCTGCGCCGGAGCGGTTCGCGATGGCGATGGCCTGCCGACGGATGCGTCGTTCGTTCTTGAGGAGATCCTCGCTGCCCATTAGCGGATGGACCGAACGGCAAGTTGATGACAAGGCGCTTATGTAACCAGCATGCTCGTTCGAGCCTCTTGAGCTGGGGATAGACGTTGTCGAGCCCTTCGAGCGTCGACTCGCGAACGTTCTCCCGCTCGGTCTCCGCCGTCGCGGCGAAGAACGCGAACAGGGCGGTGGGGTGGTCCGCCAGGGCGGTGAGTTCGGCGGCGTCGCGGCCATGACCCGGCAGTGCGGGGCGTGCGCCTTGACCTCCCGCGCCGTCCTCAGCGCCTCCTCGGACCGGGGGCGGACGCGGACGAGGGTGCTGATCTGGGCGTCGGCGGCGGGGTGCCGCGTGAGCGGCAGGGCGAGCCGGGCTGGGCGTCGCACTTCGGGCAGGCGTGCTGTTCGACGTCGTCGGCGTCCGACCGGTCGGCCGGGGAGGGGCGGCGAGGGCCCGTCATGGATCCGGAATTTCGCACAATGCAAGTCTCAGAAGGGGGTCCATCCTGCTTTTGAGCGAGAACGGGATTTGCGAGCGAATCCGGGATCGGCAGGGGTCCGGCGACCCAAGATTGATTTTGCTCGCGCAAAGGACCCCGTTTGCGAGAACAGCGGTCAGGGCGATGTGTGCGGGACTTCCTGGTGGGGGGTGGCTGCGGGCGCGGTCATGTCGAGCAGGAGCAGGGCGTCGTGGTCGGGGGTGCCGGGTTCGGCGGTGTAGACGCCGATGCGCTGGCCGGGGGTGCCTTCCAGATGCATGGACTGGGAGGTGAGCGTGAGCTTGCCGACGCGGGGGTGCTGGAAGGTCTTCTGTGCGGGCTTACGGCCGGTGACCTCGTAGCGTTCCCACAGCCGGGCGAAGTCGGGGCTCTTGAGAAGGAGCTCGCCGACGAGGTTGGTCAGGTCCGGGGCGTCGGGAGCGGTGCCGGCGACGGCGCGCAGGCGGGCGACGCAGGCGGTGATCTGGCGGTCCCAGTCGGTGAACAGGTTCCGCGAGGCGGGGTGGAGGAAGAGGTAGCGGGCCAGGTTGCGGTGTTTGGCCGGCCAGTCCTCCAGGCCCGCGTACAGGGCGAGGCCGCCGGGGTTCCAGGCCAGCATGTCCATGCTGCGGCTGATGACGTAGGCGGGGTTCGGGCGCAGCGATTCCAGCAGCAGTTTCAGGTGGGGGCGCACGGTGCAGCTGGGGGCCGGGGGCGGTTCAGGGGCGTAGCGGGCGGCGCGGGCGGCGAGCTCGCGCAGGTGCTGGTGTTCCTGGTCGTCCATGTGCAGGGCGTGGGCGAGGGAGTCGAGGACGGCGGGGCTGGGGCGGGTCTCCTTGCCGCGTTCGAGGCGTACGTAGTAGTCGATGCTGATGCCGGCGAGGGTGGCCAGTTCCTCGCGGCGCAGGCCGGGGGTGCGGCGGATGCCGGCGCCGATGGTGAGGCCGACGTGCTCGGGGCTGGTCTGGGTGCGGCGGGCCCGCAGGAAGCGGCCCAGCTCGGCGCCCTCGCTGTTCGCGCTCTGGGATGCCATGGCTCCAGTTTCACCCGGCAGACCGCCGTACCTGCAGACGGGAGGGGGCCCTGTCATTACCCCTGAAGAGTTCGCCCTGCCACACCGGAGCAATCCGGGCGAAGGTTGATGAGGAAGACGCCGCCCCCTCGGCATCGCCCAGGCTCCGACCGGCACGACCTGCCGGGCCGGGCGAGAGCGAGGGGACGGGCGACACCACAGACCGGAGAAGGCGAGATGCGGTACATCAAGCTGCGTGACCTGGAGGTTTCCCGGATTGGGCTGGGTGCGATGGGCATGTCCCACGGCTACACCGGCTCGGGCACCGATGACGCGGAGTCGATCAGGACCGTGCACCGAGCCCTTGAGCTGGGCGTCACGCTCATCGACACCGCCGAGATCTACGGCCCCTACACCAACGAGGAGCTGCTCGGGCGGGCGCTGAAGGGCCGCCGGGAGAAGGTGGTGCTGGCCACCAAGTTCGGCCTGGTCTCGCACGCCGGCGAAGGCGCGTGGAACCTGGACTCCAGCCCGGCCAACATCCGCACCGCGGTCGAGGGTTCCCTGAAGCGGCTGGGCACCGACCACATCGACCTGTACTACCAGCACCGCGTCGACCCGAACACGCCGATCGAGGAGACCGCCGGCGCCGTGGGCGAGCTGATCGCCGAGGGCAAGGTCCGCGCCTTCGGGCTCTCGGAGGCCGGTCCGGACACCATCCGCCGCGCCCACGCCGTCCAGCCGGTCACCGCGGTCCAGTCCGAGTACTCCCTGTTCACCCGGGGTATCGAGGACCGCGTCCTGCCCGTCCTGCGGGAGCTGAACATCGGCCTGGTGCCGTTCTCCCCGCTGGGCCGCGGCTTCCTGACCGGCACCTTGCGCTCCACCGACCAGTTCGACGAGAACGACTTCCGTCGCGACAACCCGCGCTTCACGGGTGAGAACTTCCAGCACAACCTGGCGCTCGCCGACGAGGTCAAGGCCCTGGCCGACGAAGCCGGTGCCACGCCCGGGCAGGTGGCACTGGCCTGGCTGCTCGCCCAGGGCGATGACATCGCCCCGATCCCCGGCACCAAGCGCGTCAGCCGGGTCGAGGAGAACGCCGCCGCCGACACGGTCACGCTGACCGCCGAGCAGCTCGACAAGCTCTCCACCCTGCCGCCCGCCGCCGGCGCCACCCACACCGAGGCCCAAGCCCGGATGCTCGAACGCTGATCCATCCCCACCACCCCGCACGACCCCCGTTTGGAGTAATCCCCCGATGCGTGCAGCAGTGATGTACGGAGCCGGTGACGTCCGCGTCGAGGACCGGCCCGACCCGAAGATCGTCCAGCCCACCGACGCCGTGGTTCGCGTCGTCGCCTCCTGTGTGTGCGGCAGCGATCTGTGGCCTTACGCCTCGATGCCCGCCACCGGCACCGGCCGCCCCATGGGGCACGAGTTCCTCGGTGTCGTCGAGGAGACCGGTCCGGACGTGACCGGCCTGAAGAGCGGTGATCTGGTCGTCGCCCCGTTCACCTACAGCGACAACACCTGCGACTACTGCGTCAAGGGCCTGCACATCTCCTGCCGCAACGGCGGCCGGTACGGCTTCGACGGCGTGGACGGAGGGCAGGGCGAAGCCGTCCGTGTCCCGCACGCGGACGGCACTTTGGTGAAGCTGCCGGTGGCTGCCGACTCTGCGCTGCTGCCGTCGCTGCTGGCGCTGTCCGACGTGATGACCACCGGCCACCACGGCGCCTTCACCGCCGGCGTCGGCCGCGGGGATACGGTGCTGGTGGTCGGGGACGGCGCGGTCGGCCTGTGCGCGGTGATCGCCGCCAAGCGGCTCGGTGCCGAGCGGATCGTGCTCGCCGGCCGCCACCAAGCCCGCACCGGCCCGGGCCGCGAGTTCGGCGCCACCGACGTGGTCGCCGAGCGCGGCCGGGAGGGCATCGCCCGGATCCGCGAGCTGACCGGCGGCGTGGACAAGGTCATCGAGGCCGTCGGCACCCGCCAGGCCCTCGACACCGCGCTGGGCGCGGTCCTGGACGGCGGCACCATCAGCCGCCTCGGCGTCCCCCAGTACGAGCAGGGACCGATCGGCCCGGCCGGGTTCATGCGCAACATCACCCTGACCGGCGGCGCCAGCCCCGCCCGCGCCTACATCCCCGAACTGCTCGCCGACGTCGTGGACGGCACCATCAGCCCCGGCCGCGTCTTCGACCAGACCTTCCCCCTCGACCGGGCACCGGACGCCTACCGGGCCATGGCCGACCGCCAGGTCCTCAAGGCACTCCTCCGCCCCTGACCACCCGCCCCCTACCCGCACAGCGAAGGACGTCCCGCTCATGCAGACCGTCACCCTCAACAACGGCGTCGAGATGCCGCTCCTCGGCTTCGGTGTCTACCAGATCCCCGCCGAGGACACCGAGCGCGCCGTCTCCGAAGCCCTGGCCGCCGGCTACCGCCTGCTGGACACCGCCGCCGCCTACGGCAACGAAGAAGCCGTCGGTCACGCCATCAAGTCCAGCGGCATCCCGCGCGAGGAGCTGTTCGTCACCACCAAGCTGTGGGTCCAGGACGCCCCCGCCCAGGACAACGCCCGCCGCGCGTTCGAGACGTCCCTGACCAAGCTGGGCCTGGATCACCTCGACCTGTACCTGATGCACCAGCCCTTCGGCGACGTCTACGGCCAGTGGCGCGCCATGGAGGCGCTCAACCGCGAGGGCGCGGCGAAGGCGATCGGCGTCGCCAACTTCTACCCCGACCGACTGATCGACCTGATCCTCAACAACGAGATCACTCCGCAGGTCAACCAGATCGAGACCCACCCCTTCTTCCAGCGCGCCGACTACCAGGACCTCATGCGCGAGCACGGCGTGCAGATCCAGTCCTGGGGCGGGTTCGCCGAAGGCAAGAACGACCTGTTCACCAACCCGCTGCTCGCCGGGATCGGCAAGCAGCACGGCAAGTCCGTCGCCCAGGTCGTGCTGCGCTGGCTCACGCAGCGCGGCGTCATCGCCATCCCCAAGTCGGTGCGGGCCGAGCGCATGGCCGAGAACTTCGACGTCTTCGACTTCGAGCTCACCGACGAGCAGATGGCCCAGATCGCCACCCTCGACACCGGCAGCTCCCTGTTCTTCGACCACCACGACCCCGAGATGGTCACCTGGCTCGCCAGGCGCCGCCTGGACAGCTGAAGGCAAGACAACCCCTCGTCGGCCGCGGGTGCCCCGAACGCCAGGGGCACCCGCCCGGCCCCGCACTCTTCGCGGCGCACCGGGAGCCGTCCACCGTGATCACGCCACAGCACCATGCCGCCCTGCCGAGCCGGCGCACCGTTCTGCGCGGCGCGCTGCTGACAGCAGCCGCCGCTTCGAGCGTGACCCACCTTGCGGGCTGCTCACCGTCCTCACCACCGCCCAGCGCCTCCCCCGCTCCCTCCCAGTCCGCCGTGACGACCGGAAGCCCCGTGAAACGAGTCCTGCTGGCCTGCTTCTCCCGCCCGGGCGAGAACTACTACTACGGCGGGCGTACCGACCTGAAGGTCGGCAACACCGAGGTGCTCGCCGAGAAGATCACCGGCCGCATCGCCTGCGACACCTACCGGATCCAGGCCGCCGTCCCCTACCCGCGCGACTACGGCGCGACGGTGAAGCGCAACGTCCGCGAGCAGGACACCGACGCCCGACCGGCCATCGAAGGCCGCCGGCCCTCCCTCGACGGCTACGACACCATCCTCCTGGCCAGCCCCATCTGGAACGTCCGGGCACCCATGATCATGACGACGTTCACCGAAGCCCTCGACTTCCGCGGCAAGACCGTCCACCCGGTCACCACGTACGCCATGAGCGGCCTGGGCACCACCGAACGCGACTACGCCGCCTCCTGCCCCGGAGCGACCCTCGCCGAGGGCCTCGCAGTACGCGGCGAAGAGGTCAAGGACGCCGACACCGAAGTCGAGGCATGGCTGCGACGCATCGGGCTGCCCGCCAGGTGACCGCTCTGCCGAGCACGTCTCGGCTCGGCCGGGACCGCGAGCTCACGGCTGCTCGGCGGCCTCGTCCGCATCGCCGGAGGCCGGGTCCCGCAGCGGGCGCGGACCACCGCCGGCGGGGACGGCGCCACGGAAGCTGTAGCGGCCCAGGCAGTTGAGGTTCGCGTGGCGCAGCGGGGACAGGCGGGCGATGTCCTCGTCCAGGACCTGCCGGAGACCGCGTTCGTGCCCTTGACCAGCCAGGCCAGCCGGGCGCAGGCCGTGCCGGGAACGCCCTGCACGCCGTGGCGTCACTTCGGATTCCGGGCCGTGCTGGGCGCGCGGACCGATGCCCGGCGTTTACACAGCGCGGGTCGGCCCGGTGTCACTCACGGCGCGGAGGAGGCCGCGCAGGGCCCGGTGGAGAGTCGCGCGTTCTTCCGCGGTGAGCGACGCGAGGAGGCGGTTCTCGTTGGCGACGTGGTCGGTCACGGCGGCGTCGACGACTTCATAGCCGCGGCCGGTGAGGGAGACCCGGAAGCTGCGGCGGTCGGCGGGATCGAGGGTGCGTTCCACCAGGCCCGCCGCCTCCAGGCGGTCCAGACGGTTGGTCATTCCGGCGCGGGAGAGCATCAGGGTCTTGGCGAGCACCGACGGAATCAGGGTGTACGGGGGACCCGAGCGGCGCAAGGCGGCCAGCACGTCGAACTCGCCGGACTGCAGGCCGTGGCGGGTGAACACCTCATCGAGGGCCGGGGCAAGGAGGAGGGAGAGCTGCCCGAGCCTGCCGAAGACACCCATGGCCACGAGGTCCAGATCAGGTCGTTCCCGCTGCCACTGGGCAAGGACCTCGTCCACCGTGTCGGTGTGCTGCGACTGCCCGGTCTTCTGGCTCTGCTGAGTCTTCTTCACCACGTGCCCCATGCTATTCGAGACCAGATAATTCGCTGTCGTACTATTCGACGCGTAACCAACTGCTCTGGCGAAAGTCGGGCCGGATGAACGGAAGCGACAGATGTCCTTGATCACCTCAGATGGCCGAAGTGCGGTATTCCTGCGGGAGGCCGAGGCGGAAACGCTGAGCGGTGCGGCGAACACCACGCGGCTCTTCGCCGATTCCAGCACCACCTCAGGGGCGCTGAGCAGTCAGCGGGTGACCTTGCGTCAGGGTGCCGACGGGGCGGTGCCGCACCACCACAACAACTCCGCCGAACTCTTCTTCGTCCTCGGCGGCAGACTTCAGGCGCTCGCCGGGGATGAGGTGATCATCGCGGACGAAGGCGACTTCCTTGTCGTGCCCCCGGGCATGCCGCACGCCTTCGCGGCCGAGCCGGGTTCGGACGCCGATGTGCTGATCGTCATCGCCCCCGGCGTCGAGCGATTCGAGTACTTCCGCCTGCTGGACCGAGTCCGCCGGGGAACCGCCGACCCGCAGGAGATCCTGGACGCTCAGGACCGCTTCGACAACCATTTCCTCGACAGTCCGGTGTGGAGCCGGGCTCGATCCCGCCGTACGCCCGCCCGCGGAGGACGTACCCCTGGCCGCGGAGACTGACCGCGACCGCTCTTCTCCTGGTCCTCACGAGGAGGAGCGGACTGTTCCGCTTACGCCACGGTGCCGTCCGGAGCGTCACGCGGTGGTCGTACCTATCCCCAGCCCTGCTCCCACGCCGCTCGGGTGCGAGACGACGCCGTTCCCTATGCGGTGCTGGGACCGTGGAGGAAGCGAAGCAGCACGGCCGCCTCCGCGCGCAGCTGCGCGGCTCGGTCAGCGTGCGCGGGCGCAGTCGACTGCGCCGCAACCTCCAGTCGCTCGGCAACCTCGGCGCGCACGACATCCACCACACCGCACTCGCTCAGCTCACGCGGCACTGCTTCGGTGGCGCCGACACCAACCGGCGACTGCTAACCGCGTGAGCCGCCATTCCAGATCCGACTTCTCACTTCCCTGCGGGGCGGCACCTCTTCGGCGGTGACGGACAGCGCGCAGATCTGAGCCCGCCTGGCATCGGGTGTTCTCCAACGCGACCCGCCGTGGTGGTGTGGGCCGCGGTCCGTGATCTCACGCAGCGGATGACGGAACAGTCCGGTGTGTGGGGACGGGTGCAGAGAACTGCACCTGTGGACTGCAGGAAGCTTGACTCCCGGGGCTCCTCCCCGGGAATTATTCTCACTGTGCAGTGAGCCCAACTCCGGGCCGTTCTGTTCTTCATTCCTCACGGCGAAAGGAAACATGATGTCTGAATGGCAGGCTCCAAAAGAACGTCGGTTGTGGCCGTGGGTGTTGCTGGCCATTGTGGCAGTGGGTGTCTGTATCAATGTGACGCTCAGCTTGGTGTAGCCGGCATGTCGGGATTCATCGTCTGGGGGTCTGGCGCGCCACCGTGAGCTGATCGGGGTGGCGCGGTGCCTGCCGGGCTGAGGGGTGTGACTGGACGTGGCCGGCACGCCCCTTGTTCATGCGTTGGCGGCGTTCAGGTACGCGAGCACGGCGCGTACGCGTCGGTGGCTGCCGTCGGTCGTGGGAAGACCGAGTTTGCTGAAGATGTTCCCGATGTGCTTGTTCACCGAGGTCTCGGCGATGAACAAGAGCCTTCCGATGGCGGTGTTGCCATGCCCTTCGGCCATCAGGGACAGCACCTCGCGCTCCCGCGAACTGAGCGCGGCCAACGGGTCGTTGCGTGTTCTGCGGACCATGAGCTGTGAGATCGCCTCGGGATCTATCGCGACACCGCCCTCCGCGACCCGTTCCAGTGCTTGGAGGAACTCCTCGATGCGGCCGATCCGGTCCTTGAGCAGGTATCCGACCCCGGAGGCATCCTGGGCGAGCAGCTTGGACGCGTAAGCCTGCTCGACGTACTGGGACAGCACCAGTACCGGCAGGCCGGGGATCTCCATCCGGGCGGCCATCGCGGCGCGCAGCCCCTCGTCCCGGAAGTCCGGCGGCAGCCGAACGTCCAGAACGGCGACGTCCGGCCGGTGTTCCAAAAGCGTGGGCAGGAGGCTGCCCCCGTCCGCCACCATCGCGCAGATTTCATGCCCGGCGTTGGTCAGCAGGAGCGACAGTCCCTCCCGCAGCAGGGTGTTGTCCTCGGCGATCACGATCCGCACGGCAGCTCCACTCGGAGTGTGGTCGGCCCTTTGTCCGGGCTGGTCAGCTCTGTAGTCCCATCGAACGCCGCGACTCGGCGCCTGATACCCCGGATCCCGCTTCCGGCGTCCTCCGACGCACCGCCCCGGCCGTTGTCCCACACGGAGATCAGAATCCTGTCCCTCGTGGTGTGCAGCCGGACCTGGGCCTCGGTGGCGCCGCTGTGTTTGGCGACGTTCGTCAGGGCTTCGGCAACCACGAAGTACGCGGCGGATTCGACGGCGATGGGAGCCCGCCCACCCGCCGTGGCCATCTCGACGTCCAGCTCGGTGGGCACCTGGCAAGCGGCGACGAGGGACCGTACCGCTTCGGCCAGTCCGCGGTCGACGAGGATCGGGGGGAAGATGGCGCGCACGGCCTGGCGCAGCTGTGCCAGGGCCTGCTCGGCCAGTTCGTGCGTCCGGCCGATCATTTCCGGCAGCTGTTCCGGGTGGCGGGTGACCGCCTGTTTGATCAGGCCAAGGTGCAGGGAGATGCTCACCAGACCGGCCTGGGCGCCGTCGTGCAGATCGCGCTCGATGCGGCGCAGCTCCGCGGCATGGGCGTCGAGGGCCTCGGCGCGCGATGCGGTCAGTTCCTCGATCCGGCGTGCGAGGGCCACCTTGCGGCGCCGTGCCTTGAGCAGGAAACGGGTCATCCGCGCGTGGGACCGGGCCAGCGTCGGTACGAGGAACGCGGCCAGCGCGGCGTAGGCCAAGCCGACGGCCACCGCTGCCAGCGAATCCGTCCAGGAGCTGACCTCCCAGAAGAGGAACTGCACCCGCGGTACGAGAAGCCACCACAGCGGAGTGGTCAGCCAGCTCACCGCTCCCACGCACAGGCCGAGCGCCAGAGCGCAGTTGAACAGTCCCAGAAGTGCGTGTAGCGGCAGCCACGCGAGATCGGCGTAGGTGGCCCGGTCGGTCAGCATGGTGTGCGCCTGGACCAGCAGACCGCCCTTGGGCACGCGGTAGTCCGACCCGATCCCGGTGCCCAGTACCTCCGCTGCCCGGCGGCGATGGGCGTCGGCGCTGCGGCGTAATCGGCTCAGGGAGGCAGGCAACAGCAACAGCCCTGGCCCCAGCAGGCTCAGCGCGAAGACGAAGAGCAGCGCATACAGCCCCAGCAGGCCGACCAGCGCGGTGCCACCGCTGAGCAGGACATACGGCACGGACGCAAAGAACCGGGAGACGAATGCCCGCCAGGTCATCGTGCGAACGGAGTCCGTGTGGATAGTTCTGTGGTAGCCCACAGTCATCTCCCGCCCCACCCCTCCACACACGTCGTGCGCACATTATCACCGGCGTCCAGCTCGCTGCCTTGTTCCTGGTGGCGACTGGTAGATAAAAGGTGCAGCAAGCTGCACCTTTTATCTACCAGTGCACACCGTGTCCTGTGGCAATCCACGTCCTTAGCGTTGGTGCGGACAGCAGATGAACTCTTCGTCAAAGGGGGAAAACGGCGGTGGGTCAAGGTGCGGGTGCCGGCGGGATATCCAGCGGCGAAACACAGGACACGGTTGCGGGGATCGCCGCGCCGCAATCCGGAAGCCGCTGGGCGGTCCAGCTCCAGGGCGTGAGCAAGACGTACCGACGGGGCGCGGGGAAGATCGCGGCCCTGCGTGACCTGACCATCAATTTCGATCGGGGCAGCTTCACCGCTGTCATGGGTCCCTCCGGCGCGGGCAAGAGCACTTTCCTGCACTGCGCGGCGGGACTCGACCGGCCCAGCTCCGGTTCGGTGCACCTGGGCGGCACGGACCTGGCGACACTGAACGAGGCCGAACTCACGATGCTCCGCCGGGAACGGGTCGGATTCATCTTCCAGGCCTACAACCTGCTCGCCTCGCTGACGGTGGCGGAGAACATCACCCTGCCCATGATGCTCGCCGGGCAGACGCCGGAACCCGCATGGTTCGATCAGGTCGTGCACCAGGTCGGACTGGCCGACCGTACGGGCCACCGGCCCTCCCAGCTCTCCGGCGGCCAGCAGCAGCGGGTGGCCATCGCCAGGGCTCTGATCACCCGCCCCGAAGTCATCTTCGCCGATGAGCCGACCGGAGCCCTGGACACCCGCACCGGACGGCAGGTCCTCCAGCTCCTGCGCCACGTCGTGGACACCACCGGGCACACGGTGGTGATGGTCACCCACGACCCCGTCGCGGCCTCCCACGCGCACCAAGTGGCCTTCCTCGCCGACGGCTGCTTCGCCGAGGTGATGAGGTTCCCGACACCCGAGCGGGTGGCGGAGCGCATGACACGCCTCGGGGAGTGGTGAACGATGATCTTCCGACTCGTCCGCATGACCCTCAGGGAACGCAAGGCGGGACTCGTCGGTGCGTTCGTCGCGCTGGTCGGCGCATCCGCCTTGGTCACCGCGTTCGGCATCCTTCTCCAGTCGGGCATCGGGTCCGGCGTCCCCACCCAGCGTTACGCGGGAGCCGCCGTTGTCGTCAGCGGCGAACAGACCTTCAAGGTCCGTGACGGCAAGACCAAGGAGAAGCCGCTGGCCGAACCGGCCGCGCTGGACCGCGGCCTGGTCCGCGAGATCGCCCGGGTACCGGGCGTCCGCAAGGCCGTCGGCGATATCAGCTTCCCCGCCCAGGTGGTGAACGGCTCCGGCGACCTGGTGGACGGCGACAACGACCGGCCCTCCACGGGACACGGCTGGGACAGCGCGGTCCTCGGCCCCTTCGAACTGACCGGTGGACGGGCACCGGAGCGGACCGGCGAGGTCGTGCTCGACGAACACCTCGCCGAGCGGGCTGAGCTCGCCCCGGGAGACCGGGTGAAGCTGGCGACCACCCAGTCCGCCGCCCGGTTCACGGTCACCGGCATCGCCAGGCTCAAGTCCGCGGACACACAGCTGCGCTCCGCCCCCATCTTCTTCACCGAATCCGACGCGACGCGGCTGTCCCGCGACCCAGGCCGGGTGCAGGCAGTCGGAGTCATCGCCACGTCGGGAACTGACGCGGAGAAGCTCGCGGAAAGGATCGAGGACGCCCTGCCCGGGCAGGCGGTCAGCACGCGAACCGGCTCGGACCGCAGCCAGGTGGAGAACCCCGATGTGGCCAACGCTCGGGAAGAACTCCAGGAACTGGCCGGCTCGCTCGGCGCGACGGTCATCCTCATCGTGATGATCGTGGTGGCGAGTACCCTGGCACTCAACGTGCACCAGCGCCGTCGTGAACTGGCCCTGCTGCGCGCCATCGCCGCCACTCCCCGGCAGGTCTACAAGATGATGGCCGCCGAGGCACTGCTCGTCTCGGGTGTGGCAACAGTGCTCGGCTGCTTCCCCGGAATTCTGGTCGCCCAGCTCATGCGGGCGGCGCTGACCACCATCGGCATGGTGCCCGAGGACTTCGCGCTCTCCTACGGGCCGGTACCCATGCTCGTCGCCGTGGCCGCCGGCATCATCGCCGCCGAAGTGGCGGCCCTTGGTGTGGCCCGGCGTGCGGTGGCCATCCGTCCGGTGGAGGCGATGGGCGAAGCGGCCGTGGACCAGCCGAAACTGGGCCGGGGCCGGGTGACTCTGGGCGTGGCGCTGTTCCTGCTCGGTGTCGCCGCCGCCCTGCTGCCGCTGTTCTTCGGCAGCATCTTCGCCGTAGCCGGAGCGGGCACCGGTGGCCTGGTGATGGTGATCGCGGTGCTGCTTCTGAGCCCTCCGGTGGTGAGCCTCTCGACACATCTGCTGGCCCGACCTGTCCGCGGGCGCACCGGCCCCCACGGCCGGCTGGCGGTGGCCAATACCCGGGCCAACGCGAGGCGGCTGGCCGCCGGGATCGGCCCGCTGACGCTCGCGATCGGATTCGCGATGGTGCAGCTTTTCATCCCCACCACGACCGCCGAGGCCGCCCGGGACCAAGCGGAACAAGGCACGGTGGCCGACTTCACCCTGAGCGGCGCCGCGGGCGGCGTCCCCGTGCCCGCGGCCACGGACGCGGCCCGTCTGCCAGGCGTGGCCGCGGCCACCGGAGTCGTCCGCGTGGAGCTGTCCGCCTCGCGCCCGCTATGGGGCTCGCCGGAAATCTTCGAGTACCAGGCCCAGGGGGTCACCCCCGAAGGGCTGGAGAAGACCATGGACCTGAAGGTGACCGACGGCAGCGTGAACCGGCTGCGCGAGGGGACCGTGGCCCTCAGCAGCGGCGCCGCCGACACGCTGGGTGTGAGCGTGGGCGAGCAGGCCCGGCTGCATCTGCCCGACGGCGTGGAAGCCAAGCCGGTAGTGGTGGCGGTCTACCAGCGGGGACTGGGGTTCGGTGATGTCACCCTGCCGCAGAGCACCGTTTTCCAGCACAGCAACCGGCGCGTGGACGACTCCGTGTTCGTCAAGGCGACGCCCGACGCCGACAAGGACAAGGTCAAAGCCGCGCTGGACGATCTCGGCGAGCGCTACCCCGGGACCGACGTCCTCGATGACGCGGGCATGTCGGCCGCTCAGGAGGACCGGGCGGCGTCCAGCGTGCTCACCAGCGCCCTTCCGCTGGCCCTGGTCTTCGGGTACCTGGCCATCGCGGTCGCCAACACGCTGGTGATGGCAACCCTGAGCCGCGTACGGGAGTTCGCCCTGCTCCGGCTCGTGGGCGCCCCCGCCCGGCAGGTGACGCTCATGATGAGGGTGGAGACAGTCATCGTCGTGATCACCGCGGTGGTCATCGGCAGTGCGGTGCCCTTGCTTCCCCTGGTGACCGTCAGCCTCGGACTGACCGGATCACCATGGCCGTACATCCCTCCGCTGCTGTACTCGGGGATCGTTGCGGCGGCGGCTGTGATCGGCGCGCTGGCGATCCTGCTGCCCACCCGATGGGCGCTGGGTACGGCGCCGGTACACGCCATCGGGCTGCGAGAGTAGTGGGGGCGAGGATCGCCACCGTCCTTGGGGAAGACCAGGGGTTCGCAACAAGGGCGAACTTGCCAAGGCAATGGTCGCCTGCGCCCTGGCCTCCCCGCTGCCGATCGCCTGGGTGACCGCGGATTCCGCCTACGGCCAGGAATGGCGCTTCCGCCACACGCTGGGCCGGAGCCGGCTACGTCCTGGCCGTGCCGAAGTCCCAGCACGTTCTCGGTCAACCCCACGCACTGGGGATGCTCATGTGCTATCGCTGCCGTCTAAAGGGTGGAAATTTGCTGAGCGCCCGTGTCATCTCCGCGCATTCGCGAAGGATGGCTGGGCGTTCCTGGGGCGCCGTGCCCCGAAGGCCTATGCAGCTGACGGCGAAGATGGTGATGCCGGTGAGGGCTGGGCGGAGGGAACAGCAGCACCCACGGCGACGCGCTGACCAGGTTGGTGAGTGTGGCCCACATCGGGCAGCCTCCACGATGTGTCATGCCGTCGTGGTGAGGCTGCGTGCCTGGCTTGACCCCACAAACGAGGGCTTCAGCGATGGCGGCGTCCACACTGCGCGTACGGATGACCCTGAAGTCGGCGCCGACGGTGGCCAGGGTGCCGAATGCGGTGTGGACCGCGTGGCGGACAAGGTCAGCGACGCCAGCGCCATCGTCGGCGATATCGCCCGAATCTCCAGCTTCAACCGCTCCCCACGCATCACCGAGCGCATCGCCGACCTTCGCACGGCCCTCACGCCCTGGCAGCGCAGCCGGGCCGTGCGCAAGCTCGACGACTTTCTGGCCCACTACCGGCTGACCGGCAGCTCCAGCACGAACAAGTCGTAGGCCGAGTAGTAGTCGTCATCATCCCCGGGAATCCTGCCGACCAGCTGCCACCCCCAGCCGGTGTACACCTTCTGCGCCGGAGCGTCTGGGCCCGTCGCGAGCGTTGCTCGCTCCTCGCTCCGAGTGCCGAGCACCGCGTCATGCAGCGTCCGGCCCACGCCATTCCCCTGCCACGCGCGCCGCACCTCGATCTCCGACAGCACCCACGTCCGCGACCCCGTCTCCTCCAAGAACGCCGCCGACGGCTCCGGCTGCACCCCTCCCCACCAGTGCGTGTCCCCGACCGGCAGGGTGTAGCCGAACACGAACCCGACGAGCCGGCCTTCAGCCCGCGCAACCACCAGGGTGAAGCCAGGCCGTGTGAACTGTTTCTCCGCCCGGCGGGCGGAACGCGCTCGTCTTCTCCTCGTGCGATTCCACCCCGTACGCGTCCGCGTACGCGTCACACAACTCCTCCAACAAAGCAGTGGCGCCCTCAGCGTCGTGGTGCGTCAGGGACGCGTTGTTCATTGTCATGCCGACGAGGCTAGGACAGCCCACCATGTGGAAAAGGGTCCATTTTCCACATGGCGATCAGGGGACTCTGGGGCTCCGCCAGTGGGCCGCGTAACCAGGGGGGTAACGGCAGGAGGCGGGATGGCCTCAACCAGCCGTTTGGCTGAGGCCATGCCACCTTGGGCTTGGTGTCACCGAGGCCCGCTGGGGGAGTGCCTCCCGTGGTTACTGCGAGATCGGCGGTCAGTCGGCCGCGGTGCCGGTGCGGCAGGGTGCTTCACGGTGAGTGACCATGTTGGGGTGTCTGTCTTCGGGCAGCGTGATCGCTCTGAAGGTATCGACAGAGCACGGTTGTGCGGACGCGAGTGCTGTTCGAACGTCGGGCAGGCAGGGGATGGTCGACCGACGGCATGAGGCATTCCCGGAACGCCGACTGGGGGTGCCGTGGATGCCTCCTGAGGTCAGCGTTCGAGCGAGCATCTGCAGTCCCGCCTCCGTGTGCGTCTCACCCGCGGCGGGCGGCAGGCTGCTGGGCTCTTGGATCTGCACAGCGGCCAGATGGACGCAATCGGCTGCGGTGTTCTCCTCGACCCGGTGCACGCGCTTGGTACCAGGAATGGGTGAGATGTTGCCACCCTGCGCATGCAGCCAAACAAGAACGATCTGCGCGGGAGTGGCACCTGCTTCGGCCGCGACGGCCTGGACTCTCCCGTCGGCCGTTACTTGTCGACAAGCGACATGTGGTGCTCGTTGTAACGGTTACCCTGTACCCCGACTCGACTGGCGAGTTCGTTGAGGGCTGTCAGTTCGTCTGCGGAGAGCGGCAGCTGGGTGGCGCCGATGTTCTCCTCGATGCGGGCGATACGCCGCGTTCCGGGAATCGGCACGATCGATGAATGCTGCGCAATGAGCCAGGCGAGTGCGACCTGCCCGGGCGTGGCACCCTTGGCCTGGGCGAGCGTTGCGATGTGCTCGACGAGAGCCCGGTTCGCCGCCCGGTTCTCCGCCGTGAACCGAGGGATCGTCGTGCGGACGTCGCCATCCGCGAACGATGTCGACGCGTCCACCGTCCCGGTCAGGAATCCTTTGCCGAGCGGGCTGAACGGCACGAAGCCGATCCCGAGTGCCGTGCAGGTCGGCAGAACCTGCTGCTCGGGATCCCGTGTCCACAGTGAGTACTCGCTCTGCACTGCCGTCACCGGGTGGACGGCATGTGCACGGTGGATGGTTTGCGCACTGGCCTCGGAGAGCCCGAAGCAGCGGACCTTGCCCTCCTGGACGAGTTCGCCCACTGTGCCGGCGACGTCTTCGATCGGCACCTCCGGGTCGACGCGGTGCTGGTAGAAGAGGTCGATCGTTTCGACCCGGAGCCGCTTGAGGGAGGCTGTAGCGACCGCACGGATCTGTTCGGGGCGGCTGTTGAGTCCGACGGGAGCACCGTTCTCGATGCGGAAACCGAACTTGGTGGCGATCACTACCTGATCACGCACCGGGGCGAGGGCTTCACCGACGAGCTCCTCGTTGACGTAGGGGCCGTAGACCTCCGCGGTGTCGATGAACGTGACCCCTTGGTCGACGGCCCCACGGAGCACGGCGATCATGTCGTTTCGGTCACCAGGGTTGGGACCATAACTCTGCGACATTCCCATCGCGCCGAGGCCGATAGCCGAGACACGCAGGTCTTGTCCGAGCATTCGCGTGTGCATGTTTTCTCCTTATTGCCGAATATGTCGTTTGCTCTTGAATTCCGGATAATGTTCGGATGGGAAGCGAGAGCAAGAGGGCATTCGGTATTCCGGGCGTCTACTTAAGCGAAGCGGCTTCTGGTGAGGCGTGCCCTCACATGCCGCGGTCGAAATTGAGCACGATCCGCTCACGCAGGCCGCCCTGGTCCAGGCGGATGTGCGCGGCCACCGCATCGCTCGCGTCGAAGGTCATGGCGGGGCGGAGCGTGATGGTGCCGTCCTCGACCTGGTCGCAGAGACGGACGATGGCGTCCCGGTCCGACCGCCGCTCGCGCACGTTGAGGTGCTTGACACTGATTCCACGCCCGGGATCGCCGTCCCAGACGCGCAGGATGCCGATCTGGCCGCCGTCACGGACGGCGGGAGTGATCTGTTCGTGCAGCAAGGCGGCGTCGGCGACAGCGTCCACCGGAGCGCCAAGCTCATCGCGTACCCGCTCGGCGATGCCAGGGCCGCGGGGGACCACTACCTGTGCTCCCAGCGAGCGCACGAGGTCCACATCGTTCTCGGCCGCGACCGCCACGACACGAAGGCCCTCGGCGGCAGCGAGTTCGACAAGGTATCCGCCGACCGATCCCGCGGCCCCCGTCACCAGGATTGTTGTTCCTGGTCGCAGCCGGAATGCGTCGAGCACATTCCGAGCAGTGAGCGCATTGTTGAGGAAACCGGCTGTCTCGGCAGCTGACGCTCCCGAGGGAGCGATGGCCACGGACTCCGCGGAAAGGGCGAGATATTCGCTGTAGCCACCGTGGCTCCCACTGTTGTCAACAAATCCGACGACGTGCGCACCTGGTACCAGGCCCCAGCGATGGTCGACGTCGCTTCCTACCTCTTCGACGGTTCCGGCGACCTCCATCCCGGGAACGAAGGGCGGGGTGAGGCCCTGGTACATCTGCCCCAACTGCTCGGACCGGACCATCGCGTCGACCGGATTCACCCCGGCGGCGTGAACACGGAGCCGCACTTCGCCGGCTTCAGGGCGCGGGTCCGGGAGCTCGAACGACTGCAGTACTTCCGGGCCGCCGAACTCGCTCAGTCCAATGACCTTCATCCGGCCGTTCCTCACTTCTTGCGGTGTGACATGGCGAGGCTTAATGCATTTCTCGCCGCGAGCCAGAAATCATCGTACCCAGAGCACTCGATCCTGAAGGGGGGAAGGATTTTTCCCAGGATAAAACCTTCCCCTGTACACAGATGGCTGGACGTGGCAGCTTGTTATGTATGGCAGCAGCGGACGCGGCCAAGGACTCTTGCGTCCGGACGGATGCCGCACAACATCGGTCCCGTGAAATTCAGGCCTCCTGAGCGAGCGATCCGTGGCGGACGAGGCTGCCTACAGGCATGCAGTGACAACCGTGGTTGCTGCGGCTACGACCAGTTTCATCCCCGTTTGGAGAATCGTGTTCAGCGTCAACGCGTACGCCGCTACGTGCGCGACCGAACCGCTCACTCAGACCACCATCGAGCGCCGCGATGTCGGCCCGCACGATGTCCTGATCGAGAACAAGTACGTCGGCATCTGCCACTCGGACATCCACCACGTCCGTGGCGACTGGGGTCCGGTGCACTATCCCGTGGCCCCCGGCCACGAGATCGCCGGAGTGGTCACCCAAGTCGGCTCCGAGGTCACCAAGCACACTGTCGGCGACCGCGTCGGCGTTGGCTGCATGGTCAACTCGTGCCGCACCTGCGACTCCTGCCGCAAGGGTGAGGAACAGTACTGCCTCAACGGCACCACGCTCACCTACGGTTCCCAGGACAGGGACGGGACTCCGACTCAGGGCGGATACACCACCCACACCGTCGTCGACGAGCACTTCGTCGTCCGTGTCCCTGACAGCGTCGCCTTGGGCGAGGCCGCCCCGCTGCTGTGTGCGGGAATCACCACCTATTCGCCGCTGCATCGCTGGGGCGCCGGGCCTGGCAAGAACGTCGCTATCGTCGGGCTGGGCGGACTCGGGCACATGGGCGTCAAGTTCGCGCATGCGATGGGCGCGGAAGTGACCGTTCTATCCCAGTCGTTGAAGAAGATGGACGATGGTCTGCGCATGGGTGCTGACCACTATCGCGCCACGGGCGACCCGGCCACCTTCGAGGAACTGGCGGGCACCTTCGACCTCATCATCAACACGGTGAGCGCCAAGCTCGACGTCGATGCCTACCTCTCGCTGCTGGCAGTCGGCGGCACCATGGTCAACGTCGGTGCTCCGGCGGAACCACTGTCACTGAACGTGTTCTCCCTCCTCGCACGTGGCCGGTCATACGCCGGCTCGTCGATCGGCGGAATCAGGGAGACCCAGGAGATGCTGGACTTCTGTGGCGAGCACGGCATCGGCGCGGAGATCGAGACCATCCCGGTTGAGAAGATCAACGAGGCGTACGAGCGAGTCCTCTCCTCCGACGTCCGCTACCGGTTCGTGATCGACATCGCGACGCTGGCCTGACTCGGACCGCAAGGGTGAGACCGCTGCGGTGCAACCCTTGGGCTGCATCGGGACGTCCGCGTACAGGAAGAACCACGACCGGCAACACAGAAAGACGTCAGCGGGCGACGTAGCCGACGTCAACGGCGGCGGTACGCCGACCACGAAACTGGCGGGTTGTCGGGGGTGGGGCCTGCCCTGCCCTTCAAACGGATGTACGAGACCTGATGGCCCCGTACGCGACGTACTGCCACTACCAGATAGAAGCACCACCGATGACGATGACGTACAACCACCTCGGCCGAACAGGTCTGAAGGTGAGCAAGCTCGGCCTGGGGACCATGAACTTCGGCTGGGTCACCGACGAGTCCAGCAGTTTCACCATCCTCGACCGCGCAGTTGAGGAAGGTATCAACTTCGTCGATACCGCCGACGTGTACGGCGGCCCGCAGTCGCCCGACATGGAGGTGGGCTATGGCCTCTCCGAAGAGATCATCGGCCGCTGGCTGGCCCAGGGCGGTGGCCGGCGCGGCCAGATCGTGCTGGCGACCAAGCTCTACCAGCCCACGGGTACCGGCCCGAACGACAAGTACCTGTCGGCCTACAAGATCCGCAAGGCCGCCGAAGACAGCCTACGACGGCTGAAGACCGACCACATCGACCTGTATCAGATGCACCACGTCGACCGTTCGACACCGTGGGACGAGATCTGGCAGGCCATGGAGCAACTCGTCCGCGAGGGCAAGGTCACCTACGTCGGCAGCAGCAACTTCGCCGGCTGGCACATCGCCACCGCCCAGCAGGAAGCCGACAAGCGCCACTTCCTCGGTCTCGTCTCCGAGCAGAGCCTCTACAACCTCAACGCCCGCACGGTCGAACTCGAACTGATCCCCGCGCTGCGCCACTACGGCCTCGGCCTGATCCCATGGAGCCCGCTGGGCGGCGGCCTGCTCGGCGGCGCCCTGCAGAAGGCCGACAACGGTCGACGCTCATCCCCCGACTTCCTGGCCACTGTCGAGCACTACCGGTCGCAGCTCGAACGGTACGAAGCCCTGTGCGCGGACCTCGGCGAGCGACCCGCCGACGTCGCGCTCGCCTGGCTGCTGAACAACCCGGCGGTGGCGACCACCATCGTCGGGCCGCGAACCTCCGAGCAGCTGTACCAGACACTTCGAGCCCCGCAGCTGAGCCTTTCCCCGGAGACTCTTCGAGAGCTCGACGAGATCTGGCCGGGTCCCGGAGGCGAGGCTCCCGAAGCGTACGCCTGGTAGCTCGGCGAGCAAGGCGTCAAGTGTGGCCGCTTGATCTTGTACCGCTACCGCTACCGCGACGCCAAGCGCGTCGCCTGTTGCTTCGGTGGCCGCCTCACGGCTGCAATCCGTCAGCGGAATTTGCTATTACCGTCAACTGGAGTATTTATGCAATATGCACGACTTGGAACCTCAGGGCTCGTTGTCAGTCGGCTCGCGCTCGGCTGTATGACTTTCGGGGATACCTCGAGCGGTTTCAGTAAATGGGCACTTAGTGAAGAGGAATCGGAGCCGGTCTTTCGGCAGGCTGTCGAACTGGGCATCACATTCTGGGACACCGCCAACGCCTACAGTTTCGGCAGTTCGGAAGAGATTGTCGGGCGCGCGATCAAGAAGTACTCGCGCCGCGAGGACATCGTGCTTGCCACCAAGGTCTTCTATCCGATGCACACCGGCCCCGGTGGCTCCGGAACGTCACGCAAGGCGATCATGGAGCAGATTGACGCGTCGCTGACCCGGCTCGGCACCGACTACGTGGATCTCTACCAGATCCATCGCCTCGACTACGAGACGCCCGCTGAAGAGACGATGGAGGCCCTTCACGATGTCGTGAAGGCGGGCAAGGTGCGTTACATCGGTGCATCGTCGATGCTGGCGTGGGAGTTCTCCAAGCTGCAATACACCGCTGACCTGCATGGATGGACGCGGTTTGTCTCCATGCAGGATCAGTACAACCTCCTCATGCGTGAAGAGGAACGGGAGATGTTCGGCCTGCTCGCCGATCAAGGTGTCGGGAGCGTTCCCTGGAGCCCGCTGGCGCGCGGTCGGCTTACCCGGCCATGGGGTGAGGAGACCCTTCGATCCGAAAGCGACCCCGCGTACGGGCGCCTGTTCGTCGAAGAGGAGTCGAATCGGGAGATCGTCAACGCAGTGCAGTCGGTGGCCCAGGCACGTGGGGTGTCCATGGCCACGATCGCGCTCGCGTGGGTCTTGGCGAATCCAGTCGTCAGCGCCCCGATCGTCGGGGCCTCCAAACCGCGACAACTGCTGGATGCCGCCGCGGCCCTCGACATCACGTTGACGGACGAAGAAATCGCTGCGCTCGAGAAGCACTACACGCCTCGGCTGGCAACCGGTATGAGCGCCGCTGACCGTCCGCCGGCGCGCTGAGCCACCTTGGACCGAGAAGGGCTCCGGACCGCAACCGGTGGACTACGGGGTGTTCCTGCGGAGCAGAGGAAGGTTTGCGGAGCCCCTCGGTGATGACTGGGGTCACACACCTCGTGCCCTTTGCCCGGCGTCTCGGCCTCCAGGTGACGACAGGGTTTGTGGTGGAGGGGCGTTTGGCGCGGGATCGCGGCAACGTGCGAAGCTGTGGGTGTGCGACGCGATCCGAGCCTTGAGGAACTGGGGGCCTTCCTCAAGGCGCGCCGTGCAAAGCTGAGTCCCGGCGAGGCCGGGCTGCCCGGCAGCGGTGAGTCACGGCGTGTTCCCGGTCTGCGGCGTGAGGAAGTCGCTCGGCTGGCCACGATCAGTACCGATTACTACACCCGGCTTGAGCAGGGACGTGTCCAGGCATCGAGGGCCGTCCTCGACGTGCTCGCGCAGGTGCTCCGCCTCCACTGCGATCAGCACGAGTACCTCCTGACCCTCGCGGGGAAGACGTCCTCGCCCACCGTCGGCCGGAGCGTTCGCCAACGGGTCCAGCCGCAGATGCGGCATCTGCTCGACGACCTCTACCTGACCGCGGGGTTCGTCATCGGGCGCAACACCGACCTGCTGGCGTGGAACGCCATGGCCGCCGCCCTGGTGATGGACTTCGGGCGTGTCCCGGAGGAGCAGCGGACCTATGTGCGCCTGGTGTTCACCGAGCCCGCGATCCGCGCGCTGTACCGGGACTGGGAGGACATGGCTCGCCTGGCCCTGTCCCACCTGCGCATGGACAGCAGGCGGAACCCCGACGACCCTCGACTGACAGCCCTCGTCGAAGAGCTTTCCGCGCTGGATCCGCAGTTCCGGCTGTGGTGGACCTCGCACGATGTCGCCGTGCGGGCCGGCGGCACGAGGTTGCTCCGGCATCCCGTGGTCGGCGACCTGGCCCTTGAGCGGTCCACCTTCATGTGCGCCGAGGATCCCGAGCAGCAGCTTGTGGTGTGGACCGCGGAGCCCGGAAGCCCGACACACGAGTCTTTGCGCTCTCTGGCGTCCACGATCGAGAGGACGCCGGAGGGACTGGACGGCGCCGTGTGACGTGTGCGCTGAGCAGGCAGAGCGGACCTGGGCTCTGGGACGTTGCGTGGTCGAGGCCGGCTCGGCTCACTCCACCTGCTCGCGTCCGGCCAGCCGTACCTCTTCGTAGTCCAGGGCGGTCTGGAGCCGGCGCAGCACGGTGTCGTCTATCTGCTGTTCATCGCGCAGGCGGACGACGGTCGCGCGCTTGTGGGCGATGAGGGCGAGGTGGAGGTCGGTGTAGTGGCGGTTGTGGAGCAGGGCGGGATTTTCGTCGGTGCCGGCGCCTCTGGCCCGTACGGTCGCCAGGTGGGCTTCGTGCTCCTGGCGCAGCCACTCCGTGACCTTGGGAGTGGTCCCCAGCTGGGCGGCGAGTTCCGGCAGTGCCTTGACGGCTTCCTCGGTCGCCGTGGTCTCGGCGAGGATCTGCTCCTCGTCGACCGACGTGTCGCGCGGCAGCCGGGCCCAGCGCACCACACCCGGCAGCAGCAGACCCTGCACCACGAGCGTCACCACGATGACGCCGGAGGTGACGAACACGATGAAGGCACGGTCGGGGAAGGTGGCGCCCGAGTCGACGGTCTCCGGTACGGACAGTGCAACGGCCAGCGACACCGCGCCCCGGAAGCCCGCGAAGCCGCTGACAGTGCGGGCGCGGTGACTGATCCTCCGCAGTCGCTGCTGCGGACGTCGGTCGATCAGGCGGATCAGGTAGGCGGAGGAGAACAGGAACGCGAACCGAACGAGGACCAGCACCACGCTGACCACGGCGATCGCGATCAGGGCAACCCGCAGATCGGAGCGGCTCAAGTGGCGGAACGCGTACTGGAGCTCCACCCCGACCAGGACGAACAGGGTGCCGTTGATGATGAAGGTCGCCAGCGGCCAGAAGGCCAACGCCTGGCGACGGTGCTCGGCGCGGATCAGGCTCGGAGCCACCTGCGCCATGATCAGTCCGCTCACGACGACCGCGATCACGCCGGAGGCGTGGATCAGTTCGGCGAGCAGATAGGCAGTGAACGGGGCCAGGATCATGACGAGATTGCCCAGCAGGGGATCGTCCAGGTGGCGCCGCAGGCTCATGTTGACCCAGGCGACCGCCACGCCCACAGCGGCCCCGCCGCCGTACGCCAGCAGGAACAACGCTCCGACGTGCGGAAGGGTGAGGTGCTCCTCGCCGACGGTGATGCCGACCGCCAGCCCGTAGACGACCAGCGCGGTGCCATCGTTGACGAGGCTTTCCGCCCGTAGCACGGTGACCTCACGGCGCGGCAGGGAACCGGCCAGGGCGCCGACCGCGGTCGCGTCGGTGGGAGCAACGGCCGCGCCCAGGACCCACGCCGCCCCCCACGGCAGTCCGAGCGCGTGCCCGGCGGCGGCGACGGCCCACGCGGTGAGGATCACCAGGACCGTGCTGAGCAGGACGATGCCGCGCAGGTTCGTGCGGATCTCGCGCATGGACGTGGTCAGGCTCTCCCAGTACAGCAGCACGGGGAGGAAGAGCAACAGTACGAGGTCGGGCGGGAGTTGAGTCTGGCGGACGGCTGGGACGAAGCCGAGAAGCGCGCCCACGACGAGCAGCACGACGGGCGGCGCGACGCCGAAGCGCTGCCCCAGGGCATTGCCCAGCAGCACGGCCGCGCCCAGGACGACGACGAGTTCAAGACCGAGCATGGCGCTTACTCCTGTGCTGGACCGGCTGCCGGTGGGGGGGGAGGGCAGCGGCTTCCGCCGGGACCGTCTTGCCCTTCGGAAGTCCTGTTCAGCGGGGGATCAGCCGCAGCGTCGTGGAGCGCGCGGCGACCATGGGGTTGACGTAGGCGCCGCCGTAGCGGCCGTACTTGGTGCGGTACGCCGTGTCGATGCGGTCGTTGATCTCGTCGTCCTGCACCTCCACGAAGGTGACGTCCTTGTCGACTCCGCCGGAGCGGATATGCCCCTCGTGGCTCGCACGTGCCGTGCGCCACCAGCCGCCATCCGTGCCTCGGAAGGAGCGGACGTAGAGGTCGTCACCGTCGCGGACGACCCAGATCGGCACCGATCCCCGCAGGGTGCCGTTGTGCCTGAGCGGCGCCATCTCCAACTCCTCAGCGGTGGCGATGCGGTTGAGTTCATCGCGTGTCCATGCCGTCATCGGTGTTTCTCCACATTCCTTGACTAGGGCGGGAAGCGGTTCGTCACGGTCGTCGGGTCGGCACCAGGAGCAGATTCGCCGCGGCGCTGACGAAGGCCATCACCGCGGTGATGGCCAGGCTTTCGCGCAGGCCGTGCAGGATGTCGTCGTCGGCCGCCAGCAGGGCGCCGAACACCGCGACGGCCAGGGCGCCGCCCAGTTGGCGGCTGGTGTTGAACACGCCTGCGGCCACGCCGGAGCGGTGGGCGGGAACGTTGTCCAGGAGGACCGCCGTCGTCGGAGCCATGGCCAGCGGGCCGCAAATGCCCACCGGAAGCATCACGAGGGACAGCGCCCACACGGGGGTGGAGGCGGGCAGGAGTGCCAGCACCGTCATGCCGGTGCCCATGCAGAGCATGCCGCCGACAATGGGCACGCGGGGTCCGAACCTCTCTGCCATTCTGGCCGCCAGCACGCTGACGAAGCCGGACAGGATGGTCATCGGTACGAAGGCCAGGCCGGTGGCGAAGGACGAGAGCCCGCGCTGCTCCTGGTAGTAGATGCTGTAGACGAACACCATGCCCTGGAAGCCGCCGATGAACGCGAAGCCGGTCCCCGAGGCGATCACCACGACCCGGGAGCGGAACAGGTCCAGCGGGACCATCGGGTGCTTTCCGCGTGCCTGGGCGCTGACGAAGACCGCCAGTGCCAGGACGCTGATAGTCAGCGACACGAGCACGCGGGGCGCGCCGAGCCCGTCGGCGCCGGCCTCGATCACACCGAAAGTCAGCGCTCCCATGGCCAGTACGGCCGCGATCTGCCCGGCCCAGTCCATCGGCACCTCGCGTCGCGGTGAATGCGCCACCCGGGCCAGCAGCAACAGCGCGGCCAAACCGACCGGCAGGTTGATGAAGAAGATCATCCGCCAGCTGACCAGATTCAGGGCGCCCCCTGCCACGGGGCCGGCGGCTGCGGCCACGGCGCCGCCGATGGTCCACAGCCCGATCGCCCGGGCTCGCTTGGCCGGGTCGCCATAGGCCTCGCGGATCAGCGTCAGAGACGACGGCGTCATCATCGCGGCGCCCAAGCCCTGCACCATGCGAGCGATGATCAGCGTCGCCAGGTCGGGCGCCACACCGCACGCCGCCGAGGAGGCGACGAACACCGCCAGACCGGTCCCGAAGGCACGCCGCGCACCGGCCCGGTCGCTCAGGGAACCCGCGGACAGCAGCAGCGCCGCGAACATCAGCGTGTAGCCATCCATCACCCACTGCAGTCCGCTCATGCCACTGCCGAAGTCACCGCGGATGTCGGGTAGGGCAACGTTGACAACCGAGGCGTCGAGGGTGATGACGAAGAAGCCGAGCACGGCGGCCGAGAGCGCGTAGACGGGGGCCGGACGGCGCTGCTGCGCACCATCAGCAGTGGATGGGGACGCGGCGAGCGGGGCGGACATGCGGGGACTCCTGGGACCGGGGAAGGCATACGAAGGGGGTCGCACATCGGCGACGGTGGTGCCGGCGGCTGCGGGCACAGCCGATCTCGCACCCACCGCCGCCTGGCTTCGGGTCATGGACGCAGCAGCGTCTTGATGGCGCGGCGTTCGTCCATGGCCTTGTAACCTTCGGCGACTTCGTCCAGGGACAGGGTGAGGTCAAAGACCTTGCCCGGGGTGATACGGCCGCTGAACACGCGGTCGATCAGGTCGGGAAGGTAGGCACGCACGGGAGCGGGGCCACCGCGCAGGCCGACGTGGGAGAAGAAGAGCTGCTCGCCGTCGACCTGCACGTTGTGGGGAACGCCGACGAAGCCGACGCCCCCGCCGGGGCGGGTGGACAGCAGTGCCTGGTGCATCGACTGCTGGGTGCCGACACACTCCAGGACCGAGTCGGCGCCGACACCGTTCGTCAGCTCCTTGACGCGGGCGACACCCTCCTCTCCGCGCTCGGTGATGATGTCGGTGGCGCCGAACTCCAGGGCCAGCTTCTGTCGGGACTCGTGCCGGCTCATAGCGATGATGCGCTCGGCGCCCAGCTCCTTCGCGGCGATGACGCCGGACAGGCCCACCGCGCCGTCGCCGACGACCACGGCCGTCGAACCGGCCTCGACCTCGGCCGCCTTGGCGGCGTACCAGCCGGTGCCCATGACGTCGGACAGGGCCAGCAAGCTCGGGACCAGCTCCTCCGTCGGCTGCTCCGGGGTGGCGATCAGGGTGCCGTCGGCGAGGGGGATACGGACGTACTCGGCCTGGCAGCCGTTGATGAACTCCCGGTGCTGGCAGGAGGTGTGGTAGCCGGTCCGGCAGATAGGGCAGGTGTTGTCGGAGGCGAAGAAGGAGCCGATGACGAACTGGCCGGGCTTGACGGTCGCTACGTCGCTGCCCACCTCTTCGACGATGCCGACGTACTCGTGCCCGATCGGGTGGGGCTCGGCGACCGGGTTGATGCCTCGATAGTCCCATAGGTCGGAGCCGCACACGCAGGTGGCAACGGTGCGTATGACTGCGTCCGTCGGTGCCACGATCTTCGGCTCGGGGGTGTCCTCAACCCGGATGTCACCGGGCGCGTGAATGATGGTTGCTCGCATGATGTTTTCTCAGGTTTAGTGGGGTGTCTGCCGTGGCGTCAGGGGTGGTTACGCGTGCTGACACGCGGGCCGTTGTACTCGTCGTCCGAGACGTGTTCGAGCCAGGTGGCGTCGTCCGTCTCCCAGAGGGCGAGGTGGGTCATGAACTGGCCGGGCGCGGCACCGTGCCAGTGTTCCTCGCTCGGCGGTGTGTAGAGGACGTCGCCGGGATGCGCCTCGATGATGTCGCTGCCACGAGACTGCACCAAAGCGATGCCCTCGACGATGTAGAGGGTCTGGCCCAAAGAGTGGGAGTGCCAGGCGGTGCGAGCACCGGGAGTGAACCGGACCATGTTGGCCCTCATGCGAGAGGGGCCCTCGCCACGGTAGATCACGTCGGCGTAGGCGTCGCCGGTGAACCACTCAGCGGGAAGCTTCATGGTTGGGGGCTGCGTCAGCAGTTCCATGTGTGTCTTTCCCTCGGGGGCGGTGCTGCCGCCGCGCGGTGCGGCGGCGGTATGTGGGGGCGAGTCCGTGATGGGGCGCGGCCGGTGGGGACCTCAGGCGGACTGGTCGGACTCCTCCACGATTGCCTTGAGCTGATTCACCGCCGTCATGGCGTTGGGCCATCCGGCGTAGAAGGCGAGGTGGGTGAGGGCCTCGATCAGCTCGTCCTTGGTGACGCCGTTCTCCAGCGCCTTGCCGAGGTGGAAACCGAGCTGGTCGGCGCGATAGAGAGCGGCGAGAGCGGTGACGGTGACCAGGCTGCGGTCGCGGGGGGACAGCCCCGGCCGCTCCCAGATGTCACCGAACAGGACCGTGTCGGTCACCTCGGCGAGCTTCGGGGCGAACTCCTGGATCGCCGGCGGCGCGAACTTCTTTCGTTCGGTCATGGAGTGGTGTTCCTAGCGTGTGTATCGGAATCCAGGTCACCCGGCCTTCAGCCGGGGGCCGGTTATGTGCTCACTGAAGAGAGGGGCCGCCTGTTTGAGGGGATTGCCTCGCCAGCCGGCCCCGGCCGCCGACCCTGCCACTATCGCGTGAGCCCGCAAAGGGGAGAATTCCATCCTCGGACAGGCTTATCCAGGGGAGAAATCCTTCCCCCCTTCTTGAAGACCGAGCGGTGAGAGACTGTCCAGCATGACCAGAGATCCGCACCTTAACGAGATGGGAGAGTTCCTCAAGGCACGAAGGGCCGAATTGCGCCCGCGAACCGTCGGTCTGCCCGACACCGGTTGCCGGCGGCGTGTGGCCGGCCTGCGCCGGGAGGAGGTCGCCCTGCTCGCCGCCATCAGTACCGACTACTACACACGGCTGGAACAGGGCCGCATCCAGCCGTCCGCGTCGGTCCTGGCCGCTGTCGTTCAGGTCCTGCATCTGGACAACGACCAGCGCGACTACCTGTTCGAACTGGCTGGTCGGCAGGCGGTACGATCCCGCCGCCAGGCCACGCAAAAGGTGCAGCCGCAGTTGCGGCGCCTGCTCGACGATCTGACAGCGACTCCTGGTGTGGTCATCGGCCGCCGTATGGACATCCTGGCTTGGAATCCGCTTGCCGCCGCCCTGCTCACGGACTTCGCAGAGGTGCCGGAAAGGAAGCGGAACTACGTGCGCATCCTCTTCACCGACCCGCGTATGAGGACGCTGTACGCGGATTGGCGCACCGTCGCACGTGATTGTGTGGCCCAGCTTCGCATGCTCGCCGCCAAGTATCCGGACGAACCGCGGCTGACCAGCCTGGTCGGCGAACTCTCCGTGCAGGACGAGGACTTCGGGCAGTGGTGGGGACGCCACCACGTGGCATCGCGCAGCATGGGCACGAAGAAGTTCCACCACCCTGTCGTCGGTGAACTTGTTCTCGACTGGGACACCCTCACCTGCAGTTCCAATCCCGACCAGGAACTGGTCGTCTGGACGGCGGAGCCCGGCAGCCCTTCGCACGACGGGCTGCGTCTTCTCGCGTCATGGGCCGCCGACCGGATCGACGACGCCGAGGCTGACCGGCTCAGCTGACGGCACGCCGTTGACCGTCTTCCTCCGGTCGGCTGCGGGCCTGATCACCTGCATCCTGCAACATGCCGTGGCGGCGTTTCACAGGCGGTGGTGCGTGAAACACCACGACGGCGGCCGCCCCGGGCGCTTCGTACAGTCACCGTCTGCGGACGGGATCCAGAATGGCTGAAGGGGGCACGACTGCCCGGTGTCCTAGATCAACGGAGGCGTCCTGTCAGCAGCGCCGACACGATCAATCCACTGCGCCTACTGCAGCGAGCCAACACCCAGAGGCACGGTGACGTCGGAGCCGATCGTCGCTGGCTTCCCCTGTCGTGTGCTCAGAACGTAAGGATCAGTCGGCCACGCAGCCCTCCCTCGGCGAGGAGCCGGTGTGCCTCGGTGGCCTGCCCCGCGGGAAGGATCTTCGCGACCCGGAGCGTGATACGACCCTCCTCCACCTGCTGCCGCAGCCGGTCGAGCCTGGCGTGCTCCCGGGCATAGCGGAACACGACGATCGGCTCGAAGACGACGTTTCGCTCGCCGGGACCGTCGAAGCCGCGCAGCGTCACAACTCGGCCGCCGTCGCGGACGGCCCGCGCGGTGAGACTGCCCAGCGACGCGCCGTCGACGAGTCCGTCCACCCCGTCGGGTAGTGCCGCGCGCACCCGGTCCGGGTACTCGGCACCGCGACGGAGTACGACGTCTGCCCCCAGTTCCTTGACCAGTACTTCGTCCGGGTCCGAGGCATCGGCCACCACGCGGAGCCCGTCCGCCTTGGCCAGCTGAACGGCATACCCTCCGACCGCGCCCGCCGCGCCGGTGATCGCGACGGTCTGCCCGGGCTCCAGGCCGAGCGTGTCCAGCGCCAGCCGCGCTGTCAGGCCGTTCATCGGGAGCGCTGCCGCCTGTGCGTCGGTCGCGCCCTGAGGAGCGCGGACCACCGACTCCACCGGCACCACGATCTGCTCCGCGTACGCGCCGTGCGAGCCGGTGGGTACGACGATCGCCATCACCCGGTCACCGACCCGGAGATCCGTCTCAGCGCCCGGTCCGATCTGGTCCACGATGCCTGAGGCGTCCGTACCGGGTACGAACGGCGGCTTGGCGTCCGCGGATCCGGACGGGCCGCGGCCGCCGCGCTGGAGCGCATCGACCGTGTTGACGGTCGCAGCGTGTACCCGGATGCGCAACTCGCCCGGGCCGGCCTCGGGCGTGGGCAGGTCCAGGACCTGAAGCACATCCGGCCCGCCGAATTCCGTGAAACCTACTGCCTTCATTCGAATTACCTCATTGCTCGGCATGCGGTCGTTGAGGTACTCGACGATTCCGCCTCGTACGCGTGGGGAAAAGGGGAGGTTTCTTGGCTGGGATGCGCTTATAGGGGGGAGGGATCCTTCCCCCTTAGCGGAGCGACTGAGGCTGTTCCAGAGGCGATGACTCAGAGCGTGGCGGAACGACGAGCGGGCCCCGGCGCCCGAGCGTCCAAACGACGAGCGCGAAGCAGCTGACGGCCATGCCCGCGATGGTCACGGCCGTCCAACCGCCCGTCGTCCACAGCGCCGAGGCGGCGGCCGAGCCAATCGCGCCGCCGAGGAAGTTGCTTGTGACAAAGGCCGTGTTGAGCCTGCTGCGTGCCTCGTGGGACACGGCGAACATCCGCGACTGGTTGAGCAGGTTGACGCCCTGGACGGCTATGTCCAGCAGGACGATGACGACCACGACGAGCGTGACGGAGTGCCCGGCGAACCCTGCCAGGACGAAGGCCGCAAGGGCCAGGGCCCAGGCGATTCCTGTCGCGGGCAGCGACAGGCCGCGGTCGTGCAGCCGACCGGCGCGCTGGGCGGCAAGGGCTCCCGCCACACCGGCGAGCCCAAAGAGCCCAATTTCCGTCACGGAGTAACTGAAAGGCGGGCCGCTGAGAAGGAAGGTCAGTGACGTCCAGAACATCGTGAAAGCCGCGAACGCCAAGGTTCCCAGAGCCAGGGTCCAGCGCACGGCGCGCTCACGTCTCACGACGCTTATGACCGAGGCGATGAGCGTCGGGTAGGGCATGCCGGTCTTTGGCGGAAGCGAAGGGATCGCCCGGTGCAACAGCGCGGCGAAGACGACCGCGGCTGCTGCTGCCACGACGTAGATGGTGCGCCAGCCGGCAGCACCGGCTATCAGCCCGCTGACCGTGCGGGATACCAGGATGCCTGTGAGGATGCCGGATACCACCGTTCCGACCACGCTGCCGCGGTTGTCGTCGTCAGCCAGGTCACCGGCCAGCGGAGCGAGCAGCTGCCCGGATACGGTTGTGACGCCCAACAGGGTGATGGCGATCAGCAGGATCCCGAACGAGGGTGCCAGCGCGCACAACAGCAGCGCGACCGCGGAGCACAGCAACATCGAGGGGATGAGCCTTCGCCGGTCACGTACGTCACCGAGCGGCACAATGAGCAGGACGCCCGCGGCGTATCCGATCTGCGTGGCTGTGACGAGCCACCCGGCCGCGGTGGGGGAAGCGTGCAGGTCCGTGGCGATGAAGTCGAGTAGCGGCTGGGCCCAGTACAGGTTTCCGACGGCTGCGCCCCCCGCCACCGCGAACAGGAAGGTCAGCCCGCGAGTCATGAAGGTGCGGCGTGCGGTGAATGGGTTCAGGTGTTCGGATGCGGTTGCAGGCGGGGGTGGTGTTGGCCTATCCGGTGTGGCCACGGTCTCTCTCCGTTGGGGCAGGTGTCCGGTGCGGGAGGCAGGTGGGGAAATCTCTCCCGTTCAGCGATACTCGCTCACTTTTCCCAGCCCTTGCAGGGGAGACTTTTCGCCCGGGATAGTTCTGACCGGGGGATGGTTTTCTCCCCCCATGGAGACTTACCCGACGGTGCCGGAGGCCGACCGTTTCTGGTCCGCGGCCCAGGACGCCAGGAGTCGCAGCGCGTCGTAGGTAGGGGAACGGGGCTCGGCCGTCCACACGATGATGCTCTGCTCGGGGTCTGTGGCGCACATGAGCGTGTCCCAGTCGAGCGTCAGCTCCCCCACCACCGGGTGCCGAAGATTCTTCGTCCCCTTGCCCCGCATCGCGACGTCATGTTCGGTCCACCACTGACGGAACTGTGCGTCGCGGGTGGACAACTCGTCGACCAGAGCGGCAAGGCGCGGGTCGCCGGGGTACCGCGCGCTCTCCATGCGCAACTGCGCGATCGCCAGGCGGGTGACCTCCTCCCAGTCCGCGTACAGTTCGCGCATCCAGGGTTCTGTGAACAGCAGCCTGATGAACACGCGCTCCTGCTCGGGGTAGCGCCCGAAATCGGTCCACAGGGCGGCGGCGAGCTGGTTCCAGGCCAGGATGTCGGTCCGCCGGCCGATGACGAAAGCGGGAGTGGCGGTGAGGTCGTCCAGCATGCGCTGCAGTTGAGTATCCACCCGCTGGCGATCGCCGGATGTGGACGGACGCGCCGTCTCCTTCGCCGAGAGGTCGAAGAGGTAGGTGCGCTGGTCCTCGTTCAGGCGGAGCACCTGCGAGATCTCGTCCAGCAGCGGAGCTGACGCCGGGAGACGGCCCTGCTCGATCCGCGCGTAGTACTCGGTGCTGATCGCGGCGAGAAGGGCCACTTCCTCGCGGCGCAGACCGCGCACACGCCGCCGTTGCCCGCCGCGGAGTCCGACGTCGGCGGGATTGAGCTCGGCACGGCGTGCCTTGAGGAACTCACCCAGCTCGTTCAGATGCGGGTTGCGGTTCATGATCCCCAGCCTCGCACAGAAGCCCGGTGTTGTGAGGGGGAGAGATCCTTCCTACGTTGGCCTGGTCCACACATGGAAATCATATGGTTCAGCCCTGTATGGCGGCGAGCCATACAGGGCTTGGCGGCCCAGGGCGCGTACTGGGCCACGGAGAGTACATGCGGCTGTGAGATCAACTCAGCGTCTTGAGTACCTCCTGAGCCAGCGGAACCGCCGAGCCCGGGTTCTGGCCGGTGAACAGAGTGCGGTCCACCTCGACGTGCGGGGTGAACGGGTCGGCCTCGCGATAGTCGACCTTGAGGTCGTTGACGAGGCGGTCCTGCAGCAGCCACTTCGCGCGGTCCGCGAGACCGTTCTGCTTCTCCTCGGCGTTGGAGAGGCCGGTCAGACGGTAGCCCGCGAACGGGGACGTCCCGTCGGGACCGATGGTGGCGAGCAGCGCCGCGGGGCCGTGGCACACGAGGGACACGGGCTTGCCCGAGGCGAGCCACTCGGTCAGCAGCTTGCCGGACTCGGCGTCGTCGGGCAGGTCCTCCATCGGGCCCCAGCCGCCCGGATAGAAGACGGCCTCGTAGTCGTCGATGTCCACGTCTTCGATGCGCAGCGGGTGCGCCAGCTCGGTCGCCTCGCGCAGCGCGGTCCGCATGTGCCGCGCGCCTTCCTCGCCGCCGTTGAACTCCGGGCTGAGGCTGAGCGCGTCCGCCGTGGGCGGTACGCCGCCGGGGGTCGCCGCCGCGATCTCGTACCCGGCCCCCTTGAAGACCTGGTACGGGCCGAGGGCTTCCTCGGCCCAGAAGCCGGCAGGCTGAGGGGTGCCGTCGGCGAGCGTCCAGTGGTCGGACGCCGTGATTACGAAGAGGATCTTCGCCATGAGGAGTCTCCCGGTGTTGGTTTCAGTCCTTCAGGGCTTCCTGGAGGACGTGGCTGTCGGCGGCCTGCTGTAGCCGGGCTGCTTTGCCGTCGCGGATGGTCCACAGGTGGATGAACCGGGCGTCGACTTCGTTGCCGCCGTTGGTGCGGCCGCGGTAGTGCCCGTATACGAAGACGTGGTCGGCGTCGTCCCCGAAGAAGTTCTCGGGGACCGCTCCGAAGGACTCGAAGCTCGGCGCCAGCCTGCCGAAGAAGTCGTTCGACGCGCTGCCCCAGCCGTGGTACACGCCGCCGTACGGGAAGCCCGGGGTTATGTCCCAGACGAGGTCCTCGGCCATGACATCCTCGGTGACCTCCGGGGCCATTCCGGACTCGTACAGGCGCCGGATCAGGGCGACGTTCGGGGATTCGGTCATGGATCGCTCCTTTGGGGGGATCGGCTACGACAAGAAGGGCCCGGTGCTCGGGCGGCAAGGGGGTTTCCGTCCGGCGCAGGGTGTGGCCTCCACCGCCCCAACGGAAAACAATGGCGCCCTTGGGCGGGTGGAATGGGGCATGACGGCAGATCCCTACACGTGCCTTGCTCAGTGCGAAACCAAGCATTGCATCGGAAGAACGCGTTGTGAGGGGGAAGGAAATTTCCCCTGCATGCTGCAATCCGGGTAAGCCGGTCCCCCCCCCCGCAAGAGCGAGGGGCGCAGACAGTGAGAATTAAGTGGACGCTACACTAATTCTCTTCTGTGGATATCTTTTGGTCGTCACCCATTCATTCCGTGGGCGCGTTCCACAGCTCAGCGAGTTCCGCCCAATGCGGTGCAGGTGTCGGCAAGGGGGTGGGTTCGGCGAGAGCCGAGGTGCGGAGCCCGGCGAGGAGCAGGTCCAGGTACCGCAGATGCAGCGTGGTGGCACGCTCATTGGCGACGGGGATGCGTGTACTGAGGTGTTCCAGCAGCAAGGGGATATCGGCGGACGTGAAATCAGTGCGCAGCACTCCGGCCCGGTGCGCGCCTTCCACCAGCTCGTCGAGCGCGGAACGCAGCCTGTTCCTGGCGGCCACGATCGTCTCTGTGGCCGGTAGCCGACCGCCGACGAGAGGGAGAAGCGGACCGCTGGGCCCCTGGGCTGACAGCGCGTCCCGCAGGAAGCGGGCGAAAGCCGCCCAGGGATCAGGCTCCTCGGCGAGAGCTGTACGCGCCTGGGTCACGAGCTGTTCCATCCCCGCGATCCGCATGCGTTGAGCCAGCAACTCCTTGCTGGGGTAGCGGCGGTAGAGACTGCCCATGCCGATGCCGGCGCGGCGGGCGATCTCGGAGACGGGGGCGTCCCAGCCAAGCTCGGCGAAGACCTCGCGAGCCGCCTGTATGAGGCGGGCATCGTTGCGGTCCGCCTCCCGCTGCCGACCGCGAGGCTTGCCTGCGTTCTTGTCGCCCATGGCGGAATTCTCCCTCAGCCGCGCGCCAGAGTTTGCCCACCGTCCACGGAGACGACAGCGCCGGTGATGAAGGCGGCCTCGTCGCCGACGAGCATCGCGATCGCGCGGGCCACGTCCTCCGGATCCGCAACACGTCCGAGCGGGGTGCGTTCCACCAAGCGCTGCTGGAACTCCAGCGGCTGTGTGGCGCTGGCCTCGGTGTGCACGAAGCCGGGCGCCACGACGTTGACGTTGACACCCAGCGGACCGGCCTCGAAGGCCACGAAGCGGGCGAAGGTGTTCAGCGCGGCCTTGGCGGTGCCGTGCGCGGCCATGCCCGTAGTGGGCGGGCCGTCGGCCACGGCACTGGAGACATACATAATCCGCCCCCGACCCTGGGTTGCCATGATCGCCAACGCCCGCTGGGTGAGCGTGTAGACGGACGCGAGCTCGTTCGTCACCTTGGTGTTGAAGTCGTCCCAGGTGAGGGCATGGAGCGGGGTCGGGGTGAACCGGGCACCGGCGTTGCAGACGAGGACGTCCAGGCGTCCGCCGTCTGCGGAGCGCTCCAGTAGTTCGGCCGCCTGGTTGGGGTCGTAGACATCGGCCTGGACGGCGAAGGCTTCGCCGCCGTCGGCCTCGATCCGCTTGACCACCTGGTCGGCCGCCTCGCGGTTCGAAAAGTAGTTGACGGCCACGCGGTACCCACGGGCAGCCAGTTCCCGCGATGTGGCCGCGCCGATTCCCCGGCTGCCTCCGGTGACCAGGGCAGTCGGCTTGTTCGTCGCCTTCATGTGTCCTCCGAGTCGGCGGGGCGAGGTGTTCTGCGTCCAACTTATCGGAGCGGAGCGCTCCGCTCAAAAAGGTGCCGGTCGCGCGCCCCACCGCTCGTTCTCGGACGCGGCCCCGACGAACCGGATACGCATGATCGACCGCCTGCGACGTCGGCATGTGCCCAGGTCACAGACGGTTCGTGGGTTGGCGGCTCAGCCGAGGTGTGTCGGCGTATGCAGGACTTTGGCGTGCCCTACCTGACGGGTCGCTCCGGTGAGCGGGGACCTGGCTGGGATCAAACTCCTCGGTGGCGGACCCGGCGCCGGCCCCGGCACCGAGATCAGGGTGGCCGCCCGCCTTCAGCCCACGGAAGTGGCGGCGGCGGGGGGCGAGTTGCTCGTGCATCGCCCGGGTCGGCGAGCTTGGCGATCACCGGAGTAACCGATGTCCTCACGTGATCATCGCTGCCGGGGTGGCTGCTGTCAGAGTGCGCAGCAGCAGTATCCACGTCGAGATCGTCCAGCGCGCGCCACAGTGGCAGAGGCCTCGCGCAGTGGTGGCCGGGGCCTACGGGATTGTGGCCACATCCGGGTCCGGCTTCACGCGCGCCTGGTCGGGCGCTGACAGCGTGAGCGAGGGTCGGCAGTCTCCTCCTGACGCCCCCGCAGGCGTGTCCGAGTGCGCTGGCCTGTCGAGACGGGCGCTCGTCAGTTCGGCAGCCGGTAAACCCGCCGGGCGGTGCCTGAGAACAGAAGAGCCCGCTCGTGGGGCGACGCCTCGGCTGTGGCCTTCTTGAACGCGTTCCACAGGGTGGTGTAGTCCACTCCCATCTTCTCGACCGGATAGTTGCTCTCGAACATGCAGCGCGATGGTCCGAAGGCCTCGATGCACGTCTCCAGCCATGGTTTCCCTATCAGGGCGAGCTGCTCCGACGTAGGCGGGACCGTTGCAGTGAGATAGTCGAAGGCAGCGCCGCGGGCGAGCAGGCCGCCGAGCTTGCACGAGACGTTGGGTCGCCGGGCGAGCTCGAACAGTGAGGACTCCCAACGCGCGAAGTGCCCCCGACGGTCGGTGGCGTACGGTCCGTAGCCCAATGAGCCTCCGCAGTGATTGAGCACGATCTCCAGCCCAGGGGAGGCGTCGGCCAGGTCGGCCACTTCGGTCAATTGCGTGTGGAACACCCAGGCATCGAAGGACAGGCCGAGCCGCGCGAGTGCGCGTACGCCCTCGCGAAACCCGGGCTCGGCGAGCATGCCGGGGCGCTTGGCTGCCTGCGCGTTCTCGATGCGATCGCTGGCATCCCACCCTGTGCTGAACCGCACCCCACGAAACCGTCCATGGGCAACCGCGACGTGCTGCTCCAGCAGGCTCTGGACTCCGGGACCCATGGTGAGGTCGGCGAATCCGACGATTCCTGCGGCGATCCGCGTCCGACTCCCCGCAGCGTCCAGTACGGCGGCTTGCTGGGCCACGGCTTCGGTCTCGCCGACGGGGCGCATGACCTCCGGGCCGCCAGTCCGGTAGCCGGCCCCGCACTCGACGAAGACCGTTGCCCCGACCCGGTGTCCGCCTGACAGATCGGACACCAGGTCGGTGAGCTGATAGGGGAACGGCTGCTCCCAGAGATGGTGGTGGGGGTCGACGATCTCGAGTTCCGGGTCGCAGACCTCCTCGCGTGTTCGTGTGGCCAGCCACCGTTCGTCCGAAGGGTAAATCACACCGAACTCGGTCGGCCGGCCGGAATCGGAGCTTTTGAAGAATCGCGGATCCAACATCGCCGACAGGATCTCCTTCGTACGGTGTCACGCACTGGCCACCGGGACGGATGGGCCGCTCATGTGCTCGCCGGGGCTGGTGCCTCGGACGGGACCTGCTGGCGCTGTGCGAGTTCGTTCGACTTCCTCGCGGCCCCCCTGAGGGCGATCGCCCCGACCGCAGCGGAGACCTGGTAGCTGATCGCGGATCCGCTGTAGCGGAGCTGGGGCGGGAAGAACTCGGTGAAGAAGGCCGCCGCCACCGACCAGGCGGAGCCGTGGCCGACGCCGAGCGCGACCGCGAGGATGTAGAGCGCAGAGGAGCCGGTGTCGATCAGCGCACCCTGCGATCACCACAGACAGGAGCGCAAGGGTGCGGGAGAGTCCGATCTCCGCCGTGGCGTAGCTGACGGCGAAGGTCCCATAGGCGTAGAAGGAGGCCCCCATGGCGCCGTTCGCGAACATCAGGGCGAGGATGGTCCGCCAGTGTCCGCGGATGACGTCGAAAACGGGGTTCTTGACCAGCGCGTCGGCTTCCTTGGCCTGAACAGACGCCGGCGACTCGTGCAGATTTCGGCGGATGTAGATCGCGCGCTGCTGGGCCACGCGCTGGGGCCGTTGCACCGCTCCGGGTTCGCCGCGGGCTGGACCGAAGTCCACGAGTCCAACCGAGCAGCCTCGGCGCTGTTCGAGGGCATTGCCGCCCGGCCGATGAGCAGCAACCTGGAGCTGGTGCGATGACGAAGAACAAGAATGTCATCGAGGTCGAGGGCAAGGTCGTCGAGTGCCTGCGCAGCGCCATGTTCATGGTGGAGCTCGAGAACGGTCACCGGGTGCTCGCGCACATCAGCGGGAAGATCTGCAAGAACTACTTCAAGATCGTGCTGGAAGACCGGGTGCTGGTGAGCTCCCGCCGTACGACCTGACGCGCGGCCGGATCGTGTTCCGGTACCGGAACTAGCGGCGGTCGGCACCTTCGGCGGTAGCTGATCCTGGGCCCCCGGTCACGGCGTTTCCGTGGCCGGGGCCCGATGATGGCTCGCACGGTCGCGGCGGCCACCGCTCCAGCCGCCGCCAGCAGGTCTGGCCCGAGCCGCACCCCAGCTCCAGGGGCGGCAGCTGCCAGGCGATGTGCAGCACATACAGGATGCCCCCCAGGCACAGCTGGTCCGGCACCGCTCTTAGCGGCTTGACGTACACCGCGCTGAACCCGGCCTTCGAATATGCTCGGGAGCCCCCTATCAAGGGCCTGCGCTGGCGTAATTTGCTGTCGGACCGCACGGGAGATTTCAGTCCGGCACGGAAGTAGAGGGAGGCACATGCTCAAGAATCACACCGCCGCCGAGCTGGCCGACGTCTTGGAGCGCCTGCCGACCATGTCGCTCAGGAACGCCGGAGGGGTCCTCTCCATGATCGAGGAGACGACCGGCCTCTGGGCGAGGCTGAAGAGCACCTGACTGCCCCGAGCTGCGAATCCTGAAAGCAGCCGTGCGGCCAACGTGATCTAGGTCAGCACCAGGCTGCATCTGCCGCATTGATCAGACCACGGGGCAGCGAGTCCACACCTGATCACAGCCGCCTCATGCGCCGGACATTGGCCTCCCGACACTCCTGTCGGCTTGTAGAGGAGCAACAAGAGCGGCGCGTGCCGCGTTGCCGCCCGATCTCATCGTGAAGCCGCAGTGGCCAGCGAGGAGCGTCGCTCAAACATCGCGCAGCGCGACCTGGCTCCGATCCCGGCTTGCGCCGTGCACCCGTCGGGTGGATCGAGCGGACGTTCCGACCTGATGAAGGGTCAGGAAAGTCAGCGTTGGGTCAGCATAAGGTCCGCCAGAGGCTGTCACAGACGGTCAAACCTGGGACTCGTCGCTGCCTCGGTGAAGCAGCCGCAGGAGACGTGTCCGCGTCATGCGGCCGCTGGGATTCGACCGGAAATGATCAAGCGTTCGGTGGCGGCTCACCCTGGATGAAAGCCCAGGTCAGCGCATGCGTCCGCGCGGTTTCAGGGGCACCGGAGGGAGTTCGGGAGCGGGCAGCGGGGGACCGTCGTAGCCGTGGACCTCGCCGAAGCGGGAGCCCGCGTGCCAGTCCTCGCGGGCCTGGGCGATGTCGTCGTGGGACCGCCCGATGAAGTTCCACCACATCACGAGCTTCTCCTCGAACGGCTCGCCGCCCAGCAGCATGAACGCGCTGTCCACATCGGCCCGCAGGGGGAGCTCGCTTCGGCCGCAGCCGAGGTAGAGGAGGGAACCGGGGGACAGGCGGACGCCGTCGATCTCGGCTTCGCCGGACATCGTGAGGGCCGCGTATTCGTAGTCGGGGTGCACCGGCAGGTGGGTGGCCGTGCCCGCGGCCAGGGTGATGTCGGCGCCCATCAGGGGCGTGAAGGTGGTGCCGGGTGAGGTGGCGCCGTCGAGGTCGCCGAGGATGACGGTGGCGCGGAGACCTCCGCCGCCGCTGATCTGCGGCAGGTCGGGGTGGTGCTCCCAGGCGGGGGCCGTGTGGCGGTGGCTGTCAGGGAGGGCCACCCAGAGCTGGGCGCCGTGCAGGAGGCGGGCGTGGGCGCGGGGGGACTCCTCGGAGTGGGCGATGGCCCGGCCGGAGGTCATCAGCCCCAACTCGCCGGGGCGCAGGGTCTGGAGGCTGCCGAGGCTGTCCCGGTGCAGCACCTCGCCGTCGTGGAGCCAGCTCACCGTCTGGAGGCCCATGTGGGGGTGCGGGGGGATCTGCATGCCCGGCTCGTCGGCGATGTCGTCCGGGCCGTAGTGATCGACGAAACACCAGGCGCCGATCATGCGCCGGCCCAGGTTCGGCAGCAGGCGGCGCACCACGGTGGACTCGCCCAGCGGGACCTGCTTGGAGGTCAGCAGCTCGCGCACCGGCTGCGCGGTGACGTCGGCGCGGCCGCCGCAGACGGTCGCCGTTGGCCGCAGATCGAGATTGCTCATGGACGAACTTTCCCATCGGAGGAGGATTTCCGCTCGTGCCTGTGGATAACGGGGTGCGGGTAGAAGACGGCCGCCCAGGCGACCAGCGTCGCGCCCAGCAGCCAGCCGCCGAGGACGTCGCTGGGCCAGTGGACGCCCAGGTACAGCCGGGTGAGTCCGACACCGAGCACGGAGACGGCGGCCACGGCGGTGGCCAGGCGCTGCCAGGCGGCGGGGGCGCCGTGCAGCTTCAGCAGCCAGAGCAGCAGTCCGAAGGTGACGGTCGCGGTGAGGGCGTGCCCGGAGGGGAAGGCGGCGTAGTGCGCCGTGTCCACCGGGTTGGCCCAGTGCGGGCGGGGGCGGTCGAGGAGTGCCTTCACGCCCTGCTGGAGGGCGGTACCGGTGGCGGCCGTGACGACGATCCACAGGGCGAGCGTCCGCTCCCGGCGCAGCAGCAGCCAGAGGACTATCGCGGCGGTCAGGGCGCGCATCGTCCACGGGTCCCAGACCCAGTCGGTCAGGACTCTGTTGGTCTCGGTCCAGCCGGGATGGTCGAGTGCGACGCGGTGCAGCGGGACGACGATGTCCCGGTCCGCGCCCGTCAGCGGCCCCCAGCGGGCGGCGACGAGAGCGAGCAGCACGGCGGAGAGGACGCTGAGCACCGTTGCGATGCGCAGCGCGTGGGCGTGGTGGTTCTGCGGCTGCATGGTGTCGATGATCGCCGACGTCGGGCGTGCGGTGCCACCACGCGGATCGGCCGCACGTGGGAACCTCGGGGGCGGCGCGGCTCAGCCCAGCACGCGCAGGGCCGGGACCAGGGTCACGACCAGGGGGACGACGGGGACCAGCGCGGCCGCGGCGGTGAGTTGCAGCCGGCGTACGGGGGAGAAGCGGGCCGCGGGCGCCAGGAGCCGGTCCACCCGCTGCGGGACCTCCCCGAGCCCGCTGGGGCAGGGGCCGAACACCCCGCGGTCCTCGTTGAGTTCGACGAGCGCCAGCGCCGTCGTCGTCCGGCCGAACCGCCGTGACGCGGAGTCGTCGGCGGCCAGCTCGATCAGCCGGTGCACCTCGTCCCGGAACGCCGCGAACACCGGCACCTGCGGAAAGCCTCCGGCGAGCGCGCCCGCGCAGTGCAGCAGCCAGTGGTGACGGGCCCGTGCGTGGCCCTGCTCATGGGCGATCACCGCGTCCAGCCGACGCCCCTTGAGGCGGCGCAGGGCGGCGGTCGTGATGACCAGCTGGGGCATGGCGCCCGGCAGCCACCAGGCGTCGGGCCTGTCGCCCTCCAAGACCACCAGCCGCTCCCCGGCGGGCTCCTCGCCGGGCAAGACGGGGGAGCGGACGAGGAGTTCGGCGCGGTGCTGCCGGCGCCAGGCGCGGGCGCGGCCGATCTCGCGGGTGAGCATCACCGCGGACCACACGGCGCCGAAGGCCAGGGCGAGGGCGACGGGCGCCGCCCAGGGGCCGTAGCCGGAGAGCGCGTACGCCTCCACGACGCCGTTGGGCGCGGGGGCGAAGACGTTGCCGCGGACGGCCTCAGAGGCCGCGGCGGCGGTGAGCGCCATGGTGAGCGCGCAGCACAGCAGCACTCCGACGACGACGCATTGCCATACCCAGAGTGCGAGTACGGGTTCGCGGTCGACCCATGTGGAACGGGACATCAGGCGCGGCGCCATTGCCGCCACCAGCGCGCCGAGGCCCATCAGCGCGAGCGGGACCATCATGGCCGTCAGCCTATGGTCGGGGCGGTCGGCCCGGGTATGTCCGCGCGGACGAAGTGACGCACGCCACGGTTTGCCCGTCGCCGTCACCCGGCGTACGCGTCGGCGGGCGGGCTCAGAGCGTCAGCAGCATCGCGAACATCCCTATCGCCATCGTGAGGCGGCAGGCGTGCCGCAGTTCGGGCCGCCGCGACCAGCCGGTGGACGGCGTGCCGACCGCCGCCACCGCACCGTCCGTCATCGGCAGCAGCCGCAGACCGGACCGGACCGCGTAGACCGCGAAGTAGGCGAGGAGCGCGCCGGTGAGCACCGGTATGCCGACCGCCAGACGGTCCGACGGCATGTCACCACCCGCCGCCATGGAGGCGTGACGGGCGTGGCCGCCCGGGGAACCCGTCATCATCGCGCACGCCATGTACACCATCGCCAACGCGCCTATGGCGTGGTGCAGATGGTGATGCCCCACCGCCCGTACGGCCGCCACGCCGAACACCGCCGCGAAGGCGGGCGGCCCCCACGGCCGGGGATCGAGGACGGCGGACGGCACGGCCATCGCCGCCATGCCCCACCCCATGAGCGCCTCGGCGCGCGCGATCCGGCGGCCCGGCCCTGTCGGCTCGCCGCGCATCTGGAGCAGGCAGTACGTGCCGGTGGCGGCGCACAGCGCGACCAGCAGCCAGCCGACCTGCGCAGGTCCGTGCACGGCACACCCCCCTGGTCCGGAACATCGCGGACGTATGCCGGGAGGTTGCCCGCGCGCGGACCGGGTTACGGGAGCGCACGGGCGCAGCGGGGGAGCGCGCGGATGCCCGGCGGGTGGTGAGGAAGGGCCGGGAGGTGTGGATCAGGTGTGTTCGGAGAGGAGCACGGCCCGTGTCGACGGTTCGAGCGCCTCGAAGATGTGGGGCAGGTCGCCCGGATAGGCGACGTAGTCACCGGGGCGCAGCTCGACCGGGTCGTCGGTGAGGCCGACCCGGGCCCGGCCCGCGGCCAGGACGACGTGCTCCACCACCCCGGGCATATGCGGATCGGAGGCGCGCACCGCACCGGGCTCGGCGCTGAGGCGGTAGATGTCCCGGCGCGCGCCGGGCGGGCCCGCGGACAGCATGGCGGCCTGGTAGTCGGCCTGGGAGGAGGCGAGCGTCACCCCCTCGTCGGCCCTGATGACGTGGACGCGGGGGCGCGGCGGGTCGAGGAGCCGCGAGGGCGGCACGTCCAGGGTGACGCACAGCGCCCACAGGGTCTCCAGGCTCGGGTTCCCGCTGCCGGACTCCAGCTGGGAGAGCGTGGACTTGGCGATTCCGGCGCGCCGCGCCACCTCGGTGAGCGACAACCCGGCGCGGCCGCGCTCGCGCCGCAGTACGGCCGCGATCGAGTCCATCGGGACCTTTCCCGAGGCTGCCGAGGCGCCCGTAAGAGCCTCCGAAGCCGCTGCCGGTGAATCCTGTGCCATCCGTTCGCTCCAGAAGATAAATGTTCGGTTTGACGAACGCACCCCGCGTTGTTCATTCTATGCGTCATGCATTCGATATGGAGAACGCTCGATCGTGTGCTGCTGCGGGACATCGCGCTCGTCTGCCTGGCCGTGGGCGTCACCAGCCTGTCGTACGGGGCGATCGCCGTCGCGTCCGGTCTCCCGCTGTGGGTTCCGGCCGCGTTGAGCGTGCTGGTGCTCGCCGGTGCCTCGGAGTTCCTGTTCATCGGGCTCATCGCCGCGGGCGGCAGCCCCATCGCTGCGGTGCTGGCCGGGCTGGTGGTCAACGCCCGCCACCTGCCGTTCGGGCTGGCCCTGCCCGATGTCCTGGGACGCGGCGGTCGGCGCCTCCTCGGCAGCCATCTGATGAACGACGAGAGCGTTGTCTTCGCGCTCGCCCAGGACGGCATCGCGCGGCAGCGCGCCGCCTACTGGGCCTGCGGTCTCGGCGTCCTTCTCTGCTGGCCGCTGGGCGCGGTGAGCGGCGGCCTGATCGGCAGCGTCATCGACGACACCGATGTGTTCGGTCTGGACGCGATGTTCCCCGCCATCCTGCTGGCCCTGGTCCTGCCCGCGCTGCGCGACCGGGACAAGCGCCGGGCGGTCCCGGCGGGCGTCGTCATCGCCCTGGCGACCACCCCCTTCCTGCCCGCCGGAGTGCCCGTCCTGCTCGCCCTGGCCGGGGTGGCGCTGGCGGCCGTACCGCACGAACCGAATCACTCCGAGGAGGAGCGCCCGTGCCCGGCTCCCTGACGCTCGCCGCCGCGATCCTCGCGCTCGCGGCCGGTACGTACGCCCTCCGGATCGCCGGACCGCTGCTGCGCAGCCGGATCACGCTCCCGCCCCGGGTGGAGAAGCTGATGGAGACGGCCGCCATCGTCCTGCTGGCCGCCGTCGCGGCGACGACGGCGCTCACCGAGGGCCACGGCCCCGCCGGGATCGCCCGCCCGGCCGGGGTCGCGGTCGCCGGAGCGCTGGCCTGGCGCAAGGCGCCGTTCCTGGTGGTCGTCCTGGCCGCGGCCGTCACCGCGGCCGGGCTGCGCCTGCTCGGTGTGGATTAGCGGAGGCAGACGTGGACTAGGGGCGGTAGCGCAGGGGGTGGTCCTCGGGGACCTCCACGACCGCGATGCGCACGCCGTCCGGATCGGCGATCCACATCTCGACCAGCCCCCACGGCTCCTTCTTCGGCGGCCGCAGGATCTCCACGTCCCGGGCCGCCAGCTCCTCGTGGGCCGCCTCCGCGTCCGCGACCTGGAGCCACAGCTGGAGCCCGGGTGCGGGCGGGGTGTCGGAGCGGCCGGAGACCTCCAGGAAGCCACCGCCCAGGAAGTAGACCGTGCCGCGCTCGGGGCCGGTCCCGAACTCGCGGTAGATCGGCAGGCCCAGCGCCTCGCCGTAGAAGGCCCGCGAGCGCTCGGGGTCCGTCGGCCGCAGCAGTGTGCGGCTGCTCAGTACGTGCACCATGACCGCGACCCTACGCACCCCGGCCCGGGCGGGACGGGGTTAGGGTCTTCTTCCCGTCATCCGCGGGGTCACCCGGCCGCCCGCCGGGACCCGCCAGGGAGAGGACACCGCACCATGAACCACCCCGCCGCGAACACCGCCACCGGCGCGCTCACCTACCGCGGGGCGACCGAGGCCGACGTCGAGGCGCTGGTCGCGCTGATCGAGTCGGCGTACCGCGGGGACGCCAGCCGGGCCGGATGGACGACGGAGGCGGACATCCTGGGCGGGCAGCGCACCGACCCCGAGGGCGTGGGGGCCGTCGTACGGGGCGCGGACAGCCGGATGACGCTCGTCGAGCGGGACGGCGACCTGATCGCCTGCTGCCAGCTGGAGCGCCGCGGCGACCACGCCTACTTCGGCATGTTCGCCGTGCGGCCCGGGCTCCAGGGCGGCGGCCTCGGGAAGCTGATCTTGGCCGAAGCCGAGCGGTTCGCGGCGGCCGAGTGGGCCGTCCGCGAGATGCACATGACGGTGATCACCGCCCGCGAGGAGCTGATCGCCTGGTACGAGCGGCGCGGCTACGCCCGTACGGGACGGATGACCCCGTTCCCGTACGGCGACGAGCGCTTCGGCGTGCCGCGCCGCGCCGATCTCGAGTTCGAGCTGCTGGTCAAGCCGCTGGGCTGAACGACCTCACCACGGAAGCGCGGCGCTCACGCCGTGTGAGCGCTCACGCCGTGTAGCGCGCCGCCCGGCGGATCTCCGGGAAGTCGGTCGTGCCGCCGTCGAGGCGGAGGCCGCGGGCCAGCTTCAGATGGTCCGGGGTGTTCACCGTCCAGCCGATGACCTTGAGGTCGGCGGCGTGGGCGCGCTCCACCAGCTCCAGGGTCAGCCGGCGGATGTTGAGCACCAGCATCCCGGCGCCGACGGCGTGCGCCCGGTCGATGGCGTCGAGCCCGTAGCGGCTGGCCACCAGGGCGGTGCGGGCGCTGGGCAGCAGGGTGCGGATCTCGGCGAGGGCCTCGTCGTGGAAGGAGATCACATCGACCCGGCCGAGCAGATCGCGGTTGGTCAGCACCTCGGCCAGGGCCCGTGCGGCGGCCACGTCCTTGATCTCGGCCTGGAGCGGCGCCTTCACCGCGTCCACGACCTCCTCGAAGACCGGAATCCGCTCGCCGTCCCCGGCGTCCAGTTCGCGCAGCTCGGCGAGGGTGAAGTCGCTGATGGGGCCCTTGCCGTCGGTCGTGCGGTCGACCTCGGCGTCGTGCATGACGACGAGCGCGCCGTCCTTGCTGAGGTGCAGGTCCAGTTCGATGACGTCCAGGCCCTCGTGCTCGGCCCGGACGAAGGAGCGCAGGGTGTTCTCCGGTTCGACGCCCATCACTCCGCGGTGTCCGATGGTGAGAAAGGTCAACGTGATCTCGCTCTTCTGTCGGGCTTTTCGACGCTCTTCGGCCGCTTCTTCGGCCGCTCTACGGCTGGTGTGGAGGCACGGGCTCGCCGGACCGGCGCTCAGCCTAACGGCCGACTCCGGCAGGACCGCTCAAGCACGGCCGTGGCATGGTCCGGGGCGGATGGGGCAGGAAAAACGGCGGTGATGCGGAGGTGACGCAGGACGATTTCCGTTACCTGGCCTTGAGCGGCGAGGTCATCCACAGATACGGTGTCTACACGGAAGGTTCTCCGGTGAAGGAGTCGTCATGACGGAAATTCTTTCGTCCGTGATAGCGGACGGTGGCATTCTGCCTGCGGAGCGTGTGATCGAACACCCGGCCTGGCCAGCCCTCAAAGGTGCTGTAGAAACGATTCGCCCCTGGCAGTCCAAGGACGGTTCCATCGACTTCGACGCCGAGGGGGCGCCACCGCGCCACCGCGCCCGCGACACGCTCGAAAGGGTGATCGCGGCCATCGAGGAGCTGGCCCCGCTGCTCCCGCACAACGCCGCGTACCACCGCGCGCTCGTCGCCGATCTGCGCCGCTGGGCCGACGACGGCTTCGGCGTCCCCGACTTCCTCGACTCGCTGCTCGCCTTCCAGCCCGCGCAGGGGCGCGCCGACGGCCTCCAGCACCTCGTCGTCTTCCCCATGTACACGCAGAACGGCAACCCGAACCGCAATCTGGAGGCGGTCGTCCTGCGCATGGTCTGGCCCGACTGGCTGGCCGAGCTGGAGCGCACCCGCTTCGACAACCCGCTCTACCTCGGGCTCGCCTTCGAGGACTTCACCTCCGGCTACGACACCAACTCGGCCGTGCTCTTCCCGGAGACCATCGCCGTGCGCGAGGCCCCCGAGCGCTTCTCCTGGGGCGGCATCTTCTGCGACCGCGAGGCCGCCCGCTTCCGCCGGGTCAGCGAGGCCGCCGTCCGCGCGCTGGGCATCGAACTCCCCGACGACATCCGGGACATGCTCGCCGACCAGCGGCGCTGCCAGGAGGCGTTCGCCCTGTGGGACATGGTCCACGACCGCACCCACAGCCATGGCGACCTGCCGTTCGATCCCTTCATGATCAAGCAGCGCCAGCCGTTCTGGATGTACGGCCTGGAGGAGCTGCGCTGTGACCTCACCGCCTTCAAGGAGGCCGTGAAGCTCGACGCTGAGGGGCTGGCCCAGGCCCGTGACGTCCAGTACGCCGTGATCTTCGACCGGATGTTCCGCTTCCCCGTCACCGGTGAGCGGGTCCGCAACTACGACGGGCTCGGCGGCCAGTTGCTGTTCGCCTATCTCCACCAGCACGACGTCGTACGCTGGACGGACAACACCCTGCACATCGACTGGTCGCGCGCCTCGCAGGTCACCAACCAGCTGTGCGGTGAGATCGAGAAGCTGTACCGGGACGGCATCGACCGGCCGAAGCTCGTCCACTGGTTCAAGGCGTACGAGCTGGTGTCGACCTATCTCGCCCCGCACCCCGGCTCCGTCTGGGCCAAGGGCCCCGACGCGCTTGACCTGACGCAGCCGCCGCGCAAGCTCGTCGACGACGTGCTCCCCGACGAATTTCCGCTGAGCATGTTCTACGAGGCTCTCGCCAAGAAGCTGCGGGACGTGGTTGCCTCCACCAAGGGCATCACCGCCGGTGGCGGCGACGACGTACGAGCGGCGGCGTGAGCCCCGCGGCGGACCGCGCCACACCACCGGACGGCCGCACGGCACCGGACGACGAGGAGACAGCGAGCATGACCACACCGACGTCGAGCCCGACCCCCAACGAGCCGGGCGGCAGGACGCCTCTGGACGGCGCCGTGGTGGCGGTGGCCGGCGCTGCGGGCCCGGCGGGCCGCGCCGCGCTGCTCCGTCTGGCCGAGGCCGGTGCCACCGTCGTCGCCTCCGACTCCGACCCCGCGCGGCTGGCCGAGGCCGTCGACGCCGCGCGCTACGCCCACGGCGGCGCCACCGTCACCGGGGAGACGATCGACCTGCTCGACCTGGACGCCACCCGCGCGTGGGCCGACCGGATCGAGAAGGAGTTCGGCCGCGTCGACGGCCTGGTCCACCTCGTCGGCGGCTGGCGCGGCAGCAAGACCTTCGCCGACGCGCCGCTCGCCGACTGGGACACCCTGCACGATCTGCTGATCCGCACCGCCCAGCACACCTCGCTCGCCTTCCACGACGCCCTGCGGCGCACCGGCAACGGCCGCTATGTGCTGATCAGCGCGGCTGGCGCGTCCCAGCCGACCGCGGGCAACGCCGCGTACGCCGCCGCCAAGGCCGCCGCCGAGGCGTGGACGCTCGCGCTCGGCGACTCGTTCGGCAAGCTGGGGGGCGAGAGCGGTCCCCCGGCCGCTGCTGTCATCCTGGTGATCAAGGCGCTGGTGCACGACGCCATGCGCGCGGAGCGCCCCAACGCGAAGTTCGCGGGCTTCACGGACGTCACGGAGCTGGCCGACGCCATCGCCGGAGTCTGGGAGCGGCCCGCCCGGGAAGTGAACGGAACCCGCCAGTGGCTGACTCCCAAGCCGTGAGGACCGACGCACGCCGTCATCACGACCCCGAGGTACGCGGCTTCGCCAGTGACAACTACGCGGGCGGCCACCCGGAGATCCTCGCCGCGCTCGCCCTCGCCAACGGCGGCCATCAGGTCGCCTACGGCGAGGACGACTACACCGCGCATCTCCAGCACGTCATGCGCAGCCACTTCGGCCCCTACGCGCAGGCGTTCCCGGTCTTCAACGGCACCGGCGCCAACGTCGTCGCGCTCCAGGCGCTCACCGACCGCTGGGGCGCCGTCATCTGCGCGGACACCGCGCACATCAACGTCGACGAATGCGGTGCGCCCGAGCGGGTCGGCGGGCTGAAGCTGCTCACCGTGCCCACCGAGGACGGCAAGCTCACCCCCGACCTCATCGACCGGGAGGCGTACGGCTGGGACGACGAGCACCGGGCGATGCCGCAGGTCGTCTCGATCGCCCAGAACACCGAGCTGGGCACCGTCTACACGGTCGACGAGATCCGTGCGATCTGCGAGCACGCCCATGAGCGCGGCATGAAGGTCCACCTCGACGGGGCGCGGATAGCCAACGCGGCCGCGGCGCTGGACGTGCCGATGCGGTCGTTCACCAATGTGCCGGGCGTGGACGTGCTGTCCTTCGGCGGCACCAAGAACGGCATGCTCTTCGGCGAGGCCGTGGTCGTCCTCGACCCGGACGCGGTGCGTGCCATGAAGCATCTGCGCAAGCTGTCCATGCAGCTGGCATCCAAGATGCGGTTCGTCTCCGTCCAGCTGGAGGCCCTGCTCGCGCGCGACCTGTGGCTGCGCAACGCGCGCCATGCCAACGCGATGGCGCGGCGGCTCGCCGAGGGGGTGCGCGGGGTCGAAGGCGTGACGATTCTGCACTCCGTCCAGGCCAACGCGGTCTTCGCGCGGCTGCCGCACGATGTGAGCGAACGCCTCCAGAAGCGGTACCGCTTCTACTTCTGGGACGAGGCGGCGGGCGATGTGCGGTGGATGTGCTCCTTCGACACCCGGGAAGAGGACGTCGACGGCTTCGTGGCGGCCCTCCGCGAGGAGATGAAGCGCTAGCCGCTCTCCGCCGTGGCCGCCTCTCCCACCCGGGGAGGCGGCCGCGCCGCGTCCCCGGGGAATTACCGCCCGCGGTCCAGGGCGATGGCCTCCGCCGGGGTGGGCGCCGTGCCGCCCAGGTGGGCCGGGACCCACCAGGTGTCGTCCGCGTCCTTCGGCCGCACCGGGTACGCTCGCTGCGCCGCCTCCAGCAACTCCTGCACCCGCCCCCGCACGCGCTCGGTGAGCGTGTCGGACGGCTCCGTCGGGTCGGCTTCCATCGGCTCGCCGACCCGCATGGTGATCGGGAAGTGGTTGCGCCCCAGCGCCCGCTTGTGGCCCTTGGTCCACAGCCGCTGCGTCCCCCACAGCGCCATCGGCAGCACCGGTACGCCCGCTTCCTGGGCCAGCCGGGCCGCGCCCGACTTGAAGTTCTTGAGGGCGAACGAGCGCGAGATGGTCGCTTCGGGGAAGACGCCGATGATCTCGCCCGCGCGCAGCGCCTTCAGGGCGTGCTTGTACGCGTCCATGCCCGCGGCCCGGTCCACCGGAATGTGCTTCATGGCCCGCATCAGCGGCCCGGAGACCTTGTGGCGGAAGACCGCTTCCTTCGCCATGAACCGCACCAGCCGCTTCGCCGGACGGGCGGTGAACCCGGCGAACACGAAGTCGAGATAGCCGATGTGGTTGCTCACCAGAACCGCGCCACCCCGCTCCGGGACGTTCTCGGTGCCCTTCATGTCGATACGCAGGTCCAGCGCCTTGAACATGGTGCGGGCCGCGCCGATCACCGGCGGGTAGACGAGCTCTGCCATAGAGGGACCCTTCATCGTTTTCCCTGGGAGGGCTCTCCCGGCGGAAGTTACGCAGCCGTAGGTTTCCCGGCTTCTGGCAGATGGTGCCCTATGTCATCTCTCTGTGCTAGCGCGGGTCCCCGCCCATCCGCGAGATCCTCATCACGTCGGGCTCTGGGGAATCCCCTAACGGCCCATGTCGCTGCACCCTATGTGACCGCATCGGATACGGAGGACAGCGTGCGACACGACCAGCGGCAGGGCGCGGAGGACGAGGGGAAGCGGCTCGGGGCGGCCCAGCTCGGAGCGGATCTGGGGCCCCGGGCCACCCTCGTCCAGTTCTCCAGCGCCTTCTGCCAGCCCTGCCGGGCCACCCGGCGGGTCCTGGCCGAGGTGGCCCACATGGTCGACGGCGTCACCCATGTCGAGATCGACGCCGAGGCGCATCTGGAACTCGTACGGATGCTGGACATCGTGCGGACGCCCACTGTGCTGGTGCTCGACGCCCACGGCCGGATCGTGCGCCGCGCGGCCGGGCAGCCGCGGACCGCGGACGTCATCGCCGCTCTGGGCGAGGCGGTCTGACGCGGCGTGAGGTCACGGCGGCTGAGCCCGCGGCGGAGTCCCGTCCGCCGGTCCGCACTTGACGGTGCGCCGCGCGCGTCGTCAGGGTGACGTCATGCGGCCTGGCCTTCTCTTTCTCTACGGACGCGTACACGTGGATCTCTTGCGGACCGCGAGTGCGCGGTGTCCGGGCGGGTGAGCGACGACGACAGCACGGCACCCCCCGCCCGCACCCCACCGCAGAAGGACATGCCCATGACCGCTTCGCCCGACCTCGGCACGCCCCGGCTCAGCGCCCCCGAACTCTTCCGCTCCGTCTTCCGCAGGCACGCCGCGGGCGTCGCGGTGATCACCGCGCAGGGGCCGCACCCCGTCGGCTTCACCGCGACCTCCCTGGCCTCCGTCGCCGCCGAGCCGCCGCTGCTGTCGTTCGGCGTCGGCAAGGGCTCCTCCAGCTGGCCGGTGATCGCCGAGTCCGAGTACGTCGGCGTGCACGTCCTGGGGGAGCACCAGCGGGAGCTGGCCGCGACCTTCGCCCGCAGCGGCGCGGACCGTTTCGGCCCCGACACCAGCTGGCGTACCGGGCCGGAGGGAGTGCCGGTGCTGGACGGGGTGCTGGCGTGGCTGGTGTGCCGGGTGGTGGCGCGCATACCCGCCGGGGACCATCGCGTGGTGATCGGCGAGGTGGTCGCGGGCGACCCGGCGGGGGCCGGACGGCCGCTCCTGTACCACCAGGGACGCTTCAACGCGCTGCGCGACTGAGCGCCCGCTGATCATCCGTTGGCAAGGTCACAGTTCAAGCGGGTTGCGTCCGGGGAACACCCTGGGTGTACTGGCGAGTAATATTTCGTTCGGTGCATGGGCCGCCCCGGCCGCGAACCGACCGGGAAGAGCCCCCGAGGGCGCCTATGCTGCCAGCACAAGGCAGCCCGGAAGAGACGATGCAGTAGGAGAGCCGGCGTGAGCTTGAGGATCGTTGTCTGTGTGAAGTACGTGCCCGACGCTACCGGCGACCGGCACTTCGCCGAGGACCTGACGCTCGACCGTGACGATGTGGACGGCCTGCTTTCGGAGCTGGACGAGTACGCGGTCGAGCAGGCCCTCCAGATCGCCGATGAGGCGGACGACGCGGAGATCACGGTGCTGACCGTGGGTCCGGAGGACGCCAAGGACGCGCTGCGCAAGGCGCTGTCGATGGGCGCCGACAAGGCCGTGCACGTCGAGGACGACGATCTGCACGGCACCGATGCGCTGGGCACCTCGCTGGTGCTGGCCAAGGCGATCGAGAAGACCGGTTACGACCTGGTCGTCTGCGGCATGGCCTCCACCGACGGCACCATGGGCGTGCTCCCGGCGATCCTCGCCGAGCGCCTGGGCGTCCCGCAGGTCACGCTGTTGTCGGAGGTCTCGGTCGAGGACGGCACGGTCAGGGGCCGCCGGGACGGCGACACGGCGACCGAGCAGCTTCAGGCGTCGCTTCCGGCGGTGGTGTCGGTGACCGACCAGTCGGGTGAGGCCCGCTACCCGTCCTTCAAGGGCATCATGGCGGCCAAGAAGAAGCCGGTGACCTCCTGGGACCTGTCCGACCTCGACATCGAGGCCGAGGAAGTGGGTCTTGAGGGCGCCTGGACGAAGGTCGACGGCGCCGAGGAGCGCCCGGCCCGTACCGCGGGCACGATCGTCAAGGACGAGGGCGAGGGCGGCAAGCAGCTCGCCGCCTTCCTCGCGGAGCGCAAATTCGTCTAATTAGGCAGCCTCGCGGGTCAGAAGTTCATCTGAGTCCCGCCGCCGCCCCCAGACACCTCGGATTCGCAGGAGAGAAGAAGTCCCATGGCTGAAGTCCTCGTCTATGTCGACCACGTGGACGGTGCCGTCCGCAAGCCCACCCTCGAACTGCTCACCCTCGCCCGCCGCGTCGGCG